>DAOTJE010000028.1:0-62334 GCA_035448545.1 Sedimentisphaerales bacterium | reverse complement strand
AGAAACACAATCCGACACCCCACCCATCGATCCATGTACTCCGCCGGACGGTTACAATAGATCCAAATGCGAAGCAGCCGGACGTGCGGCCCGGCGTGCGTCGAGGACCAGACCACCAAAACCGCCCATCCTCAACGCCCCCGTCCCCCACGCGTCCGCGACTGACTTGTTCGAGAGGACCAGGAGACCTTGTGAAACCACAAATCCGCGAAAGTGCGATCAGGCAACCGGACAATCGACGACCGTCGGTTTGGGCATCGCGCAGGCTTCGGTCAGCACGGTTGGGGATGAGCGCAGGAGCGATCGCACCGGGTATTGGACATTCCCGGGAGCCAGCCCCAAAGGCTGCCGACGGCTGTTCTCTGTGTAGTGCGTCTGCGGAGCCGTAGCCCGCTATATGCAGGGGTCCACGCGATTCGCAAAGCCTTCCCATAGGGGCCGCTTTGAACCGAACGCGGGCGATGAGCGAGCGTACAGGTAGGAGCACACAGGTTATTGGGCTCAAGTTTCTTTGCGAAATGGCCGACTGAAATGGTACATTATGAGCAGCCAAAGGCTCAGAATACATAGCGGCGCCTTCCTCGGACGGCGTGGACCGGTGGGTGATCGCTGTTCATCGGAGGCAGAAACGAGAGGTCAGAACATGGATAGGCAGATAACAGCAGAGGACCAGGCGTTGAAAGCGATCGAAACAGCGAGAGATGCATCTGCCGCCTATGCAGAGATCCGGCGCATTTGTGAGCTGACGGAATCGTGCGATTTCGAGGACTACTCGCAGCGAGACGTGAACTATCCGCTGGGGATTGTATGGCAGGGGAGAGGAAATGGCGGTGTGGAACGACCTCCTTGCTGATTTGGAGAGTCAGCGCGACGATCAGGCCAAAACCGAATGGCTTAGCAGGAAGCAGAAGGAGACCATCCTTGCGATCAGCGAGGTTCGAGGCGGCACGAATGTGCTGTTCTACGCATCGGCGTTCCTTCAGAAGCCAGGTGTTCCCGCCTTCAATCTTCAGTTGACCTTTGAAGAGATCAATGGCTTCATGTCGTCCCTGCATGGGATGAACTGCACGAAGGGCCTTACGCTTCTTCTGCATACGCCGGGTGGCATAACGAATGCAGCAGAGACGATTGCAGCCTACCTGCACAGTAAGTTCGATCGCATCGAGGTCGTTGTTCCGACGTACGCTATGTCGGCAGGAACGATGCTCTGTCTGGCTGCAGACAAGATCGTAATGAGTCGACAAAGTCAATTGGGGCCAATCGATCCTCAGATGCCGATAGGCAATAGGACGGTTTCGGCCTGTGCCATTGTCGATCAGTTTGCCCAGGCGAAGAGAGAGATAATCGGCGATCCTGAGCACGGCATAGACGGCGATCTGAGAATGGCCCACGTGTGGGCACCTATTCTTCAACATCTCGGTCCTGCGCTGCTGCAAGAGGCTAACAACGCGCTGGACTATGCGGAGGACATGGTTGCAGGGTGGCTGTCCAAACGAATGTTCAAAGGGCTGGAAAACAGGGAAGAGCTTGCACGTAGCGTGGCCTCCTATTTCCGCGCCCCGACGCACAAAAGTCACGGGCGACGCATTGATAGAGAGGAAGCGCGTAGACAGGGTGTGAGCCAGATAGAAGACCTGGAAAGCGATCAAGCATTTCAGGACGCCGTTCTGACAGCATATCACGTTATGACCATCACGCTGGAGAAGACCTTGGCGACCAAGGTTCTACTGGGCCACAATCGCATGTGGGTCAAGAACTTCGGGCCAATTGCACGATCCTCTGGAGGCGGCGTAGCCTCTCACTGATTGTGGGTGTATCGATTTTGAGGGGGGTGCATCGGGCAGTGTACGGGTGGTATGCTCCGCTCGACGGCGGACCATGCGAGACGGCACTGGACCTATTGCGGTGAAAGATAACACGGCCATTGCGGAGATCAGGCGGGTCCGGCTGGGCCGGAGCGGTTATAGAGTCCTTTCGTAGTGTGCCCGTAAGGGTATTCTGAACGCCTCACGGCGTCACTACGAACAAAACGGGTTGTCACGCAAGTCGCAGACCTGTCAGAGGACAGTGGTTTGGCCGGGGATGGCGACGGGGTAGCGGCCCTGGGCGTCGGGGACGACGGGCGGGGTCGAGTCCATCGTGTAGTTGTCCAGACCCGGGGCGAGCTGGAGGTCCGAGGCCATCGCCTGTTCCCAGGTGATCATCTGGCCGGACTCGGCGGCCATGCGGCCGAGGATGCCCACCATCGCGGCGTTGCAGCACCGCGTCGTCTCGTTGTATCGCTTGTTCGTGCGGATCGCGTCGAACAGCAGGTCGTGCTCGTACTGGTAGTGGTCCCAGCGCCCGCCCTCGTACTCCCAGATTATGTCCTCGGCCCGCTGGCGGTGGCCCTTGAAGATGCGCGGCTGCGTGATGCCCTCACCGAGCACCGCCGAACCTGTGGTGCCGTGGATGATGTCGCCGAAGAAGCCCCAGCAGTTGTCCATGTGCCGGCCCTGCGCGAACAGGCGCGTGCCGTCGGGGAAGTGGTACTCGACCGCGTAGTGATCGAAGAGCTGGTCGGGGGCGGTGCGGGCCTGTCGCCCGCCGTGGCCCTGGGCCGAGACGGGCCAGGCGTCCTTGCACCAGCAGCAGACGTCGAGGTTGTGGATCAGCCAGTCAAGCAGGAAGCTGCCGTTGAGCCAGGTGAAGTTGGAGTAGTTGCGGATCTGGTGGGCCATCTCGGTCATGCCGGGCGACTTGGGCGTGAAGCCGACCGGGGCGTGCTCGCGGTAGGCCCAGCAGGTGATCAGGTTGCCGATGAGTCCTTTGTGGAGCTGCTCGACCGCCTCTTTGAGCGGCTTGTAGTGCCGGCTCATCAGGCCGCCGGCGACCTTGAGGTTCTTGCGTTCGGCTTCTTCGCCTGCCTTGAGCACGCGGCGGATGCCCGGTGCGTCGACGGCGAACGATTTCTCCATGAAGATATGACAGCCCTTGGCGACGGCGTACTCGACGTGGATCGGACGGAAGGCCGGCGGGGTGGCCAGCAGCACGACGCCGCCGGGCGCGATCGTGTCAATGGCCTTTTTGTAGCCGTCGAGCCCGACGAACTGCCGGTCCGCCGGAACATCGACCTTCTCGCCGAATTGCGTCGAGAGATTAGCCAGGCTGCTCTTGAGGCGGCTGTCGAAGGCGTCCGCCATCGCGACCAGCCTCGTCGGGCCTTTGGTGGATAGCGCATTGGCCGCCGCGCCCGTGCCTCGCCCTCCGCAGCCGACCAGCGCGACCTGAATCGTGTTCTGCTCGCCTGCCCAGGCCCGCACGCCGATCGCACCGGCCAGTGCGGCGCCCGCCAGGGCCCCGGAAGTCTGCTTGAGAAAGTCACGACGGCTGGTGGAAGGCACGCTCGGCACGCTCATACCACACCCCTTTCCTGGATCGCTGGTTCGACAGTCACACGCCGCGGGCCTCAAGGCCCACGCCGCCATTATGCCCGCCCCAAGCCCTCCACGCAACCTCCAATCCATCCTGAACGAACCGTCTGCAGGGGCGAATAATCATACGCCCCTGCGTCTGGGCAACGGCTCCAGTCAACCCGGGATGCCTCTGCGGTGGCGTTGGGTCGGTGACGTTCCGAGGCACCAGTGGCAGCCTCCTCCCGATCTCGATGAGTGCCAGGATCGGGATGGAGATGGTTGGGGGAGCGAGCCATCCCCAATCCGCCTGCGGCGGATAGAGGCTGCCACACCGATGTGGGCGGAGTCTTAGTCGATCGAGGGTATCTCGGCGATGGCAGAGCCGTCGGCGACGGGCCAGGGTTCGGTCACGGCGAAGATCCCGTAGCCGGAGCCGTCCTGGTCGTCGCTTTCCCAAGCTGCGACGAACGTGGCACCGGCGATCGCCACGTCCGGCGACTGCTGCTTGCCGGCCACATAGCCATTGATCTGGAACTGATCGCCCACAGGCGCACCGGTCGTGTCGAATCGTCTGGCCCAGATGTCCGTCGCGACATTGGGATCCTCATGTTGGTGCTGCCAGACGACGAGGAATTCGTTGGCAGCGTCGATCGCTACGCGCGGCCATTGCTGGGCACCGTCGCACAGCGTGTTGACGGTGAACTGACCGGTGCGCGGCGCGCCGTTCGGATCAAAGCACCGTGCGTGCACGTCGTCGTCGCCGGCCCGGTTCGGGTCGCCGTCCCACGCGACGACGAAGTCTCCCGCAGCGCTCATCGCCACCGAGGGCCGGGCGATCGAAGCAAAGCCGATCTCGCTGACCTGGAACGGTTGGCCCGCCGGAACCCCGCCGGCATCAAAGCATCTGGCCATGACGGCGTTGGCCGTCCGGTCCTGGAGCCACGTCACTACGAACCTGCCGGCGGCGTCCATTGCGACGTCCGGATAGCGGCCGTCGTAGATCTCCTCGCCGATCCGCAACTCATCGCTCAGCGGCGCGGCGTGGGCGTCGAACAACCGGCCTCGGACCGCGATGATCGGGCCGAACTGGTCTTCGTGCCGGCTTTCCCAGACTACGATAAAGGTGCCAGAGTCACGGGCCGCGACGCTCGGATAGAGCTGCTGGCCCGGCGTGTTCATGTTGACCATAAACTCATCCGTCAGCGGAATGCCGTTCGGATCGTACAGGCGGGCGAAGATGTCTTCAGCGTCGATCCCCGGCCCGTGCCAGGCGACAAGAAATGCGCCGGTGTCGTCCGTCGCGACGGCCGGCTCGGTCTGGTTGCCCTCACGCAGCATGTTGATCTGGAACTCGTCGGGGTCGAGCGGCCGGCCCACCGCGTCGAATCGGCGGGCGAAGATCTCGTTGGAGCGGCCTGCACTGCTGAAGTAGCTGCTCCAGACGATCACGCTGCGGCCCGTGGCGTCGATGGCCACGGCCGCCTTGGCCTGCGCGCCGCTGGTTCGTACGTTGACCTGGAATTCCTCGGCCCCCAGCCACGGCGCGATACACAGAGCGATGGCGCAAACAACTACGGTCTTTCTCATGGATCTGGTCCCTCCTCACTTGGTGTTGACGAACCGGTCTCGCACACGCGCAGCTCGAGCTGTGCGTGCTGTTTCCGTCGCACAAGCATTCCGCCCGGAATCACGGTCTCGCGGCAACGTCGGTCGTTCGGCCGGACGGTCTGATGATATCCCTCTCGCTAAGTCGGGTGCTTCCTGATACCCAACGCACCTATTATACGAACCGGCGCGTCCGTGTCCACAAAAAAAAACAGAATTTGCGCCGGCGGAGGAGCCCTCGTGCCAAACAAACCCGGTTCCCAGGACGCAGGCATGTCAGGTATCCACCAGTTTGCGGCACGAGGGAGCGGGCGCTGATGGCGTGCAGGCTCTTGATGATCCGGGCGTCTGCGGCGGTTTGCCCTTTACAGAGCCCTGCGAGGTGGTACAATCACTTGTTTGCACGAACCTGCCGGACAGCTTTCCAGGTGCCCGAACGGGACCTGTGATAGAAAATCGGGAGTTGGAATGACGAAAATCACAATTTATGACACGACGCTCCGTGACGGCATGCAGGCGGAAGGGGTGAGTTTCTCGCTGCCGGACAAGCTGTCCATCGCTCAGTGCCTCGACGAGCTGGGCGTCGATTACATCGAAGGAGGCTACGCCGCATCGAATCCGAAGGAGATGAAGTTCTTCCACGAGGTGGGCAAGCTTGGTCTGGAACGCTCGAAGGTCGCCGCTTTCGGCAGCACCCGCCGCGCCGACTGCACGGTCGAAGAGGATGTCTCGCTCAATTCGATTCTGGCAACCAAGGCGCCCGCTGCCACGATTGTGGGCAAGACCTGGGACATGCACGTCGAGCTGGTCCTGGGCTGCTCGCTGGACGAGAACTTGGTGATCTGCGCCGAGTCGATCCGCTATCTCAAGCAGAAAGGGCTGGAAGCGATCTTCGATGCGGAGCATTTCTTCGACGGCTACAAGGCCAATCCCGAATATGCGATGAAGGTGCTGGCGGCGGCGGCCGAGGCCGGCGCCGATGCGCTGGTGCTGTGTGACACCAACGGAGGTTCCCTGCCGGACCAGGTAGCCAAGATCACCGCCCATGTCTGTCGGACCTTCGGTTCGGTGGTCATTGGCATCCACACGCACAACGATGCGGACTGCGCGACTGCCAACTCCCTGGCCGCGATCCAGGCGGGCGCACGACACGTGCAGGGCACGATCAACGGCCTGGGCGAGCGCTGCGGCAACGCCAACCTCTGCTCGGTGATACCGAACCTGGCCTTCAAGATGGGCCTGGAGCCTCTGAGCCCCGAGAAGATCAAGTCCCTGACGGAGGTGTCGCGCTTTGTCTTCGAGGTGGCGAACCTGCCGCCCGTGATGAACCTGCCCTATGTTGGCGAGAGCGCCTTCGCCCACAAGGCGGGCCTGCACGTGGATGCTCTCCGCAAGAACAAGCTGACGTATGAGCACATCGATCCGGAGCTGGTGGGTAACGAGCGGCGCTTCCTGATCTCCGAGCTCAGCGGCAAGTCGAATATCCTGGCGGAGATGGAGAAGGCGAAAATTGCCCACGACAAGGCGCTGGCCCGAAGGGTCCTGGCGCGCGTTCAGGAACTGGAGAACGAGGGCTATCAATTCGAGGCGGCCAATGCGAGCTTCGACCTGCTGGTCCGCAAGGTCATGGGGACGTTCGAGCCTTCGTTCGAGATGCTCAAGTACCACGTGGACGTGGAGAAACGCAACAGTGGCGAGATCGTCACCGAGGCAACGGTCAAATTGCAGGTGGGCGACCGGATCGAGCACGTGGTCGGCGAGGGAGATGGCCCGGTCAACGCACTGGATGCGGCGTTGCGCAAATCGCTGGAGACGTTTTATCCTGCTCTGAAAGAGGTGCAGTTGTTTGACTACAAAGTCCGCGTCGTGAACGCCAAGGAGGGCACGGCGGCGCGTGTGCGCGTAGTGATTCAGTCGCGGGACAAGCAGTCGATCTGGGGGACGGTGGGTGTTTCCGAGAACGTGATCGAAGCGAGCTGGCTGGCCTTGGTTGACAGTGTGGAGTACAAGCTGCAGCAGCGGGCCGGCGGCGAGCGATGAGACCCGGAGAGAAACACCCGTGCCGGCTTGATCCAACGGCCGGCACGGGATTTCATGCGGGCGTCGCGTTCTACAGGGTTGTGACGGCGATCTCCGGAGCGGGGTTCTGCTGCCTGCGTTTGCGGCGGTTGACCGTTCGTCGTTCCGGATCGGCCACTTGGTTCTCGTCCGCCACCACCTGGAGTGCGTCGGCGGCCGTTGCGGCAAACGCGTCGGCACCGATCTCTTCCCACAGACCTTCCGCTCGGTTGAACAGTCCGCCGGAGACCACGATACGCAGGTCCGGCCACGCATTGACACAACGGATTCTGTCGATCAGACGGCGCACATCGGGGGCCTGTTTCGGTGCGGTGCCGTAGATGAACAGAATGTCCGGTGCATATTCGTTGACGAAGGCGAAGATATCGTCATTGCTCAGGCCGCCGCCGAGGAAGCGTACTTCCCAGCCGTCGCTCTCGAACAGGTCCGTGATGATCTGTGCCCCGAGTTCCTGCAATTCGTCGTGGGCGCAGCAGACCGCCACCTTCTTGTTACGGGCGGGCCGGCGTGGCAGCTTGTTCTGGAGCTGATCGACGATCGTTCTGTTGATGCGGGTGGCCAGATGCTCCTGGACGGAAGTGATCCGGTCCGCTCGGGAAAGTCTCTCGATCTCCGCCATGACCGGCCAGATCAGGTGCAGGTACACCGAATTAGCCGGAATGCCGCTTTGCAGCGTCTCCTCTACGACGGAGCGGCAGGCTTTCCGGTCGCCGCGAAGCAGGGCGGCCAGGTATCGGGCGAGCAAATCTTCCTTAACCATCGATCTCTCCTTTGTGGTGCCGAATGATATGTTGTTAAAATGGGTTGTATGTGTCATGTGGGTTAGTATCGGTAGTTGGTCAAGAAAAACTTGAGTTAAAATAGACAAGCAGGGACCTTCTGGGGTTCTGGTGCCAGGTTGGGTTGAGGCAGACCTCTGGGGTGCGATCACCGGTTGTACGTGGCGGCACGGGTCCCATAAACACAGTTAACGTTGCTGCCAGTGCTGAGGAGGCAGGAAGATAAGTGCGCGCGGAGGGCGGGCCTGCGTCGAGATAAGAGCCTACTTGCGACGGGGAGCGGGTGAGAGCGGGGGCGAAGAAAATCTCTATCGGCGCCACTCCGGCTTGCGAACCATCAGCGGAGGCATCTGTTGCGGCGGGCGTCTGCGGCTGCCGATCCGAATGCAGCTGCGGCCGCTGGGATACCAGCGGAGCGTGAAGAGCTTGGTCTTCAGGAGAAACCCGTCTTTTCGCAGCTTGCTGAACATATCGATCTTCAGGCGTCCACGGCATATCGTTGCGGACCGTCACCCTCCACCTATCGGTTGATCCGCGACGGGACTTTCGTCGAAAAACGGAAGGCGCAGCCCGCGAAAGGCTGCTCTTGGCAGGCCCAATCCGCCAGGCGTGGCACGCCGAAGACTACCGCCGGACGGGGATGTTGCGATCCGCCAGGTACGCCTTCATCTCGGCGATGCTGTAGGTCCCGAAATGGGCGATCGAGGCGACGAGAACGGCGTCGGCGTGGCCTTCGACGATTGCCTCGTACAGGTGTTCGAGCGTGCCGGCACCGCCGGAGGCGATCACCGGCAGAGACACCGCGTCCGCGATGGCGCGGGTCATGGGGATGTCGTAGCCGGTCTGCCGCCCGTCCGTGTCCATGCTGGTCGGAAGGAGGGCCCCGGCGCCGAGCGACTCGGCCTTCCGGGCCCACTCGACGGCATCCAGACCGGTGCCTTTCGTGCCTCCGCTGACCATCACCTCGAAGCCGGACGGCAACGCGGGATTCTTCGCGGTGTCGATAGCGACGGTGACCTTTTCGCTTCCGAACTCGTCGGCGGCCTGGCGGACCAGATCGGGACGGCGCACGGCGGCGGTGTTGATCGACACCTTGGATACCCCGAGTGCCAGAAGCTCTTCAATCCCCTGACAACTGCTGATGCCCCCGCCGACGGTCAGCGGGATGCTGATGCGCTCCACCGTGCGTCGGACGGCGTCGAGCATGGTCTTGCGGTTCTCAAGGGTCGCGGTGATGTCGAGAAAGACCAGTTCGTCGGCGCCGGCTTCGCTGTAGGCGGCGGCATTCTCGGCCGGGTCCCCGACGTCCTTGAGGTTGACGAAGTTGACGCCCTTGACCAGGCGGCCGTGTTTGACGTCCAGGCACGGGATGATTCTTCGATAGTCCATGCGTTCTCTCCGTTTGTCGTGTCGATGGTTCCGGGTGCGATTCGTGCTCTTGTCGCCCGCGCAGTATAGCAGGAGCCGGTGGATTGGTCGAGGAGACAATTCGGCGATGACCGGCGTGACATCGTGGCAATCGGGTGATCTTCGTAGTCGACTCGAACCCGGCGGCCTCGGCGCCTGTACATAGTCTGCCCGGTCACCGGCAAACCGGTTGACAGAGCGATGCCCCCGACATCGTAATGGAGGGGGCCGAACAGACAACGCCAACCATGGAGAAAGGACGAACTTATGGCCAACCCCGAAATGCCTCACGCCGGACATGACAAGCATCTGTGCTACCTCAACAATCTCGGGTTCCAGATCAGTAATCCGAAGGAGTACAAGGAACTGGTCAAGGACGGGCAGTACATGTGCAAGGTCTGCGGTCGCGTCGCGGCCCACGAGAAGAACCTCTGCAAGCCGGTGAAGCTGTAGCGACCTGTCAGGTCGCGGACCTTCGCCAGGCCGAAGAGCGATGAATCGAAGATGATCTTGCGCGGTCTCGTGACCGCGCTGTCGGCGTTTCTTGCTCAAGCGGCCCCGACCCGTTCTCGAAGGAAGGAGCAGTGAGATGGTGAAGCTCGTTCTGGTACGTCACGGCCAAAGCACCTGGAACCTGGAGAATCGGTTCACCGGATGGACGGACGTGGACCTCTCCGAGCAGGGCGTCCGCGAGGCCCACGAAGCGGCGAGGGTCCTGATCCGGGAAGGGTACACGTTCGACGTGGCCTTCACCTCGGTCCTGAAGCGGGCCATCCGAACGCTGTGGATCCTGCTGGACGAGATGGACCTGATGTGGATTCCGGTCCATCGCTCCTGGCGTCTGAACGAACGGCACTACGGGGTCCTCCAGGGGCTTAACAAGAAGGAGACGGCCGAGAAGTACGGGCTGGATCAGGTTCAGCTTTGGCGTCGCGGGTACGACACGCCGCCGGGCCCGCTGGCCGAGAGCGACCCTCGGCATCCCTGTCACGACCGCCGGTATGCGGAGGTGCCGCGAGATTTGCTGCCGGCGACGGAATCGCTCAAGACGACGTTGGAGAGGGTGCTGCCGTACTGGCACGAGGCGATCGTCCCGCAGTTGAAGGTGGGCCGGCGCGTTCTGATCGCCGCGCACGGCAACAGCATGCGGGCCCTGGTCAAGTACTTCGACGGGGTGTCCGACGAGGCCATCACCGAACTGAACATCCCCACCGGCATCCCGCTGGTTTACGAACTCGACGACAAGCTGAACGCGCTGAAGCACTACTATTTGGGAGATGAAGAGACGGTCCGCGCGGCTACCGCGTCTGTGGCATCCCAACTGACCGGGGGGCCGAAAGCCTGAGAGGGGGCATCCGGAACAGTGCGGCGGCAGCGCAGCGGCGGTCACGGGCTGGAAAAACGAGCGGAGCGGCCGGGATCATGGCGTTACGCGGACCTCGGTCATCCGCTGCGGAAAACCGCTGAGCATGTAATGCAGGTCGTTGCCCTCGTCCTTCGGGACCGGATAGCAGAACTGCTGCTCACGTGACATCTCGATTGTGCTGTTGTCCAGCCACGCGTGGATCTCGGCGTGACCGTCGGCGAAGGCCAGAGCGCTCCGCGCCCGGCTGTGCCAGATTGCCAGGGGATCGACCCATGCCTTGTTCAGCGGGTCAATGACCCAGGAGCCTTTGTTCCATCCGCGGGGGTCGGACTCCTCGACGAAGATATACTTCGTCGCCGGCTGCAAGATCTCGGAATACTTCTCGACCGGAACGTAAGTGTTCTGCCAAAGCTCACCGTTGGCGCCGCCGGTGATGGAGTAGCTGCGAAAGGCGATCTGTCCTGGTATCAGCTTGCGGTGGTCGGCGGGACAACGGTATACGTTCACGTCGCTTCCCGCGTAACGGAACAGGATGCCCCGGCGGATTCCTTCCTTCTTGCATTCGACGAACGTGCCGGCGCCCGTCGGGCCCTGGACCCAGTCGTAGGGAGTCTTTCCCACCTGGCCGCCGACCAGTCGGTCATCGTTGTCATCTTTGTAGAGCAGCCAGGCGAGTGACAGGGTCTTGAGGTTCTGGATGCAGACGGCGCCCTGGGCCTGATTGCGGACGCGAACGAGGGCGGGCAGAGAAAGACCCATCAGGAGGCAAACGATGGCGACGACCACCAGCAACTCTATGAGTGTTAGCCCTCTCCTTGTCATCCGTAGCCTCTCAGGCGCAACTGGAGCAGCGGGAAACCACATCATAGACATCCACACACATTCGCAGTATACACCGAAGAGGGGAAGCTGTCAAAGAAAAGGCGAAAAAAAAAGAGCCGGTGCAAGGTCGAGGAGGACCGGCGGCACATCTTAGCCTGGTCTCGCGGGTAGCCGGGGCAGGTGCCGGGGGTGCCGATGGGCATGGGCCGGGCCCTGCGGTGATGGCGGTTCAGTTTCGCAGGGAGGAAATCGGGGACGGCATGCGTCCTTGCCTGCGGATGAACCGGGCGGCGGAGGTTCCCGAGACCTTCATCACCGGGGCCGAGCCGAGCAGGCCGCCGAAATGGAGGATGTCGCCCGCCTTGCGGCCGGGGGCGGGAATGATCCGCACGCTCGTGGTCTTGTGGTTGGCCACCCCGATGGCCAGCTCGTCGGCGATGATGGCGGATATGACTTCGGGCTCCGTGTCACCCGGCACGGCGAACATGTCCAGCCCGACGGAGCAAACGCTGGTGAGGGCTTCGAGCTTCTCCAGGCTCAGCGTTCCGGCCCGTACTGCGCGGATCATGCCCTCGTCCTCGCTGACGGGGATGAATGTGCCGGACAGCCCGCCCACGTTCCCGCTGGCCATGGCGCCACCCTTTTTGACCGCATCCATCAGCAGGGCCAGCGCCGCCGTGGAGCCGGGCGAGCCGATCTGGCCGACGCCCATGGCTTCGATGATCTCGGCCACGGAGTCGCCGGTCGAGGTGGTCGGCGCCAGGGAGATGTCGACGATACCGAACGGGACGCCCATCAAGGCGGCCATCTCCCGGCCGATCAGCTCGCCGGCCCGGGTGATCTTGAAGACGGTCCGCTTGATCACCTCCGAAAGCTGGGTCAGGTCGCAGTCGGGGTTCTTGGCGACGACGTTGCGGACCACGCCCGGGCCGGAGATACCGATGTTCAGGGAATAGTCCGGCTCGCCGATGCCGTGGTGGGCTCCGGCCATGAACGGATTGTCCTCCGGAACATTGGCGAAGACAGCGATCTTGGCGCAGCCGACCCCATTGTCGGAGCGGAAGGCCAGGTCCCGAAGGATGTGTCCCATCCGGGCGATGGCGTTCATATTCATCCCGGCGTGGGTCGAGGCGAGGTTCAAGAACCCACAGATCCGCTGTGTTTTTGACAGCGCCTCGGGGATGGCTTCGATCAGGTTCTCTTCGGCGGCGGTCGTTCCCTTCTGCACCATCGCGCCGAACCCGCCGAGGAAATCGATGTCGGCCTTCCGGGTCGCCGCGTCCAGGGCCTTGGCGAACCGCACGACCGTGGCCTTCGTGCGTGGCAGCGGTTCCAGCAGCAGCGACGCCGGCGTGATGGCGATCCGCCGGTTCGTGATGGGGATGCCGTACTTGTGCACGATCCGGTCGGCGCAGCGGTTCAGCAGTTGCCCCTTCTCCACAATGCGCTCGCGCACACGCTGCACCATCGCCGCCAGGTCCCGATCGATGCAGTCCTTCAGATTGATGCCCAGCGTGACCGTGCGGATATCGAAGTGATGATCCAGGGTCATGCGAACGGTTTCGTAGACTTCCTCGACGGAGATGCGCATGATTAGACCCTGTGCATGGCCTTGAAGATGTTCTCGTCCTGGATCGTGATCTTCAGGGCCATCTGGCGTCCGACGGCGTCGAGACGCGTCTTGATCTTGTCCATTCCGATCTTCGCCCCGGCGATGTCGACCGCCATGGTCATCACGAAGGTGTCTTCGAGAATCTTCTGGTTGATGTCCACGATGTTGATATTGGCGCGGGCCATCACGGTGGCCAGTCTGGCGACAATACCCACCTTATCTACGCCCGTGACAGTCACGATGCAGATTTGGGGTGACGGAGACTTCTTTTGCGTCATAGCGTCCCTCTCGATGGGCTACCGGCTTTCGCCGTTCAGTCGCGATTTCATCCGGTCGGCCTTTTCGTGGTCGGTCATGTCCGGCCGCAGCGGGGTCACCGTGATGAATCCTTCCGCCAGGGCCGTCGTGTCGACAGGCAGGGGCTCGTGATGATGGTCTCCGCCGGCCAGTTGGAACAGCGTCTTGGCGTCCGCGTCGCCCTGCGGGATGTAGTACTCGTGGAAGCCGCTCGTGGCTTGGGGCACGACCCGGACTCCCTTCGGTTCGCCCCGCGACAGCAGGGGGATGTTCACGTTGATGACGTCGCGCGGTTCCAGCGGCCCGAGCTTCTCCAGCACCTCGATGCCGTAGCCGGCGGCGCTGTCGAAGTCCATCTCCCGTTCGGCAGCCAGACTCAGCGCCAGCGAGGGAATGCCCAAGAAGGCGCCCTCCATCGCGGCGGCCACCGTGCCCGAGTAGTAGACGTTGATGCCCACGTTGGCGCCGTTGTTGATGCCAGCCACGACTAGGTCGATCGGCTCGGGGTGCAGTTGCCGCACAGCCAGCTTCACGCAATCGGCCGGCGACCCGTAGACCGCGTAGCCGCTGAACAGACCGTCAATGTCCGCCTTCGCACAGGCCAGCGGCTCGAAGAAGGTCACCGCGTGGCTGGCGCCGGACTGGCTGTCGGCGGGAGCCACCACCAGCACCTCGCCAAGGTCGATGAGCTGTTTGTAGATCGCCGCCAGACCAGGGGCAAAGATCCCGTCGTCGTTGGTCAACAAGATGCGCATTGGAACGAAACCAAGCCGTGTGCCCGAAACCGATCCCGGGCCCGAACGCCGGCGTGGCCCGGCCCGGGCGAGTCGGATTCCAGACCCCGCTCACCCGGAACGGAGCGCATTGTATCGATGCAGCGCCGGTCTGTCAATGTGCCCGTCGTCGCGTCGCACCGGGTTCGTTTGACAGAGGCGGCCACAGGTGGTATAAGATCGCGCATGGACGAACCCCCCGTATCCCCGAAGCATCGTGTGATGAGCCGGGATGAGGTGCGAGCGGTGGACCGTTGGGCGATCGAGGAGATCGGCCTGCCGGGCATCGCGCTGATGGAGAACGCCGGCCGCAGTTGCGCCGAGTTCGTCATGGACCGGCTCGGCCACAAGCGGACGTCACGCGTCTGTGTGTTCTGCGGCACCGGCAACAACGGCGGCGATGGCTACGTCATCGCGCGCCACCTGCGCAACGCCGGGTATCCGGTGTGTGTCGTGCTTTGCGGCGATCGCGCCAAAGTCCGCGGCGACGCCAGGGTCAACCTCGACGTGCTCCGTGCCCTGGGCGAGACGATCGAAGAGCTGGACCCGGGTCGGGCGGATACGGCGGATTTCGTTGCGACGCGGGCCAAAGGAGCCGACCTGATTGTCGACGCGCTCTTCGGCACGGGCCTGCAGGGGCCTCTGGCAGAGGACTACCGGCGTCTGATCGACGCGATCAACGCGCAACACGTCCCGATCCTGGCGGTGGACATCCCCTCGGGTCTGGACTGCGACACCGGCCTGCCTCTGGGAGCGGCGATCCGGGCCGACTGGACGGTGACCTTCGTGGCGCTCAAGAAAGGTTTCCTGGCCTCCGGGACGGCCCGCGACTACACCGGACAGGTCCGGGTGGCCTCCATCGGGGTCGAGCCGCCGACCGGTGCGTAGCGCGGGAACTCCCGTGCGCCGACGGTCGGACCGTTCCGACCATCCCGCTCTGTGGGCGCCGGACGGACCGCGCTCAGAACGAGCCGGGCTTTCCGACAGAGCTTTCGTACCCGATGAAGTGCAGGAAGCGATTGAACGTGAAGACCGGGATATAGAACGTCTGCGCCTGCTGGCGGACCTGGTCGTAATAGGCCCGCTGCTTCCGGGCGGCCTCGTACTTATCCCGGAGCGTCGGATCGTTGGTGACTGCTTCGAACGTCGGCTCCGGCGGAACTCTCGGCTCGTTGCCGAGAATCACGAAATCGGTCTCGGCTGAGATCGTCTCGGAGGTAGTGCCACCCCACTTCTCGATCAAACCGGCGATGCGGTCTCTGGCGCCGTACGTCGGCTGGCCTTTACCGGTCAGGTCGAAGTCGCCGGCGATCACGAACTGGTTCTTCTTGCTCGCGTCCCAGATCAGGTTGGCGATGATGTCGTCGGTGGCGATGGGGTTCCGCTCCTGCGACGAAAGAATACGGGCGGTGGCCGTCGTCTTGGCGATGGCGAAGACCTCAATCTCCGCCTTGGGCTTGCCGTCGCGCGGGATGCCGGCCGCCTTGTCGTACACCGAGAAGGTCAGACCGCGGTAGATCCTGTCGTCTGAGCCGAGATTGATATGGACGATGCCGGCGGCCTGGTCGACCAGGATGATCTTGCCGTCCGGCTGGTGGGCGGGCGCCTCCGGATCGGGTGCCGGCTGCGTCTTGGCGATCTCCGTCAGGGCGCTGTTCAGACGCTGCTGGGCGAGCTCAAGCTCCGCCTGCGTCTTGAGCAGGTCCTGATTCAGTTGTCGCGACGTGGCCCGCTCGTTCTCCAACTGCTTGAGGATATTGGCCGCACGTTGCTCGGAGCTCTGTTCGAGCAAGGCGCGCAGGTCGTTGTAGTCGGCTTTGGTCTGCTGGACCTGGAGTTGGTACGCGCCGATCCGGGCGTTCAGTTCGTCGGCGGTCTCCTGCCAGACCTCCGTTGCGTCGGTGAACTCCTGCTGGAGCTTCGCCAGTTGTGCGGTTCGGGCGTCCAGTTGTTCCGTAGTCTGCCTGACCTTCGCGATCAGGTCGCCCGCCATCGAGCGGAGCGAGACGCGGTTCGGGTCGGCCAGGCTCGGAGCCGGGGCGTTCGGATCGGCGGCAGAGACGGCGTTCGGATCGGGCGGCGCGATGGTGATATAGGGACGCGCCTGCTCGACGAGAGAACGAAAGACCTTCGTCGCGTTGCCGACGTTCACTTCCGCGCTGGTGACCTGGATCGGTCTGCCGAGGATCAGGCCGGCCATCTGGTTGAAGTACTCGACCATGCTTCCGAGGTTGCTTTGCCCGGGCAGTCTGGTCCCGACGATGTCCCCGACCCGCCGCACTTCGTCCGCCGAGGCCATCTTATTCAGTTCGTTCTGCGCTTCCTGAGTGGTCGTACGCAGTTCTTCGGCCTTGACGTAATAGATCACTGCCACCGTCGTCGCGACGATGAACAGTCCGACAAAGGTGATCAGTGTATAGAGCATGGCGTTGCTTTGACGTCTCTTGCCTGGCGGCATAAAAGGACTCCTTGGAACAGGGAAAATCGCCCATAACTGCCAATTTCACCATATTATCGCGTATGGTGACGCGGTAGTCAAGAAAAAAGAGCTCCGGGGCGCGGGGCCATGCCGGAGCGTGCCAGGGGTTCTAATATAGGACCAGAAGGCTCGGCAAATCCTCGATCCGGTCGGTTCGCAGGGTCGCTGCAGCGTCCGGCCGATCGCCCGGATCGGCATGAAGACGCCGAGGACGCACCACCTGGATGGTCAGCATGCCCAGCCGGTTGGGGGCGATGAAGTCCTTGCTCTGGTCGTCGCCGACATAGGCCATCCGGGCCGGTGCGGTCCCCAGCGTCTGGATCAGCCTCTCGAAGCCCGCCGGGGAGGGCTTCCAGAAGGAGCGGCCCAGTTCCTCCGTGTACACGATCGCGCGGAATCGCGACTCGATGCCGAGGGCGGCGACCTTGAGCTTCTGGGCGGGCAGGAACCCATCGGTCAACAGGGCCAGCGTGTAGCGGGCCTGGAGGGCGTCGAGCGTTCTGCGGCTGTCGGCCGGCAACTCGATGTCGGGCCGGTGGTTTCGATAGACCTCGACGAGCTGTGCGATCCGGCTCTCGTCGCAGGGCAGGCCCAACTCCTTCAGCGCCGCGTCGAACGTCCTGGTCCGGTTGCCGGCGGTGAAGTGCCTCCAGAGGCAGGCGAACACCTCGTCGGCACAGGCCGGCGGCGCGACCTTGCCGAGGAACCGCGCCACCGCCCGAAAGCCACTGCGGCAGTAGTCGATCTCATCGTAGAGGGTGTCATCCAGGTCGAATACGACGGTCGTGATCATGGCTGGCTCAGGGACTGCAAGACAATCGGCTCCACCTATGGCCCGATTTGTTCTGTTTGTCCGTCTTCGTCCGGCAAACGGCGCGACTGCAGGATATCGTTGAGACCTCTCTGTGCCAGGGCATAGTCGGGCTTGATCTCCAGGGCCTTTCGGTAGTGTGCGGCCGCTTCGTCGAATCGGCCCTGCGCCGCCAGGGCGTTAGCCAGGTTGTTGTGGGCCAGGTAGTAGCCGGGATCGATGTCCAAGGCCCGGCGGTACGACGCGATCGCCTCGTCGAGATTGCCGATGGACTTCCAGGCGATGCCCATAAGATTGTACACGTCCGCGTCGGCGGCGTGGTGCTCGGCCAGCCAGCGAAGCGGAGCAATCGCTTCGGCGGGTCGCTGCTGAGAAAGCAGAAGGGCCGCCAGGTCGCGTCGCGCCTTGGCGTGATCTTCGCGACATTCGACGGCTCGGCGGTAGGATGCGATGGCCTCTTCGATCTGTCCTCGCCGCCGCAGCAGGCCTGCCAGACGATAGTGAGCATCGGCGGACTGCGGCTGGATTCGTACTGCCTGACGCAGATGTTCGATGGCCTGCTCCGGATCGTCGAGGGCACCAAAGGCGGTGGCGAGATTGTAGTGGACGTCGAAGCGACCCGGCCGCAGCCGGTCGGCCTGCTTGTAGTGCACCACCGCCTGACGATAGTCGCCGCGCGTCATCAGCAGATCCCCCAGACGACGATGTCCCTCCTCCGAGTTGGGATCGAGCTGCGTCGCGGTGCGACATTCCTGGATGGCCAGGTCGATCTGGCCGTCCAGTCGATAGCACGTTGCACGCAGCAGATGACGCTGAGCCGGCTGAGGCTCGTAGGGAACGATCGGGACGTGGGCGGCGGCCGTCAGGACGACGAGAAGGACAACCTGGAAGGCTGCGGCACGATACTGCTTCCCGACGATCAGCAGGCCCAGTTGCTGCACCCCGTACGCACCGAACAGCAGCAGGAACGGGATGATGGGAACGCGATACCGTCCGGCAATAAAGAACGGAAGGTACGAGGCGAAGGTGGCCAGGACGAAGAGCACGATCAAGACCGACGTCTCGGTCTGTCCTCTGTCCGGTCGCGGCGGCGCGGTCTGGCTCACGGGATCCGTCGGGCCTTTTGAGGCGCAGGCGATCAGGCGAATCAGCCCGAAGACCGCGAAAGCCAGCGCGAAGGGGAAACCCGGCAGATAGCGGAGGGTGGGCGAGCATGCCTTCTCACAGCTGAGCACCTTGTTGTTGGGCACCTCAACAGGGCCCCAGAAGAGCGCTGCCTTGACCGCCATTCGCTTGAGGGTCTGCCAGGGATGAGCGCGCATATAGGCGACGGCCCGGTCGACGAACCAGTCGGAGACTTCCGAGTCCTTCATCTTGCGGCCGACCAGACGCTCGACGCTCTCGATGACGCACGGGTAATACTCGTTCTCGATCCGCAGTCCGTGCAGACTGGGGATGCCGGAGTAGGTCCCCGTCGATGTCTCGTTGTTGCCGACGTAGAGACTGACGCCGCCATTCGTGGTGATCAGGACGAGGTCCTTGCCCACGACGTAGTTGCGGATCGTCGCCGGCGCGATCGTCAGCACGGCAGCAAGGCAGAACCCGCCGGCCATTCGGAGGAAGGCTTGCACCCCGCCGCACCGACGCGAAAGCCAGAAGGCCCAGGCCGGAACGACAGGCCCGAACAGCAGGACGTTGGACCGCGTCAACGCGTAAAGCCCGAAGACGACTCCGGCGGCAGCCGCCCAGCCGACCGCCGGATGGTCCCGCCAGAGGCTCAGCAGGTACAACAGCAGTAAACCCTCTGTGATCAACAGGGTCGGGGAAAGCAGCTCGCCTTCGAAGAAGATGAAGACCCAGTACACCGACATGAACAGCGCGAACAGCAGTCCGACGCCCCGGCCGAACACCCTGCGGCCCAGCAGGTACGCCAACAGGCAGTTGACCAGGCCCAGCCCTGCCTGAACCACGCGAGGTGCCAGGTAGCTGCCGTTGGTGAGCCGGTAGATCGCGGCCAGGAAATACGAATAGGCGGGGGGGTGGAAATATGGTTTGGTGCGAATCTCCGGGTCGGGCAGGT
Source organism: Sedimentisphaerales bacterium (assembly GCA_035448545.1). Classification (GTDB taxonomy): domain Bacteria; phylum Planctomycetota; class Phycisphaerae; order Sedimentisphaerales; family Anaerobacaceae; genus Anaerobaca. Next base: position 42,829 of record DAOTJE010000028.1, on the reverse strand, counting down.
CGCTGAGGTTCTTCGGGACGGTCCAGTCGTTCGTGGCCAGGGCCCGGGCCCAGTAGTCGTAGTAGCCGGCATCCACACGCGGCCAACGGAAGTCCGGGGAGTGGACGTGCTCCCGCAGGTACGAGATGCGCAGGGCCAGAGCGAGCAGCAGAATACCGACCAGAGCGACGGTGGTGCCCACCCGAGGACGGGCTGCGGCGGACCATCTCACATTCGTTTGGCGCATGGCGCCCCCTGTTGCCATCTTCGTACTCCGCTGTTTTCCTCGCGTTTTCAGAGACTCACCTGGCACCTGGTGCCATACTACCACATCGGGGACGGAGACGGCAACGGTTTCGGCCGCGGCGAAGGCCGCCGTGATCCCGATGTCACGGGCACGGGGGACGCCGCCGGTCTGCGCGACAGCGACTTTTGTGCTATGACGACGCGAATCATCGTGTATACTGGTTCGGCGGCGGAGGTAAGCTGATAGGATGATCGGGTTCTTTGGTTGTCGGTGACGCGGCAGAGAACGGTATGAAAGACTATTTACTATTGATGCGGCCGGTCCACTGGATCAAGAACGTCTTCGTATTCGCGGCGTTGATCTTTGCCCGGCAGTTGCAGCCACCGCTGCAGGATGCGCTGCGGGCCCTGGCCCAGGCGGGCGGGGCGTTCGTCTGCTTTTCTCTGGCGGCCTCGGCGATCTACATCGTCAACGACGTCCTGGATCGGCAGGCCGACAGCGTTCACCCGGAACGGCGCAACCGGCCGCTGGCGGCCGGCCGCGTGAAGGCGCCGGTCGCGCTGGCCCTCGCCTGTGGCTGCGGCGCCATCGCGCTGATGGGAGGGGGTCTGCTTACCGGGACGCTGGCAGCCATCCTGGCCGCCTACATGGTGTTGATGATGCTCTACTCGCTGGCGCTGAAGCGCGTGATGATCCTGGACTGCATCCTTATCGCGACCGGCTTCGTGCTGCGGGCGGTGGCCGGAGCGGTCGCCATCGACGTGTCGATCTCGCCTTGGCTGGTGATCTGCACCTTCGCGCTGTGCCTGTTCCTGGCCTTCAGCAAGCGTCGCGGCGAGATCGCCCAGCTTCAGGAAAACAGCGAGGCCTTTCGCAAGACGCTGGGCGAGTACACGCCCGAGCTGCTGGCGCACATGCTGGATGTGACGAGCGTGCTGGCGGTGACGTGCTTCCTTCTGTATACGATGGACTATCGCACGAAGGAGCTGTTCGGGACGAACAATCTGGTTTACACAACCCCGCTGGTGTTGTATTGTATCTTCCGGCTGAGCGCCTTGACGCAGAAGGGGGTGTACTCCGATCCGGTGCGTTTGATCCTGCACGACCGCCCGTTCCAGATTGGGATGCTGACGTGGGGATTGCTGTGCATCGCGATTGTCTATGGGATCGGGATCGGTCAGCGTCTGGGAGCGCTGGGGCTGGTGTGGGCGTCCCTGGTGTAGATTCGTGTGACTGGTGGGTCCTTGGCGACGATGGCGAAGGAACGGCTGCAAAAGATAATGGCTTCGGCGGGAGTGGCCTCACGGCGCCAGTGCGAGGAGTTGATCCTGGCCGGTGTGGTGCGTGTCAACGGCCACGTGGTGGACCGGCTGCCCGCGTTCGCCGACCCGCAGACCGATACGATTCTGGTCCACGGCAGGCGTCTGAAGCCACCCCAGCGAGTGTACTTCGCGCTCAACAAGCCCAAGGGTGTGATCTGCTCGAATCGGGATCCGCAGGGACGCAAGGTGGCAGTTGACCTGGTTCCGTGTCGGCAGCGTGTCTATTGCGTCGGCCGACTCGACGCCGACACGACCGGTCTGATCATCCTGACCAACGACGCCGAACTGACCAATCACCTGACCCATCCGCGGTACAAGGTGCCCAAGACCTACATCGCGACGGTGAAAGGGCGGATCGACGAGGCGGGAATCGAGCGGCTCAAGAAGGGGATCTGGCTGGCCGAGGGCAAGACAGGGCGGGCGGCGGTCAAGGTGCTCCACGCCGGCCTGCAGGAGTCGGTGATCGAGATCACGATCAGTCAGGGTCTCAATCGGCAGGTCCGCCGGATGCTGGCCAATGTTGGTGTCCCGGTCAAGAGCCTCAAGCGGACGAGCATCGGCAAGCTCAAATTACACGACCTTCCGGTGGGCCGGTGTCGGCCGCTGACCAAGAGCGAGGTCGCCGCCCTGCAGGCCGTGCCGACGGCGCAGGAAAAGGGCGGCCGTCCTCGAACGAAACATGGCGCCTCGGGCGGCCGCCGACAGGGCGGTTAGGAAGCGGCAGCTCGTGACGAGCATCGCTCAGAACAACAGGTCCAGGACGGTCTGCGTGGTGTTCTTGCCCTCTTCTTCCTCTTCAAGGTAGTCCAACAGTGTCTTCGTCTTGTTGTCGTCCTCGTCCGATTCGGAGCCTTCGATCAGAGGCATTCCGGGCGGCAGGCCCAGGGCCTTGCGGATCTGCTCGGCGCCTGCGATAAGTTCCTCGCTGGTCAATTCGCCGTCGCCGTTGGTGTCCACCTGCTTGAACAGTTCCTCGGAGATGCACAACTCGGCCGCGTCGAGTGTGCCGTTGCCGTTCTTGTCCTTGTCCTCGATCAGATGCTCTGTCATCTCTTCCGTGCTTGGCTTGGAAGGCATTTGGCCCAGGCCATACAGACTGTACCGGGAGTTCGTCAGAATGCTGCTGATGTCCATGCTCAACTCCTTCGCGATAGAAAAATGCATCGAACGCGGTGCGAGAAACAGGATGGTCGCCTTTCCCCGAGTTCGCATAACGGCATTGGCGGTCACCGTAACCCTGACAGGGAGCCTTGTGTGAGCAAATCCGGTGCCACGATGGGCAGCGAAGGTCGGATCGCGCCGCCGGCTTTGGGACACCGGTGCTCGGAATGCGATGGAAAAACGCCCTGGCGAGCATCCAGGGCCCATTCCAGCCCTTGCAGGGCATCGAACGGACAATCGCAGAGTATTTCCCGTTACCGGAGGGCCGGCTGTTCTTCGGGCCGCGGCGGTGTAGGAAAAAAATGGCGCTTTACGGAAGAAACTCCCGTGTCTCCGGCAGGACCTACGGCGGGTCAAGTCCTATAAAGGGCCGGCTGCGACTGTCCGTCGCATGCGGCCGGAAGGGGGCCCGCGATCCGGTGGCGGCACCGGCAGAGGCGCTTGGGTTGCCCGGGCCGATATATTCGGTCCTGTCACCGTTTCCCACCCGCTTCTCCTGCCGGCGCTTGAAATTCTCCCCCCGACGATGAAGTGGTTGCAGGGGCCAGACGTAAATGGTAACATGGATAGTTTAAGTTGAGATAGTCGAGCATCAGTCAGGAGTTATGGCGTTGACGTGTATTCGCAAACATGCGGTGGCGGGGATCGACGTGATCACCCTCGATCGTGGAGCGATTCTCGAACACTTCGTCACGCTGACTCCGGAGAAGGGCGAGACTCCCAAGTCGCTGTTCCGCAGGGTCGCCGAGGTGGTGCACGCACTGGGCGGCCAGGTCATCTCGGCCGAGGTGCTGGGGATGTCGGCTCAAGACCGCAAGTACATGCCCGGACTGACGCGGGCCATCGACGGCAGGCACCAGCCGATCGGGTGGGTGGAAAACACCCGCGCGGAGAATCTGTGCGGGGTCTATGTGTGGATCGCCTGCGGGATGCCCATCACACACGTTGTCTCGGATGGCCGGGTTGTTGGGAGCCTTTTCGAAGACGGTTTGGCGCGATGCTGCCGCCTCACCGGTTTGCTGCCGGCGGACACCTCACAGAGCCGGCCGGAACAGGCCGACGCCATTTTCCACCAGATGGACAGCCTTCTGGTGGCCCAGGGCCTGGCGTTCTCCGACGTCTTCCGCACATGGTTCTACAACCACGATATCCTCGCGTGGTATGGCGACTTCAACCGCGTTCGCACGCGGTTCTTCGAACAGAAAGGGGTCTTCGACGGTCTGGTCCCGGCCAGCACGGGAATCGGCGGAGGCAATGCCGCCGATGCCGCTCTGGTCGCGGGGCTTCTGGCACTTAGACCCAAGACCGAGGCTGTGAAGGTTTATACCGTGCCCTCCCCGCTGCAGTCCTCGGCCCGCGATTACGGCAGCTCTTTCAGCCGCGCCGTCGAGGTCGCCACCCCGGACCACCGACGCCTGTACGTCTCGGGGACCGCCAGCATCGATAAGGCGGGAAAAACCGTGTTTCTGAACGACACCAGGGCCCAGGTCAGGCAGACCATGGAGGTCGTCCAGGCCATCCTTTGCTCCCGCGGCATGGACTGGGCGGACGTGACCCGGTCCTTGGCCTACTTCAAACGCGCCCAGGATGCCCCGCTCCTGGAGGCCTACTGCCGCGATCAGGCCTTGGCCGCGTTTCCGGTCATCATCGCGGAAAACGACGTCTGCCGGGACGATCTGCTGTTCGAAATCGAGGTAGACGCCGTCAAACTGATGTAGGACGGCAAACGCAGAATTTCTGCCTTGCCTGGGAGGTTCCTCTTGCATCGGCCGGTCGATTCGCTAAAATGCGCGTTTACCTGTCCGCCAGGGGGCAGGGCGGTTGCGGCACGACGAACGCGACAGATTTGCAGGCCACGGTGATGCAGGAGTAGTTCATATGTCGAGAGTGTGTTACTTTACAGGCAAACGAACGGTTACGGGAAGGACCATTGCCCGGCGCGGTAAGGCCAAACGGCAGGGCGGTGTCGGCAAGAAGGTTACCGGCATCACCAAGCGCAAATTCAAGCCGAATATCCAGAAGGTTCGCGCCGTCATCGACGGCAAGGTCCGCCGCGTGAGAGTCTCCGCCAAGGCTATTCGCATGGGTCTGATCACCAAGCCTCTCAAGCGGAACTACCGGGCCGCGGAGAAGGCGGCGAGCTGACCGAGGCCTTCCTTTGCAGTCCACAAGCCAAAGCGGGGCAAGGGGAAGCCTCGCTTTTTCTTTAGGTGGAGTTGGCGATGTCGCAGCGAATCGACGCCGAGCAGGTACGTAAGGTGGCCCAGTTGGCCCGGCTTCAACTGAGCGAAAGCGAGATCGAGGAGTTCACCGGGCAGTTGGGCGCGATTCTCGGGTACGTCGAGAAGATGAACGAGTTGGACACCACAGGGGTCGAGCCGTTGGCTCACTGCCTGCCGATCCGCAATGTTTTCCGCGCCGATGAGGTCCGGCCTTCTCTGGGCGTGGACCGGGCTCTGGCCAACGCGCCCGATCGGGACGGCTCCTTCTTCAAGGTGCCCAAGATTCTCGATGACAACTCGGCCGCGTAGAATCCGGCCGGCCAGATACCAGAGAGGCGATGCAGTCGCTGTTTGTGGGAGATGACGAACATGAGAGACGCCAAGCGGATGGGCCTGCTCCTGATGTTGGTGTGGAGCCTGGGGATGTGGGGAGATGATGCCGCCATGGGAGCCGGGCAGAGCGAGCAGAAACTGCGCACGGAGATTGCCAGGAAAGTCGAGATCGATTACCTGCTGTATCTGCCCGAAGGGTACGGCGAAAAGGACCAGAAATGGCCGCTGATGCTGTTCCTGCACGGGGCGGGCGAGCGGGGCGACAACCTGGACCTGGTCAAGAAGCACGGTCCGGCCAAGCTGGTCGAGCAGGGCAAGAACTACCCGTTCATCGTCGTCTCTCCGCAATGTCCGTCCGGCCAGTGGTGGACCGAGAAGACCGACGCGCTGATGGCCCTGCTGGACGAGATCGAATTGAACTACGCTGTGGATTCCTGCCGCATCTACCTGACCGGCCTGAGCATGGGTGGCTTCGGCACCTGGACGCTGGCCTGCCGGCATCCTGAACGTTTCGCGGCAATCGCTCCGATCTGTGGCGGCGGCGAGTGGTACTTGGCCGACCGGCTCCAGAACGTCCCCGTCTGGGCGTTTCACGGGGCCCAGGACTCCGTGGTGCCCCTGGCCCTGTCGCAGACGATGGTCCAGGCGGTCGAGCGGGCCGGCGGCAGCGCGAAACTGACGGTGTATCCTGAGGCGAACCACGATTCCTGGACGGCCACTTACGACAATCCCGAGCTGTACGAGTGGTTTCTGAGCCATCGATTGAACCGTTCGGGCCAGCGGGCGATGAAGCTGAGCAAGGAGGTCGCCGTCGAGATCGAGTACCTGCTGTATCTGCCGGAAGGCTACGGCGAGACCTCGCAGGACTGGCCTCTGCTGCTGTTCCTGCATGGCGCCGGCGAGCGAGGCGACGACCTCGACAAAGTCAAGGTGCATGGCCCGCCCAAGCTGGTTGCGCAGGGCAAGTCGCTGCCGTTCATCATCGCCTCGCCGCAGTGCCCCAACGGCCGGTCGTGGACCGACCCCGCGCAGATGCAGACGCTGATCGCTTTGCTCGACGACCTCGTCGAGAAGTACCAAGTCGACGAATCCCGCGTGTACCTGACGGGTTTGAGCATGGGCGGCTACGGAACCTGGGCCTTAGGGGCAAGTTGTCCGGAGCGGTTCGCAGCGCTGGTGCCGATCTGCGGCGGGGGGCAGCCGCGCATGGCCCGCCGACTGCGCGATGTGCCCATCTGGGTCTTCCACGGCGCCAAGGACACTACGGTGCCGCTGTCGCAGTCCGAAGAGATGGTCGAGGCCCTCAAGGCGGCCGGCGGCAACGTCGAGTTCACCGTCTATCCGGAAGCCCAGCACGATTCCTGGACGGCCACCTACGATAACCCGAAGCTCTACGAATGGCTGTTGAGCCATCGCAAGGGCCCTGAGCAGAAGTAGTCCCAACGATGGCAACCAGAGACCTGACAGCGATTGAGCTTCGCGACGCCATCGCCGAGCGGCGGATCCGCAGTGTCGAGGTGGTCGAGGAGGCGTTCGCGCAGATCGACCGACTCGAACCGACGGTCGGCGCCTTCATCAGTCTGTTTCGGGATGAGGCCCTGGCCAAGGCGCAGGAGGTGGACCGCCGGATCGCGGCGGGCGAACCGGTTGGCGCGCTCGCTGGCGTTCCTGTGGCGGTCAAGGATGTGCTGTGCACGAGTTTCGGCACGACCACATGCGGCTCGCGCATCCTGGAGCATTTCCACGCGCCCTACGACGCGACCGCGATCCGCAAGCTTCTCGACGCGGACGCTGTGATCGTCGGCAAGACGAACATGGATGAGTTCGCGATGGGTTCGAGCACCGAGAACTCGGCCCTGCGCAAGACAGTCAACCCCTGGGCACCGGATCGGGTTCCCGGAGGCAGCAGCGGAGGCTCGGCAGCGGCGGTGGCGGCTCGCTTTTGCCCGGTGGCCCTGGGTTCCGACACGGGTGGGTCCATTCGCCAGCCGGCCAGCTTCTGCGGCGTGGTGGGCCTCAAGCCCACGTACGGGCGTGTCTCGCGTTACGGCCTGGTCGCCTACGGTTCGAGCCTCGACCAGATCGGGCCTTTCGGACGAACGGTGGCGGACGCGGCGTTGATGCTGAACGTGATCGCCGGCCACGACCCGGCCGACAGCACCAGCGTCGACGAGACCGTCCAGCCGGTGCCCGACTATCTCGATGGAATCAACGAGCCGGTCAAAGGACTGCGGATCGGTGTGGCGCCCGGTTTCAACGCGGGAGCGGAGTCGTCGGTCTGTGCGGCGATCGACGCGGCCCTCGACGTGTATCGCCAGGCGGGCGCTCAGATCGTCGAGGTTGAGATGCCACATCTTGATTATGCCATCGCGGCCTATTATGTGATCGCGACCGCCGAGGCCTCCAGCAATCTGGCCCGCTACGACGGCGTCCACTATGGCTATCGCACGCCCGACCCGGCCGACTACGTCGAGGTCTACTCCAAGTCGCGCGAGGAGGCCCTGGGCCAGGAGGTTAAACGCCGGATCATGCTCGGGACGTACGCCCTTTCGAGCGGCTACTACGATGCCTACTATCTCAAGGCCCTGAAGGTCCGCAATCTCATCCGTGGCGACTTCGTCAAGGCGTTCGAAAAATGCGACGCCATCGTCATGCCCGTCGCGCCGACCACCGCGTTCCGGATCGGCGAGAAGGTGGACGATCCGCTGAAGATGTACTTAGGTGACATCTACACGATCTCGGCCAACCTGGCGGGCATCCCGGGCATCAGCGTGCCGTGCGGCCTCGACGAGAACAAGCTGCCGATCGGTCTGCAAGTGCTGACGCCCGCCTTCAGCGAGGCCCGCCTGTTGCGGATCGCACGCATGTACGAGGCGGCCACCGACTGGCATACGAAGAAACCGGCGATGGTCCAATGAACCGAACCATGAGTGACATATCGTACGAGGTGATCGTTGGTCTGGAGATTCACGTCCAGCTCTGCACGAAGACCAAGATGTTTTGCGGCTGTGCGTTGAGCTTCGGGCAAGAGGCCAACACGCGGGTCTGCCCGGTTTGCCTGGGTCTGCCCGGCGCACTGCCGGTGATGAACAGACAGGCGGTGGAATTCGCCCTGCTGGCGGCGATGGCGCTGCATTGCGAGATCGCGCCGTTCACCAAATGGGACCGCAAGAGCTACTACTATCCCGACCTGCCCAAGAACTACCAGATCAGCCAGTACGATCTGCCGTTGGGCCGCCACGGCTACATCGAGATTCCGACCGAGGACGGGCGGACCAAGCGGGTGCGCATCTTGCGGGTCCACCTCGAAGAGGACGCCGGCAAGAACCTCCACACCGCCGGCAACTTTTCGCAGGTCGATCTGAATCGCGCGGGGACGCCGCTGCTGGAGATCGTCACCGAGCCCGACATGGGCAGTCCCGCCCAGGTTCGCGCCCTGGCGGTCGAGTTGCAGCGGATCGTGCGCTATCTGGGTGTCTCCGAGGGCGACATGCAGAAGGGACACATGCGGTTCGAGCCCAACATCAACCTGGCGATCACACGACCCGATGGGCAGTTCCGCACCCCCATCGTCGAGGTCAAGAACCTCAACAGCTTTCGGGCCCTGGAGCGCAGCATTGCCTACGAGGTGCAGCGTCAGCTCGACGCGTTTCTGGAGACCGGCGTGACCCTGCAAATGGGCAACAAGTCTACGCGCGGCTGGAACGATGTGGACGAGGTCACCGTGCTGCAGCGCGAGAAAGAAGAGGCCCACGACTATCGCTACTTCCCCGATCCGGACCTGGTCCCGGTGACGACTACGGGCCAGTGGCTGGATGAAATCCGCTCGCGCTTGTGCGAGTTGCCTCTGGCGAGGCAAACACGTTACGTGGCCGAATACGGACTTAGTGACTATGACGCCGGCGTCCTGACGGCCGAGCGGCCCACCGCCGACTTTTTCGAACGGGCGCTGGCGGCCGGAGGCGAGCCCAAGCGGGTCTGCAACCTGCTGACCCAGGTCGGTCTGAAACTGGCCCGGGAGCGGGGCGGCGACCTGTCCTGCCTGGGGCTTGATCCCGTCGCGGTAGCCGATCTGGCGAAGATGGTCGATGCCGGAACGGTCAGTGCCACCGCCGCCAACACCATCCTGGAGGCGATGGCCGCCACCGGCAAGGCGCCCGCCTCGCTGGCCGAAGAACTGAACCTGATCCAGACCAGCGACGCCGGCGAGCTGGAGGGCATCGTCGATCAGGTGCTGGCGGAGAACGCCCAGGCGGTCCAGGACGTAGTAGCCGGCAGCAAGAAGAGCAAGAAGGCCAGGGCCTTTCTGCTCGGACAGGTCATTCAGAAGACGAAAGGGCAAGCGAATCCGAAGGTGGTTTCCGAGATTCTCGAACGCAAGCTCCACTGATGCGTCGGAGGGACGTCCATGAAGTTGGCCAACAGCAATGATATCCCCAAGAAGCCCGTGGAAACCGCGGGCGCCGCGGGCGTTCAGATGCGGCTGCTGATCGGCAAGCCCGACGGCGCGCCGACCTTCGCCATGCGGATGTTCGAGGTCCAGCCGGGCGGGCACACGCCGCTGCACACGCACCCGCACGAACACGAGGTCTTCGTGCTCGAAGGGCATGGCGTGGTGGTCTTCAACGGCGAGACTTCGCCCATTGGCAGTGAGGATGTGATCTTCGTGCCCGGCGGGGTCGAGCACTGTTTCCAGAACACCAGCGACGTGCCCCTGCGCTTTTTGTGTATGGTTCCGATCGCCGCTTCGTGAAGGTTTCGAAGGGCGGCTGATTCGCCTATGAGCGATCCTTCCTGCTGCCGATCTTGCTTTCCGTGCCGGACAGCAGACGCTTGATGTTCTTTCGGTGCAGGACGATGACCAGCAGGGGGATGGCGATTGCGGCAATCAGCAGGGGCCAGAGGTTGGCCAGGTTCCAACTCTTCGCCATCGCGATGGCGACTGCCAGCGTGATCGGGAAGCTGACCGCTGCACAGATCGACGCCAGCGAGACGTAACGCCAGATCGCCGCACACAGAATCCAGACCAGCAGGGCGACCAGCGCGCCGACGCTGAAGTACGGCCACAGACCCAGGCCCACGCCGAAACTGGTGGAGACGCCCTTGCCCCCTTTGAATTTCAGGTAGACCGGGAAGACGTGGCCCAGGATGGCGGCCACGCCCACCGCCAGCCACAGGGCCAGGAAGGCCGGGCCGACCGTCGTGACGTCTTCGAACAGGCGTCCGGCTACGACCCTCGCGGCCGCCGTCGGGACGAGGCCCTTGAGCACGTCCAGGGCAAAGCACGCATAACCCCACGTGCGCCCGCACGCCCGCGCGAGGTTCGTCGCGCCGATGTTGCCTGAGCCGATCGTCCGCAGGTCCTTGCCGTGCGCCCTGGCGATGATCTGAGCGAACGGAATCGCGCCGACCAGATAAGCGACCGCAATGGCGGGGACAAAAACGCCTGACATGCTCCTTCCCATCCCGAACGCAACACCTGTCCTGGACCGCTCGACGTCCGACTGCCAATCTTCCGGACGCGACGATTCTATGCGTTGTCTCTGGTGCAGACAAGAGCGATGCCGGCCAGCACAGCGGAATTTGGCGAAGAGGCTGTGCCTCTGGAAGAGAAGGCGCCAGCCCGGGCGGTCTGACGGGGGAGATTGCGCTTTGAAGAGACAGCGGGCGGACATATAATGCAGCCTATTCATGGCCTCATCTTGCAGTTGACGTCACCTATGGCAGAATCAGTTCGCTCAGTTTGGATCGTGCCGGCGAGATCGGCGTGCGCCGAGGAGGTTGTCGTGGGCCGGTCGCTTCGCGTCCTGCCGGGCACCCGGGAGGTTTCCGAGGCCTCCTGGCGCGGTCGGGAGGTGGTGCTGAAGGTTTTCCATCATCGGTGGAAAGCGCGCTGCCATTACCGGCGCGAGCTGCGGGGGCTGCGCCGTCTGGCCCAACTCGGGTTCCGCGCGCCCGTGCTTCTGCTGTCGGGACGCACCAAGGAGAGGCATTGGGCGGTCGTGACCGAGAAGATCGACCATGCCGCTACTGGCCTGGAGGTCTGGCGGCAGGCGGACACCGTCCAGCAGAAGGTGGATCTCCTGTGTCTGATTGCCGCAGAACTGGCGCGCCACCACCGCAAGGGCGTGACGCAGGCGGATCTGCATATCGGCAATTTCATGCTTCGTGGCGACGCGGTCTTCTCGCTGGACGTCGCGCAGATGTCGTTCCGGGGCCGCCCTCTGGGACGGCGTGCGAGCATCGAGGATCTGGCAAAACTCCTGTCCTGTCTGGGCGACGACAAGTTCTGGGGCATCGACGCCGTGGCGAACGCATACGCGAAGGAGAGACAATGGCAATGGAGTCAGGCGGATGACGAGGCTGTCAGGAGGCGCGTCGGCGTGCTGAGGCGGAAGGTGGTCGAGAGACTCGTGCGAAGCTCTCTGCGGACCACCAGCCGGACGCTGCGATTCCGTCACGGCCGCTTCCGCGGGGTCTTTGAAAAGGAGCTCGCTGCTGAATCCCCACCGTCGCAATTCTGTGACGCGCTCGATACGCTGTTGCGCGAGGGCGAGGTTCTCAAAGACGGAAACACCTGTTTCGTCGCCCGGGTCCGCTGGGATCAATGCGATGTGGTCGTCAAGCGATACAACCACAAGGGGTTCTGGCATTCACTCCGCCACACCCTGAAGGGTTCCCGCGCACGGCGCAACTGGCTCCACGCTCATCGGCTCCGCTTTCTGGGCATTCCGACCGCCCGGGCGGTCGCGTACATCGACGAATGGCGAGGTCCCCTGTTGTGGCAGTCCTATTTTGTTACCGCGTTCATTCAGGCTCGCTCTCTGAGCCACCTGATGGGCGATGCGCGGGCGGATCGCAGCACCAAGGAAATGCGGAGCCGCCAGGTCTTGCAGTTGCTCGAGCGTCTGGCCGACCATCGTATCACACATGGGGACACGAAACACTCGAATTTCCTGCTGGACGCCGACAGAGCAGTCCTGACGGACCTCGACGGCATGCGTGTCCATCGGTTGTACTGGACCCTCCGCCGTCGCTTCAATCGGGAAGTGATGCGGTTTGCACAGGATTGCGATTGGCTGAAGGACCTTGTCAAGGCATGGCAGAGATGAACGGTTGTCATTCATTCCTTCCTGGGGTCGCGATTCCCAGGACGATAGGTGGACTGTTCCATGGGAAGCATGATGTTGGCCTTCCCGCAAGAAGCGGCATAGCACGTACGATGGCAAGAACAGCGGGACGCCATTCTGTCCGGCCGTGGCGGATCTCGAACGATGAGCCCAATTGCGGGGCCAAAGGAGAGGATTCATGTTGAAACGTATGCGTCGCAGCTTCAAACGGAACCTGTCATTTTTGAGACGACGACTCATCGAACCGGTGCCGCCGAAAAATGCGGGAGACAGACTCCTGCTGCATATTGGTTGCGGTCCGATCAAGAGCCCGGAGTTCATCAATATCGACGCCATGCCGTATGCCCACGTTCATATCGTTACTGACGACATCGGCCAGCTATCGACTTTTGCTGATGGAACAGTCGATCTTGTCTATATGTGTCATGTGCTCGAACACATCAGGGGGCCGATGCTAGAACGCACCTTGAGCGAGATGTTTCGCATCATCAAGGCAGGCGGCGTGCTGCGCCTGTCGGTGCCTGATTTCGACCGCCTGCTCGACGTCTATGCGAGAGCAGGCCGGGACCCCGAGGCTATTTGTATGCTACTGATGGGCGGTCAGGATTCCGAATACAACATCCACTATTCCATTTTCAATCGACGCTCATTGGAAGCGGTTTTGCGCAAAGCCGGCTTCCGCGACATTCGAACCTGGGACCCGTGGAATTGCGAACATCATGGCTTCAAGGACATGGCCTGTAAAGTAGTGCAGATCGGCGCGGACCGTATCGAGATCAGTCTGAATCTCGAGGCGGTCAAGTAGGCGATGGGCAACATGCTGCTCCCGCGCGACACCGCGGCCTCACATTGCTGTCCTTTGCCGTGACCCTGCGGCGGTCTGGAGGATCAAGTCGCACAACTTTTCTCCAATGATGGAGCGGTCAAATTGGCGCGCGTATTCGCGACCGCATGCGCCCATGTCATGTCGCCGCTGGGGGGCTTCAATAAGCTCACTGATCTTCTCAGTCCATTGGCGGGGAGTCTCCGCCAGGTAGCCGGTGATGCCATCCTTGACGTGATCGACGTTGGTGCCGACCGGTGAGGCAATCACCGGAAGGCCGGAAGCGGAGTATTCGAGCACTTTGAACGTGCACTTGCCGCGCGTGAATGGGTTGTCGGGTAAGGGAGCCAGCCCGATATCCGCTTCGGCCAAGGCCCGGTAGCGAGTCTCGGGGGTCCAGCGGATCTTCTCGATTTCGACGCCTTCCATGTCCAGAAACTCCTCGCACACAAGACGCAAAACGAGGTTAGAATACCGTCGCGCCAATTCCTGCAGGATTGGGCGAAGCTGGTCGAGATAGCTGAGGGTGACCGGGCTGCCCACCCAGACGAGGCGGACCTTGCCGTCGGGGCGCCGCGAGGGGATACTCCCGTATCGCTCAGTATTCAGGCCAAGCGGCAGAATTTGGATGTGGTTATGGTATGCAGTCGCCTGCTGGGCCAGATAGGAGCTGCCCACGAGAATCGTGTCTGCACGCTGTACGCTGCGCCGAAACCGACGCACGTGCGTTCGCGTGGGGTTTCCGTCCTGATTGAACATGATGGCGTCATCGTAGCTGAAGATGACCTTCGCTCGGGGCGCCGAAAAGAACACCGCTTCGAACAACGTGAGGCATTTCTTGTGCAACAGGACGACATCATATCTGTCTGTCCTCGCGTATTGACGGGCCCGCTTGATAGGACATCGGCTCGGTACCTCGACCGTCGGGACGATCCCGCGCACGGCCATGGTATCGAAGTAGCTGCCGATCCGTTCGCGAAAGCCGCTGCCATCCGGATTGCTGCTGATGATAAGCAGATTCATGCCTTCCTTTCCGTCATATGCTGGCGCGTGACTATCAGCCACCCCTGCTTTTCTTGTTAGCGACATCTGATGTCATGGGCGGCATCCTTTACTATCTGGGCGGTGTTGTCTGTCGAATTGTCGTCGACAACAACCCCCTTGTGGTCGTCATGGGTTTGCGCGAATTCGCCCGTGAGTGTTCCTTGCAGGTAGCGCTCTCGGTTGTACGTCGGAATACAGATCGATACTTTCGGCGCGAGACACATCCTCTGGTCTATGCTGTCAACCGCTCTGGGGTTCCCACGGGAATCGCCAGGAGCCGGGCCCGCACAGGCTCCGCGTCTATCCTTCTGCGAGGGCAAGAAGGCCCGCGCGTTGCCACGAGCCGACCGCAGGAAGCTGGCCGTTTCGGGGCACACGTGCACCCCTCCAGGCATTCCGAGCCCCATTCCGTATGGATTGTACCAGTGTCTTTGCCACCACGTCAATTCCTCGCCAGAGAAAAGGGGTCGTTCGGACGACGAGCCGCCGGAAGTCCCTGCCGATCCAGACGAGCCGCACGGCCTGGTCGCCAGGGCGCGGCTGCTTCACGTCGTAGGCCCTTACATCCAGAGCCGTGGGCAGGATGTGGACGTTGGCACTGTATCGTCTCGCATGGTCGGCCAGATAGCGATTGCCCGCAATGACCGCACAGGACAGCGCCACCGACCGACCAAAACGCCGCATCCGGATTCTCGATGTCTGCTCCGGCTTGCGATCGTTGTACATGATCGCGTCGTCGAAGTCAAAGATGACGCGCCTGCCATAGTGACGCATCCAAAAGCCGTCCCACGCGGTGAGCATCTTACGATGGAGCAGCACGCCGTCGAAATCCCGGGCACAGGCAAAGAGCGCCCGGCGGGCGAGCATGCCGCGCGGGAGTTTGGCAATCCGGCAGTCGATTCCCTCCTTCCGCAGGAGATCCAGATGAATGCCGATCCGCTGCCGGAAGCTGGCGCGGCTCGGGTTGTTTGTGATAATCAATAATCGCATCAAGACCACTCCCCACGTCCGCATGGGCGGTGGAGGTTAACAGATCTTTCTTCGTTCGCGGCGACTCATGACGCGGTTCCTGTAATACCGAAAGCGGTCTGTCAGCCTCTGGACGCCGGCGCGATCCGTCACTCCGATCGCCTCCACGAGGCGGGCAAACCATCTGTCGATCATGTCTTTGTCCACCCATTGCCGGCAGCCCTCGGCGAAATAGGCCGCCTCGAACGCAAGAATCTCCATGTGCGGGGAAGGGCGGAACACCGCGTGCTCAAAATCGAGGACGAAGACCTTCGTGACATCATGGCCGTCGAACAGAATGGCGTCGGGATTGACGTCAATATGGTTGCAGCCGGCGCGGAACAGCCCCGCGAAAATGGGAATCGTACGGTCCATAATCTCGGCGCACGCGCCCCGATCCGCGGCATGACGATCAAGCAGTTGCCCGGCGGACACACAGGACACCAGGTCCTCCATCAGCAGGAAGTCCATCTGGATGAGGCACCACCTGCCCTGCGTATGCCCATACCCGTAGACTCGCGGGACCGGCAGACCTCGTTGTGCGGCGGTTATCAGATTCGTTGCCTCGCCCAGGGCATACCGATTGTACCCCATCGCCCCGTGCAGAATGCGACGATGGAAGGACGACAGCGTGAAAAGCTTTGCCACAACGGTCGGGTGCTCGGATTCGCGGGTCGCCACACGCAGTACCCGCCTTCGGCTGCGCTCGCAGAGCACCTGAACGTCTCCAAGTTGCATCGTCTTCCCGTCGGTGCGTGCGACTCGGGCCATGGATTCCGCGATGGCGGCCCACCGGGGGTCTGCCAGGTGCCACGTGGTTCCGAATCGGTCGCGGTGTGTGTACGCCAGCGCTTCCGCCACCATCCTGTGCCTGCGGAAAGGTCTGGGTACTCCCGACGTCAGGGTTTCTTCAGCACAACGAAGCATTGCTGCTCCACCACATTCCGCTTGGGTATGCGCTCCCGGACCTCGAGACCGGCCTGCTTCGCCAGGTCGGCAAGGTGGTCGAACGTGATATAATTGCCCCGGATCTTCTTGCCGAGCAGTCTGCGCCAGTAGTATCGCAGGCACTCCTGGCAGTAGAAACTGAGCGCAACATAGGTTTGGGAGACTCGAGCCAGTTCCCGCAGGGCTGCCAGCCGCACCTCGTCGGAGGCAAAATGATGGAACAGCCGCATGCAGAAGCACAAATCGGCGCTGTGGTCGGGAAGAGGAATCCTGGTCACATCCGTCTCGATCAGACGCACATGGGCCGGCGGACCGAACCGCTCCCGGACCACTTGGAGCATGTTCGGCGAGATGTCCGCCATTACGTACTCCCGCGCAACGGAGAAGATGTCGAAGAACCTGCCGCTGCCGCACGGAATGTCCACGATGCGCGACTGGGGACCTGCCAGTCCCAGCATGTGTGCGGCAAACTCCCTTTCTTGGGTGTTGAGGCGCATCATCCTCGCGCTGCGACCAAAGCGTCTCTGTTCGTACGTCCGCGCCCGCTCGATAGCTATGCTCTTCGAGCCTTCACTGCCTGAAACCCGTTCTGCCATTGAACTGTCCTGAGCACACCTGCTATGCACACGTCCGATCTCCGTGCTGCGGGAGCCGGACCGCCCCCGATTCCGATGGGCCCGCGTTGCAACGCCGATGGAAACCATAGGATAACCGGCCCCCCCTGTCAAGGCGGAAGGCCGCGCTCGCGGGCACCCGACAGCGGGATGGTTTTTCCCTTTCTGCCTTATCGAGGCGTCTTCCTCTGCTGGTCAGTGTCTCGACAGCTTCTTGTGGAGGGCGCGGGCTGTCCGCTCGACCTGCCTCCAGAACCCCCCGTGATCCTGGAAGAGATCACGCAGCGGTCTTTGCTCGTAGGTCCTGATGAATCGCAGGCCGTCGGTTCGGGTCAGGCCGATGTCCATGGCGGAAAAGTACAGGCCGGCAAGGTCCTTGACGATCCATCGCGCGGGGACGCGGCGGCGAATCCGGGCCCGGTGCAGATCGATCACGTACAGGTGAAACCGCTGCGGATCGACTCGGTCGCATCCGGCTGAAACGTCCAGGTGAAAGTGGCAGATGTAGCAGTCGCGATGGTTCATGCCGTGCCGGTGCATCTGGCGGACCATCGAGGCGACCCGCTCGATCAGTGCGACACGAAGGCGGAACGAAGGCGGCCGGCGCGGCCAGTCCCGGCAGAAGTCTTCCAGGCTCATCGTATCGCGCAGCTCTTCCGTGATAAGGAACGAGCGTCGCGATGCCGGATTGATGCCCCGGACTCCATATGCGGCCGGTGTCATCGTCTCGACGCCGATCCGGCCCAGAAGGTTCAGGGCCTTCCATTCGTTTTCCGCGCCCAGCACGGGCCGCTTGAACTGAACCAACTCCTTGGCGATCTCCCACCAGCCGACCCCGTGGTGGACCTTGGCGAAATAGCCCGTTCCATTGGCCACGAAGCGAAGGGTCTTGCGCGACTTCATCTGGCGAAAGACCTGGCCGGTCAGGCGGTCGACTTCGTCAAAAGGGTCTTTGTCTCGCCAGAGGGTGCAAAAGGTTTCAGATAGGAACATCTCTCTCATAGATCACAGAACCGCAGGACACTCCGGCTCCTGTACGCCGGCCCGCCGTGGGCCATTCATCCGCCCGCCATGGGGACAGGGCCCAAGTCTATCGTCCCGCTCGGGTGGATGCAACCGCCTCGATGGTCTTCACGGCGGCCTCCACCATGCCGGTCAGGTCCTCGGTCTGAGCGAACTCGATGCCCCTGCGACCGAACTCCTGCCGGCGATCGTTCTCCAGTGCGTCGCGGACGAGGCGGTTGAAGACCTGCTGGTCGAACGGCTCCGGAACGATCCAGCCGGCCCGCGCCTCGTCGATATAATGGGCGTAGCCGCAGACGGCGGTGGCGATCACCGGAAGGCCGGCGACCAGGGCCTCGAGCAAGACCGTACCGGTGTTCTCGTGGTAAGCCGGATGGATCAGCAGATCGGCCCCCAGGAGGATTCGGGGGACATCCTCACGTGGCCCGAGAAATGTCACGTGGTCGGCGATGCCCAGCCGCCGGGACAGTCGCACGTACGGATTCCTGTTGTCGTCCCCCACTACATAGAAATGCGTCCGCGCCCGCAGATTGTCCGGCAGGCTCGCGAGGGCTCGCAAGGAACGATCCAGACCCTTCGTGCGAAAGCCCGACCCCACCTGGACGAGCAGGCGGTCGTCGTCCTGTAAACCGCTTTCCTGTCGGAAGGCCCGGCGAATCCGCGGGGCATCCGGTCCGGCGACACGGTCTTTCGCCACATTCGGGGGCAGGAAGTGGATTCGATGTTCGGGTGTTCCGTAGTGCCGGACATAGAGAGCCTGCTGGATCGACGAGAGCATCAGGATATGCGTGCGCGATGCCCTCCCGAAGACCGCCTCTTCAAACGCCTGATACTGACGATAGCGAGGCAGCCATCGGTAGAGGGCGCCTCGCTGCTCCAGCGCGCGGGCTTTCAGGCAGCCATCGGCGGCATAGTAGATGTCCAGGCCGGGCATCTTGTTGAAGCCGACCACGCAGGCGGGGCGCTGCCGGTCCAGTTGTTCGGTCAGCCACCGATGGAACCGTCGCATCCGCCCGTGGTTCGTCAGGCCGCCGGGACGATGCACGTGCAGTTCAAATCCCTCCGGTACGTCGCCCGCCCAGGCGGTGGTGTAGACCGCGATCCTGTAACCGCGCTGCCGGCAGGCCAGCGCGATGCGCAGCATGTCCCGCTGCAGGCCCCCGTGCGGGAAGTACCGGTAGAGGCAGAAGGCCAGCGTTGTGTTCTCTGTGCGGTCCATGTCAGGGATGCACCCGAAGGCTACGGATCGCGGAGGAAGTAGTCCGAGATCACGCCCATGAAACGGTTGTACTTGACGGCGTAGTGCGACAGACCTTTGGCGCAGTGCTGCTGCGAATACTCCTTGTCGCGGTCGAGCAAAGAGCCGCGGGCGCGGTTCCATTGGGCCTCGTCCATGCGCAAGAGCTCTTCGACCTTCTCCCGGTAGAACCCAGACACGGGCAGGTCGGAGCAGGCGTTGACGAACCACGGCATGATCCGTCCGATCTTCTGGAGCAGCAGACTGTGTTGCGGCTCGAATTCCAGGCACGACTCATCTGTGAAGTTCTTGAGCCGCTCCATCTTCTCGGCGTTGATGTAACCTCCTTCGAGACTGATCTGATGGCTCTTGGTGCCGGGGAAGGGAAAGAAAAAGGTCCAGCGGAAGCGTCCCGGTCGGGCGCGGCCGAGCAGGCGGATCGTATCGAACACGTCGTCGGAGCTTTCGTGGGGAAAGCCGATGATGATGAAGACCGAGCTGTGCATGCCGTGACGCCGCACGATGTCCATGGCCTCGACGATACTGTCGTTGCTCATGTGCCGGTTCAGAATGGTGCGGCGGACGGTCTCGCTGCCCGACTCGACCCCGAATTTGACGATCTGGCAACCCGCCTCGGCCAGCGCCGCAGCGCACTCGTCGTCGAAGAACCCGACGTGGGCGTTGACCACGAACGGAATGTCACTGATTCGACGATACGCGCCACAGAATTCCCGGACGTACGCCTTGTCGAAGGTGAACAGGTCGTCGTCGAAGATGAACATCCGGATGTTGCGGTAGTTCTTCAGCAGGAACTCGATCTCCTCGATCATCTGCGCGATGCTGAACCGGCGGATGTAATGGAGGCCCTTGAAGCTGCACTGGAGGTCGCGCTTATAGGTCTCGACCATCACGTGGTTGAAACAGTACGTACAGGAGAACGGGCAGCCGCGCGAGGCCATGAGCCCGACCCAGCCGTGCTTGGCGTCGATCAGACGTTGAAAGTCCATGACCTCGTAGTCCTTCTGCGGCAGGCGGGTCAGCTCCGGCAGGGGACCGACGGGATTGATCTGCATCCGTCCGTCACGGGCATAGGCCAGATTAGGGACGGATTCGACGGGCTCCCCGCGGCCGAGTCGCTCCACGAACTCCAGGAACGCGTCTTCGCACTCGCCCCGGAACGCGTAGTCGAACAGGCCTGTCCGAAGCACCTCCTCGATGCTCATCAGGGTGTGGACGCCACCGATGACGAAGGGGATTGCGAATCGCGGACGCGCCCATTGGGCCAGTTGTTTTGCGTAGGCCCACTGGTTGGTCACGACGGAGAAGGCCAGGATGTCGGGGGCCTCGTGCGTGATGCGGTCGAGAAACTGCTGCTCGGTCGGCAGAGGTTCGAGTTCTTCGCAGAGCTGCCAGACTCCGACGCGGTGTCCGGCCTGTTTCAGGATGGACGCCATGTGCGCCACGCCGTAGTTGAAGCCCAGCTGGGATTCGGCCGACGGATATAGGAAGAATACTTTCATAGCAGTGGAGGTCCCGCCTGTCCTCTATTCCGATTCCGTCACTGGCGTCTGCGTCGACCGGCGCCGGCGTCGGTCCTTTCGGATCTCGTGAATCCTCTGCTGCGGACTCTCGAGCGTGCGGCCTGCCCGCTCCTGCGTGATGCGCATGATGATCTCATCGATGTCGATGTGCTGCGGGTCGCTCAGCGTGTTGACATGGACGATCCGGCATTCCGTGTCGCCGCAGGCGCTCCAGCGACGAACAAAATTCATATTGTTGCTGCCGGCGAAGATGGTCAGCGTGGGGGTCTTCACGGCCGCCGCCACATGCTGGCAGGCCGAGTCGTATCCGATGTACTCGTCGCTGTGGGCGATCAGCGCGGCGACCTCGGAGATCCCGCATTCGACCACCAGAACACCGTGAGGAATCGATGGGAAATTCGCCGAGGAAAAATGTGTCTCCAGGCAGGGCAGCCCGCAATGGCGGACATCCGTGATAATCTGCCAGGCCCGCTCCGTCTCGTCGGGGCCGAACCCCCGATCGAGCAGGACCACGGTGTTGGGGACCGCCGCCAACGCCCGCACGAGCCGTTTCTCGAATTCCAGGCCGACGCGCTTGCGCGGGTTCTGTCCGACCCCGAAGTTGACGGCGATCACGTGTCTGGCGCCGGAGGCGCGCAGCAGATCGATCCGCATGCGCGCCGTCTCCAGGGTGGCCGGAGCCGTCCAGACGGTTGGGTGGCAGAACGGCCCGGCGCCGAAGACCGAGTCCATCCAGTCGTTGGTCAGTTCCGCCATGCAGCGTCCGTGTGTCGCCTCGGTGTGATTGCGCGTGTTGAAGAACAGGTAGTTCTCGCCGTGCAGCAGCGGGAGTACGCCGAGCTGGGTGATGCGGGAATCCGGATCGATGACGAGAGCGGACGCCTCGCCTTCCGGCGGCAGCTCCTCGCGCAGGATCTCCAGCGCCGCATGCCAGCCGGCGAACCGTTCGAACAGCCCTCCCCGTCGGGCGTAGCTGATCGCCCGCAGGCGGATGGACGGATTGCCTTCGAACAACCCGCCGAGCTTGCCGTTGCCGATCACCACGATATCGGTCTGGGGAAAGAGCTTCCGCAGCCGCTGGATCATCACGCTGAGGATCGCCACGTCGGCGCCGATCGTGACGCGTGAAAGCAGCAGGATACGCGACGGAACCTTGCGGACGTCGTAGCGGTACGGTTTCGTGTGAGTGGCCACGGCCCGCTGGTAGAGCTGCTCCGGCGAAGCGATGCCAAAGCCGGCCAATTCCTGATCGAGGGCGCGACCGGCCGGGATTGTCCGACAGAACGAGATGATCTGGCACATGACCCGGCTGTACAGCTCGACCGGCAGTTCCTCGAAATCGTCGCAGAGCTTCTCCACAACGATGCCGAACAGCGCCGCCGCCACGATGTTGTCCAGCTCCGGCTTCGAGTAAAACGTCCCCATTTCGCAGAGCAGGTCGATGTAGGCCGCCTCGTACAGACCCTTCTGAAAGTATCGATCGATGAACGAAAAAGCGATCTGACGCGACAGGTGCCCGAGGGCCTCCCCATCCGTCTTGCTCTCACGCAGCTTATGCCATCGCTGTCGATAAACCGCAGGTTCCATGTTACACACACATGCTCAACAAAGTCTCGGCCGCCGAAAAGACCTCGGCCGGTTTGATCTCCCTCATGCACTCGTGCTGCCTCGGGCAGATCTTCAGGTGGCAGGGCGAGCACTCCAAGTCTTTCCGTACGACGACGGTGCGGTCCGTGTTTGCCTCGGTGTACCGCGGATCGGTCGGTCCCATGATGACCACGACGGGCACGTCGAAGGCCACCGCGTAATGGCGCGGCCCGGTGTCGTTGGTGATCATCAGGTTGCAGCGCTCGACCACGGGCTTGAGCATTTCCAGATCGATCTTGTCGGCCCGCAGGTCGATGACCGGTACCGTGGTGCGATCCACAATGGCCTGCACGATCTGCTCTTCGCCCGGCCCTGAAAGCAGCAGGACCTTGGCGCCGAGGTTCTCCTGGCACAGTCGGGCCAGTTCGGCGAAGTGCTCCGGAGGCCAGCACTTGGACGAGCCGAAGCTGGCGCCGGGATTGAGGCCGACCACGAAATCGTCCTGGCCGATCCCGTGCCGCTCCAGAACGGCCTGTGCCCGCTGACGCACGGAATCTCCGAAGAACAGCCGGGGTTTCGGGTCCGCGGGGATCTCCAGGGCGAGCCAGCGGCAGATGTCGAGGTAATAGTCGATCATGGGCATCGGGATGATCCTGCCTCCATCCCGCGCGACGGTTGGACCACCGGCCAGCAGGCCGGTCCGCCATTCCCGCCGGTAGCCATAGAGCGTGCTGATACCGCTGAGCCGCAGCGTCAGAGCGGATCGAAGCGAATTGGTCAGCAGGATCGCTGCCTCCGGACGCGCCTGGCGCAACTGGCTTCGCATCTTTTGAAACCCGGTCCAGGACTTATCGTTGCCATCGATGAATCCGTCGAACCACGGGCTGTCGCGCAGGATCTTCTGGGCCGAACTCTTGAGTACGCCGAGGATTCTGGCCTGCGGCAGGTTCCGACGCAGACATTCGAATACAGGGGTCGCCATCACGATGTCCCCAACCCAGTTGGGGCAGCGCACGGCCAACGTCTTGACATGAGCAAGGGGCGATTCCATCACAGCTATCTCAAATCGGCAGCCCCTCGACAGGCGAGAGACCACGCGTCCAAACCGCAGTCCACCTCACAACGATTCGTTGGCTCAACGCCGACCCTGCATGATGTAAAACGTCAGAGCCATCATTTGCAGAACAGTTCCGAAGCCGAGCGACAGGAAGATCAGCTCGATCTTCCGGTCGGGGCTCATCAGGAACCACAGCGCCAGCACCAGACAGAACAGCACGAAGACCTGTACGATTCCGGCCAGCAGCCTCATGATGGAAAACTCGCCGAACATCTCGGACTTTTGCATCCGTTTGAGCTGTTCGAGAATCTCGACGAGCAGCACCGGCGTTTCGCGGTCCGACTCGGCGTGCTCATCCATCGCCCCGGCGGTTTCCGCGTGCGGCGGCTCGATCCTCAGCTCCGCGGCCTCCAAAGGCGTCACCTTGTAGTCCTGCTCGCCGACCGATTCCCCTTCGTCGGTTGCGACGGCTCGCGACGGCTCTTCTCTGGAGGAGCGATGAAAATCCTTTATCATATTGGCAGCCTCTCTAATATTGACCGCAACATGGTCTGGTTGGCAGTCTGTCACGTCGTCAGGATCGGGTCGCCCCGAACGGATGAGAATGGTTCGGCAGCCGGCGCGGCGCCCGGCTGCCACATCGCGCCCGCTGTTTCCGATCATCCATGAGCGTTTCAGATCGAGGTCCATCGCCTCGGCCGCCGCCAGCAGCATGCCCGGCTGCGGTTTTCGCAGATCGCTGTCGCAGCGATACTTCGGGATCACCCCGTCCGGATGGTAGGGGCAGTAGTAGATCCCGTCGAGCGAGGCCCCTTTCAGCGCCAGCAACTCCTGAAGACGCTCGTGGATCCGACCGAGCATCTCCTCCGAGACAATCCCCCGCGCGACCCCCGACTGGTTCGAGACCACGACCGTCTTGTAGCCGAGCAACCGGAGTTCCTTGAGCACCTCGGCCGCGCCGTCCAGCAGTTTCACCTGGTCGGGGTGGCTCAGGTACCCCGAATCCTCGATCAAGGTCCCGTCGCGATCGAAAAACACGGCTGCACTGGTCATGGCATCCTGCAACAATACAAGACTACTGCGTGAAACTCCGTTCCACGAGGTCGCACACAATGTGATAGGCCAACTGGTGAATCTCCTGGCTTCGCGCCGTGACCTGGGCCTCGGCACAGAGGCACAGGTCCGCCCGGGCCTCCAGCGGACTGTTGCTCCTGCCTGTGAAGGCGATTACCCGAGCGCCTTTGCGTCGGGCGGCTTCTGCGGCCTTCAGGACGTTCGCAGAGGTCCCGCTGGTCGAGAAGGCCCAGAGGACGTCATCCTTCTTCATGAGCGCCTCGACCTGTCGGGCGAAGACGCTCTGGTAGTCATAGTCGTTGGCCACGCACGTGAGCACCGACGTGTCGGTGGACAGCGCCACCGCCGGAAGGGCCCGCCGCTCCGTCCGAAACCGGCCCACGAACTCCCCGGCGATGTGCTGGGCATCCGCGGCCGAGCCCCCGTTGCCGCACAGATACAGCGTACCGCCATCTGTCAGTGATTGCGTTATCATCTCGGCGATCCGGCCGACGACCTCGATCCCGTTCCGCTCGAACCGCGCAAGCAGCGTCCGGTGCTCCTCAAGGGTCTCTTGAACGATCTGTCTGTGCCCGTCGGTCATACTGGCTTTGCCTGCAAGGCCCGGATTCTCTCGATAGTGGCGCTGGAACTCTTGTCCTTGACCAGCGGTGCCACCGCCACCTTTCCGCCGTATGATTCGACGAATTCCCAACCGACCACGCCTTCCTTGCTGTAGTCGCCGCCCTTGACGAGTACATCGGGCCGCACCTTCTTGACCAGGTCCAGGACGCTCGGGTCGTCGAAAATGGTGATGAAATCGACGGATTCCAGGCCGCTCAGCACCGTGGCCCGGTCCTGCTCGCTGTTGATCGGGCGATCGGGGCCTTTCAGGGCCCGCACCGAACGGTCGCTGTTGAGACCTACTACCACGACGTCGCCTTGGGACCGGCAGAATTCGAGGTATTCAATGTGCC
This sequence comes from Sedimentisphaerales bacterium, assembly GCA_035448545.1. Classification (GTDB taxonomy): domain Bacteria; phylum Planctomycetota; class Phycisphaerae; order Sedimentisphaerales; family Anaerobacaceae; genus Anaerobaca. The sequence goes on along the minus strand of DAOTJE010000028.1, from coordinate 17,523 downwards.
CGCGATGGAGGACGTCGAAGCACCCGTTCGTGAAGACGATGCTCTGGCGGCGATCCCGGCGCCACGCCAGCTCGTCCAGAAGGGCCTCCAGGGGGCGGACCTTGTCGTTTCGCGTGCCGTAGAGCCTGGCGATCTCCCGCTCCATCTCGGCGCGACTCACGGTGGCGGCGCCGAACTTTTCGACCTCGATTCCGCCGGCGATGTTGGCCAGGTGTACGGCCGTCAGGTAGTCGCTGTCGGCGGCCAGACTGACCGCGAGCGTGGCCAGCACGACGTCGCCGGCGCCGGTTACGTCGTAGACGGTACGCGGCTTGACGGGAACCAGTTGGCTCAGCTCGTGGGTGGCCAGGTAGGCACCTTCTCTGTCGAGCGTCACCACGACCGCATCGAGACGGAGGTTCTTCAGCAGCTTCCTGGCGGCTCGGGCCGCGTCAGAGACAGTGCGAATCTCCAGGCCGTACACGACCGAAGCCTCGTGTCGGTTCGGCGTGATGAGCGTTGCGCCGGTGTACTTGGCATAGTCGCTCCCGGGCGTCGGGTCGACGAGCACTTTCTTGCCCGCCTCGACGGCCAGGACGATCATATGCCGGCAGAGCAGGTCCGTCAGGACGCCCTTGTTGTAGTCCTGGAGGCAGACGATATCGACACCGTCCAGAAACTGGCGGTACTGACGGAGCATCTCTTCGCCCAGTTCGATGGGAGCCGGATCGACCACCTCACGGTCAATCCGCATCAACTGCTGTTTGTGACGGTGCCGCGCCAGACCGACGACCCTCTCCTTGGTCACCGTAGGGCGGTCCGGTGTCTCGTGCAGAGCGCTTACGTCCACACCCAAGTCGGCAAGCATTCCCTTGAGCCTTCGGCCCTCCGCATCCTGGCCCACCAGTCCGACACAGACGGGCGCAGCGCCCAGAGCCGCCAGGTCGGCCGCCACCGAGGCGGCACCGCCGCAGCGGTACTCGGTCTCGGTTACCTTCAGCACGGGCACCGGTGCCTCGGGGCTGATCCGCACGGCGTCGCCGTAGACGTAGACGTCGAGCATGAAGTCGCCCGCGACCAGGACCTTTGGCGCACCGAGGCTGCCAATCGTCTTCAGTAGCTGTTCGTACATACCAGAACCGCCGAAGCGGCCTTATCCCAAGTCCTTACAGAGCCGGTATTGTACCGGCCAAGGTCTGCTCGATCAAGGCCATTAACATATCGCCGCCAGCCGTAAATCGAAGTTCTACCGCCAGATAGGCTGTCGGAACCGCATCGTCGGGCCGGCTCAGGGACGCGATCTTGGTCCAGTCCTTCTGGGTTGTCAGCAACAGTTCGGCCCCGTATGAGCGAGCGGCCTGGCACAGATCGGCGAGGTCGCGCTGCGCATACGCATAGTGATCGTCGTATGTCTGAGAACCAGCCAGAACGCACCCACAGGCCTTAGCCGTTGTGAAAAAGGCTGTCGGATTGGCCAACCCGCAGAAGGCGAAGACCTTCTTGCCTTTCAACTCGTCCGGCGGGATCTCGACCCCGTCGCTTCGACGTGCTCCAACTGGTGCGTGGATGGACCGGGCGACCAAGAGGTCCGGGTCAATCCGGCGAATTTGCGTCTCGATCCGGCGGAGTGTTTCCTCGGAGACCTGATCGCTGCGGGTCAGGACCACGGCGTGGGCCCGCGTCAGCCCGCTGACGGGCTCGCGAAGCAGTCCGGCGGGCAGGAGCCGGCCGTAGCCGAAGGGGCACGTCGCATCGATGGTGACGATGTCGAGGTTGCGTCCCAGCCGGCGATGCTGGAAGCCGTCGTCCATCAAGAGGACTTGGGCACCGTGGTTGCGGATCGCCTCGGCCGCTCCGGCGATCCGGTCCGGATTGACGATCACTGGCACGCCCGGACAGGCGGCGGCCAGCTCGGCCGGCTCGTCCGTCGCAGGGTGGGCATTGCCCACCTTCGTGTCATGGTGTGCGGTGCACGCCCTGCGAGCCTTGTACCCCCGCGTCAGGATGGCCGCACGCAGCCCCTTCTGGCTCATCAAACGAGCCAGCCAGACCACCAGAGGCGTCTTGCCCGTCCCGCCCGTGGTCAGATTCCCCACGCACAGAACCGGCACGCTCACGCGATGCATCGAGAGCATCTGATGGTCGTAAAGGCTGTTTCGAACGCCCACGGCCAGCCGATAGCCCACCGAAGCCGGCCCCAGCGCGAACTTCAGCACCTGCGCCAACAGATCCCTGCGTCGGCCTGAGACGATCGCCCTGAATTGATCCTGATCCAACGGCATGGCCAGCAGTCATACCCGACAACCCTACCCCGGTCAACCCTTGCCGGGCACAGTATCCCGCCGCACCGTCTGCGGCAGTGGATCCTCCAATGTTCGTATTTGTGTTGGCAGGGTGGTCGGAGGCCTTATAATGGCTCTCGAAACGTGCGGAAACGCAGAAGGTACCGCCCATGCAACAGAAGGTGTACATCGAGACGAGCGTAGTGAGCTATCTGACAGCGAGAGCCAGCCGGGATATCCTTGTTGCTGCGCGTCAGGAGGTTACGGCTGAACTCTGGTCCAAGCTCTCTTCATCGGGTTTTGCGCCCTATGTCTCCACATTGGTCCATCAGGAAGCGCGTCGAGGAGATCCCGAACAGGCGAAGAAGCGGATCGAGGCCCTTTCGTCTCTGGCTGTACTTGACATCGACGAGGAGGCTCAGGTGCTGGCCCAGAGCATCCTTGCCGCCAAGGTAATCCCGGCCGAGTATCCCGACGATGCTCTGCACATGGCTGTAGCGGCTGTGAATGGGATGGACGTTCTGGTCACGTGGAACTTCGCTCATTTGAACAACCCCCTTGCGCGAGCACGAATTCGTCAAGCCATCGAAGCCCACGGCTATCGGTGCCCCGAAGTGTGCTCTCCGGAGGAGCTTCTGGAGATAGATGTATGAAAGACCCGATTCATGAGGAAATCCACAAGCATCGCGCCGAGCACGCACGGAAATTCAATTTCGATCTCGCCGCCATGTGCGCCGACCTCCGAGAACGGTCACGTGACCTCAAAGTGATCCGGCTGCCCGCCCAACGGATCAGTCCGAAGAAGCAAAGCAGACTATGCCCCTGAGACTGCCCCGTTCAGGTGAGCAGAAGCAGTGGAAATGACGGCGTCTGTTCCGCCCAGCCTGTGGTTGTTCCTGATTGCTGAAAGATGCGTAGAGCTTAAGCACATCGCGCCGACGTCAAGGAGTTGTCCCGCGGGAGATGCTTTCAGCACGCAACCAGCATGGCTTGGGCGACTTGTCTGGCCTTGTCGGGGCCGGCGAGCAGCTCGACGAGTTTCAGGGCGAAGTCGATGGCAGTGGCCGGGCCCTGGCTGGTGACGCAGTTGCCGTCGACAATGACGCGGTCGCGGCGGACGCCTTTGGGGTCCAGTTGATTCTGCATCCCTGGATAGCAAGTCGCCTTGACGCCATTGAGCAAGCCGTGATGGTGCAGGACGACGGCCGGCGAGGCGCAGATCGCGGCGTACAGCCGGCCCGCGTCTTTCTGCTCCTTGAGCTTGGCGATCAGCGGAGCCGAATCCCTCAGGTGCTCGGCGCCGGGCATCCCGCCGGGCAGGGCGATGCAGTCGTACGTCCGGCCGACGCAGTCGGCGATCAGGCGGTCGGCGACGATCTTCACGCCCCGGCTGGCCGTGACCTGCAAGGCATCGACCGACGCGACGGTGACCTCAATCCCGGCGCGACGCAGCGTGTCGATGATGCACGCCGCTTCGATCTCTTCCGTCCCATCGGCGATCGGAACCAGCGCTGTCCTGGCCATGCTGACCTCCCTTACCTGAAGCTCGAAACACGAAGCACGAAATCCGAAACAAGCACGAATGACCAGAATCCAGAGATTCGAAACGGCCCACGCCGGCCGGCGACAGCGTTTCGGTCATTGGAGCTTTGTATTTCGAATTTGTTTCAGACTTCGTGCTTCGGATTTTGGATTTTTCTTATGATCTCATCTGCCATCTCGCGGGTGCCGACGGCGGTTGGGTCGTCGCGGTCCGGCTTCATGTCGTACGTGACGCTCTTGCCCTCGGCGATCACGGCGGCGACCGCGTTCTCGAGCCTGTCCGCTTCGGCGATCTTGCCGAGGTGGCGAAGCATCAGGACGCCGCTGAGGATCAGGGCCGTCGGGTTGACCTTATTCTGGCCCTTGTACTTCGGAGCGCTGCCGTGAGTGGCCTCGAAGATCGCGGCTTTAAGGCCGATATTGGCGCCCGGGGCGACGCCCAGCCCGCCGACCAGCCCGGCGCAGAGGTCGCTGAGGATGTCGCCGTAGAGGTTGGGCAGCACGATCACGTCGTACAGTTCCGGCTTCTGGACCAGTTGCATGCACATGTTGTCAACGATACGGTCCTCGAACTCGATGTCGGGAAAGTCCCTGGCGACCTGACGGCTCACCTCAAGCCAGAGGCCGTCGGAGAACTTCATGATGTTGGCCTTGTGCACGCTGGTGACCTTCTTCCGTCCCATTTTGCGTGCGTAGTCGAAGGCGTACCGCACGATGCGTTCGGTTCCGGCCACGGAGATCGGTTTGATGCTGATGCCCGTATCCGGCCTGATCTGTCGCTTGCTGTGTTTGTTGAGCCAGCCGATCAGTTCGAGCGTGTCGTCTTTGCCCTTCTCGAATTCAATGCCTGCGTACAGGTCCTCGGTGTTCTCGCGGACGATCACCAGATCGATGTCCGAATACCGGCTCCGCACACCTTTGTAGGTCTTGCAGGGTCGCAGGCACGCGTACAGATCGAACGCCTGACGCAGGTGTACGTTGATGCTGCGAAAACCGGTCCCGACGGGTGTTGTAATCGGCGCCTTCAGCGCGAGGCCGTTGCGCCGGATGGACTCGACCGTCGCATCGGGCAGGGGGGTGCCCTCGCGTTGCATGACGTCGATACCCGCTTCGGCAAATTCCCACTGGATACCGGCACCGGTGGCGTCGATGCATCGACGCGCCGCCTCGGCGATCTCCGGACCGATCCCGTCTCCGCTGATCAATGTCACATTCGTCATTCGCGCGTACTCCTAATGGGCCATAAAGGCCCTTATCCTACCGGCAAGCGTGACCCCGGTCAACCTTCGGCGCCGCGGGATTCTCCTTGGACGCGGACCGAACGCGGGATAAGATGGATGTCGGCCGCTAAGGGTCTTTCGAGGCTGGCAGACACCTCGCATTGACAGGAGAGAGCCATGAAAAGCACAGCCCTGTTCGTCCCATTGATCCTCTTGGCCGCCGGGACGGCCGTGAACGCCAGACTTGTCGCCTGCGTCGGCGACAGCATCACCTACGGATCGGGCATCTCGGACCGGTTGCGCGACGGCTATCCGGCCCAGTTGGAGCGGATGCTCAAGGAGTTCGACCCGGTGTGGGAGGTCGAGAATTTCGGCGTCAGCGGCGCGACCTTGCTGAGCAAGGGCGACCTGCCCTACATCCGGCAGAGCGCCTACCAGAACGCGCGGGCGAGCAATCCCGACATCGTCATCATCAAGCTGGGCACCAACGACTCCAAGCCGCACAACTGGGTCTATGCGAATGAGTACGTCCCCGACTACATCGCGCTGATCGAAGCGTTTCGGACGCTGCCGAGCGCGCCGACGGTGTGGATCTGCAAGCCGGTGCCAGCCTTCTACCTGAATTTCAGCATCCGCCCGGAGGTGATCCGCGACGAGATCCTCCCGATGATCGACGAGATTTCGCGTCAGACCGGTGCGCCGGTGATCGACCTGTACGCCGCGCTCGACGGCCATGGGAACCTGTTCCCCGACGGCATTCACCCGAACGCCGAGGGAGCGGGATTGATGGCCGAAGCCATTCTGCCGCATCTGACGGGCGTGCGTCGGGCGCCCGACTTCAACCACGATGGCGTGGTGAACCTGCTGGACTTCGCGCGTCTGGCTCAGCAATGGCGGGTCTCGGAGCCATTGCTCGACATCGCACCGGCGCCGGATGGAGATGGCTCGATCGGTTATCTCGACCTGGCGGGCGTGGGGATGTACTGGCTGAAGTATCCCAATCTCGTCGCGCACTGGCCGCTGGACGAGACCGAGGGCGACCTGGCGGTCGATGTGCTCGGCAAGTTCGACGGAACGCTGGAAGGCGGACCCCGGTGGCGGCCGGACGGCGGCGTAATCGACGGGGCTCTGGAATTGGATGGGATCGACGATTACGTCAGCGCTCGCACGATTCTGCGTCCGACCGATGGCGCGTTCACGGTGTTCGCCTGGGTCAAAGGGGGGCATCCGGGGCAGGTGATTCTGGCCCAGGCGGATTCCTCCGGCACAGGCACCACATGGATCGGAACCGATGCGGTGACCGGCGCGATCATGACGCGTCTGACCGACGGCGGCCGGATGACCATCCCGCTCGTGTCGAGCCGGGTTATTACGGACGGCCAGTGGCATCGCGTTCGCCTCGTCTGGACGGGGCTGCGGCGGCATCTCTACGTTGATGGGCAGGAAGTAGCCTCCGACAATCGTGACCTGAGCAATCTGAGGTCCTCGAACGCAGGCTTCCTGCTGGGCGCCGGGGAGGGATTTGCCCCCGGGACGTTCTGGTCCGGCATGATCGACGACGTGCGATTCCACAATCGCGCCGTCCAGCCGTAGCGCGGACCTACACCGATCGCGCTGCGATCCACGCGCCGGCGACATACGTGCCGATCATGCTGCCCAAGTTGGCCAGCGCCACCACCAGCAGGATGCGCGTGACCGGATTGGTCCAGAAGCCCCTCATCGTGCCGATGGCGTCCGGGAGGTCTTCCAGGTCGCTCACCTTGGGTCTCTTGATTAGTGCCTGCACGATTCCGGCCACCCAGCCGGCGGCGAAGAAAGGATTCAGACTGGTCAGCGGAGCGGCCAGGAACGCCGAGAGGATCGTCAGCGGATGGGCCAGCGCCAAGGCCGCGCCGGCGGCCGAGAGCACGCCGTTGACCAGAAACCAGATGTAGACATTCTCAAACCCGTGCTCGGTTCCCTTCTTGAAGCCGTAGCCGATCAGGACCAGAATCGCCAGCGGCACGACCCATTTGACGATCCTCGGCCAGATGGGCTTGGTGGGCAGTTCCATCAGCTCATCGAGGCAGTGCTCCTGGTGGATCTGCTGTGTGATGCCCGGAACGTGGCCGGCGCCTACGATCGCGACGACGGTCCGGCCCGGCGCTGTGCGGATCTTCTCGGCCAGGTAGGTGTCCCGTTCGTCGATCAGCCGTCTCTTGATCTCGGGATACTTGCCCGCGAACTCGGCCATCACCGCTTCGAGCTGGTCCTGCTTCTTGAGCGCCTCGATCATGTCCGTGTCGATTTCCTCGCGGATGAAGATGCCCGTGGCCAGTTGCATGAACAGCTTGAGCTTATTCCAGAAACCCAGGTAGCCCCAGACGCGCTTCAGGGTGATCTCGATGTCGCGGTCGGCCAGGACCAGTTCGGCTCCGGTCTGTTCGGCCAGCTCGATGCCCTTGAGCATCTCAGCCCCCGGCTGGATGCCCAGCTTCTCGCCCAGACGCCGATAGAAGCTGGTCATGATCAGTTGCGCCAGCAGGAAGGTGGCCTTCTTCTGCCGGAGGATCTTGAAGATGTCCATTTGGGCCCAGTTGTCCGCCTGCGTCATCGCTTGGTAACGTCCCTTGCACAGTTCGATGCAGATGGCGTCGGGTTTGACCATGTCGATCGTCGTGCTGACGTCCTCGACGCTCTCCTTGGACAGGTGCGCGGTGCCGACGAGGTACACGTTCTTGTCACCGACCTTCACGCGGGCAACACGCTCGGGCAGGGCGATCTTATCGGCTGTTTCCATTCTGTGCCTTGAAATCAGAGGTGTTTCCTGCCTTATCGGCCATGAATTATACGCGATTGAGCGCAATTCGCGAGAAGATTCGCCACCTTCCTGCGCGAGATGACCGTATTCCCCTTTGTCATGGTGAGCGAAGCGAACCATCTGGCGTTCGTAGGGGAGACGCGGATCACAGCGAAGCCGGCGTTTCTCGCGGTGCCCAGGTCCTTCGCTGGTGCTCAGAGCCCACCCTGAGCTTGTCGAAGGGATGACAGAAGGCGCGCGACGTGGCATAGAGACGGGTCCAGAAAAGGCTTGTAAAAGCGGGGGGCGGCTGGCAAGCTTGGCGGCGACGGTCCGCCTGGGGATCGTATCATCGGGTTAAGGCGACGGGATGGTCTCATGAAGCAGCGACTCGGTCTTCTCTTCCTCTGCATGGTGGTTCTGGTCCTTGCCGGCGGCTCGCTATGGGCGGGACAAGCAGATGATCCTGCGATTCTCACGATCAAGCGGATCTTCGATTCGAATGACTTCCAAGGCGAGTCCTTCGGTCCGGCCCGTTGGCTCAAGGACGGTTCGGGCTACACCACGCTGGAGGACTCCAATGACATCGACAAGGCCAAGGACATCGTGAGACACGATCCCAATACGGGCGAGCGCGAGATCCTCGTGCCGGCCGAGAAGCTCATTCCCAAGGGGCAGTCGACACCCCTGAGCATCGACGGATACACCTGGTCCGACGACGGCAAAAGGCTGCTGATCTTCACGAACGCGCAGCGCGTCTGGCGGGCCAGCACGCGCGGTGACTACTGGGTGCTGACCCTGGCCAACGGGCGGCTGAAAAAGCTGGGCGGCGATGCACCGGCCTCTTCGCTGATGTTCGCGAAGTTCTCTCCTGACGGCCGCAAGGTCGCCTACGTCCGCCAGAACAATCTCTACGTCCAGAACGTCGGGGACCTGGAGATCGTGCAACTGACGCACGACGGTTCGGACACGATCATCAACGGAACCAGTGACTGGGTGTACGAGGAGGAATTCTACCTGCGGGATGGCTTCCGCTGGAGTCCGAACGGCAAGTGGATCGCCTACTGGCAATTCGACACCTCCGGTGTCCCGATGTTCCACATGATTGACAACACGCGCGGGCTGTATCCGGAGATCATCACGTTTGCCTACCCCAAGGCCGGGCAGACGAACTCGGCGGTCCGCGTGGGTGTGGTCCACGTCGAGGGCGGCTCGACGCGCTGGTTCGAACTGTCCGATGACACACGCAACCACTACATCCCCTGGATGGACTGGGCCGACAACTCCAAGGAGCTCGTCGTCCAGCATCTCAACCGCCTCCAGAACAGAAACGAAGTCATCCTGGCGAACGTGCGGAAGGGAACGAGCCGGACCGTGATGACCGAACGCGATGACGCGTGGCTCGATGTCAGCGACTGCTTGAAGTGGTTCGACGACGGGCGTCGCTTTACCTGGCTGAGCGAGCGGGATGGCTGGCGGCACCTGTATGCAGTCTCCCGTGCGGGCCGGAAGGTGAAACTGCTGACACCGGGGGCGTTCGATGTGATCGATCTCGAATGCGTCGACAAGGAAGGCGGCTGGGCCTACTACACCGCCTCGCCCGACAATCCGACACAGCGGTACCTGTACCGCGTCGCGCTCGACGCCAACAGTCCAGCCGAACGGATCACGCCGCGGGACCAGGCCGGTACGCACTCCTACGACATCTCCCCCGATGCGAAATGGGCGTTTCACACGTACTCGTCCTTTGGCGTTCCCCCTGTGACCGAGCTGGTGTCGTTGCCAAGCCACGAGACCGTGCGCGTGCTGGCGGACAATGCGAAGCTGCGCGAGACGGTGGAGAGGCTCGACAAGGGACCGTCCGAGTTCTTCCGGGTCGACATCGGCGACGGCGTGGAGCTGGACGGCTGGTGCATCCGGCCGCCGCAGTTCGATCCGAATGGGCGGTACCCCACGTTATTCCACGTCTATGGCGAACCGGCCGGCCAGACCGTGCGCGACCGCTGGGGCGGCAAGGGCTACCTCTGGCACCTGATGCTGGCCCAGAAGGGCTATGTGATCGCCAGCGTGGACAATCGCGGCACGCCGGCGCCGAGGGGCCGCCAGTGGCGCAAATGTGTCTACCGTCAGGTCGGCATCCTCGCCTCGGCCGACCAGGCGGCCGCCGTCCGCAAGATCGTCGAGACGAGACCTTATGTGGACCCCAATGCCATCGGCATCTGGGGCTGGAGCGGGGGCGGCTCAATGAGTCTCAACGCGATCTTCCGCTATCCCGACCTGTATCGCATGGCGATGGCGATTGCCTTCGTCAGCGATGAGCGTTTCTACGACACGATCTACCAGGAACGCTACATGGGCCTGCCCGACGACAACGCGGAGGGCTACAAGAATGGCTCGCCGATCACCTTCGCGCACCAGCTCCAGGGCCGCCTGCTGCTGGTACACGGAACCGCCGACGACAACGTCCACTACCAGAACTGCGAGGCGCTGGTCAACGAACTGGTCAAGCACGGCAAGGCGTTCACGATGATGTCGTATCCGGGCCGCACGCACGGCATCGGCGAGGGCGACGGCACCACCGTCCACCTCTATTCGTTGCTGACGCGCTATCTCGAAGAGAATCTGCCCGGCGCGCACCGGGGACACGAGGGAGGTGACAGATGAAGACGATACGCGTACTCAGTCTTGCGCTCCAGGTTTGGCTGGCGGTGGCTTGTGCGGCCGAGGTTCACACAGGACTCGACAACGTCGCGGATTATGGATCGCTGTTTGCCGGCCGGCGGATCGGGATTATCGCCAATCACACCGCGTATGACCAGCGGGGGCGGTTTATCGTGGACGTGTTCCAGGACATCGACGAGGTGCAGGTGGTGGCGCTGTTCAGTCCGGAGCACGGGCTGTACGGCGTCGAGGAGGCGGGCGAACCCATCGACGACCGGCGCGACCCGAAGTACGGGCTGCCGCTGCACAGTCTCTATGGGCGGACTCGCAAGCCGACGCCCCAGATGCTCGAAGGGATCGATGTGCTGGTCTTCGACATCCAGGACGTCGGCGTACGGTTTTATACCTACATCTCCACCATGTCCCTGGCGATGGAGGCGGCCGCCGAATGCGGCAAACGCTTCATCGTGCTGGATCGCCCGAACCCGATCGGCGGAACCAAAGTCGAAGGTCCCATTCTGGAGCCGTCGCTGGCCAGCTTCGTCGGCCTGCACGCCATCCCCGTCCGGCACGGCCTGACCGTAGGAGAGTTGGCGCGTATGATCGACGGCCAGGGATGGCTCGCCGGCGGGGTTCACGTCGATCTGAGCGTTGTCCCGATGACCGGATGGAATCGCGCGGTGTGGTACGATCAGACGGGACAGGTCTTCCGCAAGCCGTCTCCGAACATGCCGGACCTCGATACCGCCACGGTCTATCCGGGGCTGTGTCTGCTGGAGGGCACCAATGTCTCCGAGGGGCGGGGCACGACGATGCCGTTTCGCCAGTTCGGCGCGCCATGGATCGACGGTCCGAAACTGGCTGCTCGATTGAACGGGCTGAATCTGCCCGGTCTGACGTTCCACGCGACGACGTTCACGCCGGCGGCCTCGAAACACGAAGGGCGGCTCTGCTCCGGCGTCCGCATCGAGGTCACCGACCGCGACCGACTGGAGCCATTCTGGTCGGGTGTCTGCATCGTCAACGAAATCGCGCGAATGGCTCCTGACGAGTTCGAATGGAGGGCAGACCATTTCGACCGACTTTGCGGGACCGCGGCGATTCGCGAAGCCATTGCCAATCGCGAGCCTCTGCCTCCGCTGCGCCAGAAGTACCTCGCCGCCTGCGAATCCTTCCGCCGCACCAGCCGCCCGTACCTGCTTTACCCCGACTGAATGCGGAGCGATCCGGCGATCATGGAGGCGGGGCGTCGTAGCCTTCGCCGGGTGTGGAGATCAGGCGAAAGACGAGAACCGGGCGGCCGGCCTTGCCGAAGTCGCCCCGGAGGCGAATCCAGCAATCGGAGGTCTTGTCTCGGTCTCGCGCGGGCATGAAGAAGCAGCAGGGCAGCGCTGTGCGGCCCATCGGCTCCAGCGTGACATTCCACGCCTTCGGCTCGAGCTTCCATCCTTCGGGCGCGTGGTCGACGGCGATGCGGCCCTTGAGGGGCTCGTTGCCGAAGTTGTAGGCGTAGAAAGGCAAGACGGTTTCCGTCTGAGGCTCGACCCGGTGCTCGTAATCCGAGGCCCAGGGAATCTGCTCGACGTTGACGCTGGTTGAGCTGGACATGTGCAGTTGCAGCACGATGGGACAGACCTGGCCCGCACGAGTTTCGGATCGCCGGGGCGGCGATTCGAGCGAGAGCTCGGAGGCGTCGCCGGCGCGGAGCAGCACGAAGATCGGGGTCGATTGCAGCCGTTCAGGGACTCCCGACTCCAGCAGGCGCCCGAGGTAGTCGTACACGCGGTCGACCACGACCGCCTTGGGCAGGCTCCACTGGACCGTCGTTTTGCCGCGTTGGGCCCAGTCTCCAGGTCTCTCGGCCCAGGCGACGAGGATGTCGCGCGCCTTGCCGTCGGGCTCCGCGCGGAAGGCGTAGATGTGCGCATCCGGCTGGCCCGTCAGGCTCCATCGCCCCAGGCACTCGGCGCCGGCCAGAAATCGGCCGATGGCCGCCATCGCGACGTAGCTTGGTCTCGGCGTCTGATCCAAACGCAACAGGCCGAACTGGACCTTGCTGGGCTCATGGTAATTGCCGAGAATAAAGTGGAAGTGCCGATCGGCGCCGGCGAACAGACTGCTGGCATAGGACTGCGCCATGAACTCCGCCTTCTGCCGCTCGCCTTCGCGTGACAGCTCGCACCAGGGTTCCGGGCCGGCGTATTGCAGTCCCCGGTCGCTCTCGGTCACCCAGATGGGCCGGCCGCACGCGGCGATGTGCACCGGCCTCCAGAGCCGCTCATACGAATCGGGCCAGTCGTACGTGTGGATGTTGTACGTGTCGAAGTACGGCCACGTTTCGTTCGCCAGGACCAGACGCGTGTGCAGCATCGTCGGCACGGCGGTCGAGACGTTCCAGCAGACGATCAGGTTCGGGTCGCCCGCTTTGAAGCCGAGATAGGCGGCCTTCTGGTACGAGCACATCTCGTCGCTGGTATGGCCTCCGAAGCTGGCGACGTTGGCTTCGTTCCACGGCTCCCACGCCTGCACCCGGCCCTTGTAGCGTCTCGCCATCGCTCGACAGAAGCGGTACGCATGACGCAGGTCGGCGGGATAGCGCCCGCTCGATTCGCCGTCTTCGACCGCCCACGGGGGCGTGCCATGAAAGACCTGGAGGACTTTCAGGCCATGTTTGGCCTGAAGGTCGGCCGAGAGGTCGTACGTCGTCGTCGCATCGGCGAAGCGTCCCGGCTCCGGCTCCAGGTCGCGCCAGCGCATCCGGTCGCGAATCCAGTTGACGCCCGCCAGCGCCGCCAGACGCGCGAACCGCTCCTGCTTGGCTTGGTCGTTGGGGGCAAACCACGCCGTGGCCGAGTCGATGCAGATCGGCGAGTCCTGCGGGACCGGCGCCAGCAGACGCCCGAGCACGGCCGCCGTGGTCCATGCGACGCATTCGCCGTCTTCCGACAGGAAGTCGATTCGGTACCATCCAACGCCCAACGGGCCGAGGTCAATCGTCGAAACGGACGGATCGAGATCGCCGGTGCCAACCTGGATGTCGCGGTCGTCGAACGCACGCCAACGCGTCACGGCCCCTGAAGGAACCGGCACCGTGACCACCTGTCCCTCGACGAACACCGCCGGCAGTTCCCTGGCGTTGGGTACGCCTCGTTCAATGGCCGGTTCTGTCACTGTGCCATCGGGCGACGTCGCACCGAACAGCAGTGCCAGCATGGCGGCGGCAAGGTAAGACGTCTGTGCATGGTTCATATTTGGCGTCCTTTGAGGATTCAAGCCGGGAACAGCGTGTCTAACATGGCGTCGAGCCGTTTTTTGCCGACGTAGGCGCCGCGATAGATGTCGGGCAGCAGCCACAAGTCGAGCATGATCCACTTGTCGTAGCCCTGGTCCTTCAGCTCGCGCAGCAGCGCCAGCAGGTCCAGCTTACCGTCGCCGAGTGTCAGGTGTTTCGATGTTCCTCCTTCGGGGCGGCGGGTGCCGTCCGTGTCGGTGAAGTGGACGTGGCCGACGCGACCTCGAAACTCGCGGAGGAAGCTCATCGGATCGCCGTTGCCGAGGATCGTGCTGTGGCTCGGATCGAACGTCACATAGAAGTGCGGCGAATCGATCCAGTCGACGAGCTTGTGGAGCAGTTCGAACGTGTGGGTCGCCATGACCGGCTCTGGCTCAGTGGTGACGTACATGCCGTACTGCTGCGCATACTCGGTGAGTTTCGCCCAGGTGTCGGCCGTCCACTTGAGGTATTCCTCACTGCCCGGCCCTACGGGCCCGCCGGACCACAGCGCGATGAATTGGCATCCCCAGCCGTGCAGCAGATCGACCTGGTGCTTGAGGTGGGTCAGGTAGCGGTTTCGGCTGGCGGCGTCGGGTGAGCCGCAGTCGCCGTCCAGGCCGCGACCCTGGAGTGTCATGATCTCCAGGCCCAGCCGGTCGTACATGTGCTTGATCGCGCGGGCCTCTTCCTCCGTCTGCGGATACGGCTGCGGCCAGTCCACCAACTCGACCCCGTCGAACCCGCAGACGCAAACGAACTCCAGCACCTCCTGGAGGTCCATTCGATAGCCGTACGATCGCACCGACTCGAATCCGTTCAGCCCCACCGCCGTCTTCCATCGCTTCCGATGGGTCGCCTCGGTCGCGTAGCCGGTGCCGGTATAGCACCCTATCGCCCCCGTGGCGGCACCAGCAACCGCGCCGCGGAGCAAACCCCTGCGTGTCATTCTTCCTGTCGCCACGAAGTCACTCCTGTCGTTCACATACCTTCAGCCGTGTTCACCCGACTTGCTTGCCCCGGCGGTGGGAAACCCTTTGAAGCATCATCCAGCACGAGCACCCAATCGGGATTGTCGGTTGGCGGGACGAACCTCTGGGCCTCTATATTCTCACATCGCGCGAAGGGCCGAGTCGTCACTTGCCCATCCTCGTCGGCACACTGTCCCGTCTTCGGATTGTACCACCATGCGTCGATCGTATTCGCGAGTCTCGACAGCTTCACGACGAATGGCTGCGGCGTCGGCGCATAAATCATGGCGTAGCTGCCGTCCCCGGCGCGCATGGCGACCTTATAGTCTCCTTTCGTTGCCACTTCGTCCACGAGCAGATCCTGGTCGGGCACACGTGCAAGATAGGGCCGGGATAGCAGGAGGTTCTTCAGGTGCGTCATCTGGTGAGCAGAGGCATTTTCCATCTGGCTGTCCCAGGGCGCGTTCGCATGGTATCGAGGGTCGTATCGCGGGCTGTAGAACTGCCAGACGTTGTTGTTTCCGTAGGTGTATCCCGCTCCGCCGGCGAGCACGGTCCAGTACGCGGTCTTTCGCACGTCGTGCTCGTTCAGCCGGGGATTGGAGGCGTCGAATCCGTCATAGACTCCCTCGTACACCGCTTCGAGATTCACCGTCGGCTTGATCGGCACACGGCGGTAGTCGTCCATCATCGTCTGATAGGGCGGGTGGAAGTAGGGGCCCTGAACGCCGTCGCGGTAGTGCCCCGACTGGGCCCCGTTGAAATCCAGCCACGGCTTGTCGTGGAGGTAGTAGCCGGACGAATGCGGATCGTCCTGCCAGCCGTTGCAGTGATACGTGACGAACAGATCGGCGTGGCTCCTCCCGGCCCCGTCGGACAGGCCCTGGGCTGTGCGGTCCATGATCTCGATCTCGGTCGGATTGTTGCCCTCGTTGTCGCCTCCGAGCACCCAGATGATGTGTGCACGGTTGCCGTAGCGTTGGCCGTACCAATGGCCGATGCGATAGCCCGTCTCGGCGTCGATCGGATGCGGCACGTAGTCGCGGGCCCAGTAGGGCAGCAGAGCGACATACAGCCCCAACTGCTCACAACGATCGATCACGTAGTCGACGTGGTCCCAGTAGTCGTTATTCGCCCCCGGCGCCACGCTGGGTCGCGTAAAATCCTCATCGATGTACGGCACATGCCCATAGCGGTTGGGCAGACCGATGCCGGTATCGAGTTGCCCCGAGGTCTTCTCCGCGCCGGGGCCGCACGTCATGATCACGGTGAATCCCTGCGCTCGGCGCGTCTGAAGGTAGCGATCCGCTTCTTCCCGCGTGGTTCTCCGGAACAGTTCCCACGCGGTGTCGCCCAGGTAGAAGAAAGGCGTTCCGTCCTCGTATGCCAGGTAGTGCGGATTCTGGTCGCTGACCTTCAGTCGCTGCATGGCTGCTGTGGCGTGGTCCATCAGTGCGGCACAGACCAGCAACGCTCGAAGTACGGTTCTCGTTCTGCCAATCACGGCGTCCTCCTGTATCGGGAGGTTCCCCGGTCGGGTCCCATCGTACGCCGGGCCGGCCGTTCCTTCAACCTTGAACGTGCCGGCCCGGTCAGATTCAGTCGGATAGCGTGCGCCGTGTGTCCTACAATTCGATCGTGACCACCGCCGCCGAGAGGGCCGGAAGCGTCAGACGCAGGACGCCGTTCTCGATGCGGACATCGCCGGGCTCGGCGCGAACGGCCTGTGGACGGGCGAGCGTGTTGCGGGACTGGAGCGAACCGGGGGCGACCATCTGCATCGTCGCGGCGACGGGGGAGAAACCCGCCGCCAGCTCCAGCGACACTGCCACGGCCGAATCGCTTGCGTTGACAGTCTTGACGTAGAGCGTCTTGCCGTCCTGCGACTTGGTCGCGACGGTGTTAAGCGCCTGCGACTGCGGCGCGATCTCGATGCGGCTCGGCGCGTAATGGTCGCGCCACAACTGCATCACGACGTAGTTCGGCGCCGCAAACCACGAGCACTGGTCGAAGTTGATGAACGCGTTGTCCCAGGCGGTAGCCGAGACGTGACGCAGGAACAGGGCGGGTCCCCCGATCTCGAAGACGTCGCCGCAGCGTTCGAAGCCGTTGAGCACGCCGCCGGCATACAGGCCGGTGCGCCAGTCGGTACTCTGGGCGTTCCATTCGGAGCAGTATATTCTCAGCTTTGGATTGTTGCTCTTGGTGATAATCTCGCCCGTCTGGCGGATGAACCGCTCGTAGTTGTACGGCCCGTCGGCGAAACGGTCAGGATTCTCATAGTGGTGGATGCTCAGGTAGTCGATCAATTCCGCGCAGCTTTCGATCATCCGGCGGTTCCAGTTCAGGTCGAAGCTGCCGCTGCCGCAGGCGGCCAGCTTGATCGACGGATCGGCCTGGCGCATCGCGGGGGCGAACTTCTTGACCGCCGCGATGTAATTGTCGATGCCCATGCCCCACGTTTCGTTGTCGATCTCCCAGTATTTGACGTTGTAAGGTTCGGGATGGCCGTTGGCGGCGCGGACCTTGCCCCACTTGGAGGTCGCCGGGCCGTTGCAGTACTCGATCCAGTCGAGCGCATCCTGGAGGAAGTCGTGCGTTTCGGCGTCGTCGTTCCATTGCGGCGTGCCGATATTGACCACGAGCAGCGGCTCAGCGCCCACCTTGCGGCACAGCGCGATGAACTCGTCGGTTCCCAGGCTGTTGATGTCGAGGTCGTCCCAGAGCTCGCGGGGCGTGACGCCGCGCTTGCTCTGCGGGCCGATGCCGTCCTTCCAGCGGTAGGGCGAGGCGAAGCAGCCGCCGGGCCAGCGGATGA
>DAOTJE010000027.1:0-63463 GCA_035448545.1 Sedimentisphaerales bacterium | reverse complement strand
CCGAACGAAGCTCAAGAGGCTCTATCCCTCACTCGATGAGTAACGGAGCACTAGTCGATCGGGAGCCTCGGCATGCCCGCCGGTTCTCCGTCAAAAAACCTCTGCGGCGCAGTCCAGGTTTGCGGCTTGGAAAGGTCGTCGGTGGTGGAATACGCCGGCGGCTGTGTCTGGTAGACCAGATACCACTTTCTATGCGGCGTGAAATAGAACACGTGTGGTGCGCACTTGTACCCCCTCAAATTGGGATTCTGATCGAGGAAGTGCAGCTTGGCGTTGGGGGCGTCGGACCAGTCCTTGAAGCTCAGGTACACCATGTTCCAGGTCCTGGCGGACGTCGAGTAAACGGTCGCGTAGATGTGCCACAGGTCGTTGTAACGGACGACCGTCGGGTCTTTAACGGACACGATCGTGTGGTTGGTGTCGGAGACCGGCCTGACCAGCACGCCGCTGGATGTCCATTTGAGAGGCGTAGCAAAGGGCAGCTTGGGAATGTCCGCGATGGCTGTCGCCGTCGCAGCAGGTTGGGCGGCCGTCTGGGTCGCAGAAGCGAGAGGAATACCGCCGGATAGCAGCATCACGGCGGCGGACCACAAGAGAATGGATTTCTTCATAAACAAGTCTCCTTATTGTGCCGGGAATTCGTAGATGTTGACGCTGAAAGGGGCGAACGTCGGGCTCGTGGGGATGGCATCCAGCATCTGTTCTTCGATCGTGACGCCCGGTTCCTGGCCGACAACCACGGTCGCGGCCAGGCTCTGCGGGGCCATGCGCCGAAGAGTGCCTTCGCCGGAGAGCGCGGCGCCGCGGATCTGGAGGCGCAGAGTCTGGGGAGATTCGGTCGGGTTGATGACGGCGACGGTCAGGGCTCTGCGGTCGGCTGTCCAGGCCGCGGCCACGTCCAGCGGGAAGGTGTCGCTGCCGGCGTGGACGACGGGCTGTTCGCCGCCGGGCGGGTCCTTGGGCTTGGGCTGCGGGGAGTTGCCTGAAGTCTCCACGGGAATGGTGCCATAGTGGTCGCGATAGAACTTGAAGAGCATGCCGACGGGACTGAGGACGGCCTGGTCACCGGCGGCGTGATACGTGGCAGTAACGAAGGTCAGCGTGGCAAGCTGATAGAGATCGGAATGGCGGAACATCTCGTGGAAATTCCAGGCATAGGCGGGAACAACCTTATAATTGCCTCCGCCACGACCACCGGCATAGGCATATTCATCCAGCGCAATCGGGATCGGTTTGTTCTTCAGCGCGGGAATGCGATTCAAGTATTCCTGGTACTCTTCGTACTTGATGCGGATGTGGTTGGCGGGCCGCCGCATCCAGTCCACCAGAGGTTCATTCGGGTCATTGGGCACCTGCTTGGCCAGCGAGAGATCGAAGTGGGAATCATAGTTGTAGTAGTGCTCGCTGATCATGTCCATGTTGTCCAGGCAATGGAGGAACAGGGCGCCCGTCCAGTCGGCCGGCCCAAGGTAATCGGGAATCAGCTTGTCCCCTAGTTTCAGGGATTGCTTGGAACCGGTCATCGTGTCGGGCATGGCGCCGCTGGCGATCAGGATGATGGTGGGATCGACTTTGCGCATGGCCTTGGCAAACAGGTTGTGCTTGACCAGGTACTGCGCCAGGGGCATATAGCCGAACTGCCAGTCACCCCACATTTCGTTCCCGATGTTCCAGAACTTGACCCGATAAGGCTCCGGGTGGCCGTTGGCGGCGCGCATCGCGCCCATGCGGGTGGTGACGGAGCCGTTGGCGTATTCGACGTATTCGGCGGCCGAGCGGGCCTCGCCGAAGCCGGAATTGACGGTGATGTAGGGTTCGACCTCCACTAGCCGGCACAGCGTCATGAATTCGTCGGTGCCGACATCGTTGGACTGCAGAGCGTTCCAGACGGGGTCCCACGTGGGCGGACGCCGATCCGGATCGCCGATGGCGTCGCGCCAGTCGTGGGCGGAGACAAAGTTGCCGCCGGGCCAGCGATAGAGGCCGGAGCGAAGGGATTTCAGCACGGCGATGACTTCGCGCCTCCAGCCCTGGACATTGTCGGCGGGCATCAGCGAGACGGCCCCAATGTGCAGGGCACCGGGGCCGGTGGCGGTGATTTCGAGTTGGCCGTCCGTAGCGTCGACCGGGCACCTGAATGCAAGCGGGAACGTGGCGTAGGTGGGGGTGAGACTATCGAAGGTGATGGATTGACGGTCGGCGGTGTCCGTCCCCCAAATCAGGCTGATGGTGACCTGGACAGCCGGGTCGCCGGCAAGGACGATGCGGCCGGCATAATCCTTATCCTTTATGAGTGCCAAGCCCGCCTGACGGATGCCGCGGGGTTCCGTGGGACTGAGTGTAACCATAGGCGAGTGGTCGCCGGCATAGGCATACTGGGTGTCCATGGTGACGAATTCGGCCGCGCCGATGGGCGTCCACCGCCGAGGTGCACCGCCAAAACGGCCGCGGCCGCTTCGACCGCCGGCAGGGCTGGGCTGGACCGCATCCGTAGCGACGATCGGGTGGTAGAACTTGCGGTCGTCGATCATCTCGGCCCACATGCTGCGGTACACCAGGCTGCCGGCGTGCTCGATGAACATGCCGTAGAGGTTGGGATTGATCGGAGCGAACGTCTTGCCGGCGTCTATGACGGCATGAACAGGCGTGGAGACGGTGGTGGCGGCGGGAATCGGCGTCGCGGCGTACAGAGCCCACGCGCCGGCGGCGAGGATTGCCACAGCTTCGGTAAGGCGTGAGGTCGATTGTGGGGCGTTCATAGCGTCTCCTTGCTCAGTGTATACCGGGACCTGGCTGCGCAGCGGGCAGAGACCCCGCCGGTTTGCCGAAGATGGTGAACTCGATAATCCCCAGCGGTATGGCCCGCGGCCAGTTCGTCATGGTCAGTCGAACAAAGCGGCACTTCACCGGCGGTATCTCCTCGAAGATCGTATCTCGCGATATGGCATTCGTGGTCTGGTCAAGAGCCGTCGTGTACGTCTGCCCATCCAATGACGCTTCAATCTTGTACTGATATGCGTTGGTCGCAGACGGCTCCGAAGCCGTGGTTGTTGCAGGTGCGCTTTCCGCGGCCGGGGTGCGGCCGCGCCTACCGCCAAAGCCGCGCCCGCCATTGAACATCAGGCGGACGGAGTCAATTGTGAACAACTGCACAGCATCGAACCGGGTCGCTGGGGACAGCTCGATTGTCAGGCTCGGCTCCGTATCAGTCGTGGCAGGTTCCCACCAGGTGCCACTCGAATCGTCCACGGCATAGGCGGCATCGCGACCCGACTGCTCCGAGGAGAACCGGGAAAGCGCGTTCATCGCGCGGACCTTGTTGATGGTCAGCGGAATCGACCCGCTGTCACCCCGGGTGGGGTCATCGACCGTGTTGGGAGCCCATTGCGGGGTGTCGGTGACCTTCACCGCCATGTTGCCGTCCCCGTCGAAGGTGATCCGATCCATCCCGACGCGGCGTCCTCCCGGCGGGTTCGACAGAACGATCGTGTAGAACTGCCACAAATTCCCGTCGGGTCCCTCCACGATGCTGCCATGCGCGGGTCCGATCCACGCCACATCGGCATACTCGTTCCTCTCGCCGTAACGTTCCCAGACGTGGTTGCTGTTGAACGCGAAGAGATGCCGAGGCAGGCCGGCAAATCGCGTGAGGTCGTTGGGGTCGAGCGGTACGACGAAGATTCCGTCGATCCCGCGGCCGGGAAAGTAAAGATACGGCTTGTTGTCATCGTCGATGTAAATGTCCATGTCGAACGGACCGCGCCATCCACCGGCCCCGAAGCAGACAGCAAAGGGCAAAAGGCAAATATCAAAATGGCGGAATCCGCCTTCGGCGGATGACTTCCTCATGTTTGCATTTTGCTGTTTGATCTTTGCTCTGACTCGTCCGGCATGCCCGAGGTGTGCCGACTGTCATACAAGCCTCCCAAAGGGTGAGCAGTTATTCCAGGAACGGATCGCCGAAGAAGACCCAGGAATAGTCCGCGCGACCGGTGCAGGTGGCGACCAAGGTCAGGAATCGGGTCCGCGCGGGAATCGGCACGTCCACCTTCTCGACAACGTTCCGTTCCTCAGGATAGTGCAGGTGAAGGCGAACGACGCCATCCAGGAGAATCCAGACATCGGCGGCGCTGAATGGAGCTTGCGGCAAGTCCTTGGGAATACCGCACACGGCGGTGAACCGGGCGATCTGAATACCCGGATGGTCCTGGCGAATCTCATCCAAGTCGAAGGTAATGCCTGCGTTGGGATGGAGGGTCAAAGCCGGATGCGTGGATGTGCCAAGACAGATGCCGTTGAGCCGCGCCGTATAGGTCCGTCGACTTGGGATGTCGAAGAACATGCCGCTGTTGGCCGGACCGCCATAGTAGCTCCCCATCGTCCGAGGACACTCGGCGAAGATCAATCCGGTGGAACTGATCACGACCGGGCCCAGGGCCCCGTTGGGCACAAAAACGCCGTCAATGCCACGCACCTGCGGCGACGGCCGGAACTCGTTTCGTCGGGCAAGCCGAATCGTCGTAGCCGGCCCCTTGAATGCCTGGCCGGTCCCCAGGTCGATACCCCGATTCAACGTGCCGTTGCCGCGGCCGTTGCCTCCGCCCACGAGGTCCGCGAGGTTCAGTCTTCTTACCGGCTCGGAATTCTGGCTGAAGGACGGCAACTGAAGGACGAAGTAATCCGGTCGAGCGGCCAGCCCACCTCGAATAGCGCTTCCCGTTGCGTCCACTGCTGCGGCCTGCCCCTCATTCACAACGAGCGACATCGCCCGACCCGATCGGTTCGGATCGAGGACCACGCTGATCCGGCCCTTGAGAACGTGGGCCTCGGTGCTACCATCGGAACGGGCAATCACCCCGAATTCCGTGCCTAGGTCTGTGATAAGGGCCGTGGAGGTTCGCACGAGAAACCCCGCAGCCTGAGGAACGACCGCTGCGGCAAGCCTGCCGTTTCTCAGGACCACTTCCCCGACGCTCGTCAGCTCGACCTGACAAGGCGCTTCAAGCAGAAGACTCGTCCCGTGGTCCAGATCGAACTGCGCCACACCCTCGCGCAGATCGTAGCGACCGACGTGCAGGGCTTCGCCCGGGCGAGGACGAATCCCTCGCCACTGGGCCTCATACGCCCCGGCTAATATGCCGATCGCCGGGCCTTGCGCCTTGTGGCGGAGCAGGCAGAAAAACGCCAGAACCAGGGCTCCCAGCACCAGAACCGCCGCGACCGAACGGACGTGCCGCCCCAGGCGTCTGGGACCGCCTTGACCCGTTCCTCCGGAGACCGCTCGGATCAGATCCGACTTCGAAAGCTCCCCGGTCACCTGGCTGGATCGCCGCAGGACGGCAGAAACCAGCAAACTGTCGATGTAGTAGTCCCGCACACGGGGGTCCTCACGCACGGCCTTCGCCAGACGCTGCATCTCGTCGGGCTCGATCTGATCGTCCAGCAGACGCTGCACCAGATCGTCCATGTCCGGAAAGGGAGGCGTACTCATGCCGGACCGCTCCCTTCCGCCAGCGTCCTGCGCATGCATCGCAGCAGCACGCTGTTGATCTGGCCGAGAATGTGGTAGACGTGACGGCGGGAAACCTTCAGGTAGGAAGCGATCTCCTTGATCGGGGTGTTGTGCTCATAGCGCATCTTGAGGATTCGCTTGGCCCGATCGTCCAGGAGGGCCTGGCACTTGCGCAGGGCCTCGATGCGCACGGCCATTTCGTCCTGGACGGCGGGCATGTGGTCGATCAACGCCTCGAACAGCGAGTCCTCCATCAGAACTCGTTTGCGGCGGGCCAGGTTTCGGCGGTACTCCAAGATCTGATACCGCATGATTTGGATGCCCCACGCCGCGAAATTGGTACCGGGCTGGAATTGATCAAACTTCCGCCACATCACGGTCGTGCCATCCTGGAACAAGTCATCGGCGTCATTGACGTTGGGCACCAGGGTCAGGATGTAGGCGTAGATCTCCTGCTGATGCCGTACAAACAGCCCCAGGAAGTCCAGTGTGCGTTTGTCCTGACCCATAACCAATCCACGCCGTCTTGGGTTGCTTTCTTCGTATCTTATCACCGGCACAGGCCGCGGGGCGAGAGATCAAAAATGCCAAAAGAATGAGAAAATCTCATTCGGGTTCCCTTTTTTCATCTCACTGCTGGCCTTTTCAGGCGGTGTTATGAAGATAGCGTCCGCTGGATGGTGGCAGTCTGTTGTTGACGCAGCGACGGGATCTGCGAGAATTTGCTCGACTTCTACTGACGGACTGAAGGAGAAGGACTATGAGACGCAACCTGATTGCACTGCTGTCGATGCTCACGTTGTCAGGTTTCCTGTGTCGGGCGCAGGCGAATCCGCCGGCGGACGCCAACGATTGGAGACCCTCGTCCCTCAATCAGCCGGGAAGGCAGTATCCCCAGGTCACCTCGGACGGCCGGGTCCGCACCAGGATCTCCGCGCCTCAGGCCCAGAAGGTCGAGCTCGACATCGGAGGCAGAAAGTACCCCCTGACCAAGGGCGACGACGGCGTCTGGACCGGCGGCGAATCGCAGCCCCAGGACGAAGGCTTCCATTACTACCAGATCTGGATCGACGGAGCGGCGGTTCCCGATCCCGGCAGCCTGTACTTCTACGGCGCCGGCCGCTGGGGTAGCGGCGTGGAATGTCCCGCCAGGGATCAGGACTTCTACGCCCTCAAGGACGTCCCGCACGGACAACTGCGACAGATTCTCTTTCCCTCGAAGAGCACAAACACCTCTCGCCGCGCTTTCGTCTACACGCCGCCGGACTACGACAAGGACACGTCCGTCCGCTATCCCGTGCTGTATCTTCAGCACGGCTGGGGCGAGGATGAGACCGGCTGGGGTGCCCAGGGCTGCGCCAATCTGATCATGGACAACCTGATCGCCGAAGGGAAGACCAGGCCTTTCCTCATCGTGATGACCTACGGCATGACCAACGAAATCCGGTTCGGCGGCCTCAGGGATTTCGATATCGGTCCCTTCCAGACGGTTCTCATCGATGAGCTGATCCCCTACATCGATACCCACTTCCGCACACTGGCGGATCAGCCCCATCGCGCCATGGCAGGCCTTTCCATGGGCGGAATGGAGACCAGGCAGATCACCCTGAAGAACCTCGACAAGTTCTCCCACATCGGACTGTTCAGCGGCGGCAGTATCTCCCCGGCCGATATCGACAACACACCCGGCTTCAGAGAAAAGGTCAAGCTGGTGTTCGTCAGCTATGGCAGCCGCGAACTCGAGAACCGCAGAGGCGGCGGTCGCGGCCCCTTCGGCGGCGACCCCAAGGCGAACGCCGAGGCGTTGAAGCAGGCCGGAATCAACAGTGTCTTCTATGTCTCTCCCAATACCGCCCACGAGTGGCAGTCCTGGCGACGCAGCCTGTATGAGTTCGCTCAACTGCTGTTCAAAGAAGACTCATCCGCCCGTCCCACTGGGCCTGCAGCGACCCGGCCGCGAGCCACCAGGAGCCAGGGACCAGGCGGATTCGGCGGCTCGATCGAACTGGGACCGGATGACAAGCCCGCCTTCGACAACCCGCCCGCCGGATTCAATGCCAGACGGGACAACATCCCCCACGGCGAGCTGACCATGGTCGAGTATGACTCCAAGACGGTCGGCACGCGCCGAAAGATGCTCGTTTACACGCCGCCGGGTTATTCCGCCGACCGCAAGTACCCCGTGCTCTATCTGCTGCACGGCATCGGCGGTGACGAGACGGAATGGCAGCGTCTTTGCCACCCGGAGAACATCCTCGACAACCTGCTGGCCGACGGCAAGATCCAACCGATGATCGTGGTCATGCCCAACGGCCGGGCACAGGTCAACGACCGCGCCGAGGGGAACGTCTTCGCCACCGCCCCGGCCTTCGCCAATTTCGAGAACGATCTGCTCAAAGACGTGATCCCGGCCATTGAGGCCAGGTACTCCGTGCACGCCAACCGCGAGAACAGGGCCTTGGCGGGACTATCGATGGGCGGCGGGCAGGCCTTGAACTTCGGCCTCGGTCACCTCGACGTTTTCGCCTGGGTCGGCGGATTCTCCTCGGCCCCCAACACCAAACCTGCCGCCGAACTCGTGCCGGACCCGGCAGCCGCCCGGGAGAAACTGAAGCTGCTCTGGCTGGCCTGCGGCAATAAGGACGGCCTGATCCGCATCAGTCAGGCTGTGCACACCTACCTCAAAGAAAACAACGTGCCGCACGTCTGGCACGTCGACTCCCATGGCCACGACGCCACCGAATGGGCCAACAATCTGTATCTCTTCGCCCAGCACATCTTCAAGTGAAGGAATGAAGGAGAAAGATCATGACACGGCATCTTACCGAGTTGGCATTGTTGTTCACTCTCTCAGGTTCCCTGTGTTGGGCGCAGGCGAATCCGCCGGCGGACACCAACGATTGGAGACCCTCGTCCCTCAATCAGCCGGGAAGGCAGTATCCCCAGGTCACCTCGGACGGCCGGGTCCGCACCAGGATCTCCGCGCCTCAGGCCCAGAAGGTCGAGCTCGACATCGGAGGCAGAAAGTACCCCCTGACCAAGGGCGACGACGGCGTCTGGACCGGCGGCGAATCGCAGCCCCAGGACGAAGGCTTCCATTACTACCAGATCTGGATCGACGGAGCGGCGGTTCCCGATCCCGGCAGCCTGTACTTCTACGGCGCCGGCCGCTGGGGCAGCGGCGTGGAATGTCCCGCCAAGGATCAGGACTTCTATGCCCTCAAGGACGTCCCCCACGGCCAGATCCGCCAGAATCTCTATTACTCCAAGGTCAACAACATCATCCGTCGCTGCTTCGTCTACACGCCGCCGGACTACGACAAGGACACCTCCGTCCGCTATCCCGTGCTGTACCTCCAACACGGGGGCGGTGAAGACGAGACCGGCTGGCCCAATCAGGGCAAGACCAACCTGATCATGGACAACCTGATCGCCGAGGGCAAGGCCAGACCCTTCATCATTGTGATGGACAACGGCACGTGGAGCATGCCGGGCCGGGACCGTCCGCCCGCCCGCGGCCAGGGCGGTACATGGCCCCCGACCGGCTGGGCCGACAACTTCAAGAAGACCCTCCTGGAAGACATCATCCCCATGATCGACGCCACTTACCGCACGCTGGCGGACCAACCGCACCGGGCTATGGCCGGACTGTCCATGGGCGGCATGCAAACCAGAGTGATTACCCTGGCCAGCCCTGACACGTTCTCCCACGTCGGTATCTTCAGCGGCGGCAGCATCTCCCCGGATGATGTCGACAATTCGCCCGGTTTCAAGGAGAAGGTCAAACTGGTGTTCGTCAGCTATGGCAGCCGCGAACTCGAGAACCGCAGAGGCGGCGGTCGCGGCCCCTTCGGCGGCGACCCCAAGGCGAACGCCGAGGCGTTGAAGCAGGCCGGAATCAACAGTGTCTTCTATGTCTCTCCCAATACCGCCCACGAGTGGCAGTCCTGGCGACGCAGCCTGTATGAGTTCGCACAGCTCTTGTTCAAGGATGACACGGGCGGCTCGCGCGCATCTGCTGCCGCCCAGGCCGAACCCGCTGCCAAGAAGTTCGTGCTGCGGGTCGACTGCGGCGCCTATGAACCGTTCGAGGACAAGTTCGGCAATGTCTGGGCCGCGGACCAGGAGCTGGGCACAGGCAAGACCTGGGGCGCGGACGACGGCCTGACCATCGACCGCCCGGAAGTGGGGATCACGGGCACGGAGATCCCGCGGATCTACGAGACCGAGCGATACAGCATGGAGGCGTACAAGTTCACGGTGCCCAACGGCAAGTATACCGTGCGTCTGCATTTTGCCGAGACCTTCGAGGGCATCATGGGACCGGGCGAGAGGGTCTTCTCCGTCAGCGTGCCGGGCCATGAGGTGCTGCAGGACCTCGACCTGTTCAAGACCGTCGGGCCGCTCAAGCCACTGGTCAAGGAGTACAAAGGCGTGTCCGTGGAGAACGGCCAGTTGGTGATCGGCTTTATGCCGAACATCGAGAACCCGCAGATCTGCGGCATCGAAATCCTGGCCGAGTGATAGGTCGTCATGCCGTTGCGCGAGCGGATACCGCCGCGTCATCGCCGCACAGACGATCCCATACGCACCCGGTGAAACCGATGGTCAGTTTGCGCCGCCGTAGTGGATAGCGGGGTAGGCACCGGGCATGACCTTGTCCCGTTTGGGCCAGCCGAGCTGTTGCCGCACCTCGTCCGGCATCGGGGCGGCGGAGGCGGGCATGGAGAGATCCAGAATCAACTCGTACCGTCTCAGCTCCGGGCTTTGGAAGAGCTCGCCCAATGAACCCGTAAGAACCTTGCTGTGGGCTTCGAACGGCTGGCAGAGCTTCTGGAACTCTGCCAGCGTTTTGAACTCGGCCATGCCACCGCTGCCCGGCACGGGGCTCCAGACCAGCAGGGGTGAAGGATCGGCGGAGTCGCTTCGCACGTACACGTTGCCGTCAAGCTGTGTGGCCTGTGGCTGGGTGAGCTTGCCGGCCAGGGCCCGGCTCTGCTCGAAGCGCAACAGCGGCTTGGAGAACCGCGCCGACGCCACCAACAGGTTGCCGCAGAAGACGTGCCCCTCGCGGTGGTCCACGTCCGGACCCGTGGCGGGATGCCAGCCGAAATGGTCGCCCGTCGCACTTCGCTCGTTCCGCTCGAACGAGACGACGCTGTCGATCAGGGTGTTGTGCCAGACGCGGACGCCGGCGCTGTTGAGGACGCGGATGCCCTTGTCACAGTTCACAAAGACGTTGCCCGCGCAGATCGCGCCCCTGGAGATCTCGAAGAAGAAGCCGTCCAGACAGTCCTGGACCCAGTTGTTGACGAAGACGCCGTCACGATTGCCCACGTCATACCAGACCCCGTTGGAGTTCGGGTTGTCCATCACCAGGTTGTCCCGGCAGGTGACGCGGTGGCTCTGGTTGAATATTTTCACGGCGGCCGGGTAGTAACCGGTGAGATTCTCGACGTTGTTGCGCCGGAAGATGTTCTTCTCCAGCAACACGTCGGAAGAGCCGATCACGTACACACCCTCGGTACTCGTGTCGCTGAAGAGCGACTGGCGGATGGTCAGGCCGTCGCCGCGGAAGTAGCCGGCCACACGCGAGCAGAAGGAGATCGTCACGTTCTCGAGCGTCGTGCCGGTGACCTCCTTGCCGTAGGTGGCGGGGTCGGCCGGTCCAAGCGGCTCATCGGTCGGCTCATCGTCGGGACCGAAGCTCCGCTTTCCCTCGATCTCGAGGGCCAACCGTGCGTACTGGCTGAACGTGATCCCACGGATCACCGGTCCCTTGTGGTCGTTGCTCTTGCCGTGGACCGGTGCCGTCGTGCGAATCAGTGCCCCGTCGAAGGCTGTGATCTCGACAAGCCGGTTCGTCGGATCGACACCGATGTAGACGTATCCCTTCTCGTAGTCGATGTAGTACGAGTGGCTGTCGAGCTCGCCCTCCCATCCGGCGGACCTCAGCATCTCGCCGTCAACGAAAACCATGTCGTTGTTGAAGCGGTGCAGCGGCGTGCGCATGCCTTCCCGGTCCCGCTGCCACCAGCCGAGCGGAGCAGCCGGAAAGAGTGTCTTCCATGACGTCCGCCAGACGTTGTCGCGCAGGGCCCTCCACTCGGTTGCCACGCGCGTGCCTTTGAGCACGGGTCGCTCGCCCGCGTAGGGCTGCATCGTGATCCCCTGGTTGAACCTCAGGCCGCCCGTGCGGTACGTGCCGCCACGAAGGATGATCGCGTCGCCCGTCACCACCCTGGAGATGGCCGTCGAAAGGGTCGTGGGCTGCTCCAGGCTCGTCCCGTCCGCCTCCTCCCTGCCGTCCGGGGCAACGTAATAGACATGGCTGGCCTTGGCGGGCACCTCATAGCTCTGCTGAATCGGGCCGTAGGGGCCGCCCGAGGGTTGTGCCTGTACGCACAATCCCGCAAGCACCAGGGCGGTAAAGGTACAGACGAGCCAGGCGGAGTGATGTCTTTGTCTCGGGCGACGGTCCATCTCAAGCTCCTTGTCATTGTCTATGACCATCATCGGCCAGAACCTGTGGTCGCCATGATACCGCCAACGGACCTTCTCTGGAAAGCTCCGAGCCAAGGGTCTCTGGAGCTACAGCGACTCACGGCTGAAGGTCATCGACAACTTCGGCCGGGATTTCGGCTTGATCTTGACGCGGGCGGCCATCCGCTGCGGTGAGTTCCACGACCTCAGGCGGACGGCCATCTGCAATTGGTTCGCCCAGGGTCTCAGTGAGTACGAGATCATGAAGCTCGCTGGCCACGCCGACTTCAAGACGACCCACAGGTTCTATCTTCGCGTCCGGGACGACCTGATGGACCGGGCAAGGCAGGCGAGTAGCCGGGCCTTGAACGGGAATTTGGCGCGCGCCCCTATTTTCGCCCACCAACGAAAAAGGGCCGACAACCCTAAGCAGTTGTCAGCCCAACACTTATATCAATGGGCAGGGCGGGAGTTGAACCCGCGACACACGGATTTTCAGTCCGTTGCTCTACCAACTGAGCTACCTGCCCGAAGACGGTGTCCGAAAGCCGTAGTTTATCACATCATTTGGCTCATGCAAAGGTTTTTATAGCCTCTCGGGCCACTTTCTTGCGAGGCAAAGCCCGGCGAGACCCCGCTCTGCGGTCCGCAACGCTGGCGGCCCGCCGGAGCACTCCGAAACCTATCCCTCCGAGACATCGGCCTTGGGCGTAAAGAACACCAGCGAGATCAGCACCAACCCGGCCCCGGCCAGGAACAAAGCCATCCGATGCCTCGGCTCGCTGCACCGCTGAAGCCACTTCGGAATAGCCGCACCATCTGTCCGCTGGCCGCTCTCGTCCATCAGCGCCCGGCGCGCCACTGCCAGTTCCCGGGCTCTTGCTCTTGGGTAGACCGCGTTCTGATCCTCGGGCAACGTGCCCAGCGTGGCCGGCGCAATACGCCTGAGCAGGTTCGGATCGTCCTGAAGCTCCTTAAGCAACGCATCGTACTCGTCATTAAGCGATCGGAGTCGATCCAACGACAGGTGAGCATCTCTGACAAGCTGTTCGTTTCGCCAATAGAGGATCAGGTCGTCGCACAGGGCTGCTCCTCCAAGGGCACCAGCGCCCACACTGAAGAAGGCCACAAAGAGCAGGAAGTGGACAATCTTTTGACTCTGCATAGGCCGCAGTCAAAATTACGGCAGGCGTGGTCCTTCTCCATGTCGCGGAGAGAACCACACCTGCCGATCTTGTCTCTGAACCCGCTGTTCCACCGGAGCTTCACACTGAAGTGTCCGGTCTTACTGGGTTTATCGGCCACGCGCCCGGTCCGGCTGAAATGTTTCGCCCGGACCGGGTACGTCGCCGTTCTGCGCCTACACCGGGTAAACGGGCAACTGGGCCCGCAGCAGCTCGTAGATGGTCTTGCCGCTCCTGACGCATTCGCCCGCTGTCTGTCGGTACTGCGTCGTGAGCTGGTCGAAGTCCAGCTTCTTGAGCTCGGCCAGGCTCTTCTTGCCGCCGTTGGCCACAATGAACTTCGCCATGGTGTCGGTGGCGATGTCGCGTGTGAGCTGCCACAGTTCACGACCTTCTGCCGCCGCCACCGCCCGGCCCAGCGCCAACGACATCGACAGGATAGCATTCATGCCCAGTACGCCTTTGCGTTGCATGGCGTGGATCTTCTCTTCCTTCGAGGCATTCTTGCCGATGCGCCCGGCGGCAATCGCCTGCTCCAACTCCAGAGCGAGGAGCTGGCGGTCGGTGTCGAGCAGAGAGCCCAACGAACCGACACGCTTGCCGACGAAGGCCTTGGCGAGCACCGTTTCAATGTGCTGGACGGCGTCCATGCAACCCTTGCCATCGTACCGGCGGGATTTTCTCCAGAGGGCCAGAAGGTTCTCATCGTTCTTGGCCCGCACGGCATCAAACTTGACATCCTTCTTAAAGCGGAAGGTACCGTCGCCGGCGTCCTTGAACAGGTCGGGATACTTCTTGGTGCTCTCGCACGGCTCGATGATGCTGTCCACATAGTGGATGGCTTCGTCCTCGCCGGCGGAGGTACCCAGAGGCGTCGAACCCTTGAAGCGAATGATGCCGCTCCTGCCGAGGAAGAGCGTGGCGGCCGCCGACGGGATACCGGCGTTGGTCGCCTCCTCGGTGCCGCTGACCGCCTCGATCGCCAGCATCTTCATCAGCAGGCTCGTCAGATCGATATCGGCCGCCTTCGGAGAGATTGTGGCGTCGTCTCGGCCCGTGAGGGTCTTGACCAATTCCTTGACGCTCGCCTCGATTTCCTTGCGTTCCTGGGCCGTGGTCTCGCGCTGCGCGGCGCGGGCCAGGGCGAGAATCTCCATCATACGGCCGTATTTCTGGAGCCGTTCGGTGTTGGCACCACCGCCGCACTTGACGCCCAACGCGTTCATCGCGGCGCCGATCTCGGCCTCGAACGGATCGTTCGGGCTCTTGGATCGGTGGGAAATCACCAGTTCGGCGCCATAGGCCAGCGAGGTCAGCATGGCCAGCACGGTCTCGGTCAGAGTCCCGATCTGATTGGCTTTGATCAGCGAAGCGTTGATTTCGCCGTTCTTGGCGCACTTCTCGATGTTCGAGTCCTTGGTGGTAACCAGGTCGTCGCCGATGATGAAGATCTTGTCGCCAAGATCTTTCATTATATTCTTCCAGCCCTGGTGGTCGCGCTCGCCGAAGCCGTCCTCGATGGACAGAATCGGGATACCCGCCTGCATCGCCTCTTTGTAGAGGTCGAGGATCTGGTCGCGGCTCATTTCGACCTTGTCCTTATCGCGCCAGAAGCGGTACATGCCGACGGAATCGGGCTCGCCTCGCTCCTCGCGATAGGCGTTTTCGAGCTCGGAGCAGGCGGGGTCCAGAGCGATGGCGACATCGACACCGGGCACGTACTCGCAATCGAGAATGGCCTGCTTCATGAAACGCCACATTCTCTGCTCGGGCACCTTGTCGCCCGGCTCCTTATCGATATAGGGAGCGATACCGCCTTCGAGACCGACGCCCATCACCTTGGCGCCGGGGGCCGCTTCGATGATCTCCTTGAGGCGGTACTGGAGTTTCACCGTCATTTCCTGGGCGTCTTCGTAGGTCTTCGGGGAAAGCGGCATGAACATGCTTTCCTGCATGGAGATGTTGCTTTCGGGATACTCTTTCTCGGTGTGCCGGCCACCCATAGCGCAGTTTCGGAACTGCCACGGGGCCGCGACGCGGCTGCCGTCCTTCAGCGAAACCGACTGCATACGCGTGGTCAGCAGTCTCTGCTTGAGAGCAGCGACTTGCACCATCCAGCTCTCCTTCGAGGCGGCGGCAGCAGCGCGAGCGGCCTGCTCGGCGGCGACCTTCTCGCGTGTGCGGAACTCTCTCAGCTTGCCGGGGTCGGCCAGGAATCTGTCGAGCAGACCAACCACACCGGGGGCCAGGAAGAACCGCCCGATATAGATCATCCAATCCTGCTTTGCCCACAATCCCACGATGATGAAGAAGGCGGCGATTGGCAGGAAGATGGTGGCTAACCACTGGCTCCAGACCGGCGCCGAGGCAGCGACGGCCAAGTTGTACGGCGCGTCGGGTGCGAAGTTGCCGTTCTCTTTCCGGACACCGTAGAACTTGCCCCATGGGATCAGAAGGAACATCTGGGCGTAGTAGGCAAACTTGTTGCCGCTCGCGAGGGCGGCATCGGCCTTCTCCTGCGAATCCTTGTTCAGAGCCGTCAGCTTGGCGGCGGTCAGAAAATGGCCCATCTCATGGATCGCGATGGCGATGTGCCACGACAGATACAGAATGGCCAGTGAGATCCACAGCTCCATGTGTGCCGGCGAGAACATGAACTTCAGCACGACATACTTGATATTCTCGCCCGCAGCGGCTCGCGTGGTGAGCTCCGCCGCCGGAAGGCTCAGTACCGACGAAATAAAGGCGGCGTGGAACGAGACCAGCTTGTGGTTGGCGATGACCCAGCCACGTTCCAGGTAGCCGGCGGGATTGACCTGGACGCCGGGCGTCTCCGTCGCGCGTCCGCGCCTGCGATTGCCCAGTTTCGCTATCAGTTTCTTCAATTGGACCATTTCGTTGCTTCTCCTTTTCCGTTATTTCTTCATCGAGACCTGCCGGCTGGCCGCCGAGAAGGCTCATGGGTTGCTCCTGCCGGGCTTTCCACCGGAGGCCGCCCGATCGGCGCGGTCACCGTCCGTGCTTATCCCGGCTTGGGAAATGCAAGAAAATACAACCTCTATGGGGAGACGTCAAGAATAGATTCCACAAGTTTCGGTTCATATTGAGAGCGTCCATGGCCATCGGCGGGTCTGCGAGCGGCTATTTTGGAAATTCTTCGCACAAATCCGTAACACGACGGCTTCCGTTGCGTCTGTAGTGGTAGAGGCGCCGGGTATCGAAGTGAGGGCTTCGCTGCCCGCAGTGGAAAGCGATCGGCCGGATAGAACCGCCCGACGGACTATCTGCCCGCACATTTCTTTCTGTTGTTTCTTGTGACAGGGCCGATTCGGCGGAGGATCGGCCTTTTCTATTGCCCGCGTCGCCGGCCGGGCCTATTATAGTCAGTCTATGAGGATACCGTTGACCAGGTATGGATGGCCCCAGGTGGTTGTCTACCCCGTTCTCATGGTCGTGGCCATGCTGGCGGTTGCCCTGGGAGGGGCGGCGCACACCCCTTTGTGGGCTGTCTTCGCAACGGAGGCTCTCCTGGCGGTCGTCCTGGTTTGGGCGCTGATGTTTTTTCGGGATCCTCGACGAGAGGCGCCAGGGGACGAGACGCTGTTTGTCGCTCCGGCCGACGGCAGGGTAACGGATATCGAACAGATGGCGCACAGTGAGTTCCTCGACGGACCCGCTGTGCGGATCGGGATCTTCCTGAGCATCTTCGACGTCCATATCAACCGCTGTCCGTGCAGCGCCAGGGTCGAGTCAATTGCTTATCGCAAAGGCAGTTACCTCAACGCCATGAACCCGCTGTCAGCCAAGGTCAACGAGTCAAACACGCTGACCCTGGTGCGAACAGACGCGCCCAGTGACCGCTTTGTCGTGCGCCAGATCAGCGGAGCCATCGCCAGACGCATCGTTTGTGAGGCGCGGGAGGGCACCACACTGAGTCAGGGTCAGGCGTTTGGCATGATCAAGTTCGGATCGCGAACCGAACTCTACGTGCCCACGAGCGAACCGATCGAGTGTCTGGTCCGCATCGGGGATCCTGTCAAGGCAGGTGTTACTCCTCTATTGAGGTATGGAAAGTGCGACGATTCAGATCGAAAGCCAAACGAGACAAGGGCCGGTTCCTGAGGCGGATGCGAGGCCAGCGGGTCAAGTATATCACCCTGCTTCCTTCGCTGATCACCGTCCTGAACGGGGTCTTCGGCTTCACCGCAATCGTCTTCGCCAGCCGGGGGGCTGAGAACGGCGTTGCGGGATTCACCTACTTCGCGATGGCCGGCTACATGGTTCTGCTGGCGATGTTTGCGGATATGCTCGACGGGCGTCTGGCACGGATGAGCCAGTCAACGTCCAGCTTCGGGGGCCAATTGGACAGCCTGTGTGACATGGTCAGTTTCGGCATCACCCCGGCGTTCCTGATGCTCAAGGTCATCGAGAGCAAGCTGGACCTGACGACCCCCTTGAGCGGGGGTCTGTTTCACCGCTTCATCTGGCTGGCAGCGTTGGCCTACACCAGTTGCGCGGCTATTCGTTTGGCCCGGTTCAACGTCGAGAACAAGGAAAACGAAACGGCCCACATGCGTTTCATCGGGCTGCCGAGCCCAGCGGCGGCAGGACTTGTCGTCAGCGTGATCATATTCCACCAGGAGGCGCTGCGCAGTTTCGACGGGCTGATCTACGTGTTGCCGTTTCTGACGCTGGCAGCGGCGGTTCTGATGGTCAGCCGAATCCCCTATCCCCACATACTGAACCTCTATCTGCGAGGCAAGAAGCCTTTCAGCTACCTGACCCGGGTGCTCTTTTTCCTCGGCGTGGTGATGTGGAATATGCAGGCCGCACTCGTGCTGATCTTCGCGTTCTTCACGATCAGCGGACTGACCCGTTGGATCTACCTCCGGTTGCGTCCCGGAAAGAACCATCTGGCTCTGACCGCACCGAATGTCACGGGGCCCCCGGCCTGTCATTCGGGCGCGCAGGGTTAGCGTCTCGCTATTGCAGGGCTCCGGCCGGGATGTGTGCAGCGTTCGGGCCCGGCTCCGGCCGGCGGGGTTCCTGCTGCACACCGGCGGATTGATTGATCTGGTAGTAGCGGTCCACCACCGCTGCCAGACGCGAGAGCACCTCTCGGCCCTCGTCGCTCGCCTCGAGACCCACAATCTGCAGGCCCAGGCACAGCGCCGTCCGGTCGGCGGTCGGGAGCACGTTGCGAATCTGGGCACTGAACATCAAGGGCGTTTCATAAGGCATCGGTGTGAATCGCACGCCGATGAACTGCCCTTTGCGGAATTCCGACTCGGCCACACCTGCGGCGTCGGGACTCCCGGGAGCCTTCATCGGAACGGTCAACTGGGCACCGCCAGCGGAGATGTCCATCAGCCGGCCCTCGAAGTACTCCTGGCCCGACCCTTTCGATTTGCGCTGGCTGGCACGATGCCAGAGCACCACCTTGACCTTGAGCGATTCGGGCACGTTGACCCGGAAGTAGCTGCGTCGCTGGACCACGCCAATGCGGTCGGGCGCCGCCAGAACAATCGTCCCGCCGGCCTCCGGATCCGACGAGGGTTCCAGCGCGACCACACTGGTGTCGAAGACGAACTTGCCATAGGCGTGTTTGAAATTCACGCCAACCGGTTGATCGACGCGGATGTTGATCGGGTGAGGCTTCCCCGAGGAATGGCAACCTTCGACGTAGAGCCTGCCGCCGGAAAGATCGCGCATGACAACCTTCGCCACATGCCACTTTTCCTTCGACAGGTAGGACATGATCGCCGGCGCATGCTCGCGCGTCACCGTCTGAAGCACGGACTGGGACTCATGCCCTTCCAGCATGACGATTTCGCTCATATCAACCTCCCAAACCTACATCCAAAGGTTGGCGTTCTTCCGAGGGACTCAAACACCACCGCTCGGCTCCCGGTGTCCGGGGCGAAGACCGAACACTGCCCCCGCCCCGCTCTGTCGCCGGCACATCCGACCGGATCGGCTCGGTGTTATCCGGACGGGACGGCGGGCGGAGGCTCCCGTAAAACATAGATAATAATCGGCTATCGACAAGGCCGGCGTTAGGTGAAATCCCGCTTCGTCGTGGATTGTCGGCCGGGACGCCGCACCGGCCCGTCCAACCGAAGCAGCCCACAATGAGGCCCGATAATCCTCCAAGCGGCAGTCTTGTGGAAACAGTTGCGCACGCAACATCCGGCCCGGTGTCGTGCCGCCAGAACCGCGATCCGCCCGGGTCGGAACGGCTCGACTTGCGATGGCACTCTCTCGCCCGGACCCCGCTCAGAGCATCCCATCCGTGGCACAAAGCGGTTGAAAAGACGCCCGCCACGGACTATCCTACAGACCGGCAAAGCGCACTGATCATGGTCACCACCTTGGGACAACCGTCATGCAGAAGCGAAGACTGGGCGACACCGACATGCAATTGACCACCGTTGGCCTGGGTACTTGGGCGATGGGCGGTCCATGGCAGTTCGGCTGGGGCCCGCAGGACGATGAAGAGGCACTGGCGGCGATTCTGGCGGCCCTCGATCGGGGTATCAACTGGATCGACACCGCGCCCGTCTATGGCCTCGGGCATTCCGAGGAACTGGTCGGACGGGCGCTGCGACAAACCAGGGACAAGCCCTACATTGCCACAAAGTGCGGCCTGCTCTGGAACGATAGAAGAGAGAAGGTGCCTTGTCTGAGACCCGAGAGCATCCGCCGGGAGTGCCACGCCAGCCTCCACCGGTTGGGCATTGAAACCATCGATCTGTACCAGATGCACTGGCCCGACCCCGACGAGGACATCGAAAGGGCCTGGGAGGAGATGGCCCGCCTGCTTGAGGAAGGCAAGGTCCGCTACATCGGCGTCTCCAACTACAGCGTCGCGCAGCTCGAACGCATTCGCCGGATTCACCCGCCCGCATCGTTGCAGCCGCCCTACAGCATGCTCCACCGGGAGGCGGAGGATGAGCTGCTGCCCTACTGCGCGCGGCATCGTGTGGGCGTCGTGGTGTACAGCCCCATGCAGCGAGGACTGCTCACGGGCGCATTCAGCCATGAAAGGCTTGCCGCCCTGGCGCCGGACGACCACCGCAAACGCCATCCGGACTTCCAGGAACCACGGTTCAGTGCGACGCTGGAACTGGTGGAGCAATTGAAGAAGATCGCCCAGCGTCACGGACGGACCTGTTCGCAACTGGCGATCAGTTGGGTCCTGCGACGCCAGGAGGTCACCGCTGCGATCGTCGGCGCCCGCCGGCCGGATCAGATCGCGGAGACCGCGCAGGCGTCCGACTGGAATCTGAGCGACACCGACATCGAAGAAATCGAGCGGCTCCTGGCTGAGAAGCTATAGGTCCTGCGATTCGGAAAAGGAAGGACATGGCAACAGAAAAAACCTTTTACACCAGTCCGCTGGTTGAGCGGAACGCCTCTCCCGAAATGGCAGCCCTCTTCGGCGCACAGAAGAAGTTCAGCACCTGGCGCCGGCTCTGGCTCGAACTGGCCAAGGCTCAGAAGAGGCTCGGTCTGAACATCAG
Organism: Sedimentisphaerales bacterium; assembly: GCA_035448545.1. GTDB lineage: Bacteria > Planctomycetota > Phycisphaerae > Sedimentisphaerales > Anaerobacaceae > Anaerobaca. The sequence continues at coordinate 42,761 of DAOTJE010000027.1, read as the reverse complement.
GAAGGGCCAGATCGATCAGATGGCCCGCCATCTGGACGACATCGACTTCGCCAAGGCCGCCCGGTATGAGAAGGAGATGCGTCACGACGTAATGGCCCACATCCGCACGTTCGGCGATGCGGCCCCGAAGGCGGCGCCGATCATCCACCTCGGTGCCACAAGCTGTTACGTCGGAGACAATACCGACCTGATCATCATGCGAGAGGCCCTGCAACTGGTCGCGGGCAAGCTGGCGTCGGTGATCGACCTGCTCGGGCGGTTTGCCGAGAAACACCGCGCGATGGCCACACTGGGATTTACGCACTTTCAGCCGGCCCAGCTGACCACCGTCGGGAAGCGCGCCACGCTGTGGTGCCAGGAGTTCACGATGGACCTCCAGGAGGTCGAGTACCGTATCGAGAACCTGCCGTTCCGCGGCGTCAAGGGCACGACGGGAACCCAGGCGTCGTTCCTGGCGCTGTTCGAGGGCCGGCACAACAAGGTCAAGCAGCTCGACAAGGACGTTGCGGCGGCGTTCGGCTTCAAGAAGATCTGCCCGGTCACCGGCCAGACCTACCCGCGCAAGATCGACATGCTCGTCGTCAACACGCTGGCCTCGATCGCTCAGTCGGCGCACAGGGTCTGCAACGATATCCGGCTGCTGGCGCACCTCAAGGAGATCGAGGAGCCGTTCGAGACGTCCCAAGTCGGCTCGTCGGCGATGCCCTACAAGCGAAACCCGATGCGGTGCGAGCGCGTCACCTCGTTGAGCCGGCTCGTGCTGAGCCTGGCGACCAGCCCCGCCATGACCGCGTCGGAGCAGTGGTTCGAGCGAACGCTGGACGACTCGGCCAACCGGCGGGTGGTCTTGCCCGAGGCATTCCTGGCGGTCGACGGCATTCTCCAGATTCTGATCAACGTCTTCGACGGCCTGGTGGTGTACCCGAAGGTGATCGCGGCACACGTGGAGGCCGAGCTGCCCTTCATGGCCACGGAGAACATCCTGATGGCGGCCGTCAAAGCCGGCGGTGACCGGCAGGAATTGCACGAAAAGATCCGGCTGCATTCGCAGGCCGCGGCGACTCAGGTCAAGACCTTCGGCAAACCCAACGATCTGATCGGTCGGCTCCGCGCCGATATCGCCTTCGCCGGGATTGACTTCGAGAAGGTGCTCGACCCCCAGGCCTACATCGGACGAGCGCCGCAGCAGGTGGACGAATTCATCAAGACCGTCGTCGCCCCCATCCGCAAACGATACAGCAAGCAGCTCAACCGCCGCGTGGAACTCAACGTCTAAGGAGATGACTTCACGTGAATAGAAAGGAACTGATTCAACGGATCAAAGAAACGGCGTATCTCGAAGGGGACTTCACGCTGCGCAGCGGCAAGAAGAGCACGTACTACCTGGACAAGTACCTCTTCGAGACCTGCCCGGACATTCTCAAGGCTCTCGGGGCCGAGTTCGCCAAACACATGACCGACGACGTGACGCTCATCGCCGGCGCCGAGCTCGGCGGTGTGGCGCTGGCGGCGGCCACCGCCATGGAGACCGGCAAGAACTGGGTGATCATACGCAACAGCAAGAAGGGCTACGGCACCGGTAAGATGGTCGAGGGCGTGCTGAAGGCGGGCGACGTCGTGTTGCTCGTCGAGGACATCGCCACCACGGGCGGCCAGGTCCTCGAAGCGGCGAAGGTCATCACCGAGGCCGGCGCGACCATCAAGAAGATTGTCGCCGTCATCGACCGCAAACAGGGCGCCGCGGAGAACATCACCGGCGCCGGCTACGCCTTCGAGTCGATCCTGACCAAGCACGACCTGGGCATCGCCGATTGAGCGGCGCCGCTTCGAATTCAAACCGACATCGCAAGCACCTCGATGCGGAACACGTCGAGCGGGTTGAGCCGTACATCCTACTTGCCCCGGCGACGTTGCCATCCGACGTGAATCTGCGAAATGACTCGTTTGGCGATGACGGTCTTGGTCTGGGAGGCGATCCGGAGCCACGGAGAGTCAGACGTCTTGATGTGGACGGTGGATGTCCGGGCGTTGATGGCAGCCGGAGCGTTGGCGACGATCATGTCGAGGCCCTTGTCCCGCATTTTGCGCTCGGCGTTGGCACGCAGGTGGCGGTCTTCCAGCGCGAAGCCGACTACGATCTGCGCGGCGCTCCTGTGCCGTCCGGCCCATCGGAGGATGTCGGGCGTTGGCTTGAGCGGCAGGGTGAGCCTGAGCCTGCCATCCTTCTTGATTTTCGTCTTCGACCGATGCGCGGGCGCAAAGTCGGAAACGGCCGCCGCCATGATCAGGCAGTCGCATCTGGCGAAATGCTCTTTCACCGCCGCAAACATCTCCCGCGCGCTCTCGACGGCGATGAGCTGCGCACCGGGCGGTGGCTTCAAAGCCGTCGGCGCGGTGATCAGCGTCACCTCGTGGCCGACCTTCAGCGCCGCGGCCGCCAGCGCATAGCCCATCCTCCCGCTGCTGGCATTCGAGATGAAGCGGACCGGGTCGAGGTACTCACGCGTACCGCCGGCTGTGATGAGAAAACGCATGGACGACTCTCGTTCTTCTTCACAGGTCCGGGAGAACCGGTCGGACCTATGGTTTCTTACCCGCCAGAGCCTCGATGGCCTCGAGAATCTCCGTCGGCTCGGCCATCCTCCCCGCGCCCTGCGTCCCGCAGGCCAAGCGTCCCGTGCCGGGACCGACGATCCGAAAACCCATCTTCGTCAGGATTCCCACGTTGGCCTGAACGATGGGGCTGGCCCACATTCGACTGTTCATCGCGGGCGCCAACAGCGTCGGCTTGGCCCAGCAGACGCAGAGGGTTGTGCTCAGCAGGTCGTCACATATGCCGTGGGCGACCTTGCCGATGATGTCGGCCGTCGCGGGTGCCACGACCACGATGTCCGCCCAGTCAGCCAGGGCAATGTGGGCGCTGTTGTGCTCATCGGCGGCGCTCCAGAGCGCGGTGTACACCGGCGCGCGGGTCACGGCCTCAAAGCTCTTGGGCCCGACGAACCGGCAAGCCCCCTCGGTCATCACCGTCCGCACCGCCGCACCGCCGGCCGTCAGCTGGCTCGCCAGGTCCACGACCTTGTATGCGGCGATGCCTCCGGTAACCCCCAGCAGGATGTTGCGCTTCTCGGCCATATGCACTCGGTGACAGGCTCGGCCTGTCGCCGACCCGAACAGGGCTCTACAGCTTCAGCCTCCACTGGTCGGCCTCGCCTTTGCCCACATCCGAGTTCATGTCGATGGCGATCTTGTCCTGGATGATCTCCTGGGCCACAATTTCCAGCATGGTCAGCCCCGTCGGATCGTCGATCAGGGGACGCGAGCCCTGGAGCAGCTCGGCCATGCGCTTCTGTACCAGAGCGGCCAGCTTGAACCGCCCGCCCACCTTGTTCACGATTTCTGCACTCTTGAGTTGATCCAGCATCACTGTTCTCCAATGGAACTGACGGATCGACGCGGTGAGGCCCGGCCATCCAGGGCTTGCTCGATGATTCCGACCACCTCGTCGACGGCATGCTCCAAATCTTCGTTGATGACCATATGCTCGTAACACTCCCGGGCCGAGGCGATCTCGGCGCCGGCTTTCTCGAGACGCTTGCGGATGACCTCGGCGCTGTCGCGTCCCCGGCGCCCGATTCGATCGGCCAGCACCTTCTCCTCTGGCGGCAGGATAAAGATCATCAGGGCATCCGGATAAACCGCCTTGGCCTGTTTGCCCCCTTGAACATCGATTTCGAGAATGACGTTCTGCCCGGCTTGCAGAACCTCGTCCACCTTGTCCTTCGGCGTGCCGTAGAGGTTCCCAAACACATGCGCATACTCCAGGAGCAGGCCGCGCTCGATCCGGTCGCGGAACTCCTGCTCCGAGACGAACCAGTAGTCGCGTCCATTCTGCTCCCCCGGTCCCGGCGGGCGCGTCGTCAGCGATACACTCAAATGCACGTTCTTGAGCCGCTTGAGCACCTCCCGGCAGATGGTGCTCTTGCCCACGCCGGACGGACCGCTGATGACGATCACTCGGCCGCGACGATTCTTCTGCTGGACTGGGTCGGTTCTCATGGTCACAGGCACAGGCACAAGACAAACCGGCCCGGCCCAAATAGGTCACCCGTCATTCGACGTTCTGGATCTGCTCTTTCAGTCTCTCGATGAGACATTTCATGTCAACGACCCGCCGCACGATCTCGGCGTCCGCCGCCTTGCTCGCCATCGTGTTGGCTTCCCGAAGCATCTCCTGACTGAGGAAATCCAGCCGGCGGCCCGCTTGCCCTTCCGTCTCGCAGATCTGACCGAACTGCTGCAAGTGCGCATCCAGCCGGGCGATTTCCTCCGAGATGTCCGACCGATCCGCAAGGACCGCCACCTCGCGCGCCAGCGTCTCCTCATCCAGCTTCAGCTTCGCTTCGGCCAGGAGAGCATCCACCCGCCTTCGCAATCGCCGGGCATACTCGTTGATCACCCCGTCACTCCTGAGCCGTATCGCCTGCAACTCCTGCGCCATCGCCTGGCAGTTGCCCCTCAGATCGGCTTCGAGGAACCTCCCTTCCGCCTCCCGCATCTGCTGGAGGCGGCCGATCGCCTCTTTGGCAATGGCCAGCACGGCGTCGCGAACTCTGCGACTCTCTTCTTCGTCGGGCACGACCGGACGGACCACGCCAGGCAAGTTCAGAAGACTGGCCAAGTCGATCGTCCCGCCGACACCAATGGACGACCCGACCGCGTTGAGTCGTTCGACAATGGACTGCAAGGCCACCTCGTCGATCTCGAACAGGGCGTTGGCCGAAATGCCTTTGAGACGAATCACGCAGTTGATCGTGCCCCGCGCGAGGCTCTTGCGCAACAGCTTATCGACATCGTCCTCCAAGAACGCGACCGCTTCCGGCAGCTTAATGATGGTCTTGAGATAGCGATTGTTCACCGCCTTGATCTCGATGGCATAGCAAACCCCATCAAGCTGACCTTCGGCTGCCCCGTATCCGGTCATGCTGTTGAGCATAGTCCGTTGCCTTCCAAAGCTCTGATGCACGACGCGCGCGGACCCAAGCCGCGCTGGTCGGACCACCCGTCCGGTCGCTTACAGGCCCGCGCCGTTGGCGTCCGCACTCGCGCCGGCGTCCCCCTGGGAGGCCGCCGGTGTCGCGGTCGGCTGTGCGGCCGCGGGAGCCGCTGCGGTCGAGGTCCGGCTCTCGCCTGTCGCCTGCTGCGCGGTCGCCGCCGGTGCGGTACCGTAGTCACTGATCTCGGGTTTGTACAGCTTGCCCAGCACCACGGCCAGCAGCAGAAAAACCGCAACCAGGACAATCGTCACCCAGGTCAGAAAGTCGCCGGTCTTCGAGCCCAGCAGACCGCTGGCCATACCGCCCCCGAAGGCCGCACTCAGGCCCCCCCCGCGACCTTTCTGGATCAGGATCACCAGAATCAGCACGATCGCCACAAGGACGAACAGCACAGCCACCAGCTTCATCAGAATGCCTACTGCCAGTATCGGTAAAACAGTCATAGTGGTGCCCCAAACACACATCACGGAATCGTCTTATCTCTCGATCGTGGTCGCGCCATGTCCGTCCGGCAAGCGGTCACGCGGCCGCTTCAATGATCTGCACGAAGTCGTCGGCCTTCAGACTGGCACCGCCGACCAGGCAGCCGTCCACGTCGGGCTGCCCCATCAACTCCTCGGCGTTGTCGGCCTTGACCGATCCGCCATAGAGGATCCGCATATCCCGGGCCACCGACTTGTCGTGCATCTGGCTCAGCAGCTTGCGGATGAACGCATGAACCTCCTGTGCCTGCTGGGGGGTAGCCGTCCGGCCCGTACCGATGGCCCAGACAGGTTCGTAGGCGATCGTAACCGCCCCCATCTTCTCCGCGCTCAGCCCGGCCAGTCCGGCCCGCGTCTGCCGCTCCACCACCTGCTCCGTCTGCGAGGCGTCCCGTTCCGCAAGCAACTCCCCGACGCACAGAATCGGCAGCAGACCCCCCGAGATCGAGGCCGCCACTTTCTTGTTGATCAACTCATCACTCTCCCCGAGCACGTGTCGGCGTTCGGAGTGTCCGCAGAGAACATAGGTGCAGCCGACATCCTTGAGCATCGCGGCGCTGATCTCGCCGGTGAAAGCCCCTTTGGCTTCGAAGTACACATCCTGCGCGCCGAGCGCCACACCCGACGAACTGATGGCGGCACCGACCGCCGACAGGTACACGAAAGGCGGAAGTACCGCCACATCCACGCGGCTGCCGGCCAGTCCCGAGGTCCTGTCGACAACGGCCTTCGCCAAAGCCACACCCGAATGGCTGTCTGTATTCATCTTCCAGTTACCGGCGACAAACGGCTTTCTCATGATACTCTCCTATAGAGGCCTTGGACCCTGCCAGAATGGACCGCCCTCCTCTGGTCTGTCCCGCCAGACGCCCGTCCCAGAAAAGGTCGCGATCGGTATCTCTGCCTGTCATAACAACTCGGTGGCTCGCGGAAAGCTGCCCAGGATCGAAAGCTGGAGGCAGTGCTGCCGCGCTTCTTCCATGCCGATCTGTATTCTCTCTTCCGTATGGTGACCGAGGAAATCGACGAAGAAATAGTATTCCCATCCGCGTTTCTTACTGGGTCGCGACTCGATCATCGTCAGGTTGATGCAGTAGCGCTTGAAGACCGCCAACACATCGGCAAGGGCACCGGCCTTGTGGGCCGTGCTGAAGAGGATCGCGGTCTTGTCCTCCCCTGTCGGTTTGGCGTCCTCCCGGCTGACGACCAGGAATCGCGTGACGTTGTTGGCGATGTCCTCGATATTCTCACAGATCATCTTCAGGCCATACAACTCGGCGGCAATCTTCGATCCGATGGCCGCCGCGTGCGGTTCTTCCGCCGCCATCTGGGCCGCCCGGGCCGTTGACGCGACAGGAATCGTCTTGGCCTCTTTGAACGTCGCGGTCAGCCAATTGCGGCACTGCGCGAACACCTCGGGCTTCGAATAGATCTTCTCCACCTCATCGAGCGAGCAATTCGCCAGCAGATTGTGGTGGATGGCCATGAGGACCTCGGCACAGACCTTCACATCCGTCTCGATCAGGGCGTCGAGCGTCTCGATGACGCCGCCGCCGGTTGAATTCTCGATCGGCACCAGTCCGAGATCGCAATGCCCTCGGCTGATCTCGTCGAAAATGCTGCGGATATCGGCCAGAGGCTCATATTCGACGCTCTGACCGAACTTGAGCATGGCGGCGGTATGGCTGAAGCTTCCCGCCGGACCGAGATAGGCGATGCGAAGCGGCTTCTCCAACACGAACGAGCCGCTCATCAGTTCCCGCCAGATCGCCACCAGCGTGCGGTCGGGCAGAGGTCCCTGATTCGCCTTGCGGATCTTATCCAGAACCTGCTTCTCGCGGTCCGGCGCGTAGATCGGCCCTTCGGTCCGGCTCTTGAGCTTACCTACTTCCACCACCACTTGTGCCCGCTCGTTGAGAAGCTTGACCAACTGGGCATCGATCTCGTCAATTCGGTTTCGCAGGTCGTCCAACGACATAGAGGCAATCCACGTGCGTCCGCCACAGGCGTTGTCCGGACCGTCAAGAGACCATCGCCGCCGGAACAAACTGGTCACTCCACGCGAAGGTCGCCCCGGAGCGTACCCCTGTTTCCGACCTTGTCAGCCCTCGGAAGCCCGGTTCAATTTCATGAAAACTGTTTTTCTTATCAGAATTTTGCCTTTGCGTCAATCGATTTCGCCCGTAGGGTGAATATTTGTGTGCTGAACCGCATGTCCGGATACGAGAGACCGGCCAAATGACAACGAGCAAGACGAGATACACGATTTTCAGAACCCGTTGGGGCCACTTCGGCTTTGCCTGTAATGACAAGGGGGTCTGTCGGAGCGTCCTTCCTTCGTCAGAGGTGGAGGCTGTCCGAAAGGCACTTCGGACGAGCCTGGAGCCGTCCCTGCCGCACGTGGTCTTTGAGAGGGACCTCGCGCGCGAGCTCCAGGAGCGAATCACTGCCTACTTTGAGGGCGAAAACGTCGATTTCAGTACTGATCCGGCGGTTGATCTTACGGATCGCGGCCCGTTTGAACGGGCGGTTCTAGACGCCTGCCGGCGGATTCCCGCCGGCCAGGCACTGACCTATGCTGCGCTGGCCGAGAAGGTCGGCCGCCCCCACGCCGCCCGGGCGGTGGGCAACGCCCTGGCCGCCAATCCGATCCCACTGATCGTGCCGTGCCATCGCGTGATCCGCACCGACGGAGGCCTCGGAGGCTTCTCCGCCCCCGGCGGGACCGCCACCAAGCAACGACTGCTCATGCACGAGCGGTCATTAGTGAATCTCAAGTAATTGCCAGATCAACACTTACGCTTTTATCCCGGGGAAGTCGAACCTCCGACGCGCTGCGATCACTCCACCCCGCCACGGCCAAGAAGCCCTCGGTCCAAACGTGTGCCTGGTCAAGCCAGGTCCGCTGTCATACGCACCACAGATGCCGGCGGAAAGGTATAGACCAAGTCGGTCCCTGTGGCACTGGCCTGACCATCCAGGGGGACAAGAGCATCCGGATTTTCAAAGCTGTTGTGGGCACGGATATCGGTGTGTGACAGGGTGCGCACGGCTGCGGTGCGAATTGTCGCTCCAGGAATGAGAATCTGAGCCTCTCGGATCTCTGTGATGCTGGGATTGACCACCGTCAGGACCAGACGCTTGCCATGCAGAGAGGCCGAGCCGGCCAGTCCGGGCAACGCGCTATTGCCTTGGCGAATCTCCGGCGCCGAGAACACCGTGCGGAGGGATTGGCCCTTCTGATGGGCGGCGTACATCTCGAATACGTGGAAGTTGGGCGTGACGATGAACCGGTCCTCGTGAGCCAGGAACAGCGACTGGAGATTGTTGACCAGTTGGGCGATGTTAGCCATGATCACCTTGTCGGCGTGGCGATTGAAGATGTCCAGGGTCAGCGCCGCCACCAGAGCATCCCGCAGCGTGGAGGTCTGGCCGAACAGATGGGTGCGATGGACTTCGGTCCCCGCCGGGTGCCAGGTGCCCCACTCGTCGATCGCCAGTTTGACCCGATGGTCTGTGTCGTACTCGCCCATCGCGGCCCAGTGGTTCTGGATCAGCCTTTCCATGGCCGCGCCCTTGCGGAGCAGCTCATACCAGTCCTCGGGCCCGAAATCGAGCGCCCCTTTGCCGGCGGTCCCGTAGTAATAATGCAGTCCCCAGCCGTACACGCGGTTCACGTAACCTTTGTCACGCCGCATCAGAGCCTCGAAGAAACCGCGCGTCCAACTCTCGTCCCAACTGTTGGGACCGGCCGCGATGAACCGTGGAGGCGCATCGAAATGAGGCACCCACGAGGTGAACCGGCGAAACTCCGTCGCGTATTCCTGCGGCGTGAAGTCGCCCCCGCAACCCCAGGACTCGTTACCGACACCCCAGAAACGCACGCGGAAGGGATCGCGACAGCCGTTGGCCTCTCGTTGTCGGGCCAGAGTGGTCGAGCCGGCCGGTGCGTTGCAGTATTCGATCCACTCGTAGAAATCCCGAGCCGACGCACTGCGTACGTTGGCTGCCAGGTACGGCTCCGCGCCGATCAGACGACAGAACGCGATGAATTCGTTGGTCCCGAATTCGTTCGGCTCGTACTTGGCCGGCCCATCCGGCGCCTCTTGCAGGAAGCGGGTGTTGATCCAGAAATTCGGGCGCGAGGGACGTTGCCGGCGCGGACCGACGCCGTCGCGCCAGTTGTAGCTGTCGGCGAAGCAACCACCGGGCCATCGCACGACCGACGGTTTCAGGCGACGCATGCAATCGACCAAGGACTTCCGCATGCCAGCGTAGTTGGGGATCGCGGATTCCTCGCCCACCCAGATGCCGTCGTAGATGACTCCACCGATGTGTTCGGCGAAATGGCCGTAGATGTCCGGCGAGATCATGCCGATGGGTTCGTCGAGAAGCACCTCCACTTTGCACCTTTGACCCGCTGCACGGAGCGGCGAACCACCGCTCAACAGCAGGGCGCCCGTGCAGGCAGCTTGTCTCAAGAAATCACGTCGATGGATCATCGCCATGAGAATGCTCCTTCCATTGTCCGAGTTTGCGGCCGATGTTCACCGGGCTTGTGGCCCGCGCTCATTCGAATCTCAGAATGGTGAACGAGTTTGCCGGGAACGTATAGATGATGTCCTGGCCACGTGCGTCCTTCGTCAGAGGCCGGACCTCTTCGGTGGGAACGACGCGTCGAGGTTCCTCGGGGGTGTTGATTTCGTCCAGTTGGCCCGTCAGTGTCACGACCCTGACGGTGTCCTTCTGCGGCGAGTAATCCGTGAATCGGATGCGGGTCTCCACGGGATCCGACGCCAGATTCACGACGCTGAGAACGACCGTCCGGCCGTCTTCGCTGCGTTTGGCCGTCACATCCAGGTGCCCATCCGGACACTCGACACTCGTCTTCAGACACAGAGGCTGGTAGTGGACAGAAATCATCTGTGTGACATAGTAGGGAGGCTGGCCCCAGACTTGCGCGGGGTTCAGGAAGAGCAGACCCTGATCCCAGCCGTTTTCGTTTTGCCGGTAGGGTTGCAGGCAATTGGCCGAGCAGACAACAGGCACATGGTCTCCCAACCGCTCCAACTCGTTGATGGCATGGGCATTGGACAAGGCGCGACGCAGGGCATGATTGTTGGCGTTCAGCTCAAAGACGGCAACCTTGAAACGCGCCTCGGGACTGATCCGGCGCAGGGCCTCGATGAAGCTGGGGATACCTCGCAAACCGTCGGGCTCACGCGGTTGATCGGTCCCGACATGGACGTCGAACCACACCTTGCGGCCATGTCGGACAGCGAGATCCAGGATCTTCTTGTGAGCCGCCAGGCTGGTAATGCGCGGGGCTCCGCGGAAGTCATACGGGTCTCGGATCGTTCGGCCATAGGCAAAGTCGCCGACCACGATGGTCATATCGGGGTCCTTCCGCCAGATCGCCTCCGCCATAGGTCTGAACCGCTGCCAGTAGGTCTCGTCCACGGCTTCTTCATTGCCGAGCTGCATGTATATCAGGCGGTAGGGCTCCGGGTGTCCATCCTGGGCGCGGCGGCGTCCCCATTCGCTGTCGACAGGGCCATTGACATACTCAACGAAATCCGCCATGTCCTGCGGCGTTTCCCCCATGTTGAACGCCGGAATGCAAAGAAAGCCGGCGGCCCGGCAGAAGTCGATGAAGTCAATGATGCCCCAGCCGTTGCTGGAATAGCGGAACCAGTGGCCCCGGTAGGCCGGACGCAGATCACGCGGCCCGATCATGTTCTTCCAGCGATACGTGTCGATGTTCACCATGCTCCCGCCGTAGCGCAACACCGTAAGGCCCTGGTCGATCAGAGCCTCGGCCACGTCCCTGCGCACAGGCAGGTCCTTGAATCGGCCCCAGGGACCGGGCTGCAGGAAGGCGTAGCCCAAGTCCACAGTACCGGGACACGTCAGCTTGATGGCAAAGCGTGCGTTCTTGTCAGACCGGCCGGCGGTCAGCGTAAAATCGAGACGCCGCCACGAGCCGGGATCCAGAGACAGGGCGTGCTCGGCGTAGATCTGTTCGCCGTCGGCGCTTTCCAGGGCCACGGTCACAAGAGTGGATTTCTCACAGCGTGCCCACAGCAGACCTTCGTACAGGTTGCCCGCCTGAACGTGCAGACCCCAGCGGTTCAAGCCCTGGTTCTCGATCCCGACTTCGCCCTGGCCGCTGACAAACGTCACGCGCTGGCTCTGCCGTCCCTTGAAGGGGTTGTCTGCACACAGTGCGTATGTCCCCCGGGCGGAGCCGCGTTGCACGGGCCGCCACATGCGGCTGACAGCGGAAGGACTCCCTTCCGGCGTGAGACGCGGTCGGATGTCGCGCCCGTCCTGGCGCACCACAAGATTGCGGAACTCGGCATCGGCATTGAACGTCCGCAGCCCGACGCTACCCGGGCGGAGTGCATGTTCGGCATCCACGAATCCAACGATGCGCTTGCCATCGAGCGAAATCTCCAGTGAAGGACCGCTACAGGAGACCGTCAGACACAGCCACTGGTCGAGCGGCACCGCACAGGGCGTGTCGCAGATGTGCTCCCAGTTGTGTCGATGCCGTCCCAGGCGAAGGACCTGCCGAGCGGGATTCAGAGCGACTTCGTAGCCAATGAACGCATCGGCCCCCGGAGCGGCCTCATTGACTTTGACGATCAGGCCGACGTATCCATCGTGGTTCTGGGGCAGCCGGATATCGACCGCGACTTCGCCATCGCCCAGCCGGATGCCTTTGGCAACCACCTTACCGCCGGCATCGGCGGACACGGAGAGGACCCCTCCCGAGGACGCCCATTCACCGCCGTATGCGTCGAAGTCCTCGAATGATCCCGAGGAGGGGGGCTCCTGAAAGCTCTCCCCGTAGAGCATCTGGCTGTAGATGCCGCCGTACACTTCGTGGTTGACGTCTTCCAGACAGGCACCGGTCATGAAGCGCGTGATCCGGTTGCGGACTTCGTTGCTTACGGTGATCCTTGCTTCTTCGCCGCTACAGAGCACACCTGGGGACAGGATGCCGATCGTCAGGAGAAGCGATGCGCGCATTCGACTCATGGCCGGTGGTCTCCTTCACATGAACAGTAGTCCTCGGCTCGCCCAAGGCGTACACATGCCGTTCCACAATCTGATCCTGGTATTCCGGGGCCAGCTCGCAGAAGTATCCACTCCATCCCCAGACGCGCACGATCAGATTCCTGTGTCGCTCGGGGTGACGCTTGGCATCCTGCAGGGTCTGCACGTTGAGGGTATTCAGTTGCAGTTGCTGGCAGCCGATCTGAGCAAAGGTGCGGATCAGCATCGCCACCCGGTGAATGGCGCCGGCATCGCGGAAGACGGAATCGGCCAGCTCGATCGTGATTGGACCACCATTGCAGATGCGGGTGTAGTCCAGCTTGCTGTAGGTTTGCAGCACGCTGATGGGACCCCGCACTCTTGCCCCCGGTGATGGCGACAGATTGGCCCCGAAGAACTCGCCCCGTCGGCGTCCGTCGGCGGTGGCCCCGACGACGGGTTCGGACATGCCCTCATGTCCCTTTGTCAACCACACGTAATACATGGCCGATCCACTGCCGGGCCGCAGGATGCCTCCTCTGCCGTTGTCCCCGTATGATTCGCACGCACGCGAAAGCTGTTCGAACAACCAGACCAGCAGGGTGTCCACCGAATCATCATTATTGCCCACCTTCGGAGCGTTCTCGCGGAGTTCGGCTTGCAGAGACTCAAAGCCCCGGTAGTCGCACTCGAGCGCGTCAAGCAGCTCGGAACCGCGGACCGTTTTCCGTTCAAAGACCAGCTTCTGCACCGCCGCCAGAGCGTCGGCGGCGCTGGCAGAGGCGGCACCATGAACCCCGAAATTGTTGTACTTGAGCCCGTGGGACAGATCGCGTCCGCGCTCCAGGCACCCCTCCATCAGTACGGAGTAATACGGCGCAGGCGGCAAGAGAAGACGGCGATACGCATCGGCCAGCGAATTGACCTGCGCATCGATGTCCGCAGCCGTATAGGCCAGTATGCGTTCAAAGCTCTCCCCATTGCGCAGGCCCTTGACGATCCCCTGATGAACCGCCGCCGGCAGTGACACCGCCCCGATGTTGACGACGTCCATGCCTTTGCCAGGAATGATGTACTCCCAGCAGGCGGCCACGGTGTAGTCCCGGGCGTCTTCGAGATCGTATCCGTGCCGGACCAGACCGGGAATGACCACGGTGTCGTTGGAGTACTGCGGGAAGCCCAGGCCGCGTCGGGTCAGTTGGGCGGCCAGTTCCAACAGTTCCATGTCCGTCTCCGGCGTCACACGGAGGTTGATCTTGGGATCGATCATGCTGACGTCGAGGGCGACGCGCAGCGCCATGTAGGTCAGCGGATTGACGCCGCACGAACCGTCGCGACGAACGCCGCCGAGCATGAGGCTCTGACCGTTGTCTCCCTGCTGCACGCCCGGATAGAGGTCGCTGTCCTTGTTGAGGGAGATGAAGAATTCGGCCAGCAGGTCCTCGGCCTCTCGCTCGTCCAGGCGCCCGCTATCCAGATCGACCTTGAGGTAGGGCCACATGTATTGGTCGAACCGCCCCAGACCACAGTGATAGTGACCGCTCATCCAAAGCACCGCGTGACAGATCCGCAGGAATTGAAGGGCTTCCTGGAATGAGCGCGGTCTTCGCGCGGGCACCTGCTCCAGCACCTCCGCCACGTCGGGCCGACCCTTCTCCCGTGCGCCCTGGGCATAGCGATCGGTCAAAGCGAGCACGGCATCGATCGTCTCTATGGCGCCGTCGAGAAATTCCACGGCGTCCGGATCGGCGGCGCACTTCTTTCGCGTGGCCTGGGCCACGGTCCGGCGGCCCAACAGCCCTTGGCTCAGGACCATCTCCCAGTCGGCGCAGATGTTGCTGATCGGCCCCAGCTCATGCAGCTTTCGGCCGGCCGTGAGGCGATTCCAGTCAGAAGGACCATACAGCGCAGGCACGTGCTGGATGGTGCGTGTGAACACGATGCGCTCGTCCGGCTGGATCACAACCTGCTCCGCCTCACACATGCGCCGCGTCAGCCGGGCGCTGCGTCGGACCCACGAAAGACCCTCGCGCTCGCACTCCGGGACGATCTCAACCCGGGTCTGGCGACGCAGACTCCGGTGATCGCCGTTGCGTATCGATTGCTGCATTGCTTCCAGACGGCAATTCATGTCACTGCCTTTCTTCCGCCGCGGTCAACCCAAGCACGGTTGCGTTTAAGCCGGCATCCGTGAAATGGGTGACGTTTGCATTAACGGCCTGCGTTTCGTCCCACGTCGGTTGGAACGGGATGCCGAGACCCTGGTACTTCCCCCCGGCGGCCCGGTTGTAGGCCAGCAGATGCACCTCCACCAGGCCGGGAAGGTCCCGGATCGCCGCGGCGATAGCAGCCAGATTCTGATCGGTATCGGTGACGCCGGGAACCAATGGCACCCGAACAACGTAGGGTGTGCCCAACTCCGCCAGACGATAGAGGTTCCTCAGGATCGGACCGTTGTCCTGCCCCGTGAAGCGTTGGTGGGTTGTTGGATCGATCAGCTTGAGATCGAAGTACACCATATCGCAACGTCCCACAACGAGACAGAAATCGGCCTCCTCAGCGTAACCCGAAGTATCCAGTAACACGGCAATCCCATCCAGCCGATCGATCACCTCGGCCACGAAGCGGGCCTGCATCAATGGTTCTCCGCCAGAGAAGGTCACGCCGCCTTCACTGGCCGAGAGGATCTCGGCCTGCCGATTGAGAAGGCGGGCCAAGGCTTCGGCGCTGATGTCCATGCCGACGACGCGCTGTCCGGCCGCCGTGGACATGGTCTGATGCTCACGCACAAATCCCTCGGGATTGTGACACCAGGCGCACCGCAACGGACAGCCTTTGAGAAACACCGTGGTGCGTATCCCCGGACCATCGTGTACGGCAAACTCTCGAATGTCGAATATCGTACCTGTCACCATGACGGCTCTGCCTCAAGACGGCTCCATCGAGCCAAGGTTCCTGGGGCCGGACGACTGGGCCTGCCGGGCAGGCCGCCGCGACAGTCCCCGTTTATTCCTGCGGCGCTTCAGCATTTCGTCCGTGACGACACCGATGAAAATCACGGTGCCCATCACTGCGAAATCCAGCGAGCTGCGGATCCCCAGGAGATTCACGAGGTTTTTCAAGACCTGCAACAGCGCCGCGCCGATCAGGATTCCGATCACCGAGCCTTCTCCGCCCCGGAGGGAACAACCGCCCAGGACTGCGGCGGCAATGCCGAACAGCTCGTAGAAACTCCCGTGAGACGAGGGCTGCACGGCATTGGCGTAGAAAGCGAAGAACACCGCCGAAACAGCGCCGAGGCTGCCCGAGATGACGTAAGCCGAAGTAATGATCCGCCTGGTGTTGACGCCGGAGAACCGCGCTGCCTCCTCATTCTGCCCGACCGCAAAGAGGTAGCGGCCGTAGACCGAACGGTGCAGCACAATCCATGCGACGATGCCGATGACAACCAGCAGAGCAAACGGTATGGGAAGTCCCAGCACATTGCCCGTAGCCAGATGCGCGAGCGTCTCGAAGCCCTCGGCACTGCCAAACCCCTTGGTGGAATCATCCGCCAGGAAGTTGGCCATGCCTCGGTACCACAGCAGTCCACACAAGGTGACGATGAATGGCTGGATGCCGAGTCGCGTAATGACCAGGCCATGGAACAATCCCAGTAGCCCACCCAGCACCAACACTCCGACCACCACCAGCGGCCAGGGAAGCCGGCGGTCCACCAGTCCGATCGCCAGGAGCACACCCAGCAGCGAGAACAGCGAACCACTGGACAGATCAATGCCGCCGGTAATGATCACGAAACCGACGCCGATACTGAAGATGCCGAACATCCCCACCAGACGCGCGGTGTTCTGAAGATTGGTCGGGCTGAGAAAACGCGGGTTCAGCAGGGCCAGGATCGTACACAGAACCACGAAGATCAGCAGGATGCCGACGTCCTTCTTCATGGTTTCGCCTCCGCGGTCTCCACGGGAGCAAACCCTACCGCCAGACGCATGATGGCCTCCTCGGAGAATTCCCGGCGCTCGAGCGAGCCGGTGATGCGTCCCTCGTGCATCACGATGATGCGATCGCTGACCGCCAGCAGTTCCTCCATGTCCGAGCTGACCATGATGACGGCTACGCCTCGATCGGCCAGTCGGCGCATCAGTCGGTAGATTTCGGCCTTGGCGGCGACGTCGATCCCGCGCGTCGGCTCGTCGAGAAACATGACCTTGGGCCGCATGGACAACCATTTGCCCAGGACGACCTTCTGTTGATTGCCGCCGCTGAGGTTGCTGACGCGGGTCTCGACCGACGGCGTCACGACGTTCATGGCCTGGCATTGCTGTGTGGCCGCCTGCCTTTCGGCCGCGCGACAGGTCCAGCCGAAGCGAGCGTAGCGTCGCAGATCCGCGAGGGTAACGTTCTCCCGTATGCTCATCGAACCGATCAGGCCCGACTTGCGCCGATCCTCCGGCACAAGGTAGATGCCATGGTCGATGGCATCCCGCGTGTGCCTGACGGTGATCGGCCGGCCGGCCAGACGGACGTCTCCCCCGCCGGTTGGGTCCATCCCACAAATCGCGCGTGCCACCTCGGAGCGGCCGGCACCGACCAGGCCGGCAAGACCGAGAATCTGGCCGCGCGACGCCGAAAACGACACGGCGGCGTCAGGGTAAGCCTTGGTGCGGAGGTCTGTGACCTGCAAGAACTCATCCTGCGCCGGTGTCTTGGCTTGCGGCGGGATGCGGAGATCGCGGCCCACCATGAGCCGGATCATGGCCTCATGCCGGATTTCCTCGCCAACGAGTGTCCCGGCGTTCTGACCGTCACGCAGCACCTCCACGCGGTGCGCGACGATTTCGACTTCCGACAATCGGTGGGAAATGTAGATGATGCTGACCCCCGTCGCCTGGAGATCGTTGATCACGTCCAGGAGCCGGTGCGTCTCGGTCGGTGTCAAGCTGGAAGTTGGCTCATCCATGATGATGATACGGGCCCTCATCGCCAAAGCCCGAGCGATCTCCACTTGTTGCCGCTGCGCCAGAGACAACGATGCCACCGGCGTCTCGGGCCCAATCTCCAGTCCGAGACGTCCCAGGTACGGCAGGGTCGCCGCATGCAACCGACGTCTGTCGATCAGTTGCAGCGGGCCGCCATAGCGTGGCTCGCGGCCCAGGAAGATGTTGCCCGCCACGTCGAGGTTGTCCAGGCTGTGCAACTCCTGGTGGATGAAAGCGATACCCAATGCCATGGCGTGGCGCACGTCACCGATGGTGACCTCTTGGCCGTCAATCTCGATTCGACCGGCGTCGGGCGGTATGACCCCTCCGAGGATGTTCATCAGAGTGGACTTTCCGGCGCCGTTTTCGCCGATCAGAGCGAGCACTTCGCCCCGATGGACCCTCAGGTCCACGGACTTGAGGGCCTGGACACCGGAGAACCGCTTGTCAATGCCGGACATCACCAGAATGGGATCGCCGTTCGATGTCATCGCTGAGTCAATTCGCCCCGCCGCATCGCTTGAATTTTCTCCATGAACTGGGCTGCATTGTCTTGCTTGATGATCCGCGTGGGAATGATGATCTGCCTGTCGGCCGGGATGGAGGATGTGTCGCCCTTGATGATCTCCGCCAGCAGGTGCATGGACCGGTAGCCGAACTCGAAAGGCTGCTGCACCACGGTGGCGTAGATGTATCCATCTTTGACCCCCTGCAGCGTATCATCCTCTTCGTCGAAGGCCACGACTTTAACCTCGCCCAGCTTTCCGGCGTCCTTCAGTGCGCTGAGAATGGCCGGCCCGTTGTAGCTCCAGAGCGCGACGAAGCACCTGACCTGCGGATACTTGACCAGAGTGTCGCTGACGTTCGCCTTGGCCCGCACACGGTCGATGTCATCCGTCCGGATGTCCACCACCTCGATGCCCGTGCCCTGAATCTCCGTGGTAAGTCCTTCGATGCGCTCTTTGGCGTTTTGCGCATCCGTCTTGCCCACGAAGAGCATGACCTTGCCACCGTTCGGAAGCAGCTCTTTGAGCAACCGTCCGGCTTCTCGTCCGGCATCGACGTTGTTGGTCCCCACGTAGCATTGCCGCCGACTGGCAGGGATGTCGCTGTCGGTGATCACCACCGGAATCTGCCCGGCCAACTGATCGATCAGCGGGCCCTGATTGGCCGGATCCAGAGGAGTGATGGCAAGACCCGCGATTCCGCGTGTCTGGAGGTCCTCCAGGACTCGCCTCTGTTCCACAGCGGTGCCATCTGTGGTGAAACGGAAGTCGATGCTCACGTCGTCGAGCTCTCTGTCCGCCTGCTCGCAGCCCCGTCGGGCAAAGGTCCAGAAATCGGTGGAGGCGCCCGCCACGAAAGCCAGCGTGACCGTCTTCCGGTCTCCAGCTCCTTCGTCCTTGCCGCACCCGAACAACGCCAAGACCAGCCCCAGACACATCCCCAGCCCGATGACGCCTCGTCCCTTCATGCTGCACCTCATCTTCCACCTTTGGTTCCGGCCTGCCCGGAATCCAACGCCAACCCCATCAGGATACCATAAGCCTTGACACGTGTCAACCCCGGCGCGCAAACGCCCCTTTTTTTGCGCCGATCCTGCCTGTTTCTGCGACGCGTTCGGAACCGGTTCGGGCTATTCCACTTTCCACTCCAGAATCCCGCCGGACCAGCCCGGCTGGAGTTCCGCCTCGATGCGCAACGAGGTTGTCTCCACCGCATCGAAACGTGTTTCGTTGTATCGGTCCTTCTCCGTGCCATAGCGGACATCGCCGGCGACAGGCTCCCAGCGGCTGTTGTGGCTGTAGAGCAGACGCCAGGATTGGGGCACCGCACAACGGCCTCCGGCAGGACGATCGTCCCACCAGTACACCGCCACCGAGGAGACGCGGCGGGGTTGGTCGAAATCGTACTGGACCCACTCGGTGCCTCCCTTGTGGTCCCACCACGTGTGGCGAGGAATCGAGTGATCGTTTGAACTGGACGGCTCCACACCGTCGTTCAGCGCATGGACGGTATCACGGTCGAAACAATGCGAGCAGCGCGCTGTGAAACCTGACGTCATCCCCACGGCGGCCGCCAGCTCTGCGCTCTCCGCAATCCACACGTCGATCCGTGATTCCGAATCGCGGTTGTCCTGACCGTAGAAGGGGACAGCCACAAGCGGAATCCTCCTTGCGGCGTTTCTGTCCTGCCGCGAGAAGGCCTCGCCCTGGATGACGTTCACGCCTCCCAGAAGATCGGGACGCCAGGCGAGGGACAGTGTGGCATCGGGCCTGAGATAGTACGACAACTGCGCCGGGTTGTCGATCTCCTCGAGGCAGTACACCAGAGGACCGGACGCCAGAGCAACGCGTCCTCGATCAACCTCGACGTCCGGATGGGCGTAGACACGCCGTACCTGCACGGGCAGGTCCAGAGTGATCGTGTCGCCTTTCTTCCAGAGGCGCTGGATCGCCGCATAGCCACGAACCATGTGTGGATCGTGCACGGATTCTCCGTTGACCTTCACCTCTACCGGTGCCGGCGAGAGATCGGAACGGTACAGTCCGAATGGATTCTCCTGCCCTTGGGCCCACCCCGGAATGCGAACGTACACCGTGAACGCGGCAGGTACAGCCGGATCGACAGCGATGGACACCCGTCCTTCCCAGGGGTAACCGGTCGTCTGGGTCAGACCGATCCTCGTCCCGCGCCATTCCAGTTCCATAGTGCTGCCGATGAACAGGTTTACATACACACCCTCGCTGTCACGGGCGTAGATGTACCCTGGGACCGCCGACATCATCTTCAGAAACATGGGCGGACAACATGGACACCCATGCCACTCCCAACGGGGCCGAGCGGCACGCGCCAGCGGATTCTCATAGTAGTAGCGGTCCCCCGCCAGCGATACGCCGTTGAGCACATTGTTGTACAGGGCCCGCTCCAGCTCATCGACATACTTGGCGTGTCCGAGAAGGAGATTCATGTTCCGATGAAAGAACCCGGCTCCCACCGCCGCGCAGGTTTCCAGGTAGGCATCGTTGGGCAGATCGTAGTCTGCGCCGAATCGCTCCTGTTCCCGATGCGTACCCACCCCTCCGGTGATGTGCAGTCGTTTGCCGACCATGTTGTCCCATACCCGGGCGGCGGCTGTGGCGAAGTCCTGCTGGCGGGCATGGCGAGCCACGGCACAGACCCCGGTCCAGAACAAAGTGGCCCGGACAGCATGTCCCTCGATGGCCGTCTGTTCCAGAACGGGCAGGTGATCCTGCGAATACGCCCCCAAGGGACCAGTGCCCTGCGGGCGTTCCCGGCCGCGATCCTCAATCCAGTACCTGGCCAGGGACAGATAGCGGTCTTCCTCGACGGGAACGGTCAGTCTGGCTTTCAGAGACGGCCTCTCGCGAAACAGCTCGTAGAGCTCCACGAACGCCTCTTCGGCCAGAGAATGACCCGGAATCACGCGTTTCTTCGGCGCCGGTCCCAGCACGTCACACATGTGGTTGGCGAACTTGACGGCGACATCCAGTAGTGCAGTCTTTCCCGTTGCTCGGAAGTGGTGCACCGCCGCTTCCATCAGCGCCCCGGCATCGTACGTTTCATGCTGCCAGACGATGTCGCCGCCGTTCAGTCCCCAGCGCTGGGCAGGTCGGTCGAGCTGCGTGAACGTCATGATGTATCCGTTCGGGTCCCTGGCAGCCGCGGCGGCAATGCGCCGGATGTATCCGTCCAACCTCGCTTCCAGATCCTTGTCCGGATTCGAGATCAGGAAGTCGGATGCGCCCCGGATCGTCTCGTAGACCAGTCCATCATACCAGGGCGGCCCGTCGTGCCCCCCCTCTGCGAGGCCCGCCACCCGGTCGAAATTCCGAAACGCCCCATCGTTCTCAAACTTGTCGAAGACATCATCGACTGTTTTTGTGCTCCAGAGCTTCAGCCTGGGAGCCCAGAAGGCGTCGGTCACGTGAACGTTCCGAATGGGCACGGCCTCCAGAACATGAACATCTTCCGCACGAACCGTAACCTCCTGGAGCAGAGCCACGATCAAGACACCCACCAGGTACAGAAGCATTCTCATTCCATCGCCTTTCCAGCAGTGCGTCATCCGCGTCGTGTTATTCCGGCTGTCTTCGATCCAGATCCGACATAGTCTCAGCCGGCAGTCAGGAACCGCAGATTAGCGTATTTGAAAACCCCCTCAGGCCGACTCACGAATAATAAGCTCAGAGGGAAACGTCCGCTGAACATGCTTGTCCAGTTCGGTCTGCCCACTGATCTTGTCGGCCACGATCTGCACCGCTGCGCGGCCGATTTGTTCTTTGGGTTGCCGGGCCGTGGTGATCGAGGGTCGCGTGTAAGCACTAAAACCCAGATCGTCATGCCCGGCCACCAGCACATCCCTGCCCGGCTCCAGGCCCCTCTCATACAAAGCCTTCATCGCGCCCAGCGCCAGACTGTCGGTAGCACAGAACAACCCCGACGGCCTGGCCCCCTGCTTGAGCCAGGCCGCCATGTTGTCGTACCCGAACTGAGCCGTGTCCTCCCCCCCCATGCCGATGGTCAGCGGCACCAGCACGGGCTTCTCGCGGAACCGTTTCATGGTCTCCAGGTAGCCCTGTTCGCGCTGACAAGCCGCCACATTCTGCAGACCGTGAGAGCTGCCCAGGTAGGCCGGCGCCACGCCGCGCGCGATGAGACGTTCCACGAGCATCCTCGAGCTGGCGATATTGTCGTTCATTACGAAGCTGCTCTGCCGCCGGAGATAGCGATCGACATACACAACCGGCAGGGACATCTCCAGTTCGCGGAGAAGTCCGCGATTGGCCTTCGGCACCACCGGCGCGATCACCACGCCGCACACGCGTAAGATCCGCAGCGTGGCGAGGATCTGCCTCTCCTTTTCTGCGTCACCGTAGGAGCATTGGACCAGCAACTGGAACCCACGGGACACGGCTTCGTGTTCCGCCGCGCGAATGATCTCGCCATAGAACGGGTCCGTAATGTAGGTCACGACCATGCCGATGGTGTTCGAGTGCCTGCGCACCAGGCTTACCGCATGGGGGTTCGGAGCGTAGTTCAGGTCTCTGCACACGCGCAGCACACGCTCTCGTGTTTCGTCTCCGACCGTCCGATCGCCGTTGAGAACCTTCGACACGGTGTAACGAGAATACCCGGCCCTGCGCGCCACCTCCCCCATCGTCACCACCGTATGCGTACTCTTTTTTTTCCACTTGCGACCCATGTCCTGGATTCCCCGCGTCCCCTTCTGAAGTCGGGCCCGACACGGTCGAACGTCTTCCGGACCCGTACGAGACGCCTTTATACGCACGCACCGGTCGTACGTCCAGATGCGTTTCTTCCGGACGCGGCGGACGCCGGGAGAAATCTCCTTCTTCTCACCACCAGAACGTCGGACTGCCGTACCGATTTCTCATCTCACTCCAGGGACGCCAGTCAACGTGGCCGTCCAGAAACCCGATGTTTCCGCCCCGGGGCTCCTGGTCGGTCTTCAGATGACTGGTTCGATCGACAAAGCCCCCCTGGCTCCACGATCCGCCTACCGTAATCATGCCGAAGTTGTAGCCATGCTTGGCGGCCCGGTCTTCCTGGCCGAGCGTGGCGTCGAGGACCAGTTCTCTGACACCCGGGTTCTTCTCCACGCTGGTCTTGCACCAGATCTTGTTCTGGCCGATGTCGCCGTCGTTGGGATACATCTTGATGCGAGGACGCTTGGGCTCGGTGGCAACTTCCAGGACGTAACAATATCCCGAAACGATGAAGTCGGCCTGGCCCGTGCCGACGAACTGCTTTCCGTCCCACTTGCCGCTGACACCGTAGGTCCAGAAGTGATCGTTGTGCTTCTGCTGAATCGCGTTGGACGGGCAGTAGAACAGTTCCCGCGTCAGGCCGGTCTTGAGCATGTAATTGACGGTGTTGCAGCCCACATCCCATAGCCAGTTCCCCGCCGTCAGGGGCAACGGCAGTTTCGAATCGTTGCCGTCCGCGTACATGGTGAAGGCCAATACGTGCTGCCGAATGCGCGAAGCGCAGGACTGCATCCTCGCCTGCTCTCGAACCCGACTCAGGGCGGGCATGAGAATACTCATCAGAATCGCGATGATGGCGATGACAACCAGCAATTCAATGAGCGTGAACGCCTTTCTCTTCATGATGATGGTCCTTCCATAATCTCTCCTGATACGGACCTCAGCCGCAGCCCCCAGGGCAAAGCTGCCGCGGTCGGGGCCGCGTGCCGCCCCCCCGGACATCGATGCGGCGGCACGTGCCCCCTTTTGACGGTGGCAACCGGCCTGAGTCTCGGAATCCGTCCGGCTATCGGTCGCCGGCCAGGTAACGGACCTCCGCAGCGGACAAGGCACGCTTATAGATGCGAAAGTCATCGAGCGCGCCGCCAAAGTACTCATCCACCTCGTATTGGGAACGACCCAGCCAGTTCTGTGTGGTGACCCCCAAATCGGCCGGCAGAGTGGCCGTCGGACCCTCTGCCACCATTTCGCCGTCTATGTAGATCTGCACGGTCATGCTGGCGCTGGCGATCACCACCGCCACGTGGTGCCAGCCCGTCGGCAGAGGCGACGGACCGGTGATCACGGATTCCCCGGCCCCGCCGGAGGTCGTAATGGCAAACCAGATCGGCCCACTCGTATTCGAAGACGGACACAGCAGCATGTAGCTGCCGGAACTGCCGCTGCCGAAATCGAAGATGCGCTGCCAGGCGTTTCCATTGTTCGAGAAGTTCACCAGCGTCGCAATCGTGCAATCTGTCAGCGTCGGCAGCAACGAGCCAATGGGCAATTCGATGTAGTCGCCCTGGCCGCTGAAGGTGACGGCCTGCCCGTAGTCACCTGGCCCCTTGCCGTAGAGCAGCAGCCACGGTGAGGTGCCATCGTATCCGTTGCCAGTGACATCTCTGAGGTTATTCTCGAAGGTGTAGTGGGCAACCAGATCCGCACTGCCGGGATCGACCGCAGGTTCCGGCGTGGCCGGTGCAACCCGATAAAGACGGACATCATCGACAAACAGCAGGCCCGAACCCGCGCCCGAGACACCGATCGCCAAGGTCTTGACGCTCTTGGCGGCATTCCCCAGGGACGCCAGGTCGATGTTCCATTGCCTCCATCCGGGCGCCCGGAGTGACGCGGCACTGCCACTGTAATCCACTCTGACGCCGTTGACCTTGACGTACAACTGCGCGGCGGCGTTGTCAAAATCGCCGCTGAAATACAGCACCAGCGTTTGGGCGCCGGCTCGCGTCCAGTCCTGGGCCGGATCGAGGGTCCGTTCCGCCTCGGAGTAGGTCACGCCGCCCGTGTTCGCGTAATAGAACGGCATGGACTGCGTTCCGCCGTGGATGACCGTCTGTTCGGCGAACGGAGCTTCGAAGTAGCCGACGGTGGAGCCACTTCCGTTCGTCCAGCCATCGAGCCAGGTATCGAAGATCGTCGCGTGTGCGTCGAGATCGTCGGTATAGCTCTCGAAATCGTCCACCACGATGAAAGGCTGGGTGGAGAAGCTCCAGACGTCGCCGGCCCAGGAGCGAACGGTCTCGGTCTCGTTGACCTCGACGATCTTCCAGTAGTATTCCGTACCGAGGTCCAGAGTCCCCGGATCGTAGTAGCTCTGCGTAACGCTGTCCACCAGGGCCGTCCCATCCGTCACCGCCGCCTCATCGGAGCTGAGATACACTTCATGCGAAGCGGCCTGCCGACCCGCGCGCCAGTCCAGGATTGCATCCACGCTCACGTCAATCGCACCATCTTCCGGCTGAGGCTCTCTCGGCTGGATGGGTACATAGGAGAAGCGGACCTCGCTGAGCCCGTACGTGCCCATCATGCCGTAGCCGCTCTTGGCCGTCAGGCGAACGAACCGGGCCGCCACGCCACCGAGGCCGACAACCGTATTCGCTGCGTAGTTCGCTTTGGCCGTGCCGCGGGCAAACTGGAAGTCGCCCAAGCTCGTCCATTCCGTTCCGTCCGCCGAGTACTCAATGGTGACATCCTTGAACCCGAATCCGAACATCAGTTCGAAGGCGAGGTTGTAGTTCCATACCTTCAGTTCGTAGAGCGCATAGACCTTGTCGAACTCATACTGAATCCACACCGGCTCGGCACCGCCTGTGGTGCCCGCCCACATGTCACTCGCCACGGTAGAATGCAGATCGGCGGCGTTCAGGCCGGACCCGTCCACGGTCTTCTCGGGGCCCGATTCGGGTTCCGAGGCAGCGTTGCTCGTGGCGATGATATGCGTGATGGGATACGCGTACGGTTCAACCGTGAAGCTCCACACCTCTCCCTTGAAGATCGTGTTGTCCGGCGGCGCGTTGACTTCGTCGACCCGCCAGAAGTAGGTTTGACCGTACGCAAGATAGCTCGGATCAAAGGTGGTCGCCGTCTGTCCCTGGCTGACCAGCACACCCCGCGGATCGCTTCGGCTGGCGTCATTGACGTCGTCCCGGACGGTGCCGAGGTAAAGGTCGTGCGCCGCCGCATACTTGCCGGCCCCCCAACCGAGGTCCACATCCCGTGGGACATCCGTCGCTTTGTCGGACGGAGAGGGGTCTGCCGCCGCACCGATCCGCAGCCCGTCCGGGCCCTGATCGTGAAGCTTCTCCCGTTCGGCTTCCGAAAGAGCACCCTTCCACAGGCGGCATTCGTCGTAGCTCGCGTTGGCCGTGCCGTCGTCATAGTGGGAACGCCCCAGCCAGCAGTTGGTATCATTCAGACCCGACACGTCGCTGATCGCGAACGACCCTTTGGCCGATCCGAGATCCGCGCTGTCGGCCCGCGCCGTGTACCACGTCATACGCCCCGGCTCGAATACGCAGACGATATGATACTTCACTCCCAACTCGTAGGGGGCGTTGGTGTTGTCCAGCCTGGAATTGGTGTAGGGATCGGGATCGAAGAACTCCACGTGGTCCGTATTGATGTTGGTGCCCTGGCTCCAGCTCATGCACATGTGCTCGGCCGTGCTGGTACCAAACGCAAAGATGCGTGACCAGTTCTGGACGGACAGGTGCGTCGCCCACACTTCGAACGTGACATCGGGGCCCAGATCGCTCAGGACGTGGTCGGGCAGATCCACGTAGTCCGAGCTGCCCTTGGCCCCTCCGGTCATGGTGACCTCGGTATCCGACAGAACGGCATTGTTGGGTCCTACATCCACAATCACCGCGTCCTTGCCTGCGACCGAATCCTTCAGGTTTCCGTTGAAACTCCACCGATGAGCCAACTGGGCTGCCAGTCCCTGAGAAGCGAATGCGAACGTGACCACTCCCGCGACGAAAAACGCCAGATGTCTGATCATTCCGATACCTCCTTCCAATCCCTCCCAAGAGGGCGTGACAGAGATCAGGTGACCGGTTCACACAAAACAGCTATCGAGTCAGGACGCCATCTTCTTCTCCTTATGCCTTTGGTTCCCGGCCCACGGACTTGCGTGCGCCATGGCGAGGCCGATTGCCGCAATCGGATCGCCGACTCAGGTTTATTCTCGCGTGGTCGGCCGGCGCGGGTTGCACGATGGCAACCGGCATTGACGAGGTGTCTGACGTTCGGCGAGGGAGCCGATCCAGGAGGTATGACGAGAAGCTGGCACGACTGTCCCCATCCTTTCAGGGCGGCCGGCTCGCAGCCAGACCGCACGCGGCATCCGCAGGCCCCGCCTCTATTGCTTCTGAACGCCATCTTCGTGTTCTCCGCGCCGCGACTTTCGCTCCGGCTTGCCCCAAGGCCCCACCCGCATAAGGGCAAGACACTGGACCGCGCGACTCGGTCCGCCAGCGGCCGTAACGCGCGCCGTATCGATCGGACAGTGCCATTATCGGCATCATAGCAGATGAGGTTTACACGTGTCAACTTTTTTTTGCGAGTTTTCCTATACGCCTATCTCCCGGTCACACAAGATGTTAGAGAATTCCCCAAGAAATCGGCCAACAGAACCTTGACACGTGTCAATACCCGCCGGCCAGACCGGAGGGCAGGGGCCGGCCGCGTGGCCAAACCTGTCCCGCCATGCGGGCACCTGCTTGCATTCCCGGAGGCGTTCTCCACGGCCGACACGGGCCCGGGGCGGACGGTCGCACCTTTCCTCGTGGTTGCCGCTTGGTTCATCCGGTAGAATAGGAAGCAGCTTGACCGTCGCTCTTGACAAGAGAACACGAAAGGGAGAAGTCATCATGAAGACTCGTGTGATGATGGGATTGGCTTGGGTTCTGGTGGGCGGTCTGGGATCGTGGGCGTGCGCGCAGCCATCCGACGACATCCGCGAGCTTCGACTGGCCGACTGGGAGCCGCGCTCGATGCTGAAGACGAGGCAGAGCGTGGTCGAAAAGCCGGCGTACCCCGTCATCGACGTACACAACCACCTCGGCACAGGGGCAGAGCGTCTGACGCCCGATCGCGTCGGGCAGTATCTGGAGGAGATGGATGCCGCCGGAGTTCGCACGGTGGTCAATCTCGACGGCCAGTGGGGCCCGCGACTGGCTGAGACGCTGGCCGCCCTGGACAACGCACATCCCGGCCGGTTTCTGACGTTCGCCCTGCTGGACTTTCGCGGCATCGACGACGAGGACTGGGGCCGGCGCGAGGCCCGGCGCCTCGAAGAGAGCTTCCAGGCCGGTGCCAAGGGACTGAAGATCCACAAGTCTCTCGGGCTGTCCTACCGCTACAAAGACGGCAGGCTCATGCCCGTCGACGATCCGAAATTGGACCCGGTCTGGGAGATGTGCGCCAAGCATCGACGCCCGGTGATGATCCACACGTCCGACCCCGCGGCCTTCTTCACACCCTTGGACCGTTTCAACGAGCGATGGCACGAGCTGAACGCCCATCCGAACTGGTTGTTCCACGGCGAACAGTTCCCCTCCCGCGACGAACTGCTGGCCCAGCGCAACCGGGCCATTGCCAGACACCCGAACACAACATTCATTTGCGCCCATTTCGGCAACAATCCGGAGGACGTCGCAACCGTCGGAGCGTGGCTGGACCGCTACCCGAACATGTACATCGACATCGACGCGCGGATCTCGGAGCTGGGCCGGCAGCCTTACACGGCGCGCAGGTTCCTCCTGAAGTATCAGGATCGCGTCATGTTCGGCACCGACACGACGCCCGACCGCGAGGCGTATCGGATGTACTACCGGTTCCTGGAGACCGACGATGAGTACTTCGACTGTGCCGGCGGGCACCATCGGCAGGGCTTCTGGATGATCTACGGCGTGTTCCTGCCGGATGAGGTGTTGCAGAAGCTCTACCGGAAGAACGCCGAGCGGCTCCTCTTCGGCCTTTCGAACGGCGCACCGCAGACGGAGGCCAAAGTGCTGCACGTGCCGCAGACAGAGGATTTCACCGTCACCGGCAGCGGCGACGCGCCCGCCTGGGAAAAAGCCGTCTGGGAACCGCTCCAGAGGCGTACTGCCGGCGGTCATCCCTACGACACGCGCGTCAAGATGCTCTACTCGTCAACCGGACTCTACGTGCTCATGGAAGCCGAGGACCGCACGATCACCGCGACGATGAACGAGGATTTCCTCGACCTGTGGAAAGAAGACGTATTGGAGTTCTTCCTCTGGCCCGACCCGCAGTATCCGGTCTACTTCGAGTACGAGATCTCTCCGCTCGGTGTCGAGCTGCCGATCCTCATTCCCAATTTCGACGGGCAGTTCCTCGGCTGGCGGCCCTGGCACTACGAGGATGGACGCAGGACGCGGAAGGCGACGACCGTCGTGGGTGGCCCCAAACAGTCGGGCGCCCGTGTGACCGGGTGGAAGGCCGAGGTGTTCGTGCCCTACGAACTGCTCCAGCCGCTGCAAAACGTTCCGCCCCGGCCGGGGATGCGATGGCGAGCCAATTTCTATCGCATGGACTACGACGACGGCAAGACCACAAGCTGGGACTGGGCGCGGGTCGGTCCCAGTTTTCACGACTTCAACAGTTTCGGCACGCTTGTTTTTGAGTAGCGAGGTGGCAGCTATGCTCGATACCGGCAGATCACGTTCGGAAGCGGCGCAGCGGACGGCCTTCACACTCATCGAATTGCTGGTTGTCATCGCCGTCATCGCTCTGCTGATGGGCATCCTCATGCCGGCTCTGAGCAAAGCCAGGAAGCTGGCGCGATCGGCCGTCTGCAAAGCCCATCTGCGCCAGTGGGGAACGATCTTTTTCATGTACACGACCGACAACGATGACAAGTTCTGGACAGAGCACAACGTCTGGCAGACCGGCGTCCCCCAGGGCGGCTGGATGCCCTACCTCAGCCGGCTCTACGGCGACGTCGATGAGTTTCGGCTCTGCCCGTCGGCCACCAAGCTCAACGGTCCCGTCGGCGGAATCGGCACCACCTTCGCGCGCTGGGGCCCAGGGCCGATCATGGAGGCGCACCAGTTCGGCCCCGACGCGGACAAGAACTACGGCAGCTATGGCATCAATCTCTGGATCAATTCGGTCGATCCGCCGTCGACGGAAGGATGGCGAGGCCGGCCTCAGTGCCAATGGAAGACATTGCAGGGCAAGTACGCCGCGGACATCCCGATGGTCAGCGACTGCACCTGGTTCGGCACGAACCCGATCAGCCTGATCGACCGGTCCTGGCCCAACAGCGGCGATCCCGCTCCTTCCGAGGACTGGTGGGAGCAGAAGAACCCCATCGAGCCGGGCGACTGGAACTGGGATATGGCTCGCGTCACGATCAACCGCCACGAACGGGGCATCAACATGACCCTGATGGACGGCTCGACGCGAAAGATAATCCTGACGGACCTCTGGAGCCTCAAGTGGCATCGGGAGTTTCGACCGCTCTACGACGTCGACATTCCCTGGCTCCGTTAGCATCCCGTTCACAGTGTGCCCGTCAGGGCATACGCCCCTCGGGATCACTGCAAACGGCCGGAGATGCTCAGCTCGAGCGCAGCGTAGCCATCGATCTCGAAATGCTCCACCACAATCTCGACGGTCTTATCTCCGTTCAGATGCAGCAGGCCGCTGTCGCGCGTCGGTCCGTGCCACGTCCAGTTGTCGATGATCGTGCGGCCATCGACGGTGACGCGCACCCCATCGTCGCTGAGCGTCGCGAACTCCCACACGCCGTCCGCCAGCGGCATACGCGTGGTGGCGATCATGCCGAAATGATCGCCGCCCAGCGGGGCCGCCGAGACAGCCTCCGATAGACCTTGTTCACGAGGCCCGCCCCATGCATAGTCGAACGCAAGACGCTTGACCTTCGCTGAAACCGAACTCTCCGCATGGGCGAGCTTCCGCCAGGATGCGATATCCTTGCGCGGGTCTGTCTCTTCCGCCCATTTGAAGAACGTCACGTTCCACTCGGTCGAGACAAGCGTACCATGAAGCTGCTCTGCAAAGTCGCCTGCTCTCACCTGGACCCGATAGGGATAGACGCCGGGTCGGGTTGCCGAAACGGTGTATGTGCCGGGCTGCTCCGGATCTTGCGGCCAAGAGAGCTCTCCCTGCACGTCGCCACCCTCCACCGTGATCTGCGCACTACGCGGCACCTTGTGCAGGCTGTACCGGACGGAGTCGCCGCTGTCCTGAACCAGGCGAATCAGCGGCGATTCGTGGTCCCACGGTCCCCACGGTGTCATGATGATGTTGTGCCGGCCACGCAGATGCCGGCGAGCGCCGACGGGGCGTGTCGTGCCCCGCACGGAGTACGCCGGTTCCGTCACCGGTGGAATGTCCGAATAAACGACGTCGTGTATGATCACCACATCATCCTTTCGCATCGTCTCTTTGACATCCGTGAGGATATTCTGGCCGAGCGTCACTTCGCTCGGTCCACGGAAGTGGTATGCCAGCTCATCGCCCGTGAACGTGTTCCGAGCGATCCGGTTGTCGCCGGATTCCGTGCCGTTGGCCCTGGCCCACGGCGCGTTCGCCAAGTCGCCGGGGTCCGCCCACCACAGGTGCACGCCGCACTGGTTGGCGGCGAAGGTGTTCTCGACGATCCGATTCGCCCTGCCGTGTTCGACGTTCACGCCGCCCCGCTCCAGGCCATATGCCATCTGGCCGTTGCCCCTGATCTCATTCCTTGCGATCAGAGTATCCTGCGAATAGCCACCCCAGATTCCACAGATGGCGTTCTCGACGAGGCGGTTGCCGTAGAAGACATTGCCGAAGGAGAAGGTCATCTCGATTCCGTGTGCGGGAGCGTAAGAGAAATCGTTCCCGATAAGCAGGTTCGCGTTGTTGCCCCGCCGTTTGTGCCAGTCTGCCGGATGGGTCCCGGTCTGGCCCAGCGCTTCGCGGCCCGCAAAACCAAAAAAACCGTCGCCGCAGTGGGTGGCGGAGTTCTCGGCGATGACGTTTTCGTTGTTCTGCTCGAACAGGAGTATGCCGGCCGAATCCTGGCCGCGATTGTATACCCCGTGGCTGTATCCGCGGACGCAGAAGTCGCAGGCGTTGCGGCTGATCGTGTTGCGGCGGCATCGCCACATCGCGATTCCCCAGCCGGAGTTGAAGGAGAAATCGTTGTCGCAGACTTCTGAGTCGTCCACCCGGTCCAGACAAAGTGCGTTCTGTCCCTGCCGGACCGTACAGCGGTGAACCGTGATGTGGTTCGCATCCTCCAGATAGATCGCGGCGCCGTAGCGGCTCAGCCATTCGTTGCTGTCGTTTTCGTGCGGATAGAGCCAGTCGCTGGCGTCCTCGGCGAGCGGTGTCGACCTGAGATACGCACGCCAATTGTCGGAGGCATCGATCCCTTCCAGTGTCAGTCCGTCAGCGCCGGTGGCCCAGAGCGCCGCCCGGAAACCGCTGACTTTCGCATCGCGTATGACGACACGGGTCTGCCCCTCGATGCGAATGCCATAGCCGGCGTATTCATCCGGCCTGAGGTCTCGCACCGAACCACGCAGAACGGACCCCTCCGCGAATTCGATTTCGACGGAAGAGGCAACGACGTGAATCACGCCATTGTCATTCTTGTCCTCAATCACGGTTTCGGGCGGAATCACGACGCGGCAGGATCGGGAAATGAACACGTCATCCGATGTCACTTGCAGTTCCGGGACCTGCTCGGTGCCGATTGCCGGAGCCGCCAGCAACCAGAACATGCTCGCAACGAGAACGTGACTCTTCCAAAGAATCGCACGTGGAGGTTCCATGAATGCGTTCTCCTCACTGCCGGATCCGAAAGACAACCGCCGCCAGCTTGAAGTTTCCGAGCCAACGGTCTTTGACTTCGGCACTCCCGACGTGGAAATCGTACTCCTGGATCCTCCCGACGGCCACATAATCCCCGGACTGCCGGATTCCCGTGCTACCGAGAACGTCCGGCGGCTCGTCATGAATTGCAGGCCGGCCGTTCGTACCGGCGTCGGCAGATGTTATCTCTTCCGGCCCGTATGCCTTCGGGCACAGTGCGAACGGCGGGTGGCAGCCTCAAGGGAAACCTGGGAACGGCTCGTTGCCATGAACCGTCCCCAAGGTTTCGTTGCGCTGTGCCTGGAGGCTGCCACCCATGCGAAGTCGGGTCAGAACTGGATTCTCACACACGCCTGGAGTGTATGGGCGTCGAATCCCGAACCGAATTCACCGTCGTACTCCGCCGAGAGCATCTTGGATTTGTCGATCCGCCAGTTCAAACCGGCCCCGACACTGAGGAGGTCGTCGACGACCGCTATCTCCGTGGTCCGGAACGAGGTCTCGGCGCCCGCCAGTTGTGCGGTTTCGCTGGCCTCATCGCCGAAGTTGTGCCGCCAGGCGAGTCTCAACTGGGGCGTCAGACAGCTGCCGTTGCCGAGCACCCATGTCTTGCGCAGTCGCGTTCCCAACTCAAAGGCCAGATTGTCGTCTGTATCGCTGCCAACGGACAGATTGGCCGCACCGGCCCCGGTCTCCGTGTACGACTCGTGACGGAAGTGCGTGTAGTTCAGACCGGCATACGGCTCGACATCCAAGGATTTGTAGCGCAGCAGCTTACCGACCTCGGGCGAGATCGAGAAGGTATGCGCCTTGAAATTGCCCTTGGCCTGGAGGGCGGCAAAATCCAGATCACGAACCTCGTCCACCTCGTGATAGCCGTAGCCAACAGTCAGACCAAGGTAGTAGTCATGGTTGAACCAGGTGCCATACAGCGAGGTTGACAGCGAATCCAGGTCCATCGCGGACAGGTTGTCGGCGCTATCGGCGTCTGTCCGACCGTAGCCGATCGAGCCGCCCACCAGCACGCTCTCTCCGATAAACCGTTCGGCGCCGAGCAGAGTGCCATAGGTGTCGTACTCGTACCCGACGACGCCTCCGTCATCGTCCCGGTCGCCCCAT
This sequence comes from Sedimentisphaerales bacterium, assembly GCA_035448545.1. Classification (GTDB taxonomy): domain Bacteria; phylum Planctomycetota; class Phycisphaerae; order Sedimentisphaerales; family Anaerobacaceae; genus Anaerobaca. Next base: position 8,916 of record DAOTJE010000027.1, on the reverse strand, counting down.
CTTCCATATCCCTGGACAAAGCCCTGCCAGCCCCCGTCAGAGGACTCCCGGGCCACCGTCGGCGACAGCGATGCCAGCAGGGGCCCGGTCATCTGTCCGTTGAGGCCGTCGCGGGTGGCCGCCCGAGCGTCCTGCATGCGCCGGCTCAAGCTGTGAGTCACGCTGGAGGCCACACTGGAGGCTAAGGTCGATGCGGAACTCGGAAGCTGGTTGGTCATCTGGGCATACGCGCCGGCGACATCGTCGGAAGACTGCGCTTCGCTGATGATATCCAGCAGGGCCTCGTCGGCACTTGCGGCAAAGGCGTCGCTGTCGAGCATGGCGCCGAAGCTCCGGACCGTGCGCGAGGCGCCGAGGAGATAATCCACGTTGGACGTGAAGTCGACGCTCATCTCGACGATCTTGCCCGTGCCGTCAACCCCGAGGGCCGTGATCGTCGCCAGTTCCGTGTTCTCAATGAAATCGGCGAGGTCGGCGTCGGCCGCCTGGTTGACACCGTCGACCTGAATGTGGCCGGCGCCATCGAGGGTAACGATGTCGTACGTGCCGTCGGCGGCATTGCCGATGGCCACGGCGACCACCTTGGCACCGGTGACGAAATTGGCGTTGCTGTCGTCGGTGATGTGGATGCTGTCGTGATTGCCTTCTTCATCCACTTCGATGCTCAGCGTCGCGCCGGCGCCGAGCACGAAATCGCCGCCGGACACGGTAATCTCACCGGGCGATTGGCCGGGAGCGAGAACACCGTTGGTAATCGTCAGACCGCCCTGGAAATCACCGCTGCCACCGAGGAAGGCGTCGGCATCATCGACGGTCACAGCGCCCAGCACGGTGCCGTTGATCGTGCCGGTGCCCGCCAAGGTCACAGAGCCACCCAGCACGGCATCTTCCTCGATCTCGACCTCTGCCTCGTCAGACACTTCGATCGTCTGTTCGTACGCTTCGCTGTCGCCCGTCAGAGTGATGCTGCCCTGCGCGACCGTCACATTGTTGGTGCCGCTCAGAGTCGCCACTTGCACGCCCGCATCGCTGGTTGTCAGAGTGGCGGTTCCGGCCGAGGTATCCAGCGTCCCGACGGTGACGGCGTTGCCGGCGAACTGCACGTTCCCGCTGACATTCGCCTGTCGAATCACCACCTCCTCGGCGGCCGCCTGTACGGTCGCGTTGGCCAGGGTGACCTGTGCGTTGCCGGTCGCCGTGGCGTTGCCCAACGTCAGCGTCGATTCGGCAACCGCCAGCGTCGCGGTCTCATCCAGGTCCGCATTGCTCGAATTGATCGCCACCGTACCACCGCCGGTCACGTTCAACGTCTCGCCGGCGTCCACACCCAACTCACCGTCGACCTCCACCTGCGAGGACGCGGCCACGTTCAGGGTGGCGGCACCCTGCGGGTCGAGCGTCTGCACGGCAATCGTGTTGCCCGTCACGGCCACGGTCCCACTGAGGGCTACCGTCGCAATCTCCACCTCCTCGACGGCCGCCTCGACCGTCGCATCGGTCAGCACGACCTGTGCGCCGCCCGTGGCGTTGGCGCTGCCCAGTGTCAGCGTCGATTCGGCAACCGCCAGCGTGGCCGTTTCATCCAGGTCCGCATTGTTCGAATTGATCGCCACCGTACCACCGCCGGCGACGTTCAACGTCTGCCCAGCGCCGACATCGAGGGCCCCGTCAATCTGCATCTGAGCGTTCTGACCGACCTCGAGAGTGGCATTGTCCGCAGCCGTCAGCGTTTGGGTGGCCGGTACCACCACGGTCGATTCCCCGACCACCTGCACGGTCGCGTCTTCTTCGAGCTGAACGTCCTTCGCGATCTCAAGAGTCCCACCCTGAGAAGTGGCAATCGTCGCGTCCGCCAGCGTCAGACTGTCCCCGTCGACCGTACCCAGATCCTCATAGTAGTCCTCTTCCGAGGCGTACGCGTTCGTTGTTTTGACGATCGTCCCCGCGCCGGTGATGTCGTCCATATAGTGCGTGGGCGCATCGACGATCAGCGTCGTTCCGGCGTTGGCGATGACGCCGCCGCCGGCCCCACCGCTGGCCCAGATCTCATCACCGGTCAGGTACAGCGTCCCGTCGTTGAGCGTAATCGTGTTGTCGGCCTGGTTGTCGAGATCGCTGATCGACGCGGCGTTCGCACCCGTCTGGTTGATGGTGGCATCGCCGTTGAACGTCGGATCAGCAAGTGTCAGCACGCCGTCGGTGCTGTTGAGGATCACGGTGGCATCCGCATCGACCGAGACAGCCGAGGCAACCAGACCGCTGGCGGCCGCCTTCAGTGCCGAGCCATCCTTCAACTCGATATCCACCGCGCCGAGCGAATCAGTGCCGCCGGTCAGCGTGCCGGAGTTCTCGATCGCATCGTCAGAGTAGAATTCCACGGCCCCGTTGAAGGTGGCGGTCGCACCGTTGGCGATTGTAATGGCCTGGTCGGAGCCGATATCGCCGTTGAGCACCAGCGTTCCGGCGTCCACCGCGAGGGATTGCAGCGACATATCCGAATCGATCGCGTGTGTGCCGCCGGCGATCGTCACATCGAGCAGGTTCTCGAGGGTCCCGTTGAACGCACTCGTGCCGGCGCCGAGGGTCAGATTGTTGGCCTGGGCATCCAGACGTCCGGACCCATTCAGCGCCTTGAGAGTCTGGTCGGTGCCGAACTCGACGACGCCGTCCTCGCCGATCGTCAGAGGAGCTGCTGCGATCGAGTCCGGCGCATCCAGCACGACGAGGCCGTCATTGACGTTCAACCCGCCGGTGAACGTATTGACGCCGCTGAGGATCAGCGTTCCCTCACCGGTCTTGGTCAGGGTCCGGGCTCCGCCGGACTCACCGATAGCGCCGGAGATCTCCAACGTGAAGTAGTTGTCCGGTACGCCCAGCGCATCAACGGCCTCGGCTGGAACGTCGGCATTCACCTCGCCCGCCACTGTGAGCACTGCAAGTTCCGTGTTGCCCACAAGCGTCACCGGACCGGACATCTCGATGTTCGAACCGATCAATGCCACCGGGATCTCATTGTCGTCGTCGAACCAGTCGTCCGTCTCCACTTCCGTGAAGCCGCCTACGGCGAATTTTCCCTGCATTTCGACGTCGTTGCCGATCTCGATGGTTCCGATACTGCCGTCCCAGGGATCGTCGTCTTCCGTCTTCCATTCCCCGTCGCCCTCGTCGTAGTATATCTCCAAAGGCATTCCGGCTATGACGACCCGGGAGGGATCGGAAGCGTCACCGGTGATGGCAAACGTTCCGGTGCCCAGCGTGCTGGTCCCCGTCTGGTTGGAGTCGTTGACCACGAGGATTCCGCCGGCCATTTCCAGGCCGCCGGCAAAATCGTTCTCCGTGTTGTACAGGGCCACAAAGCTGCTTCCGGGGGCGATGCGGAGACCGCCGTCGCCGGTGATCTTGTGTTCGATGTCTGTCTCCGCATATGCGGTCAGGCTGTGCTGCACGCCGGCGCCGAGCAGCGTGATCGTGGAGGACTCGGGATCGTCCTCATCCATCAGTTCGAATTCGAACATCAGGTCGTCGCCGTCGGCGGGATTGCCGAGAACCAGGTTCGCCGCCACAACGTCGCCGCCGTCGTCGTAGCCCAGGACCAGGCTGTTCATGATCGGCGCGTCCCCTCCCTCGCTTTGGTCACTGAGCCCCGCCGCATACTGGTTCATGGAGACGCCGCCGCCCAGGGAAATCTGGGAGGCGACGTGTGCCGCGTCGAACGTCACGGGATTCCCATCGGGACCGCCGACGTATACGGTCTGGGTGGGGTTAAGCATCTCATAGTCCTCGTCGAGCTGCCCCGTCATCGCCAGCGTACCGCCGTGCAGATGGATGTCGCCCTCGCCGAGGGCGTTGCCCGTCGGGTCCTCCCCCGGGTCGGCATCGTAGCCGTCGAGGACCAGCAGACCCTCGTTGAGAGTGACGTCGCCTGTGAAATCGTTCGTGAATTCCGATACGAAAACCGTCAGCGTGCCGGAGCCATTCTTGGTCAGGCCGCCGGCGCCGGTGATCGGGCCGTAGATGTACGTATCGCTGTCACCCCCGATCTCCACGTCACCGTTCAGGGTAATGGTCTCGATGTAGTCGGGCCCGCCGCCAGCCAGCACGATCGGACCCGAATTGGCCAGCACGGACAGCCCGCCGATCGGAGCGGTCAGGTCCGTCCCCAGGTCCAGCAATGTCCCTTCCGCCGAATCGTTCACGATCGAACTTGTCGCCAGGGTGTGTTGGCCAAGAATCAGCCATCGACTGCCCGATGCATCTTCGGTCAGTTCCAGTCCGGCAATCTCCGTATCCCCGTCGAGATGTATCAGGTATGCCAGAGACCCGAACTGCGCCGTGTCGGCGGCACCGGGCACTCCCGCGCTCCAGTAATCCGGGTTGCTCCATTGATCTTCGCCCGCCCCGTTTCCCGTCCAGACCGTAATTGCTGCGCCCGCGCTCATCACGCTTCCCAGCACCAGGCTTGCCACCGCCAACACGACTCGCTGCTTGATCATTCTTTGTGCTCCACTACAAACCCAATGTGCTCTTGCTTGTTGATGTCACAATCTACGGGAAGTGAATCCCGCACCCACGGTATATGCCTTTCTCGGCAGCCACTCGGCGAATTCTTGAAAAAAGAGAGAAAGGCAATTCCTCAACCATACGGCACGTGACATGATCGACGAAGAGCAGAATCCTCAGGCCCGCCACAGCCCAGTGAACGTAGCAATACTGATAATCGGGCCTGATTGTCGTTATCGGTCTTGCGCCCGCGGCAATATCTTCAGTTTGTAATGGTGAGACGGCGTCCGGTGACACTGGCCTGCGCAACACCGAGCTCCGCAGCACGCAGGAGACTCGACGCCATCACGACGCGGAGACATTGTGACAAGCGCGGCGAACCCAGAAGAAACCGAGGAAACCCGCCAGGAGATCCGTGAGCAAACGCCCGACGAAAACGCCGTGCACGCCTGCCAGACGGGCGCCGAGCCAGGACAGGGGAATCAGCAGGACCAGCACACGGATGCCGTTGAGCAGGGCCGAGGAAAGGGGCTTGTGCAGTCCCGTAAGAATGATGCCGGAATACCGGTGGATCTCCATCATGCCGTAACCAAACGACACGATGCGGACGTATGCAACCAAGGTAACCACCACCTCGGCATCCCGACTGAAGATCGAGGCCAGCCACGGCGCGCCCACGAAGAACACCAGCGCCACACCGCCGCCGTACATCATGGCAAACCGCGCAGACAACGAAAGAGCCCGGCGGATGCGGTCCGGCCTCTCGGCGCCGAGGTTCTGGCTGACGAACGGAGCGAGGGACATACCGAGCGCCATAGGGATGACGAACGCAAACATCTCGATCCGCTGGGCGGCGCCGATGGCCGCTACGGCGGCATTGCCGAAACCGCTGAGTATCCGAGTGACCACCGTCGCGGAAACCGGCATGAGGATCATGCTCAGAATGCTCGGGACGCCCAGACGCAGAATGCTCCCAAAGGACGTGCAGTACGCCGCCAGACCCCAGCTTTGCAGCAACAGCAGGCGGTGTTTTGCGTAGAGCAGGCGGAACAGCCACAGGGTGGACACGCCCTGTGCGATCACGGTCGCCAGCGCCGCGCCGCGGATGCCCATGGCGGGGAAACCGAGGTATCCGAACATCATGATCGGGTCCAGGACGACGTTCAGAATCGGTCCGGCCATCATGAAACGCCCGGCCGCAACGGAATCGCCCGCCGAGATCAACAGCCCGTTGCCGAGCATGGGCAAGGCCATGAGCGGGGCTCCCAGGTACCAGATGCCCATGTACTGGCGTACCAGAGGCAGAGCCACAGAGTCCGCTCCCAAAGCCCTGAATACAGGATTCATGCTCAGATAGCCGATGACGGCCATTCCGGCGGCAACGCCGAGCGTCAACATCAGACCGTGCGTGGTAATTCTCGCCGCGTCAGACCAGTTGTGCCGGCCGACCGCATGCGACATCAAGGTCGTGGTCCCTACGCCGAGACCCCCGGCCACGCAGCTCAAGAGCATGACAACCGGAAACGTAAATCCCATAGCCGCCAGCGGCAGTGTCCCCAGCCGCGAGACAAACCAGGTGTCCGTAAGGTTGTACGCGTTCATGGCGAACGTGCCGGCCAGCATAGGAAAAGCCATGCCGAACAGAGTCCGCTTGACGCTCCTTTGAACCAGAACACTCATGTGTTGCTTACCGTCGGGTGACATTGCCTGGCGCCGGGCCCCGACACGGGCCGCGGGTGGCAGCCTCAAACGCCTTGGCGTTTGGGGATGGTTTCCATGAGCAAGCCAGCCCCAAGCTGCGCCTGAGGCTACCACCCGCCATTAGACGGCCTCGATCGTAGAGGGAGGCTTCGAGGCGATGTTGTAGGTCACGCTGACCACGCCCGGGACGTCGCGGAGGATCTGGTCAGCGAGATTCTGAAGGATATCGAACGACAGTCGCGTCGGGGTGGCGGTGCGGGCGTCGACGCTGTCCCAACAGCGCACCTCGATCTGGTGGCCAAAGTCGCGTTTCCCGTCGCGCATTCCCGTCACGCGATCCTCATGCAGAATTGCCATGTACTGGAACGCACCGGTATCCTTGAGCAGTCGTTCCACCACGGCGGTCGCTCCACGCACCATCGCGATGCGCTGCGGCGTCGCCTCGCCGATCACACGGGCCGCCAGCGCCGGCCCCGGAAACGGGATGCGATCGAACAGCGCGATGGGAAGCCCCAGCGCCTTGCCGACCTTGCGGACACCGTCCTTGCGCAACTGGATCAGCGGCTCGACGATGCGATAGCCGAAGGCCTCCTGCGGATCGATCCCGAGCTGTTCGAAGACGTTGTGCTGCCGCTTGATCCCCGCCACCGTTTCGTCAACGTCCGTCAGGATCGTACCCTGCAACAGGCACTTGGCGCCGCTGGCCTTGACCAGACGCCCGAAGACGTGGCGATAGAACGTCTGGGTGATCGCCTCGCGCTTCTCCTCCGGGTCCGTGATCCCCTGGAGCGCCGCGAAGAACTCCTCTCGCGCATCGACCACTTCCACCGGCACGCCCAGATCGCGGAAGAATTGGACGACCTGCTCAGGCTCGCCCTGTCGCATCAGACCATTCTCGACGAAAACAGTCCGCAGACGGGCGCCCAGGGCCCTGTGTCCAAGCATGGTGACCGTAGACGAATCGACACCCCCCGACAGCGCATTGATCGCCGTGCCACTGCCGACAGCCTCTCGGATCTCCGCAACCTTGGCCGCGATGAACTGTTCGGTGTTGAGTTTCTGCGCAGGAATCTCGGTAATCACGTGGCATTCTCCTTCTCATCTTATGGCTTCAAACGTGGGATCGGCATACAGATACGGCATGGGCCCAAACCCATCCTACCGCGCTCGATGGTGCGAAATCAAATCTCCGTCCACTTACCAGGCACGGGCACCGGATAGTACCCCCGATCATCTGTCTGGATCGGAGGAGTGCTGTCGTCGGTCAGCTGATCGATGTTCGGGCAGAATCGGAAACTGGAGGCCATGGCCTGATCCCAGGTGACGACCTTGCCGGAGTGAGCCGCTGCCCGGCCCATGATGTCCGCGAGATTCGACAGAGCGGCCCGCTTGGCTTCGTTGTGCGGACGATCCTGACGGATGGCGTCCAGCAGCACATCCCATTCCGCCTGCCACGGGGTGACGGTCTCCCTCGGAGCGCGCCACGCGATATTGTCGTCGCTGCATCGCTGGTCCTTGTAGGTGTGCACGGTACCTTCATGGACGTTGCCCGAGAACTGCGCGGCACACCGGGTCCCATGGAGGTAGGTGGCGAATTCGGTATGGCAGTCCGCCAGCCAGCGGACCACATCGTACGCCTTGGTCCCATCGGGGAACGTCCACTCGATGGTGAAGGAGTCCAGGTTCTGACCGCGATCGACGCTGTCGGCGGCCCGTCCGCTGATGCCGTGCGCGGAAACCGGCCAGGCGTCCTTGAGCCAGCAGATCTCGTCAATCTGATGGATGTTCATCTCGGCAAACAGCCCACCCGAGACCCAGAGGAAATGGGTGAAGTTGCGGACTTGCCAATGCAGATCCTTCACGTCCGCCGGTCGGGGACCCAGGGGAGGGCACGGCTGCATCCGGTAGGCGCGAATAAGCTGGATCTCGCCCAGTTGCCCGTCGCGAATGCGTTTGATCAGCTCCTGGCGATTGCGCGAATGGCGGCACTGCAATCCGGCGGCGATCTTGAGGTTCTTCTTCTCGGCGGCCTGGCCCGCCTGGATCACGCGCCGCACGGCGGGCGGGTCGGTCGCGAAGGATTTCTCCATGAACACGTGGATCCCCTTCTCGACCGCATACTCGAGTTGCTGCGGCCGAAAGCCGGCGTACCCGGTGAGCATCGCCACATCGCCGGGGCGAAGGGAGTCGATGGCCTTGCGCCAGGCGTCGAACCCGACAAAGCGCCTCTCCAGCGGCACATTGACCCGCGCGCCGTACTGGTGGCTCAGGACCTTGTGGGCGCCAGCCAGCCGGTTCTCAAAAAAATCCGCCATCGCGACCAGCTCGACCGGGCCATTGGGAGAGTCGAAGGCATTGGCCGCCGCCCCACAGCCGCGCCCGCCGCAACCGATCAGCGCCAGTCGAATCGTATTGTTCTCCGCCGCATACATCGCAGGAAGAGCCAAGCTTCCCAACGTGGATGCCGCGACCGCCTTCCCGCTCCACGTCAAGACCTCCCGACGGGAGGATTTCCGCTGCGCTGACTTCGAGGTCTGACAGTCCAGTTTCATGGTGAGTTCTCCATTCTATATGACGTCGGGGCTCACGCGTTCGACCAGAACCGTATGATGATCCTTTTCGTAATCTGCGGCAAGCAATTATTCCGTCTCGACAGGGGACGGGTGCACTGCGTGTTTGTAGGTAGGTTCCTGCGGAGGCCAGGAAAGGGGGCTG
>DAOTJE010000026.1:0-63599 GCA_035448545.1 Sedimentisphaerales bacterium | reverse complement strand
GGCAGCAGGGCCTTGAGGGCTTTGAGATTGTCGCCGTGGATGATCAGGTTGTCGTGCAGGCTGACCTTGTCCGTCAGGGACTGGTCCGGACGCGGGACCAACTGGTGGTACTTGACCAACAGGTGGTGGTTCTGGACGAAGGACTTGCCTTTGAAATTCAGCACGGCCATGATCGACGGACTCCTTTCGAAAGGCAGAGGGTATCGTTCGCGACCCCAGCCGTCAAGACAGCGGGCAGTGAATCGAGGAACCCCCGGCCCGTTGGGTCCGGTCGCGCACCGGCCACAACCGTTCGGTACGGCTTGTCCACCATATGACCTCCTCCCGACGACACGCTCCAATGTGCTAATGACCATACGCATTCGCCGGCTTCTTGTCAAGTGGGAATGCGGCTGGCGCGAGGTATTCTTACCCCGGGACGTTCGGACACCCACGTCGGTTCCGGCCGAGGGGGTCGGGCGGGGGGTCAGGCAGGGGCCCGGGGCGGGGGCGGGAATCTTGCAATCGGCCGGGGACGGGTGAACATAGGGCTTGCTTTGGGGGGAGCATGATCCTATAATAGATGCGGTTTCCAGGTTTGTGCGCTCTGTGAGGTGGGAAGAAGGCAGGTTGGGCAGGCTTCCCCCCATGTGGATCGTGCGGCATGGGTCCGGGAGAGGCCTTTCCACGTCTTGATTTCACTCTATCCCCCTTGCAGCGAGGTAATGTCCGACGGTACGGCAGGGTGGAGCATGTGGTCCCGACGGCTTTGCACCACGGATACACCCGTCGCGGACCTCACGCAGCATGTCTGAGGCACCCCGCCGAGGGAAAGGAGGTGATACGCCGGAGGTAGCAGCCGACTTATCAGCGTTCCAGCTCGAAGTCTGTCCATTGAAGGGGCGGCCATGATCGAAACGACAGAGTCTATGGGGTGGGATGCGTGTTCCGACGTGTGGTCGGATCGCCTTGGTAGCATTCCTATGCGACGGAGGTGTGTTATGTGGAGACGAAGTGCTTGCTTTGTCAGTCTGGTGGTACTGGCCCTGGTGCAGGGCAGCGCGCTCGGTGCATGGAATTTCCTGGAGGACGACGCTCTGATCGGCTGGTGGGCCTGTGATGAGGGCGAAGGTGCGGTGGTCGCCGATTCGTCCGCCAACGGCAACGATGGCGTTTTTGTGAATGGCGATCCGGTCTGGGCGGAGGGCATTCATGGCAGCGCCGTGACACTGATCGGACCGACGCTGGTGGAGATCCAGCCGATGGGTCTGACGCTGGAGGCGGCGACGATGGCCGGCTGGCTGTTTGCCCCGACGGCGCAGCCCGAGTGGTCGTCGATCATCATGCACCGGAACCCCGGTCCGGCGTCCGGTTTCAACATCCTGGCCGACCAGCAACTGGCGTATCACTGGAACGATGCGTCCAGCACCTGGAGCTTCCGCAGCCAGGTCCGCCATCCGCTGAATGAGTGGGCCCACTGCGCGGTGACGGTCGAGCCGGACAAGGCGACCTTCTACCTCAACGGCGTGGCCTCGGCCGTCAATGCGGTGGCGCATCCGCCGATTGCCTGGGACGGCTACACGTATCTGGGCGGCGACGGCAACTCCAACTGGGTGAACCGGCGGATGAACGGCGCGTCCCTGGACGACGTCTGCTTCTTTGGCCGGGCCCTGGCGGCCGACGAGATCGTGGCGATCATGGGCGGCCCTGCCGCCGCGGCGATGGCGGCCTGGGAGAATGCCGCCAAGGCAGCCGAGCCGGGCTACTTCGCGACCAACGTCGCGGACGGCGTCTATGACATCGGTGAGTTCGGCGGCGAGATGACCTATGAGTTCGTCGTCCAGAGCAATCCGGACGAGACGCAGGCCAGCATGTGCCTGATCGGCCGCAGGGACTTCGGCGACACCAAATCGGGACTGAAGTACGAGCAGTGGAACAACACCGGGACCTACGGCGCGACGCTCTTCGGCGTGGCCGACTATGACTTCGGCGTTGCCAACGATCCCGGCGTGGTCACCCATCTGGTCTTCGTTGCCAGCACCGAAGCGGGCACGACGGACCTGTACGTCAACGGCGTCTACAAGGGCAGCGTGGCGGCCGCCATCACCCTGTCGGGCCTGGTGGGCATCGGCTACGGCGCCCAGGATCGGCCCCCTGCCGAGCCGTTCTTCGATGACTTCGACGGCGAGATCTTCGGCGTGGCCATCTATGATCGCGCTCTGACCAGGGGCGAGATCCGCGTCAACGCCGACGCCTTCCTGCTGAAAGGCCCGTCGGATATCACCGCGCCCGGCGATGCGGTTCAAGGCGTGCCGAACGACGGCGATTGGCCCGGCGCCGAGACGCCCGATCTGGCGATCGACGACAACGTCAACACGAAGTACCTGCACTTTAAGGGCGAGACCGAGCCCACGGGCTTCCAGGTCACGCCGGTCCTCGGCCCGACGGTGGTCACGGGGCTGACGCTGACGACGGCCAATGACGCGGTGGAGCGCGACCCGATCCAGTTTGAGCTGTACGGCTCCAACGGGACGATCGATGGGCCGTACGAGCTGATCGCCGCCGGCGAAGTGGCCGATTTCAACCAGGTTGATGCTTGGCCGCGGTTCACCAGGAACGCGACGCCGATCACGTTCGAGAACACGACTGCGTACAAGCACTATCAGATCCTGTTCCCGGCCGTGCGCGATCCGGCTTCGGCCAACAGCATGCAGATCGCCGAAGTCGAGCTGATCGGCGTGCCGTGCCTGCCGAGGTATACGTACGACGGTGGTGCCCTGGACGACCGGTGGGATCATGACAATAGTTCCGATGCCTGGGATGGCACCGGCCCCGGCGAAGGCGGCCCGGGTGGCGTCGCGACCATTGTCGAGGAGGATGTCACGTTCCTGCGCATTCAAGACACAGGTGACCCGAGGGACTACGGCATGCCCGACCCCAGCAACCGGAAGGTCTATCTCACTCACCCGATCTGTGTCAGTCTCGACGGAGCACACCTGGAAGTCACCATCCGTGTGGCAACCGGCGCCGGACTGGATGATCTGCATCCGGATGGTGGGGCGGGAACGTCGCCTTGGCCCCAGGCGGGTATCGGCTACCATATCCGCGACAACGGCAAAGGCATGATCGGTATCTCCGACGGCAGTCAGATCATCTCTTTCTCGTTGGCGAAAGCCGGCGAGATCGCGGGACTGGAGACCGATGCTCTGGTTATGAACAACCTCGTAGGCATGGAGCCGTCCGGTAATGTGGACACCGGAGATGCCGGAGTAGCGAACGTACTTGCCATCGCCGATGCAACCGCGTGGAACAACATCGTGATCGATATCGTCGCGGGCGGCGCCGGTACGCACGTCGTCACCATATCGGTCAACGGCGAGGCGGCGCAATCGTTCGATGTCACCGCGGGAACCGGGACGGAGAAGAGCTACGGTTACATCGCGGTCGGCTCCTCCGGAACCGGTGCGGTCACGGCGTTTGACGTCGACTATCTGTCGGTGAGCAACTGAGGCGCTTGCGAAGAGCCGAGGAGGTCCGTCAGGCTGACATGGCGGGTTGTGTGCAAACGCCTGCAACCCTCTCTTTGGTGCACGGAGCCTGTCCGCGAGTCCGGCAGGCCGAAAGTCCATCCGGTGAAGGGGCCGTTCGCGGTCCCTTCACCGTTTGTGAAGTCTCTTGACCGGTTGCGCAGCGACGCCCCGGCCGAACGTGCAAGGCGCCGCCGTTGCGCCAAGCCCATCCTGCGGCCCTTCGGGTCGTTCGCGCGTTCGCGTCCTGACGCCTTCCTTGGCGCGCGGGTGCTATGGGTGTCTGGCAGGCGCCGTCGATCTCATTTTGGTGTTCTGGGGGCGAGTCCTTTCGCCAGCGACTCGACGTGTTTACTGACGGCGGGGATCTGGATCAGTTGGCTGTTCGATGGCGAGGCCAGGCAGATGGTCAACGTGTCCTTCGACCAGGCCAGGCGATTGCCGGCGGGGAAGATCGGAAGGACCTGGCCCTCGAACCAGGCGTAGGTGGCGTGGGCGGTGCTGAAGTACACGATCAGACGGGCCTGATCGGCCACGACCGACGTGATCGGCTCCTGCATGGCCACGAGCAGGGCGGCCGCCACTTCGCTGTGGCTCTGGTCGGCGGACGGGGCAGGGTCTGTGACCTTGACGAGGGTTCCGCCGGAGGCGATCAGGCACCCGCCTCGCACGGCGCAGATGGCCTGGGGCCGGTCCTCCGTGGTCAGGATCGTCTGGATCTGGCCCTTGGTCTCGCCGGTCAGATCGTAGCGAATCAGGCTCGCGCCATTCGATCGGTCCGTGAGCAGGTAGGCGAACTGGCGATCGCAGGATAAAGCCGTTGCCTCCGCGGGCAGAGCGACGATGTCGATCAGATAGCCGGCGACGGCGCACAGGGTCCGGGGCCGCAGGGCCAGCAGAACGCCCTGCGATGTCACGGCCACACCGCGGATGTCCTTGACGGGCTCCCGCAGCATATTCTCGATACGGTGGCCGGTGGTGTCATATCGCTGCAGACCGTCGGCGGTGGTCAGGTACACGGAGCCGGAGGCGTCTGCGGCCACGCCGCCGGTCAGAGACAGGTTCAACGTTTGCGCCTGCTCCAGACTGATCCGGACCTGGGGTCCTTCCGACTGGCAACCACACAGTACGAGCAGACCGAGTATCGCAATCCAAGAGCGGGTCATCGGGGTCCTCACTTTCCCAGTTGTTGTTTGCCTTTGCACATCGGACAGCGGATCGCTTTGCCGTGACAATCCGGGCAAGGGATCTTGCCGGTGCCGCGGCATTTGCTGCACTTGAGCTGTCCCGAACCTCCGCATTTGGAACAGACGACGATGCCGGTGCCTCCGCACCTGCCGCAGAGGACTTTCCCGCTGCCGTCACAGCGACTGCATGTGCCGCCCTGACCGGTCCCGCCGCAACTGCTGCAGGTTTGCTGCGTGGGGACCTGAACGGTGTAGTACTCGGTTTCGTAGCCCCATTCCTCGAAGGGGTCGCCGTTCTCGTCGAATCCGGCGCTGACCAACCTCCTCACCTGGCGACTCTGTGTCTCGGATTCGTATACGGTCACGTGGCCGCGGCCGCCGCAGGATGAGCAGCGCAACTGGCCGGAGCCGCCACATGATCCGCACGCCACCGTGGTCTCGCCCCGGCATCTCGGGCAGTACAGCTCACCTCCACCTTCGCACCGGGTGCACGCGACCTGCAGTTGCCCTTTGCACTGCGTGCAGGTCACGGTACGCGTGTTGTTGCACGTGGCGCAGTCGAGTTCGCCTTTGGCCTGACAATGCGGGCAGGGGACAGGCTCCGTCAGGAGCTGGACCACCTTGGCAATCTGGTTGCTCAGCGCCGCGCTGAGCGACCGTGGGTCCTGTGTCAGACCTCCGAACTTGACGGGGGCGGAAACCTGGCCTTGTACTCCGACGGAGGCCTTGGCCACCCAATCCAGCGCCTTGGGCGTCTTCAGCAGGTCCGCTCCGAGCCCCACGCTCAACTCGTTGTTCGTGTTGTAGCCCAGCGAGCCTTTGAGCTTCCAGAGATCGGCGGACAGTTCAAGGCCGGCGGGCTTCGATTGTGACTGTTGTGCGCCCAGCGGTGTCCAGCGGGAGGCGTGGCATTGATAGGTGCCGGTGACCTCGGCGGGGCCCGTGTCCATGCCGAGCCGGAAGTCCGCGGCGTCGCCCACCAGCCATTGGTTGTCGCTGGCCGAGTACGTGATCCCGGCGACGTAGGATGCGCCCACGAAGGACATGGCTTTGCCTTCGACCGCCACCTGGAACGTGGCGGAGGCTTCTCCGACCCACATGGTCAACTGGGTGCCGGTAGGCAGCGGCAAGGGAATATCGATTCGGGTCATGGGGGGGTCATCATCGCCCAAGGCGGCCCCGTCGTGAGCCGACGGCGGCAGGGGGGGTGGCACCTTCATGTTCTGATAGAACAGGCGAAGCTGTTTGCGGGCGATCTCCTGTCGTTGCTGGAACATGGCCTCCTGCCAGGCCTGGAACTGTTCGGTGGCAGCGTCGCGGTTCTTCTCAAGCTGTTCGGGAGATACATTCGTGCCGGCCGAGCTGATTTGTCCCGACAGCAGGATGCCGGCGACAAGCCCCCGGAGGACCTGTTTGCGAATCTGTGCGTACATACGAGCTACCTTGTAAAGGAGACAGACGAGTGATCAGTCGATTTCACGGGGCGCCGCCCGTGTGGATGGGTCGGTCTGATAGTAGCGGATAGCCGGCGACTTCCAGGGCGGCGTTGGCCCCTGGTCTTCGATCCGGCAGACCAGGTAAAGGACCAGGGGATCGCCAAGGACCGGACGGACCGTGCACCGGATCGGCTGGAGCGTATCGACCACCGGACACAGAGACACGCGAGCGGCCGGCAGAGAGAAGGCAGGCGGGGCCATCAGCTCACTTAGCGAGACGGGTTTGGGCGACGTGTCCACCGCCAGTTCGCTGGTGCACTCGAATTCCAGCGTGGGTGCGTGGGTTTGATTGGTATCCGCTCTGCACACCTTCAGGGTGCCCCAGCGCTTGGTGTCGTGGAGGGTGACCGGATCGGACCCCAGCGGGAACCAGTCGCTCTGGACATGAACCGCGGTCAGCCCGAACGGCTGGAGCGCTTCGAGCATCTTGGGATCCTTCTCCAGCCGATCCGGAGTGGCCAGCTCTTCGGGGGCCACAGTCTTGATGTGGACCAGAAAGCGTCCGCTGTGAACGATGCCCGGATCGATCAGGGCCTGGCCCACCGGCTCTCGGGCCAGCGGCTTCGGCATCCACCCGTGGTTGCCGAACGGGACGAGGGGCTTGCCGACCCAGTAAAGCCGGCCCCAGGGGGTCTCATAGAAGTCATTGATGTGCATCGGTGCGGGCACCTCGATCTGCTTGTACGAGAGAACGCCGTGGTAGCCCTCGCTGCGCGTGCCGGGATTGGTGACAGAATAGGCATACGTCCAGGCGCCCGAGCTGTATTCGCCGGGCTCGGTCGGGGCTGTGGTCGTTGAGACGGGTTCCTCGCCATGCCTGGCTTGCGGGCATCCTGCGACCAGTGCCAGCAAGACCAGACACCCCGCCCAGGGGGTGACCCGGAGAGTTCTTCCACAAGGGCTCTGTTGTGCAGGTGAATGCATACAGGTTTCTGACCCCCATAATCGTGCTGATACGCTGCCGCGTTGCCCTCTTGATACGCAGGGGCCTGCGCTGCGAACATCGTTGGCAGTTGCCTGTTCGTATATCGGCTTGAACAGCCGGTGACGTAAGTAGAATCCCGTACGATTTGGGAAATCGCCGCGCAACGGGAGTGATTATCGGAAGCTGAAGCCGAAATCCTCGTTGCAGCCAATCCCCAATCCCACGCCGGAGGCCCTTGCGTTTGCGGCGGGGCGGCATCAGCGGGGCGTGTACGCGATTCTCTGAAACGGGATCGTGCCGCTGATGACTTTGCAGAAGGCCTTGCCGTCCTTGACGCCGACGGTGCCGTAGCCGGTGGCGGTGCACAGGAAGCTCTGGAAGTCACCTTTGATTCGCGGGGCGATGTACAGCGTTCGCTCGACCGCATCGTACCGCGCGCCGGACAGCGCTTGCAGCAGGGCATAGCTCGACATGGCGCGGGCGTACCAGTGGCCGCACTCGTACTCGTTGAACGGGTTGCGGCTGCGCCCATCGTACCGGTCGCGCGCCACCCGCACGATCTCCAGACCCTCATCCACCATCCCGCGAAGGATCAGGTGCGAGGCCACCTGGTATTCGATGCCCGTCCAGACTTCGTTGCTGTAGACGAACGGCAGCGACAGCATCCCGCCCTTGGGCCAGGTGCACAGCAGCAGGCCGCCGTCGTCGCCCATGGCGTAGCCCGGCCGCTGCGGATTGGCGTGCTCGGACAGGTCCCGCTTGAGGTTGTACTTGTGGACGCTCTTGAGATGGCTGTTGACCTTCGCCTCGTCGAGCACCGGCCCGACGCCCGAAATCTCGGCCAGCCACGAGCCCAACACGCCGTCCGACAGGCACCCCGTGCCGTACTGGTACTTCGGGCCCTCGGCCTTGAGCAATTCCAGTGCCTCGGGCGTGTGGCTGCGATTGAAACTCGGGACCTCGAGCGGATTGCCGGCGCGAAGGCCCTCGGTCTGAATCTTCTGATAGAAGTACTCGCCGTTGAAGAGCTGCCCGTTGACGAACGCCTCGCCCTTGGCGAGCACATCTTCGTACAGCGTGACATCCTCACCGAGCTCTTTGCCCATCGCGACCGCCGCCTTCAGCGCGCCGAGATAGAAGCTGGTGCACATGGGGTCAGGGCCCCAGAACTCGATGTCGTAGGTATTGTGGTGCGGCTCGCGCAGGACGCCCTCGTGCTTCGGGTCCCAGGCCATCATGCAGTAGGCCAGGCTCTCACGAACCCTGGGCCACAGCGTTTTCATCCACGCGGCGTCGCCGCTGATGCGCCAGTCGCGGTAGACCTTGATCACGCCGCCGAGCTGGCCGTCGCTGGCGGCGTGGAACTCGTGCTTCGGCTCGCGGATCGGCAGGGGGCAGCGGAAGTTCTGGTGACCCTTCTCGTCCTGGCAGACGCCGAACTCGGTCTCGCGCAGCGTCCGCTCCAGCGACGGGAACAGATTGGGCATCGCCTGGGCGTAGTTCCAGACGTGGGTGCACGAGCCGTGGCAGCAGCCGGCGCCGTCGTGACATCCTTCGAACGCCCAGAAGCGGCCATCCGTCTGCCGCAGGACGGTCGGGCTCTTGAGGATCGTCAGGTTGGCGGCGACCGCCGCGACCACCTCGGCGGGCAAGGTGGTGTCATAGAAGCACTGGCTGAACTTCTTGCTCTCGGCACGGAGCCGGTCGTAACTGGCTCGCCACTGGGCGACGACCGTGTCGATACTGTCGAAGCGGCCGGCGTACCAGGGCTGGTAGGTCAGCCTGTCGGCTTCCGGCGAGGTCTCGTCGCCCTGGCGCACGTCGCTGTGGGGCACGTACCAGCACAGCTTCAGCGCGATCGTGCGGGTCTCGCCCGGCGCCAGCTCGAACGGCACGAACAGCGTCGCGCCGGAGCTTGGCCCGCCCTCGGTGGGGAAGTCCCTGTCGTAGCAGTTGCCTTGCGCGATGTCCTTCCAGACCATGGTCAGCGGATCGAACCAGCCGCCACGGAACCAGGCGGCGTTGACCTTCGCTTCGGGCTCGTCGACGAACGCGGCCAGGTAGCCTTCATCGTGCTTCTTGAGCGTGCCGCCCAGAGGCTGGCCGAGGACGAATCCGCCTGCGATTCGATCGATGCGCGGCTCGTGACCGCGCACGGCCATGAAGTTTTCCGCGTTGAAGGAGTACACGGCGTCGATTCTCTTCTTGGAGGTGTTGGAGAAGCGGTACTCGACGCCGACCATCGGCAGCGACGAGGCATCGGCGTCGGGCGGCGCGAACGGGCTCCAGCCGATGATCTCGACCTTTAGCGGCACCTTGGGGTCTTGCAGCGAGACGACGCCGAACGGAAAGCGGCTGAGGAAGCTCGCCTGGCGGAATCGCGGCAGTCCGTAGGTGGTCTCTCCGAGTCCGTTGCCGGGGCCGCCGTACTGGCCCGTGCCCGGATGGATCGCGAAGATCTTCCACTTCGGCACCGGGCCCTCCAGCACGCGCGCGACGTTCTCGTCGCCTTTGATGCAGATGGCGGAGAACACCTTGTGCTCGCTGAGGATGTCGGGCCGGTTGCGAAGCGAGAAGTGGCTGAGCATGCCGGTCCCTTCCAGGCAGATCATCCCCGCGCCGATGCCGCCCATCGGAAAGGCGACGCGATCGAGGTGGGCCTGCGTGTAGGAGTCGTTGTACCGGTGTTCTGCGAGGGCGACGTTGCCCACCAGGGCCGCCGCCGCACACCACAACAGACGTGAGATTCGGGCCGATTTCATCGTTTCACTCCTTGATCTGGAATAAGGGACATAAGGGACACCAAGGACCGCAAGGACTTGGCGACGGTCAGCGGCGCGGGTCGAGGCCCTGCCAGCGATGGGTCCAGCGATCCTTGCCGGGACTCTCGACGACCATGAACTCGCCCTCCCGGCGCCACTTCAGCGGCAGGTTGTTCTCATCGCGAAGATAGCGTTCGGGCATGAAGCCCTTCTCGACGAGGGTTTCGAGCGAATCGGGCAGCGTGTCGAACGCCAGTCGATACGCGTAAAGCGCCCGCCCGATGCCCAGCCGGATGAAGTGCGCCTCGTGGTGCGTGCGCTCGATCCGCTTCGCTTCAGGCGGCAGCTTCAGCAGCCGCAGCACCTCGACGCCCAACGAGCCGACCCGCGTCGCGTCCTGCGCTGCGCGGAACGCGATCGTGTGGTCGCCTTTCTTCAGTTCGTGCGTGCCCAGCGCCACGTCCGCCTCGTCGTCCTCCGGCGCGCGGAGATCGACCGTCGCGAGTTGCTTGCCGTCGATCATCACTTCGTACGTGCCGTTGGCCGGACCCTTCGCCGCCGTGAGGCGCACCGCGTATCGTCCATCGTCGGCCAGCTCGAACGGCAGCGTCAGCACGGCGCCAGGCTCTTCGTTGGGCCAGGCCAGCACGGGACGTGCGCCGAAGAAACCCTGCGTCTGCACCTGGACCTGCGCCTTACCCGAGGTCTTGGCATGACGATACGCTTTGACGAGATGGTGGTGCTGCCAGGGGACGCGCCGCTCGTGCCACGGGGGCAGGGGCCCGAAGGTCGTCTGCGGCCGGCCCGTCTGGTACCAATACGCCACGCTGCTGAAGAAGTCGGGTCGTTCGAGGAAGAAGCCGTCTTCCGATTCGTCGAAGTTGCCGCGATGTTCGATGGTGACCTGGAGCGACTCGGTAAAGTGCACCGGATCGAGCAGGTGCCAGCGGTAGCAGACGCCGCAATCGCCCGCCGCGTAGCCCTGCCAGCGGGGCTGCCCGAACCAGGCGCCCGTCCGCACGCGGTAGCCCCAGGCGTCGTTGAAGTAGTCCTCGGTGCCGGTGCCCTGGAGGCTGGGGACCTGTTCGCCGTCGATGTAGAAGAAGTCGTCGCCTTCGCCGAACCAGCCGTCCTGGCCCATCGTGACACTCATCACGGTGCCGACGTAGTAGCCGCTGCCTTTCAGGTCGGCCAGCAGGTAATCGCGGCCGGCGACCGCCGGATACTCCTGCCGGTAGCGGGCGTAGAAGTACGGCACGTCGTCGCCCAGCTCGTCCAACTGCGTCCAGTCCACCTGCCAGTACAGGCCGGTCGAGCGGTCGGGGTTGTCGTTGGTCACCACGATCCGCGCGCTCTTGCGGAAAGGCATCCGCCAGTAGCATGTCAGCGACCCTGAGGGCGAGACCTGGACGGGGATGCTCTCGACGGAGGCGGGCCGGCCGTGCCCGACCGCGAAGAAGTCGCCCACCGGCGCTTCGACTCCCGGCTCGTCGCTGCCGTCGTAGTAGATGCGCAGCGTCAGCGCGTGCAATTCGCCCACCCAGCCGGCGTGACTGGTGAACCAGATGTGCGTGATGACGCCCGGCCCTTCGAGGATCGGCATGTTGACCGACTCGCCCGGCATCAGCCAGGTCATGTCGAGGTTCTCGTCGTGCCAGCCGGGCTGCTGGTTGCTGGAGACGCGGCGGTTACGGCCCCTGGGCCCGCCGCTCATCGGGCCGAGGATGTCACGCAGCGAAACCGATTGCGTCTCGTCGTCCTTCTTGTAGTCGATCCACACCGCGTCGTTCATGTACGCGCGGGCGTACTCGTAGGTCATGTAGCCGTCGCGGCCCTCGTTGTTGGAGTTGCGGAAGATCAGCAGGCCGCCGCCCGGCTGCGCAGGGTCGTCGCGATAACCGACGAACAGTACGCTGTGCCCGTCGAAGACGCCTTCCGGCGGCGGAGTCTCGAGGATGTCGTTCGTCCATCGCACCGGCTTCTTGGGCCAGCGCAGGCCGCCGCAGACAGGCCACTGCCGGTCGAGCGTCCGTTTGATTGCCGCCAGATGCTCGTCGGTGAGCCCTGTGTTCGGGTTCCACGGCTTGATCCAGTGCAGCCGGAAGCCGAACTCGTGCAACTGCCGCGCGTGGTCTTTGGCCTGCTCGCTCGGTGTCACGTTGGGATCGAACTTGTCCCGGTATGGCATGTCCTGCTCGGGACAGACGCCGTAGATCTCGAAGCCGCGCCACAGGTCGGAGAAGAAGCTGCCGTCGTCAGCCTCCCCCAGCGCCTTGTTCGAGGCCCAGTTGAGGAACTCGACGCTCAGCCGCACCGGCTGGCCCGTCCGGCTCGCCAGCGCATACTCCAGTGCCCCGGTCACCGCGAAGACCGAGCACGTGTTCCGCCCGCCCTGCACCCGCCGTTCGAGCTGCCAGGTCTCGAACGCCGGACGCAGATCGACGCTCCCCGCCCGTGCGCCGGCGGACGCAAGCAAGACGATCAACAAGCACAGGTTGCCGATGGTCCGACCAGACGTTGACAGATTCGACGCCATCGCCATGCAGGATTCCTCACTTTCTCCGGCTCGCGGTCTCTTTTTCGTGCACCTCGCGCCCGTCTACAATTCGCCGCCCGGACGCCCCGCCATTATGCCGCCCCCGCCCCGCCCCCGCAACCCGTTCGTAGTGTGCTCGCAAGAGCATACCGCCTGATCCCGATGGCCATCGGGATCACTACGAACGAGCGTCTTGCCCCGATGTCCGTCCAGACCGCTTCCGCGCGAACGACGTACATACATCGAACGGATCGAGATGAGGTTGCTACCTGCGATTCGCAGGTACCGGGATAGGATGCGCACCGCACGCCGAGTCCGTCCAAGACAAGCAAGGCGTCCCTGTGATTCCCCCATGCGACTCCGGCCAATACCCGGACCAAGTTTTTCTTGTTATCGCCCTCATCTCGGCCCCAGTTCCGGCCGATAACGTGCATAGCGACGATCTGAGGCATCCTGGATAGAACCGCCAACTCACTGACCATCGATTGCTGGTGATGCTGGGGGTTGGCAGACGGAAAGGATATGGACATGCAATTTCGAACGTCAGAGCGATTCCTATTGTCTTCGGAAGAACAGCGATTGCTTGAATGGTTGTACGAGCACTTCAACAGCGGGCTGTCTGCACACGTTTTTCGCGCAGAGGACCAAACCTGTGATGTGCGCCTCGAAGAATTGCAGATGACCTTCGACAACGCGAAGGCAATTGCAGAACGTCTCGAACTGTGGGGACGCGAACACTGGAACTTGAATGCCAAGCCTTGGAGTGGGACTCCTCCGGTACGCGTTGAGCGTAACGGAACTCAGTTGAAACTGATCGTCATGTCCCCAATTGTCGACATCTGGTTGTCCTACGAGGATTGGCTTCGACAACGCCAGTAGTTGGCAGGGTGTGCATGGCACACTAATCTTATTGCATGGCCAAGGCGAAGGTATGCGGAAGGCTTTCTGCGCGGGGGGCATGACGCCGCGGGCTTCCCGCCGTGGTGGGATTGCAGAAACGGCCTATCTGATTGGAGCTTCCTCATTGAGGATGGCGGCAGGCGAGCGTTCCTCTCAGTGTCGGCGTGTGATGATTGGGGTTGAACTTCTGCCCTGGACGTGGGATACTTCACAGTCAGGTCGGAACGCAGGGCCGGGTGCTTGGACAGTGGATCAGGTGAGGTTATGACGATCTTGAAAGACCACAGAGAAGCTCTCGATGCGATGTGCCGCCAATTTCACGTTCGTCGTCTGGAGGTGTTCGGGTCTGCGGCGGAGCAGGATTTGGAAACGTGCCGCGACGTCGATCTGTTGGTCGAATTCGATGAAGCGGCGGCACCTCGTCGTTTCGACACGTACTTCGAACTGAAGAGGTCCCTGGAGACTCTCTTCCGCAAGCCGGTCGACCTCGTGGAACCCGCGGGCCTTGAGAACCCGTTCTTCATCCGGCAGGTCAATGCGTCGCGGAGAACGCTCTATGTCGCATCGTGATCCGGGCAAGTATCTGTACGACATGCTGAGCAGTTGTGACTTTCTGATTGCCTTCACCGCCGGCAAGACGATGGCGCAATACCGGGAGGATCGCGCGTTTCGCTCCGCTGTGGAGAGGGAGCTTCAGATTATCGGGGAGGCCTTGCTTCAATTGGACCGCTACTATCCGGACATTGCGGCCCGTGTGCCGGATCATCTCAACATCATCGGTTTTCGGCACGTCCTGGTGCACGGATACCATGCCCTTAACCCCGTCACGGTCTGGAACGCGATTGAGACGAAGCTCGTTCCGCTGAAGGCAGCGCTGGAGGCTCTGCTGGCTGAGCAATAGACCTCGGGCCGGGACTCGCGAGAATCGGACGATTGATCCTGTGTGCCGCAATGACTTCGGCGCTGCTTCCTGCCGCTGCGTCGACGATGATCCCTAAGGCCCTATTCATGCTGTCCAGGGGGCGGCGGGTGCGGTAGAATCCGTTTGTAGTGTGCTCGTGAGAGCATACTTGGCTCGGAGCGCAGAAGCGATTCGAGGGGGTGTAACGCCTGACGGCGTCACTACAAACAGGTGCCAAGAAGGGGGCTGGGAGCCATGCGAATTCGGCGGCCCGGTGGCCTATGGGCTCGGAGCGAGGATGCGTTTGACTTGCTCGTAAACGCTCCGGGCGCAGTCGTGGAACTGCTGAGCGTCCGCGAGGGTCGGCTTGCCGTTCGGGAGCAGGCCGAGTTGGCCGGGATATCTGGACTCGAGGTAGAGTGCGTCCAAATCAGTCAGGATGTCCGTGTCCGCATCGATTCGAGCCAGGCCCCTGACCAGTCCGTAGAGCTTCAAGGTGGAATGCTCCTTGGGGACCTTCTTCGCGTGTTCTTCGAGCACGGCCTTGAGACACTTCTCCACGCACTGTTGGCAGTGGAAAGCCGCCACAGGAGTCAGATCCTCCCGGCGGATGATCTGCTCGATACTGCCGAGGTCCATCTCGGCCGATTCGAGCCATTGGCCGGTCGCTCTCTTCATAGGAGTCGGACCCCTTCGTTCATGATCCGGCGGGCGAAGCTGCTGTCGATCTCCACGAATTTCCGGTGCATTGGCTTGGTGTGCACGAGCAGGTCGATGGCGTACCGCGTCCTCAGGTCCAGGATGCGATTCGAGACGGCCCGGACGATGTCGCGCTTCTGCCTCCAGGTGGCGGGCACGAAGTCATCCTGCGTCACGACGTACAGGTCGATGTCGCTGTCCTGCGTCGGACGGCCCCAGGCGTAGGAGCCGAAGAGGATCACCTGTTCGGGGTGCAGGGGGGTCAGCGCGTCCCGAATCCGCGTTTCCACTTCACCTGAAAGCTTCGTCGCATCTGTCGCCATGGGGGGTATTGTACCGCCGACCGGTCCGGCGCGCCAAGGGAACGCGCGGGGCAACGTCTTGAGGGCGGAGCGGCCGGGGCTTTGTGCCGACGGAGCATGATGCGCCACGGATAGGTCGTGTGGGACCTATTCTTGCTGTCCAGGGGGCGGCGGGTGCGGTAGAATCCGTTTGTAGTGTGCCCGTGAGAGCCTGCCCTGAGCTTGCCGAAGGGGCATACAAGAGCGTAACGCCGGACGGCGTCACTACGAACATCGTGCGAAGAAGGGAGTTGAGAGAATGAGCGATTCTCTGTCGTTCCGTCTGAATCGTTTCCTGATCGTTGGCTTGTTCGTGTTGGCGGCAGCGTGCGCGGCGTGGGGGGAAGGGGTTCCGGGGATCGAGGAGCTGTATCGGCTGGACCGGCTGGCGATGTTCCGCGAATCGGTTCACGTCGCGTCGGTGTCGAGCTACGACCGGACGGGGGGCAACAACGACGGGTTCGGCGGTCAGTTCTCGTTCGTGCGGAAGGAGCCGGGCGGGCTGGTGCTGGCCGACCTCGAAGGGCCGGGCGTGATCTACCGCATCTGGACGCCCACGCCGACCGATGACGTGATGGAGTTCTACTTTGACGGCGAGAGCGAGCCGCGGATCCGCGTCAAGTTCCGCGAGCTGTTCATGGGCACACATCCGGCGTTCGAGCGGCCGCTCGTCGGCTTCGGCGCCGGCGGCTTCTACAGCTATGTCCCGCTGCCCTACGCCAGATCGTGCAAGGTCTTCATCCGCGCCGAGCGGATGCAGTTCTATCAGATCAACTACGCGACGTACCCCGGCGGCATGGGCATCGAGACCTTTACCGCCGAACCGAGCGCCGCCCAGCGTGCGCAGATCGAGAAGGCCAAAACGCTGTTCGCCTCAGCGGGCAAGGACATCAGTGCGTACGTCTGCCCCGAAGGCGCCGGCATCGAACCGGTGGCGACGAAGGTGACACTGCGGGCGGGAGAAGCGACGACGATCTTCAAGGCCGATCGGCCGGGACGGATCGTGGGCATTCGCCTCTCGCCCGCCGAGGCGCTCGTGGGCAAGAACCGTGACATCGTACTGCGGGCGTATTGGGACGGTGACGTGCAGCCTGCGATTCTCAGTCCGGCCGGCGACTTCTTCGGCTACGCCTGGGGCGAGCCGGCGACGAAGTCGCTGCTGCTCGGCACGGCCGACGGCGTGAACTATTGCTACTTCCCGATGCCGTTTGACAAATCCGCGCGGATCGAGCTGCACGCCGAGCCGGAGATGGACCGCAGCGTCAACGTGCAGGCGGAGGTGCTGTTCGTTCCGGTCGCGCGGAAACCGAACGAGGGCAGGTTCTATGCGCTGTGGCGCCGCGAGAACCCGACGACCAGGGGCAAGCCCTTCACGTTCATCGAGACCGAGGGTCGCGGGCACCTCGTCGGCGTCGTGCAGCAGTCGCAGGGCCTCGAATCGGGCAATACGTACTTCTTCGAGGGCGACGATCAGACGACGATCGACGGGCAGCTCGTGATCCACGGGACCGGCTCGGAGGATTTCTACAACGGCGGCTGGTACGATGTGCCGGGCCGGTGGGAGACGCGGCGGTCGTTCGTGCTCAGCGGCTGTCTGGCGTACAAGAAGCATCTCGGCCGGACCGGGGCGTATCGGCTCTTCCTCGGCGACGCCTACGCCTACCGCAAGAGCCTGCTCCAGACCATCGAGCACGCGCCGACGAACAACGACCTGCTGAACGACTACTGCGGCCTGACCCTGCTGTATTCGCAGGAGAGGCCCACGTGCGAGTTCGCCCTGCCGGCGGCGAAGGACCGGCGGGTGGCGGACCCCGCGCGGATCGTCTTCGCGGTCTGGTGGAATGTCCCGATCTATTCGTTCTCGCTGCGCAACGCCACGCTGACGAAGGAGGGTGGCACCTTCGACGGCAGGGAGGTTCGCTACCTCTCGATGCGGGCCAAAGATCAGGAATCGTTCGGGGCCCACAGCATCAGCTTCACGTGCGAGATTCCGGCGGCGGGGGCGTACAAGGTGAGCATCGACGCGGTCAAGGGACCGCAGGGCGGCAAGGTGCAACTCTTCGTCGACGAAGTTCCCGTCGGGCCCGAGGTGGACCTGTACAGTGACACAGCGCAGCCGGTGCGGAACGAGTTCGTCGGTACGATGCAAATGGAACAGGGCCTCAACAACCTGATGTTCAAGATCGTCGGAAAGAACGACAAATCCGAAATACAGGGCTTCGACCTGACGAACATCATCTGCGAACGTGTTCAATAGGCGGAATGGTTTGTGGGAGCAAAACGATGGGCGTCGAGAATCGGTGTCGAGCGGCGATGGTCTTTTTGTTCTGTGCGTTGTTGGGTTTCACCGGTTCGGTGCGGGCGGTCGAGGATGCTTCGCTGCCGTTCGTGGCGGAGGCGGATTACGATCCGGCGGTTCCGACGCCGGAGAGGATCGTGGGCCATGCCGTCGGTGAGAAGGCGGTGCGGTATCAGGCACTCATCGCCTATCTGCACGCGCTGGCGGAGGCGTCGGATCGCGTGGCGTTGACGAGCTACGGTCGCACGCACGAGGGCCGGACGCTGTACTATCTGACGATCACCGATCCGGCCAATCATGAGCGGCTCGACCAGATCAAGGCGGACAACGCCCGGCTGGCCGATCCGCGCACGCTCGACGACGCCGAACAGGGCGACGCGCTGGCCGGCGAGCTTCCGGCGGTCGCGTGGATGAACTACAGCATCCATGGCGATGAGCTGTCGAGCACCGACGCGGCCATGTTCGTCGCCTATCATCTGGCGGCCTCGCGCAGTGACGCCGATCGCGATCTGCTCCGGCAGGTGGTGATCCACCTCGACCCGCTGGTCAATCCGGATGGGCGCGAGCGGTACCTCAGCCACCTCCAGCAGCTCACCGGCGCCGTGTCCAGTCCGGACCTTCAGTCGATGCAGCACCAGGCCCTCTGGTCGCGCGGGCGCGGCAACCATTACCTGTTCGACCTGAACCGCGACTGGCTCGTTCATCTTCAGCCGGAGGTGGCGTCGCTGGCCCAGGCCATCCTGTCGTGGAATCCGCATCTGCTCGTGGACTCGCACGAGCAGGGCGCGTACGACACGTATCTGTTCGACCCGCCGCGAGACCCGATCAACATTCACCTCTCGCCCAGAGTGCTCGCGTGGCGAACGCGATTCAGCGCCGAGCAGGCGGAGGCGTTCAATCGCTACGGCTGGAGTTACTACACCAAAGACTGGTACTCCGAGTGGAGCCCCATCTACACCAACGCTTGGGCGAGCCTCCAGGGCGCGATCGGCCTGCTCTACGAGCAGGCGCGGACCGACGCCGCCAGCGTCAAGCATCCGACCGGCCAGGAGATTACTTACCGCGAAACGGTGCACCATCACATCGTCAGCTCGCTGGCAAACCTCCGGACGCTCTGCGCCAACCGCCGCGAGATCCTCGGCGATTTCCTTCGCGAACGCCGAGAGGCGGTATCGGGCCAGACGCCGGGCGAGGCGTTTCTGCTGCCGCCGGCGTCCGATACGGCGAGGTGGAGCCGCTTCGTCGAGCTGCTTCGACTCCAGGGCCTTGACGTGGGGTTCGCGCGACAGGCCTTCCAGGCGTACAACGTGACGGACTTGTGGGGCCAGGCGCACGAGAGCCGCACGTTCCCGGCCGGAACGCTCGTGGTCCGCTCGAACCAGCCGCGCGAACGGATGCTCCGCGCCTTGTGCGAGTTCGATCCGCATCTGTCCGAGAGTTTTTTGCGTGAGGAGCGCAAAGAGCTGGAGAATCGGCGCGAGACGCTGCTGTACGACGCCTCATCCTGGAATCTGCCCATGGCCTTCGGTCTGGATGCCTGCTGGGCCAAAGCGATATCCGACGTGGAAATCGGCGCTGATGCGCCCGACGCGACACACGATGCGACCCAGTGGAATGGCGCCAGCTATGGCTACCTGATCGACTTTCAGAGCTCGGATGCGTATCGGGTTCTGGTCCGCCTGTTCGAGAGCGGCTGCCATCCCCGCATCGCGATCCGGCCGTTCCGTATCGGCGAGACCAGCTTCGCGTCCGGCACGATTCTGCTGCGCGGCCATGAGAACCCCGGTGACCTCGCCGACCTCCTGCGCCGGGCGACGGCCGACCTCGACGTCGCCGTCCGTGCCGTGGACACCGCTCTGGTGCAGGACGGGCCCGACCTGGGCAGCGGCAAGTTCGAGCTGCTGACGGCGCCGCGCGTGGCGATCGCCTCGCAGTGGCCCGTTCGCTCGACGTCGTTCGGTTCGGTCTGGTATCTGCTCGACCATCAACTATGCCTGCGCAACTCGCCGCTCAACGTGCAGGACCTCGGCAGCATCGATCTGCGCAAATACAACGTGCTGATTCTTCCCGACAGTGGCGGTCTCGAACGCGTGCTCTCCGACGGGACGGTGGAGAAGATCAAGCGGTGGGTCCAGAGCGGCGGGACCCTGATCGCGATCGGCGGCTCGGCGGCCTTCGCGACCGCGAAGGAGCGAGGGCTCTCGTCGGTGCGCCTGAGGCGCGAGGTCCTGGATCAGCTCGACGTGTATGGCGAGGCGGTCGCGCGGGAGCGCAGCGCGCAGGACATCCGGATCGATCCGAACCAGATCTGGCGGACGCCGCAGGCCCAAGAGACGAAAAAGGACGAGGCAAAGGCGGCGGACGAGTCGAAGAAGAAAGAAGACATCGAAGCACTCAAACGCGCCGACGAGTGGCAGCGTCTGTTCAGCCCGACAGGCACGTTCGTGCTGGGCCTGGTCCATCCGGAGCACTGGCTGGGTTACGGGCTGGGCGAGAAGCTGCCGGTCATGTTCCTCGGTTCGAGTGTCTTTCTGTCGAAACACCCGGCGGCGACACCCGTTCGGCTGGCCGAGGCGGGCCGGCTGCGGCTGAGCGGCCTGCTCTGGCCCGAGGCCCGCGAGCGCCTCGCCGACAGCGCCTATGTCACCGTCGAGTCGAGCGGCGGTGGCCAGGTGATCCTGTTCGCGACCGACCCGACGTTCCGCATGTGGCTGGCGGGCCAGCAGCGCCTGCTGCTCAACGCAGTCCTGCTCGGTCCGGGCCTCGGCGCGTCGTCGGCGGTGCCTTGGTGAGCTTCGCGCAGAACGTGGGCCGCTGCGGTTTCGCCTCCCGTGGAAAATCCGCGCGCCGTCTGCCGTCGTTCGGTCCGGCCGGTGGCAGGCACCGCCGCATGAGACAAGGCTGGGTGCGCGAAAAACGCCGTGATTATCGGAACCGGTCTCCGTGCCGCCCAGACACCCGATCGGCGCAACCGCGCCGGCCTTGATGGTCTGGCTCTCAACGTGTATAATGAAAAAGGAATTCGGCAATGGACTGCTTTCCAGGCGCCCGGAACGCCGCCCGACAATACAACTCATCCTATGGACATGTCTTGACGGATCAAAGGACTGTAGTTGAAGCATGGACGAAGTCCGACTATGAAGACATACGGTACATCGTGGCTATGGCACTTTGTCGCCCTTTTGCCTTTGGCGCTGGCCACGGCCGGTTGCGGCCTGTGGTCTGAGCCGGCTTTGTCCGGGCCCGCCAACGGGGTGATTCGAGAGGGCTTCGACCATATCCCACGGACTCGGTATGGGTGCTACGCCGCCGACATCCCCGGCATGAGGTTCCTCGGCCAAGACCTGGGGACGCACAACTACCAGTGGCCTGTCTTCGAGAAGGACGGAATTGTCTATACCTGCCGGGGCGGTCACATCGACGTCACCCACATGCGGATCGGCATTGACTGGACGGCCTACCTGGCGGCCAAGAGCTACAAGCACCTGATGCGAAACGACCCCGGCTTCTCCTGCAAGATGCCGGTGGATCGGTCCCGCACCCACGTCCGCATCTCGTACCCGCCGGATTGGGATCGCCTGCCCGCAGAAGAGCGTTCGACCATTGCCGAGAAGATCGCCCTGGCCCTCGGCCCTTACCTGACCTTCACGATGGTCTCCTGGCATGAGATCACGACGTGGTATGGCTACAAGTGTATGGGGATTCCGGTCGAGTACGACTCGGCCTTCAGTTGGGAGGACTCCTACTCGAACCTGCTGGGCACCCGGATCGCGCTGCGGGCCCTTCAGGACACCGAGCGCTCGTACAACGACGCCGTGACCGTGGCCATTGATGAAGAGATGCAGACGCTGGGCATCCTGCCCTCGGCCCGACAGGCGCGTCAGGTGAGCCGGTCCGTGAAAGGGCAGTGGTACAACGGCACCTTCGTCCTGCTGTTCGACATGAAGAAGCGCAACTTCGACATCGGGCTGGACGACGGACACGTTACGCCGACGCGTATTCCCGGCGCAACATCATGTCCCGACTGCGAGCCGCAGCCCTATCCGGTGCCTACCCTCGACGCTCTGGAGGAGTACGGATTCTCGGCCACGGTCGAGATCGAGCCGCGCGAGTGGGAGAAGAACAAGATTCTGCGCATCGTGTTCGGCGATCCGCCGAAGGCGGACCAGAAGCGCATCGACGCCGGGACGCATCTGGCCGTCATCATGGACCGTATCCAGCGGGAGGCCGCGGCTAAATACGGCCCCGAGTACGATCCGAACCGTCAACCGAACGAATCACATTATGTCCAGACGGGCACGTGACACCCGGTTTGCAGGGATGCCATAAGGCGTTGTGGATTTCGGGTGGCGGATTGTCGATTGCGCCATCGCCGGCGTTCCCGAAGGGTGTGAGGTGTGAACGTGATGAAGAGCCGCCCTGCATGGCATGGGCTGTCGCTGATGGGGTTTCTGCTGTTGGCCGGCGCCGGCTGCCAGCTCATTCCCGACAAGGGCCTGCGCGGGCCCGCGAGCGAGGTCGTCGTCAACGGATTCAACTTCGGACCCCGGATTCGCTACGGCGCCTACCCCACGTCGATCCTCGGAACGCCCTGGGCCGGGCAGGACCTCGGGACCCACGGGTATTACTTCCGCCTCTCGGAGAAGAACGGCATCGCCTGCGCGTGCCGGGCAGGACACGTGGACATTATGCACGTTCGCATCGCCGCCGACTGGACCGCCTATCTGGCGAGCCGGAGCTATCGCCACATCATGCGGGGCGATGAGTCGTTCTCGTACAAGCTGCTCGTGGACCGCTCGCGGAACTACGTGCATATCTCCTATCCCGACAACTGGCAGACGCTGCCCGAGGAGCAGCGGAGCCGGATCGCTCGCGAGGTGGCCCTGGCGATGGGGCCGTACCTGACCTTCACGATGACCACGTGGCATGAAATCATTACCTGGTACGGCTTCCAGTGCATCGGCCTGCCCACGGAGTACGCCTCGGCCTTCAGTTGGGAGGATTCGTACTCGAACCTGCTGGGCACGATCCTGGCCACGCGGGCGCTCCAGGACACCGTGCACTCCTATGACGAGGCCATGGAGATCGTCCTCGACGAGGAGATGCAGAAGCTCGGGGTCCAGGCGGCCAAAGCCTCGAAGCAAAACAGCGAGGCCGTCTACGGTATCTGGTACAAGGGCCGGTTCCCGTTGTTCGTGGACCTGTGGCGAAGAAACTTCGACATCGGACTCGACGACGGCCTGGTCACGCCGGCGCTGCTGCCGAACGTGTCGCGTTGTGCGGACGTCGAACCGGTCTCGTATCCCGTTCCCACGCTCGACGTTCCGGCCGAGCACGGGTTCGCCATCCGGGTGGAGATCGAGCCGCGCGAGTGGGAGAAGAACAAGGTCCTCCGCATCGTTTACCCGGATGGGAAAGGCAAGCGCATCCTGCCCGAACAGCATTTCCCCCTGATCATGGCCCGGATCCGCCGGGAGGCCGAAGCGAAGTACGGCCGCGAGATGGTCGCCGACCCCTTGCCCGCGATCGTCACCGGCGAAGCCGTCGCCGCCCACGATGCCGCCCCGTCGAGTGACACCGAGTAGGACCTCGTAGCATTGCACACCAACTCGACTGGTCTCGGACCTTCGGATTTGGGGTATTGGGATTTGTTTCGGATTTCGGGATTCGTGCTTCGAATTTGGCGGGACGCCTTCGTCTACGGCGTCGCGGCGGGGCCTCGGACGCCGCGAAAGCCCATGATGGAGCTTTCCTGCAGCGGCAGTTGCGTGGCTCCGGTGACGGCGTCGCAGCCTTCGGGCACCGCCATCCACGAGCCGCCGCGCACCATACGGAAGCCGTCGAGTCCGGCGTGGTACGACGTGGAGTACCAGTCCAGCGTCCATTCGGCGACGTTGCCCGCCAGGTCGCACACGCCATAGGGACTGGCGAACCGGCGAAAGCTGCCCACCGGCGCCAGACGTTCGAAGCCGTCGTCGGCGCCGTCAAAGTTGCAGCGGAACAGGCCGCCGGCGTTCGGGTCCTCGTCGCCCCAGGGATAGCGGCGCTCCGGCAGCGGGTTGGGACGGGCTTTGGTTCGGTCGCCGTCGAGGTAGAGTCCGCCGCGAACGGCTTTTTCCCATTCGGCCTCCGTCGGCAGGCGCAGGCCGCACCAGCGCAGGAAGCCCATCGCGTCGTACCATGAGACGTACGTGACCGGATAGTCCTCCCGGCCGGGTGATACGCTGTAGGTGTGGTTGCTCTCCTGGAGGATGCCGCAACGCTCGGGTCGCGCCATCCGCGCATTCCAGCCGGCGCCTTCGCCGCCCACTTCGTTCAGGTAGTCGGCATACATCGCGATCGTCGTCTCGTATTTCGCGATGTAGTAGAGCGGCAGGTTGGGGTCGGGGCGAGTTGCGCCCGATTCGTCGAGTCCGCCGCCGGGAAGGCTCTTGAGCGCGAACCGGCCGGCCGGCACCTTCGCCATCGCGATCGCACGGACGCGGACCTCGATCTGCGACAGGTCGGCCACCCCCGTCTGGTCGATGCCCCACCAGAGCACCTCCTTGCGCCCGGGTCTATCCACGATGTCGAAGCCGTTGCCTCGCAGGGCGTCCATCGGGACGAGCTGCCAGGTGTCGCCCGAATCCTGGCTGTAGCGGAGGAAAACATAGGCAGGCGATTGCGGCGTGATGTTCGGGTCGTTCAGATCATACTCGACGATGATTCTGGGCCCGCCCAGCTCCGTGGGTTCCAGCCGCACCTTCACACCGTCCGTCGCCAGCCACCGCGCCGGTGCCGCGGCGCCCAGCGCCAGTACCACAGCGACGCAAACCCCGATCCAACAAAGCCTCCGCTGTCTCTTCATCAACACATCCTTTGATGATTTCGGCAAAGCTTCCCTATGACAAGCGGTTTGTCACCCCGAGCGGAACGAAGTGCAGTCGAGGGGTCCGACCATAGACAAGGCGCGCTTCCTGCTCGTGGCCAGATTTCTCGACGGCGCTCGGAATGACACGGAACCGAACACCCGCTTCCCATCACACGGTCTCCGGGATGGTCCAGCCCGGGCGGTACCGGCGCTTGAGATACTGGTTGGCCTCTTGGCAGTTTGTGAACGACTCCGTTGCCGCGTCGAATTCCAGACGCTGGTTGCCGACGCGATAGGAGATGTTCGCGATGTGGAACGGCAGCACGGACAGGTGCCCGATCTCGACGTCGGACGTCGCCTTCTTGCGGCTGCGAATGCATTCCACGAAGTTGTCCTGGTGTTCCTTGTCGCCCTGGCGTCCGTACTCGGAGTGGACCAGCTCGCCGTCGCGGTCGTAGGCCTGCCAGCCGCCGCCGTGGCGCCCGAAGTACATGAAGCCTTCCGTGCCCAGCACCTCGACCTTCGTCGCGCAGAACGGCCAGTCGGGGAACTGGTCGGAGTCGCGGATCGCGGCGGGGATCTTCTTCATGTACGGGGTCCAGAGCGTCGCGTCGAGCGTGATCGTCAGGTTGTCGTATTCGAACAGGGCCATCTGCGTGTCGGGCATGTCCCGGCCGTCGCACAAGGCGCGGATGGCGCCGGTCTGCGAGACCGCTTTCGGATAGGGGATGTCGCCGGTCAGGAATCGAGCGAGGTCGAACTGGTGGACCGCGTCGCCGGCGATCGGGCCGCAACTGTAGTCCCACTGGTTGAGCCACTGTCGCGACGGATTGTAGGGCCGCTTTGGCGCCGGCCCGCACCAAAGCTCGTAGTCGAAGCCGTCGGGGACGGGTCCATCCGGCGTATCCGCCTGTTTGGGGTGCTGCATCATGTTGTACACGCGAACGAGGTACACCTCGCCCAGCTTGCCGGCCCGGATGTAGTCCCGGGCCTTCTGCACGTAGGGGGCGCTGCGCGACTGCATGCCAACCTGGACCACGCGCTGGTACTTGCGGGCGGCCTCGACCATCTTGCGCCCTTCCCAGATGTTATGGGCCAGCGGCTTTTCGACGTAGACGTCCTTGCCCGCCTGGCAGGCGAGGATCGAGCCGAGCGCGTGCCAGTGGTCCGGCGTCGCGTTGATCACCGCATCGACGCTCTTGTCGTCGAGCATCTTGCGGAAGTCCTGGAGCATCTTGGGGGGCCGGTCCTGCGCCTCTTCAACCGCCTCCCGCGCCCGCGCGAATCGCCGGGTGTCCGGGTCGCACAGGTAGGCGATCTCGGCGTCGGTCCGCTCGGCAAACTTCTCGGCCAGGTAGGTGCCCCGGCCGCCCAGGCCCATCACACCCACCACGATCTTGTCGTTGGCGCCCCGCGCGTGGGCCGACGGCCACAGGGCTGCCATGCCGGCGACGCCCAGGGAGCTTCTCAGGAATGTGCGACGATTCAAAGTGTCCATCGTTTGCACCTCATCCACGCAGGAGAAACCTTTCGCGTCCGTCCCGGGTGCGTTCGCAGCGACGAGCGCCGGGCGACGACACAACCCTACCCCATTCGCACCGCCGCCCGCAAGTGCAATTCTCATCAGGCACTGGCGGTCTGCGGCGTCGCCGAGCTGCGCATGGTATGGCGTAGCGGCAATCCACCTCTGGCGGACGTCGCCCCCACGGTCACAGGATCGCATGCCCCGGCGCGTCACGGTCAGGGAATGAAAGGCAAGGCCCCGAAGAAGTCTATCCTGCCTTTTTTCAAGGGGTTCAGGCGTTTGCCTGGGGTCCTGCGGCTTCTGTCGGGCCGTTCGAGCGGCAGTTCGAGCGAGATCGTTCCGGTGTCCTTCCGCCAGATCGCCAGAGGGATGGCAGGTTGCTGTCCGGCTCGGAGCAGCGCCAGCTCGAAATCGAGCGTATGGACGACGGGAGCCGAATCGGCCGCAACGATCACATCGCCGGCCCTCAGGCCCGCCCGGTCCGCAGGGCCGTTCGGCTCGACGGTCTCGACCAGCAGTCCCCCGGTCACGTCCAGCCCCGCGTTGGCCGCCAGCGCCGCCGTTACAGGCGCCAGTTCGGCGCCCGTCACGGGGAACGGGAAGTCGGCAACAAGCTGTCGGACGTCTGCGCCGATGATCTCGCTGGTGATCCTGCGAAGGTCCCGTCCGTCGACGGCTTCTCGCCTGGCGATCTCGGCTACGATGTCGCGAATGGCCTGCTGTCCGAAGCGGTTCTCGATCAGCAGGAACAGGCCGAGCGCTGCGTTGTAGTGGCTGCGTTCGTGCTCGCCGTGCGACGACTGAGACCACGAGAACAGACGCGTGCCGATGCGGCTCAGCTCCGAGAACGGCCTGGCGTGCAGAAGGGCTCCGATGCGTATCGGGCAATCGGGGCAGTCCATCTCGTCGGTGAGTCTCTCGCAGGCGATATATCCGGCGTAGTTGGCCAGCCCGTCGCGGAACCAGCGTGTGTAGTTGTTGACGTCGGTCTTCCGTCCGAACACGCCCCAGCCTACGTCGGGCAGGACCCGCCCGCCTGCGCGGGCCGCCAGCGACGTCTCGACCAGCTCGTGCACCAGCACGTACGGATAGCTGCGGTTCTGCGCCAGGATCGACGTGCACGACTCGTCGCCCGTGCGGACGAACAGCGGCAGCGGGAACTCGTTCGGCTCGACCGTCAGTTGGATGTCGAAATTCTGAGGCGGCTCATCGAACCGCAGCAGATCGAGGGTGGTCGATGTGGTGATGGTCATGCCGACCTGCCGTTCGACTTCTGCGAGCAGTCGGCCGGTGACATCTGCGATGCACCGGGCCTGGCCTTGCAGGCCGCGCTGGTAGCGCACGCGGACCCGGCCGGCGTCGACGAGACCCTCGAACTCAATCTTCGCGAGCCCCTCGTCGTTGAGACTGTAATGGCCCTGACTGCCGTAGCGAATGTGCCAGTCCCGGTCCGTTCGGCCGTCGAGAACCGCCTCGGTGATCCCCTTGTTGACCGTCCGGCAGCCCGCCAGTGCCATCACGCACAGCACCGCCAGAGACGCCGGCCCGATCCTTCTGCCGCGATCCATCATATCACACCCCAGGTACCATCGTCCCGCACCAGCCTACCTGCTTCCGCCCCATTCGCCAAGCCGATTCCCGACCCAACCCAGCGCCTTGACTTCGCGTGTCCCCATCGGTGTGCGTCGAGACTCAACGGCTACGAAGGCATAAGGGACCGCTTTGCCTCATGGGAACTGCTGCAGCGCCGGCGCAGCGGAGCGAAACGCTGCCCCCTTCTGTTTCGGACGCGTGGCGGCAGAATTGCGTTGCAGCCGATTCGCCGTGATCGGCTCGTCGTGATTCGAGTCGATCGTTTTGACGAAAGGCGGTCTGTGCCAGCCGCAAAGGCCCCAATCCCTCATGATGCGACGGACGCTTCCCCGGCAGCAGGCGTTCTCCTGACGCCGAGCTGTTCGGAGGCCCGGTGGCAGGTGGTGCCGCCCCGGGCGATGAGCCTGGTGGCCTGGAGCCGGAACGCCTCACTGGAGCGTTTCGCTCGTTGTCCGCCAGAGAGGGCTCCTTTCGTGTCCATGGCAGCCCCATCTGTCCAACGTGCCCCGCGCCCACCATCCGTAGGGCAGGTCAATCCTCCTCAGTTCTGCGGCTGTGCCAGATGGCCGTGGGGCTTCCGCAAACGTCTATGAGGGGTGTTTCAGGGCCTGCTCTTTCCGGGCGACTTCGGAAATGAATCCTGCCCGATTCCATCGGCTCCTCAAGGGGAGCTGTACATGCATAGGTGAATATATCAGCTCCACAAAGTATTTATTTGGTCTGCGGTCATGCCTCTGTCTGGGCCTTGGGATGGGCTCGGTGGTCCGGCTCATTCATGCCTGCGGCAGTGTTCGTACCCCACCAGGTCTGCCGGTGCGCCGTACGCGAAGGGGCGGGCTGGCGGTATCCGTGCGTGCCTGTCCGCATCATCCGTCAATCGATATCCCGGTTTGGCTCCTTCACTTTACCCATTTTCAAATACGTAGTCTCCACAGTTGACGCGAAGGAGGCAGGTGGGTATTCGCAACGTATCCGCCACCGATGCCACGTCTCCGACACCGATGCCACGAACTTCGTTTGTAGAGTCACGCGTGTGCCGCAAGTGGAGTTTTGTTTGCACAAAGCGAGGTGAACGACGAGGTATTCTGAGCAATCTGACAACGCGCACGCGGGTGGCGGATGAGACGACATTTCAGCGCGGGCATGCAATAACAGACGGTCGAACCGGCAAGCGGATTTGGCCGTTGAGCACAAGGTGAGGTAATCGAGGTGCGCAACCGACGAGGACGGAGTCTAAGTAACGGTACCTCATTCTCTGCATTCACAGGCTGAGATACGCAGGTCCGTTCGAGGCGTCGTTCCTCTGCGTCAAAAGAAAACCCCCGGTCACTGGTTCTGACTGACTTCTTCGGTCTTTAGGCTAGGAACCTGCCGAACAAGACAGTGGTAACCGCCGCGGGTTAACCGCATAGGTTTGCGCTCCAGCAACCGGGGTCTGTTCGTTTGTATATCACAGATGTGTGCGGATGTCAAGCCAATTTGCGGCTTGGCCGAAGATGCGGGTGCACTGCGTGTTTGTAGGTAGGTTCCTGGGGAGGCCAGGAAAGGGGGCTGTCATCTCGAAGAGCGTGGCGGATGTCATTTCGACGAAGGGCTTGCCCCTTCAACTGCGTTCAGGGCAGGCTCTGAGCGAAGTCGAATGGGGCGAAGCCCGCACGGAGAAATCTGGCCGAGGATAAGGCAATGGCCCGTTCGCAGCCGGATTCCTCCACTCCGCTGCGCTTCGGTCGGAATGACAAAGTCGATTGCGACCCCCGTGAAGGTGTACCTACAAACATCAAGTGCACCCCGAAGATGCGCAGGGCGACGGGCATCCAGGCTGCGGTTTTGGTTCCTGCGAGTCTTTCCAGAAACGATGTTCAGGAGCGGCCGGAACTTCTTGCGGGCGACACGCTCTTGGAGTCGCCCGGCGAATTCCGTAAACGACGAGTACTTGCGGTCACTGGTTCTGACTGACCTGTTCGGCCTTTAGGCCAGGAACCTGCCGAACAAGACAGCGATAACCGCCGCAGACCTCGCTCTCTATGACTCCAGCGCAGGGGTTATTTCTTGCGCTCTGCAGATACCGGAGGATTGTGGCAAACGGTACCGTTGGCATTATCGCAGATAGGACGCGGGTGCCTGTAACCCATCTGCCCGGCAGACTCCTCCAAGAGACATCTCGGGCGGCAATTGCGATCGAGGCATTTCCCGGGACGACCGATGATTGAGAGAAGACGACTACCCCATTCGCCGTCCGCCATAGACGGCAGCCGTGCCGCACTGACGCCCGCATATCCTGTCGGGGGGCAGCCAACGTCAAACTCCCCTTCGGAGAGTCTCCTGGTGACGGTCTGGCGCAGTCGGTGGATCGTACTGTTGTGCATGGTGGCGGCGCTGGCGGCAGGCCTTGGGTACATTCGCACGGCCACGCCGATGTACACGAGCACCGCCAAGCTGTACCTTCATTGCGAAAGCATCCAGATCAGCCAATATGAGACCGGCACAATTCCTCGGACAGA
This sequence comes from Sedimentisphaerales bacterium, assembly GCA_035448545.1. GTDB lineage: Bacteria > Planctomycetota > Phycisphaerae > Sedimentisphaerales > Anaerobacaceae > Anaerobaca. The sequence continues at coordinate 33,578 of DAOTJE010000026.1, read as the reverse complement.
CAAGTACCTGCACACCCAGGCGGAGGTGCTGCGAAGCCGAGACATTCTGGCCGCAGCGCTGGGGACGGAAGACGATCCGCCTCTGAGGACCTTTGCGGACGTCGAAGACCCGCTGAGCTATCTGCGCGAGACCATGGCGATTGATGTCGGTCGAAAGGACGAGACCATTAGTGTCTCTTTCGATTCTCCGTATCCCCCGGAGGCGACTCAGATTGTCAATCGAGTGGTCGAGGCATACCTCGCGCTGCGGTCGGAAAGCGGCAAACAGGACGCCACAAAAGCCCTGAACATCTGCGAGTCGCAACTGAGGCAGTACGAAGCCGAACTCGAGGCCAAAGGCAGACAGTTGCGCGAGTTTCGAGCCAAGGAGATGCCCGTCTCTCGTGGCCTGGACGACGGCGCCAGCGTCCGGCAGGCCTACGAGGAATGTCAGAGGGACTACCGGCAAGCCCAGCAAGCCGCTTCCAGCGCCAAACTATACCTGGACGGGGCGCGCCAATTGGCCGCGAACCCCGAGGCGCTTCGCGATTATGTGCAGGCAGAGGGGCGAGGTCTACGCTATGTGATCCCGGCATCCGCGCGGCTCGCACTGGAGACCAAGCTCATTGAGCTGGACGCCAGGAAGGGGGAGCTTCTTGGTCAGCTTACGGAGACCCATCCGGCCGTAGCGCTGGTGAATCAGGAAAGGGCGCGTGTGGAGAAGGAACTTGCCGATCTGGACGTCGATTTCGTGAACGCCACGATCATGGCGGCGGAACGTCAGTATGCCGAGGCCGTCGCGAGTGAGCAAGCCCTGGCCCAGCGCTATCGGGAGGAGAACGAGAACCTCCAGCAATTCAGTGATGAACTCACGCAATTCCAACAGCTCCAGGCGGACATGAATCGTCTGAATGCGCTGGTAGAGGCCTACACGCAACAGGTCAGCGAAATCGCCAAGATCGTGGACGATGATGCCCGACAGATGGGGATGGCGATCCTGGAATGGGCCTGTCCGGCGCAGAAGCCCTCCTCGCCTCAGAAGGGCAAGATCATGGCGTTGGCTGTGATGCTGGGACTGGTCTTGGGGGGAGGAATTGCGGTCGCTCGAAACTGGGCCGACCAGACGTTTCACTCCGTTGAGGAGGTATCTGCGGCGCTCGCGTTGCCGGTTCTCGGGGTGGTGCCGGCGATGTCCCGTCGCGAGAAGGACACGGCGAGGGGGCAGAGGGTCCTGTTGCAGCCCGATTCGCCCGAAGCCGAGGCCTATCGTACGGTGCGGACCGCGCTGTTCTTCGGCACCTCAACCACCGGGATGCGGACCCTGCTGGTCACCTCGCCCAGCGCGGGCGACGGGAAGTCCACCCTGGTCGGCAACCTGGCCATCGCGATGGCCCAGGCCGGCCAGAATACCCTCGTGCTCGACGCGGATCTGCGCAAGCCGATGCAACATGTGATATTCTCGATAGATCACCAGGAGCGAAATCTCGACGGAGTCTTTTCCGGGCGTCTGAAACTGACAGAGGCCATCCAGGCTACCCGGGTCCCCGGTCTCAGTATGCTGACGTGCGCGTACGGTGTCTCCAACCCGGCTGAATTCCTGAACAGCAGTCGCTTTGCTGAGCTGTTGGAAAGTCTCGCCAAGACCTACGATCGCGTCCTCGTCGATGCCCCGCCCGTGACCGTTGTCACGGATGCACAGATCCTCGGGGCTCTTTGCGACTACACGGTTCTTGTCATGAGAATCGAGAAGTCCTCACGCCGGATGGCCCGACGTGCCGTGGACGCGCTGGAGAGTGTCGGGGCGAATCTGTTCGGCGTGGTGATCAATGCGGTTCGCAACAATGGCGATCGCTACGGTTACTACGGGCGCTACGGCGGGTACGGCAGGCCGCATCGGCACGGGGGGGAAAACGACCGAGTCAAAAACGACAGCACGTCCATGGACCTGCAACAGAAGGGTTTGAATGCGGGTGCGACACTGTCGGGATCGCAGAGCCGGTAAAGGTGTTCGAGAAGGTGACCGGTTTCTGTTCGAATCTTGTGCGATGCCCCGCCGTGGATTCGAATCGCGAGCCGTAACGATGGAGAAGCGCAGCGTGCAGACGGCCTGCTATCTCGGTCATGCTGCCGTAAGGCCGTGGGGAATGAGCCGCGTCAGGAATCGTTCATCGCAAGAACCGCGAGATTGGATTCGACGATGACGCCAGCGGGCCCCGGAAGAGGTCTTGCGATATAGCCGTCTGTCGATCTGGAGGTTCACGGATGCTTTCTGCTGAGGAAATCCTGTGTCGTGAAGAGCGTGCACGGCGTTTCGACAGAGCTATGGAGGGGATCCTGATTGTCACTCTGGCGTTCATGCCCTTGGCCTTTGGCGCCGTGGAAGCCTGGAGCGAAGAGATCGTGCTGGCTTTGGTGGCGGCCCTGTCGGTGGGCTTTCTCGTCAAGGGCTTCGCCGTGGGGAGGGTGTCCTTCACCTGGACATGGGCCTACCTGCCGGTGGCGGCATTTCTGCTTGTGGTCCTGCTGCAACTGATACCGATGCCGCGGGCCTGGATCGGCGTTCTCTCCTCCAATACGGTCGAACAGAAAACGATCCTGTTGGGCGATCTGCCGAACGGCAACGACCTGCTGTCGAGGATGACGTTGAGTTTCTACCCGCATGCAACGCGGCACGATCTCCGTCTCGTTCTGGCGGTGGCGGCGGTGTTCGTCGTTGTCATCGACTTATACAGGCGTCCCGACCAGATCCTGCGCCTGCTCGGGGCCCTCACGGTGATCGGTGCGGGCATAGCTGTCCTGACCCTGATTCAGGATGTGGCCGGCAATGGCAGAATCTACTGGTTGATCGCCACTCCTCACGGCATGGCACACTCGGGACCCTTTGTCAACCACAGCCACTATGCTCAGTTCATGAACCTCTCGATGGGGGCGGCTCTGGGATTCGTCTTCGTGAAGGTGCACCAGAGATTCCTGCATGATCGGGTCACGCCGGCCGTGGTGGCGGACTATTTCGGTTCGCCTGCGGCGCGGTGGACGTGGGCCGCGGCGGCGATGGTGGTCTTAGCGGGGGCGAGCGTATTCCTGTCGATGAGCCGCGGCGGGGTCATCAGCATGTTCCTTGCCGGTGCCGCCACGGTGCTCATCCTCAGCGCGAGGAAGGCCCTTGGAGGTTCAGGCTGGCTGATCGTCCTGTTGGCCTTGGCGGCATTCATCTGCGTGCTCTGCGTCGGTTTCGATGCGGTTCACGACCGCCTCGGGTCGCTGGGCGAACTGCAGCGGGCCGAGGGAGGCCGCTGGCAGATCGTGAAGGACATCGCCGTGGCGTGGACCCGATTCCCTCTCTTGGGTACGGGGCTGGGAACCCATGAGGTTGTCTATCCGATGTTTGATCGCTCCACCGTGGCGGCCCTGGCGTCCCATGCGGAGAATGAGTACGCGCAGGCGGCCGAAGAGACGGGGGCCGTTGGACTGCTGGCCTTGGTAGCCTTCGGGGTCTTGGTATGGCGCGATTACGCGCATATCATCCGAGCCGGGCGGGTTCCGATCCACGCGGCGGCTTACGGCCTCGGTTTCGGGTTGATGGCTGTCATGATCCACAGTCTCAGCGACTTCGGCCAACACCTGCCGGCCAACGGCATGCTGTCCGCTGTCTTCTGCGCCCTGCTGATTCGCTTGCGGCGCATGGGAACCGATGGGGACGGGAGCGCCGGGGAAGTGGTTCTTGAAGAGAGCCGTGTCCGTCGGTATGGCTTCGCTGCATTTCTCGTCGTGTGCACGGTATGGGGATGGGTTCTCCTGGAAGCCGATGCGGCGCGGCGGAGCGAAGGCAGTTGGAGGCGCGCGCTGGAGATCGAAGCAGGTCTCGTGCGAAGAGACTGGCGCGGCAGCACGGACGAGTACGTTGATCTGCTGAGGTACGCCCGGGCGGCCGCAGAAACGCAGCCGGACAACGTGACCTATAAATACGCGCTTCCCGTCTATCGATGGCGCGCCATCAGCCAAGTGACGGATCCCAATACGGGCCAGATCCTCTTGCCGCCGCAGGCCCTTGATTTTGTGCATCGAATCGTCGGAGAGCTCAACGAAGCGCGCGCCTGCTGTCCCACATTCGGCGCCGCATGGTCCGTTCTGGGACAACTCGAACGAATTGTGCTGAATCATCCGGAGGGAGAACGGCACATCCAGACAGGATATCGCCTGGCGCCATGCAATCCGACGGCGTGTCTTCTGGCGGCCGAACTGGATGCGGAGGCGGGGCGGGTGGAGCAGGCTTCTGCCAGGCTGCAACGGGCGGTGCGACTCGATCCAAGCTGTTTTGCAGAGGCGGCCAGGCTCCTTGTCGAGGACCTGAAGCGGCCCGATCTGGCTCTGGAAATGGCGGGCCAGTCTCCCGATCTGGCGGCCCAACTGGCCCGGATGCTTGATGATGCGAGCCCGTTCGACAAGGAGGTTGACCAGAGACTGCTGGATCTGCTCGATCAGAAATGCCGTGCGGAAGACGCGCCGGCCTACTGGCACGCCATGCTGGCGAGTCTGCTCCGCAGACGTGGAGATCGGGAGGGGGCCATCGACAGCTACCGGACGGCACTCATTGGGAATTACGGGCAGGTGTACTGGCGGCTGAGTCTTGCCCAGTTGCTCGCCGAACACGGGCTCATCGCGGAGGCGATTCGTGAGGCCGGTGTTTGCCTGCAATTGTCCCCGAATCTTGACGCCGCCAGGAGACTGATCCGGGAACTGTCTGTCCTTCAGACCTCACGAGCGACGGATCATTGAGCCTGTCTGAGGTGGCTGACAGGGGCCCATAGCGTGGTGCGCGAGGCTTTCAGCGAGCCGGCCGAAAAAGCGGACTCCTCTTTCCCCGGGCGGCTTACCGGGCGGTCTGACAAAGGTGTGATCGGTCCGAAGAATGCGAAGGATTGCATGGCCACGGCAGCTTACATCGTTGCGGGAAAACGGTCGGCGATAGGTCGATTCAACGGTTCTCTGGCACCCGTGTCTCTGGTGGACCTCGGGGCCGCTGTGATCCGGGGACTGATGGACAGTTCTTCCCTCGACGCGGACGAGGTGGATGAAGTCATCATGGGGAACGTGCTGCAAGCCGGCGTCGGGCAGAACCCGGCGCGGCAGGCGGCGGTCCGGGCCGGCCTGCCCTATGTCGTGCCGTCCTTCACCGTCAACAAGGTGTGTGCGTCGGGACTCAAGTCTGTGGCCCTCGCGGCGCAGGCGGTTGCCAGTGGTGCCGCCGAAGTGATCATCGCCGGAGGCATGGAGCACATGACCTGCGCTCCGTATCTACTGAGGAACGCACGGTGGGGCCAGCGCATGGGACACAGTGAGATCATCGATTCCATGGTTTGCGATGCGCTATGGGACTGCTACTACGACTGTCATATGGGAGTCACCGCCGAGAGGGTGGCCAGCGAATACGGCATCTCTCGCCAAGAGCAGGATGAATTTGCGGCGAGTTCACAGCAGAAGGCCGAGAAGGCCATCCGAGAAGGCAGATTCAGAGACGAGATCGTCCCTGTGACCATCCAGCAGAAGAAGGGCGATGTGGTTTTCGATACGGACGAGCACCCGCGTGCCGGCACCACCGTCGCATCGCTCTCCAGATTGGAGCCGGCGTTCCAGAAGGGTGGGACGGTCACGGCCGGAAATGCCTCCGGCATCAACGACGGAGCGGGCGCCGTGATGGTGGTATCCGAAGCGAAAAGGGGAGAAATGAAGCCCGACTGGGCATTCAAGGTTGTTGCGTCGCATGCCGTGGGGCTGGATCCGGCCTACATGGGACTGGGCCCCATCGGAGCCTCGCGCGGTGTGCTGGAGAAGGCGGGCTGTACCGTCAACGATCTGGACCTGATCGAGGTCAATGAGGCCTTTGCCGCAACGTCGATCCAGGTCAACCGCGAGATGGGATGGAATCTGGACAACGTGAATGTCTTGGGCGGGGCCATCGCGCTGGGACATCCCGTGGGCGCGAGCGGGACGCGAATCCTTGTGACGCTGTTGCACGAAATGGTGCGGAGGGGCGTCTCGCTGGGCTTGGCCTCGCTTTGTATCGGCGGTGGAGAGGGGATCGCGATGATTGTCGAGCGGGTCGCATAGAGGCGGCAAAAGACGTTCTGCAGGACCCCGGGATCTGTGTCGTATCCCTGCCCGACAGAAGGAACCCGTGTACGGTCGTACACGGACCCCGGCGCGGCAGACAGCTGCAGAATGCCGAGCAGTCTCCGGCAGAGAAGACCCTGAGGAAAACGAAAGGAGTGCACGCATGAAAGTCGGCATCGAAGCCATAGCGTTTTACAGCCCCGAGCATTACATCGAGCTGGCTGATCTGGCGGAGGCGAGAGGTGTGGATCCGGACAAGTACATCAAGGGGTTGGGCCAGGTCCGCATGGCAGTGGCCACGCCCATGGAAGATACGGTGACATTGGCCGTGAACGCCGCTCTCCGGGCGCTGGAGAATTTCGGCATCGACTACAGCGACATCGGCACGCTGGTCGTCGGAACGGAGTCGGGCGTCGATCACAGCAAACCCGTCGCCGTCTACGTCCATGAAGCGTTGGGTTTGCGCTCCAACTGCCACACGTACGAGACCAAGCATGCCTGTTTCGGTGCCATGGCGGCGGTCTTTTCTGCCAACGATTGGATCTCGTGTGGCCGCGCCGATGGATCCAAGGCGCTGATTATCGCCTCGGACATCGCACGGTATCCGATTGGGGATCCCGGCGAACCCACGCAGGGGGCCGGCGCCGTGGCCATGGTGATTTCCGATCGGCCAAACCTGCTCCAGTTTGACTCGGAGATCAGCGGCCACTACACCAAGCAGGTCATGGATTTCTGGCGTCCGTTGTACTCGCCAACGGCCTTTGTTGACGGCCATTATTCCATCGCCTGCTATCTGGAGGCGCTCGAAGGCGCCCTGGCCGACGCCCTGGATAAGGCGACCATTCCGGAGCTGTACAAGATGGATCGGCTCCAGGCCTGCATTTACCACGTCCCCTTTGCCAAGATGGCGGCCAAGGCGCACCACCGCCACTTTGAGATCGATGCGGGAGAGCGAATCGACAAAGAAAGCGCTCGATTTGCCGAGGTTCAAAAGTCCTTTGCCGAGAAGACCGGCCCCTGGCTTTCTCTGAACGCCGTCGTAGGCAACATCTACACGGGTTCGGTGTTCCTGTCCCTCATCGACTTGCTCCGAAACAACACGAGCACCGATCTCCAACAGATCAGCATGTTCTCCTATGGCAGCGGATGTGCGGCCTCCATGAACGTTGCGTATCCGACGGTGGGGTTCGAACGATTCAGGAACAAGATCGATCCCGAACCCGAGCTGAGCAGGCGCAGGCGGCTGCGCATCGAGGAATACGAGCAGATCATGCGACTCCATGATTCCCTGGCAACGGGCAACACGGAGGAACTCCATGCCGATGATTGGGACCTGACGGCAGACTTTCTCTACCTGGGCAATCGGGATCATATTCGTCGGTACACCGGTTTGTTTTGTGGTGCCGGCGGGACGGTTCCAGGCGGTCGGCTGACGGTGTCCGCGCGCGAACGGTGAATCCGTGTTGCGACCGAAGGGCAGTGGGACGTGAACGGTGAGATTGCGCAAGAGGTCCTGGCCAGGATCGGCGAGGCGAAGGTCCGCCAGTACGACGTCACGACCAGGGACATCCGGCGTTTCGCCCAGGCGATTGGCGAGACAAGCCCTCTGCACTTCGACGAAGACTACGCCAGGACTACCCCGCACGGCACGATTGTGGCGCCGCCTCTGTTCTGCCAGATGTTCACGTTCGAGGATGTACCGCCCCCTGAACTGCCCCCGGATGGATCGCCCGTCGAAACAGACCTTCCTGTCCCCGCGCCGCGGACGGTTGGGGGAGCCAGCTCCTATGAGATCTTTCAACGGGTGCGAGCGGGGGATCAAATCACGGTGCGGTCCGTGTTGAAGGACGTGTTCGCCAGAGAAGAAGGCAGGAGCGGAAGGCTGTATCTCGTGGTTGTCGAAACGGAGTTCTCCAACCAAAGAGGGGAGCCGGTCGCCAGAGAGACGGCCACGTACGTGAAGCGCGCGTAGCAGGCGGGGGACCCTTCCGGCGATGCAATCCCGTGGAAACGGAAGGATGTGATCGAATGGACGTGGCGCGCGGGCTCGCCAAAGCGCGATCGATCTTGAGGAGACACGGTCTGAGCGGATTCATCGTGTGGGCGTTTCGGATTCTCTTCCGGGGGGGATATCGGCGCAACGCGTGCCGGATCTTCCTTTTCGCGCTCTCTTCCCCGCCGTCCGCGTCTGCGGAGATTCCGGACACGGGACACACCTTCCGGTTTGCCACCTCGGAGGACATTCGCACGTATCATGCGGATCCGGCCTGGCCCGTTCGAGACCGAGATGTGTTGGCCTTTGAAAGGGGAGATCGCTGTCTGCTTCAGTTCGACGGCGATGCGCTCGTGGGGTTTGCGTGGATCGCGGCCTCGCCCCTCGTCGAGATCATGGGGGGATTCCATTTCAACCTGCCCGACGATACCGTGTACAACTATCATAGCTTTACGGCTCCTGCGTATCGGGGTAAGGGATATCAGGCCGCAAGACATCTCCAATTGCTCGAACACATCAAGGAAACAGGACAACGCCGCCTGTTTGGGTACGTGGATCAAACCAACCTGGATTCGCTCAAGGGCGTCAAGAAGAGCGGCTATGCAAAGATCGGCGTCCTGCGTTGCATCCGGAAACCACGACAGGTGAAATTTGTGCTCAAAGTGTCCAGGGATCTGTGGAGTGACCAGAAGCGGACATGAAACGTCGGAGAGCGCCGTGAGCTGCTCCGATCCATGTGTTGATTTACGCCCGGCCACGCGCCGTGCGAACGCGGGAGAGTCCGAGGAAGGGACGGGGCCCCTTCGCGTCCGCGTTGTGGATCGCATGGAGGAATTGCATGAGTATGCCGACGCGTGGAATGCCCTATCGTACGAAGTACCGCCGCGACTGCCCACCTCCTCCTACGCATGGGTATCCACCTGCTTTGAGCACTCGTTGAAAGCTCACGAAGCGTGGTGCTGTGTCCTGGCCTGCCACGGTGACCATCTGGTGGGTGTCCTGCCGCTTGTCGTGTCCCGAATGGCGCTGTTCGGATGCACACGATTGCACACGCCGATGGGCGGACACATCATTGCCGTCAGTCCCCTTGTGTTGCCCGGTGAGGAGGAGGCGACGGTGCTGCGGGCATTGCTCGATGCGGCATGGGCGCGGCATCCGGATGCGGTGTGGATTGAGTTGCGCGACGTGGCGGCAAACGTTCCCTTTCTGAGGCATGTGCATGAGCACTGGCACCGCGAGATCAGCCGTCGGACCGGACGGTACCTGCGGGTGGATGGAGACCCGGGTCTCTATCAGGCATCGCTGAGCAGGAACTTCCGCAGCAATCAGCGTAAAGCCGCCAACAAACTGCGAAAGCTGAACGGGGTGGACACCGCGTTCGTCCTGGGGCCGGAGGCATCGAGTGCTCAACTGCCGGAGTTCCTTCCGGTCGAAGCGGCAGGATGGAAAGGCCGGGAAGGCACCGCCATTCAGAAATCGTCCGCTCTGGTTGCCTTCTATACGACACTGACGATGCGACTGGCCGACGCGGGTTGGCTGGAATGGCATTTTCTGCGGGCCGAAGGACGGGCGATCGCGGCCAATCTGGGGGTTCGCTTCAACCGCTCCATCATCGTATGGAAGCTCGGATACGACGAGGGTTACAGGCAATGCTCGCCGGGCGGGATGCTGTTTCAGAGTCTTCTGGACCGGGCTTTCGCGGACCCGGACATTGAAGAGGTCAACCTGTTGACGGATGCGTCGTGGTATGACAACTGGAGGATGGACGAGCGAGAGTACTATCGCATCCGTCTTTACAGGAGGGGGCGGCCCGTTTCGATCCTTCTCGGTTTTGTCCTCGATGGTGCGACGGGCGTACTGCGGCGCAGTAAGACGGTCCGCTTCCTGGTGCGAACCGGCTGGCGATTCATGCAGCGTTGCATCCGTTCCTTCGCTGCGCGGGAATAGGCAAACGATGGCTGTGGGTGAGGATATGGAGTTGGCGAACAACCGCCTGCGGTGGGATCGCATAGATACGTCCACGCAGATCCCCGCGTTGAGGGTACGTCCCAGTCGCATGCAGTTGTTCATGTTCAGCGCGATCACGTGGAACCGCCATCGGATTCATTACGACCGGGACGCGGCGATGGGCGAGGGCCTGCCGGATATCGTTGTCCAGCGGGCCCTGATCGGGAATTTCTTGGCCCGGCTGATAACCGATTGGGTGGGTGACAGCGCTGAACTGCGCACGCTGGAATGGAAAGTCGCTCGCAGCGCCTTGCCGGACAAAGAGATCGTATGCCGGGCCAGGATAAAAGAGAGGGTGGAATCGGAAGCAGAAAAGTATCTGGTGTGCGAAGTCACCGTCACGGACGAAGACGAGCAGGTCGTCGCGTCGGGCCAGGCGCGGGTTATCTTCTCCGCCGACCACGCGACAAAGTAATGGTTTGAGATGGAATTCCTGCACGAACGACGCGAGAGGAAGGTAGCTCGGGGTATGGCGCTCTCCGAACGGCCTGAGAACTGGTCCGTCGGAGGAGCAGCCGATTCCGCCGTCGTGGCGACGGTGTCTTGTACCGCTGGTCATACCGCACACGGTCTCGAACCTCTGGTGTTCGATGAAGGATGCCTGCAAGCGGCGCCCCGGCAAGATGCCGACACGGCGGACCAATTGCTCAGGAAGGTGGCGAGAGGCGGTGGCATTGCCTTCGCGGGGAATCTTGTGGATAAGGGACTGCGATTTCCCCTGGAGATCCTTCTGGCCCGGATCCTGGGGGCCGGAGACTACGGGGCCTATTCTCTGGGATATGGTCTGAGTGTCATCGCCGGTCAAGTGTCCATGTTGGGACTGTCGAGCGGAATCGTGCGCTTCGGGGCGTTGTATCGAGGTACGGGTGACACCCGGCGAGTCAAGGGGACCATCAGTTCCGCCCTGTGGATTTCCACCGTGTCCAGCACGGTGGCGGGGGGATTGCTGTTTGCGTTCGCGGAGCCGCTGTCCAGGGTGTTTGGCATGCCGAGGCTGGCCGCTGTGTTGAGGGTCTTCGCATTGTCTTTTCCTTTCTATGTCCTGACGCAAATGACGGGACACGCCGCCGCCGCATTTCAAGCGATCAAACATCAGGCCGCCATCACGAATGTGTGCCGTCCCCTGGCCAATATCGTTCTGGTGTCCATTGTCTTTCTTCTGGGATTCGGGCTCTTGGGTGCGGCATATGGTTTTCTGTTTTCTTCGGCGATCTCGGCCGTTCTGGGGCTGTATCTTCTCCGACGCATCTTTCCCGACATGTTCTCCGGACTCAAACCTCGGTATGAGGTCGGCACGCTCCTCCGCTTTTCTTTGCCCGTTCTGTTTATCGGGTTCTCCACCGTTCTACTGGGTCAGACGGACAGGATCATGTTGGGCTACTTCATGGCTTCCGAAGACTTGGGCATATACTCGGCGGCGGCCACGGTCTCTCAGCAGGCGGGCGTGATCATGTATTCATTCAGCTATATCTTCTGCCCGATCATCTCTGACCTGTACAACAGGAAGGAATTCAAGAGCCTCGAGAAGTTGTTCAAGACCGTCACCCGGTGGATCGTTTCGTTGAATCTGGTGATCCTTCTGCTGCTTATTCTCTTCTCCAGGCAGATCATGGGGGTGTTCGGCACGGGCTATGCTTCCGGCTGGCCGGTGCTGGTTACCCTCAGCGCGGTTCACCTGATCGGCTACAGCATCGGCGGAGCGCTGGTCGGATACGTGCTGCAAATGTCCGGCAAACAGGACATTGAGTTGATCAATGCCGTCGTCATGCTTGCCGTAAACGTCGCGATGAATCTCTGGCTCATTCCCCGCTACGGCATGCTCGGCGCGGCGATGGCCACCGGCGTATCCTTTGCCGTGATCAACGTCGCCCGGATTCTGGAGGTCTATGGTCTTCTCCGGATGCACCCCTTTGATACAAACTACTACAAGCCGTTTGTGGCGGCCTTCGTGGTTCTCCTGCTGTCGGTGCTCTTATCCACATTGGATACTCTCGGGCCGCACTGGATTGTGAGTATGGTGGCACTCTCCGTTGTGTATGGCGTCGTCCTGTATCGCCTCGGTCTGGAGCAGGAAGATCAGGTGATCTGGGCTGCCATCAGAAGGCGAATCGGTGATCCACATGGTTCCAGGAGACGTTGCCCGTAGATCCGCACGGGCGACCCACGCCCCGGAGAAGCCCGTCCCGGAAGCCGGTACGGCATGAGGAGTCTGATTCCGTGGAAGCACGATTTGTTGATGATCTGTCAAATGGAGATCTCCAGGAGTCCTGGGATGCTCTCTTGTCACAGACCACCGCAGCACATGCGCAGCTCACGCAGGATTGGTTGAGCAGTTGCTGGGAGGTATTCGGAGAAGACCAGAGACTCTTTCTCATTGCCGTTACGGAGGGCCGGCACATCGTAGGAATTGCCCCGCTGGTGATCAGAAAGGTCATGGACAAGGCCGGAATCGCGTTGCGGATGCTGACCTTCGTCGGAGATGGCCTGACGGACTACCATGATCTGTTGATCGCGGATGAGAAGAGAGAACAGATCCTGCGCGTCCTCCTCGAGTGCATTGTCAAGAACAAGGGCTGTTGGGATGCCATCCATTTCAGAAACGTGCGCGACGATTCTCCCAATCTGCCGATGGTGCGAGAGCTGCTGCGGGAGACCTCTTTGGTTCTTCGGGAGCGGATCAACATACAGAGTCCGTATCTTGTCATCGACGGCGACTGGGCGGAGTATTATAACGCTCGGAGCAAGAGCATGCGATCCGACATACGAAGGCAATCGAAGCGTTTGGCAGAGATGGGTAAAGTGGAGTTTGTCCGCCTTCACCACGTTGAGGACACCGCCGGTGTTCTCAACACGATCAAGTCCATCCACATGAAGTGCCGCCAAGCCCAAGGGGGGGCAAGCCTGTTCGCGAACGCCAGACGATTCCGCCTCGCGTCGCTGGTTGCAGCGCGGTTCGGTGCGCGCGGGGCGCTCGATCTGGCTTTCCTGAAACTACAGGATCGCGTCATCGCGTACTACCTCGGGTTCGTGCACGACAGGGTCGTCTATTTCTGGAACACCGGATTTGACCCGGAGTTCTCAACGGTCAGTCCGGGGAAACTCCTGCTGCACCATGCGATCGAGGACTCGTTTCGGGAACGGTACCGAGGATTCGATTTCATGGTGGGCGAGGAACCCTACAAACTCCAATGGACCACTCTGGTGCGGCCCAACTATGAACTCCTCGTATTCAAGAAGACGGTCCGTTCCTCGATTCTCCAGTGTTATCATGCCTGCAAGCCTCTCCTCCAGAGGGTCGGCACCGAGATGAGAAGCCGGATCGGGAGCTGACGTCCGGGTTCTGCGCCCATGAGAGCTCTGATTCTCTGTTACCACCGGGTGAAAGATGAGGCAGACTCGTATCTGAGACCCACGAGAGTCTTGGATTTCGATCGTCAGATGGAGTATCTGTCCACACGGTATCATCCGATGTCTCTGGGGAGGATGGTGCAGTGCCTTCGCGATGGAATCGTGTTGCCAGCGAAGGCCATTGCCATCACGTTCGACGACGGCTATCGAGACAACTACGAGAACGCGTATCCCGTGTTGCGGAAATACCGTGTTCCGGCCACGATGTTCCTGGCGACAGACTTCATCGGAACCGGCGTGCTCCCCGCCTGGGAAGAAGGGTATTACACGGGCGAGAAGGCCTTGATGCTGTCATGGGACCAGGTGCGCGAAATGAGCGACGCCGGGGTGTCCTTTGGCTCGCACACGCTGAGTCATCCCTTTCTCGCCAGAATCCCGCGCAAGCGACGGGAGGACGAATTGTGCCGGTCCAAGGAGATTATCGAACAACAAATCGGCCGGCCGGTGACTCTGTTCGCTTATCCGAGCGGTGACTTCGACCGCGATACGGAGGAGGCCGTCCGACAGGCAGGCTACGACGCGGCGGTAAGCATCCGGGCAGGAAAGAACCGTCGCTGCGACGATGTGTATGCCCTGCGAAGAAACGTGATCCAGCTCCGGAGCGCATGTCACAGGTTTTTCCCGGTCTCTTTTCTCGCCGAGGCAACGGGCGTGGTGGGGCACATGCGTGCGTGCTACTATCGGATGCGAAAGCTGGGAATGCGGTGCGGCCGTTGCCCGTTCCCCGAAGGACTTCCATAGACGGTGCTGTTGTTGGGACGGACGGGCCGGCGTGGGCGCCCCGCATGGGGGCAAGACGTGAGCAGGAGAGGGGCAAGACTTTCTTGGAGAGCACATATTGGGAGTTGTCTTGGTGAATACGGGGTACGTTTCCATTCTGGCGTTGGCGATGCTGTGCTTCGTGGGCATGTGTACAGCGCAGATGATGCGGACAGAGGTTGCCACCAATGACGGCCTTACGCTGGGTTTTGGTGCCCGAGGTGCGATTGTCAGTTGTTGCATCGACGGCCATGAACTGCTGGCGCCCGGCGCGCCCGGTGGTATTTTCGTCGCGGATGTGGAAGACATTCCGGCCCAAGACATCCCGCTCGGCGAAAACATGGGTTTCGAACAAATCGAGGCGGACCGTCCCACAGGCTGGCAGGTGGGACCAGACTGGCAACTGGATCGCCAGGTAGCGCACTGCGGCGCGGCGTCGATGCGCGTGAGCCTGCCCGGCTCCACGCCGTCGCGCTCGGGCTCGCTGGCCATCGATGTGGCGGTCAAACCCAACACGCCGTATCGCGCGAGCATGTGGCTGCGCACCCAGGGCTGTCATCCCAGCTTCTATATCGAGCAGTACGATGCGCAGGGAAAGATGCACCGCGACTATCCCCAGATCGTCATCAGCCATGACCGAACGAATGAGGATTGGTTCCAAATCGGTCGTTCTTTCACCACGGCTTTCTTCTGCCGGCGGGTCCGACTGCGCTGCGATATCTGGGATCAGTGCGGTACCGCCTGGCTGGACGATGTGTCACTGGTTTGCCTGGAGGACGACTATGAATCCCCTCAACGGTTGGCCGAAGGAGAAGTTAACCTGACATCGGACGGTGCGGAGCAGGTATGCGAGCTCGCCGATCTGTCCCTGCGGCTCCGGACGCTGTACCGGGGCGGACCTGACGTACTCACGGTGAACGGTGAGGTTGAAGACACGTCGGGTGAGGATCGCGCTGTGACGGTGTCGTTCCGACTTCCCATCAACGCGTCCGGCTGGAAATGGTACAACGATATCCAGAACGAACAGGTGATCGAGGACGGTGGACGCTATGGAGCGGTCCGGCTGCTGGATGGGGAAGACCCGACGCAGCGCAGGACGATTGCACTGTATCCTTTCTCGGCGATGGGAAAGGGAGACATAGCTCTGGCCTTGGCGGTGCCGATGGATCAGCCGAGAGTGTTTCGTCTGTGCTACGACCTGCGGTTCGGCTATTTGGTCAACTATGAGTTTGGCCTCACGCGAGCCGCGAAGAAGTTCCCCGGCAAGGCCGCGTTCCAGTTTTTCGTTTACCGCGTCGATTCCCCATGGGGATTGCGCTCGGCCGCCCAACGGTACTATGAGTTCTTTCCCCTGTTTTTCGTCAAGCGGACCGAGCGAGAGGGCGGTCTCGGCGGCATGATCGACTTCGAGTCGACCGAACCTTCCGGTGTTGTGGCACCTGTGTTTGCCACCTTTGATTATCGCCAGTCCATCGCCGGCAATCGGCGTGAACTGGCCCAGTTGCTGCGGTACACGGAGTTCACGGGTTGGTGGGGTTGGGCCCTCGGCATCACGCCCGAAGAGGCCGAGCGCAGGCCCACTGCCGACGCGGCCTGGTCTCACGTGGAGGATCTGGCTGACCGTGATCCGCCGGATGACGTCGCCGTGAGCATACTCAACTGCGCCTTGCACGACCGTGCGGGCGACCGCAGATTGCACTGGGAATATGTGTCCCAATGGGGCGGCTACAACTACCTCTGCAATCCGGATCCCGAGATCACGGGTAGGGGGGGAGCGGTCAGTCGCTTCTCTCTGACGTACGAACGCGAAGTGTCGGAGGTCGACTTGTTCAAACTGGACGGGATGCGATATGACAACCCCATCGTCTTCGCGACGGATAACTTCCGGCGGGAGCACTTCCAGTGGGCAGATCACCCTCTCGCGTTTGACCACCGCTCAAAGCGTCCTGTGATTCCACTGGATTTTTCGAGTTTTGAATGTGGCAAGGCGATTGCCGACGACATGCACAGCCGCGGGAAACTCGTCGCGTCGAACTACACGCCTGCCGGTTATCCAAGCGATATCTTCCATATCCATTATCTGGATGTGGTGTCCAATGAGATGCTTTGGACGTGGCCTACGAATGCCCACTTCGCGTTACAGCGCGCCTTGGCCGGCCAGAAGGTCGTCTGCATGTCGGGACAGGAAGTGAAAGCGGACTGGTCTCTGGAACGAATCGAGTTCGAGATGAAACAGGCCATGTTCTATGGCACGTTTTACCATCTCAGTACGGCATCGGACCTGTACCAGCGATGGGTCCCCCTGACGACGCGCATCGCCCGCGCCGGGTGGGAACCCGTGACGCTGGCTCGGTGCGCGGCCCTCGGGCCGATGGTCGAACGGTTTGGCCGAGTGGCCGATCAAAACCTTCATTTCACTCTTCGGAACGAAACCGATGAAGCCGTGCGTGCCGAGGTGATGATTGACGCGAACGCGTTGGAACTGCAGGGGTCGTCCCCGCCGGGCCTTTGGCAGAGGCGCGACGCCCACACGTATGAGGCACTCCCAGTGGACCGGCAGGGTCCGCGCTGGTTGGTGACGGTGGCCGTGCCTGCCAGGGACACGGCTGTCCTCCGCATAGCGACTCCCTCCGACATGGCGCTCGATCACCTCTTCCCTGTTACTGATTCCCTGCGCAGAGCCGCGAACTATCGTGACGCTCTGTTGGATGCCAACGTGGCGCTGGTCTGTCCGGATTATGAGACACTGATGAGATCCGTGCAAGCCCTGCAGCGTATGCTCACGGCTGCGAAGGTGCCGTCGTCTGGGGTGCCCTCGCAGCTCCGATCGATCGAGGCGGCGCTGACCGTACCGGAGGTCCGGCCACCGACGGCTGAAACCGCATGGTGGAGCACGCGAATGACGGAGTGCACCGCCGCCGCGCGCCAGGGTATTTCGGAAGCTCGGGCGGTCTTCGGCAACGAACCATGAACCCTCTGTCCATCAGTTGGTCACGAAACAGTTCTTCTGCCGACAAGATGCTGGCGGCGCTATGCATCTTCTCGGTGGTGAATCCGCTCGTTGCGCAGGCGGCGTATGCCATTTTTCCGTACCCGGTTGCCGGTCTGAATATCATGCAATGGTTTCAAGGACTGTGTTTCCTGGCCATGCTGGCGACCTGGACCAGATTGCCAAGAGGTTGTGCCGAGCTGGTCCGTCCCTTTTCTCGACTGCTGTGGGCATATGTTGTGGCATTCGGCCTTCTGCATCTCCGGCTGATGGCCACGGGCCGCGTGCCAGCCGACATGGTACTCGCTGAGCGCATGGTCTACTTCAAGATGATCTTCGCACTACTGCTGTGGCATTATGCCTCTCGCCTGATCCAGTCATGTGAATCTGCCCGGATGCTGTTGCGATCGCTCTTGTTTGGTGCCGTCATCAGCGCCGTTTGGGTTCTCGTCTGTTACTTCTCCGGCTTAGGCGGTCACAACTATGAGACGGCGGAGGTGAGGGCCACCGCGGGCTCCGCAGGCGTCTCCGGGAAGGCCATCGCGGGATTTCTTCTGCCGGCCGTGGCGGGCGCGATCTTTCTTGCGGTGCGAGAAGGTTCATCCCGGTGGGCTGCTGGCGCCGCGCTGCTGGTAGTGGCTGTATTTGTCACGTTCGATCGATCCGCTCAGGTTGCCTTCGTAGCCGCCTCATCCTGGACCGTCTTCTGGTGGTTGTGGTTCGCTGGTCCTCCACGCGGGTCGAAGACCGTCCTGGTCTTCTTGGGTATCCTTCTTGTCTTGGGAGGCCTCTATTACGCCCGTCACGGGAATGAGGAGTTGATCGCACGTTGGACACAGGACTTTGACCGTGGCGAGATTGGGTCCGGCAGGGGTACCTTCTATGCGACGACATGGAACTGGTTCTGGAACGAGTCCAGCACCATGGAGTTCCTTCTGGGCATGGGATACGGCAATATCCACCGTCTCATGCATTCGGCATCGGGGATATACGTACACACCCACAGCGATCTGTTTGACATGATCTTGATTGGGGGCGTCGCGGGTCTCGTGCTCTATCTCTTTCTGTTCTACACCGTTGCCGGATTGCAGAGAGGGTTGGCTCCGGGCAGCGCGGAGTCCGCGACGGTAGGGGCAATCCTCATTTCGTTCGGCGTGATGAGCCTGCTGACGGGACTGATGGCCTTTCCGCACACGATGTACGCCTTTGGAGCGCAGTGCATGTGCATCCGAACGTTTGCGACAGGGGCGGTCAAGGCGTGAGAGCGCAAGACGCTCGGAGGCAGTCGGCATGCATATCGGGAATCCTCACCGCCACAATGGCTCGGAGCAGAAAGGGCCACACATGAAAAGTCGAGTCGTGGTGATCGGCCCCGTTTCCGGGCCTCCCGGAGGGGTCGCATCGCTCGTGCACGCCATTCTGGCTTCGCGCCTCCGTTGCGAATACGGTCTCTCGGTTGTTGACACCGCGCAGAAGAGGCGGCTGCGATATCGGCCCGACGGATGGCCCGGACTGCTCAGTCCGGTCCGCATGGTCTGTCATCTGCTCAAACTTGGTTGCCTGCTGCTCAAGGAGAAGGCGGAGATTGTCCATATCCAGTCGGGTTCCGGTCTCAGTTTCCTGCGCGATTCCCTGTTCATTCTGCTCGCCCGCGTCGGCAAGAGAAAAGTCGTCTGTCACTTTCACGGCATGCTGCACGAACAGTATCCGCTCTTCCGACATCGCCTTCTGAGGAGCTACTTTCGCTGGATGATGCGCTATGTGGATATACTCGTCCTGCTGTCGCCGCGTTTCGTTTCGGACTTTGACCGGATCATCCCGGAGACCAGGAAGTGCGTTGTTCCCAATTTCGTGCCGCCAGGCCATCCCGCCGACAAGACAGCGCGGGCCGAGACCGGGATTCTCTTTGTGGGCCGGCTGAGTCTGAAGAAGGGGGTGTTCGACCTCTTGAGGGCCGCCACGATTCTGAAGAATGAGCCGACCATCTGTTTCTATCTGGCGGGCGTGGAAGAAACACGCGCCGACAGGGATAGGATTCTCTCTGAGTTGAGGAACAACAACCTTGAAGATCGCGTGCGTCTGGCCGGGTACGTGCAGGGGCGCCGGAAGGCAGAGCTTCTCGCACGCTCCGACATCCTGGTTCTTCCCTCCTATACGGAAATCTTCCCCATGGTCATCCTCGAAGCCATGGCGGCGGCTTTGCCGGTGATTGCGACCCCGGTCGGCGCGATTCCGGACATGATTGTGGATGAGGTCAACGGGTTCGTTGTGCCTCCCGGCGACTACGAATTGCTGGCCGAGCGCATCCGCTACTTGCTTCATCACGCGCACATCCGAGAGGAGATGGGGCGAGAAAACCTTCGGAAATTCAATCAGCAGTACAGTCCAGAGGTGACCATCGACAAGATCCGTGCGATCTACCACAACCTCCTCACGGGGAATGCGCACGGCCTTTCACGCCGTGCGTCGGTGGCCGGCTGTACGTACGGGATGGAGAATGGTCATGGAAGACAGGCTACAGAGGGTCCTGGAGAACGATCGTGTTCCTCTGAAGTGTCTTGCGGAAGACGGTGACGCGGAGGCGTGTCGCGAGTCGATCTCCGAATGGAGTGCGGTTCAGAGTGACGACATTCTCCGAGCCTGTGAGGTCGGCATTTCCAGCGGACATGCGGGATACCCGTTGGAGCCTCCGTATTCACCCAGCACCGCCTACCCGGAGTACGGGTTCGGCGAGGATACGCTGGCGAGGGAGGCAAACCCTGCCTATGAGGGGCTGCGCGCCGCACTTCGTCTGCTGCAACTCGACGAGGGACACTATGGCCGGAAGAACTGGAATCCGCTGGGACAGATGATTCGTCCGGGCCAGACGGTGGTACTGAAACCGAACTTCGTCCGCGAGTACCGCGAGACCCGATCCGGACTTGACGATTGCGTAATGACACATGGCGCTATCATTCGAGCGGCTCTGGACTACGTCCATATCGCCCTCCAGGGCCGGGGGCGGATCATCATCGCGGATGCGCCCCAGGGTGAGGCGGATTTTGATGCGATTCGAAGGGTGGCGGGGCTGGATTCCATCCAGGACTTCTATCATCGCCACAGCGGTCTTGCCGTGGAGGTCTACGACTTGCGCCCGGAGAGGATGCGGACACGGAACGGTGCGGTTGTCGGCTATGAGCCATTGCCGGGGGATCCGCGTGGATACGTCAAGGTCAATCTGGGCCGTCGTTCCATGTTCGCTCCGATCGAGCACTTGTGTCATCGAGTCTACGGCGCGGACTACGACAGCCGCGAGACGCGCCTCCACCATACCGCCGGTGTCCACGAGTACTTGATTTCGCGGACCATTCTGGAAGCCGATTGCATCATCAACCTGCCCAAACTGAAGACCCACAAGAAAGCCGGACTCACGGTGTGTCTGAAGAATATGGTTGGAATCAACGGGAAGAAGAACTGGCTTCCTCACCTTCGTGTGGGAACGCCGGCGCAAGGAGGAGATCAGTTTGCTGACGACGGCCTCGTGCACAGCGTTGAGCGGCATGTGATGGCAGGGTTCCGGCGGTTGTTTCCGTTGCTCGGACCGTTGCAGACGCTCGTGGGCAAGCCGGTGCAGGCATTGGGACGGGGCGTTTTCGGCGACACCAACACGGGTACGATCCGTTCCGGCAACTGGTACGGGAATGACACCGCCTGGCGCATGATCCTCGATGTGAACCGGGCGGTTCTCTACGCGGACCGTGAGGGAAACCTCCTGGAATCCCCGGCGAGGCGCCTGTTCTGCCTCGTGGATGGGATTGTGGGCGGGGAAGGCAACGGGCCTTTGGATCCCACTCCGAAGGCGGCCGGGGTCGTGGTGGCCGGCAGGAACCCGGTGGCGGTGGAACTGGCGTGTGCGTTCGTGATGGGTTTCGACCACAGGCGGATACCCTTGCTATGCCATGCCTTGGACCGGAGTCATCCGGCACCGCTCGTTGCATTCGGATATGACGAGATTGTCTGCAAGTCCGACAGGCAGCCGGCGGGGTTTCCTCTGGATCGTTGTGGCGCACCGGCCATGGCTTTCAAGCCCCATTTCGGCTGGCAAGGGAAGATCGAGAGAAATTGCGTCGATGCATCAGAAGCGGTTCCACCCCCCTGCGATACGGTCAAACACGACCGGGCCCATGATACAAGCCAGGTGAGAAATGCGGTCTTGGCGGCATCGCCACGGGGAGGGACGTGATAGCTGCTTTGTGCGAGAAGAAGGTACCGGGGCAGTTCCTTTGCCTGGAGACATCCAATGTACAGCCTGCTCAAGACA
Organism: Sedimentisphaerales bacterium; assembly: GCA_035448545.1. Classification (GTDB taxonomy): domain Bacteria; phylum Planctomycetota; class Phycisphaerae; order Sedimentisphaerales; family Anaerobacaceae; genus Anaerobaca. The sequence continues at coordinate 12,032 of DAOTJE010000026.1, read as the reverse complement.
TCTTATGAGAACGCGCCGCTCTTCGTCAAGAAGATAGTATGCTGCATTCCCTATCGAATTCTTGCCGGAAGCGGCTACCGGCGTACACTCCGTCTGTGTGAGAAACTGGATCGGATGTCACGGGAAGAAGTCCTGTTGCACCAGCAGACGCAGCTTCGCGACTTACTTCAATTCGCGGTCGAGGAGGTGCCGTTCTACCGCCCTCTTCGCCGTGTTGTCCAGCGGTTCCATCCCTTTGACGCGCTCAAGGAGTTTCCGCTTCTCAGCAAAGAGATGGTGCAGCAGAGCGCTCCACTGCTGGTCCCCAGTTCCCTGGACCGCATCCCGCATCATCGGGGAACAACAGGTGGATCGACAGGGAACCAGTTGGTCATTCTGGAGGATGAGTCCGCCTACGCCAGAGAGAAAGCCTACATACACGCGCAGTGGAGACGTGTCGGCTATGCGCCACAATGCAGAAAAGCCACCTTCCGGGGTGTCCCCTTTCAGAAGATCACGGACACCTGCTTCTGGCAGGAGAATCCGATTCACAACGAGCTGCAGTTCTCTCCCTTTCACATGAGTGAAGACAATCTGCCCCATTACATCCGAAAACTCATCGTGTATCAGCCGCAGTTTCTCCACGGCTACCCGTCCGCCGTCGATGCGCTCGCCGAGTATGTGCTTCGCCACGGGCTCACGCCGCAATTGCCGCGCATAACGGCGGCGCTCCTGGTATCGGAATCCTGTTCGCCGTCTCAGCGGGAACGCATTGAGTCCGCGTTTCAGACCCAGGTCTACAGTTTCTACGGGCACAGCGAGAGGACGGTGCTGGGAGGGGAATGCGAGAAAAGCCGTTGTTATCACGCGGTCCCCAGTTATGGCGTGCTGGAGATCCTCAATGAGAAAGGGGAGCCTTGTGAGGTGGGCGAGTCCGGGGAGATCGTGGGGACCGGTTTCCTCAAGCGCGCCATGCCTCTGATTCGGTACCGAACGGACGACGTGGCGGTCAGAGAGTCGTATCAATGCGCATGTGGTCGTTGCTGGGATCGGTTCTCAAACGTGTTGGGTCGGTGGACATTGGAGGGAAGTATTATCGGGAAGACGGGCGCGACGATATCGGCGGCCGCCCTCAACATCCATGGCGATGTGTTTGCGAATGTGGTGCGCTATCAGTACTACCAGGAGAAGCAGGGCGAATTGGAGATTCGCGTCATCCCGAACACGCGCTTTCAGGAGCGGGACAGCGAGGGCATTCGCGCGGCCCACGAGCAGAAGCTCTGGGGAGAGGTGCGGGTGCGTGTAGTTCCCGTGCGAGAGATTCCCCTGGCCCCCTCGGGGAAACAAAGGCGGATCGTCAGCATGTGCGCGAAAGAACCGCCTCTCCGTACGGAATCACCGATTCGGACGCTCCAGAATAGGCCCCCGGCAACCGAGGAGGTTCCCTGGCCGCAGGGGGTCCGGGGCTGAGTGCGGGTCCTGTCCCATTGTCCCAGGAAGGTCGTCTCCATGCTCGACGCTCGCGTAGACTTCTGCAACGGGGTGTATGTGGGCACCGTCGCCGCCTGTGTGCACAGACTCCGCGCCTTCGTCGAAGCCGCTGACTATGCCGGGTATGATCCCTATGACGCTCTGAACAGCCCCGTCCTGCGGATGCTCAGCTCGCCAAGCAGGTGGATCAAGGTGGCCTGCACGCAGGGTCTGAGATGGAGTCCTCTGAACCTGAGGAAGGTCTTGGCAGTGAGAAAGGGACATAATCCCAAGGGCATAGGGCTGTTTCTCTGGGGCTATGTTCGACTGTATGCTGCCGAAGGGCGGGAAGAATACCGCGAACGCATCGAATACCTGCTGGACCTGCTCGAGAAGCTGAAGAGCCCGGGGTACTCCGGCGCCTGTTGGGGCTACAACTTCGGCTGGCAGAACTGGAAAACCTGGACCCCTGAATACACGCCGACCATCGTCAATTCCGCTTTCATCGGCCACGCGCTTCTGGATGCCTACTTTCTCGGGAGGGTGGACAGGGCGCTCCAGATGGCCGTGGCAATCAAGGACTTCATCTGCTGTGATTTGAAGCGGCACATAGAGAAAAACCGGCTTTGCTTCAGTTATACGCCACTGGATGAACTTTATGTTCACAACGCCAATCTTCTGGGAGCCTCGTTGCTGATCCGGCTCTATCGCGTCTGTGGAGAGCGTCTGCTGGAAGAGCTGGCCTTGGCGAGCCTGCGATACGGGCTGCACTACCAGCGAGAGGACGGCGCCTGGTACTATGGGCAGATGAAGCGTATGAACTATGTGGATTCGTTCCATACCGGCTTCAACTTGCAGGCCCTTCAGTACTTCATTCGCGAAGGATATGGCTCCGATTGCCGGTGCGCGTATGAGCGGGGACTGGACTATTACGTGGAGCATTTCTTCCTGCCGGAGGGGGGCGCCAAGTACTATGACGACAGAGTCTTCCCCATCGACATCCACAGTCTCTGCCAGGCGATTGTCGTCCTCTGCCACGCACCCGCTGCGCAGGCCGGGCTCTCGGCGCGAGTCCTTGCCTGGATGCTTGGGCATATGTGGAGTTCAAAGGGATACTTCTATTTTCGCAAGGGGCGTTTTTACGTGAACCGGATCTGCTACATGCGCTGGTCCCAGGCGTGGGCGTTTCACGCTCTCACCTCGTTTCTGCACGCACAGTCACGCACACCGTGTGGCTGTGAACACGGGCCGGTCCGTCAAGAACGGTCGGTCGAGCGATCGGACCATCTCACTTGCGGAGCGAACGAAGCATGGATCGAATAGCGCTTATCCTCGTCATGGAGGTAACCTGTCAGGCGGCACAGTCCGTGATCGGAAATGCGACGGTGTACCGGGAGATTGCTGTTCATGACGAGCGTCGCGGCGAGGCATTCATCATGCCGGCGGACGGGACGATTGAAACCGTGTCCATTTACCACCAGGGGGGCAGCGGCGAGATGCTTCTGGGAGTCTACGTGGGCGATGCGAAGCCGGATGTGCGGATCGGTGTGACACGACCGACCCCCGTCGGTACGGACGAAGGATGGCAGACCGTGGCGCTGATGTCGCCGGTGTGGGTTCCTCAAGGGACACGGATCTGGCTCGCCTGGGTCTTCCAGGAGAACCCCGGGATTCGCTACCAGTCGGTTGCGACCGGCTGGGTCGAGTCCGACCAGGACTGGACGACGGGTATGCCGGCCCGATTCGGAGATTGCTGGCAGGCGAATCGCGCGTATTCCATCTGTGCGGCTTACACCGGAGACGTGCATCCGATTATCAACGAAGTTCTTCCCCGGAATGACACGCTGTCCGACCGGCAGTTCCTGGATGAGGACTGGACGAAGCAGGGGTGGATCGAGTTGTACAACCCTTCCGATCTTCCCATTGCCATGGGGTCTTACTGCCTGTCCGACAATCCGGACGCCTTGCAGAAGTGGGCGCTTCCGGACATGGTGATGGCGCCGCACGAATTCCTGCGGATCTGGACTTCGGGCAAGGATCGCAGCGATCCTGCCAAGGGCCTGCATACCTCTTTCAACCTCCTGGACAGCGAGAGCCTGTATTTCACGCGTTCCTCGCCAGAGAGCAGGGTCGATGTGCTTGACAGAATCAGGGTGCCCGTGGACTACTCGTATGGACGCCATCTCGACGGAGCCAACCGGTGGTACTTCTACACGCAACCCACGCCGGGATCCGGCAACACCATAGAGAACAGGAAGTCCTTCGCCATCGACCAGAGACATGTCTCCCTGACCGTGGGAGTTCGGCACCAGTTGACGGTGACCCCTCCGGAGGAAGAGGTGGTCTGGAGTTGTGACAACCCGCGGGTGTCGGTTGACGCGACAGGGGGGCTTCTCGCTGTGCAGGACGGCATGGGCGAAAGCGCCCGCGCCATAGTCAGTGCCCGCTCGGTGGATGGCACGTGTGTGGATTCATGCCAGGTTACGATCGTGGATTGGACCGCGAATCTCTCCGAACTCAAGGTGGTGGGAACGCCATATGTCTCCTACATCCTGGGAGCGGAAGGAGAGGATCTGTTCTATACGGTGGGACGGGATCTGTACCGCACCTCCGATGGGTTTCAAACCTCTCAGTTCCTCACCACCCTTCCCGAGGACATGGACCTGCCCAAGATGCTGATTACGCCGTTCGGCTACTTTCTCCAATGTGGCAGGACCCTCTTTCAGTCGCAGGATCTCGTCAAGTGGACCGCCAGTATCACGATGGACAAGCGAGGATTGGATCACAATCTTGCCTTCTCCTGGGACGCGGAATCCCAAACAGGACACGTGTATGTGGGCGAGTATTCCTCGGATGACAACCATCGTCATGCGGTGTGCCGGGGCACCTTCCCCGCCACAGGGAAGGCCCTCTGGGAAACCATTCTTGAGTTTCCCTCGTTCGCCGAATGGCAGAGGAATCCATCCGTTCTGGATGCGGTTCGACATGTCCTCAGTGTCGCCGTCGATCCGTACACAGGACATATCTGGGTCGCTACGGGCGCCAACAACCTGCATTCGAGGCTGCTGTATTCGGATGACCAGGGCGAGAGCTTCCACCTCGTGGGCATGGGAAGCCAGGCCTACCGCACGCTGTCGATCTGGTTCACCGAACGTTACGTGTACTGGAGCATGAACACGTACAGTGAGCAGTGCTGCTGGAGAATTCCCCGCTCGCAATTCGCGCGCACCGGTGTCTGGCCCTGCATGACGCCCGAGCAGGCTTCCGGAACGACCAAGAAGGGAGTGACTTACCTCGTCACCGCCACCGATCGAGATGGGCATTTTCCCGTCACCGTCGGCCAAGTCTATCTGGAAAGCCAGGCCCGTGTGTTGGACCAGGGGAACCGGGTGAGAGCTCTCAACGACCCGGAATACGACTACAAAGAGAAGGTGGCGGAGCTTTTCAACGGCACCCTCTGGTATCACCTGTGGGTGCGTGATGAGCAGGGGGATCCGATTCTGATCCTGGGACAGGCGGCGGAAGGGGCCTACCGCGACTTCCGGGGAAGAGTTTTCGGGATCAAGGAGTTGCCCGACGGCAACGTGGATGTTCAGGAATTGCTCTCGATCGGATCTACCCAGCCGGACAAATACGACAGCAGTACCATGTATGTTCAACTCGAGCCCAGGGCGCAGGACGCGAGTGGATACATCTACTTCACGGGGCGCACGACGGGACATCGAGGCTACCAGACGAAGCTGAATTGGACAGACAACCCATCCCTGCGTTAACCGAGGCGAATCCCGCAGCGGTGGCCAAGAACCCGATTCGAGAAAGGGCCTGTCGTGAATCCAGCGGATGGCATGGAGACGGTCGAAGTCATGGGTGTTCCCGTCACGTGTTTCCGTTCGTACCGTCACGCGGTGGAATGCATTCTGGCTCGCATCGAGGCGAACGAGAAGACGTTCTGCCTGGCGGTGGGTCCGGAGAAGATCTGCTTCGCCAAGGCGGACAAATCGTTGCTGCACCTTATCCGCCAAGCAGACATGCACTGCTGCGATGGGATAGGGGCCGCTCTTGCCGTCCGGCTGCTATGCGGCCGAGCCATACCTCGCATTACGGGAGTCCAGTTGTTTCACGAACTGCTTGTGGCTGCGGAAGCAGAGGCGCTGCGTGTCTTCCTCCTCGGCGCCACGCCACGCTCCAGCGAACTGGCGTACTGCCGATTGCAGCAGCGGCATCCGCATCTCCAGCTCGTGGGAAGACACGACGGGTATTTCGACGAGGATGATCCGGTGATCGAGCAAGTCAACGCGGCGCATCCCGACATGCTCTTCGTGGCGATGGGTTCGCCCAAGCAGGAGAGATGGATCGCCAGGCATCGCGATGCCCTCGGCGTGCCGTTTTGCATGGGCATTGGTGGGACCCTGGATGTGGTCAGCGGACAGGCCAAGTGGGCTCCCCGATTCGTCAGGCGCACCGGTACGGAATTCCTATACCGGCTTCTGATGGAGCCCCGGCGTTGGAGGCGATACGGTATCGTGCCGGAGTTTGCCTGTCGTGTGCTTCTGGAGATGGCCTTGCCGCGCCGATCGCAAGACGAGCCTCTGTCATAGTGTCGGCGGAACGGAAGGAACCTCAGACATGAATCCGAGACGATCGGTTCCGAAGTGTGACGAAACGGGCCCTGAGAATTCCGCATGTCATGGCGTGCTGGAGTGCCTGCGATCAGGTTCCACCCCGTGGGGTATGAGCCCCGTGATGCGAATCTATCAAAGGTGCGCCAGTTATCTTACATGGTGGCTGGAGAACCTGGGTTGGCGCAAGGCGCTCCAGCAGATAGCTGGTGATGGCTTCCGGCGGAGATCCGGTGGTGGGGCCGCAAAGGGGTTTGGAGTGGTCCGCGCGACGGACACCGGGGTGAACGAGACCCTGGGATTGCAGCCCGGCGAACTTGTCGAAGTCAGGACGATTGACGAGATCCTTGCCACGCTGGACCGAAGGAGACGGTGCAAAGGGCTGCTCTGGATGACCGGAATGCGCAAGTATTGCGGCAAGCGGTATCGGGTGTACAAGAGGGTGGACCGCATCATGCTCGAAACGAATGGGGAGTTGCGGAGAATGAAGAACACGGTTCTGCTGGAGGGGGTGATATGCGATGGCGAAGCTTTCGGCGGCTGCCATCGCTCCTGTTTCCATTTTTGGAGAGAGGTGTGGCTGAAACGCGTACCCGTCGGGCCGGACGAACGGGATGGCGACGTCTTTTCCGCGACAGAGGACTTGCCCTGCAGCGGTGTGAAGGACCCCACGTAACCGAAGCAGCCCACGCATAGCCGGAATCGGCTGTCGAAGATTGAGGGGGCTGGTGAGACCTCCGATTTGGCCGTCGAGCTCACCAGCCCGGACTCTGCTCGTCGCGGCGGGTGCGCGCGCGAACAGACGTCTTTTTTATTGTAGCGGCGGTCCCAACAGACGTCCAGAAGCGATTGTCGGGACCCCGCGCACGTGCACGTGGCAGAGTCCCAACCCGGCAGATCGTGTATTCGCCTGAAAGGAGGCTGGACTCATGAGCCCGGAGACAACAACTCTCGCAGAGCACAGCCCGGAGTGCGATGATTTCGTGCAGCGTGCGGCGGGAGCCAGACTGTGCCATACCCATGCGTGGACGCGCATGGTCGAGGAAGCGTTTGGCTACAAAGGACACTACCTTGTTGCTCGCGAGAACGGCCGGGTCTGCGGGGTGCTTCCTTTGATGTACGTGCGCAGCAGGTTGTTTGGCGACCGGTTGCTGTCTCAGCCGTTCAGCGACTATGGCGGTCCCGTGACGACGAGTCCGGCGGCCACCGAAGCGCTCTACAACCGGGCGGTGGAGATCGCTACGGCTTGCCGCTGTGACTCCATGGAGTTCAGGAATACGATTCCACTATGCCACGACCTTTACCTGCGCCAGGATAAGACGTCCATGGTTCTGCCCCTGGCTCCAAATGCGCAGGACGTATGGAAGGACCTGCGTCACAAGACCCGCAACCGGGTGCAGAAAGCCGAGAGATCCGGGTTGACCGTCAAGTCCGGCGGGCCGGAACTCATCGGGGATTTCTATCGTCTCTGGACCGTTCGTATGCGGGAGCTGGGCACGCCCTGCTATCCCTGCAAGCTGTTCCGCGTGATCATGCGAACGTTTCCAGACCAGAGTCGCATCTTCCTGGCCTTGCACAAGGGTCTGCCCGTAGCCGTTCTGTTCACGTACACGTTCAAGGGTTGGGTCCAGTGTTCCTGGGGCGCAGCACTGAGAGGGTATGACAGCCTGGGTCCGAACTACCTGTTGAATTGGGTCGCGATCGAGTATTACTGCGGCCAGGGAATGCGGTGGTACGATTTCGGGCGCAGCACCAAAGGGAGCGGGCCGCACATTTTCAAAGAGCGTTGGGGAGCGCTTCCGATCGAGTTGTGTTGGCAGTACTGGACACCGCCCGGTGGGCAACTGTCCCTGGCCACTCCGACTGATGATCGCTATCGAGGTAAGGTCGAGGCATGGAAGAAGATGCCGTTGTGGGCAACCCGCCTGATCGGTCCGGTCATCAGTCCTGCTCTCGCTTAAGACCCGACGTTGGGATGATGCCGCCTTCGCAGAGAGGCAAGAAGGTCCGCCTCCTTGCTCTTTCGTCTTGAGACAGACCAGGGCAGCTTCGTGTCGTCCGAGAGCCCTTGCCGATCTGCTCGGGGGACTTTGGTCGGGTGAGCCGTCACCGTTCTGCCTTACGGCGAAACCGCATCCGTCATCCGCAGGGGGACTCCAGATGGGGGGGTTTGAGAAGGGATCTGTTATGGAGACGCCAAGTGAGACATGCCGCCGAGATGTCTTCAGTTGTGAACTCGAGGACTGGTTTCACATCCTTGACAGTGAGACAGTCCCGCGAATCGGGGATTGGGCACGGCTGCCGCTTCGTGCGGAGGAGAGTGTGGACCGGCTTCTGGGACTTCTCGCCGAACATGACGCCAGGGCTACGTTCTTCTGTCTGGGCTGGATGGCGGAACGCATGCCTCAGGTCGTTCGACGCTGTTGGCAGGCAGGACACGAAATCGCGTCACACGGATATGCTCATGTTCTCGCGTATCGTGTGGGCCGCCGGGCCTTCGCAGACGACATTATCCGCGCCAAAATGATCCTGGAGGACTGCATCGGCCAGGAGGTGGTAGGATTCCGATCTCCCGGGTTCGCCGTCCGGCCGGACAATCGCTGGGTGTTCGACGTTGTAGCGGAAGCCGGCTATGCGTACGACGCCAGCGTGTTTCCCGCTCACCATGGCCACGGTGGTCTGCGCGAGATTGATCCCGGCCCGCATATTGTCAGGACGCGGCACAATCACCTGGTGGAAATTCCCGTGTCCACGGTGCCTGTCTTGGGCCATCGGGTTTGCCTGTTCGGGGGCGGGTACCTGCGGATCACGCCCCTGTCGTTGATTCGGTGGGGCGTGGAGCGGCTGCATCGGGAGGGACGGCCGCTGGTTGTGTATGTGCACCCTCGCGAGATTGACCCGGATCATCCCCGGCTTCCGCTGACGCTGGAGCGAAGGTTCAAGTGCTATGTCAATCTCCGCAGTACGATGCCCAAGCTGCGCTGGTTGTGCCGTCACTGCGCGTTCACGACGATGAGGACGATTGCCGCACGCGTGGAAGCAGAAGCGCGCTGGTCGTCGGCATCGTCGGGCCTGCCGAGTTGCCAGAGAGGACAGGTCGGGGCGGCGGTCGGTGTGACCGCAGATGAGTAATCAGGGAGCACAAGGCGCTTCTGTGAGATCAACCGTGACATCCGGAAGCGCCTGAGAAGCCCGAACCGGATCGGTTCGTCCGAATGCATGAAAAGGGTCGGCAAACGTTCTTGACAACGACGAGGCCTTTGAGACGACCCGTCTGCTGACCACGCAGGAAGAGACGGAGATGCCAGGACGGAAAGAACGAGCCGCAGCGCGGCAGAGAGGGGCTGCCGGGGGAAGCCGGCTCACGGCACGCGCAGGACGCAGGAAGACCGATGCGCAATCTTCGCGCAGCGGCAACGTATCTCTCTTACGGACAGCGTGGCAGTACTTTCAACTGCTTCGCGGGCCGCCGCATACGGCTGGTGCGCGACGACGGCGGAAGCGATGGGAGGCGGGCCATCGTTCGTCAGAGTCTTGCCGCAGTGGCACCGTCCCCCGCCTTGGCCTTCGGCACAGCGAAACAGGCAAAAAGGAGGAACGATCATGAGAAAGACAGGGACACTGATCATCGCGTGCGTGGTATCTCTGCTGCCGTTGCCGGCCTACACGCAGTCGTTCTGGCACGGCGTCGACATCGCGGACGCCGGGATGCTGGGTGAGGACATGCAGGCCATCCACGACGCGATCAAGACAGGGATGACCGATCTGGCACCCACGCCCACCGGTTTCCCGACGGGCGATATGGTGGACGACGCGGATCGCGGCCTGCGGATCTACGAGCCCGACGGGACCTGGGATGGCTACACGCTGCTGAACTGCTTCACGCCGACGGGCACGGAGAAGAACGGCAACAACGTCCTGATCGACATGCACGGCAACATCGTCAACGAGTGGATGTTCCCGGGGGCCGGATACCTGTCGGCCGCAAAGCCGTTGCCGGGAGGGTGCATCGCCGGCAGCTCGGTCGACCCCGAGTCCATGATGCCCGGGGGCGGCAAGGTAACGCAGTTGAACTGGGACGGCCGGATCGTCCGGCAGTGGGATACGAACATGCACCACGACCATGAACGGGAAGGCAGCCCGTGTGGCTACTACGCTCCGGGGGCCGAAGCGATGATCGAGGGCGGAAAGGTGCTGGTCCTCGAGAGCACCCGCCCGAACCCCGACGAGACCACGCACATCTCCGTCAAGTTCATCAAAGACGACATGATCCGCGAACTGGACTGGAACGGCAATGAGCTGTTCCGATGGGAGTGCTGGAAGCACTTCGAGCAGCTCGGCCTGGATGAGTGGGCCAAGGCCGCCCTCGATCTGGGACGCAACTACGAGGGTCCCGATTTTATGGCGGACATGCTGCCGGAGGACTGGTCGCACGGCAATGCCGTTGCCTGGTGCGGGCCGAACAAGTGGTATGATGCGGGCGATCTGCGCTTCGCTCCCGAGAATATCATCGCCGACTTCCGCTCGCTGAACATCACGGTCATCATCGCGCGCCACGACCATCCGGACGGCCGGTGGAAAGAGGGCGACATCATCTGGAAGCTGGGCCCGGACTACTCGACGGCCGGCGAGGACTACAAAGTGGGCCAGATCATCGGACAGCACCAGGCGCACATGATCCCCAAGGGTCTGCCCGGCGAAGGCAACATGCTGATCTTCGACAATGGCGGAGCCGCCGGCTACGGTGCGCTCATCCAGGGTCTGAGGGATGCAGAGGGTAACGCCCTCGGTAGCTGGCCCAACAAGTTCCGGCTGTTCAGCCGTGTTCTGGAGATCAACCCGGTGACCAAGCAGATCGTCTGGGAGTACAAGCAGCCCAGGCTGTCCGAAGACCTCAACGGGGATGGCAAGATTCTCGGCAACGAGAAGCTCTTCTTCAGCAACCTTATGTCCGGAATGCAACGTCTGCCGAATGGAAATACGCTGATTTGCGAAGCAGACGTCGGGCGCGTCTTCGAGGTCACCCCTTCAGGTGAAGTCGTCTGGGAGTATGTTCCCACATGGTTTGATGCCCAGGCCTTCATGGGTGTGGCCATCTACCGCGCCTATCGCGTTCCCTATTCGTGGGCTCCGCAGACTACCCAGATGCTGGAGAATGACGTTCCGGTGACAGGGCTGTATGGCGGGAAAGGACAGGAGCGACTCTTCCAGTTCGAAGTGCCGGAGGGAATACAGAACCTGTCCGTGCGAATCTATGGCGGCACGGGCAACTGCGACCTGTACCTCAAACAGGGCGCCATCCCGACGGCGTCGGATGCGGATTATGCGTCACGTCAACCGGACAACGACGACGGTGTCAGCATCGGCAGTCCTCCGTCCGGACTCTGGTACGTGATGATCCGCGGCGAGGCGGCCTACGACGCCGTGAGCATCGAGGTAGGGGCCCTGCCCTGACCGTCTCGCGCAGGCGGAGAGAGGCGCGCCTCCCTTTGTGGAGGAGCGCTGCTTCAGCCGGCTCGGCCGATTGCCGCATGTCAGAATGGTAGCAGATGCACAGGAAAAGGAGGTCCAAAATGAAACGATCACGAAACTACATTGCCGGAGTGCTGCTGGTGTCGCTTCTGGTGCCGGCCGCGCTCTTGGGGCAGGAGTTTTTCTGGTGCGGCGGTGACATTACGAACCTGTTGGATCCGAACCAGACGGAGGCTCTGCAAACCGCGTTGCAGCAGGCCCATCGGACCATCAGTTGGGGCATGTTTGCCCGCGGCATGCGCAACGAGGACGAGACCCCGCTGACGGGCGTCGTCCGCTACGATCCGTCCAAGGCCTGGGACGGCTACACCCTGCTGTGCACGATGGGAGGCTACGTCGATCCCGACACGGGCGTCAACAACCCCGCCATCCTCATCCAGGGCAATCGCAAAGTCATGCTGTGAGGACCTTCAGGAGGTAGTCTTCGTCCCA
>DAOTJE010000025.1:0-66031 GCA_035448545.1 Sedimentisphaerales bacterium | reverse complement strand
CATCGGCCAATTCAATCCTTTACGATTACCCCCTATCGACTTTGCGTTTGCCCTGACCTCGCTGGGAAAACCTGTTGCGGACGGGCATTCGATCTGATATAAAGAAGGATTGAGAAGCGTTTGTGGCGTAGGTCCTCGCGCGGCTCTTGCCCATACTTCGAGGCGTGCGAGATCGGTGCAGCGGGTTGCGAACTGGCGGGCGGCTGTGGCGGCCGTCTGGAGGTCCTGACGCAGTGTGTATCTCAACGCAGATACGAAGGCGGGGGGCTGTGCACATCTTGTTGCATATCAAATCGAGTCTACTTGTGTAGGATTCTGAAGGAGGACTGCTATGTATAGAAAACTGCATCTGCTGATTTGCCTTGCTGTCGTGCTCGGCGCGGCTGGGGACGCGGGGGCCGCCCTGGTGGCACACTGGCGACTGGATGAGGGGACCGGGACTGTCGCACATGACGCCACAGGGCATGGCTATGACGGTACGATCATGGGCAATCCTGTGTGGGTCACCGGGATGTTCAAGAGAGCTCTGAGCTTCGATGGGAACGGGGACTACGTGGATCTCGGCAGCCCAAGCGACTGGCCCGCGGGTCGCTCGCCGCGTTCGCTGTGCGGGTGGGGCCTGACCAACACGGTTGCCGGCGGCTACCGCTGGTTCGCGGCCTACGGAACGCCCGGCACCGGACAAGCCTGTTTCATCGGCATGAATGGCACCCGCGCCATCGGCGGCGGCTACAACGGCGACGACGTGGAAATGGCGGGTTTCTGGACGGTGGGGGAGTGGCACCATCTGGCCCTGACGTATGACGGAACCACGGCGCGCCTGTACGCCGACGCCGTAGAGATTGCCTCGGCGGCCAAGAACTGGAACCTGGTCCTGAGCCGGGCGTACATCGGGGAACAGGTCAACGGTGCGCGTGAGCTCTGGAATGGCGTCATCGACGAGGTATGCGTCTTCGACGAGGCCCTGACACCGGCCGAGATCGCCGAGGTGATGGCGGGCATGAATGCGGAGCTGGCGGATGATCCGAACCCCGAGGACGAGGCTGTCGATGTCCCACGGGACGCGGTGTTGAGCTGGACGCCGGGCGAGTTTGCGGCTACGCACGATGTGTATTTCGGAACCGCCTTCGACGACGCCAATGCGGCCAGCCGGGCCAACCCGATGGGCGTGCTGGTCAGTCAGGGCCAGAGCGCCACGACCTACGATCCGGTCGGACGGCTCGACTTCGAGACGACCTACTACTGGCGCGTGGATGAGGTCAACGCAGCACCCGACAGCACGATCTTCAAAGGGGAGGTCTGGAGTTTTACCTCCGAACCGTTTGCGTATGCGGTTCCCAATGTTGTAGCGACGAGCAACGGCGTATCGGAAGAGGGGGCCGGGCCGGAGAACACGGTCAACGGATCGGGTCTGAATGCCAACGACCAGCACTCGACCGCGAGCACCGACATGTGGCTGGCAATGCCCGGCGCCGAGCCGTTGTGGATTCAGTACGAGTTCGACCGCGTCTATCAACTGCACCAGATGCTCGTCTGGAACTACAACGTGCAGTTCGAGCTGATGCTCGGTTTCGGGGTCAAAGGGGCAACGGTGGAGTACTCCGTGGACGGCGCAGATTGGACGGCGCTGGGCGATGTGGAACTGGCCCGGGCGACGGCCAGGACCACATACACCTACAACACCACGGTTGATTTCGGCGGTGTCCCAGTGAAATACGTTCGGCTGACCGTCAACAGCGGTTACGGCATGATGGGGCAGTTCGGTCTGAGCGAAGTGCGGTTCATGTTCATTCCCACTCACGCACGGCAGCCGGAACCGGCCGACGGAGCAACCGATGTCGACCCGGGCATGGCCCTTGGCTGGCGGGCGGGGCGGGAGGCCGCCTCACATGAGGTCTACCTTGGGACCGATCCGGCGGGTCTCTCTCTGGCCGGAACCGTTGCCGGCAACAGCTTTATGCCTGATGACCTACTGTATGCCGCCAATTACTACTGGCGCGTGGATGAAGTCAATGAGGCCGAGGCGGTCAGCCGTTGGGAAGGCGACGTCTGGAGTTTTGCGACCGCCGCCTATGGCGTGGTCGACGACATGGAGAGCTATACGGACGATGCGGATACCGGCGGGGCCATTTTCCAGACCTGGATCGACGGCTGGGAGAACGGGACCGGTGCGCTGGTCGGGTATTTGGATACGCCGTTCGCCGAGCGGATCATCGTGCACGGCGGCGGACAATCCATGCCTCTGGGGTACGATAACACCCTTTCGCCAAACTACTCCGAAACCGTGCGGACGTTCGATTCTCCGCAGGACTGGACCGGCCACGGCGTGCAGAGTCTGGGTCTGTACTTCCGTGGGACGGCCGGCAACGGCGGCCGGTTGTACGTGAAGGTCAACGGAACCAAGATCGTCTATGACGGCGACGCGGCCGACATCAGCCGGCCGCTGTGGCAGCCGTGGAACATCGATCTGTCGGCCGTGGCCGGCAACCTGAGCCGGGTCGCGGAGCTGGCGATCGGTGTGGACGGGGCCGGGGCGACCGGCATGCTGTACATCGACGACATCCGTCTGTACCCGAACGCGGTGGAGTACATCACGCCGAGCGAGCCGACAGCCGGTCTGGTGGCGCGGTACGCCCTGGACGGCAACGCCAACGACAGCTCGGGCCACGGCTATAACGGCACGGCCATGGGCGCGCCGACCTACGTCACCGGCGTGCAGGGCCAGGCCGTTCAGCTCGATGGCGTGAATCAGTACATCGATTTCGGCAATCCCGCCGGCTGGCCGTCGGGGACGGCGCCCCGGTCGATGGCCGCTTGGGGCAGGCCGAGTGCCGTCTATGCAGGCTGGCGTTTCATGGCGGCATACGGCAATGACGCTACCGGCCAGGCCATGTTCATCGGCATGAACGGCACCGATCTGTATGGCGGCGGCTACGGAGACGACATCGGTTTGGCGGGCTTCTGGGAACTGGACGAGTGGCACCATGCCGCGGTGACCTACGACGGCGTCACGGCGAAGTTGTACGCCGATGGTGTCGAAGTCAACTCTGCCGTCAAGAACTGGAATCTGGTTCCGGATCGCGCACACATCGGACGACAAGTGAATGATCTCGCCGAATTCTGGGCCGGTGCGGTCGATGAGGTGCGTCTCTACGATCGTGCGCTGTTGCCGGACGAGATCGCCTGGCTCGCTGGGAGGACCGCGCCGATGCACAAATCGTTCTGATTCAGAGCCACAGCGGACAGCCTTGCGGTCTGCAGACTGAATCCGCTGTGAGCATCCGTGTTTGTCAAGGTGCCAGTTGTCAGAGGGCAGGGCGGTGGCAAGCCGTCCTGCCCTTTGGCTTGAGGCCTCCAAATGGCGGTTGCAGTCAGCCCTCCCTGTCGGTAGAGTAGGCGGCTGGCGCAAGATATTGTTTTGATAGAGGCTCTGCCGATGGCACAGACTGCTCCGACACGGGATCAGGCCCTGGCGCTTCTCCAGGAGTACAACGAGAACGAAGCGCTGATCCGGCACGCGCTGGCCGTCGAGGCGGTGATGCGGTATTGGGCGCGCAAGACGGGTCAGGACGAAGAGAAATGGGGCGTTATCGGTCTGGTCCACGATCTGGACTACGAACGGTTTCCGCAGCAACACTGCAAGAAGACCGAGGAGATCCTGCGTCAGCACGGCTGGCCCGAGGAGTACGTGCGCGCGGTGCTTTCGCACGGTTGGGGCATCTGCACCGATGTCGAGCCGCAGAGCGAGCTGGAGAAGGTGCTCTATACGATGGACGAGCTGACGGGGCTGGTGGCGGCTACGGCTCTGGTGCGTCCGACCAGGAGCGTGATGGACCTGACGGCCAAGTCGGTCAGGAAGAAATGGAAAGAGAAGTCGTTTGCCGCGGGGGTCAACCGTGAAATCATCGAGAAGGGGGCCGCGATGCTCGGCGTGGAGCTGACCGCCCTGATTGAGGATGCGATCGCCGCCATGCAGACCGTGGCCGATCAGATCGGCCTCCAGGGCAGCGCGGGAGACCCGGCATAGGCGTCTTCCAAGTCTTTTCGGTTGACTGGGGGATAATCTCGTAATGTACAGGAGTCGAACAGCATTGAAATGGGACCGGTCGAGCCGTGGCGCGATTCTGGCCGTCGTGGCCGTCGGGGCGGCGCTCGCGATAGGCGGCTGCGGCGGGACCGAGGCCAACAAGGCATCGCTGACGGAAGAGGAAGTCCAGCGTCTGACCCAGGCGGCCAAGCCCGTGGCGCCGGACGAACTGATCGTCAGCGGCGAACGCATCACCTGCGAAGACATCATGACGATCTCGTCGGGGCAGGAGGCCTCGAAAGCGTCGTTCAAGACGTGGCTCGAGGAGATGGCGAAAGTCGCGACGCTGGAACAGTTCATGCAGGTTGCACGGCCCCGCGTGCGTCAGCAGCTTGGTGCCAACGTCAGCAATATCGTGCTTTACAAACGGGCGCGGCGTCAACTGGGGGACAAGATCGACGACACGCTTGATAAGCTGGTCGAAAAGGAACTGCGGAAGTTCGTCATCGAGCATGGGGGTAACAACGCCGAGGCCGATGAGGCGCTGCGGACGATGGGCATGAATCGGACGACGTTCAAGGAGCACAAGAAGAAGCAGATTCTGGCCCAGTATTCCGTGGAGTCGAAGATGTCGCGGAACCGCCCGATCACGCACAGCGAGCTGGTCGCGACGTACGAGCGGATGAAGGACGAGGCGTTCGTCCAACCGGGCCTTGTTCAGTTCCGCCTGATCGACATCTCAGCCGCTAAGGTGGAGCTGGCCGACCCGAACGAGAATCCCGTGGAGGCGGCGCGTCGGCTGGCCGAGTCTTTGGTCACCCGGGTCGTCGCGGGCGAAGACTTCGGCAAGCTGGCCGAGGAGTATTCGAAATACGCCGACTACTACATCAGCGGATCGGAGGGGCTGTGGCCGGCCCGCGATCCCGAGTCGCTGGCTCCGCCCTATGCGGTGCTGGCCGACTGGGCCAAGAAGATGGAGGAGGGCGAGATTGCCGGTCCTATCGACGCGCCCGGCCACGCGTTTATCATGAAGCTGGTCCAGAGACGTGACAAGGGATACCTCCCTCTGGCCGAGGTACAGGAGAAGGTCGAGGAGAATATCGAGGATACCCGGCGGATCGCGGCCGTCGCCCAGCTGGACGCCGAGATTGTCGAACAGATGGCATTGGCCGATACGGACGGGTTCCTCAACGATTGTCTGGAACGCCTGTACTACTCTGTCAATCCACCGGCGCCCGCGCCGTAGAGGTTCTGCTCTTCCTGCGAAACAGACATGGATATCATCGCTCACGGCATCGATTTGGTGGACTGCCCCCGCATCGAGGAGATGTGTGCGCGGCACGGGGAGCGGTTTCTCAACCGTGTCTTTACGCCGGCCGAGCAGGCCTGCGCCCGCGGGCGGAAGAACTCGATCGAGAACTATGCGGGCCGCTTTGCGGCCAAAGAAGCGATCCTCAAGCTGGTGGGCACCGGCTGGCGGGGCAAGATTGCCTGGACGGATATCGAGGTGACGAATGACCCATCGGGTCGGCCGGAGGTGACTCTCTCCGGAGAGGTCCAGCGGATTGCCCGCGAACGGGGGATCGAACGCATCAGCATCAGCATTACGCACACGGCCAACTTCGCTATCGCCTCGGCCGTGGCGCTGGCAAGGTCCCATGAAGCCCAATGACTTTGACTGTATCGTCGTGGGGGCGGGACACGCCGGCATCGAGGCCGCCCACGCGGCCGCCAGGATCGGCGCTCGGACCTGCCTGATCACCCTCCGCCGGGACACCATCGCCAAGATGAGTTGCAATCCCGCCATCGGCGGCCTGGGCAAGGGACAGATCGCCTGCGAAGTCGATGCATTGGGCGGTCTGATGGGCCTGGCCACAGACGCGACGGGCATTCAGTTCCGCTTGCTCAATCGTTCCAAAGGGCCGGCCGTCCGCGCGCCGAGGGCCCAGGCGGACAAATACCGCTACCAGGATTTCATGCGAGCCGCACTGGAACAGACGCCGAACCTGACCATCGTCGAGGCGATGGCCAGCGAGGTTCTCACGGAGCAGAACCGTGTCCGAGGTGTGCGCTGTCAGGACGGGGAAGTCTTCTCCGCTCCGACGGTGGTATTGACGACCGGGACATTCCTGCGGGGCCTGATGCACGTGGGCACCGAGCAGCAGCCGGGCGGGCGACTCGGTGAGCCGGCGGCCAACGACCTGTCGGAGAGCCTCGAACGGCTGGGCCTCGAACTGCGGCGCCTCAAGACCGGCACGCCCGTGCGGCTTGATGCCTCTACCTGTGACCTTGATAAGCTCGAAATCCAGCATGGCGACGGCGACGCGGTCCCGTTCTCCTTCATGACTGATCGGATCGACCGCGTGCAGACACCGTGCTGGATCACCTACACGAACGAACGGATTCACCAGTTGATTCGCGATAATCTCCATCGCGCCCCTTTGTACACAGGTCAGATTCAGTCAGTCGGACCCCGGTACTGTCCCAGTATCGAGACGAAAATCCTCCGCTTTGCCGACAAAGACCGCCACCAGGTATTCCTCGAACCGGAGGACGAGGCGCGGACGACCATCTACTGCAACGGGATCAGCACGTCGCTGCCCAGGGAGGTGCAGGAACAGATGCTGCGCCTGATGCCCGGCACCGAGCGCGCGCGGATCGTCCATTATGCGTATGCCATCGAATACGACTACTGTCCTCCGACCCAGTTGCAGCCCAGCCTGGAGGCCAAGCGGATCGGCGGTTTGTTCCTCGCCGGGCAGATCAACGGGACCAGCGGCTACGAAGAGGCGGCGGGGCAGGGCATCCTGGCCGGCATCAACGCCGCGCGAAAGCTCTGCTCCCAGGAGCCTTTGGTCCTGCGTCGGGATCAGGCCTACATCGGCGTCCTGATCGACGATCTGATGACGCGAGGGATCGACGAGCCGTATCGCATGTTTACGTCGCGCGCCGAGCATCGTCTGGCCTTGCGCTACGACAACGCAGACCGGCGGCTGACGGAGATCGGCCGGTCCGTCGGTCTCGTCGACGACGTCCGCTACGCGCGGTTCCAGGAGAAGGTGGCTGATATCGAGAGCCTCCGCTCGTATCTGCAAATGGCGCGGAGCGAAGGCAGCAGTCTGTGGGATCTGTTGCGAAGGCCGAACAGTGACCTGGCCGGGCAGTTGGCGGAGTTGCCCGAGGTCAAGGCCGCCGGCTACGGGCGCGACGTCATCGAGGCGGTCGTCGTCGACGCCAAGTATGAAGGCTATCTGGTCAAGCAGCAGCGCGTTGCGGCCCTGCAGCAGAACCTCGACAACAAGAAGATTCCCGCCGATTTCAACTACGCTGCCGTGACGCACCTTCGCTGCGAGGCGAAGGAGAAGCTGTCCGCCTTCCAGCCGGCGACGCTGGGGCACGCCTCTCGCATCAGCGGCATCACTCCGGCCGACATCACGGTCCTGCAAATCTGCCTGAAGAAGCTCTCGGAGCCGGCGCAGGGGAAACGGAAAGGACTGGCGTGACATCTATGTTTGATCTGTCGGACCATGCGTACAATCGGGGCCTGTCGCGAGATGAGCCGAAGTTCAAGCTGTGGCGTTCGGCGGGACTGCTGCTGACGTACCGGTGCAATGCGGCGTGCGAGTTCTGCTATTATCATTGCTGCCCCGAGAAGGGGGGGCTCATGCCTGTCGAGACTTGCCTGGCCGCCTGGCGATCGCTGAAGAACCTGGCTGGCGATGCCGCAAGAGTCCACCTGACCGGAGGCGAACCGTTTCTCTACTGGGATCACCTCGTCGAGATCCTCGCCGAAGGCATGAGACGGAAGCTTGGCCCCGTCGATCTGGTCGAGACGAACGGCTTCTGGGCAACGAGCGAATCCCTGGTCGAGGAGCGACTCGATGCGCTCTTGATCCTGGGCGTTCAGCGCCTGAAGATCAGCGCCGACCCGTTCCACCAGGAATACGTGGATATCAAGCCCGTCCATTTCCTGGCCTGTATGGCTCTGGAGATGTTCGATCCCGACAATGTCCTGGTCCGCTGGGAGAAGTATCTCGTCAAACCTGTGCCTGTGAAGGGGCTCTCGCCGACTGAGCGAGACCAGGTCTATGTGAACAGCGCCCGCGATTATCCATTTCGTTTTACGGGTCGCGCTGCCGGCCGTCTGGCGAACCTGCTCGCTTCGAAGCCCGCGGAGTCCTTCGCGGGTGCGAATTGCCTGGGCGATTTCCTCGGCGCCAAGGGTGTCCACGTCGACCCCTACGGCAATGTCTTCAGCGGCACGTGCAGCGGGATCATCCTCGGCAATGTCAACGACAAGCCCTTGGAGGAAATCTGGAGGCAATTCGACCCCCGGGCGGAGGGGCTCATCGGGACACTGTGCCGCAAGGGACCGTATGGTCTGCTTGACGAAGCTGAGTCTCGCGGCTACCGCCGACTGGCCGCCTACGCCGACAAGTGCCATCTCTGCACCCACATCCGCCAGTTCCTTTTCGAGAACGGCATGGAGAAGGGTGCCATCGGCCCGGCCGACTGCTATCGATAGGCTACCTTGCGGCGGCGATAGCGTCTTTGAGGGTAAGCGTTCCTTCGTAGAGACTGCGGCCGACGATCACGCCGGCGACGCCGATGGGATGGAGCCGGCGGATGTCGTCGACTTCCTTGACCCCGCCGGAGGCGATGACGGGGGTCTTGACAGCCTGGACCAGAGCCTTTGTCCGTTCGATGTTCGGGCCCGTCAGCATTCCGTCCTTGGCGATGTCGGTATAAATGATCGCCGCCAGAGGCAATTCGTCTGCCCGGGCGGCAAATTCGAGGACGGTCTGTTTGCTGTCTTCGAGCCAGCCGTGCGTGGCGACCATCGAGCCTCGCGCATCGAGACCCAGCACGACGCGCCCGGCGAACTTCCGGGCCGTCCGACAGAACCAGTCGAAGTCGCTGACCGCTTTGGTTCCGATGATGACGCGCGTCACACCCATCTCGATCAGTTGCGCGATCGAGCTCTCGTCGCGCAGGCCGCCACCCACTTCGATCTTCAACAGACCCAACCGGGCGATGGCCTCGATGCTCGCGGTATTGACGGGCCGGCCCGCCTTGGCGCCGTCGAGGTCGACGATGTGCAGCCATCGGGCGCCGTCGGCGTGGAACTGCCTGGCCTGCTCGGCAGGGTCGTCCCGGTACGTGATCTGCTTGTCGTACTGCCCCTGAATCAGCCGGACGACCTTGCCGTCCCGCAGGTCGATCGCTGGAATCACATCCATGAGCCGGACCTTTGCAATTGACTATGTGCTGTTGGCGACTTACTATCACAAGTGACTGTCAATCGTAAACAGTGGTCCGTCGCCTGTAAATCGCGAACCGCGGGAGGCCGTATTATGACAGGATCGAAGCCGATTGCCCTCTTCTCGCTGCGCAGGGTCGCTGTGGTATGCCTGCCGGCTGTGATGGCGGTTCTGAGCCTTACGCCCGGCGCTGTGGCCAAGCCGGTGATCCTCGACACGGATATTTGCGACGACATCGATGACACCTGGGCGCTGGCCTTGCTGCTCCAGTCGCCTGAGCTGGACTGCAAGCTGGTTACGACCGCCGTGGGCAACACGGAAGCCAAGGCCCGGGTGGTCGCCAGGTTCCTCGACCGAGTCGGGCGGGCGGACATCCCGGTCGGGATCGGCGTCAAGCAACATGACGGGACGCATCGCCAGATGGATTGGGTCCAGGGGTACGATCTTTCCACTTACCCCGGGATTATTCACCGCGACGGTGTTCGGGCACTGATCGACACGGTTATGAATTCGCCCCAGCGGGTGACGATCATTGCCATCGGACCTCTGCCCAACATCGCGGCGGCGCTGGAGCGGGAGCCGCGCATCGCGGAAAAGGCGGATTTCGTCGGCATGCACGGCAGTATTCACAAAGGTTACGGCGGCAGCGACCAGCCCAGCGCCGAGTACAACGTCGTGGCCGACGCCAGGGCCTGCCGCAGGGTCTTTACCGCCGGCTGGCCCATCACGATCACGCCGCTGGACACCTGCGGTCTGGTGCACCTTCGAGGGGACAAGTATCAGAAGGTCCTCCGCCGCAACAGCGCCATCACCAGCAACCTGATCCAGAACTATCGCGCCTGGCAGGCTGACGGCCTCAAGGCCGAGCGCAAGGGCATCGACGCCGCCAACCTGGCGCGGCTGGTTAACAACCGGCTGACCAGCGCCAGTTCCACGTTGTTCGACACGGTGGCGGTTTATCTGGCAATTAACACGGACCTGGTCAGGATGGAGCAACTGCCCGTCGAGGTCACGGGTGACGGTTACACGAAGATCGTCGAAGGGGCCAAAGTCATCAACTGTGCCGTCGAGTGGAAATCTCTCGATGGATTCGAGGACTTTCTCGTCGAACGGCTCACGAAGTAGCAGTGCGCCGCAGGATCTGACCCATTTCTGTGTGTTGCAGGAGGCCATCCCATCACGCAACGACCTGCGAAGATCGTGGTAGTAGGCAGCTCGAACATGGACCTGGTCGTCAGGACGCCGCGGATTCCGCTGCTCGGCGAGACCGTGCTGGGCGGTGACTTCGTCATGGTGCCCGGCGGCAAAGGTGCCAACCAGGCGGTCGCCGCCGCCAAGCTCGGCGCCGAGGTGTATTTCGTCGCCCGGCTCGGTGATGACCTGTTCGGTCAGCGCTCTTTGGCCAACTTCGAGAGGGAAGGGGTCCGTACGACTTACGTGGCCTCGACGCCGGGGGTGGCTTCCGGCGTGGCCCTGATCGCGGTGGATCCAGCGGGCAATAATATGATCGTGGTTGCGCCCGGCGCCAACAGCCGGCTCCGTCCCGAGGACGTGAGACAGGCGCATCGCGAGATCGGCTCGGCCGGAGCGGTCGTGGCTCAGTTGGAGGTTCCTGTTGAAACGATTGAGTGTGCAGCCCAGATGGCCAGCGACGCGGGTGTGCCGTTTATCCTGGACCCGGCGCCGGCGCAGAAGCTGCGGCCCGACCTGCTCAAACAGGTGACTGTGCTGACGCCCAACGAGACCGAGGCGCAGATCCTGACGGGGATGGAGGTGAGCGACGAGGTCAGCGCGTCGCTGGCGGCCGAGTGGCTGTTGTCGTGGGGCGTCGGGGCGGTGATCGTCACGATGGGCGCCAAGGGATTTCTGCTGGCGGACAGGACCACGAGGGAATTCGTTCCGGCGGTGCCGGTCCGCGCGGTGGATGCCACGGCAGCCGGAGATGCCTTCGCCGGCAGTCTTGCGGTCGGCCTGGCCCAGGGACAGTCTCTTCGCCAGGCCGCTGTCTTTGCCGGCCGCGCCGCGGCCCTGTCGACCACGCGGATGGGGGCCCAGCCGTCGATGCCGACCAGGCAGGAAGTAGAAGCGTTTCGTCCCTGACGGAATGAACGGATAGGAGAACGCCATGAGTCATTCGAATCGATCGATTGGAAAGGGGCTCGTCGTCGCGCTGGCGGCCTTTGTTGTGACATTCAGCGGATGTCAGAAGAAGGACGACCGGCCAACCGTCGCCCTCGTGATGAAGTCGCTGGCCAACGAGTTCTTCAAGACCATGGAGGAAGGGGCCCGTGCGCACCACGCCGAGCACAAGGACCAGTACCATCTGGAAGTTCGCGGGATCAAGGACGAAACGGATGTCACGCAGCAGATCGCGTACGTGGAGATGATGATGGCCCAGGGGGTCGACGCGATCGTTATCGCGCCGGCCGACTCGAAGGCGCTCGTCGGCGTCTGCAAGAAGGCGATGGACGCCGGCATCGTGGTGGTCAACATCGACAACAAGCTCGACGATGAAGTGCTCCGGGACAAGGGTATCAAGATTCCGTTCGTCGGTCCGGACAACCGCAAAGGGGCCAAGCTGGCCGGCGCGTATCTGGCGGCCCGCCTCAACCCGGGCGACAAAGTCGCTATCATCGAAGGGGCACCGAACGCCTTCAACGGCATCCAGCGCAAGGCCGGGTTCGACGACGCCATGATCGGCAGTAGCATGGACATCGTGGCCTCGCAGACGGGCTACTGGGAGACCGACAAGGCCCAGCCCATCGCCGCGGCGCTGATCAATGAGCACCCGGACCTCAAGGCCTTCCTCTGTGCCAACGACAGCATGGCGCTGGGTGCGGTGGCAGCGCTTCGCGACGCGGGCAGGTCCGATTCGGTCTACGTCGTCGGGTTCGACAACATCGCGGCGGTCCGGCGCCTGCTGAAGGAAGGCAAGATCCTCTGTACCATCGATCAGCACGCCGACCAACTGGCGGTGTATGGGATTCAGTACGCCCTCGACATTCTGTCCGGCAAGACCACGCCCGCGGACAAGGAAACCCCCGTCGATCTGATCACGGCGGAAACGCTCGGATGATGTCTTCGGCGACCGATTCTTTGCTGACCGTCACAGGTATCGACAAGGCTTTTC
Source organism: Sedimentisphaerales bacterium (assembly GCA_035448545.1). Classification (GTDB taxonomy): domain Bacteria; phylum Planctomycetota; class Phycisphaerae; order Sedimentisphaerales; family Anaerobacaceae; genus Anaerobaca. The sequence continues at coordinate 53,613 of DAOTJE010000025.1, read as the reverse complement.
CAGGCGTCCAGGCGCTGGCGCAGGTTGCGATCGACCTGCGTGCCGGCGAGGTGCACGCCCTCGTCGGCGAAAACGGCGCCGGCAAGAGTACGCTGACGCGGATCATCGCGGGGATCGAGACGGCTGACGCCGGACAGATGTTCCTGGACGGGCAACCCTACAATCCCGGCGGCCGGCGGCAGGCGGAGGCGGCGGGTGTCCGCATGGTAATGCAGGAGTTGAACCTCATTCCCAATCTGAGCGTGGCCGAGAATATCTTCATCGAACGGTTACCCCGTCGATTCGGCTTCATCGACTACAGGACCCTGAACCGCTCGGCATGCGAGGCGATGCACCAGGTGGGCCTGACGCAGATCGATCCGTCAACGATGGTCGGTACCTTGGGCGTCGGCCGGCAGCAAATGGTCGAGATTGCGGCCGGATTGTCGCGACGGTGTCGCGTTCTGGCGCTCGACGAGCCGACTGCTTCGCTGACCGACAGCGAGGTGGAGTTGCTCTTTGCCCAGATCGCCCGACTCAAGGCCAACGGGGTAGGGATCATCTACATTTCACACCGGATCGAGGAAGTGCTTCGGATTGCCGACCGTGTCACTGTGTTGCGGGATGGCAGGGTCGTGACCACCTGCGATACGGCCGCGTTGAGTTCCGATGATGTGATCCGGCTGATGGTCGGACGCGAGCTGGACCCGAACGCGTTCGCCTCCGGCGGGCAGCGCGGGACACTGGCCCTCCGTGCGGTGGGATTGCGGGCGGGCTCGAAGGTGCGCGACGTATCTTTTGAGGCCTATCGCGGCGAGATTCTCGGTGTGGCGGGCCTGATGGGATCAGGCCGGACCGAAACGATGCGTCTGATTTTCGGGGCCGATCCGCTCGAAGCGGGAAGTATCTATCTGCACGGCAGCGACAAGCCATCCACGATCCGCCGACCCAGTGACGCTGTTCGACTCGGGATCGCGCTGCTCACCGAAGACCGCAAGGCACAGGGGTTGTTCCCGACCCTGCCGATCCGAGCGAATGTCTCGATCACGCACCTGGAGGATGTCAGCACCTTGGGTTGGCTGCACGGTGCCTGTGAGCGGGCCGTCGCCCAGCGATACATCGATTCGCTGGACGTACGCTGCTCCTCGTGCGAGCAGGCCGTCGGATTGCTCAGCGGCGGCAACCAGCAGAAGGTGGTGATCGCCAAGTGGCTCTTCCGCGACTGTGACATCCTTATTTTTGATGAGCCGACGCGAGGGATCGATGTCGGCGCCAAGTTTGAGATCTATCGCATGCTGGCCCGCCTGGCGCAGCAAGGCAAGGCCATCCTCTTCGTTTCATCCGATCTGAAGGAACTGATGGCAATCTCTCATCGGATTCTGGTGCTCTCGGCCGGTCGCGTAGCCGGGACGTTCGATCGCGAGGGGTGGTCCGAAGAGCAGATCATGTCCGCCGCGTTCAGCGAATACGTTTGAGTGTCTTGTCGTTTGTCTTGGTGGCAGGGGTGTACATCAGCGCCGCTACCGCCTTCGGAGAACGGAAAGAGGCGCATGACTCCGACCAACCAAGGATCGATTCGGCTGTTCCGCCTGGCAGGCATCGAGCTGTACCTGCACTGGTCATGGTTCCTCGTGGCGTACTATGGGATCAGCATGCGGGCGGGGCGCTACCCGTCCATGATGTGGAGCGTGCTGGAGTACCTGTCGCTGTTCGCCATCGTGCTGCTGCACGAATTCGGGCATTCGCTGGCGTGCCGGCAGGTGGGAGGCCATGCCGATCGCATCGTGCTGTGGCCTTTGGGAGGCGTTGCCTATGTGGACCCGCCACAACGGCCCGGGGCCATTCTCTGGAGCATTGCCGCCGGACCCCTTGTGAACGCTCTGCTGGCGCCCACATTCTTCCTGCTCGTGCTGTGGATGGACGCCTCCGGATTGGCCGAGCTGACGCCGAATTTGTTCCGGCTGCTTCGGATGATCGTTTTCATCAACGTCGGCCTGCTGATTTTCAACCTTTTGCCCATCTACCCTCTGGACGGCGGCCAGATTCTGCGTTCGTTGCTGTGGTTTGTGTTCGGCCGGGCCTGGAGTCTGATCGTTGCGACGGCCATCGGCCTGATCGGTGTCGCGGGGCTCCTGCTGTTAGCCCTCTGGACACGGTCGGCCTGGACCGGCATCGTCGCAGTGTTCATTCTGCTGAACTGCTGGAGCGGACTGCGGCACGCGCTGCACCTCGTGCGCGTAGCCAGATTGCCGCGTCACACCATGTTCTTCTGTCCGGCTTGTCGGACGGCGCCGCCGGCCGGCGCGATCTGGACCTGCGGCCATTGCCGCAGCCCCTTCGACATGTTCGAGCACCAGGCCGTCTGCCCCCATTGCGGCGCCGCCTACCCCGGCATCCTCTGTCCCGATTGCGGCGCGGCTCATCCCTTCGCCACCTGGACTTCTCCCTCGCAGATTCAGGTCTAGCCACCCGCAGAATCCAGTCCCGTTGCGTCTTTCGAGTCGCTTGGGCGATACACTTCCCGCGCCGGCGAATGGGGCAGACCTCTTTGTGGCGACGCTACGTTGCTGCAGATGGGTCTGAGGGCGTGGGACGCCAGGGGTGCATCCTTGACCGGCAGTTGAGTGACAGGCCCGAGTCAGTGCGTGGCCGAGAATCTGTAATCTCAGTGGGTCACAGACCTGGACTCGCAGGTCTCTGGAATCGTACCTGCAGACGTGAATGGGTTTGATTCGACCTCGGATGCGACAGATAAGATGTGATGCCGTCCCGTCTGGAGAGTGTCTATCGCCTGGGTGCGCTCCTGTAATGGCTCCTGACGTATGTGCCATCGCTTCGGTAGTAGCCGCGGACATGTACCGTTTTCGCCCGCCCGGTAGTCTCGCTCAGTTGCCCATAGTAGCTCCCGTTCTCTGCTACAGAGGACAAGCCTGTACTGCAAGAATCGTGCGTCGATGCACGCGATCCCCAATATGCCGGCGTGCTGTTCGCCGAGGGGGTGTAGGATGATGGTCCAGGTCCGCCACCCAGTCCGTCAGGCGACGGAAGCGAACTGAGTCGCGTCCTCTTGGCAGGGGTAAGGTACACGGCCTTTGTTTGGACATCATAGTGATAGCCGATGGCTTTCCAATAGCGTACCTTGTCCAATTCTGCGGCACGACTATCCATCTCGTGGCAAGTCATTGTGTTCGGATCAAAGCGATATCCTCTGGCTGCCCAATATCGCGCTCTATCGACATCTTGAGCCTTCGTATCCATTTCCTGCCAAGTGAGCCGGTTGGGATCGAAGACATACCCTTTCTCTCTCCAGTATGCGGCCCTGCGCACCGCTGTGGCTCTCTCAAACATTTGCGAGCAGGTCATTGAGTTTGGGTCGAAGTCAAATCCTTGTTTGCTCCAGTTCTCTGCGCACTTCAGGGCTTTCTCTCTGGAGGAAGCTCTGTCCTGGGCCGAGGATGCGCAACAGAGGATTAGCAGACTCACGGTCACGGCAGCTATCAAACGCTTCATTGCAGTTCCCCCAAGCGACTTGCCTCTGATGTGAGGCAGGTTCTTTCTTGATGCGATGACATACGCTCACACAACGGCAGTCCGGCGGTATCTTATCGCGTGTGACGGTAGATTCCGGGCAGAATGGTCGCCCAGACCCCTTGTAGTCCGCCCAGTAGAATATAGCCACCGAATCGAAGGCGGCAAAACTACGCGTGAAATGCGGTCGGCTGAGGCGGAACTTCCATACCCTGATGCATGAGATTATCGGCTGCATAGGGCAGAGCGACCTTCAAAATGTGAAGAGAAGCGTCTACATGGGTCTTGCCAAGAGGCGTTGTTGGACCCAGGTGAGCGGCGGCCGCCCTAAGGCGGCCCACACAGCGCGAGGGCAGGCGCAGCCGGCTCTGCGGCGTCGGCGAAAGCCCGTGAGTTGGAGGTATGCGAGGGGTTTTCACAACAGAACCTCGTCCCGTCGTGTAACCCGCCGCGCAAATGGGAATTGGCGTTTTCGGTTGACAGGTCTGTAACGGGGACCTATCATGCGACATCTACTGTCAGAAGTACCGATGGTGGTCGTGTAGCGGTGGATGGTCTATCGTCCCTGAAGCACACGGTGGGCTCGCGGGCGGCGCGCGTCTGGAGAATGCTCGATCAACCCCGATAGTGGGAGTGTTTCTTTTCTGTGGGGAAAACGGTCTATGAGTGAGTACATCGTTCTCGTCAAGCAGGTCCCTGACGTCTCGCAGATCACCGACAACGCCTTCGACCCCGAGACGGGTACGCTCGTCCGATCCCGACTGGCCAACGTCGTCAACGAGCTTGATGCCCAGGCGCTGGCTTTTGCCCGATACATGAAACAGATCAGCGGCGATGCCAAGGCCCGGATCGTCGCGCTGACGATGGGCCCGCCGATGGCGGAGGAAGTTCTCCGCTACAGTCTGGCCCGTGCGGCCGACCAGGTGGTGCTCCTGACCGATCGCGCGTTGGGTGGCGCCGACACGTGGGCCACGGCCAACCCGCTGGCCTATGCGATTCGCCGGATTGTCAAGGAGATCCTCCACTGCGGCGACGACTACTTCGTGGTCGCCGGCATGCAGTCGGTGGATGGCGACACCGCTCAGGTGCCGGGGCAGATCGCCGAGGAACTGCAAGTGCCCTGCATCGCGTATGCTACGGGCGCCGAGTACAAGAACAACCGCTTCGAGTTCACACGCATCATTAGCGGCGGCAGCCAGACCGTCGCCACCAGGAAGATGCCGGCCGTCATTACCGTCGCCAAGTATGAGTACCCCTTGTTCGCCACGTTCGCCGGCACCCGCTGGGCCAATAAGGTCGATGTGATCAAGTGGGGTGCCGACGACATCAACGCCACGCACATCGGAGCCAAGGGCTCCAAGACCGCCGTCATTCGCGTTTTTCCCCCGGGCAAGAGCACCCGCAAGTGCCAGGAGGTGAAGGACGTCAAGTCTCTGGCGAAGATCATCGTCGAGAGCTTCAAGAGCAGCAACGGCCAGGGGGGCAAGGCCGAGGAGGGGCCCGGGCCGTACGTGTTGCCCGCGCGACGCAAGAGCCCTCTGGAACGCCCGTACGAGGCGACGAAGAAGGAGCAGGACGATTACGACATCTTGACCGGCATCCTCAAGGAAATGAACATCACCGATGTCAAGCAACTCTCGGAGCCGGTGCTGGACAAGATTGTCGAGAAGGCTGGCGGTGCATTCCACAAGAAAGCTCTGGAAGACATGGTCAATGGCTTTCGTCTGGTCGAGCCGGCTTTCAAGGGCGAGGTCTGGGTCGTTGCCGAGCACAGCGGCGACGGGGTCGTTCACCCGGCTACGTTCGAGCTGACCGGCAAGGCACGCGAGTTGGCCGATTCGCTCGAAACAAAGGTCGGCGTGTGCATCGCCGGCGACAACGTCGCCCACATGGCCGAGGAGTTGATTGCGGCCGGCGCCGACCACATCTACGCGATCGAACACAAGCTGCTCAAGGAGTTCGACCCCACCGCCTACCGCAAAGCGGTTTCCGACGCGATCGACAAGTACGTGCCGCAGATCGTGTTGTACGCGGCGACGCCACAGGGGCGCATGCTGGCCCCGATGGTCTCGTACCGGACCGGCTGTGGCCTGACCGCCGATTGCACGGGCCTCGACATTCGCGACAGCTCGCGCAAAGGCGACATCGGTTTGCTGCTTCAGACCCGTCCGGCTCTCGGCGGGAACGTCATGGCGACGATTCGCACGAAGAACTCCAAGAGTCAAATGGCGACGGCCCGGCCCGGCGTGATGAAGCGGATCCCAGCCGACCCCAAGCGCAAGGGCAAGGTCATCCAGCACAAGGTCGAGCTGACCGACGAGGACGTTAGTCTCGATATCATCCGGACCGAACTGGGCAGCGGCCAGGTTAATTTTGCCGCCGAGGCCATCGTCTCCGGCGGCAAAGGCATGCAAAGCCGTGACGTCTTCGACCGGCTCCTTCACATGCTCTGTTCGGAGCTGAGCAGGAAGCTGAACACCGCGGTCGAGTATGGCGCGTCCCGCGCGGCGGTCGAGCAGGGTTTTGTCGAACGCGTTCACCAGGTCGGCCAGACCGGGACCGCCGTCGGTCCGAAGCTCTACGTCGCGATCGGCATTTCGGGCGCCATCCAGCACATGATCGGCGTCGCCAACACCGAGACGATCGTGGCAATCAACAGCGACCCCAACGCGCCGATCTTCAAACAGTGCGACTACTATATCGTTGGAACCGCCGAAGACGTTGTCCCCGAGTTGGTGCAGGCTCTGGACAACGTATAAAATGCCATCGGTCCTAATGGTCCCCTCGGACTTGTTCCCTGCTTGATTGAGGAATAAAAAGTGCCGAACAACAACGAATACAACAAAGTCTCGGTTCTGGTCGTGGGCGCCGGCCCGGCCGGTCTGGCGACGGCGATCCAACTGAAGGTCCTCCGGCCCGATATCGACGTGTGCGTCATCGACAAGGCTCTCGATCTGGGAAACCACAATCTCTCGGGTGCCGTGCTCGAGAAAGAGCCGCTGCACGCGTTGCTCGACGCGGCCAAGCCCGACTGGCGTCAGACCCCTGAGGCCAAGGATGTCCTGGCCAACGTGATCGATAAAGACGACATCCTGTTCCTGCTCGGCCAGAAGATGTCATTCCACATTTTCTGGGCTCTCAAGATGGCCCGATCCATGGGCATCGGGTGGGGCCAGATGATCCACCACGGTGACTACTCGCTCTCGATCAGCAAACTCACCAAATGGCTCGGCGGCATCGCCCGCGAAAAGGGCGTGGAAGTCCTGACGGGATTTGCTGCCGATCACGTCGTGCTGGACGGCGCGGGAACCGCCGTCGGCGTCAAGCTCGTCGATCAGGGCATCGACAAGGAAGGGCACAAGCAGCCCAATTACGTCGAAGGCGAGACCGTTGAGGCGAAATTCGTCGTGCTGGCCGAAGGCTGTGACGGCCTGGTCACCGAACGGTTTGTGGAGGCCGCCGGCCTGAAGCGCGAATCGCATCAGCTCTACTCGCTCGGCGTCAAGGAACTGATCAAGGTCACGCCGCAGCAGTATGCGGACTTCTCGCGCGGCCGCGTCGTGCATGCGATGGGCTATCCGATCTGGACCCCGGTCATCGGGCCCGGCATGTTCGGTGGCGGGATCGTCTACGCCGGCGCTGAGGACCATCTGGCGGTCGGTATGATCGTCGGGCTGGACTGGAAGTATCGCAATTTCAACGCGCAGGATGCGCTGGTTCGGCTCAAGGAGCACCGCTATATCAAGCCGTTCATCGAGGGCGGCACGGTCGTCGAGGCCGGTGCCAAGATGATTCCCGAGGGAGGCTGGTACGCGGTCCCGCGCGATCCGCACACCGGCAGCATCGGCAAGGGCAACGTCATGATCCTGGGCGACAGCGCCGGCTTCGTCAACATGCTCAAGATCAAGGGGCTGCACAACGCTCTCGATTCGGGCATCCAGGCCGCCAGGGCCATTGTCACCTGCATGGACAAGCCCGAAGAGGCGGCCAGGCGATACACCGACAACGTCGAGAGTTCGAACATCGCCAAAGAGATGAAGAGCGCCAGGAATGCGCGGCAGACCATCGCCAAGTTCGGGCCGCTGCAGGGCATGCCGCTGTCGGTGCTGGGCGGCTGGCTGCCGAAGTTCAAGGTCGAGCCCGATTACGAGATGATGACGACCGCGCCCTATCGTCTCAAGCCAAATCAGAACTTCGACAAGGACACATTCACGGCGGTCGCTGCCACCGAGCATCGCGAGGAGCAGCCCTCGCACCTGACGATTCTCGACAAGACGATCTGCCAGACGAAGTGCACGCCTGTCTATGGCAGTCCGTGCATCACGTTCTGTCCCGCGGGCGTCTACGAAACCATCCACGGGGAGGTCAAGCCGGCCAACCCCTCGAACTGCCTGCACTGCAAGACCTGCCAGCGCAAATGCCCGTTCGACAACATCCGCTGGAGGGCCCCCGAAGGCGGCGGCGGCCCGCGCTACAAACGAATGTAGAGAACATCACCGAATGGCGCGAATGATGACGCTCGTCTGTGGTGCGCCTGCAAGGGCACCCTGCAGCGTGGATATCCTGTCTGTGATCGTGAAACCGTAGGATGACCCATCCGGCCATCCTACGGTTGGGAGTCCCCGAGCATTTGCCGTGTGTATCGAAGGAACTCGTCAGCATGTGCGATGACTTCCTGCACCTGCTCTTGCGTAATCTGAACAAACTCGCGGTAATCGGCACCCTGGCGCAACTCAAATGCCTCTCGCAAATACCGGCCATAGTCCACAGGGAAGGCGCCCGTCTTGATGAAATGCCGGCCGAGCAGGCTTAGTACCCCGCTGTGCTTGCTGGCTCCAAGTCCCTTGGAGGCGAGCAATGCCAACCCGCAGTAGAACATCGCATAGTAGGCGCGATTGACGGCATCGCGTTCATGTCGGGCGGCCGCCAACTCCCTCGCGGCGTTCAGTGTTTCCTGCGCCTGGTCAAGCCGATAAGCTATCAACCTGCGAGTATCTTCACTCATACAGAGCCTGTCCCTCCCTGCGAGCCGTCATGACGAGAGGCGAAGACCGAAGAGGGCTGTGCTCTATCTCATCCGTCGTGTAACAAATCGCAGAGATAACCCTGCCACACTGCAACTCGGCATCGAAACAGACGGCGATGATATCCTTGTGCATTGTCCAATCAAGCCTGGGAAGCACGACAAGCAGATCGATGTCCGACTCTTCGTCGAGATCCCCACGGGCCGCAGAGCCGTACAGGATCACTTCCACCGCCCCGAATTGACTGCGCAGGGTTCGCACCACCTGCGACAGGGCCGTCTGCTCTTCGACGCTCAATTCCATATGGCTGCTTTCGCGCGAGGCACGCTATCGACGATCACCATCGATCCACCTCAACAATATAGTCCGGGGTCGAGAGAAGGTCAAGCGACTCCTGTCCAACCCCTCGAACTGCCTGCACTGCAAGACCTGCCAGCGCAAGTGCCCCTTCGACAACATCCGCTGGACCGCCCCCGAAGGCGGCGGCGGACCCCGCTACAAACGAATGTAGAAACCATTGAGAACCAGCAAGGCCTACGTTGACCCCGCCGGTGTCTTGTATTGGCAGCGCCGATTTCGCACCCTTGCCTCTCAATGCTTGAGCTCTTGCAGGCTTACTGCGGAGAACCCTCCAGCAGCTTCTCTGTCTCTGCGTCCTTTTGTGCCTTGAACTCGGACCTCTGTGCCATGCTCTCGGGGCCGAACATGTCTTCAAACCCCATTTGACTCAGGTAGACTCTGCCAGTCACATCAATGTTGAGGCATGAGGTGTTGATCGAGCCGTGAGTGAAGCAGCGAACTAGGGGAACCACATCGCCGAAGACTTTCACCTGGGCGATCTTCCAGTCCCGGTGAGTCACGCCCGAGCTACTCCTGAAAGGCGGCCGACCCATCGAGAATTCGTATGCGTAACTACAGGGAAGTCTTGGATCATTGTACCGATCGAGCACGGTGGAACTCACGGGATTGTGAGGGCACAGAAGCGTTTCTTTGCTCACATAATCAGGAACGAGATCCGAGAGCCAGGCAGGCAGCGTGCCTTTGTCCTTCTCGTATTTCTTGATGGCAGCGTAGATCTTCTGCAGGTTTGCCGCGCACGGCTGCATCGACTCCGGTATTTCCAGATTCCTCCGGGGTATCGAATACTTGTAAGCAGCGCTTTCCAGCACCGACTTGGCGGGTTTGGGCCTCCTGGTCTCCAAAGAGGAACCCAACTTAGCCCCTCGCTGGCGCAACATTTCCACGACGTTGACGCGATTCTGGTCCACGGCCTCGTCGAGCGGTGTCCGGTTCCATTTATTCAGGGCGTTGACATTGGCGCCCTTGGAGATGAGAAATTCCACCACACGGATACGGTTGTAGTAGGCCGCCAGGTGCAAGGGTGTAGCCGCCCACCGGTCATCCATGGCATTGACATCCGCCCCCTTTGAAACCAAAGACTTCACCAACTCCAAGTTGTTGGTTTTTGCCGCTGCGTGCAGCGAGATCGCGGAAGCTTGCTCTGAGACCGCAGGCGCCTCCTCCCGGGCGCCACGGCGGCTCAACAATTCGGCGATCTCTCTGTGGTCTCCCTTCCTGGCATACCACAGGGGCGTCGCCCCCTGGAGGTCTGTGGCATTCACGTCAGCGCCCTTGGCGAGAAGCAGTTCCACGATGTCCTTTTTCCCGGCGGCCGAAGCCTTATGGAGCGGCGTCAAACCTTGCCGTTCCTTGGCTTCGATATTCGCTCCCTTGTCGAGCAGGTATTGCACCAGTTCCTTTTGGCCGGACTCAACTGCTTCATGCAAGAACGTCTTGTCTTCTCTCGCCTGCCCTTGCCTGTTGACATCAGTACCCTCACTAAGAGCCAGTTCAACCGGCTCCTTAAGACCAAGAGACGCCCCGACTGCCGCCAATCGCGGAGGCATGCTTCCTCCTTTTGCCAACACAAGGTTGACTATGTCCCTCTTACTTTCCCACCAGAGTCTGGCCGCTTCTACCTTATCCTTGCCGGGCTCGATGGAGTTGACGGCCGACATCATGTTCCATTCGAGCGCCGAAAGCACATTGGTGCCCGGTTCTTTGCCGGCTTCGATATCTGCACCCATGTCTATCAGCAGCCTGACCATTGCGCTGTCACCTAATTGTACGGCCACCCGCAGCAGCGGCAACGGGCTGTTCATCTGTCTGGCGTTGATGTCGGCGCCCCTGTCAATGAGCAACCTCGCTGCCTCGTGCTGACCGCCGATCACCGCAAAGAAGAGCGGTGTCGTGTCGCGGTCCCATCTGGCGTCGACATTTGTGCCTTGGTCCAGGAGAGTCCGCAGCTTATCCACGTCACCCAGATAAGCAGCCGCATGGATGGCAGATACTCGCGCGCCTTTTTCTACGAGAAGTCTGAAAATCTCCTTCCCTTGAGGTCTCAGGGAGTAGAGCACAGCGAGATCGACCGGCGTGTCACCCTCCTGGCTCTTTATGTTGAGGTCGGCCCCGCTGGCAATGAGCAACTCCACGATGTCTTTGTGACCGTTCATGACGGCGTAATGCAGCGCCGTCATGCCCATCGTTTCGAGCCGACTGGTGTCCTTGGCATTCACGTCGGTGCCGTTGGCAATGAGCGTTTTGGCCGTCGCGATGTCACCGTTGCGAGCCGCTTCATGGAGCGGCGTCGACCGCGGGGTTGGTGATCTGGTGGGGGCCTCTGTCTGTGCGCGAGAGGTCAGCACCAGAGCGGTTGGCACCGTCAGAAGTGTTGCGAAGAGAATGGCGCCTGCGCCTGTCAAACTCGGACGTCGGTAGAATCTCTTTCCTGGCTTCAGCATGGTTCTTATCCTTTCCTCGATGTTCTTGACCGGACCGGCTACGGCCAGCGAGGGAACCGCCTGGGCGGCTTCCTGGGCCTGGATCAGCACATTGACGATGACACTGCTGTAGTCTTTGGGCTTGGCGTCGAGATAAGCGATGGCCATTTCGTCACAGCATTTCTCGCGTTCCCAGCGGATCTTGCAGTTGGCCCACCAAACCAACGGGTGGAACCAGAAGGCCGCTTGGGCGATGACCTGGAGGAGATTGACGGCTGCGTCCAGTCGGACGATGTGACTGAGTTCATGGGCGAGGACGTCTCGTCGATGCTGGGGATTCTGGATGGAGAGAAACCCAGGTGGAACGTAGATGCTCCCCCGCAGCAGACCCCACACGAAGGGCTGGCCCACGCCTTCCATGATCCAGATTCGCGGCATATTTCGGACCGGGTACACGCCCAGAAGGTTCGCTATGTCCCTCTCAAAATCCGGTGGGAGGGGCCGACGAGTTCTGCGCAGCCAGTAATGGCCGCGCACGGCCCGTAGGAGGTTCATCATAAGATAGGTTCCCGCGCCGGCGATCCAGAGCAGTCCCACCCATCCGGATGTTGAGAGATGACGCGGACGGGGAGGCGGGACGGGAGGCAAGGCCGTGGGTTCCGGCCGCTGCGAATCGCGAGTTTCAACGGGGGCCGGGCCGGAGAAGGCGGGATGCTCGCCCCTCCATACGGGCGGTGCCAACATGGACGGGACCATCTCCGACACGGCCTGGGGCAGGATCTTCAGCGGCACCGTGAAGAACGGCGGCACCAGGCATTTGGCCAGGACGATCAGCCAGAGCAGGTAGCGAATGTGCGCAGTCTTGTGTCGCAAGGCCCACGTTGCGGTGGCCACCACGAGGGTCAGTACGGCGATCTGCCAGCTTTGCGCGGCCAGATAACGCACAACCTCGTTCAGGAGGGCGTCCATCGTCGGCATCTCCACAATCGGTGTTCTGCTACGACTTGTCGATCAGGTTCTTCAACTCCTCAATGTCCTTGGTATTGATGCGGCCTTCCCTCGCCAGGAAGTGCATCAGGGGCTTCGGATCGCCGCCGAAGAGCCGGTCGAGGAAGTCCAGGACCGTTCGCTTGACGACCTGCTCGCGGTGGACCGCCGGGACGAAGACATGGGCTTTGCCTTCGCTTTTGTGCTGGAGGTAGCCTTTTTCCTCGAGGCGGCGCAGCAGGGTCTGCACGGTCTTGTACGCGATCTTCCGCTCCGGCGGCAGGGCCTCGCAGACGCCCTGAACGGTGGCCTCCTCGAGCTGCCAGACCAGCCGCAGGATCTCGGTTTCCGCCGGACTCATCGCACGCAAGTGCTCCTTGGTCATAGCCATCTCCTCTTACAAATGTCAGATATTAGCATCGTACAAATGTAAGACTTGTCAACAGAAAAAACGAGAAATCTTTCGAAGACACCTGCCGTTGCCCGGAAGACGTCCAAAATCACCCCCGTTGGGTTGCTGGTGGGGGGCTTGTTGCAGAAAAGCAGCGAATCGCGTAGAATCCCCGCGTCGGCCCCGGCTCCGGCCGCCTGGGGGACGGGATGGATGTCTGCCGGGTTGCCATGCCCAAGGGGAGATTCCTTCATGGTCACGCCGGCGGGCGGCGTACAGCGACTTCCTTGAAAAGAGGTGTGAATGGCCAAGAAACCGAAAGCCAAGCTGATCATCGACGGACGCGAACTCGAACTCGACATCATCGAGGGTACCGAGGGCGAGCGCGCGATCGACATCACCAGACTGCGGGCTGAGACCGGCTACATCACGATGGACCAGGGCTATGCGAACACGGGCAGTTGCCTGAGCAACATCACGTTCATCGACGGAGAGAAGGGCATTCTGCGCTACCGCGGCTACAACATCGAAGACCTTTGCGAACACTCTACGTTCACGGAGGTGTGCTACCTGCTGCTGCATAACCGGCTGCCGACCCTGGAGCAGCGGGAGAATTTCTCTCGCCTGCTCAACGAGCACTCGCTGCTGCACGAGGATATGCGCCATCTCTACAACTTCTTCCCGGGCGACGCGCATCCCATGAACATCCTCGGCACGATGGTCAACGCGATGAGCAGCTTCTATCCGAATGTCGATCTGCTGTCGATGCGCGACAACATCGACATGACGGCCACGCGTCTGATCAGCAAGATCCGCACCACCGCCTGCTATGCCTACAAGAAGAGCATCGGTGAGCCGGTCGTCTATCCGAAAAAGGAACTGAAGTACTGCGAGAACTTCCTGCGGATGATGTTCTGGTCGCCCGTGAACAACTACGAACTGCGGGAGGACCACGTCCGGGCGCTCAGCGTGCTGCTGATCCTTCACGCCGATCACGAGCAGAACTGCTCGACCTCGACGGTTCGTCTGGTGGGCAGCGCGCACGCCAATCTGTATGCGTCCATCTCGGCCGGTATTTCCGCCCTGTGGGGTCCGCTTCACGGGGGAGCGAATCAGGCGGTCATGGAGATGCTCAGCAAGATCCAGCGTCACGGCGGGAAGATCAAGAAGTACATCGACATGGCCAAGGACAAGGAATCCAGTTTCCGACTGTCCGGCTTCGGTCACCGCGTGTACAAGAATTACGATCCTCGCGCGAAGATCATCAAGAAGATCTGCATGAAGATCCTCGAAGAGGAGGCGGCGCATCAGCCCTTGCTGGACATCGCGTTGCGGCTGGAAGAGGCGGTGCTCAAGGACGAGTACTTTATCAGCCGCAAGCTGTATCCGAATGTCGATTTCTACAGCGGCCTGGTCTACACGGCCCTGGGGTTCCCGACGAATATGTTCACCGTCCTCTTCGCTATCGGCCGCATGCCCGGCTGGATCGCCCACTGGAAGGAGATGGTCCGCGACCCGAAGGCGCGGATCGGCCGGCCCCGGCAGATCTACACCGGCATGCGCGAACGCCAGTACGTGCCCATCGAGGAGCGCACGTAGGGGCCTGGTGACATCGTGTGGAGACCGACATGATTGAATTGCTCAGGAATCGCCGGAGTATTCGCCAGTATCTCGACCGCCCGATCGAGCCCGAGAAGATCGAGCGGCTCAAGGAGGCGGCGCTGCGAGCGCCGTCCTCGCGGAACATCGATCCGTGGGAGTTCATCTTCGTCGACGACCGCGAACTGTTGGCGAAGCTAGCGATGTGCAAGCCCCACGGGGCCGGCTTTCTGCAGGCCGCTCCATTGGGAATCGTCATCTGCGGCGACAGCACGCAGAGCGACGTCTGGATCGAGGACTGCTCGATTGCTTCGATCCTCGTGCAGATGGCGGCACAGTCGCTGGGATTGGGCAGTTGCTGGATTCAGGTGCGACAGCGAATGCACGACGACCAGGTCAGTTCCGAGCACTACATTCAGAAGCTCCTGGGCATACCCGAGCACATCAAGGTTGAGTCCATCGTCGCGGTCGGCTATGCGGCCGAGCGGAGAATACCCCTGCGGGCCGACGAACTGAAGACCGCGAAGGTGCATGTCAACCGGTTCTGAGGCCGGATTGAAAACCGGTCATTCGATCACCACCTCCTGCACGCCGGCCGACCACTTCTCGTCGAGGACGATCTCGATTCGGAGTGCGTCGGTTTCGAGGGGTTCAAACGTCACCGCATTGAAGGTGTCCTTCCGGGTGCCATAGGAGTCAGCCGTGCGCACGGGTTGGAAGCTGCCATCGGCATCGCGATAGAGCACGTGCCAGGATTGCGGCACGCGGCAACCGCCGTGATCGCTGTCGTCGAACCAGTAAACCTTAACGCCGGAGACCCTCTGCTTCCGGTCCCACTCGAATTGAAGCCACTCCTTCGTGTTCTTGTGCGGCCAGAAGTCCAGTTGCCCCGCCGAGGCGTCGGCAGAGTTGGCCGGTAC
The DNA here is from genome assembly GCA_035448545.1 of Sedimentisphaerales bacterium. Lineage (GTDB taxonomy): Bacteria > Planctomycetota > Phycisphaerae > Sedimentisphaerales > Anaerobacaceae > Anaerobaca. The sequence goes on along the minus strand of DAOTJE010000025.1, from coordinate 38,405 downwards.
GCTCTGGTCTTTGATCGCGTCCAGCGACTTGTGCACGAACGAAGCGGTTGTCTTGCTGGTGTAGGCCAGCGTATCGGCCGGCTCCGGATAGGCGGCCTGCGGCACGCGGGCCGGCCAGACGGTCATCGGGCTGCGCCCCCGATGGGCCCAGGCGTAGTAAGGAATCGCGGTGAAGTCCCGCTCTCGTGTCAGGACGATGTCTTCGTCAAGCGTGCGTTTGGCAGTGCGGGCCTTACCCGTGACCACTGTGACACCGCCCAGCAGATCGGGGCGGTGTTGGATCTTGAGTTTGGCATCATCCGGGATCACCAGGCTCCGTACAGCCGCGTCGTTGTCATGTCCTTCCAAGCAGTAAACCAGCGGGCCGCGCTGGAGGGCCACCTTGCCCCGGTCGGCCTTCACGGCGTCGTGAGCGATGATCCGGCGAACCGGCATCGGCAGACGTAACGCAATCGTATCGCCCTTGTCCCATCGCCGTTCGATGCGGGCATACCCTCGCACGACCGGCGGCGAGATGCGTTTGCCATTTACCTCCAGCCTCGGTTCGTCCTTCACGGATTCCACGAATCGGTACAAGTCGCTGGGGACGGCCTCGTTGCGGGCCCAGCCCGGGATGCGGACGCAAACCGAGAATGTCTCGCTCTCCTGCGGCTCGACGTGGATCGTGACCTTGCCTTCCCACGGATACTCCGTCTCTTGCGTGATGGTCACCGTGTTGCCGGTGGTCTGGATCGTGGCGCTTCCGCCGACGAACAGATTCACATAGAGGTCGCGATCCTTGTGGGCATAGACATAACCGGGGACCGATGGGATGAACCGTGCCACGTTTGAGGGGCAGCAGGCGCAGGCGAACCAGGGACTGCGCTCGTCTCCTTCCGCCGATTCCAGCACGTTGGGATAGAAGAAGCGGTCACCCTGCATGGAAACGCCGGACAGCGCGGCGTTGTACAGCGTGCGTTCGAGAACGTCGATGTACTTGCCGTCGTCGTGCATGAGGAACATGCGGTGGTTCCAGTAGACGTTCGCGATCGACGCACAGGTCTCGCAGTAGGCAGTCCGGTTGGGCAGCTCATACGGTTCGCTGAAGCCCTCGTTGCCTCCGCTGGCCCCGATTCCGCCGGTGACATAGAGCTTGGTCCCGACAGCATCGCTCCAGATTGCGTCGATGGCCCGAATGTAGTCCATATTACCGGTCAGGGCGGCGACGTCGGCCATGCCGGTGTACAGGTAGGCGGCGCGGACCGAGTGTCCCACCGCCTTTGTTTGCTCGGTCACCGGCTTGTGGTCCTGCGCATATTCGCCGTAGAGTCCACCGTTGCCGTCGGGTCCGCGCCGACCGGTGCGGCCGCGCTGATCGAGGAAGAACTTGGCCTGATCGAGGTACTTCTCGTTGCCGGTGGCGCGATAGAGTTTGCACAGGGCGATCTCGATCTCTTCGTGTCCCGATGGATCGGTGCGCTTGTCCGGCGCAAACGTGTCACAGATGAGGTCCGCGTTGTCGGTGGCGATTTTCAGGAAGGACGAATCGCCTGTAACCTGGTAGTGGGCGACGGCCGCTTCGTACATGTGCCCGACGCAGTATTGCTCGTGCATCGATTGGATGTTGGTCCATCGTTTCTCGGGCTGTCTTTCGGGAATCGAGTAGAAGGTGTACAGATAGCCATCTTCCCACTGTGCCTTGCCCATAACCGCAATCAGTTTGTCGAGGTAGAGCCTCATCATGGTGTCAGGGCTGACCTGGAGCGAATAGGCGGCTCCCTCCATAACCTTATAGACATCGGAGTCGTCGAAGCAGATGCCTTCGTGTTTGCCCTCCCGCAGACCGGCGGCCTTCTCGAAATTGCGAATGCGGCCGGTTTCCTCGCATTTTTCAAACGCATACGGAATCGTCACGGTGCGGCTGGTTTCCAGGCGAGGCGTCCAGAAACCGTCGTCGATGTGAACGTGATGGAATGGGACGGGCTTGACGGGGTAGTCCCGCTCGAGCTTGGTCTGGTCCCGACCGGTGGCGTCCGATGTGGCCGAAAGTCCGAGTAGGATGACAGACAGGTACAGACCGGCGATACTTCTTGTTTGATGTGACATTGCGACCTTCCTTTACCATGAGGGTAATCACGAACAAATCGAGGATCTGATCATACCCGCTGGGAGGATTCGTGCAACCCCGCAGGGTGGTGTTGCCGACCCCCATCGAAGGTCACGCGGATTATCGGGCGAGTTGCCAGAGCGAATGCGGAGGCCGTTTGCCGTGATTTCGGGCATCAGGACAACAGCGGGACGGGGAACCCTCTTGCAGGACGAGAGGGTCGTGAGATACTACAGTGAGGCGTGGCAGCAGCGATGCGATGGCAGACTCAGAGGGTGAAACTTCTACGATTCCTTGGGAGAGGACTTCTGCTCGGTGCCTTTGGTCTCCCCGCCTTCGGCCTTCTCCGCCTTCTCCTTCTGGATGGCGTCGTAGATCTCCCGGCGATGGACGGGGATGTGCTTGGGTGCGTTGATGCCCAATCGCACCTTGTCCCCGCGGACATCGACGATCGTGATCTCGACGTCATCGCCGATCATGATGGATTCATCTCTTTGTCTGCTCAGAACCAACATCGTTAACTCCTTTTGTCGGCTGGTTTTACAGTGTTCCCTACGTAAAGCAGTATTTCTGTGTTCGTTTTGTTGACTCTCTGCATCGTCAGACTGCCATGGCGACGCCGCCATGCGCTGGTCCCGTATCCTCCCAACAGGGGGTAAGGACATCTATATGTCGGTCAATTAGGCGGGCAAAACCAAAGAATTCTGTTTTTCTTTGGTCTCAGAGGGATATACAGAGGGGTGGCTGTGCGTAAAAGACGGTAGGATAAGGGGTTACAGGCCTGGAAAACGACAGAAAAAAGGGAATTGTCCATCGATTATCAGGCGCTACCGTGCTGCCGCCAGTAGTCGTACTGGATGGCCAGCCAGTAGCCGATCACTGAACCGATGGCCCCAAGGGCCACGATCTGCACGGGCAGGAAGGCGAAAATCGCGTGCGGAAAGTAGGCCGCCGGCTGGGTTTCGGCAAACTTCTGGACGGTGTCGGACCGGTAATAGGCCATCGTGGCAAAAGGGACTACAAGAGTGGTGGCCAGGGTGGTCCAGGCATAGGACAGATCGAAGAGCTTCTTGATGACGAACCCGGCTACGGCAAAGGCTGCAATCCCGGCGAAGACGATCTGACCTTTCGGAGGTTGAGCGGCCGGCGCTTTGCCCGACGTGGGCAGGCCCTGCGCAAAGACTCCGAAGAAGAAGATGGAAAGGAGAACCGCCACGACCAGCGCGAGTAGACCGATAACCGCGGCATTGGATTTGAAGCAGCTCTGAAGCTTGGCAAGGCCGGCCTTGGAGGTCTGGTTGGCACTGATGCGCTGGGCGACCAAAACACCGGCAAACCCTGCCGCGACGATCAACAGCCAGTAGACCGGCTCGAATAGGAGGGACTGGACCAGTCCTTGCCTTGCCTGGGCGGTGGTGTGCGATTGGGTCAGCGACAGCATGGGGCCGGAGCGAATGGCCCACGCAGCGAGGCCGAAGGGTACCGCCAGGACCCCGATCTCCCGGCCGTGAGGCCAGGCTACGAAGAAGCTGACAGCGCCGACGGCAAAACTCAGCGCACCGAGCAGCAGAGTGCCGACGAAACCGATATCGCTCGACCGGACCGGGGACATGGGATCGTCCGGAGCCGCCAGAGGCCAGGCGAGGACGCCGATAATCACGATGCCCAGTGCAATGACTGCCCCGATGCGTAGCTTGTTAATCCAAGACAACTCCATAGTTACATCTCCTAAGACCGTGCTGAAGGTATCACCGAAAAGCCGTTGCGTCAATCTTGCTTTTGCGGGCGGTATGCCGGAGAGGGACGGGACTGTCACAACAGGGCGACCGTCTGAAAGGGATCACGGCGGGCCGGTGACAACCGAACAGCAACGGCGTCAGCGTGCCCGAGCGGACGGCGAGTGCATTCCTTCGCATTTTTTTTCCTTTTTTGATGTCATTTTTATTGGCCACAGGACGCTGCGGCGATAGCATGGCCGATATGTAAAGGTGTATGCTTTCTTCCCTCGAAGTCTACTCCTTTTTCACAAGCAGAGGGAAAGCGCATTACAGGCCCGCTGGGCCTAAGGAGAAGAGCAAGTGGGTACAGGCACGGTAAAATGGTTCAACGCGGATAAGGGATACGGATTCATCACTCCGGATGATGGTGGCGACGATCTGTTCGTGCATCACTCCGAAATCAGGACCGAGGGCTACGCCACTCTGGACGAAGGCCAAAAGGTGGAGTTCACAGTCGGCCAAGGCAAGAAGGGCCCGTGCGCGACCAACGTAATCCCCGGCTGATTGTCAGCAAGACCGTAGAGTCTGGAAGGCTCTGCCTGGCGGCAGAGCCTTTTTCATTTCCCGCCGCATCGCTCCTTTCGGTTTCTGCTCCGCCTCACGCCGTCCGCGTCCGCGATTGTATTGCAGAGACACCCGCGAAACATCCGAAAGAGACCACGGGGGACCCTTTTGCATGGAAAGGACAACAGAATGCCGGCGACTATCGCTCATATGGTGATTGCCCACAAAACGCTGAACCGTCTCCAGGAAAGCGGCGTGGAGTCTCTGGCCGCCTTTGCGAGGATGCTCGACAACAAGGAGAAGCTCTATCAAGCATACATGAATCTGGGCAGTATCGGGCCGGACTTGTACTACTACGCGAACATCGCCCGCTCGGCCAAGGACATGCTGATGGACGGTTTCGTCCAGGCGGCCGGCGTGACGCCCTGGTCCTATCACCTGCATTCCTGTCGGCCGAATGAGTTTCCGCTGAATCTCTGTGAGGTGCTGTTCAGCGACGCGGTGCGCGAAGGAGACGAGGTTCTCCTGGATGATGACGATATGCGGAAGCTCGCGTATATCGCGGGACATCTGACGCACATCGCGGCCGATCAGATCCTTCATCCGCTGGTCAATCGGATCGCCAAGCCCTACTACCGGGATGGCAAGAACCGCAGGAAGCATCAGGAGTGCGAGGTCTTTCAGGACTACTTTCTCTATGAGGAAGTCTACCGCGACGAGCGGCTCAAGCAGAAGGGCCGAGCCCGGGCGAAGTACGATTTCTTCGAGCAGAAGTTCAACCAGTGGGTGGACTGTGTCCCCAAACACACCACCGGGCGAAACACGGAGGACTGGTTCCGCTACTTCCTCCAGCGGGGGTTCGTTCAGGTCTACGGAGCATTTCCTTCGGAGGATACGATCGAGAGTTCAGTAGACAACCTGCTGCTGGTTCTGCGGACCTGCCGGACTGTGGGCCCGTACAAAAAGGCCGCGGAGGACTATGAGAAGCGAGGACGCGACTCGAAGATGTACCAGGAATACATCCTCGAATCGGACTACATGGGTCACTACGACCAGGCCGTTCGCCTTTCCGCCGTCTACATCACCGCGCTCCATGAGGTCTATGAGGTCCTGAAATCGGGCGGGGATATTTCCGAGAAGAAGAACAGGTTCCTGAAAGTCGTCAGCAGCGCCGACCTGTCCTGCCCGCTGGAGACGAAGATTCTCGACAAGGCCTGCGCCGCACTGTCGGGCACGGGGGCGAAAAGACACCGGTATGCGACGGTTGTGGCAAAGGCATAGGGCCAGGGACGCTCGTTCGAGGGAGGGAGGCTTTTCCGGCGACTCCAGGCCGTGCGGATTCGGGTTCATGCTTTCGTCCAACGGTAGGGCCGATTAGAATGCCCCGGTTTTTCGGAGACATCCGAACGGATGTGCAAGGCTTTGCTGGAGTGCAGGTGAACGGCGATGTACGCGTTGGGAGCCATTGTCGTCTCGCTGCTGGCCCTGGTGGTGTTGCTGCGATTCGGCGTCAAGATTGGTCTGTCGCTGGTGGTGGCTGCCGGCGTGCTGGCGGTCTTGCTCGGTGTGACGCCGCAGGCGATGTGGGGGCGGTTGGTGGACGAGTGGACGAACAAGGCGCTGACACAGACCACCCCTTATCTGTTTGCGTCGCTGACGAGCCTGCTGCTGCTGGTCAACGTCGTGGGGGAAGCGATGGGGCAGATTGGGCTCTCGTCGCGTCTGGTCCCGGCGATGCAGGGACTGTTCCGCAGCCGTCGGGTGGCGCTGGCAGCAATTCCTTTGATGATGGGAATGTTGCCGACGCCGGGAGGGATCATGCTCTCGGCGCCGATGGTGCGGGAAGCGGGCGACAAGATCGGTGTCGACCGCAGTCGCCTGGCGGCGATCAACTTCTTCTTCCGCCATCAGTGGGAGCCGGTCTGGCCTCTGTTTCCGGCCATCCCGCTGATCCAGGGCATGCTGGGTGTCTCAGCCGGGCGACTGCTCGCTCATCACATTGTCCTGACTGCTGCGGGAATCGTCAGCGGAATTGTGTTTCTGCTGCTGGCCGGGATTCCCCCTCGACAGCGCGAACACACGGAAGCAAGGGCTGGCCTCCGCTTGCACACCAGGGACTTCGTCCATGCTTTCTGGCCGATTGCATTCACGGCCATTCTGTACATTGTGCTGGATGTGCCGCCGGCGATTGCGATCTTCCTGGCGATTCTTGGCCTGCTCCTGCTGCATCGGGTCTGCGTCCGACGGTGGGGCGGGATCTTCAAAGCGGCCAAAGAGCCTGACATGGTCCTGCTGTTGTTTGGAGCATTGTGGTTCAAGCTGAATCTGGAGGCCGGCGGTGCGGTCGGCAGCGTGGTCGACTTCTTCGCCCAACTGCATATGCCCGCGTCGTTGATCGTATTTCTGCTTCCGTTCCTGGTAGCCGCCAGTACCGGCGTGACGATGGGGACGGTGGCGATTACCTATCCATTCCTGATGGCTTATATCACGCAAGGGGGGCAGACGAATCTGGGGCTGGAGACGCTGGCGTTTGCCGGTCTGCAATTCGGCCTGTCGATCAGTCCGATTCACTTGTGCCTGGCGCTGTCGGCCAGCTACTTCCACACGCCTCTGGCACGCATTATCCTCCGTGTCCTTCCGCCGGCGCTGTGCATTGCGGCCGCCGGCTTCCTGATGGCACTGTCCGCTTTCTGAGACAACGACGGCTCAGCGGATGCGGATCGAGCCGACGTTCGTGCGGAGCGTGACATCTCCTTCGGCGTTGCCGATTGTGGTCTTGATAGACTTCTGGATCTTTCCGGTGATGGTCAGTGGGCGGTCGGTGTCGATGGAGCCAACGTTGACAGAGGCGGCCAGCCGTGCGGACATCTCGGTCGGGCCCGTGAGGTCCACGTTGCCCACATTGGTGGCGGCAGTGATGTTCAGTGCGGCCGGAGCGTCCGCCGCATACGTCGCATGGATATCGCCCACATTGGTGTGAAGGTCCGCGTCGTCACGCAAGTCGGTGCAGCGGATGGCACCGACATCGGTCTTGGCGGCCACGCGATCGCTGAAACCCGTCACCTGGATGTCGCCCACATTGGTCGTGCAGTCAAGAGCCAGGCGGGCGGGGGCGGCGATCGTGAAGTCGACCGCCAGTTGGTTGCGGCCGAAGTTCGAGGGCTTGTCCGCCTTGATGACGAGGATCCGGCCGGACTGTTCGGCAACGATCTGCACCTCGTCGACCAAGACCTGGGCCTCCTCTTCCGTCTTGGCCTTGACCGTGATCTCGGCGGTGATTCGCACCTCACTAACGTCGGAGCTCTCGAGCCGAATGGTTCCCACGTTGGTGCGGATGTCCAGGCCGGTCACGTCTGCCACGGGAACGGTCAGGTTCGCGGTCCGCTGGGCCTTGGCCCGATAATCGCCCTCCACGCTGACGCAACATCCGACGAAAAGCGCCATGAATGCGAGCGTGCCGACAACACCGATCCTGGCCATGCGAGTATCTCCGATTTCAGGTTTCTCCGGAACCGATACAACCCTTCAGTCGCTGCCGTGGGGCGATTATTGCACCCGGATTGGAGGTTTTCAAGGCGGAAGCTGGTTTTGGTTTGACCCCGCGACGGCTCGCCGGTATGGTCTGGAACCATTGTCGAAAGGGGAATGGATCGCAAAATGTTGGAGGTTTCAATGCCGCACCTGATTCTGAACGGTGAGTACCGACCCATTCTGAACCTGCGACAAACGGAGCAGGCCATCAAGTTCGTCAAAGACTTCTTCCAGGACCACCTGGCGGCGGCGTTGAATCTCCAGCGGGTCTCGGCGCCGCTGTTTGTAAGGAAGGGCTCCGGCGTCAACGACGACCTGAACGGCGTGGAAGCCAAAGCCACGTTCCGGATCAAGGACGACGGCTACAGCGAGGCGGAATGCTTGTTCTCCCTGGCGAAGTGGAAGCGGATGGTGCTGGCCGATTACGGGTTTGGCCCCGGCGAAGGGCTGTACACCGACATGAACGCCATCCGGCCGGACGAGGAGTGCCTGGATAACCTCCACTCGGTCTATGTCGATCAATGGGACTGGGAACGCGTCATCCGCGAGAGCGAGCGAAACCTCGATTTTCTGAAAGACATTGTTCGGGCCATCTACGCCGTGCTGCGTCAGACCGAGACGGTCGTCTGCGAGCGATACCTCCACATCGAGCCGATGCTGCCGGAAGAGATCGCCTTCGTGCACAGCGAAGATCTGCTGGAGCGCTGGCCCAATCTGGGGCCGCGTCAGCGGGAGGACCGGATCACACAGGAGCGGGGGGCGGTCTTCGTCATCGGCATCGGGGGTATGCTGGCTGATGGCACTGTGCACGATGGACGCGCGCCCGACTACGACGACTGGGTGACGCCGACGGGTGCCCGCACCCGGGGGCTCAACGGCGACATTCTGCTTTGGTATCCGCTGCTGAACCGGGCGTTTGAGATCAGCTCGATGGGGATTCGTGTAGACAAGCGCAGTCTGCTCCAGCAACTGGAGATTCGCGGGGCCCTGGAACGTTGCCAGTATGAATGGCACAAGCGCCTGCTGGCGGGTGAGCTGCCCTTGAGCATCGGGGGTGGCATCGGCCAATCGAGACTGTGTATGTTCTTCCTGCGCAAGCTTCACATCGGCGAGGTTCACGCCAGCGTCTGGCCGGCCCAGATGGTTGCGAAGTGCCGTGCGGCGGGCATCACGCTGTTGTAGTCCTCGCTCGATTCAACCCGCAAAGAGAAGAGGGGATGGCTTTCGGGCCATCCCCTCCACGGTTCTTCATCGGGGATGTCGTGCGGCTGTCAGGGCAGCGGGATCTGCTCGGGCTGGACCTTGGAACTCTTGATCTCCGCGGCGGCGCCGCTGTCATCGGCCTTCCGCTGCAACCGCTCGATGGCGGAGAGAAGATCTTCGGTCTGGCTCTCACTGCTGCTCTGCATTTCCTGGATTCGTTTCTGAAGGCCGGTCTGGGCGTCTTTCAACTGCACGAGTGAATCGCCCAGAGATTGCACGTCCTGGCGAACCGTCTCCTCGAACTGCGCCTGTCGTTGCGATTTCGCATCGAGCAGGGTGTTCAGATCGTTGAGGCTGCTCTGCAAGGTCCCCTGGAGCTTCATGACCCGCTCTTCGAGGGAGGCGATGCCGGTGGCTATTGCTTCGACGTTTGCCTGAGCGGCGTCGAAGCGTGTCAGCCACTGCTGCTGGCCTTGGGCGATCTCGGTGAGTCTGGCGGCCAGTTCCTGGCGGTTGGTCTCGAAGGCCCGTTCGAGCTTGCCCTGATTCTCGCCGACTTGGACAACTTCCCTCGCGACCTGCGTTGCAGTGGCCGTGATGGTCTCAAGATGGCTTGCCACCTGCTGCTGGCCCGCGGTCACTGTCGAGAGCTCCGAGGCAATCGCCCGTTGGCCGGCCTGCAAGGCCTCGGCCTGCTGCAATTGGCGATCATGTTCTGCCAGGACATCCAGTGCGACCTGGGTGGTCGTCGCGCCGATTGTATCGAGGCTGTCTCGAATCTGCTGCTGGTTCTGTTCTGCCGCATCCAGCCTGGCGACGAGTTGCTGGTGGTTGGCCTGGATTGCCTGTGCCTGTCCGATCTGGGTCTCGTGGACGGTCAGGACGTCCAAGGCCGTCTGGGTTGCGGTGGCAGTGATCGTGTCCAGACCTTCGCGGATCTGCTGCTGGCCCTGTGCGGTTGCGTCGAGCTTGGCGACAAGCTGTTGCTGGTTGGCCGCGATGGCCTGACCCTGGCCGGCCTGTGCGTCATGGATGGCCAGTACATCCAGGGCCACTTGTCCCGTCGTCATGGTCAACGTGTCCAGGCCGCTCTGCATCTGCTGCTGTTCTTGTGACAGAGAGACCAGTTGACTGTGGAGCGATTCACTGCGATCGCGCAGGGCCTGGTTCAAGGTTTGTTGTCCCGAGGCGAGCTGCTGCGTCTCGGCGGTTAATCTGTCGATGCCGGCCTGCATCGCCTGCTCCATCTCGCCCTGCCGGTTGCCCATGGCCAGCACGGCCAGCGCGCTCTGGTTTGTTGTGGCGGTCATGGTGTTCAGGCCGGTCTGGATCATCCGCTGACCGTCCGCCAGGGCGCTCGCGTGCGCCATAAGTCTCTCGTTGCTGGCCTCAACGTTCTCGTGCAGGGCGCTCATTTCCTGGGACACGGAAGAGATGGTATTCGTCATCGCAGTGGTCTTGGCGTCCAGTGCGCCGATGCTGTGCCGGAGATCGTTCTGACCTTCGGCGATCGCCGTCAGGTTCTCCGTGCTGTTCGCAACGGTCTGTTGCAGGGCGGTCTGCCCGGACGCCACGGTTGCCAGGTCGGCCAGAAGTCTGTCCGAATTCTCACGCAGACTCTCGATGGTATTGCTCATTTCCTGATGGCAGTTCGCCAGATTCGTCAGGCTGGTAGCGACGGCATCGCTGTTCGTCCGCAGTGTTTGTTGTATGGCATCCTGGCCGGCGACCAGCGTGGCGGTGTTGACCTTGACGGTCTCGTGCAGCACAGCCTGCGCGTTGCCCAACGCCGTCACGTCGGCGGCGACCGTCTGCGTGAGAGAACGAAGATCGCCCAGCTCACCTCGAAGCTGCCCCTGGTGTGTCGACAATGCGGCGAGGTTTCCGGCCAGTTCCTCGTGGCTGGCTTCAGTGAGTCTCTGCAGGGCCTCCTGTTTCGCCGTGACTGTGGCGATCAGGTTGGCCAAGTTCTGGTCGGCCTGCTGAAGCTGCTGAATACCGGCGTGCGTCTGTTGCTGGCCGCTCGCGACGGCGGTGATACTCTCGACAAGCTCCTTTTTGTGGTTCTGGATGAGCTGATGGAGTGTCGCCTGGTCTCGCGCGACGGTGCCCACCGTGGCGTTGGTGCGCTGTGCGATATCGGCGACGTGCGCGATGCCGTCTCGTAGAGACGCCTGGTTGTCCGCAAGCTGGGCAAGCCTCGCGGTCACTTTCTGGTCGTTCGCGACCACGGTCTGGCGAAGCTGAGCCTGCTCATTCTGGACGGCGGCGAGCCGGGCATCGGTGTTCCGGAGGTTCTGTTGAAGACTGGCGAAACCCTCGTCGATCCGGCCCTGGCTGACGTGAATCTGGGAAGAAAGTGTGGCCAGTTCCCTGGCGTTGGCGGCCACCATGGCCTGAAGCTTGACCTGGTTCTGCTGCATCCGGGCCATCTGATCGCCGCAGCCGGCGGCGCCGAACGCGACGGCCAGGAGAGCACCGAACAGGATCGCCATGACGACGGATCGCTTTGTGTCGAGTCCCTTCCTTGCGTTCATCGTGATTCCTTTCCTACTCTATGACGGCGGGCTTTCGTTTGGCGTCCTTCAAGTGCGTTTGGCGTGGAAAAGGGTCGCGTCCGCACGGCTGTCCAAGAACGATGTTACCAGTACTGAGAAAGGGCCTATCACCCCTTCTTGTCATCGGTCCAAGCAGTTGGAAAGCTTTACCTTTTATGGGACGGGTGTCACAAAGTGGGAATTATGAAGGAGATACAACGATTCCTGTGCCGCAGGGTTTTTCAGATGGCAAGGCCACAGCGGTCGGGCAGATGAAGCGGTCGACCTGGAAACTGCGGAACGTGAGGGGGATGGGAGGTCTGGGAGGTTGCCGTCCGCAGTCTGTTCGGCTATAATTCCGTCGGCAGGACTTTCGTCGCGTCTGACGAAGACGTACTGCGGCGGTGCCAACAAGGAGAAGGGAGTGGGTGGAAGGAGCGCGCCATGAGGGTGGCATTCCCGAATCGGATCCGGGGGTGGATGCATGTCCTAGCGATCCTGACTGTCTTCGTGTTTGCTCCTGCCTGGAGCCGGGCTGGAGGGGAAGAGACGCAACCCGTTCTGACTTGCGCCCGCGCGAGCAAGGAGGTCCGCAAGTCGGTGGGCCGGCGAGCGCGCGTGATGCGGGCGCCCTACAGCCATTTCGCGGAAATCGAGGTGACGTTGAGTGAGTCTCTGACCGCGGCGGCTCTGGCGCGACTGCCCCGGGCGCCGGGCAGTCGGGTGCGTCTGCTCGATGGAGGCCGGCGAGCCTCCGCCCAACTCGCGGCGACCGTCGTCGGAGACCTGATCGAGCAGGGGCAGGAGGTAACCGTGGTGCGGGACTTCCTGCTGTCGGAACGAAGCGGCCTGAACGCGGGTGCACTGGCGGAGGGACCTTTGGCCGGGGTGTCACTGTATTCTCAGGGGGCCCTCGCCGACAGCAACGACGCGGATCGGGTCATCTCCGAGTGGGACTGGATCTCCAGCGAGGTCTCTTTTTCGGACGCGCCGTCGAAGGCCGTGGTGACCAGCGTGGATGTGCATTTTGAGATCGTGCACCCGGCGGCCGGGGAATTGTGCGTCGATCTGTGCGATGAAACGCGGACACGCCGGTACAACCTGTGGCTCATGAGCGATCAGGAGGGCGAACGCCTTTCGCGAACCGTGACCGGGATCACCGAGTTCGCGGGTGAGCAGGCAAATCAGACCTGGGTGTTGCGGGCGACGGATGTGCGTATGGGGAATGTCGGGTATATCGATTCCTGGTGGATCAAGGTTTACTACGAAGGCCCCTGGGACGTGGGGATGCATGACGATCGCGACCATCCGCTCGTTGTGGAAGCCGGCGTGCCCTGCGCGGGTACGACGCTGGGGGCGACAGGGCAACTGGAGAGCAGTTGCGGCTACCAGGACGTGCTGGACGTTTGGCATTCTTATACCGCCGCGCAGACAGGGCCGGTGACAATCCGCGTCGAGAGTGAGCAGTTCGACACGACGGTGGCGGTGTTCGACGCAGCGGGCGTGGAACTGGCCTGTGGAGACGATGATTGTGACAGCACCAATTCGGTGATTGTGATGTGGATGGCGGCCGGGAAAGAGTACCTGATTCGCGTGGCCGGCTACGAGTCGGAAACGGGCGCCTACTCGCTGGTCGTGGTCCCCCATGTCCCGTCGCCTGTGACTAAGCCGGATCGCCCCAGTCCTGCCGACGGCACGGACGTCGATCAGGTGGACATCGTGCTCTCGTGGGACGGTGATCCTCCCGCCGCCGATGCCGTCGCGACCGATCCGAACACCATCGTGTTCAGTCAGGTCAATGCGCGCCAACTGGCGATTATTTACGGAGAGGATGGGCGGCGGGAGGAATACGAGATGGAAGACCCGCGCATCCGGGGCGCGGGCAGCGCGACGGCGGCGCTGATCTACACCTCGAACCTGGTCGATCGGGGTGATGGCACATTCCAGGTCAACGCTCGATCGTTTGCGTGGTGGTATCAGTGGCTCGATCCGCTGGATACGGGCCACACGCTTTGTTCCGATGAGCCTTTCCGGGACCAGCCCTCGGCCGGCATGTGTACAGGAGTCCTTGTGGCGCCGGACCTGGTTCTTACGGCAGGGCATTGTGTTTCCTGCGACCGTGCCTCGGACGTAGTGGTTGTGTTCGATTTTGTCATGGAAGATGCGCTGACGCCCACGACGACGTTGCGTGCCGATCAGGTCTACCGGATTGAGGAAATTGTCGCTTATAACGTGGGATATCCCGATTGGGGCCTGATCCGGCTGGACCGCCCGGTGTCGGGGCGGACACCGCTGCCGCTGCGTCGGCTTGGACGGGTGGCCGACGGCCAGCGGCTGCTGGTTATCGGGCATCCGTGGGGCATTCCCCGCAAATACGATGCCGGGGCGACCGTCCGGCAGAACACCGAGCCCACGTTCTTCCAGGCGAATCTGGACACATACCAGGGCAATTCCGGGTCGCCGGTGATCAACCTCGATTCGATGGAGGTCGAGGGGATTCTCTGTCGAGGCATGGAGGAGTTTGTCGAAGATGTGGCGGCCGGATGTGACCGGTCTCTGGCGTGTCCGGATACCGGATGTCCGTCCGGCGATGGTGTAGAATGGGAAGATGTGACGCGGGCGACGACGTTCAGCATGATGGTGCCGGCGTACGACGTGTATCTGGGGACCGACCCGATGGAGATGGACCTGGTGGCGGCCGCCCTGGTGGCCACCCGTTATCGCCCACAAGGGCTGAGGAAAGACACCATCTACTACTGGCAGGTGGTCGTCCGGCACGCGTGCGGCCAGGTGGAAGGACCGATCTGGTCGTTCCGCACCGCTCTGAGCCCGGGACGCCGCGCGGAAACAGTCAAGAGCTCGATCGGAGACTGAAGGAATGAATTCCGGCGTCGATCATCGTCGTGTCGCGATCCTGGGTGTCCTTGCCGGGTTGTTCTGCTGTCCATTGCTCCGGGCCGAGGCCGTCTCGCCCGAGCACGTGCGCCGGGCGGCGGATGTGTTCCTCCGGATGCGACAGACGCAGTCGTCGAAGGTATCGCCCTGGCTGGCGACCTCCCGAACGAGCAGGACGGTTCGAGACGTGAATGATGCGAGTCTTCGTCCAATTCGTGACGTCGATGGGACCATCCTCGCTTACGTGGTCGAACTGGAGCCTCAGGGGTTTGTCGTGACCTCGGCCGACACGGACGTGGAACCGATTGTTGCATATTCGTTTCGCAGTGGGTTTCCGGATCAGGTGGATGTTCGCCATCCTATGTACTGTCTGCTGGCGGCGGACATGCGATCGCGTCTCGCAGCGGCAGATGAGTCCGATGCGTCGCAGACGGCGCGGAACAACGCCCAGTGGGCTGCCCACTCTGTCCAGCGGTCGCCAATGGCGGAGGGCCAGACGTTCCAGCAGTGGCCGCCGGAAAACACCACCTCCACCGGGGGCTGGCTGGAGACGGCCTGGGAGCAGGATGCGCCTTACAATGCGTTCTGTCCGCTGGACCCGGTGGACGGTCTTCGGTCCTACGTGGGCTGCGTCGCCACCGCGATGGCCCAAGTCCTCCACTATCACCGGCGGTGCGGCGCCGTCTTCGACGTGGACGATTCGTATACGACGGTCAGCGGCATCGACATCGACGCCGACCACGTCCGCTACGATTTTCCCTCACTGGCGGAACTGAACGAGGCGCTTGCCCTCGTTCGATTCAAGTACGAGGCTCAAGCCGACCTGGATGACGCCGATGTGGCGGCTCTGAGTTTTGCCTGTGGTGTGGCGGCCCGCATGGACTACTCCAGCGAAGGGTCCGGGGCGTCGGCCTATGACATGGCTACCGGGATGGTCGAGGAATTCGGCCTGTACTCCGCTGATCTGGCAGACGATCTGTCGGAGGACACCGCCCGCCTGCTCCGGGAGAACCTCGCCAACCGGCTGCCGGCGATCCTGGGCATTCACACGCCCGACGGCATGGCCGGACACGCGGTTGTCTGTGACGGCTACAACACCAACGGGGAGTATCACCTGAATTTCGGATGGGGCAGACCCTATCCCGCCCCGATTGCGGAGGCCTGGTACCGTCTGCCGGTCGATATTCCACATGCGCTCAATGCGATTTCGGCGGTGCTGATCAACATCCGGCCAACGGCGCCGCAGATCGAGGTCCGTCCGGGCTCTTTGTCCTTCCGCGGAGTCCCCGGACAGCCGTCGGAACCCTTGGCCCTGTCGCTCCAGAACGCCTCGACGGGGACGCTGTCGGTCGATTCGATCATGTGTCCGGCGGGGTTTGTCGCTTCACGGACCGGCGATGAATATACGGATCGCATCGGTTCGTTCCGGATGTCGGACGCGGGGCAGAAGGAGACGATTCACGTCAGATTCCATCCGGAATCCGCCGGAACCTACTACGGACTGCTTGGTATCGGCTATGGTGACGGCCGGATCAAGTATGTGCCGCTCCGCGGTGCGGCGACGGTCGGCGGCACCCGAGTCGAATCCGGCCGCGTGTCGGGGACGTGGTCCGAAGCTGCGTCTCCCTACTATGTGTATGGCGATATCGAGGTCGCCCCGGGCAGCGAACTGATCATCGAGCCGGGGACACGGGTCGAATTCACGGGGCGGTACAGCCTGACGGTCGGCCGGGACGCGCGGCTGCTGGCCCGCGGCACGGCCGAACGTCCGGTGGAGTTCACCGCCGGGAATCGTGAGTTGGGCTGGTCCGGCATTCGGTTTGTCTCCTCGGGCGACGACGATGTGCTGAGGCATTGCTCGATCACGTTCGCGCGAAACGGGATGGAGACCTCTGTTTCCGGTTTATTACCGTGGAACAATTCCGTGGGCGGCGCCGTCTGCTGCTATCACTCAAGCCCCACCATCACGCACTGCAAGATCACCAACAACACCTGTGTGCGGGCGGGCGCGATCTACTGCCTCTACAGTTCGGCCACAATCCGCAACACACTTGTCGCGAACAACACCTGCATCGGGGGCGAGGCCCAGAGCGGCGGAGTATGTTGCCACGTTGGCAGCGCGGTTCGGATTGACAACTGCACGATCGTCAACAACGTATCGGGCGGTCTCTTCAGTGAATCCGAGCTCGGCACCGAGGTGACGAACTCGATCGTCTGGGGCAACAGCAACTACCAGATTGAGAGTTACGAATCGGAGGTCTCTGTATCGTTCTGTGACGTGCAGGGGGGCTATGAGGGCGAGGGGAACATCGACAGCCATCCGTGCTTCTTCGAGCCCAGCGACGGCGCCGGGGCGGACCATGATGCTTCGGGCGCGAACTGGACGCTCCAGATGTCCTCCCCGTGCATCAACGCCGGAAGCGGCGATGGCAGCGAAGGTTCTGATCTGGCTGGTAATGTGCGGGTACACAGCGGAGTGATTGACATGGGGGCCTACGAGAATCAGTTGGACCTGCCTCTGATCGGCATCCGTCCGGCCAGCACGGTGGAATTCGGCTGTGTCCCCGTCGATGCGAATGCGGTGTCCACCGTTACGATCACCAACACGGGCCAGATCGACTTCCAGGTCATCGCTCTGAACCTGTCCGACCCTCGGGACGTGTTCTCCGTTCTCAATCCGGTCAGCAAGTTTACCCTGTCGCCAGGTCAGGTGATCGAGGTGAGGATCGGTTTCGCTCCGCAGGCCGAGAGGGTTTACTCCGCCGTTCTGCACATTACCTCCACGAGCACCAACTCGCCGTACCGACGGATCGCTCTGCGGGGCACAGGGGGTTTGGGTAGCCTTGTTCCGGGCGGCCCGGTTGACGGCGTCTGGACGAAGGCGGCCGGCCCCTACACTGTCACGGGTGATATCGAGGTTCCCGAAGGCCAGACATTGACTATCGAGCCTGGAGTAGTGGTCAGGTTTGCGGGTCATTATGGACTGACCGTCGGCCGGGACGCGACGCTGCACGCTGCGGGCGTCGAGCAGGACCCGATCCTGTTCAGTGCGATCGACACCATCGAGGGCTGGTTCGGCATACGTCTGGTCAGCTCAGGCGATGACGACGTGCTGCGATACTGCCATATCGAGCATGCCAACAAGCCCTATGGTACGGCGGCCCAGACGGTTGACCTTGTCGGAGGGGCTGTTCTGTGCTGCAAGGCGCGCAATCCCCTTACAGGCCGGGTGTTGTCCGGTCCCGCGTCGAGTCCTGTGATCGACCATTGCCGGTTCTCGAACAACCATGCTGAGAGCGGTGGTGCGATTGCCTGTCGGGACGGTTCACAGGCCGTCATCACAAACAATACGATCGTCGGCAACACCGCTGATTGGGAGGGCGGCGGCATCCACATCTACAGCGCCGCTCCGACCATCTCCAACAATGTCGTCGCCGGGAACTCTGCGTACTGGGGCGGTGGGCTCTACAACCTCTGCGGTCAACCGGCGGTGATCAACAACACGATTGTTCGAAACCGGCCCAACGGACTTCACCTCGGGTCTACGTGGGGGGGTACGTGGGGCGGCGGGCTGGAACGGGCGTGCCTGGTGAACAATATCGTCTGGGAAAACGAGCTGTACGTCGACGGGAATCCTCTGACGGGAGGGGGGCTTTACGATGTCCGTTTCAACGACATCCAAGGCGGTTGCGAAGGGGAAGGCAACATCGAGGCCGATCCCCTCTTTGCTGACCCGGCGAACGGGGATTATCACCTCAAATCCGCAAGCGGACGCTGGGATACCCAACTGGCTGACTGGGTAATTGACACGGTGACCAGTCCCTGCATAGATGCCGGCGACCCTGCGAGCGATCCCCTGGATGAACCAGCCCTCAACGGGGGGCGGATCAACATGGGTGCCTACGGAGGCACGCCGCAGGCCAGCAAGTCTCCGTAGGCCTGTGTTTGGTGCCTGAGGATCGATGCCGACCAGGAAAGAAGGCGATTTTCCGCCGGGTACTTGACATTTCAGGCAAAACTGGTATACTGGGTAAACAGCGACGACAGGACGCTGTGTGTTGCCACGGAAGCGGCAACGGCCCGAAAAACGGTATGCGTAAGAGCGCGGCTACCGGAGCGTTGGCGTTTGGGGAGAACGCTGAGGGGGGCAACCTGATCGGTTGGGGATGGTCAGGCAGTGCTTTTCGGAAGGGATTCCCGGGATGATCGTGTGCAGGAGCCGCGTGTGCGTGCCGCCTGCGTCGTTGGAAACGCTAAGCACCCTATTGAGGAGAAGGGGGATGAGAATCATGCTACGCAACACACTTCTTTTCGCGTTGGCGGTGGGGGGGATTCTCGCCGCGTCGATGTTCTGCCCGAAGGTGTATGCGGACGGAACCACCATCGTGGTCAGCGACGGCACCACGAGCTCGCTCAGTCAAATCGCCCTGAAGGACTCATTCGATGACAACACGCGAGCCTGGCTGTGGAAGGAATACTCGGAGGACCCGAACAACGTATTCGTCAAGGAAGCAAACAAGAGACTGGAACTCCGCGCTGTGCTGCCGCCCTTCGAGGCGTTCGCCGCCTATGTGGGGAACACCTGGCGGCTTGACCCGCGCTACGACTTTGCCATGAGAGTCGATTTTCATTACGATCTGCTGACCATCGAAGAGGAGGGTTGGATCGGGATTGGCGTGACCCCCAGCGATCAGAACCCTCGGTACCAGCGGGTCGAATTCGGCGCCGGATGTGTGAATAAATTCCGCAACTTCTCATACGAGCAGGTGAACGGGTATTCCACTCAGAGCGGATACAGTGAACGAAGCGTCAACGACGGGACTCTGTATATTTCGTACAGTTCGGAACTCGATGAGCTCTATGTGAGTACCTGGGGTTATGGCTTGGATCGGGCCTGGGGCGCCTACAGCAATGTGGTCCGAGGGACTTGGGGAGGCCGCCCGATCTTCGTCTATCTCGGCGGGCGATCCACGGGCCTGGCTATAGGTTCGGGGCATGCGTACCTGGACAACATCGTCATCGATTACGGCAAGATTATAGAGGCGTCGCTGAAACCGGTCTATCGGTTCTGGTCGCCCATCAACAAAGCTCATTACTATACGATCAGTGAAACCGAGAAGACCACACTGATCAACGAACACCGGAAGGAATGGACCTTCCAGGGTACCGCGTTCCGCGCTTTCCCGGATGCCTCGGACCCCAATTGTCTGCCTGTGCACCGGTTCTGGTCAGATGAGACTCTATCGCATTTCTATACGCTCAGGCCTAAGGAGGTCACCAAACTGCGAGAGCAGTATGCCGACGTCTGGACCTATCAGGGCGTTGCCTTCTACGCCTATCCGGTCGGCAAGCAGCCTCCGTGGGCTTGTCCGGTGTATCGTTTCTGGTCGCAGAGTGCTGGAGCACACTACTTCACGACGAGCGAGAGCGAAGCGGAGAAGCTCCGCGCCCTTCCGGACAACGTCTGGTATGATGAAGGCATCGGCTGGTATGCGGTTCCTTGACCTGCCGACAAGGCGTCCACAGGGGCATTTCCAGAGACGTCTGGCGGCCTGACCACGAATACGGTGCGTCCTTGCGGCAGGGAGGCATTTCTGCGCAGACGGAACGATGACTCTCTTGCTCTGCAGTGCACCCGCCGGCATCCCCTTGCCCACTATCGACTTGAGCAAACGGCGCGGCTCTGGTACAGTAAGGCCCACCGGTAGCCGGGCCCGAACACCGGGCGGCCCCGGGCTCTGTCGTTGTCGGGCCGGATTCAGGATAAGGACTGGGGTAACAGAATGGACGTACTGCTGATTGGCAGCGGGGGACGCGAGCATGCGATCGCCTGGAAGCTGAAACAATCCAAGCAGCTTGGCACACTCTATATCGCGCCCGGAAATGCAGGCACTGCCCTGTGCGGGCAGAACGTCGCCATTGAGGACAACGACATTGCGTCACTCGTGGACTTCGCCCGGACGCACAAGGTCGGTCTGGTCGTCGTCGGCCCGGAGGACCCGTTGGCCTGCGGAATCGTCGATGCGATGGAGGCGGCCGGGATCAAGGCGTTCGGACCGAGCGGCGCGGCGGCACAGTTGGAGGCCGACAAAGCGTTCGCCAAGCAGATGATGCGCTCCAGCGCCGTCTCGACCGCCGAATCCCGCGTGTTCGATCGCTTCAGCGATGCGAAGGCGTACATTGCCAGTCGCGATGAGCCCGTGGTGATCAAAGCCACCGGCCTGGCTAAGGGCAAAGGCGTCATCGTCTGCGACGATCCATCCGACGGCATTCTGGCCGCCGAGCGGATCATGGTGGACCGGATTTTCGGAGCCGCTGGAGACCATGTGATCGTGGAGGACAAGTTGCTCGGAGAAGAGGTTTCGATTCTCGCCTTTGTGGACGGGAGAAACATCTACCTGATGGAATCATCGCAGGACCACAAGCCGATCGGCGACGGTGACACCGGTCCGAATACGGGGGGGATGGGAGCGTATAGCCCTGCCCCCGTGGTCAGCGACGATATGGTAAGCCGCATCTCACGAGAGATTCTTGTGCCCATTGTGGATGCCATGAATCGCAATGGCACTCCCTACAAGGGAGTCCTCTACGCGGGGCTGATGATAACCAGCGGCGGGCCGCGCGTTCTCGAATTCAACGTGCGATTCGGCGATCCGGAAACCCAGCCGATTTTGATGCGGCTGCGAAGCGACCTGCTGGAGGTGCTTCTGGCGGTTTGCGACGGGCGATTGGATGAGGTTTGTCTCCAGTGGGACCCGCGCCCGGCCGTATGCGTCGTGATGGCATCGGGGGGGTACCCCGATGCCTACGCCAAAGGCAAGGTCATCACGGGAATCGCCGAGGCGGAATCTCTCGGGGACGTGGTTGTATTCCATGCCGGGACCAGACAGCAGGACGGCAATGTCGTGACCAGCGGTGGACGTGTTCTGGGCGTGACGGCCCTGGGGCGGGACATCGCCGCAGCCAAGGCGCGGGCTTATGAGGCCGTCGATCGCATCGCCTTCGAAGGGGCGTATTACCGCCACGATATCGCCGACAAGGCGATTCGACGGTCGCGGTAGCCCGCTGATTCGAACCGCATGTGGATTCTCATGGCTCGATCCATACGTTCCAGTGCAGCAACCGATTTCACCAAGAGGGGATGGCGCCGTCGCGTCCTCATCCGCGTGGTGTTCCTGCTCGCGATGCTTCTGGCCGCCCTGATCGGTGTCGGAGTCTGGGTGGGCAAGGCCCTGCCCGGGATTGCCGCCGCGGAGATCAGCCGACTGACCAACACCCAAATCGAGATGGGAGCGTTCGATTTCCACCGCAATGCCTCCGTGTCCATTGATGGCATCGTGATTCGTCCCGAACGTGGGGAGTTGTTCTACGATGATACGATCCTGCGCGCCAAGAGCGTGTATGCGAAGTTCAGTCTGAGCAGTCTGCTGCTGCTGTCGCCTCAAGTCACGGAGATTCACGTCGAGGACTTCATTCTTGACGTGCAGCACAACCTCGATTCCGGACGATGGAACATCGGTGGCCTGCGGCTGACCACCTCTTCGGAAAAAGGCAGAAGGGTGCCGGTCGTCGCTCTTCGGCGGGGTAAGCTGCGCTACTGCAAGGCATCGGGCGGCCGGACAGAGGTGGTGACCTCGGTGCCGGTGGAGGCCCGCTTTGGATTCCCCGGCGTCAGCGACGGCAGCTACGGCTTCGAGATCAAGACGGCCAAGCTCTCCGGCGGCTATGGAGACAGCGCACTGCGAGGTTCCTGGAGTCCCGGGCGATTGGAGGTGGCGGGGGGCCTGTCCTCGACCGACATCCCTTCCCTCGAACGGGCCTGGGCTGTCGATGTGTTGGCCGCAGACCTCCAGTACGATCGTTCCGGCGCCTACGAGCTGAGCATGCAGATCCGCGATCTGCACAGCAAGCACAGCCCGGAAGTCGATGCCTTTCGGCTGATCGCCGCGGATCCCGCGCGGCAGTCCGGGGCTGTGGCGGCCGCTCAGCGGTTCTTTTCGCGGTTTCGTCCGTTCGGTCGCGTTGCATCGATCCGGCTCCAGGCATGGGGCAATTTCCACGCCCTGCAGGACAGTACGGTCACGGGCCACGTGGTGTGCGAGGATGTATCCATCCGAGACAGTCGGTTTCCCTACCCCATCGATCACCTCGCCGGAACGGTGGAGTTCTCCCAGTCCGCGGTGACGCTGAACCGGCTCCAGGGTAAGCACGGCGAGGTGGATGTGCTCATCCAGGGTTGGTCCAGGGGGCATGGGGACCACCGACAGTATCAATACCAGATATCCAGCGGCAACATGGTTCTGGACGACGATCTCTATGCCGCACTGCCGCCCGGCCAGAAGCGGCTCTGGGACATGTTCTCGCCCCGCGGGGTCATCGGCGTGGATTATTGGTTGACTCGATCAAGCCCGTCCGACAAGCGCAGCCATTTCGCCGTCGACCTGCGCGGTGTCAACGCCGCCTACGAGAAGTTCCCGTATCCTCTGCAGAACATGACGGGAGGGATCTACTTCGATCGAGAGAGGATCTTTGTGACCGATGTCGTTGCGTCAGGGCAGGGGCACCAAATCCGATTGAACGGCCAGGTCACCGGCCGTGACACAAGCCGGCCGATCTACAATATCATGATTGACGCCAACGGTATTCCTCTGGACGCCACGCTGAGACAGGCCTTGCCGGAACACTACCAGGTCCTGGCCGGACGATTCGAGGCTACCGGAACCGCAAACGCCCAAGCCAGGATCTTCACGGCCGAAGATGTCAACCACCCGAATCCCATTCGCTTCGCGGTCGATGCCTCCGTTGCTGATGCTTCCCTGGAGATGGATTCCTGGCCGCTGGTCCTGACGGACTTGTCAGGCGAGGTCTCCATCACGCCGGATTTGGCGACGATCAGGAATTGCGTCGGGCGATACCGTCAAAGTGAGGTCCGGCTGGAGGGCAGCATGCGATTCGCCAGAGGCGACCGGCCGGGGCAGTATCATCTCAACGTGACGACGAAGCAGACCCCCTTGGATGGGACGACGCTGGGATTGCTGCCGGAAGCGGCTCGGCGACATGTTCTGGCATTCCGCCCGGAGGGTGCGGTCGATGTTACGATGCACTACAGCAAGGTCGACAGCAACCAGCCGGCCGACCTCACGGCCTCCATCATGTGTCTCGGAAACAAGATCAATCACGAGAGATTTCCATATCCTCTGCAGAACGTCAGAGGCACGATTGCCGTGGACGCGAAGGCTGTGACGTTTCAGGATATCGAGGCGGCGCCGGCCCTCCAATCTGATCCGTACCTGATCCCTTCGGTGCGCGTCAACGGGCGCCTGAGCCTTCTGGCCGACAGCCGCGGAGAAGGGGCCTTCACCGTGCGGGCGCGTGACATCCTGTTCACGCCGCAGTTGGGCGAGTCGCTGCCGAAGAGTCTCCAGGGCATCTATCGGGATTCCTCGCCCCGAGGACCGTTCGATCTGGACCTCGATACGCTGGAGGTCTCGGGGAGAGACCACAAGCTCGCTCGGCTCAGCGGTCGGATGGACCTGCGCCCATGCAGCTTCCATATCTCCGGCACAGGAGCCGAGGTGTACGGCACCCTTGACTTCGGGGCGGTGTACGATACGGAGGTCGGGTTCTTGTCGGGGCGGATACACTGGGCGGCGGACCGGTTCAACGTCAAGGGCAAAGACGTCACCCGGCTGGACGCCGAGCTTGTGTACGATCCGAATGCACGCGTGTGGTCGGCCGACCATTTTCTTGGCGACTGCTACGGGGGCCATCTCCTCGGCAGCCTCCGTATCGAACCGGTCGCGACGGGCGTGGTTCAGTATCTGGCGACCATCGGCCTGGTCCGCGTCGATCTCCAGAAGTTCCTGTTGGGCGGCAGGCTCGACCCAGCGGCCCAGACGGGCACCAGCAGCGGGACAATGAACGCCGCGCTGGGCCTGGGGGCCCGGATCGGAGACGGTTCTTCTCGTCTCGGCGTCCTGCGGATCAATGTGGCCGATATGCAGGTGGGACGCGTTTCGCCGCTGGCCAATCTTCTGGCCGTATTGAGTCTGACGGAGCCGACCGACTACGCCTTTGAGCGGATGCTGGTGGAATCGTATCTCAAGCGCGACAGGCTGTTGATCAGCAAATTCGACATGTCGGGTAAGAACCTGGCTTTTACCGGCAGCGGTACCATGAATCTGCGCGACAGCGACGTGAATCTTACGCTAACCGCTCGCGGTCGGCGGGTAGCAGCCGCCAAACCGTCGATCCTCCAGTCGCTGACGGAGGGACTTGGCGGAGCGGTCGTTCGCATGGAAGTCACCGGCAAGGCCGGCAATCCGAAAGTGGAAACCAAAACTCTGCCTGTGATTGAGGACTCTCTGAAGATTCTGGGAACGCCGCAGTGAGACAGAGGAGAGAATCCATGCTGCGTTTGTTCTCCGGACTCGGCACCGGCGTGGGTTCTTCCGACAGATTCGGTATCGTCGAATGCCATGAGACGGGTCCTCGCAGAGGGCCGGTCTTCCCGTCCGAAGCGATACGGCGGTCCGCTTCCGACGGGCCATCGCACGTGACTCGCCCGGTCTGGAGATTGTATGAACGGCAACTTGAATCGACGCCGGTTTCTACAGGTGGCGTCCGGCTCTGTGACGGCGATGATGCTGCCGAAACGCTCTCTTATCGCCCAGGAGGTCCGCCGGGAGGACCGGCCGAATTTCCTCTGGATCAGCACGGAGGACATCAGCCCGGACTTGGGCTGTTACGGTGATTCCTATGCGGTGACCCCCCATCTGGATCGACTGGCCTCGGAAGGCGTGCGGTACAACAACGTGTTCTCTCATTCGGGTGTCTGTGCACCGACCCGATCCGGAATCATCACCGGGATGTACCCGACGACGATCGGGACGCACCATATGCGCTGCGCGGGTGTGCCTCCGCGGGAGGTCAAGTGTTTCCCCGAGTACCTGCGGGCGGCGGGCTATTACTGCACCAACAATATCAAGACAGATTATCAGTTCGATCCGCCGATGACGGCGTGGGACGAATGCAGCACCAACGCACACTGGAGGAATCGCCCGAAGGACAAGCCGTTTTTCGCCGTCGTCAACCTCACGACGACACACGAAAGCCAGATCCGCAACCACAGCGACGCGATGCTCCAGCAACTGGCGGATCTGGGGCCGACGGAGCGGCACGACCCTGCCCAAGCGAAGCTTCCGCCGTACTATCCCGACACGCCGAGAGTTCGCCAGGATTGGGCCCGGTATTACGACCTCATCACGTTGATGGACAAGCAGGTCCGGCAGGTGTTGGATGAGCTCGAGCGGGACGGCTTGGCCGAGGACACGATCGTGTGGTTCTGGGGGGACCACGGCCGGGGGCTGCCTCGCGCCAAGCGATGGATCTACGATTCGGGCCTTCGGGTGCCGCTGATCATCCGCGTTCCCCCGCGATGGCGCAAACTCGCCATGCCGGACCACCCCGAAGCGGTCGCCGCCGGGACGGTCAATGACGACCTGATCGCCTTTGTCGACTTTGCCCCGACGATGCTCTCGCTGGCGGGAGTGGACATCCCTTCCCATATGCAGGGCCGGGCGTTTCTCGGACGCCGCAGGGCCAAGCCGCGGGAGTACATCTTCGCCGCTCGCGACCGCATGGACGAAGCCTATGATCTGATTCGGGCCGTGCGGGACAAACGCTTCAAGTACATCCGCAACTACATGTGGTACGTCACGCGAGGACAGGACATTCGCTACATGAATGAGATGCCCACGATGCAGGAGATGCGACGGCTCCACGCCGAGGGCAAGCTGGAGGGGCCCCAGAACCAGTATTTCGAGCCAACCAAGCCGATCGAGGAACTCTACGATGTTGTCGCCGACCCTCATGAAGTCCGCAACCTGGCAGGGGACCCCACTTATGCGGAAGTACTGGCGCGCCTGCGAAAGGTGCATGAGGAATGGTACAGGGACACGCAGGACGTGGGGTTGATTCCGGAGCCGATCTTCGACGAGTTGAAATGGCCGAACGGGCAATACGAAAAGACCGCGCCGCCGGTCGTCGTCAAGCAGACAGGTGATGGGACGACGGGGGCGACCGTGACGCTGGCCTGCGCCACGGAAGGGGCCTCCATCGCGTATCGTATCGGCGGCGACCCCGAGGACAAGACGGGCTGGTTGCTATACGCGCGTTCCATCTCGCTGAAGGCCGGGGAGGTGCTGTATGCGCTGGCCTGTCGCATCGGTTTTCGCCGCAGCGATCTGATGGTGTTCCGGCCGGGCGCTCCCGTCGCCGAGCGGCCGGCGCCGGTGGGCACCAAGCATTGGCAGGACGAGATCGACGCGTCCAACCTGCGTCAGCGACTCTGGAAGCTCAAGGAGCTTGATTACGAGGGTGCCAACGCTGTCTATTCCTATCTGCCGTATTTGGATGACGCCAGGCCGTCGATCCGATACTGGGCGGTGGTGGGGCTGCATGCCGCCGGCAGGTTCGAGGCCGATGTCGCATTGGCGCGGACGGCGGTAAAGGCCCGGCTCGCCGATGTGTCGATGGTGGTCCGCGTGGCGGCCGCCCACGCGATGTGCGATTGGGGTGCTGAGGATACCGGGCTGCCGGTGCTCGTGGATGCGTTGAAGCACCCCACGGATAAGGTCCGCCTGTTCGCCATCGTTGCGCTCGACAAGCTGGGTCCCAAAGCCCGACCGGTGCTCGCCCGGATCAAGGCGGCTGCCGACGACTCCGACGACTACGTCCGGCGCGTGGCGCAGACCGCGCTGGCC
The DNA here is from genome assembly GCA_035448545.1 of Sedimentisphaerales bacterium. Taxonomy (GTDB): domain Bacteria; phylum Planctomycetota; class Phycisphaerae; order Sedimentisphaerales; family Anaerobacaceae; genus Anaerobaca. Next base: position 11,107 of record DAOTJE010000025.1, on the reverse strand, counting down.
CGTCTGGAGGGCACGTAGCGCTGCATGGTGCTGGTCCGGCAGTCTCTCGTCGCGCTCGTCGCGGGGGGAGGAACGTCGACGGGCCGGTTTCTGATACGCGGTGTGGTTGCTCCGGTGGATCCTCTCGGGTGCCTTATCCCCGTCTCTTTCGGAACGCCAGAGCGTGGATTGTGCGTCGATCCCGGATGTACTTGCGTTCGTAGTTGGTCCCTGTCCATTCCCCGTTTGTGGCACCGGCCGGACGCACAAACTCGACTTCCTCCAGTTCATCGCGCAAGGCGCACATCACCTGCTGCATCTGCGCGAAGTACTCGTCATGGTCGGTGGTCAGTTGGATTCTGCCGTCCGGCTTCAAACGCGCCACCAGCATCTCCATGTTGTCCTTCTGGACAAACCGGCGCTTGTGATGCCGCTTCTTCGGCCAAGGGTCGGGGAAATAGATGTGGAAGCAGTCCACCGAGCGGGGGGCCACGTGTTCGCGCACGAACACCTTCGCATCGGCCCGGATTATGCGGACGTTCAACAACCCCCAGCGTCCCATCCGGTCCGCCGCATACCGGTAGAACTTGTTCGCCCATTCTATGCCGAGATAGTTCACCTCGGGATGCGCTTGCGCCTCCTGAACAAGAAAGGTTCCCTTGCCCGACCCGATTTCTATATGAAAAGGTCCGGCACGTCCGAAAAGGCCGGCGAAATCCCCCCCCGCCGGCACATCTTCCGGCAGCAGTACAATCGACCGGTATTCCTTGAGTGTACGTCGCATCGTCTGATCGTGTTCGATCCTGCCTCTCCTGCCATCGGCAACAGGTCTTTTCCACCACATTATACGGCCGGTCCGAAAGGCAGGGAAGGGGCGGATAATTTTCTGCTGCCTGCGTTACTAAAGTGTCTAAGAGCGGCACACGATGATTAGGCAAGTGAACTCTTTTGTGGGCCGCGGGTGGGCAGACCGCAACGAACCTGTCGGCACGGAAAGGAAGTCGAAGGATGATACTTCAAATGGTCAGGGCGAAGCGGAAGCAAGTCCTCGTTGACATCAACACGCAGAAGGACTACCTGTTGGCCGACGGCACCGCCTGCATCCGAAACCACCGAAGAGTGCTGGCTCACATTCGTCGCATGATGGCGTGGGCCCGCCAGAAGGACATTCCGGTCATTTCGACGTGCGAAGTGTACCTCGAAGGCAACAATGGTGATCCGAAGTACTGCATCGACGGCACCCCCGGCCAGGAAAAAATCCGCTACACGCTGATGCCGAATCGGATCAGTCTCCCGGCCGACGGCAGCACGGACCTGCCACGCGACATGCTTCGGCGCTATCAGCAGGTGGTGCTCCACAAGCGATGTGTCGACCCGTTCGACGAGCCGCGAATTGATCGTTTGCTCAGTGAGGTCTCGGCGTCCGAGTTCATCCTCATTGGGGCCTGTGCGGAAGGGGCCGTCAAGGCGGCCGCGCTGGGGCTGCTCCAGAGGGACAAACGGGTGACCGTCGTTGTGGATGCGGTGGGCTATCATGACAATCGCGAGGCCAAGATGGCTTTTCGCAAGATGGAAGCGAAGGGGGCCCGTCTGATTGAGACGCGGCGTCTGGCCGGCTCGTCGCATCTGCGACAGGTCGGCTGCTGCCGCTGCGAGAGCTGTCAGCGTCTCAGTCAGAAGGTGGGTGTGGGCGACACGCAAGAGAATTAGCGTTGCCGCCGTTTATCCCATTGCCACCCTCAAAGTGCCTCCACGCATTATCCGGATTGGTTCACGTGCCGAGTCTTCTATCCTTGTCGGGTCACCCTGGCACTGCATTCATCCCGTCGGGTCTTCTTCCCGTCTCAACACGACTGCCGGTGTTATCGCAGATGGCGGAACGAATCTCCGACGGATTATCGCGGCTGCTTTCTGACGCTGGAGAACTCGTGAAGAACCCCGGCATTGGGTATAATAGAGGTGTTGAAGTGAATGTGATCGGTCTACGTGCAAAGGAGCAGATATGAATCGGACCGCAGCAGCCCTGGTTTTCTGTCTTTGTGGAGCCGTCATGGCCGGCGAGCCCAATGAACCGTCGTCGGATCCCCACTGCTTGATCAAGACCAATAAGGGCGACATCATCGTCCGGCTGTACGCCAAAGAGGCCCCCAAGACGGTCGAGAACTTCCTCGGACTGGCCGAGGGGACCAAGGTCTTCGTTGATCCAAAGACAAAGCACGAGGTTCGGAAGGCCTACTACAACGGTCTGACCTTCCACCGCGTCATCAAAGGCTTCATGATCCAGGGCGGCTGCCCGCTGGGAACCGGAGAGGGCGGGCCGGGCTACAAGTTTGAGGACGAGATCAACGCTGACGCGCTCGGGCTCGACAAACGGAACGTCCTCGACGAGCAGGGCCGACCGCATCCTTGGCTCAACATCCGGTCCCAGGAGGATTTCAACAACACGGTGCTGCGTCCGCTGTTTCGGGCCATGGGGATCACCTCCGACGAGCAGCTTGCGGCGCGGCAGGAGGAAGTGAACCAGCGCGTTCGCGCGATGAGCCTCAAGGAGGCATACGTCAATCTGGGATACAAGTACAACAGCAAGCTGCAGTCGCACCCCCCCAAGCGAGGGTCTCTGGCAATGGCCAATTCCGGCCCGAACACGAACGGTTCGCAGTTCTTCATCAATCTGGTGGACACACCCTGGCTGACGGGCAAGCATACCGTTTTCGGCGAGGTGGTCAAAGGTATGGATGTGGTCGATCGGATCGGCGAGGTTCCGGTGACCGGTAAGCACCTGCCGATCGACCCGGTCCGGATCATCTCGATCCAGCGCGTCGAGCCGGAAAAATGAAGCCGGCCCGTTCAATTCGCGGACCGTCGTGTTCCCGGTGCCGGCGGCCCGTTACCTCCTCAATGAACAGCAGGGGATTCGTCAGTGCTGCGTGTCCCGTTTGGGCGTGTCACGAGTTGAACTCGGCACCGGGCGCCGCGCGGACGGCCGGATCGACGTTGAAGTAGTCCTCGCCCTGGAAGCCGAACGCCCCCGCGATGAGGCTGCTGGGAAACGTCTCGCACTTGTTGCGATAGTCGCGGACGTTGCCGTTGAAGAAGCGCCGCGCCGCCTGGATACGGTCCTCCGTGTTGACCAGTTCCTTCTGGAGTTCGAGGAAGTTCCGATCCGCCTTCAATTGCGGGTAGTTCTCCACGACGAGCATCAGTTTCTGCAAGGCCGCCACCAGTTGGTTTTCATCGACCGCCTGCTGATTCGGACGGCCCTGGCTGGCCATGCACTGGGCCCGCAGCCGGGTGACGCGCTCGAGGATTTCCTTCTCGTGAGCGGCGTAGCCTTTGACCGTCGCGACAAGATTCGGAATCAGGTCGTAGCGGCGTTTCAGCTCCGTGTCGATGTTGGCCCACGCGTCGCGAATGTGATTGCGCAGGGCGACCAGCGTGTTGTACGTCAGCACCACGTACAGAATCGGCGGCAGGACGACGACGGCGAGAACGGCAAACGGCACCCACATAGTCAGCTCCGTGCAAACAGGTATTCGGGCAGCAACGAACGGACCTGGATCAGTCTCCGCAGATTGGGTTCGATCTGCTCGGGTTTCAGCCGGCGGTTGAACGAGATCGCCAGTGCGTCCCGCTCGATCTCGATCGTCAGGTCGCGATGGGCCAGGAGATACTCGATCATCTTCGCGTTGCACACATCGTATGCGAATTTCTTATCCTTCGAGCGGACGCAGAACGTGCGGCTGAACTCGTGCGACTCGAAATCGATGTCATCGTAACCGATGGCTTGGGCGATCTTGGAGAAGAACCCTTCCGGCCCGATGGTCAGTTCGGGAAACGACGCCGGCAGGCGCAGCAGGAAGAACGAGAAGTAGTGGTGATGCGTTTGCTGATGGCCCTTGGAGTCGGTGGAGTGCGTCTCGTAGTGATAATCGAAGATCGTGACGTCGTGGTCCTGGTAGCGGCCTGCCAGAACGTTGAACGCGTAGCGATTGGAGCCCTGCCGGAGTTTGTCGAGGAACTCGAAGCGACGGGCGAGGTCTTTATCCTTACCGGGATCGAAGTGCAGACCCAGCCGGGCCGCCAGAGCGAGCATCTCCTCACGGCGCCTCTTGGCAGCCGCATGTCCCATGATTGCCCCGACGACGATCAGGGCGATAATTCCAAGGATGACAACCACCTGCATGCTCAGTTTCTCCTATTCCTTTCACGGCGTCACGTGCCGGGATTCCCGCGGCGCGTGCGAGGCAGATTACCACATCCGCTGTCGGGCCCAAAGGATATTTGGTTGAAGATACTCCGTCGCCGACGGTAGACTGATGCGGTCTGTTGAGAAGGTATACAACGGCCGGAAAGGAGTATAAAGCCGATGCCCAAGACCAAGATCGTGGCAACGTTGGGTCCCGCCAGCGCCAACGCGACGGTGCTGCGGAAGATGTTTATGGCGGGGCTCGATGTGGTCCGCCTGAATTTCTCCCATGGCACGCATGCCCAGCACGGTGAGGCCATCGAGCTGGTCTGCCGGCTCAACGCCCGGTACCGCCGTCACATCCGCATCATGCAGGACCTGGAGGGATTTCGCATTCGGGTGGGGCGGTTCCACGGCAGTAAGACGCGGGAACTGAAGAACCAGTCCGTCGTCTGGTTGACCAACGACGAGACGGCCTCGGGGCACAAGACCATTCCGTTTGACTATCGGGGCGATCTGACGCGAATCCGACCGGGCCAGCTCATCTTCATCGACGACGGCAACCTGATCCTTCGCGTCAAGGAGAGTACCGCGACGAGTCTCAAGGCGGTTGTGGTGGAAGGGGGGATCCTGAAAGAGCGCAAGGGTATCAACATGCCCGGCGCCGACCTGGCCTTCGGCGCCATGACGGACAAGGACAAGCGGGACCTCCGCTTCGGCATCGCGCGTCACGTCGATTTCGTCGCGCTGTCGTTCGTGCGGAACGCCGCAGACGTCCGCGAGGTTGCTGCGATCGTCAAGCCGCCCCTGCCAAAGTGCCGCATCGTTGCCAAGATCGAGAACCGCCAGGCCATCGACAACATCGACTCGATCATCGACGCGGCCGACGGCATCATGATCGCGCGGGGCGACATGGGCGTGGCCATCCCGATCTACGAGGTCCCCATCATCCAGAAACGCATCATCCGCAAGTGCAACGAGGCGGGCAAGTTCGTGATCACGGCGACGCAGATGCTCGAGCACATGACCGAGCACAGCCGCCCGACGCGTGCGGAAGTCGCCGACGTGGCCAACGCGATCCTTGATGGAACGGATTACGTCATGCTCTCGGGTGAGACCGCGGTGGGGAAGTTCCCATCCGAATCGGTCGCCATGATGAACGAGATCATCAAATTCACCGAGAAGGCCCGGGCTTCTCTGCAATAACCGGCGTTTGATGGCCGTGAGCTACGGCTCCGGCACGACGAACGCCGCATCGGCATACTCCTCGTCGATCGCCAGCTCGATCATCTGATCTTCGACGACCGGGGTGTAGCCCGAGGGTCCGGCGATGTTGTCGCTGAATCGCAGCTCCGCGCTGGAGCTCCATCGCGACCAGGTGTCCTCCGGACTCCGGATCCAAAGTCCGGCGCTGGCTACCGTGGTTACGATGACCACGATGGTGGCTACCGTGGCGATCGACATCGACACCAGTGCGATCGCAGAGGGGAGAATCCCGGCCGGCCACGGTCTCCTCATGGTCCGAGAATCTGCCGGCTCGAAGTGAGACTGGAACCTATCCCAGGGCGAAGACGGCGTTACGACAGACCTGGCATGTGATTGTTGGCTCATGACCGACCCTCCATTTCCTGCTACGTAAACCATACACCATTTTGGAGGCGATGGAGGGGTCAATTCCGGCCGTGTTTTCAGACGGCCTGGAGCCAGGTCTGGGCCATCAGCGAGGCGCCGGCGAGGGTGGGGTGCACGCCATCGCCCGCCCAATAGGCGGGTGTGGTCGTCCGCACCGCCTCGTCGAACATCGTCTGGAACGGGATGAACACGGCATCGAACGCGCTCGCGACGCGCTTGGCCGCGGCCCGATACCCGTCGAAATCGGGGAACCATTTCTCGTTCACGGCGCCGCAGCGCAGCACGAACGGTTCGCAGATCACGAGCCTCACGCCGGGAAGCTCTCGCTTCGTCCGTTCGAGAAGGGCCCGATAGTCCCGCTCGTAGTGCTCGACCGTACCGTCGTACCTGCCGTCGAGCCTGTGCCAGATGTCGTTGACGCCGATCAGGATGCTGACGATGTCGGGTTTCAGGGCGAGGCAGTCCTTATCCCAACGTTCGGCGAGCTGGAAGACCTTGTGTCCGCTGATGCCGCGATTGTAGATCGTCAGTTTCGCCTCGGGGTGATTGGCCAGCAGGGCAGCGGCGGCCAGAAGGGCATAGCCCGTCCCCAGCGCCCGCACGTCATTGGCATGGCCCTCGCGCTGCCGGTCTCGCCCGGCGTCTGTGATGGAGTCGCCCTGGAACAGGACAACGTCGCCCGACCTGATCAGTCCGCCTTTCTTGCCCGTCAGACGCACCATTGAGTTGGAGCAGCCCATCGAAGGCAAGAGCGATGAGGCGGTCAATGCCGCCGCCGTCGTCGCCGCGGTCTTGCCAATGAATTCACGTCGTGTAGTAGCGTCCTTCGTTGCGCCGCATTCCGTCATGCTCGTTCTCCTTATCCATATCCATGCCAACCCACTCACGACCTGCCTGCAACCGCGATCGTTGCAGACGGCAAGCATACAAGATACGGAGTATTCCCCCCGTGTGCCAGTGTCTCTTTGTCGCCTGTGGCGGCGGCGAGCGAGGTTGGTTGTGGACAGCCAGATGTGATCGCCCCTGCTTGTTCCGGCACATTCTTTCGGCCCTGAAGCCTGCCGCGTCAACAGGAGCACGAAGAAAAAGTCACCCTCCTCTGTTGGGGAAGGACCTCCTCCTCTCGATCTGCCGGCGGGCATGGTAAGGTACTCTCGCCAGGACAACCCGCCGGTTCCCTTACGACGGCCGGTCTGGCGTGCGGCCGACACCATCCCTACTGGGGGCAGCAGGGTTGGAGCGGTATACAACGGCATGGGTAGCAGCCACAGTCGTCACAGCAGACCGTGAAGGTCTTCATCGCCAGGCCGCAGAAGACCGGCTGCGGATAGCAACTGTACGGTAAACACCCGCAGCCCGTGTAGTTGCACCATACGCGGACCACCACCATATACCTGCCGCACACCGCTTCATTGAAGACCTTTCCGTGTGTGGGAACGACCGAACTGCCGCAGGTGCACGTACAATCGATGTAGACGTCGGCGCAGAGGGTGTTGCCCACGTAGGTTTTGGTCACGCCGGAATAGGTGCATGCACCAGGACATGTGATCAGCGTGCTTCCCGTGATGGGTTGACCGCAGGTGATCTCGTCGATGATGATGTCGATCTCACACCGTCCGAAGGCGGCGCCGCTGGTGCCAAGCACCAAGAGCAGCAATAACCCGAACTTTCTCATAAGGCACCTCCGTGCAAAACAGATTTCTGTTGCCTATTACGATCGGCCCTTCCCTCACCGATCACACTTGCGCGACAGCGATCCGAGGAACCACTGCACGCTCCGTGCGTCGCGCGTACGGTCAAAGGACTCCATCTCAGAGCGGCTACTCGAAGGAGTATCCGCTTTGCACACGGCGATCAATTGTGGTGACTACGTATTCTGCGGCGAAGCCTGACGCTGCGGCGGGAGTCCTTTCGGCTCTGCTCCGGGCGGCCCATAAGAACTAGCGAGGCTATGCGCGCGTCGTGGATCGGTTCTCACGGCTTGGCTCTTGATCCGGGCACCCCGTAAGAAAGAGGTTTTCCATCTCACGCAGAGTCTCCATCTTGAAAGACGAGTTTTCTTCGCCGATTTCTGTTGACAACGCATAGCATTCGATGCAAAAAAGGTTCAGGGGGATGAAAGGGATGTCGATCGGCGCCAGCCGGAACGGTCGCGCGGGTCTTCATTGGTGTGTTGCTCCATCACGGGTGGTTCTCATCACGCAGCGTCTTTGGGAGTCATTGCTCTTCGTCGTGGCGGATTGCCGCGCGGGAGAAAAAGGCCAAGCATGCCCTGAAATCGCATCGCCTGCCGGATCCGGGCTGGGTCCGCGTGGTCACGAAACGCAGTGCCCTATGTAGCGTCTTGCTGCGATTCGACGGGGTCGCGTATCCAACCTGCTTGTCAAACGGCCCGACCCAGGCCGATGACAGGACGGTTTGACATGGGAAGGGCAGGCTTGCGCAGTGTGGCGAGGGGATAGGCCACATGGACAGGGAGACGTCAGTGGAGTCGCGGTTGAATCGTCGACAGCTTCCGGCCACCGATCGGGCAACAGTGGAGGGCGCGGAGTGCGTCCACGATCGTCAAACACCGGCTGGACATGGGTGTGTGGCAGGCAGACGAGGACACACGCGGGCAGTGGTGCATGCCGGCAGTCCTGTAGAATGGCCGGGGGCGATTCACGCTTGCGATCCACGGACGCGGTCGAGTCCAACTTCCATGGTGCCCGACGAGAGGTGGGATTCTCTGCTGCAATGCACCTGCGACCGCGTCGTCGTAGTAGATGGCAACGGTGTTATCTCGTACGTCAATCACGTGTCCCCCGTACTGTCCGGAGGTCGAGAAAGCGTTGTCGGTCGGTGCATCTATGATTTCCTGTCGGCCGATCATCGTGAGAAGGTGCGGGAATTGATCGCCGGCGTGCTCCAAACGGGAGAGAGGATCAGCCAGGTCGTGTGCTTCTCTGCCAACGGTGATGGCGCTCTCTCCTGCGAGGCCCGCATCGGGCCCATCACCCAAAACGGACGGACCGTTGCCGTGGGCATGTTCTTCACGGACATTACGGAGCGAGAGAGACTCCAGGCCCGGCTCAGAGAGAGGGACAGACTGCTTCGGTCCATCGTCAGGGCTGTGCCTCGGATGATGGACATCCTGGAAGGTCTGATTCGTCATGGGAGGGATGCGGGCGAGCCGGCGCGAAGAGCGCGGGAGCTGGACCTCTGCCGCGCGCAGATGATTCAGATTGGACGGCTGGCGTCGATCGGCAAAGTCAGTTGCAGCCTGATGCAAAGCCTTCCTCAGTTTTTGACGGCGATCGGCATGTCTGTGGAGAGCGCCCTGGCCAGACTGGATGGGATGCCGTCTCGCGAAGACGCGGGACGGGACCTCGACGCGGCTCTTCGAGCGATCGGTGCCCTGGCGACCCGAGTCGAAGAATTTCGCAGTTTTGCCGAGACAGGCTCGCGCAACCGGTTGGTTCATGCCGTGGATCTGGCCGCGAGTCTGACGAGGGTTGTACGACTGCTGGAGGCGCGGGCTCGAGCGGCCAACACGGTGATTCGTATCGGCAACCGCGATGAGTGGCCGCCGGTGCGGATGGCCGAGGGAGATGCCGAGCAGTTGTTCTACGCTTTGATCGAGTATCTCATGCGCTTTGCCGACGGGAAGAGGCACCATTGCATCACCGTTGGTTATGAGGTGAAGGATCATTGCGTTGAGCTGCATTTTTCGTGCGACAATCACCTTGTCGAGAAGGAGGATTCGAGTATCGCGTCGGATCGCTCCTTCCAGGCGGAACCTGCCCCCCAAGCAGTGGACCTGGGGCTTCACGTAGCGTGGGATATTGTGGTCCGGGCTGGCGGGACGATCCGGCGCGAGAGTATCCCCGGGCGGGGTTCCACGTTTTTCGTCTGTCTTCCGATTCTCGATCATGCGAGTGTGCAACGGGGTCAGAATGGAGGAAAACGAAAGACAACATGTTTTTGTCGTCGATGACGAGCCTGACGTGTGCGAAGCCTTGCGTCGAACTCTGGAGCAGGCTGGCTACGAAGTTCGCTGTTTTGACTCCGCAACGACCTGTCTTGTGAAGATGCGTTCCGCGCGGTGCGATCTGCTCATCACGGATGTGGTCTTGCCTGGCATGGATGGCATCGAGCTGCTCAGCGAAGTCAAGTGCAGAACTCCTTCCCTGCCGGTTCTGGTGGTCACGGGTTACGGGAATGTGGAGATGGCCGTTGAGGTGATGGCGGCGGGGGCGGCCAACTTCCTGCAGAAGCCTCTGGGGCGAGATTCCTTTCTGGCGGCTGTCGAAGCGGCGCTGAAGCACAGAAGGCGTGCGCGCGAGGGGGTGCGCAAGCCGCTGACCAGGTCAGAGATCGAGGTCTTACGTCTGATCCTGGACGGCAAAGGTAACAAGGAAATCGCAAGGCTGCGGCACCGTTCGGTTCGAACCATCGAGGATCAACGCCGTCGAATCATGCACAAGTTCGGCGTGGACAACCCGGTCGACCTGATCCGGGAAGTGGCCATCGTGAGAATGCCCAGACAGTTGCATCGAGAGCAGTTGTCGTTGCCGTTCGATCGCAGTTAGTCCGCCTCTTCCGCCCCTGGTTGTACGCACAGCGCGCGTTCAACAAACACCCTTTCCTCTCCTCCTCGTTCGGGTGCTCCGGCACGTCCCTGATCTCGTGATCCGATCTCCTACGGGGTTTCCACGTGCATCCGAGAACGGCAGACCCAGATTGCCTGCGAATCCCCGTAGCTTCCACGATTGTCTGTGACAGCGCTCGAACGTACTGTTCCGTGTGTTGTGGTTCCGTGGCCAACAGCCGTTTGGGGGCCGCAAGGCGCTCGTGGCTGATCCAGCGAATGGGAGAGGTGTGTCGGCCTCGGTGTAGCGTGTGGGTATCGAGGGGGTGATGCGGGAGAAAGGGATTACAGATGTTTGCCCTGAGTGATTGGGCAGGAAGGGGCGTGTGTGGGCACGCCCTGTGGTCGAGGGGATTCCAGGAGGTTTCTGGGCGAAGGACCGCCTCGTGTGCAGGCGGGTATTGCGCCGTCCGGCTGCGGCTCAGGAAACATTTCGGGGGCATTTCCCTGCCCGTAGTAAGTATCCCAAGTTCTCCTGTCTCTTCATGGTTGCGCGCCGGGCACAGTCGTCGCTCCAGACCCTGCCGTTCTCGCTGATCCTGGTTGCGGCAGTTACGGCTTGTTCCGCCAGGCTCCGACTGCCTGCCGCCGGGGTCTGACGTCCGATGCCCAAGTGGCGATGGAACCGACGGGGACGGAGTCTGTCCGGCTGAAGTCAGCGGCCTGCGCAAAGGACTTCA
>DAOTJE010000024.1:0-69299 GCA_035448545.1 Sedimentisphaerales bacterium | reverse complement strand
ATGGCGATAATCGCGATGACAACAAGCAACTCGATGAGGGTAAACGCTCTCCGCGCCGTGGCCCCCCCGCTCAATATGGATCTGCCGTTCATAGCACCTCCCTATGAAAAAGCTTACTCCATCTTACCACGACGGGCGCGGAGGGCACAAGGAGAAAATGGGCAATCTGTCGGCCCGGGGTGCACTGCGTGTTTGCAGGTAGATTCCTGCGGAGGCCAGGAAAGGGGGCTGTCATCTCGGACAGCATGGCGGATGTCATTTCGACGAGAGGCTTGCCCCTTCAACTGCATTCAGGGCAGGCTCTGAGCGAAGTCGAATGGGGCGAAGCCCGCACGGAGGAATCTGGCCGAGGACAAGGCAATAGCCCCTTCGCAGGCAGATTCCTCCACTTCGCTGCGCTCCGGTCGGAATGACAAAATTGACTGCACCCTCCCGTGACGGTCTACCTGCAAACACGCAGTCCACCCGTCGGCTCGGCCATTCCGACCGTCGGGCGACGGGTACCGACGGCGAAGGACCAGCCCCCTTGCACCATAGGAGACCCGGGGATATCTTGTTGGGAAGGAAAGGACCCTGATTTCAACGTTGGCCTGGTTTTCGAGGGATTCCCACCATGCAGCGTATGTCACTCGCCCTGGGGGCCATACTGGCGCTCGCGGGGCTTGCCTCTGTGGAGGCAGCGGAACCGCCCGGCTTCGAGGCGACCGCCGAATCCGAGGCCCCAGCGGTCCGTATGCGGCCGAAGCAGATTCCCCTTCCTCGCGAAGCGATCGATCTGGCGAGGATCCCCTTCAAACTCGTCCACGAAACCTATCGTCAGACCGAGGGAAAGGAAAACTGGGAAATCTTCATGAGGAACGCGGATGGCTCGAACCCCGTCAACCTCACCAACACGCCGGATGTGGACGAGATGTATCCCCACGTCTCGCCCGACGGCAAGAAGATCTGCTTCGTCGTGGATGAGGGTTTCGGAAGAAACCGCGTGCGACATGTCTACTACATGAGCATCGACGGCTCCGACCGCGTCCACGTGGCCGAGCACGCACGCGAGCCCTGCTGGTGCTTTGACAACAAGAGCATCGCGTACCTGACCGACGAGTACGAGCGGTTCAGCACCCGCGAGTATGCCACCGACGCCCTGATGTTCTACTACCTGGAACGCAAGTGGACCAGCCCTCACGTGAACACGAATCTGCACCACCTGTACGCCATCTGCTGGTCGCCCGATGGCAGGTGGTTTCTGGCGGCCGTCTCCGGGGGAATGGGATACAGTGACACGATCATCGCGTTCGACGCCTTCGGCCCGCGTGTGTTCGACCTGGCGGTCTGGGGGGTCAAGGGATGCCGGCCCGAATTCAGCACGGACGGGACGCAGATGGTCTGGGGCGAGACCGACTGGAATCTCCAGATCGCCGACATCGACCTGAAGGGTCCGGAGCCCCGGGTCACAAACATCCGTGAGATCGCCCGTTGCGCTCGCGGATACAAGGTCTATCACGTGGACCTCTCGCCCGACAGCAAGTATATTGCGTTCAGCTACGGTCCGTCGCGCGGCGGCCAGCAGGTCGGAGGCATGGCCGAGGGCTGGAACATCTGTATCGGTGACCTGACCGGCCGATATGTGCAGATCACCACCGACGGCCTTCACAACAAGGAGCCCGACTGGGTGCCGATCCCGCAGACGGCGGAGCGCTGACCCGACCAACCGAGAGAAGAGGCAAGAGGAGATGCGACATGGCAAGTGCATCGGATCGTGGGCATCACGCGTTGTGGATATGTATCGTACAGTCCCTGGCATTGGTCGTGGCATCCACCACAGCCCTGGCCGACCATGCCGAGCCGGAGGCGCTGCCGGGAGCGAGACTCCAGCCGTATCCCGCCTCCGCGCTCGACCTGGCCTCCATCCCCTTCAGGATCGTCTACGAGACCTTCCGCGAAACCGATGGAAAAGAGAATTGGGAACTCTGTCTGGTCCATGCGGACGGCTCCAACCCGGTCAATCTCACCCGGACGGCCGACGTGAATGAGCTGTACCCCCACGCATCGCCTGATGGGACAAAGGTCTGTTTCGTCGCCGATGAGGGAACGGGCCGGGACAAGATCCGCAACGTCTACTATATGAATCTGGACGGCACCGGCCGAGTGAAGGTTGCCGAGAATGCCAGACAGCCCTGCTGGGGCCCCGACAGCCAGACGATTGCCTACCTGAAGGCCGAATTCCGCCGCTACACGATCACGGACTACGCCACCAAAGAGCTGATGTACTACGATCTCAAGACGGGTGAGCACAAACCGCATGTGAATAAGGACCTGCATCACCTCTACAACATTTGTTGGTCACCGGACGGCCAGTGGTTTGTCGCCACCGTGCATGGAGGTATGGGTCACGACCATGCGATCCTGGCGTTTAGAGCCCACGGAACGGCGGTATACGATCTGACGAAGTTCGGAGTCACAGGATGCCGGCCTGACTTCGGTCCCGATGGCAGAAAGATCACCTGGGGTATGACCGATTGGGACTTGGGCGTCGCTGATATCGACCTGAACGGGGCGGAGCCGATGGTCACGAACGTCCGGCCGTTCGTCAAGTGCGACAAGGAGCACGAGACATACCACACCGATTTCTCGCCGGACGGGCAGTACATCGCTTTCAGCTACGGCCCCAAAGCCAATGAGATGGTCGGCGGCCAGGCGCCCGGCTGGAATATCTGTGTCAGCAACTTGGCCGGTACATGGGTCCAGATCACCACCGACGGCCTCCAGAACAAGGAACCGGACTGGGTGCCGGCTCCCACGAAAGCGAAATGAAACTCGAACGCTCACAGGACGTAAGAGGAAGAACAATGCCGTGGCACGCAAGGAAGTCAAGGATCGTGGTTCTTCTGTTCGTGGCGGGTGCGATCACCGTCCCAGGTTGCCGACGGAAAGAGGGAACCGCCCCATCACCCGAACGGCAAACGACCGCCAGTGGGATCGAGATGGTTGTCATTCCGGGAGGATGGTTCGAGATGGGCAGTGCGAACGGTCAGCGCGATGAGTCGCCGGTACACCGGGTCTGGATCAGCCCGTTCTGGATGGACCGGCACGAGGTGGTTCAGGAGGAGTTCAAGAAGTACGAACTTCCGGACCCGTCCCATTTCAAAGGCCCCAACCGGCCGTTGGAGCAGGTCAACTGGACCGATGCGGCTCTCTATTGCAACGACCGGTCGCTGGCCGAGGGGCTCGAGCCGTGCTACGACGAGCAGACGTGGGAGTGCAACTTCGACGCCAACGGCTACCGCCTCCCGACCGAGGCGGAGTGGGAGTACGCCTGCCGCGCGGGCACATCGACCCAGTACAGTTTCGGCAACGATTCGCGCCTGCTCAAGGACTACGCCTGGTTCGCGGAGAACTCCTCACAGACGACCCATCCTGTGGCCCAGAAGAGGCCCAATCCGTGGGGGCTTTTCGACATGCACGGCAACGTCGCGGAATGGTGCAACGACCGGTACGCCGAGGACTACTATTCGAGGAGTCCCGACAGAAACCCTGAAGGCCCGGCCGACGGGACCGACCGGGTCATCCGCGGCGGCGCGTGGAATTCCAGCGCCGCCAGTTGCCGATCCGCGTATCGGGCCAGCGATCCGGCGATCGACGACACCTGCCTGGCCAATGACGCCATCGGCTTCCGCTGTGTGCGCAAGGCGCCGAGCCAGGCGGGTGGCAGCCTCCCGTCCGCAGGACGTGGGGATGGTGTGCACGGGCAAGTCGTTCCGAAGCCGCACACGAAAACGGCCGTAAGCGCCGCATCGGCAGGTATCCCGATAGCCGCCGGAAGACCCCAATCCAAGACCGGGGTCGTCTATGATCCCATCTACCTCGAGCACAAGACCGGCGCCGGCCACCCGGAATCTCCGGAAAGACTCAGCGCGATCATGACCCGATTGAAGACTTCGGGGCTGGAACCTGAGCTCGCCTATCTGAAGCCCTCAGCCGCATCGAGGGAATGGATTGAAACCGTTCACAGCCCGGAATACATCGAGCGAGCGAAGCAGACCTGTGAATCCGGCGAAGGGTATCTGGACTCCGGCGACGTGCCTGTCTGCCGGCAATCGTACGAGGCGGCGGTACTGGCCGCCGGAGGAGTGATAACGGCTGTTGACGCCGTGATGGCAGGTGACGTCGCCAACGCGTTCTGCGCGATCCGGCCTCCGGGCCATCACGCCCTGCGGGGACGCGCGATGGGGTTCTGCATCTTCAATAACGTCGCCATCGGAACCCGTTACGTTCAGGGCAAATACGGCCTGTCCAGAGTCCTGATCGCCGATTGGGACGTCCATCATGGCAACGGGACGCAGGAGACATTCTACGACGACCCTAACGTGCTGTACTTCAGCATCCACCAATGGCCCTTCTATCCGGGCACCGGCAGCGCCTCACAGACCGGGACCGGTGCCGGACTGGGTTCGACGATCAACGTGCCTGTCTCCGCCGGCTCGGGAGACAGTGAATACCTTCAGGCATTCGAACAGAAGCTCCGTCCGGCGGCGATGGCCTTCCGGCCCGATTTCGTCTTCATCTCGGCCGGCTTCGACCCACAGGCCGCAGATGCGCTGGGCGGCATGAAGGTCACGACGGAGGGATTCGCCCGCTTGACGCACATCGTCAAGGAAATCGCCCGGAAATGCTGCCAGGGCCGACTCGTCTCCGTCTTGGAGGGCGGATATGGCCCGGACCGTCTGGCCGCATCGGTCGAGGCTCACATCCGCGCCCTGATGGAGTAAGAAGAAGCCCGAATGCTGTTCCAGACCTGGTCATTCCTGATCTTCTTCCTGGTCGCCTATCCCCTGTACCTGCTGGTGAAAGGGACGAAGCTGCGGCTGCCCTGGCTGCTCGCGACATCCTATGCCTTTTATGCGTGGCTGGACTGGCGATACCTGATCCCGATCGCGTACGTCAGCGCGGTGGACTTCTTTGTCGTTGCGCGGATGGCCAGGAGCGATCGAAAGAAACGGTGGCTCTGGGTCAGCATCACGAACAGCCTCGTTCTGTTGGGCGTTTTCAAGTACGGCCAGTTCGCCACGGACAACGTCAATGCGCTGCTTTCCGCATTGCGGATTCCCCTGCTGCTCCCCGCGCCGGGCCTTCTGCTTCCTGCGGGTCTGTCGTTCTATCTCTTCCAGTCGATGGCCTACGTCATTGACGCCTATCGCGGGACAGTCGAGCGGGAAACGAGCCTGCTGCGCTACGCCACGTTTGTGGCGTTCTTCCCGCGTCTGCTGGCCGGGCCGATCGAACGAGCCGGAAACCTCTTGCCCCAGCTGAGCCGGACGCCGAAGATTACCGCGCGCGACTTCGCCGACGGGTTGTCCCTCTTCGTCGTGGGCCTGTTCAAAAAAGTCGCATTGGCCAACTATCTGGCCCTGTACGTCAATAAGGTGTACGCCGCACCGGCTGACTTCCAGGCGCCGGCGCTGGTCCTCGCGACGTTCCTCTTCGCCTGGCAGATCTACTTCGACTTCAGCGGGTACACGGACATGGCGCGCGGTATCGCCGCGATGATGGGCATCCGGCTGATGCTCAATTTCAACAATCCGTATCTGGCCACAAGCCTCGGAGAGTTCTGGAGCCGCTGGCACATCAGCCTCTCGTCCTGGTTCAAGGACTACGTCTACATTCCGCTCGGAGGCAACCGCAGGGGTAGCTTCAATACCTATCGCAACATCTTTCTGACAATGGTGCTGTCGGGCCTGTGGCACGGCGCGGCCTGGACCTTCGTACTGTGGGGCGCGGTCCATGCCCTCGGGCGGTTCGCCACGCGAGAATTGGAGCGCACCGCGTTCTACAGGGACCGGGTCCCGGCCTTCGTCAAGCAGGCGTTCGTCTTCGCGATCGTCACCTTCGCCTGGGTCTTCTTCCGAGCGGCGACGCTGGGCGATGCCCGGCTGATCGTGACACGGATCTTCACATCGGGCCTGGACAATCCCCTTTGCCCGCTGCTGGCGATCGTCCTGATCGTCGCGGTATGGTGCTACCAGTACGTATTCGATTCCCGGCTACGCTGGGCTCTTGAATTCCCGGCGGTTCGCATGGGACTGGTCGTCCTCATGCTCGCGTATCTGGCGCTGTTTGCCCCTTCGGGGGAACAACCCTTCATCTACATGCAGTTCTGAACGATGACAGAGAATCTTGAGAACACAGCGGATGCGGCGATGCCGAACTCAAACGCCGTGTGGCTGACGCCGAGACAGTGGCTGGTTGCAGCGTTGGGCCTGCTGGCCCTGTTCGTCTCGGCGCCGATGCTCTGGAAACAGGTGGAGACATTCCGTCCCGGCCCGGACTACCGCGTTCCGTATGCCCTTGGCAGCGACTACTGGCTGTACGCGCGCCACTGCCGGGCGGCGTGTCGGCAGGGTAAGATTCCGGTGATCGGCGATTCTGTCATCTGGGGACACTACGTGCGGCCTGATCAGACGCTCTCACACTGCCTCAACGACGCGATGGGCGAGAACCGGTTCGCCAACCTCGGCCTGGACGGGACGCATCCGGCCGCGCTGGGCGGTCTGATCGAGTACTACGCCCGCGCCGTCTCCGGCCGGCCGGTCGTTCTCCAGTTCAATCCCTTGTGGATGAGCTCCGCCAAGCACGATTTGCAGACGACGAAGGAATTCCACTTCAATCACCCCCGTCTGGTCCCGCAATTCGCAACCGAGATTCCCTGTTACAAGGCTCCGTTCTCGGCTCGGCTGGGCATCGTAATGGAGCGCCATATCCCCTTCCTGAGCTGGACCAGCCACCTGCGAATCGCCTATCTCCAGGGCATGGACCTGCCTGCCTGGACCCTGGAGAATCCGTACGGGAATCCGCTGGCCGCACTGGCCCGACCGCTGCCTGAACCGCAGAACGTCGAAGCGGAGAAGGGCGGTCCCTGGCTGAGCGGCGGAAGTCAGAAACGAGATATGGCGTGGGTGGACCTTGACAGCTCCCTGCAATGGCTCTTCTTTCGGCGAGCCGTCGAGCGATTGCGGGCAAGGGGAAATCGCGTATTCGTCCTCGTGGGACCTTTCAACGAACACATGCTCACGGCCGAAAACGCCACCGCCTTCGGCACAATCAAGACGCAGATCGAACGGTGGCTCGCCCGAAATGGCGTCCCACACCTGGTAGCAGCCCCCTTGGCGAGCGACCTCTACGCCGATTCCAGCCACCCCCTGGCGGAAGGATATGTGCTTCTTTCAAAACAACTTATGAACGATCCTGCCTTCCAGACCACCGTTCTTGACCGCCGACAGTGATCCCGGCCCAGGACCCCGTCAGCTCTTGAGGGCCTGGAGGGCCTCACGGATTCGCGTTTTGTCGCCCCGCTGGAGGATCGAGTTGGCTTTCTTCGTCTTACTGAGCCTCTCGAGAATCCCCCCCAACTCCACAGGAAATCCGTGTTCATCCTGGCCAAGGGTTCGCAACAGCCATCTGCCGAGCTCCTGGACGGTCTCGGGAGGCAGCATAACCGCCGCCCCGACGTCCCCATCATGGCTCAGCTCCAGTTTCACTCCCGCGCCGCCGCGGTCACTGACGTTGAGGCAATACCCCGCCTCGTAACGGAAAGGAGGCAGCGATGAGGACTTACGATCTACAGCCTCGTCAGAGTCTTGTCCGATATACACAACACATCTCCCAGAACCAGAAATCAAAGATCAAAAACCAAAGTGAAAACCCAAGGAAATCGTCGCCGCAACGCGGCAACTCCGCTATTTCGATTCGTGTATTCTGGTCTTTCCTTTTACTGTTCGTATAACAGCCAGCTCTTCAGACCCCTGCGGACAGCTCAAGAACCTGCCCTTTACCTCCCCTCCGGCAACAGACTGCCTGTATATACATGTCGCCTGCGCGCTTCCTGTTACGATAGACGCTTATCGGACTACGAATATTTCCGGAGGAAGTTTGATGTCACTTCATATCATAGCGGAATAGTATGTTTTCCCGTCTTTACAAGGCGCGAGAAGGCCACCATCCTTCTTCGTCATTCCCCACAAGCATCCAATCCGAGGAACATCTATTCGGATAGACGGTGTTTGGTCACTCTCCCAGGAGAGGAACCCATGCAGACCATCCGTTACACGTGTCCGAAGTGCTCGGGCACGGAATGCGAAACGGGCGAGATACGGGCGGCCGGAGGCTCCTGGAGCAAGACCTTCGACGTGCCGAGTGACTCAGACCCCCTCCACACGGCTATTTCGTATAGGGCTGGTGGTGGTCGGCGGCGGTCGCCGGCACGATCCGGACGGCCTGACCTCCTTTTTCCGATGCGGTCATCGTCAGCAACGTGTCACGGTCCAGGGTGTATCGGTCGATCCGCACACGCGTTCGCGTGGCGACGGACGGCTCGTCAGAGTAGACGTGGGCCGCGTACTTCATCCCTGGATCAAGTAAGCCGAGCGGGACATCGAATGTGCGGGCTCGGCCGCTGTTCATGAAACCGATGAACCAGTTCGAACCGCTGCGCCGGGCGATAATCGCATACTCGCCGATCCGGCCCTCGATCACCTTCGTCTGATCCCATACCGTCGGGCAATGGTCGAAGAACTCCAACTCCGGCTCGTCGCGGAACATCTCCGGGCGATCGTACCAATAGACAAACTGCCAGGGGCTGTAGAAACAGACGGCCTTGGCGAGTTGATAGGCGTGTGTGGATTGCTCCTCCACCCGCCCGTCGAGATAGCAGATCGTGTTGTCGCCCGCTCCCGCCAGCATCCGCGTGAACAGCGTCGTCAGGCTCATCTCGTTGGGCTGACGCTCCTCGTCGCCCCGGATGCCCTCCTGCGTCATCAAGTTCGGATACGTGCGTGAGAAGCCGGTCGGGCGATACTCATCGTGCACGTCCACCATGAGCTGCTGGTCGGCGGCTTTGCGAATCGCCTCGTGCAACCAACTCGTCCACTGCTGCGAGCCGACGTTGACGAAACCGTATTTGACACCCTTGATGCCCCACCGGCGGTAGAGAGGCAGAATCTCGTCCAACTGGCGTTCGAGGGCCCTGCGATTGACGTAAACGATCACTCCGATGCCTCGCTCTTCGGCGTAGCGAATCACCTCCTGCAGGTCCAGCGGCCCCTTCGAGCGTTTCGGGTCGAGCGTCACCGTCGTCGCATCGGATTCATCGGAATACTCAGGGCCATACCAGCCGGCATCGTACTCAACGTACTGGAGATTGTGCCTGACCGCGAAATCGACGCAGCGTTTGCCTCCTGCGGTGGTCAGAGAGACCTCGCGGATCACCTTGCCCGGCTTGATCCACGAGGTGTCGGCAATCGCACACGGCGCGTTGAGGTTGAGGATGATATCGTTGTTCTCCAGCAGCCGGCCGGGACTGTCGGCCGCCATCACGACACGCCAGGGCGTCGTCAACGGCAGCGCGGCTTCCACGGGGCTGCTCAGGTCACTCACCAGACCGTTGGCCCGACCAATCAGCGGCGACAGCTTCATTCGCGCGTAATCGACGCAGCGGGCCTCGGCAACAGCGACATACAGGTCGTCGGCCTCCTGGATTACCAGGGGCCGCTCGCAGCCCGACTTGATCCGACCCAGCGTGAGACGCTCATACTTGCCCTGTGCGCTGTACGTCGCCCAGGCGATACGGTCGCCTGGAAACCGAAACTCGCTGGCTTCTTTCGCGACGGTGATGCGATCCATCCCAGCCTGCTTTGGAATCGTGTAGCAGAAGGCCACCCCCTCGTCGTAGGCGCGGAACGCGAGCGTCAGGATGCGGTGCGGAGCCCCTGTTTCCCGCAGTTGAATCACGGCATCGTTGTAACTGTCGCGGATGACGCTTCGCTCGCCATAGACCGGCTTCCACGTCGTATCGTGGCTTCCCGTTGAAAGAACAGTGGCAGTCACGCCGTCACCGAGCCGGCCGTCGTCGGTCTCCAATCCAAGCCGCGACTCATTCACGATGATCCTGTTCGTGTACCGGACACTGTAAACCGGGCACGCAGACACCCCCTCGAAATCCTTCACTTCGAACGTAACGCTCATCAGACCACTGGGCGAACGCACTTCAATCGCGTCAGCCCAGACCCCGTGGCACATTGCGATGGCCACATACAGCACACAGATCACTCTGCGGATACTCATTGTTCTCATTTGCTCCCACCTGGTGTTATGCCCTCGCCGACAAGTCGGATGTTCGGTCGGGGCGGCGACGCCATGCCGGCGCCGAGGAAGAATCCGACGTGCGGCGGCTGGTTATAGCCCACGTTCTGCCAGGCGATGCTCAGCCGGTATTGCGGGTCGTGCATCAAGGTATAGAACCGGTGCACCGTCGGGATCGTCGTGGTATAGACGCGCAGCTCTCTGCCGTCGCGGGTCCTCCAGATCACCTCTTCCCGCCAGTCGCCGAACAGGTCGGCGCTCAGGGCCGGCGTGGACTTCGACCCGTTGTTCGATGAGCAGCCCTCGGCGGTCAGCAATGGGACCTCAACCCCGCTTTCCCAGTCCCACTTGGCGATGCGAATGCCGTCGAGCGTTTCGCGGAGCAGGTCGCCGTCCCACCAGACGACGAAGTTCTGCGACCGGGGTCGCGGCCCGATTTCCTGGCCCCTGGCATCGCACAGGACCGAC
Source organism: Sedimentisphaerales bacterium (assembly GCA_035448545.1). GTDB lineage: Bacteria > Planctomycetota > Phycisphaerae > Sedimentisphaerales > Anaerobacaceae > Anaerobaca. The sequence continues at coordinate 58,703 of DAOTJE010000024.1, read as the reverse complement.
GACGCGCTCCACCAGCATTCGGCGCCGGGATGCCTGGGATCGATGTCGGCCGCAACGCATCGACCGACGTCACGTCCTGGGCTCCTGCCCCAGAGAACTGCCCCCGTCCCGGCGTCGAACATGGCGGCGCCGAACCCGTTCTCGTATCCCGGTATCACGACTTCGTTCTCGTGGATGCCCCACACTTCGAGTCCGCCTCTGGCCGGGTCCAGATCGCTGACGTGCATGGCGTCCCCATGTCGCAGGTCCGTCGAATACAAACCGGTCCCGCCGTCGTCCACGCACATCGACCCGTAGATGATTTCGTCCCTGCCGTCAGCGTCCACATCGGCGACGGTCAGGTTGTGATTGCCCTGCCCCGAATACTTCTCCAGTCCGGGTGTCGCCGAATCGAAGACCCATCGCAAGCTGAGCCTGCCGTCTCTCCAGTCCCAGGCAGCCAGTACGGACCGGCCGTAGTAGCCCCGGCACATCACCACGCTCGGCCGGCTCCCATCCAGACAGGCGACGCAGGCGAGCATGCGATCCACTCGATTGCCGTTGCTGTCGTTGCTGCCGTTGCCGCCGACGCCGCCCCAGCCGCCGACGTCGCCTCGGGGTGGAATGTAGTCGGCGGTCGCCAGAGCGGCACCCGTTTGCCCATCGAAGATCGTGAAGAACTCAGGGCCGTCGAGGATCTTCCCGTCGCGGTTGACCCAGTTGGCGTTCGGATCGCCGATGACCTTGCCGGTTCCATCGAGCGTGCCGTCGGCGGTCTTGCACGCGACCTCGGCTCTGCCGTCGCCGTCAAGATCGTAGACCATGAACTGAGTGTAGTGGGCGCCTTCGCGAATGTTCCGGCCGAGATTGATCCGCCAGAGAAACGTCCCGTCCAGTCGATAGGCTTCGAGGATCGGCGGGTCCGTCATGCCGCCAGAGGCATTGTCCCGACTGCGCCCCGTCTGGTGCAGCACGATCTCGTACACGCCGTCCCCGTCGAGGTCGCCGACGGACGCGTCGTTCGGACGGTATCCCTCGGGCGTCCGGAGAGGGATGGTCAGATAGTTCTGTTTCCAGACCGTGGCCGGCTTCGAGGGCGCAGCCTCGGCGCCATCAATGACGGCGCAGACCGTGTACACCGCATCGCCGGAGCCTCGGTCGTCCACGAAGTTCGTCGAATCCGTGATCGGCGCCTCATTCACACGCACGCCATCCCGGTAGACGTTGAACGCGATGGAGTCCGGTTCGGTTGCGAGCATGCGCCATCCAATGTAGACGGTTCCATCGCTCCGTTGGACGGCAACCAGGCCCCGATCGAGCCATTCCATCTGACGCTGCGCGTGCACCGCCGGAGCCAGGACCGCCAGTGTGGCAACTGCCCACCTTGCTCTTGCATACACCGGTCGTATCGTCATGCTGTCATACCTGCAGCCTCACTTGCTTCCGAGGTAGTAACTGGTCATGGGGTAATGCGCGTAGCCCTTCCACTTGGACAGGCCCCGCCCGGCCGGTGGATTCTGTGCCCGAGCGAGTGACGCACACAGCACAAGTGCCAGCGAGAGTATCACCGCATTTTGAATCACGTTGCAGACCCTCGTGAACGTAGCGGTGATGGCTCAGTTCCAGGGCGAGCGAGGCGTCCCGGCGGCCGAGGCCTTGGGCCTCTGGTCGAAGGGCGCCACCTTGTCGGCGTGCACATCGTGCAGACGACGGTGCGTGGCTTTGGCGGCCTCGATCAGCTCGACGTAGGGACGATTCGTGACATCGACCAGGCCGATGTTGTAGTTCTCACCGTCGAACCGCCCGAGGACTGGCTCGTCGGTCCACTGGAACCAGTGCGCCCCCACGAAACAGGCCAGGGCCGCCGCCTGCTCCACGTAGTAGCGGTAGCCTTTGCCCCGCTCGATCTGGTCGGCGGTCTGGACGAGGCCCGCGCCCAATCCGTCGGCCGGCACACCGAAGTGGAACTCGCCGATCATGATCGGCCGGCCGGTCGCTTCGTACAGGCGTTTGAGCTGCGCCGTCGGCTCATAGTCATAGACATTGATGCTGCACACGTCGAAACTCCTGCCGAGGCGCATGACGCCTTCCGGCGGCGATCTGCCAAACCGAATACCAAGATTCAGATGGTTCGGATCGTATCGCTTGATCGCGTCGCCGATCAGCGAGAGAAATCTCTCGAACATGCCATAGACGAATTCCACGCGGCGCTGCGGCGTATCGCCGGCGGCCAGAAAGGCCTGGAGTTTCGCCTTCGTCGCGGTGTCCGGGCCGTGGAGGAACAGGTCCACAACCTCGCTCTCCCGGTCCGGCCACGCCGGCTCGTTGCCGATGAAGTACCCGAGCAGCCACGGATCGTCCTTAAGCGAGGCGCACTGCTGACGGGCGGCCTCGTCCACACGATGGGCGAATTCCTCCGAGTGGACGTCGGGCATGCCCAGATACGCCGGCTCCGCCCGTGGCGCCCGGAACGTCACGACATATACCTTGCGGTCGGCCTCGTCGGAAACACGGAACCATGACCAGTTGCCGACGGTGTTGAAGCCCCAGGCACTCATGCGCTGCGCGACGAGATGGCGTCCGGGCTCAGGAGCCTCATCGCCGCCGCGACGCCCGCCGGTGCTGATGCAATTCGATCCGGTTGACAGGAACAGATGGCCGTGAGGGTCCACAAACCACCACCTGCCGTCGATTTGCTCGACCCGGAAGAAGGCCGTGGCCCTGGCCTTCGTGGCCTTGTAGCCGCCGTATTCGCAGTAGCCGAATTCGTCGCTGCCGCCAAGCGCGTTCTGTTCCTGCTCCAGTTCCTTCTGAAGCTGCTCGCGGCTGGCGATCTTGCGCGGCCAGTTCCCGCGGGCCCATTGCCCGAACTCATCAACGTACGGCTCGGCCTCCAGGAACTTCGAGCCCCGGTCTTCTTTCGACAGCTCGATGGACCGAATCTCCAGCGTCGGGGCGTTCAGAGGGTAGTCCATCACCACGCTCAGCGCCTCGACTCTCTTCAGGTCGCCGAACGGACCCCAGGTCGAAAGCCAGAACGAGTCCCACCGCCGATTGTTGGCCGAAGCCAGGTCGTTTCCTCGCTGGTCTCTGCCTCGGAAGTACTGGAGCGGGACGGAGGCGCGGAGCCAGATGTTCTGCCCGAGCGGCTGGAACATCACGCGGCGCTTCCCGTCGGCGGTGTGGATCCACAGTGAGAAACGCTGAGGCGAAGACGCTCTCATCTCCAGGACCAGATACTCGTAGGGCGACCAGTCCGAAGGCCATTGCGGATCGAGTTGTTCCAGCGTCCACTTGTGCTCCGACACGCGGCCCTGAAAGGTGACCTGCAGGGGCTGGTCGAGAGCCAGGACCGTGCCGGCCGAAAACAACCGTGCCAACAGGACCAGGACTGCGGCGCCGCTCATCCCCGCAGGGCGCAACCTGTATTCGTGATTTTCAGTCGTCGGCATCATGTGCCCCCTTTCTTATCGTCGAGCCTGTAGCTGCGCGCGGCCGTCTTTGAGGCCTTCGGCGCGGGCGGTAACACGAATCCGGCCAAGCTGTCCTTCGACCGTACGGAGGATCAGCATGGCCTTGCCGTGGAACAACTTGTGAGTGTCATCCTGGAACGGTTCGAGCGAGAGCGGATTGCCGTTGCCGATGCCGGCGATTTCCGCCGGGCCGCTGATCTCAAACCGAACGAGGTTATCGGCCAGAGGGCAAAGCGTCCCCTTCCCGTCGAGCGCCTCGACCAGCACATATGCCAGGTCATCGCCCGTGGCGGTCAATCGGGTCCGGTCAGGCGTCAGGCGAAGTCTGGCCGGCTCGCCCGCGGTACGCATGACCGCTTCGCCGATCTTCTTGCCCGCCTTGTACGCCACGGCCTTCACTTCGCCCGGCTCGTACCCGACGTCGTTCCAGCGCAGCCGGTATGTGTAGGTCACATCGTAGTAATCCGAGTCGCAGTGCGCCGGATAGGCAGCGAACTCGGCCACAGCGGCCCACGCGTTCTCGCGCGTCTCGTTGAACTCGATCCGCACGTACCGGGCCTGCGTGTCCACGCTGTGGAAGATCTGCTTTGGTCCGCCCCAGCGCGGCTCGCGGCTGGCCGGCTTGGTCACGATCGTCTCCCAGTCGGCCGCATCGGACGAGACCTTGATCTCGTAGCCGTACAGTTTCTCTTCTCGCTCGAATTCGATCGCGAGGTACTTGATCGATTGGACCTGTCCCAAATCGACCTGCCACCATTGCTCGGCTTGCCCGGAGGCCGCCGTCCAGCGGGTGTCTCGGGCGCCGTCGTTGGCGCCGTCCGGCGCGTGACCGGCTTGGCTGGAGCTGGCCGTCGCCGCCCTGCCTTTGGCGAAGTTGGCCGGCCGTTCGGGGATCACGCCCTTCTGCCGGCGTCCGAGCGACTTGCCGTTGAGGAACAGCTCGGCCGAGTCGCCGTTGGTGTAGACGAACACCGGGACGTTCTGCCCGATGCGGTCGGGCCAGTTCCAGTGGGGCAGGATATGGACGGTGGTCGTCTCCGGCCGCCAGTAGCTGCGGTACAGGTAGAATCGGTCCTTCGGCATGCCGCACAGATCGACGATGCCGAAATAGGAGCTGCGCGCCTCCTGGCTGAATGGCGTCGGCTCGCCCAGATAATCAAACCCCGTCCACACGAACTCACCGGCAACGAAGCGATCGTCAGCCATGAGCTTGAATTCAGCGTCGGGGATGTCGGACCAGTCGGCGGCGTTGAGATCGTATGAATCGACCTGGAGCTGATCGGAGTACTGGTTCTTGCGGTTCGGCAGCGGCAGGTCGTAGAACCCGCGTGTGCTGAGCGCCGAAGCCGATTCACTGTAGACGATAGGTTTGTCGGGATACTTCTGCCGGTAGTTGGCGTATCGGCGGGAGTAATTCCAGCCGGTCAGATCGAGTGCATCGAAATTGGGCTGATCGACCATGCCCGGAATATGACAACCCATCCCCACCGGACGCGTCGGGTCGTACTTGCGAACGAAATCGCTCATGAACTTCACGCGCTCCGGCGTCACGCCCTCGCGGCCGGTGCCGATTTCGTTGCCGATCGACCAGACCACGACGCTCGGGCTGTTGCGGTCACGCATCACCATGTTGCGAAGCTGGCGCTCGCCGAACTCCTCCAACGGCGGCTCGCCGCGAACACGGTCGGCGGTCCCATCCCACTTGTCGAAGGCCTCGTCCCACACCACGAACCCCATCCGGTCACACAGCGCCAGCAGTTCCGGCGCCGGCGGATTGTGACTGGTGCGGATGGCGTTGACGCCCATCTCGCGCATGATCTCCAGTTGTCGCTCCATCGCCCGGGGATAGAACGCCGCGCCGAGCGGGCCGTGGTCGTGGTGCAGGTTCACGCCGTAAAGCTGAAGCCGTCGGCCGTTCAGATGGAATCCATCGTCGGGTGTGAATTCGAACGTCCGGATGCCGAACGTCGTGTCTTCCATGTCCGTGATCGCCTTCTCGGCGCGGACGATCGTCTTGACGGTGTAGAGATACGGGTGTTCGACATCCCATCGCTGGGGATCCTGGATCGTGAACGTCTGATCCACCTCCGTCGCGCCGGCGGCCGGCACGATGGTTTCTCTCCTACCGGAGGCGACCGCTTTGCCATTCGGGTCGAGCAGGATGATCTCGATCGCCACGTTGGCCTCCGCATCCCGATGATTGTCCACCGTCGATCGCACGCGAACCATGGCCGCGTCGTCCCTCACCTGCGGCGTGGTCACGTACGTGCCCCAGTGTGCCAGATGTATGGGCTCGCAGACCGTCATGGTCACCTTGCGATAAATCCCCGCGCCCGGATACCACCGCGTGCCGTGCTGGCGCGTGTCGGCCTGCACCGCGACCACATTCATCTGGCCGAACTTCACATACGGCGTGGCATCGACGCGAAACGACATGTAGCCGTAGTCCCATTCGCCGGCCAGTTGCCCGTTGACGTACACCTTGGGGAAGGCCATCACACCGTCGAAATCGAGGTACACCCGCCGGCCCTGGTCGGCCTCGTCGAGCCGGAAGGTCTTGCGATACCACCCCACCCCGCGCCAGGGCAGTTTGCCCGCGTAGCCGTTCTCGCTCGGATTGAACGGCCCGGCGATCGCCCAGTCGTGCGGCAGACGCACCGCCTGCCACGTCGAATCGTCAAAATCCAACTGCGTGACATTCTCGGCCTGTTCACCCTTGGCAAACCGCCAATCCGCGTTGAAGCTCTCGGTTCGGCGCGGAGCGCCGCCGCAGACCGCCGTCTGCAGGGTGCCCGCAAAGGCATACATACCCAGAGCCACTGCAAGGAACCGAACGTAGCCCGCCCCAGGCGGACCACCCCAAATGCGCGTGCTTCCCATGGCCATGTTCTCCTTTTTCGTGTCGAGGTGTTGTCCTGCCCAGAGATACCCGATGCCCCTCTGCCGGTCAAGGCATCCGCCACAGACCCGGGGAGCCATAGTTCGTGACCGGTGGACGATTTCTATCTGGAGGCCCACGACGGCCATGAGATGCGCGTGGTGCGCTCGCCGGACCTGATCCACGGGGAACCGAGCCCGCTGAGCCCCGCTTCCATCGAACGCAGCCCCTGGACGGTCCGGCTCCACCACCATCACCCTCGCGGGGGATCGGATGCTCCCGGCCCACTGCGCCGCGGACAAGCAGGTCGGCGGGTTGAGTCGCCTCAAGGTCCTGGCCGTCGGCAGGAGCAAATGCCGATTCGTCCCTGCAGGAGACGGCTCATTCCGAGAGTGGGTCTGTAAGCCGAGTTCTGTACCCGCCACGAGGGCGGGTGGCGATCATTTATCTGGACCGGCCGTTGCCGACCGGCTCTCCCGCGGAGGCGGGAAGCGACCTACCCGCCGGCCGAGCCGCCTGCGGCGGACTCACACTCGGGCCAAGTGCGACCGAAGTCGACCGGCTGCTTGGTCTTGCAGGCGGTGGGGTTTACCCTGCCGACGACGTCGCCGCCGTCGCGGTGCGCTCTTGCCGCACCTTTTCACCTTTGCCTGTGCCCCGAAGGGCCATCGGCCGTGTGTTTTCTGTGGCACTTTCCCTGGGGTCGCCCCCGGTGGCCGTTAGCCACCACCGTGCCCTGGGTCTGCCCAACGCGACATCTCGCGTCGGGGGTCCCCTTCCTGCTCGGACTTTCCTCTCTGCCTCGCACGAAGCGACACAGAGCGACCGCCCCACCCACTCTCGGAACGAACCAATTCCGAATTGATCCTCGATCGTTGACGATTGACTATTTGGCCTAGGACCGGGGAGTATTGTACCAGGATGACGGAGTCTTTTCCAGCCGTGCTCTGCCTTGACGCCATGCGAGGGGCCTTCTACACTACACCCGCACGCGGTGGTACGATATCGCTTGGATACAAAGGCGCTCCATGCAAAACCTCATTTTCGTTGGACTCGGCGGCTTCATCGGCTCGGTGCTGCGGTACCTGGTTTCGGGCTGGCTCCAGAGACTCTCGGACGCGGCGTTGTTTCCTTACGGCACGCTGGGTGTCAACGTGCTCGGCTGCCTGCTCATCGGTCTGCTGGGTGGCTGGGCGGACAATACGGAGCTGTTCAGCCCTGCGGTCCGGCTGTTTCTGCTGCTGGGCGTCCTCGGGGGGTTCACAACCTACTCGACATTCGGCTATGAGACGGTCGCGCTGCTGCGCGACCGCCAGATGCTGGCCGCCACGGCCTATGTGGGCCTGCACCTGCTGCTCGGCTTCGGCGCCGTGACGCTGGGATACGGACTGTCGAATCTCAAGGGATAAACCATGCTGCCCAAGGAAGGACGACTGCTGCGCATCTTCATCGGCGAGAGCGACCGGCACGACGGGATGCCGCTCTATCAATGGATCGTGCGACAGGCCCGTCAGAACCATATGGCCGGCGCCACGGTGGTGCGAGGGCTCGAGGGCTTCGGCGCCCACAGCCGCCTGCACACCGCCAAGATCCTGCGACTCAGCCAGGACCTGCCCATCGTGATCGAGATCGTGGACACCCCCGACAAGATCGAGGGCTTCCTGAAGATCGTCGACGGCGCGATCGAGGAAGGGATCGCCACACTCGAGGACGTTTACATCCACTTCTATCGCAGCCGCAGTGCGTCGTCGCCCGACCAGAACGGTCGAGGCAGCGATCCGCGTCACACGCCATCACCGAACCGTTCCAACACCTGATCCTGACGCTCAGTTGGCCTTGACGATCTCAATGTGCTTGCGGAAATGCACATCGTCCGTCTCGGGATGGTCCATCCGGAAGTGGACGCCCCGGCTCTCCTTTCGCAGCTCGGCCGCGTGGGTGACCAGCAGCGCGGTGGTCAGCATATTCTGGCATTCCCAGCCTTCGGGCGAGTCGAAGATCTTGTCCATCACGTAGCGATGCCAGAAGCGGATGATCTCCTGCGCCTCGGCCAGAGGCTGGGCGGTCCGCGTGATGCCCACGTTGCGCCACATCAGGGCGCGCAGGCTGTTGCGCACATCGGCGGCGTCGAGATGGCTGCGGTCCGAATGCGGAATCTGGTACTTGATGAGCGGGTGTTTCAGGCTGGTGACATCAACCGAGGTGTTCTCGACCACCTGCCGGCCGGCGATGGTTCCGAAGACCAGCCCTTCCAGCAGCGAATTGCTGCCCAGCCGGTTGGCGCCGTGCAGCCCGGTCGAGGCGACCTCCCCGCAGGCGTACAGGTTCTCGATCGTTGTTCGTGCGTTCGCATCGGTCAGGACGCCGCCGACCATGTAATGCGCGCTGGGCCGCACCGGGATCAGATCGTGACTGACGTCGATGTCGAAACTCTCGCACAGGTCGCTGATCATCGGGAATCGTTTGGCAAAATACTCCTTGTCCAGGTGCCGCACGTCGAGGAACACGTGTGTCGATTCGGTCTTGCGCATCTGGGCCAGAATCGCGCGGCTCACCACGTCGCGCGGCGCCAATTCGCCCGCCTCGTCGTATTCGGTCATGAAGCGGTGCCCGTTCACGTCCAGCAGGAACGCCCCTTCGCCGCGCAGGGTCTCGGTAATCAACGCCCGCGAGGCACCCGCGATGTAGAGCGTCGTCGGATGAAACTGTACGAACTCCATGTCGCGCAGCACCGCCCCGGCCCGGTACGCCATGGCGACGCCGTCGGTGGTCGCTCCCGGCGGGTTTGTCGTCTCGCGATACAACTGGCCGCCGCCGCCGCTGGCGAGGATCGTGCTGGCCGCCCAGATGATCTGTATTCCGCGTGGCCGGTCGTAGCCGATGATGCCCACGCAGCGCCGGTCCTCATCCGTCAGCAGGTCGATGGTGAAGAAATTCTCGATGACTTTGATATTCCGTGTGCTCCGCACTTTGGCGATCAAGGCCTCGGCAATCGCCCGCCCGGTCTCATCGCCGTGCGCGTGCAGAATCCGCGCGTGGGAGTGCCCCCCCTCCAACGTAATGTCGATCTGGCCGTTGATGAGATCGAACGCCGTGCCCCACTGCTGCAATTGGCGGATCCGTTCCGGGCCCTGCCGGACGACGAGCTTGACGATCTGCTCGTCGCAGATACCGCCTCCGGTCTTGAACGTGTCGGCAATGTGCGATTCGAAACTGTCCTCCTTGCCGAGCACGGAGGCGATGCCGCCCTGTGCCTTCCACGTGTTGCTGTCTTCGAGACTGCCCTTGCAGACGATCACAACGTGGCGATGGTCGGCGGCCTCGATCGCCGCCCGCAGACCCGCCAGACCCGCCCCTACAATCACACAGTCGGTGAAGAGCTGATTGGTCGAAATGGAATCCACGTCGACGAGATACCGTCTGGGCTCGCCGAACCGGACCCGTTCGGCTGCGGTTGTACCCTTACTCTTGCTGCCTTGCTTCATGGTCTATCCTATCCACTCGCCCATCGGTTCGATGGGTTCGATCGGCCCTATGGGACCGGCAGAGATCCTTGCTCGACGCCGCACGGTGCTCACTGCGGGCGGCGTTCCAGGATGATCTCGTCGGTGAAGACGCGGTCGTCGCCGGCGTACTTCGAGACGAATGCCTGCAGGTCCTTCGTCGAGGCCGTCAGGATGGGCCGGTCGTCGACCGATTCGAACGCGATCGGGCTCGGCCGCGATTCCAGCAGGCTGTTGATCTTGTCGTCGTTGGTCAGCCACATCGACAGACGACTGCCGCTGAGGTCCACCTTGACGAGGGTGTGGGCCCGCACGAAGAAGAAGGCGTTGTAGAACAGCTCCGCCTTCTCGGGATCGCTCTGTCCCGAAGGAAGCACATCGGGAAAGATGTCCAGGAACACGTTGCTGTCAAGCTTCACCAGACACGCGAAGAACGACCCCTTGCGTCCTTCCGGATCGGTCAGGCCCAGATGGTAGACCTTGTCGGCGCTGTCTTTGAGCGCATCGGGTAGCGTGTCGGCATCGCCCTGTCCCAGACGCGTGAAGACCCAGGTGCTGTTCGTATCACTGGGATTCTCCACCCACGTGCCAAGCAGTTGCTCGTCGAAAACAAGGGTATCCTTCGTGAACAGCGGCTGTAAAGAGAGCACGGGGACGCAGCCTCCGACGAGGATCGCCAGAGCAAGATACAGAACCTTGTTCGCGTTCATGTCATACCTCCTGAATATGCGTTGGTGCGGTCGGTTGCCATAGGCGATCCCATCATACCAATGGCCGGCCGGGATAGGAAGCGGCTTGCGGCGGCAGGGCAAAACCGCTACAGTGCACCACCCACAAACGGTGGAGTATAATGGCCCCTTATGCAGGAATAAGAAATGCCCCCATTGGAACCCCTGGCATGGTTCGCAGTCGCGCTCTCGGCTTTGATTGTCGGCATCTCGAAGACCGGAATACCGGGCGTGGGGATCCTGCCGACGATTTTGATGGCACTGGTGCTGCCCGCCCAGAAATCAGTGGGTCTGCTGCTGGGCATTCTCATCCTGGGCGACGTGTTCGCCGCCGCCTATCATCGACGCAACGTCGAATGGTCCCACATGATCCGCCTGCTCCCGGCGGCGTTTGCGGGTATCGTCGCCGGGTTCTACGCGCTGAAGGTCATCGACGACCGGCAACTCAAGCCGATTATCGGCGTGATCGTACTGGTCATGCTGGCCCTGAACTACTGGCGAACGCGCACGCAGGACGAGAAGCTGCACATCCCGACGCAGTGGTGGTTTGCCGCCGCCCTGGGCTTCATCGCGGGCCTGACCAGCATGATGGCCAACGCCGCCGGACCCATCATGGTCATCTACCTGCTGGCCATGAAGCTGCCCAAGGTCGCCTTCGTCGGCACCAGCGCGTGGTTCTTCTTCGTCGTCAACTGGCTCAAGGTGCCGTTCAGCATGAACCTGGACATCATGACGCGCCAATCACTCACGCTCGACCTGATGATGCTGCCGATCATCGCCCTCGGCGCCATCCTCGGCATCTTCCTGCTCCGACGCATCCCACAGAAGGCGTTCAACGCGGTCATGCAGATCCTGGCGGCGGCCGCGGCGATCAAACTGCTGTTCTGAAACCAACGTAACAACCAGAGGGAAAAAGCCGACTCCGACCGAAACGAATCGCATGGACAAGCAACGCGAACAGGACATGCTCGATCAGGCCCGGCAGCGGATGCTCCGGAACGATCTGCAGGGGCGGGATATCACCGACCCGGACGTTCTGCGAGTCATGATGGAGATTCCACGCGAGGCGTTCGTCCCGGACGGCTACCATTCGCAGGCCTACGTGGACGGCCCCCTGCCGATCGGATCGGGCCAGACGATCTCACAGCCTTACATCGTGGCGCTAATGACGCAACTGCTGCGGCTGGACCGCACCTGCACCGTTCTCGAAATCGGCACGGGCAGCGGCTATCAGACCGCGATTCTGGCCCGCCTGGCCGGCTGGGTCTGCACCATCGAGAAGTTCGAGGAATTGTCGTCGGCCGCCAGGGGGGTGTTGGAGAAGCTGGGCATCCACAACGTGGAGTTCCGTGTCGGCGACGGCAGCGCCGGCTGGCCCGAGCCGCGCTGCTTCGACCGCATCCTCCTGACCGCGGCGGCGCCCGACTGGCCGGCGCCGGTGCTGGCGCAGCTCGTCGAACGCGGGGTGATCGTCGCACCCATCGGCGGCGGCTCAACCCAGACGCTGGTCGTGGCGGAGAAAGTCCACGGCAAGCTGGTCGAGCGACACGTCTGCGGCTGCCGTTTCGTCCGGCTTATCGGCGAGCACGGTTTTGGCCAGTGAGCAGGTCCCGCTGGCCGACCGGCCCCCAAGCGGATAGGATGATCCCTGCCATGAACGCTGGAGAACACACACAAACAGACCCGGTATCGGTCGTCGCACAGGACGCCGCAGGTTTCGAGCCTCTGCGGGACGATGCGCAGGACGACAGACACGACCGAAGTGCCATCACCCCCGCGACGGCCGTTCAATATGTCAAAGGGGTCGGTCCCGCCCGCGCCAAGACCTTCGCCCAGTTGGGCGTGAACACGGTCGGCGACCTGCTGGAGTATTACCCGCGCGACTGGGTCTTCGCGCCGAGCCCGGTGAAGATCGCCCGGCTGCAGCCCAACGAGACCGCCAGCGTGATCGCCCTGGTCGAGTCCACCGACTATCAGAACTATCGTCGGCCGCCGATCTTCGAGGCGATGGTCAGCGACGACACGAGCACCTGTCGCGTGGTCTGGTTTCATGGCGGCTACCTGCGCAACCAGCTCCAGCCGGGCCAGGTTGTCATGCTCTCGGGAAAGGTCACGCTCTTCAAGCACCAGCTCCAGATGACCAACCCGAAATTCATGGTGCTCGACGAGGCGCACACGCAGCCCGATCTGTATTTCAACGGTGGGGTCTATCCCGCTTGCGCCAATCTGTCCAGCGCTCAGATCAAGCGCATCATTGTCCCGCTGCTCGAACGGCTCGACGATCTCGTCTGCGAATTCTACGAGGACGACTTCCGCAAGCGGAACCGCCTGATCGGGCGCAAGGAGGCGTTCGCGTGGATTCACATGCCGCCCGATGAAGAGAAGCTCGCCCAGGCCCAGCGCCGCCTCAAGTACGACGAACTGTTTCTGATGCAGCTTGGATTGGCGTTGCGCCGCTACCGCGTCCAGCACTTCTCCTCGGCCGTCGCCTGCACCTGCTCGGACGAGGTGGACAGCCGGATTCGCAAACGCTTTCCCTTCCTGCTGACCGAGGACCAGAACGAGTGCATCGCCGAGATCGTGCGGGACATGGGCCGGACCGAGCCGATGAACCGCCTGCTCCAGGGTGACGTCGGCTCGGGCAAGACCGTCGTGGCGCTCTACGCCGCCCTGCTGGCGGTCGCCAACAAGACGCAGGTCGCCATCATGGCGCCCACCGAGATTCTCGCCTCGCAGCACTTCATCAGCATGGAGCGCTACCTCAAGAACAGTCACGTCCGGCGCGTCCTCCTCACCGGAGGACTGACCGGCAGGAAACGCGCTGATCTGCTCGAACAGATTCAACGCGGTGACATCGACATCGTCGTGGGTACCGTCGCCCTGCTCCAGAAGGACATCGCGTTCCGCAGGCTCGGGCTGGTGGTCGTCGACGAGCAGCACAAGTTCGGCGTGCACCAGCGGGCCCAGCTTCGCAAGGACGGCACGCCCCACTGCCTGGTGATGACCGCCACGCCGATTCCCCGCACATTGGCGATGACCGCCTTCGGAGACCTCGACGTCTCGATCATCCGGCATGTTCCGCCCGGACGAGGGACCATCATCACGCGCTGGGTGGACCGGTGTCACCGCCAGGACGCATACGACTTCATCCGCGAGCGGCTCCGGGTCAAGAAGCAGGCGTATTTCGTCTATCCGCGCATTGCGGGGGGCGAAGAGACCGGAAAGGATATCGAGGCGGCCACCGACGCCTGGAAAGAGCTGGCCGAGAAGGTCTTTCCCGAGTTCAACGTGGCCCTGTTGCACGGGCAGATGCCCTCGGCCGAGAAGCAGCGCATCATGACGGAGTTCCGCAAGGGCCGAATCGATGCGCTGGTCTCGACGGTGGTGATCGAGGTCGGCGTCGATGTCCCCAACGCCACGATCATGGTGATCGAGGCAGCCGATCGGTTCGGTCTGGCCCAGCTCCATCAGCTTCGAGGACGGATCGGACGGGGCGAATCCAAGTCCTATTGCCTGCTGTTCGCCGATACGGAGAACGAAGTCGCGCGCAACCGGCTCGACGTGATGACGCGCACGAACGACGGGTTCGAAATCGCCGAGCAGGACCTGCGGCTGCGCGGGCCGGGCGAGCTGTTCAGCGCCCGCCAGCACGGCCTGCCCGACTTGAAGATCGCCAACATCGTCGACGATTCCGAACTGCTGGTCCTGGCGCGCAAACACGCCTTCGAACTGGCGGCACGCGATCCGATGCTCACGCAGCCACAGAACCGCAACATCCGCCGGACCCTGCTGGCGAAATTCGGCGAGTCCATCGGACTGGCGGACGTTGCCTGACCGGTACAGACCGCTCGACGGAACTCGTCCCGACGCGGACAGGTCCTCACCGAGTGCAATTTTGCTGGAACTGCGTCGGGAAAAAGTGTAAAAGGCCGCTTGGATCGAATCGCCGATAAAGGACACGGAACGAAGCGATACCCATGCGCATCGCATATAAGAACAATCGAGTCGAGAAGACGCTGACGGTCGTCAAAGCGATCACTTCGGCGATGGTCGTCGCGTCGTTCGTCACGCTCTTCGGATTCGATGAGCCGTTCGTGCCGCTACCGATTCTGTTTCGCATCCAGATCGGCATGCTGTGCGTCTTCCTGATCGGCAAGACCGTCCGTTTCTTCAATGCCGTCTCGAAGAAGGAGTACGTCGTCGCCAACTGGTTCGAGATTCCCATGCTCCTGGCACTGGGTATCATCGTTCTGGGCTCGGGCCGCTGGTTTGGTGAGACCGAACCAAGTCGCGTGCGGCACCTGGCCGTTGGCGTATACCTCATCATCGAAGTGACCGTCAAGGTCTGTATGTCCTCGGTGAGCCTGGCCGCCTCCGGTAAGAACCCGACCGGCACACTGATTGCCAGTTTCGTCGTCCTGATCGCCACGGGCGCCGGGCTGCTTATGCTCCCTCGGGCCTCGGCCGGCGCACCCCTGAGCTTCGTGGACGCCCTGTTCACCGCCACCAGCGCGACCTGCGTGACCGGCCTGGTCGTCAAGGACACCGGCACGGACTTCACCTTCATGGGCCAGGTGATCATCCTGGTATTGATCCAACTCGGTGGTCTCGGGATCGTGGTCTCCGGGGCGGTGTTCGCGCTGCTGCTGGGCCAGGCGTTCAGCATCCGCGAATCCGTGGCGATGCAGGACCTGCTCAGCGCGCAGACGCTCAGCCGCATCGGGAACATGATCGTCTTCATTTTTGTTTCAACGTTGACCATCGAGGCCGCCGGTGCCGCCTTGCTGTATCCGATGTGGGACAACGTCCCCGGCTGGCAGGGCGATGCTCATTTCCGGTGGTTCTGCAGCATCTTCCATTCGATCAGCGCCTTCTGCAACGCCGGCTTCGGCCTCTTCCGTGACAGTCTGATCCGCTATAATCGCCAGTGGCAGACCTACGTCGTCATCTGTCCTCTAATCATCCTGGGAGGACTGGGGTTCAGCGTCCTGTACAACTTGGCGAACATGGCGGCCAATCGCATCCAGCGGTTCTTTGTGAAACACTTCACGCGGCGGTATCAGCTTCAGATGGACATTCCCAAGCGGATGCGTCTTCAGACCAAAGTGGTCCTGAGCGTCAGTGCCGCGCTGATCGTCTTCGGCACCCTCACCATCCTGCTCTTCGAGCGCTACACGGGCCGCTCGGTCGCCGGGCGAAGTCCTGATGTGCTGGCGGCCCTGTTTCAGTCGGTCACGGCGCGGACCGCCGGTTTCAATACCGTGGAGATCGCCGCGATGACCCCGTCGAGCAAGATCGTGCTGATGCTGCTGATGTTCATCGGCGGCTCGCCGGGCTCCAGCGCCGGCGGGATCAAGACGGTCACGCTGGCGGTGATCGTCATGACGGTGATCGCCACGCTGCGAAAGCGGGCGGAAGTCGAGATGTTTCGGCGCACCGTTCGCCTGGTCGTCGTCGGCCGAGCCATCACCGTCGCCCTGCTGTTTGCCGTGGTCCTGTTCATTACCATGCTGGCCCTGAGCGTCACGGAAGGGCCTCTGTCCGGGGATTTCACCATGCTGGACCTCATGTTCGAATCGGCCTCGGCGCTGGGAACCGTGGGGCTCAGCACGGGGGTGACTCCCACTTTGACAACGGCCGGAAAGGCCATTATCATTGTCGTCATGCTGATTGGACGACTCGGGCCGCTGACCCTGCTGGCGGCGCTGACGTTCAACCTGAAACCGATCCGGTACAATTATCCGGACGAAGCCCTGATTGTCGGCTAAGGAACGGATCGCATGAGACGATTTGCCGTCATCGGCTTGGGTCGCTTCGGCCAGAAGCTCGCCATTGCGCTGGCGATGAGCGGCTCGGAAGTCATTGCCATCGACCGCAACCGAAACGAGGTCGACCTGATTCGCGACCAGGTCAGCCATGCCGTCCGTCTCGACAGTACCGATGAAGAGGCCATGAAGGCCCAGGGCGTCGACAAGGCCGACGTCGCCATTATCGCGCTGGGCCAGGAGAGCTTCGAGGCCGCTATTCTGACCGTCGTGAACCTGCGCCAGATGGGCGTCAAGCAGATCTATGCGCGGGCCGAGAGCCTCATCGCGGGCGAAGTGTTCTCCAAGGTCGGCGCCACGGAGGTGATCTATCCGGAGATCGAGTCGGCCCAGCGATGGGCCTACAAGCTGATCGCGCCGCAGATCGGCGAGAAGATCGATTTCGCGCCGGGCTACAGCCTGGCGCGGATCAAGGCGCCGCCCAGCTTCGACGGCAAGACCGTCATGGACCTGCAACTGCGCCAGAAGTACAAGGTCAATCTGGTGATCATCAAGCGCAGTGATGAAGCGAAGGCCCGCAAGAACGAGAAGGAATCGATCATCAACATTCCGATGCCCGACACGGTCATCTACGCCGACGACATCCTGATGGTCGCCGGCTCCGATGCCGACCTCGCCAGACTCCCCCAGGAATAGCGTCCCCGGCACGACCAGGCAAGAGCCGTTGTCACCTCCGACGGGCCGTTGCGTCACACCGCGCGATGTCGGCGGAGCAGATCGAGCAGGTGCTGCATGTCGGCCGGCAGCGGCGCTTCGAACTTGACACGTTGCCCGGTGGTCGGGTGGGTGAACGCGAGCGTCCAGGCGTGCAGGGCGCAACGGTTGATGACGGGTTCCTCAACCGCCGGCTCGGCATCGGCGAGCTGCCAGGGATAGACGAGCTTGCCGCCGTACATCTCGTCGGCGACAATCGGGTGGTTCAGGTGCGACAGGTGCACGCGGATCTGATGCGTCCGTCCGGTGCGAGGCTTGCAGTGGATCAGCGAGAAGCCGCGGAAGGCCTCGATCACTTCGTAAAACGTCACGGCTTCTTTGCCCGTTTCGGGACGGATCGAGTACTTCTCCCGGATCTTCGGATGCACGCCGAGCGGCGCATCGATCCGGTCGGCGGTCAGCTCGGGCGTGCCGTGGACGATGGCCAGGTAACTTTTCTCGACCTGCCGCAACTCGAACTGCTTGGCCACCTTCCACTGGGCCCCGTCATGCTTGGTCACCACCATCACGCCCGTCGTGTTGCGGTCGAGCCGGTGCACGATGCCCGGGCGGAACTCGCCCAGTCCGCTGGAAAGCTGCTCGGAGTAGTGCGCCAGGGCATTGACGAGGGTTCCGTGCTTGTTGCCCCGCGCCGGATGCACGATCAGGTCGGGCGGCTTGTTCAGGACGATCAGATCGTCATCCTCGTAGAGGACGTCCAGGGGGATGTCTTCCGGCTCGATCTCCTTCTTCTCCGGCTCGGGCATCACGAACTCGATCACGTCGCGGTGGCTGAGCTTGAAGCTGGGCTTGACGGGCTGGCCGTTGACCTTTACCGCGCCGGATCGGATGGCGTTCTGGAGGAAATGCCGACTCAGGTTGCGGAACCGGCCGTGCAGGTACTTGTCGATCCTCCGCTCTCGGATCGAGACGCCCACGTGAAGCGTCATCGGTTGACCGTAAACTTCGGGCACCTCACACATGGCTTTGCCGTCAATTGCCCGCCGGGGCATTCGCTTCCGCCACCGCGGGCGCGTTGGCCTCCGGCGTCGCCGGCGCGAAGAAGACCTGGTCGCTCGGCGCGTTGGCATCCAGCGGCGTAATCTGAACCTGCGGCGCCGAGGCCGCCTTCGTCTTGGGCGGCGCCGGGCGGAAGGTCACGGCACCGCGATAGTCGTCGACGATCCGGAGACGATCGGCGGCGGCAACCTGTGCGGCCGTGCCGTCGTACTCCGCCTTCTGGGCCACCTCGCGGTAGATCTCCTTGGCCTTGTCCAGGTTGCCCAGCTCTTCCTCGCACAGACCCAATCCGAACTGTGCCGCAGCGGCCAATGCCGGAATCGATCCCGCACGCGTCAGCGCCGCCTGGTAACTGCTCTGCGCCTGCGCGATCTGCCGTGCCGCCTCTTCGCTCGGGGCGGGGGTGGGACGATAGTGCAACTCGGCCCGCAGTGTCTCGGCCTGTTTGATCAGCGCCAGCGCAGCCATGCGGTCGTTGCCGCTGCCGTCCGCGAATTTCTTGAGATCCTGCCCGATCGAGAGCAGAGCAATCGACTGGTCCGTCCCCTGACTGGCGGCCCGCGCGCTGGTCATCTTCTGGCTGGGAATCTGCGTCACCAGACCGGTCAACTGCACCTGATGACGAACGGACACCACGTCCTTCCGATAAAACCGCACGAAATACACGGCAATCACCAGAACGATCACCACGACCGCGCCGATCAACGTCGTACGATTGTCCTGGATCCACTGTGGAAAGTGCGCGAGCCAGTCGGCCAGCTCATTCGTCTTCAGTTCGTGCCGATGCTCCGATTTCATTCTGGTTCTCCATATCCACGCTTGGGAACGCCGACCCGGGTTATCGGGCCCATCAAAAGACAAGTCTTCATGATAGCAAATTCGGCTTGCAATGCAACTACCCGGAAAGGTAGAATTTTACCCTGCTGCTGATTGAAAGGATACACATGCTGGGGACGGACGCACAACCACACCGGAACGCAGAAGGACTCCCCCGTTTCGGCCCCTGCCCCGGGGTCGTCGGTTTTCTTGCGCTGGTCCTCGTCCTGGCCTTCGGCGTCGTGGGGCGTGGCGCGGCCGACGTGTCCTGGGACCCGCAGCGGTACATCGACGTCAACGAAATCCGGGCCGGCATGGATGCCTACTGCCTGACCGACTACGGCGACAACGGCATCGAAAAGTTCGCATTGAAGGTATTGGACGTCGTGTATGACATCGACCCGGGCCACGACGCCATCCTGGTGATGGGCCTGGACGACCGCTTCCAGCACACCGGCGCGGTGGGCGGCTGCAGCGGTTCTCCGGTCTACATCGACGGCCGTCTGGCCGGAGCGCTGGCCTTCGGCTGGCAGTTTGCAAAAGACCCGCTGTACGGCGTAACACCCATCCGGGAAATGCTCGGGGTCGGACGGACGAATCCGGCGCTGACCGCTCCGCGCGCGCCGCGTCAGTCGGCCTTCGTCTTCGATTTCTCCAAGCCCCTCGACCTGGCGCAGATCAGTGAGCAGGTGAGCCGTCGCCGACTCATCGGCTCGGCCGGCCCCAGCGGCGTCCATGCCCTGCCTTGCCCGCTGCTGATCTCCGGCCTTCCGACGCAGACCTGCCAGGACCTCGCCGGGCAGTTCGACGCGATGGGGTTCATGGCCGTTCCCGGCCTCAGCGGCGGGTCCGCCACGGCAGACGAGGAAACCACGGAACTGAAGCCCGGCGCCGCCCTGACCGTGCCGCTCGTCGCCGGAGACATCAATATGAACGTGCTGGGCACGGTGACCGAGGTTCGCGACGGCCGTGTCTACGCGTTCGGGCACAGCTTCCTGGGCTATGGCGCCGTCAACCTGCCGATGGCCGGCGGCAAAGTCCACACGGTCATCTCCAACGTGATGCGTTCCTTCAAGCTGGGCACGGCCGGCAAGATCGTCGGCACCATCCAGGTGGACGAGGTGACGGGGGTCTGCGGACATCTCGGCGTCGAACCGAATATGATTCCGATGTCGATTCGGATCGAGCGATACAATGACCCCGAGCCGCGCACCTACCATTGCCGGCTGGCATACAACGATTCGATGACTGCAAGTCTGGCTCGTTCGGCGGTGGCCGGTGCGGCGATGCGGGTCGGTCCTCTGCCGCCGGAACATACCATCGAGTACACTGCCGCCATCCATCTGGACGATGGGCAGTCGATCCGTTTTGGAAACACCTCCGCGAGCGATGATCTGACCGACTCGGTCTCCGAAATCGTCGGCGCCGTGGCCCTGCTCATGAACAATCCGTACGGATCGCCGAAGATTCAGTCGATGGACTTCGAAGCACGCATCCGGACCGACAACATCGCGTCGCATCTCTGGTCGATCGACATCATCGATCCGACCGTCAAGCCGGGCGAGGAGATCGAGGTGAACGTGGTGATCGAATCGTACCGGGCGCAGAAGAAGAAGTACCAGATCAAGCTGGCGGTGCCGAAGAACGTCGCGCCGGGCAAGTATGGCCTGATGCTCTGCGGCGCCCAGGAATACGAGCGGTTCCTGGCCAAGACCGTCCCCTACCGCTTCCTCGCGACAAACTACCAGACCCTCGTGGACGCGTTGAACCTGGCGCTGAACATTCCCCGCACGCGACTCTACTGCGTCCTGGTATTGCCGCCGGAGGGAATCACGCTCGACAAAGCGGAACTGCCCGACCTGCCGGGGACCAAGAGTGTGGTCCTGCAAAGCGAAAAGAGGGCCTTGCGAGTCCAGCCGTACCCTCACTGGATCGAGAAGACCGTTGAGACGGGAACCGTGATCGGCGACAGGGAAATCGTGCCCATCGTGGTGGAAGAATGAGTCGGCCGGCCGACCGGATCGCCGGGCGGCATTCATGGAACAGGGAGTTGAGATGAGAATGGAATTTCGCAGTGGGAGTCGGTTGCGCACGGTCGCGACGGCGATACTGGTCGGCCTGTTGGTCGGCCCGACGGGCGCGGTGACCAGCAAGATCACGCGGCAGGCCACCAGCAAGCAACTGCTCGAAGGCAAAACGGAGAACGTCGTAATCAGTTCGCGCGGGACCCTCCAACTGGGCCGGGCCGCCAAAGTGCTTGCTTCCCGCTTCGACGACGTCTGGTCGATCAACAGCATCGTCGCCAGCGGAGGCACAGTCTACATCGGCACCAGTCCGAACGGCAGCATCTACAAGTACCGCCTCGGCGCCGTCACGAAGATTTATCCGGCCGGGGACCAGACCCCCATCGACAAAGATCAGCCAGCCGTTCCCAAGCCTCCCCCAGCCCCACAGGCAGAGGAGAAGGAAGATCACCACAGCCAGGACGTGCCAAACGAAGAGCTCTTCACCAACGAACATATCTTCGCCATGGCGATCGACGTGGCCGGCCGGCTGGTGGTCGGCATCAGCGGCGCCAAGTGCCGTCTGTGCCGGTACGAGGCGGGCGCCATGGAGACGATCTTCGAGCCGGACGACGCGAAGTACATCTTCGCGATCGAGGCCGACAACGTGGGCAACCTGTATGTCGGGACCGGCCCCGAGGGCAAGGTCTACGTGCTCGATCCGTCGGGCAAAGTCGCGCAGCTCGTGTACGACAGCCCGGACAAAAACATCCTGTCCCTGGCGGCCGGCAAGGACGGCTTCATCTATGCCGGAAGCGACACGCGCGGACTGATCTACAAGATCAACCCGCGCAACAAGTCAGCCACCGTCCTCTACGACAGCGAGGAACCCGAAATCAGTGCGCTGCTCTTCGGCGGCGAAGCGCCCGGCGAAGCGGAGTACCTCTACGCCACCGCGACGTCTGCCAAGGTCGTGGAGAACGAGCGCAAGTTCGCGGCCGATCAGACCGTCGCCGGACGGCCGGAGCCCCGGGAAGAGAGCCGCAACGAAACTGCCGACGGCGATGGCGGTATGAAGCTCCAGATCGCCAACACCAAGAAGGAGCCCGATCAAAAACCCTCGCAGCGTCCCGCCCCCGTCGCCCGGGGCAGCAAGCCGGGAACCGCCAGCTACCTCTATCGGATTGCCAAGCAGGGGTACGTCACGGAGCTGTTCAGCGAATCGGCGGTCCTGCTGTGTCTGGCCGAACAGAACGGCAACATCCTTGTCGGTTCGGGCAACAGGGCGCAGCTCTACTCGATCGACCCGGAGGCCGAGCGCAATACGATCATCTACGAAGACCAACAAGCCGCCCAGATCACCGCCGTCGCGGTCGTAGGAGGCGACGTGTACATCGGGACCGCCAATCCGGCCAAGTTCGTGCTGCTGTCGTCGGATTACGCCTCGGAGGGAACGTACGTGTCCGGGCTGATCGACGCCGAGCAGCCGGCCAAATGGGGCAAGCTGCAAATCGATGCCGACGTGCCGCGCGGCTGCAAGGTGCTCGTCTCCTCGCGCAGCGGAAACGTCAAGGACGTCAACGACCCGACCTTCTCCGAGTGGACCGAGCAGGCCGAGATCGTCGAGCCGGTCCAGTTGCGCTGCCCACTGGGACGCTTCTGTCAGTACAAGCTGACCCTGCAAACACAGGACGGTACGAAGACGCCGTTAATTCGCGAGGTGGCCGTCGCCAGCACGATTCCCAACCTGGCACCCAAGATTGAATCGGTGGAGGCCACCCGGCTGAGCGGCGCGGGCAAAGAGGGTCTGTTCAAGATCAGTTACAAGGCCAGCGACGACAACGACGACACACTCACTTACACGATCTCCTTCCGGAAGATCGGCCGGGACCACTGGATCGAGCTGAAGGACGCGATCGAGGACGACAGCTACGAATGGGATGGCAAGACCGTCGAGGACGGCCGGTATGAAGTCCGCGTCGTCGCCAGCGACGAGCGCAGCAACAGCCCTGCGACGAAGCTGACGGGCAGCCGGATCAGCGATCCGATCGTCGTTGATAATACCGGACCGGCCATCCGCAAGTACGCCCTCGACAAGGTGGGCAAGGCCGCCACGCTCAAGCTCCAGATCACAGATGACCTGAGCGTGATCGGCAAGCTCGAGTACACGATCGACAGCAACCGTGAGTGGAAGAGCACTCTCCCCGACGATCTGGTCTTCGACACCACCGACGAGAGCTTCACGCTGATCACCGAGGAGCTGGAGCCGGGCGAGCACGTCATCGCTCTGAAGATCAGCGACGACGTGGGCAACACCACGTACAAGACATTCGAGCTCAGCGTGCTGGCTCCGCAACCGTAAGGCAACGAGGGCCGTGGGCGTCGTGCGAACCATCGAATTCGAACAGATCGTGCGGACCGTGGAGTCGCTGTGCATAGCGGCCTGTCACGAGCTGCCCGACGACGTTCGGGTCGCGCTCGAACGGGCGGCGTCGGCGGAATCCAATCCCGCCGCCGCGAAGATCCTCACGCAATTGCTCGAAAACGCCGCCATCGCGGCGCGGGAGCGGATCCCGCTCTGCCAGGATACGGGCCTGGCCGTCGTCTTCGTCGAACAGGGAGCCGAGGTCGTGCTGCGCGGCGCGGATGGCTCCCGGTCGCGGAGTATCGTCGACGCCATCAACGAAGGCGTCCGCGCCGGCTACGAGAACGGCTATCTGCGCAAGAGTGTGGTCGCCGACCCGCTGAAGGCCCGCACCAACACCGGGACGAATACGCCCGCGATCGTGCACCACCGCTTCGTGCCGGGCGACAGGCTCACGATCGCGGTCATGGCCAAAGGCGGCGGCTGCGAGAACAAGAGCCGGTTCCGCATGTTCCGGCCGACGTCCGAGAAGTCCGAGATCACGGACTGGATCGTCGAGGTCGTCGGGGCCGCCGGCGCCGATGCGTGCCCCCCGTTCGTGGTGGGTGTCGGAATCGGAGGAGATTTCGAGTTGAGTTGCCTGCTGAGCAAGAAGGCCCTGCTGCGTAACTTGGGTGAGCCGCATGCGGACACCTTCTACGCGGAAATGGAACGGGAACTGCTCCAGAGGGTCAATGCGCTGGGCGTGGGCCCGCAGGGGCTCGGGGGCGACACCACCGCGTTGGGCGTGCTGATCGAAACCGCACCCTGTCACATCGCGTCGCTGCCGGTTGCCGTCAACATCGAGTGTCACAGCCATCGCCACAAGACCGCGATTCTGTGAAGCGAGACAGGCGACCCGTCAGTCTCCCTTGAAACCGGCCATCCAGTCGGGCCACTCCTTTACGACGCTGGTGTCGAACCGCTTGCTCCATTTGAGGCGCCACAACTCCTTCAGCCAGACCTTGCGGACGGAGTAGTCCAGAAAGACCGCATTGATCGCCTGCGAATGGCGATTCATGCAGAAGCGATTCATGGAATCCACGTCGCCGGAAAGACGCCCTTCCCGACCGTCGACGACGGGCACCGAATCGGTGTCGTCCGGCCAGCCGCACCAGAACCAGCAATCCAGAAACAACGGCACCTGCGCCGCTCCTTTGATGTTGGGCGTTTTCCAGAAGAACGCCTTGGGCTTGCCATACAGAACCTCGTCGCCGCAGACGTAGGTCCAGCCATTGATGCCGTAGCTGCCCCAGGTGCCGACGGGCCGCTCGCCGCTGGGCGCCACAATGCCCCAGGCGGTCACCGCGTCCCCTCCTAGCGTCAGAGTATCCGTCGCCCCTTGCGGAGCAGCTACCTTGCTGGCCACCGGGCAGACGCGGAACTTGGGGTCCTTCTGGTAATAGCGATAGAGCAGGTCGATCCAGCGGCCGTGATCCGCCTTGCGCGTGGGCATAAAGCCATTGTTGTCGTCGCAGTACATCGCCCAGATCGTACCCCATTGCTTGAGGTTCGACTGGCACACGACCCCGCGAGCCTGTTTGCGCACGCGCGACAGGGCCGGCATCAGGATCGACATCAGCAGTGCGATGATAGCGATGACAACCAGCAGCTCAATAAGGGTGAATGCTCTCCGCTCTTGCATCGCTGCGACTCTCCTCAAGACGGCGACGAGCGCAGAACGCTCGATGGTGCCCTGCGTCGGTCCGGCCGGTCCCGGATTCTCCACCCTGATTCGCCTGGCCACCCGGATTCGACGCGTTACGGCATGCGCGTCTCTTTCGGGCCCCAGACCGTCAAGGACGACCAGTAGATGTCCTCGTTGTCATCCTGAGCGCCCGAAAACGCGGTCGGAGGAATGCGCTTACCAAACTCGATCGTCCGGGGGTCTTTCCATTTGTGGTAGTCCGAGTGACCGTCGGCAAAGGAAAACGTGGTCCCATCGCCGTGCCTCACGGGCGGCGGGTCCCACCACTGCCACTGGTTCGCGTACACCGTCCAGCCGCCCAAAGCCGACGGGCACGTCCCGCCGTCGTCGATAAACACGCCGCGAAAAGCCGGATCTTTGATCTGCATCCGCCTCTTGTAGGTCGTCGTGCGCATGTCCGGCCAGTCCTTGCAGTTCATCGAGTCGCAGATCGAGTAGGTGCGGACGGGGGGACTCGTCTGGTTGTAGTGGTCCATGACCTTCCGCTCCACCGTCGGGCACTTGTAGAGCTTCAGGTCCTGGGTGTATGGAAAGAGGGCCCCATCCCGGATAGCCTTCTCTCTCTGCACCTGGGTCATGCCGCTGGTCCAGTCCCGCTGCACCCAGAACGGGCCGTTGGCGGTGATGTTGTACTCGCCGGAATCCCCGTTGACGAGCCGGTCGTCGTTGGCGTCGGCATACATGATCCAGGCGAGCGTCAACTGCTTGAGATTGCTCAGGCAGGTGGCACGCTTGCCCTGTTCGCGGACCCGCGCCAGCGCCGGCATCAGGATGCCCATCAGGATCGCAATGATCGCGATGACCACGAGCAGCTCGATCAGCGTGAAGCCGGCACCAGCACGATGCTTCGCAAGACTCCCTTTCAGCTTCATTCTATGACCTCCCAATTCCGATGCCAAATCATGATGCGCAGGCATGAAAATGGCCGACCCTTACCGGTCGGCCATTCTCCGATATCGTCATCGTGCAATCAATACTCCGCGAATCGGCGCATCCACTCGGGCCAGTCCTCTGCCGTGACACCGCCGGCCTTCGTCCATGGACCCATGGTGTTATACTTCTTGTGCCACTTCAGGGTCCAGACCTCTTTCAGGCCGACCTTGCGGACCGACCAGTCCATGAAGGCAACATTCAGGAATCCCTGGTGCCGGTTGATCGCGCAGCGGGCGGTGTTGTTTCCACTCCATGCGGCAAACTCACTGGCGGCCGGGGCATCCGTGTGCAGGGGCCACAAGTCGAAACGCAGCGCCTCGATGAACCACGGGACATTCGTGGCACCCTTGGCGCCCGCCGCCTTCCAGCCCTCCGATGCGGGCACGCCTCCCTCGTAAGTGCCCGTGCTCGGGATCAGGCAGTAGCCGTTGATACCGAAGCTGCCGGAAACACCGTTAGGACCGAGCCGATCGCCCGTGAAGATGCCCCAGGCATTGAAGATATTGAAGTCCGGAGGCGAGAGCCCCTTCTCGTCGATCAGCGGCTTCGTCGCGGTCGGGCAAAACCAGAGCTTGTTTGTCTTCCAGTCCTTGTAACGATCCTCCAGATACCGCACCCACCAGTAAGCAGGAGTACCGGAGTCGGTGTCCCAGAACTTCCCATCGTTGCTCTCGGTGTGCATCGCAGCGATGAGGTTCCATTGCTTCAGATTACCCATGCAGCCGATCATGCGGCCCTGCTCCTTGACGCGCCGCAAGGCCGGCATCAGGATCGCCATCAGGATCGCGATAATGGCAATAACGACCAGCAGTTCAATAAGTGTAAAACCACGTCGCTTGGTCATAGCGAAGACTCCTTCACCCACACAGATTTCTGGAACGCCCCTGTACCCACATCCAATGATGCACCCAATCAGCGGCCTGTTCCGCTGATTTCGGCCTTTTCGTATGGAGAAACCACTTCGACAGAAATCCATTTCATTATAGCCGAAGCAGCTTGCCCCTGCAAACCAAAACCAAACAACCGCCCTAATTTCCTATCCTGCCAAAGGTTACAGGTTCTGCCGCCACCATAACGTCCGAATACAGTGGCCATTTTCCGGCAGGATGGTGGTTGTTTCAGACGGACGCTGGGCGGTCGGCCAGGTAGCGCCGGCACAGGTTCGCCAGCTTGACGTATTGGTCCGGCGACAGCTCTTCGGGGCGAGCGGTCGGGTTGACGCCGCACTGCTCGAACAACTCTGTCCAGAGATCGCGCCCTCCCAGATGCGCCGGCGCGTGCTTGGCGCAAGCCCGGAGCATCTTGCGGCGATGGCCCACGAACAAGCCCACCACCTCACCCAGAAGCGCGATGTCCTCGATCTCATTTCGCTTCTGGTCGTTGCGGACAAATCGGACGATGGCCGAATCCACCTGGGGCGGCGGCCAGAAAACGCCGGGGTTGAGGACGCGAAGGATTTCCACGTCGCCGGTGGCGCCGAGAAGGATACTCAGCGCCCCGTAGTCCCTGCTCCCCGGCGGCGCCGCCATGCGCTCGGCCACCTCCTTCTGCACCGTCACGACCATCGCATCGGCCACCAGCGGTCCGTTGACGAGATTGGCCATGACCGCAGAGGCCACGTCGTAAGGGAGATTCGAAACGAGAAGCAACCGCGATGGCGTTCTCGATACAGGCGCATCGGTTTTTATCGGACAGCAGCCTTTGATCGCCGCGATGACCGCCGGATTGAAACTACCCTTGCCGGACAGAGCGTCGCCCTGGATGAGAACGACGTTCGAGGCCTGCGCCAGTTGGGACCGGGCTATCGAGGCCAGCGTCGGGTCCAGTTCCACCGCCACCACGCGTCCGGCCCGCTCGGCCAGCGCTTCGGTCATGGAACCGGTCCCGCAGCCAACTTCGAGAACGACATCGAATGGACCGATCTGCGCCGAATCGACGACCAGCTTCAGGAGGTTCAGATCGACCAGAAAGTGCTGACCGAACTTGCGATTGGGGACGACCCCCGCGGAGGTGAGCAGTTGCCGGATCTGACGTTTCGTCTGCATGGTCGAGGACAGATTCCGCTGGAGCGACAGGGTCTGCTATTGCGGCGATGCCCCCGAGGCCCGTCCGTTTGCAGCCGTGCCCGCCGGACAGGCCCGTCGGACCCGGGCCATCCGAACCGCCGTCAGAATCGCCGACTTCATGCTCGAAGCGTTCGCCATGTTGCGTCCGGCGATGTCGAACGCCGTTCCGTGCGCCGGAGACGTCCGCACCGCCGGAATCCCGATCGTGACGTTGACCGCATGGTCCCGGTCCAGAAGCTTGATCGGAATCATCGCCTGGTCGTGGTACATCGCCACCACCGCGTCGAACTCGCCCTGCACGGCTCGCAGGAACAGCGAATCGGCCGGGATCGGGCCGGTGCAGTGGATCCCCTGCTCCTGCGCCAGCAGGATCGCCGGCGCGATGATCCGCTGCTCCTCGTCGCCGAACTGGCCGTTCTCCCCGGCATGAGGGTTCAGCGCCGCCACGCCGATGCGCGGGTTCTCGATGGAGAAGTACTCCTTCAGAGCATCGTTGAGCAGATCGATCGGCTCAAACACGCAGCCGATCTTGAACTTGTGACGCACCTCAAACAGCGCCTCGTGGATCGTCGCCAGTGCAACCTTCAGCGGCCCGCTGATGAACATCATGGCCTTGCGGAAGGCCTTGTACTTCTGGGCGAACATCTCCGTATGGCCGGGCCACGCGGCGCCCGCCATCTTCCAGCTCTCCTTGCTGATCGGCGCGGTGACGATTCCGTCGATCACACCCGTTTTCTCGGCTTCGATCGCGTCGAGACAAAACCGGATCGACGCTTCACCCGCGACCTGGCTGGGCGCTTTGAGCCAGGGGGGCACGCTGTACTCGTCGTAGTCGGCGACGACGACCTTGAACGGGTAGTCGCGGCCGATCTTCTCGTGCTGGTGCCGGCCCCAGAACGGCTCGATCTCGGCGCGGTCGGCGGCGTAGCAGAGTTGCTCGTTCATGCCGAAGACGATGAACTTGGCCGCCCGGCGGACCTCGGGATCGGCCAGGGCCTTGACCACCACCTCGGGCCCGATGCCCGCAGCGTCGCCCATGGTCACCCCGATGACCATCTGCTCCGAGATCGAATTGTGGTTGGCCTTGTTGTTCATTCCGTGCACCGAAAACCGTGCGGACCGTACTGATATCCGCGTTTCCCCGCGTGCTTCAATAACCCATCTGCCGCAGCCGTTCGACCGTCAAGGGCCCGTCCTTCGGCATAAGACACTCCAACTGCCGCCGGACGATCTTCACGAGGATGTCGACCTCGATGTTGACCTTGTCCCCTATACGGGCCGAACCCAGAGTCGTTCTGCCCAGCGTTTCGGGGATCGCCGCGACACGGAAACCCGCATCGCCCAAGCCGGCGATCGTCAGGCTCACACCGTCGATGGCGACCGAACCCTTCGGAACCATCTGCTCGAGCACTTCGGCGGGTGCGCCAAACTCGATATCGGCAAACTCGCCCAGCTTCTTGACCGCGCGGACCGTGCCGACCCCGTCAACATGGCCCTGGACTATATGGCCCCCGAACCGAGCGGTCGCGGCCATCGCCCGCTCGACGTTGACCTTCGACGACGGTTTCAGTGTTGCCAGCGTCGATTTCGCCAGCGTTTCAGGGCTCAGCGCGAACGTCGCCACGGCCCCTTCCAGGCGCGTAACAGTCAGGCAGGCGCCGCTGATGGCAAGGCTGTCGCCTGAGCGGCAGCCTTCCGCCAGAGCGCCGAGATCGACGGCCAGCAAGCCGCCTTCCGATGCCCGGCCGGCCGACAACGATCGGACCTGACAAACGGATTCAATCAGTCCGGTGAACATACCAGCGCATTCCCCAGGGGACCGGTCCCACTCCTCCATGAGCGTCACAGATGCTCTATGCTATGCCCTTGGCTCCGTGCCTGTCAAACAATTGTTGCCAATGCTGTGCATGCCTGCCCGGACACCGGTTCTGACCCTGAAAAGTCGTTGTTCCCGGTGACCTTGTCGTTTATCCTTGTGCCGTGTGTGCTCGACGTATTCAGCCGCCCTCGGGCCATGAACGAGGGGCATACAAGGAGATGGCCAATGAGAAACCGCCTTCAGAAACTGACACTCAGGGGTTTCAAGACGATACGAAACTTGGAGGATTTTGAACCCGGTGCACTGACGGTGCTGATCGGCCCGAACGGGGCGGGCAAGTCGAATCTCATCTCGTTCTTCCGAATGCTCTCGTGGGCACTAGCCTCTCCGGGTGGTCTTCAGATCCATGTCGCGGAACTGGGAGGCGCAAGCGCACTGTTGCACGATGGGCCCGAGATCACTCGAGAGATCGAGGCATACCTGACTATTGTAACAGACGCCGGAGAGAACGAGTATACGTTTCGCTTGGTCTATGCCGCAGGCGATACGCTCATCTACACCGATGAGCGGTATCGCTTCTCTCGCAGCGAGTTGACTGGACGTGCTGACTGGAGGGGACTGGATGCCGGGCACCGCGAATCCAAGTTGATCGAGAAGGCAGCGGCGGGCGATCAGACAGCCAAGACCATTCTCGTGCTCTTACGCAAAATGATTGTCTACCAGTTTCACAACACTTCGGCCACCGCGAGGATGCGCAGCAAGTGGGATATCGAAGACAGCCGCTGGCTGAAAGAAGATGGCGCGAACCTTGCCCCGTTCCTATATCGGCTGCACAATGGTGATGCCAAGTCATACCAGCGAATCGTGGAGACGTTGCGCCTCATTCTGCCGTTCTTCGCAGATTTTGAGTTTCAGCCGAGCTACGGGAAGCTGCTTCTCAGTTGGCGTGAGAAAGGCTGTGATCGTGTGTTCAATGCCTCGCAGGCAGCAGATGGCATGTTGCGCGCGATGGCCATCGTCACGCTTCTCCTTCAGCCGGAGCGAGACCTGCCCGACGTATTGATTCTCGACGAACCGGAACTGGGGCTGCACCCCTATGCCATCAATGTGGTTGGCGGCCTGATTCGCAGCGCAGCGACGAACACGCAGGTCATCGTTGCGACTCAATCCATGGCGCTGGTGGACCGCTTCAAACCCGAGGAGATTGTTGTCGTCGAACGCAGAGATCGTGAGTCGGAATTGCGGCGACTTGACGCAGGTAAGTTGCAGGAATGGCTCGAGGACTACTCGCTTTCCGAACTCTGGGAGAAGAATGTCATCGGAGGCCGGCCATCATGAGCGTCCGCCTTCACTTCGTCGTCGAGGGTCAGACGGAAGAAACGTTCGTTAATCGGACAATCATACCTCACCTTGCATCGTACTCCGTGTGGGGCGATGTCCGGTGCGTCATGACGGGGCGGAAACGCGGCATCGTTCATCGCGGCGGCCTTGTCAGCTACGAAAGGGCGAGAAAAGACATCCTGCTGTGGATGAAGGAAGATCAGAATCGTGACGCTGCCTTCACCACCATGTTTGATCTGTATGCGTTGCCCCACGATTTCCCAGCCTGTGAAAAGGCGGACTCCGCCAAGTGCCCGTACACGCGAGTGGGCAAACTCGAAGCTGCCATGGGTAGAGATCTGGATCATCCTCGCTTCGTGCCTCACATCCAGCTTCACGAGTTCGAAACGCTTCTCCTCGTTGACCCGGCGAAGCTGGATTGCGTATACGCCGACCGTGATCGAGCCATCCGAAACCTCACGGAAATGGTAGCAGGTTTTGATTCCCCCGAACTGATTGATGACGGCCCAACTACAGCCCCCTCCAAACGGATAATCCATGAAATCCCGGAATACGAAGGGATGAAATGCTTTGCTGGTCCGCTGACCGCAGAGCAGATCGGACTACCCGCCCTTCGACGCAGGTGCAGTCACTTCAACCAATGGCTTTCACGGTTGGAGGGGTTGGGCCGCTGAAGTGCCCCCCCAAAGCAATCCGCCTCAAGTTGTTGCCCGTTGACAGCCAACTGATAGACGTGATTGGCACGCGCAGAATTCGGGTTTGCAGCGGGCGCGGACTTGAGATAGGATGGGCGGGAAGAAAGCGAGTGCAAGGTATTGGCATCGCTTTTGGAAGGAGCGCAGAGTATGAATACGATCTGGATGAAGATTGCCGGCGTGGCGGTCGTCGGGGTGGTGATCCTGATCGTCGCCAGCCGATTCATGTCGGACAAGCCGGCGCCACAGGCCGGACCCCCGGAGCCGGCCGGGCAGCGGAACTTCTACGACATGGCGGACCGGGACAAGCAGTTCCAGGAAGAGCCCAAGCCCGTCGAAGAGCCGGCGGCGGCCGAACCGCAACCCGCCGAGCAACCGACCACCCAAGAAACGCCGGCGCAGGAGCCCGCGCCGCAGCCTGCCCAAGCCGCCAGCCCGTATGTTCTGCCCAGCAGCATCACGCAGCCGGTCACGCTGTATTTCAAGCCGATGAGTGAAACCGACGACATCGAAGCCCAGCAGATCCTGCCCTATGCGACTACCGGGCGCAGCCTGGGGCGCTTGCCCATGCTGCAATACGGCCTGATGGTCAAGGCCTGTCGGCAGATCGAGGAACGCTGGCCCGACAGTTGGTACGCCTTCCGCGCCAAGCAGTTGCTCGAAGAGATCTTTGAACGCTACGCCGCCAACTACAAGATCACCGAACAGGAGCTGGACATCAGCAGATTCATGAGACCGAGGCAGGGAACCGAGCCTCGCACGGTGGAACCGGTGCGACGATGACGACACCCCGGACGCAGACGATCCCCGTCCTTTCGGTCAGTGCCGAGTGTCTGCCCGAGGCGTGGGAGAAGGCGGTCCTGGCCGTGTGGGACCAGGGCTACGAAGTCAAGACACAATACGACAAGCCCGACGATCCGCCCAGCAAAGACGCGACGGTGATGATCGTGGTGACCGATCCGTTCAACGAGCCGCGGATTCACAAGAATTTTCCCGGCGGGCCCGAGGAGCTGGAGGCCTACCGGCAGGAGGTCGTCGCGGGCATTCACGACCACTGGATCGATCCGGCCGCCGGCAAGTGGACGTACACGTACCACGAAAGGCTCTTTGCGTACAGCCCCGTCGCGGACCTCCGCGATCCGGATGCCGCCCGGCCGTTCATCGCGGTGGATCAGATTCAGTACATCATCGACTGCCTTTCGCGGACCGGGCACAGCCGAAGGGCCCAGGCGGTCACCTGGATGCCCACCGCCGACCCGCAGACGGACGATCCGCCCTGCCTCCAACGGATCTGGTGCCGACTCCTGGCCGACGAGGACGGGCACCTGACGCTGAACATGAACACGCACTGGCGAAGCCGCGACCTGTACAAGGCCTGGTTCATGAACGCCTACGCGCTGACCAACCTCCAGCAGATCATCGCCGAGGCCATTGCCGCCCGGCGTGGCGCGCCTGTCCGCGTCGGGCGCTACGTCGACATCAGCGACTCGCTGCACATCTACGGCAGCTACTTCAAAGAGGCGGCCGTCGAGGTCGAGAAAATGCGAACCAGCCCGTACACCGAGCGGGCCTGGAACAGCACGCACCCGGCGTTCGAGATGATGACTCTCGAAGCCCGCGCCAAGCTGGCGCAGGACCCCGACTGGTTCGCCAGAGCCCGAGGGTGAAATCCCTTTCACACACAAAGGAGTATCGCATGACCCTTGTCATAAACGGCGAGAGAATCGACGACAGGGAGATTCAGCGGGAGGTCGAGCGTTTGCGCCCGCGATACGAAGAGGTCTTCGCCGAGAAAGACCCCGCCGAACGCGAGGCCCAGTTGCAGGAGTGGTCCCGGGACAATGTGATCGAGCGCGTCCTGCTTCGCCAGGAAGCCACGAAGGCGGAGGCCGCTATCCCGCCCGAGGAAATCGAAGAAGTGTTCCAACAACTGCGACAGCAGTACGACAGCGCCGAGGCGCTCCACAAGGCGCTCGACGTCGACAGCGACGAGAAGGTGCGTCACACGATCGAGCTTCAGATGAAGACGGAGCGCAAGATCGGCGAGGTCTGCGCCAGGGCACCCAAGCCCTCCGAAGACCAGATTCGCCGGTACTACGAGGAGAACAAGGACCGATTCCGCTCGGACGAGCAGATTCACGTCGCCCACATCGTCAAGTACGTCAACTGGCAGACGGACGAAGACACCGCCATGCAGACCATGCTCCAGGCCCACGAGCAGATCCGGGGCGGCACCCCGTTCGAGGTGGTCGTGGGCCGATACACCGACTGCGCCGACAGCGGCGGCGACCTCGGCTACGTCATGCGCGGACAGATGGTCGAGGAATTCGAGGATGTCGTCTTCAACCTCAGTCCGGGGCAGGTCAGCGACGTGTTTCGCACGCGTTTCGGGTTCCACATCGCCAAGGTTTACGATCGGCGCCCGGCCAGCATTCCCGCGCTCAAGGATGTCAAGAAGCAGGTGACCGCGGAAGTCCAGGAGCAGCTTCGGGAGCAGGCGCTCGGTGATTATCTCGACGCCCTGCGGGCCCAAGCCACTATCGAGGAGGTGTGATCGGCTCGCTGATCGCGCCGGCACGACCACACGCGTGCGGCGTCAAGGCGCCGCTTCGCCGACTCGGCAGGCCGCGGGCGCAAATTGCCGTGCGAATTTGCCTTTTTCCATTTGTGTATTAGACTTTCAATAGCCGGACAAGAGTGCCGCCCGGAACACTTCAATCGGCGGCGAGGCGACACCGGCAAGAATCCGACAGGACAAGGACCCCAGGCTCGACCTGTGTACTGCACTCGGAATTCTCGCAGCGTCACATACGACAGTCTATTGGGGGGGGCAATGTGAGTTTCTTTCCGAGTGGGCCTCTGCGTCCCTGACGCAGAGGCTTCTTTTTTTCTTGCGCGAATCCCCGCACGGCGCGTAACCATGAAAAAGTTCGACCCTCGTCCCGCACATTTCCGTTGACACCCCATATCTTGAGAGTACAATACCGCGCATACCTAAATATGGGGCTACTCATGGCTCGGACCAAAAAGTTGGATGGGCGAGGCCATGGGACCTGGGGACCGTCAGAGCGGGAGGTTGTTGGGTCGTGCGATGTCCTTTCTGCAAGGAAGACAGTGACAAAGTAGTGGATTCTCGCTCCAGCGACTCGGGCCGCGTCATCCGCCGCAGACGTCAGTGCCTGATCTGCAAAAGGCGCTTCACCACCTATGAGAAAACCAGCGAGAGCTTCAAACTGCACGTGGTGAAGAAGGACAAGTCCCGTGTCCCGTACGACCGCGACAAGATCATCGTGGGCGTGCAGAAAGCCTGCTACAAAAGGCCCGTTTCGGCTGAGCAGATTCAACTGGTGGCGGACAAGATCGAGGAGGACATCTTCCGACGGTTCGACAAGGAAGTGACGTCGGCCTTCATCGGCGAATGCGTGATGAAGCACCTTCGCTCGATCGACAAGGTGGCGTACATCCGCTTCGCGAGCGTCTATCGGGATTTTCGGGACGCCGGTGAGTTGCTCGACGAGGTAACCAGGGCCATCCAGGACACGGACGCGGCGGAGCAATTGAAGCTCTTCGATCAATAGAAACATCGAGCGTCGGCGGCGTCCTGCGCGACGCCGGACACGAGGTCGGGTTCCGACCGACGGGGCAGGTTTGCATGGAGGCAACCACGGACAGATGAACAGGCAGTTACGCGTCAGGAAATCCGACGGAAGCACAGAGGCCTATCTGCACACCAAGGTCCTCGGGACCATCAACAACGCCCTGACCGCCTGCGGGCAGGGTGACATGGTCATGGCCGAAGACCTGACGGAGGTTGTCACCTTCTATCTGTACAACAAGCACAATCGCGCCATCGCCACGTCGGGCGAGATTTTCGCGATGATCAAAGCGGTGCTGACAGCAACGGGACACGAGGAAGCGGCCCTGGCGCTGGCCAAGCATGCGTTCGAGCGTCGTCTCAAGCGCGCCCGCACGGAGGTGCTCGCGGTGGACATACATGAATTCACGGACGCCCGGCAACTGTTTCAGGCGGATAGCGCCCCCGCGCGAACGGCCTGGGACAAGGGACGGATCGTGCAAGACCTGACGGAGCGTTTCGGCCTGCCGCGGCGGACAGCCCGCGCGGTGGCTTCCGCCGTGGAGGAGAAGGTCTTCCGCATGGAGATGACGATGGTCCCGCTGAGCCTGATCAAGCAGCTCGTGCTGGGAGAAGCGGCCGCCCTGCTTCGAGCCGAACAGGAACTTCAGGTGCATTAGTCCAACTGCGACGCTACCCGCTCGAACACGCTCTGCGACGACTCCTCCGGCCCGACGTCGATCCACAGGACATCGGGGAACCGCCGGAACCAGGTACGCTGCCCCTTCGCCAGCCGGCGCGTGTTCTTCTTGATCTGCTCGACCGCTTCATCCAGAGACAACCGTCCTTCCACGTGCTCGATCATCTCTGCGTAGCCGATCGCGCAGCGGGCCTGCGGACTCAGGGGTCGCTCCTCGGACAGCAGCGATCGAACCTCGTCAACCAGACCCATCTGAACCATCTTCTTGACGCGTGCGTTGATCCGCGCGCTCTCGACCGGCCTTTCCCGCCGAAGCCCGATAATTTTCCAGTGTTCGACCATGCCGGGGGCATCAAACTGTTTCTGAAGGCTCGATATGGGTTTGCCGGTCAGTCGATAGACCTCCAGGGCACGGACGATGCGTTTGGCGTCGTTGGGACTGATCCGGTCGGCCGCCGTGGGATCAATCCTGCTCAGCTCCCGGTGCAGCGTCGCCAGACCTTCGGCTTCGACCCGGGCCAGCAGTTCACGCCGCGTCCGCTCGTCGCTGCCGGGACCCTCAAAAAGCCCGTAGAGCAGCGCCTTGCTGTAAAGAGCCGTGCCTCCGACGGCGACCACCGACTTGCCGCGTCGGCGGATCTCCGCGATGGCCGCCGAGGCCTTCTCCAGGAAAAGCCCTGCGCTGAACGACTCGCTCGGCTCGACCACGTCGATCATGTGGTAGCGGACCTGCCGTTGGGCCTCCGGCGACGGTTTGGCGGTTCCGACGTCCATCCGCCGATAGACCTTCATCGAGTCCACGCTGACGATCTCCGCGTCGAGATGCCTGGCCAGGTCGAACGCCAGGCGGCCCTTGCCCGAGGCCGTCACCCCCAGAATCATAATCATCTTGTGGTTCATAATTTCCTGCACAATCCTCCGGCGGCCAGTATAATACAGCCTTGTTACCCTGTTCGCAAAAAACCGTGTCCTCGACCAACTCGCTCGTGCCGTATGCCAGTCCGCAATGCAAGCCACTCCGATCTACGCACCCTGATGCACAATAGACTTCCTGCCATGAACGAGCTGCTCGAACGCCTCGTCGCCGAGCAGCCCGGGATCCCCGAAGACCTGCGCAGAGCAATGCTCTACACGCTCTCGGCACCGGGCAAGCGTATCCGTTCGATGCTGGTCCTGTGGTGCTGCGAACTGGTGTCCGGGCGGGAGAACTCGAACGCCCGGATTGCGGCGGCGGCCATCGAGATGGTCCACACCTATTCGCTGGTCCACGACGACCTGCCCGCGATGGACGACGACGATCTGCGTCGGGGGCGGCCGACATGCCACAAGGCCTTTGACGAAGCAACCGCGATCCTCACCGGTGACGCCCTGCTGACGCTGGCGTTCGAGCTGCTGGCCGAGCGAATCGACGAGGCATCCGTGGCGGTCGCACTGGTTCGTGAGCTGGCGCAAGCCGCCGGACCGGCCGGGATGATCGCCGGACAGGTCGCCGACCTCAAGGCCGAGAATACCCAGGGCAGCCTCGAATCCCTCGAGTACATCCATATCCACAAGACCGCCAAGATGTTCCGCTGCGCGGCGGTGATGGGCGGTCTCTGCGGCCGCGCCGATCGCGAGCAATTGGATGCGCTGGCGCGGTACGGCCTCAAGATCGGCCTGGGCTTCCAGATCGCCGACGACATCCTCGACGTCAGCGCCTCCAGCGAGCAGTTGGGCAAGACCGCCGGCAAAGACGTCAAGGCCGCCAAGTGTACCTATCCCGCCCTGCTGGGCATCGAACAGTCCAAGGCGCTGGAGCGGCAACTGGCCGACGAAGCGGTGGCGGCGCTGGAGTCGTTCGGTCCCCGGGCCGACGTGCTGCGTCAACTGGCCTTCGCCCTGCTTGACCGCCGCAAGTGATTCACGGTCAGCACCCTCCGGAAATCCCGGACAGGCGCATTGGACAAAGAAAATTCCAGCGCGCCGCAAAAATCTTTCCGCCGGTGATACCCCTGCTATCAGTACTGATACCGCCGCCCGCCGGAGCCACACGAATCGGCCCGGAAGCAACGACCGGAAAGAACCCGCCCTGCCGAACTGATACCACTATCTGCACCCGCAATGCTCCGATTCCTCTGCCGGCCCGCGTCGTCGGAATCGACTAAGGAAAAATCCGGCCGCCGGTCGATACACAGGACGACACTGTGGGGATGTACACATGAAGACAAGGATGTTTGTCGCCGAAGTACTGTGGTTGTTCCTGGGGCTGTGCATCTATCCGCAATCGGCGGACCAAACACACGCAAGCAACCAATGCGTCAGCCAACCCACAACCAGAACACCCAACCCTTCCCGCAGAGACTGGACTGCGGCCTGGCATATCCGACCCCCGCCTCGCGGCATCCCGAACCCATGCAACACCATGCCATAGCATGACAAGGAACAAAACTCCCGGTTACAAGCCAACAGGCCATAAGCTGCCAACTTATGGCCTTCTTTCATGCGCAGAGTAAAGAAGCTCCTCGGTGGAACCCACCTGCATGGAAGGCGGCAGAACCCATATGGACGGGACCGGCGGGATGTCCCAGTCACACCATCGGGAAGCGGGCGCAGAGGTCCTGGACCCGGCACCTGGTCTCGAGGCGGAGGCGGTCGTCGAGGCGGTATTCCCGGCCCCCTGTCGGCTCGACGCGGGTCAGGACGCTATCGACCAGGCCGGCAATCGCTTCCATCTGGATCGGGCCCATGCCGTTCTTCGTGACGATGGGAGTGCCCAGGCGCATCCCGCTGGTGACGCGCGGACTGTGCGGATCGTAGGGCAGGCGGTTCATATTGACGATAATACCGCACTCTTCGAGGCACCTCTGGGCGATGGCGCCGGTGAGACCCTCACGGAAGTGGCCGACGTTGATGCAGAACATATGGTTGTCGGTCCCGCCGGTGAGGATGTCATAGCCGAGCCGGTCGAAGGCCCGGGCAAGGGCTTGGGCATTCTCCACGATTCTGAACTGCCGGGCCTTGTACTCGGCCGAGAGCATCTCCCGGAAAAACACCGCCTTGGCGGCGATGTTGTTCAGGTGCGGCGTGCCCTGGAAGCCGGGGAACGTCGTCTTCTCGATCCGCTCCCAGAGCGGCATGGACCTGCCGCCGATCTCGATCGGGACGTCGAAGTCCTTGCCCATCAGGATCAGGCCGCCCCGCGGTCCGCCCGGCTTGTAGGTGCTGGTCGTGGTGAAATGCGCGTGATCGACCGGCGACGGATGCACGCCGGCCGCGATCAAACCGGAGATGTGCGAGATGTCCGCCATGAGATAGGCGCCGACCTCATCGGCGATCCGACGGTACGCCGCAAAGTCGATAGTCCGCGAATAGGCGCTGGCCCCACAGATGATCAGCTTGGGTCGGAACCGCAGCGCCTGCTGCCGGATCGCATCGTAGTCCAGCAGAAAAGACTTCGGGTCCACGCAGTACTGCTCGACCTCGAAGAACCGGCCGGCAAATGCGACGTTGGCGCCGTGGGAGACGTGACCACCTTGGTCCATGGCGAGACTCAGGATGCGATCGCCGGTTTCGAGGATGGCGGTCAGGACGATCTGATTGGCGCCGGTGCCCGAGTGCGGCTGCACATTGGCGTATCGGGCGCCGAAGGCGGCCTTCGCCCGCGTCACCGCCAGGGTCTCCAGGGTGTCGACGACCTCGCAGCCCCCGTGGAAACGCGCGCCGACAAACCCCTCGGTCGTCTTGTTCTGCACCACGGAACCCAG
The DNA here is from genome assembly GCA_035448545.1 of Sedimentisphaerales bacterium. Lineage (GTDB taxonomy): Bacteria > Planctomycetota > Phycisphaerae > Sedimentisphaerales > Anaerobacaceae > Anaerobaca. The sequence continues at coordinate 18,802 of DAOTJE010000024.1, read as the reverse complement.
GGCCGCCAGCACGGCGCGGGAGCACTGGTTCTCGGCAGCGATCAGTTGCAGCGTGCTCTGGAGCCGATCGTGCTCGGCCGCGATCAGCCGGTAGACCTCCACATCGGCCTGGGCCAGGGCCTCCGGCAGTCCGCGATGATAGGCGGCGCTGCTCGGCGCCGTCGGGAAGATCGATTCGATGATTTCGTAGAGCTGTTTGTCGCTGCGGCGGAGCGTCTCACCGACGTGCTTGTCCACTGGCATGACTGAACCTTCAAATCCCTTTTCCGGTTGCACCCATCACATCTGCCTACCCAGTCTCTATCGGCAAACCAGGCCGTTCAACTAAAAAAACCGCGCACTGTCCGAAGCACGTCGTTGAATGTCACGTAGATCAGCAGCGTACCCACGATGACCCAGCCCGCATAGGCGAGCACCCCCTGGGCCTTCTCACTCAGGGGCGATCCCTTGATCTTCTCGACCAGCATCAGGACGATCAGCCCGCCGTCGAAGGGCGGCATGGGCATGAGGTTCAGCACCGCGATGCTGGCGCCGATCAGGCCGAGGAAGTAGGCATAGTAGACCAGCGGCTCGCGCGCCACGATCTGGTAGCTGGAGACCATGATGCCGACCGGCCCCATCAGCAGCTTGGGACTGAGCAGCCCGGCGATCAACTGCTTGAGCGTGACATAGGTCATCGCGACGAACATGACGGTCCGGCGGTACCCCATCTGGATCGCCTCGACAGGGGTTTTGGCCTTGTAGAGGCGCTCCAGGGGTTTGAAAGGCAGGTGGACGACCGTCGTGGACTCGACGGCCACGGCGGCCGGGGCCGTCGAGTTCACCAGGGTGACCCCGCCGGAGGCCTGGCCGTCCAGACGGTATTCGAGCTTCACCGGCTGGCCGTCCCATCGTTTGACCTCCGCCACAATGTCATAGAAGCTCGCCACCGGCTGACCGTTGACCGAGACAATCGTCGCCCCGCGCGGGATGTCGAGCTTCGGCACACCCGCCTCGGCGGAGACGGTCTTGGCGACGACCGCATGTTCGGCATCCAACGCCGGCAGAAAACCGATCACCACGCGATCGCTGCCCCGCTCCTTTCGCGGTGTGACGGTCACCTCGACGGTCCGCTCGACGCCGTTCGCATCGGCTCGCAAGACGGCAATCCCCAGCGGCTGGCCCTCGTGGGCGGCGGTGATCTCGCGCAGCTCCGCGTACGTGGGGTTCGACACATCCGCGACCGAGACAATGATGTCGCCTTTGCGGAGGGTGTCCTGGCCGCCCGGACTCGGAGAGGGACCTTCCAGCACGCGAAGACGCGGGACCATCGAGTAGACGTGGCACAAGGTCGCATCCGAGGGGACCGCCTCCCGGCTGGGCAGCCAGGCAAGCGGCAGTTCCGTGCTGACACGATCGACCCCGCCTCCCGCCCTCGGACGTTCGGCGGTAATCGTCACGCACGGTGCAAACGTCCTCTGGATCGTCTCTTCATAGGCCCAGTGGTGTTCAACGGCATTGCCATCAACGGCAACGATCCGGTCACCGGGCAGCAGGCCCGTTTCCCGCTCCAGGGCGCCAGGGTCAGTCAGTTCCGCCAGGGTCAGGCTCATCGGCGCGACGATGCCGAACTCCCGGATCTGCTGGTCGTTCGGCTGCGTCGAGGCGAGCAGTTCCATGCTCTGCGTCGAGCCGTCTCTACGCCGCACCACAACCGGCACCGGTTCATCGCGATCCGACAGCGCTGCGCTCAGAACCAGGCTGCTGAATTCGAGGCCCAGACTCTGGCCGTCGATCTCGATGAACTCGTCGCCGCTCTGCAGGCCCGCCTTTTCGGCCGACGAGCCGGAGACCACCCCACCCACTACGGGCGGAGGGAAGTTGATCCCGATCAGGAACACGACCATCAGGAGGATTGCGGCGCTGATGATGTTGAACGTCACTCCCGCCGCCACCACGGCGATGCGCGCGCCCAGCGGCTTGTTGGAGAACGACCGCGGATCGGCGATCTGCTTAACCGGTCCGATATCGTCCTGGCCCAATAGTTTGACGTAACCGCCAAACGGAATGAGACCAACGCGGTATTCGGTTCCGGCTTCTCCCGCCGGGCCTTCCGCCGTGCTCTCGGCTCCGCGCGGTTCGTCCGTCTCATCGGCAAAGAAGCTCGGAAGGACGCGAATCTTCCGTCCGGAAGGCGTCCGCTGGATGCCCAACAGCGTCGGGGGCATGAAGATCGAAAACGCCTCGACCTTGATCCCGGCCAGCTTGGCCACGATGAAGTGCCCGAACTCGTGGACCAGAACGACCGAGCCGAAGCCGACCATCACCAGGGCCACATTGCCGAAAACGCCGACATGACGGACCACCAGGTAGATCACGACCGCCAGGACGGCCAGCCAGAGGACACCGGTGAGAATCTTGTTCGATGAGCTTGCCTTCTTCGACATCAAGCAACTCCGATAGAAAGTGGACAGCCGGCGGCCGGCTTCTCAGACCCCATGAGACCGATGTTAGCGAACCGGGCGGGCATCGTGCATCTCGTGACCCAGTCGATCCCGGACCTGGGCCCGGGCCCAGGCATCGGCTTCGAGCAGCTCTTCGAGCGTCGTCGCGGGACTCACCTCGTGGACATCCAGACAATGCTCGATCAATTCCATGATCCGCACGAAGCGGATTCGTCCGGCCAGGAACGCCTCGACCGCGGCCTCGTTGGCCGCATTGAACACCGCCGGCGCCGTGCCGCCCGCGCGGGCGACCTCGTAGGCCAGCGTCAGGGCCCGAAACGTTCCGGGCTCAGGCCGCTCAAAATGCAGCTTCCCTATCTCTTCGAGCCGAAGCGGCCTGGAAATCCCGGCGACGCGCTTCGGGTACGTCAACGCATACTGGATCGGCAGGCACATGTCCGGCTCGCCCAACTGCGCCACCACCGACCCGTCCACAAATTCCACCAGCGAATGCACGATCGACTCCGGATGGATCAGCACCTCGATCTTATCGACGGGCACGTCGAACAGCCATCGCGCCTCGATCACCTCCAGCGCCTTGTTCATCATCGTGGCCGAATCGATCGTGATCTTCGGCCCCATCCGCCAGACGGGATGCGACAGCGCCTGTTCGCGCGTCACCTGCTCGAGGTCCTGGGGCGAGGCGCCGCGAAACGGTCCGCCGGAGCCCGTCAGGAGGATCCTGCGGATCTCCGACGGCTGGCCCGATTGCATGGCCTGGAACACCGCCGAATGCTCGCTGTCCACCGGCAACAGCAGGCTGCCGTTTTCCCTGGCAATCCGCGTCAGCAGCTCTCCGGCGACGACGAGCGGCTCTTTGTTGGCGATCGCCAGCCGCTTGCCGCACCGCGCCGCCGCCAGGACCGAAGGCAAGCCCGCCGCGCCCACCACCGCCGTCAGAACGGTGTCCACGCGATCCGACTGCGCCATTTCGACCAGACTCTCAGGCCCCACCAGAATCCTGGCGTCCCATCCATCCAACAGCGCGGCAAGCCGCTCGGCGTAGTCATCATCCGAGACGGCGACCAGGGCTGGGCGGTAACACCGAACCTGCTCGGCGAGAAGATCGATGCTGCGATGGGCGCTGAGACCGGCGACCACATAGTCCGGGCCCAGCGCGTCGATGACCCGCAGCGCATTGCGACCGATCGACCCGGTCGATCCCAGAATGGCGATTCCTCGTGACATCCGATCCGACTCAGTGTACTGCTCTCCCTCGATTTCCGACGGCACGACCGACCGCCGGGACATCCAGGCCTGCGACGCTCTGGAGCCGCCCGCGAACGGTAACCGCGATAGTATGCCAAGGATAGGCAAACTGTCAAGGTGAAAGCATCGCCTGCTCGGTCTGCGGGTGCACTGCGTGTTTGTAGGTAGGTTCCTGGGGAGGCCAGGAAAGGGGGCTGTCATCTCGAAGAGCGTGGCGGATGTCATTTCGACTAAGGGCGAAGCCCGCACGGAGAAATCTGGCCGAGGATAAGGCAATGGCCCGTTCGCAGCCAGATTCCTCCACTCCGCTGCGCTTCGGTCGGAATGACAAAGTCGACTGCAATCCCCCGTAAAGGTCTACCTACAAACATCAAGTGCACCCTCGGTCTGCCCGGAAGGCGGTTTCGCGGTGCGGTCGTCCGCACCGGTGCGCCGTCTCCAGCGCCGCCGATAGTCCGATATCCCGACGAGATTTCGGACCATCGGATACCCGCCGCCTCGCCGGGTCCGATGCGTGGCAGCTTCCATCACGATGTCTGCTCGGGAGGGGATGAATCGGGACGCGATGATGTCGGATCCCCCGCTCAGAAGGCGTCAAACCGCCCAACGGTCCACTGCGAATCAGAGTATAGCGCCTCTTGCCATCGCCAGCCACAGGATTATCGCCCCTTTTTTCGGTCGATGCCCGGCGGCAAGCTGGCTGAGTACCGGTAGGCGGAAGCGGCGCTCCGATTCCCCGCACGCGGAAGCATCAACGAACGGTGCGATGCGACACCGGCGGCCGCCGCGCCGCCTGCGATTGCCTCTGTCGCGCTCCATCGCGGCCCGCAACGGGCCGATACTGAAACTGCGTGATCGTCGGCGGCAGGTTCGACCGTACGGTTCCGACGCAGCACAAGACTCTGAGCTTTGGAGCAGCAACCCGATATGAAAACGTGCTCCGTGGTCCGGCGACTGATTGCCGGCTGGCTCCTGCTGGGGGCCTGCGTAACGCAAGCCGCAGCCCCTGAAGACGAGACCAGCTTGTTCGACATGTCTCTGGAGGACCTGATGACCGTGGAAATCGACACGGTGTACAGCGCCTCCAAGCACACGCAAAAGGTCTCCGAGGCCCCTTCGTCGGTCACCATTATCAGTGCCGAAGAAATCCGCAAGTACGGCTATCGCACCCTGGCCGAGGTCCTCCGCAGTGTCCCGGGCTTCTACATCAACAACGATCGAAACTATGACTACCTCGGGGTCCGCGGCTTCCGACGACCGGGCGATTACGATACACGAATCCTGCTGCTCGTCGACGGATTCCGAATCAACGAGAACATCGGGGATTCGCCTTTGTTTGGCACGCAGTTCCTCCTTGATGTGGATCTGATCGAGCGGGTCGAGGTCATTCGCGGCCCGGGATCTTCCCTGTACGGCAGCAATGCTCTGCTGGCGGTAATCAACGTGATCACCAAGAACGGCAAGGCCCTCCACGGCCTGGAGATGTCCGGGGAGGTCGCCAGCTACGACACGCAAAAGGGCCGTCTCAGCTACGGCGAGGTCTTCGGCAACGGACTGAACCTCCTCGTCTCCGCCACGAAAGGCGGCGGCGACGGGCCGGAGCTGTACTTCCAGGAGTTCGACGATCCCGCCACGGCCAACGGGCTCGTGAGAAACGACGACAGCGACTTTCACAACCTGCTCCTGCGAGCCTCGTTCGGCGACTTCGGTCTGATCGCCGCCCACACCGCCGCGGAGAAAGGCATCCCCACTGCGCCGTGGGACGCCGTCTTCGGGGACCACCGGACACGCACCTATGACGACACGACGCTTCTCGGGCTGATTTACGAACACGAGATATCGGACAAGCTCTCGGTCAAGGCGCAGACCGCCTACCACCATTACAACTATGACGGGCGTTACGTGTACGATTACTCCGAGGACGAAACCCCTTACCTCGTGGTGAACAAAGACTTCTACAAAGGCCGCTGGTGGGACAGCGAACTCCAGGTCACCACCCGGCCCTTCGAGAAGCACATCCTGACGGCCGGCGGCGAGTTCCGCTACAACATCCGGCAGGACCAGGCGAACTGGGATGAGGAGGTGTATCTCGACGACTCGCGGCACAGCAGAAACTGGGGCCTCTATATCCAGGACGAGTTCCGTGTACTGGACGATGTGACGCTCGTCGCCGGCGTGCGCTACGACCACTACAGCACGTTCGGCGGCAGCACGAATCCCCGTCTGGCGATGATTTACGATGTCTCGGAACAGACCACCCTCAAGTTGCTGTATGGCCGGGCCTTCCGTGCCCCCAACGCCTACGAACTGTATTACCACGACGGAGGTTATTCCCAGAAAGCTCCGCTGGAACTCGATCCCGAAACCATCGATACCTACGAGATCGTTCTGGAACGCGCCCTCGCGTCGAACCTCAACGCCACACTGAACGGCTTCTACTACGTGATGGACGACCTGATCGGCCAGTACACCGACCCTGACGATGGTCTGCTCGTCTTCCGGAACATCGAAGAGGTCGAAGCCCGGGGCGTGGAACTGGCGCTGGCAGGACGGTGGGAGAACGGCTTGGGTGTGCGGACGAGCTACTCGTACGTCGAAGCGGAAAACAAGGACACCGAAGAGACCCTGGTCGATTCGCCCCGGCATCTGGCCAAGCTCAACCTGATTGCTCCGGTCGTGAAGGACACGCTCTTCGCAGGACTGGAGATTCAGTACAACGGCCGGTCCAGGACGCTGGCGGGCGAACAGGCGGACGATTTTCTCCTGACAAATCTGGCCCTGACGTACACCAGTCCGTCGAAGCGACTGGAGATCGCCGCCGGCCTGTACAACCTTTTCGACGTCGACTACTCCTATCCGGCCTTTGGCGAACACCGGCAGGACCAGATCGAGCAGGACGGGCGGACGTTCCGAATCAGACTGCTATACCGTTTTTGAGAGGCGACAGCCCCTGACCTTCGAAGGGAACGCCAATGAGAGAATCGACCAGAACACGATGAGGATCGGAGGTTCCATCTTGTGGCTCCTGGCAGTGGGCCTGATGATGGGCGCGTCGCTGGCGGTCTGCGCCGAATCGACGGCCGCCCAGGAGTATCAGCTCAAGGCGGCGTTCCTCTACAACTTCCTCCTGTTCGTGGACAACGAACGATTCGCGCCACTGACCCCGGAAGCAAAGAAGAAAGACGAGGCGAATCCACCCATCGTCATCGGCATTCTCGGCAGGGACCCCTTCGGCAACGCCTTCGAGCCCCTCCAGGACAAAATGGTTCGGAACCGCCGCGTGGTCCTCCGACGCTTCAGCGGCCTGGACGCCTTCGCCGATGCCGAGGGACGCGTGCCCCACCGACATCCGCAATTCGAGCAGATCCGCGACTGTCACATACTGTTCCTCTGCCGGTCCGAGGCCGGACACCTCCCGGACCTCCTCAAGCCCCTCGGCCGGCGGAGCATCCTGACGGTGGCCGACACCCCCGGATTCCTGGAGGCCGGCGGAATCATGAACTTCCTGATCGAGGACAACAAGATACGCTTTGAGATCAACACCGCAGCGGCGCAACGTGCCAACCTGCAAATCCGGTCCCAACTGCTTCGACTGGCCAGGCGCATCGTCAAGAATGATGCCCCGGAAGAACTGAACGATGAAGGAACCCATGGCGACAACTGAGAAAGGCCACGTGGAGACTGTGGCACAATCGTGGATGCGAGGCCTGTCGCTCCGGCACAAGCTCATCACGATGATGATGACGACGAGCGTGGGCGCCCTGCTGCTGGCGGGGATCGTATTCACGGCCTGGGAGTGGACCAGCCTGCGGCGCGCAATGGTCCGCGACCTGTCCACCCATGCCGAGATCCTGGCGGACAACTGCAAGGCGGCGCTGGCCTTTGAAGACGCCACCGACGCCAACGAGGTTGTCGGCACGATGAAGTCGATCCCGTCCATCCAAACCACCTGTCTGTACACCAGCACGGGCCGGCTTCTGGCCGTGTATCGGCGCGACCCCTCCGGCACCATCCCCCCGTACGAACCATGGTCGAACCGTCACAGCTTCCGAAACGGACTTCTGGTCCTCACCAGGCTCATTCAGCTCGACGACGAACACGTCGGCACCATCTATATTGCCAGCGATCTCCGCCCCGTGCACACGCAACTCCAGCGCGGCATGATCGTCATGGGCGCCATCGTCCTGATCGCATCCCTGGGGGCGTATCTGGTCTCCCTCCGATTGCAGGGGGCCATCTCCTCGCCCATCCTCGCTCTGGCCTGCGTGGCCAACTTCGTGTCCGAGAAGAAGCAGTACACGGTTCGGGCCGAGCCCTGCGGGAGCGACGAGGTGGGACTGCTGGTCCAGGCTTTCAACGAGATGCTGGAGCAGATTCAGCAGCGCGACTCCGCCCTGGTCCAGGCCAACGAGCAACTCGAGGCCCGCGTGGCCGAACGCACGAGGGAGCTGACGGCGGCCAACGAAAAGCTCCTCCGCGAGGTGGCCTTCCGCAAGCGAGCCGAACAAGTCCTCAAACAACGCGCCGAGCGGATCGTGCACCACCAGAGAACGCTCGTCAAGCTGAGCAAGCACAACAATGAAGACCTGCTGTCCGTGATTCGTATGACCACGGAGGAGGCCGCCGCGACCCTCGGCATCGACCGTGTCTCGGTCTGGTTCCTCGACGACGACCAGACGTACCTGGTCTGCGAGGACCTGTTCCGGCGGGACGCCAATACCCACGACAGCGGGGCCCGGATCGCCATGGCCGACTACCCCGGCTACTTTCAGGCCATTGAGAGCAGTCGCATCGTGGCCGCCAACGACGTCCGGCAGGATCCGCGCACCCGCGAACTCGTCGACCGGTACCTGGAACCACTCGGCGTCTGCTCCCTGATGGATGTTCCCATCCGCCTGCAAGGCAGGACCCTGGGCGTGCTCTGTCACGAGCACGTGGGATCGCACCGCGAGTGGTCCCTCGAGGAACAGGATTTTGCCGCGTCCCTGGCCGACATGATCGCGCTGCAAATGGAAGCCAACGAGCGGCGCAAGGCCGAACGTGCCCTGGCGCGCGTCAACGAGCACCTCGCCGAAACGGTCCGCGAACTGCGACGTTCCAACAAGGAGCTTCAGGATTTCGCTTACGTCACCGCACACGACCTCAAAGCGCCTCTGCGAGGCATCGGCACGCTGACCGACTGGATCACCAGCGACTATGCCGACAAACTCGACGCGCAGGGGCAGGAACAACTGCATCTGCTCAAGGGCCGTGTCTCACGAATGAGCGACCTGATCGACAGCATCCTGCACTATTCGGAGATCGGACGAACCGCCAAGTGCCTCGAACGGGTGGACCTCAGCGTGCTGGTTCCCGAGGTCATCGCCCAAGTGGCTCCACCGCCGACGATCCAGGTTACGATCGACGACCCCCTGCCGACCGTGATCTCCGAGAGGGTCCGCCTGATCCAGGTCTTTCAGAATCTGATCAGCAACGCGGTCAAGTACATGGACAAACCGCAGGGGATCATTCGCATCGGCTGCTCCGAGCAGGAGCAATGCTGGACCTTCCGCGTTGCGGACAACGGGCCGGGCATCGACCAGAAGTACTTCGGGAAGATCTTTGAGATGTTCCAGACGCTCGCACGCCGCGATGACTTGGAGAGCACGGGAATCGGGCTGGCCGTCGTCAAGAAGATCGTCGAACTGCACGGCGGCACCGTGTGGGTCGAATCCACCGTCGGCGAGGGGTCGACCTTTTTCTTCACTCTGCCGAAACTGAACATCGCGTCGGCCCAGAGTCCGAGGTCGACGGACATACACAACGGACCGTCGGCGTAACCGACGGAAACAGCCCCCGGGGGCAGCGATAGCAAGTCGGATTCGTGCGACGCACGGACCCGAAGACCGGAAAGACAGGAAACCATGGCCAATACGACATACACATCCAGTTCCCGACGCCGGATCATGGTCGTATTCCTTCTGGCTATCGCACTGGTTGGGGTCTCGACGGCAATGGTGTTATATCCCATCCTCAGCGCCGCCCTCATTCGGGAGGGACTGAGCGAAGACGCCGCACGAGACGTGGCACGCCACGTATGGCGCATTCAGGCGGGGCTGGCCCTGGCCACCATGTCGATAGCGGCCCTCGCAGCCGCCTGGCTGGCCCGCACGACCACGCGATCTCTTCAACGTCTTCTGGCGGCAGCGGCGCAGATCGGGCTCGGCCGGCTCGACACCCGCGTGGCCGTCACCGGCGACGATGAAATCGCCCGGTTGGCGACCGCGTTCAACGACATGATGCGCAAACTCCGAGAGTCGCACGATCAGCTCGAATCAACCGTTCGGGAGCGTACCGCCGAGCTGACACAGAGAAATGACGAACTGCAGACGCAGGTCGTTGAACGCTGGCGCGCGGAAGAGGATCTCAAGGAATCGCTATCCCTGCTCAAAGCAACGCTGGAATCGACCGCCGACGGCATTCTCGTCGTGGACGGCCGGGGCAAGATCAAGGACTATAACGAACCGTTCCAGCGATTGTGGCGCCTGCCCGAGGAGGTCCTCGCGACCCGTGACGACGACGCGGCCCTGGCGGCGGCCACGCCGCTCCTGACGGACCCCGAGGCCTTTGTGACCCGCGTCCGCGGACTCTACAGCCGACCGAAGGAAGAAGGCAATGGCACGCTCCACTTCAAGGACGGCCGGGTGGTCGAGTACTATTCCAAGCCGCAGTCCGTGGGAGATCGAATCACCGGACGCGTCTGGAGCTTTCGCGACGTCACAAAGGCCTACCGCGCCAAACAGGAGCAGGACCGGCTCCTGCATCAAATCGCCGCCATCAACGAAGAACTCTCCCACTTCGCCTATGTCGTCTCGCACGATCTCAAGGCCCCCCTCCGCGGCATCAAAATGCTGGCCGAGTGGCTGGCCACCGACTGCCGCGATCGCCTCGGCGACGACGCCCGAGAGAACCTCGATCTCCTCCAGAACCGCGTCGACCGCATGCACAACCTGATCGACGGAATCCTCCAGTACTCCCGCATCGGTCGCATCACCGAAGACCTCGTGCCGGTGGACCTCAACGCCCTGCTGCCCGAAATCATCGATGCCATCGCGCCGCCCGAGCACATCACCATCCGCATCGACGGCCGCCTGCCCGTGATCGAGGCCGAGAAGACCCGCATCACCCAGGTCTTCCAGAATCTCCTGACCAACGCGGTCAAGTACATGGACAAGCCGAAAGGCGAGGTCGTCGTCGCCTGCTCCCAGGACCCCGACGCCTGGACCTTCAGCGTCAGCGACAACGGACCGGGGATCGAGCAGAAGTACTTCGACCGGATCTTCAAGATCTTCCAGACGCTGACGCCACGCGACCAGTTCGAGAGCACCGGCGTCGGACTGGCGCTGGTCAAGAAGATCGTCGAGCAGTATGGCGGAAGGGTCTGGGTCGTCTCCCAAGTCGGCAAAGGCAGCACGTTCTGCTTCACCTTCCCCAAGCGCCGGACGCCGGCGAGCGAGCCGGCCGACACCGAGATGAAATTGCACCGTTGACAGTCCATGGGAACCTGTGGATCGATGGAAAAGGCCGTGAACATGATGAATCGCACACTCAAGGGACTGGGCCTGTCGGCCCTCGTGCTGGCAGGTCTCGGCTGGGGGGCCGGCCGATGGTGCGCCCAGCGCACCGACGTCGATATGCGCCAGCGCCTGTTGAGGCAAGTGGTCAGCACCGCCCGCACCTTCCGTCCGGAACTGGTCAGGGAGCTTTCGTTCACCCAGGCCGATGCCGGCACGCCGGCCTTCGAGCACATCCGACGCCAGATGATCGCCTTCGGCCGGCACCTGCCCTGCCGGGGCATTTACAGCCTGGCGATGCGCGAGGGGACCCTGGTCTTCGGGCCGGAGAACTACGACCCGGACGATCCGATGGCCAGCCCGCCGGGGACGGTGTACAAACAGCCCTCTCCCGCAGACATCGCGATCTTCACCACCGGCGAGCCGGTGACCATCGGGCCGACGGAGGATGAGTATGGCACCTTCGTTTCTGCTCTCGCGCCGATCCGCGATCCGGACACGGGCCAGGTGCTCATGGCCGTCGGGATCGATGTCGTGGCCGACGACTGGCTCGCCGCCACGGCCCGCGCCGGGCGCAAGGCGATGGGCGCCACGATGGCCGCTGGCCTCGTCCTGCTGGGCGGCGCAACGGCAATTCTCCGATGGCGACGCCACCTGACTTCGGACCGTCGCAACCCGAAGGCGGCGACAGCCCACGACGCGGATCAAAATCGCGGCGGTTTCACGGCTCGCCGATACGCCTGCACCGGCCTGTTGATCGGCATGGGGGTGTTGGCCATCGCGTTTCTGGCGGTGGTGCTCCTGCAGAGCTGGCACTGGACCCACGCGGAGATTCGCCGCAGTGCGGACCAGCAGGCCCGACTGGCGGTCGAGTTCGACTCGGCGCTGCGAGACTATGTGGGCAAACACATCCGTCCGGAAATGGAAAGATGGGTCGAGCCCGGAGAATTCTCCCCGGAGACGATGTCCACTTCGTTCATTTCCCGAAACGTCTTCGATGCCGTCCGAGAGGCCTTCCCCGACAGCGTTCTGCGTTTCGCTTCGACCAACCCGCGCAATCCCGCCAACCGGGCCACACCTTCGGAGGAGGCGCTGATTCGGTACTTCGAGCAACATCCGGAAGCCAAGACGTGGTCGGGCACCATGGCGTTCTTCGAAGGCGCGCCGGAGCATTCGGTCTATGCGAAGGCTCGTCGGTTCGATTCCTCCTGCCTTCAATGCCACGGTCGGCCGGAGGATGCTCCGGCGGCCCTGCTCGAACGCTACGGCGCCACCGCGGGCTTCGGCCGTTCGGTCGGCGAAGTCTCGCTCGATCTGGCCGCCATACCGATTGGCGCGTCCTATGCCCAGGCGGGCACGAGAATCTGGAGATATATGCTGGCCTCGTGCGGCCTGTGCCTTCTGCTCCTGGTCGGGATCGCCGTGCTCATCCGTGCCGACATCCGCCAACGACGCCGGTCCGAGATGTCCCTGCGCGCAAGCAGGCAGCAGTTGGCACGCATTGTCCAACAATCCCCGATTCCCACGTTCCTGATCGACGCCGATCGTCGGGTCACCCACTGGAACCGGGCGCTCGAAGCCCTCACCGGGATCGCCGCCGACGAGGTTATCGGGACACGGGAACACTGGCGGGCCTTCTACACCTCCGAGAGGCCCTGCATGGCCGACCTGCTTGTGAACGGAGCGGTCGATAGGATTGCCCAGTGGTACCCGGACAACTGCCGCAAGTCGGAACTGATCGACGAGGCGTATGAAGCCAGCGCGTTCTTCCCGGATGTCGGCCGGGACGGACGGTGGCTCCACTTCACCGCCGCCGTCATCCGCGACGACCAGAACCGCATCGTGGGCGCTGTGGAGACGTTGGCAGACATCACCGAGCAGAAGCAGGCCGAGGAGGAGTTGCACAGACACGAAGCCTTCATCACGGCGGTGCTTGACAACATCCCCATCGGCGTGGCGGTCAATTCGATGGACCCGGTCGTGCAATTCAAATACATGAACGACAACTTCCCCCGGTTCTACCGGACGACCCGGGAAGCCCTGGCCGGCCCGGACCAGTTCTGGGACGCCGTCTACGAGGACATCGATCTCCGCAACCAGATGCGCCGCCGCATCCTCGAGGATTGCGCCAGCGGCAACCCGGAACGAATGCACTGGGACGACATTCCGATCACACGCAAAGGGCAGGAGACCACGTTCGTCAGCGCCAAGAACGCGATCCTGCCGGGCCGACCCCTGATGATCTCCATCGTGTGGGACGTAACGAAACGCAACCGAGCCGAAAACCGGCTGAAGGAATCGCTGTCCCTGCTCAAAGCGACGCTGGAATCGACCGCCGACGGCATTCTCGTGGTGGACGGCCTGGGCAAGATCAAGGACTTCAACGAACAATTCAAGACGATCTGGGGGTTGTCAAACGACGTCCTCGATACCAGAGACAACCAACGCGTCCTGGCCGCCGCTTTGCTCCAACTGAAAGACCCTGACATGTTTGCGGCCACCATGAGGACCCTGTACGACCGAGCGGGGCAGGAAGGCCGTGGAACCCTTCACTTCAAGGACGGCCGGGTGGTCGAGTACTATTCCAAGCCGCAGTCCGTGGGAGATCGAATCACCGGACGCGTCTGGAGCTTTCGCGACGTCACAAAGGCCTACCGCGCCAAACAGGAGCAGGACCGGCTCCTGCATCAAATCGCCGCCATCAACGAAGAACTCTCCCACTTCGCCTATGTCGTCTCGCACGATCTCAAGGCCCCCCTCCGCGGCATCAAAATGCTGGCCGAGTGGCTGGCCACCGACTGCCGCGATCGCCTCGGCGACGACGCCCGAGAGAACCTCGATCTCCTCCAGAACCGCGTCGACCGCATGCACAACCTGATCGACGGAATCCTCCAGTACTCCCGCATCGGTCGCATCACCGAAGACCTCGTGCCGGTGGACCTCAACGCCCTGCTGCCCGAAATCATCGATGCCATCGCGCCGCCCGAGCACATCACCATCCGCATCGACGGCCGCCTGCCCGTGATCGAGGCCGAGAAGACCCGCATCACCCAGGTCTTCCAGAATCTCCTGACCAACGCGGTCAAGTACATGGACAAGCCGAAAGGCGAGGTCGTCGTCGCCTGCTCCCAGGACCCCGACGCCTGGACCTTCAGCGTCAGCGACAACGGACCGGGGATCGAGCAGAAGTACTTCGACCGGATCTTCAAGATCTTCCAGACGCTGACGCCACGCGACCAGTTCGAGAGCACCGGCGTCGGACTGGCGCTGGTCAAGAAGATCGTCGAGCAGTATGGCGGAAGGGTCTGGGTCGTCTCCCAGGTCGGCAAAGGCAGCACGTTCTGCTTCACCTTTCCAACGGACAGACCGAGGACGCACCATGAGAGACCCCAAACCAGTGCTGTTGGTTGACAGCGCACACAGCATGCGACGGAAGCGCGGGAAGCAATCCCTCCGAGTTGCTGCCGCAAAGAGTTGCCCCATGACTTCCTCCCTGCCGTTTCACTTCTTGTGGCAATCTCGACCGGGTTCAGCCCGGCGCTTGCCTTCCCCGAGCCGGTACTGCCTTCCTGCGAAATCGGCGACGCCACAAGAAAAAGGAGGACCGCTGCAGGGTCCTCCTTGCCCGCCTCGCGGCTGTTGGACGGAATGCCGGTTGAACTTCGTGTAAGAACCGACCCGTCCGGCGAGGCAGTTTGCCTGACCTGGTTGTGCCGGGAGCGCAGTGTCTGCCCGGTGAAAGCACAGATGCCGATTTCAGACGATTGACGTGGGATACGACTCTACATTCGAGGCGACCGTCCGCTCGACAATGCAGAGGCCCAGCCCGGTACCCTCGCATGCCGGCTTGGTGGTGAAGAACGGCTGGAAGATCTGGTCGAGAATCTCAGGTGGCATACCGCAGCAGTCGTCCTCGAACCACAATGCCACCTGCCCTTCTGCGACCTGCCCCTTGATCACGAGCGTGTGATCCCTTTCGCCGTCTGCGGCCAGGATGGCGTTGTCAATCAGTGCGAAACAAACCTGCTCCATGCCCTTCTCCGAGGTAGTGATCGGGGGCAGGTTATCCACCGCCTCTGCGATCAGAGGCTGCATCAACTCATGGGCCACCGTCGCACTCAACGTCCCGGCAGAAGCCAAGCGTTCGGCGCGGCAGATCCTCTGCCGATAGGCCTCCAATTCCTCCTGTGCCCGTTTCCAGTCCATGATGTCGCGGAGGAGCCCCATGACGTAGGTTCTCCCCGAGAGCGTTATGGGAAAGGCATTGATGTCCACATAGAATGTGCGTCCATCCTTTCGCTTGACAGGAATATCGAAGATCATTCTGAAGGGACAATCGGGCTCATCCGCTCTGCCATCCGAACGCTGTCCCTTCCGAGAGGCGAACTCTTTGCTTCTTTGCAAGTGTCCATGGCGGATCTCAAATGTGCGATTCGTACCGACCGCGCGGCCAGTCCCCTGAACCGAAGCGCTGCAATCACAGGGACGGATGGATCGACGATTGCTTTAGAGGTCCGAGCGATTCACCTTTGCCGACGCCGCCAGTTCGAGGTCGGGCTTGCCGAGGATGAACTCGCCGAACTCCATCATGTCGGCGCAGAACGTGCCAGCGGCCGGGTCATACGAAGTCGGCAGAGCCAAGAACGGTCTTGCCTCTTTCGGGTTGCGCCAGTAGACGGTGTACGTTTCGGGCTCTGTCAGATGAAAGCTCTTGGCGCACAGGAGAAGGCGGGCGTTGATGGTATTGATCCCGTTGGCGCCGACCTGCAGCCGCACAGGAACGACTTGCGGAGCCGGGCCCTCGAAGGTCGGATAAAGCGGAGCCAACGGAGTCCGCACGACGCCCATAACGTTGTAGCCGGTGCCGGTATAGCTGTGGATCCGAATCGTGACACCTGTATCGACACCACCCCGTTTGAACTCGTTGTCCCCGATGCCGACGTACTGCTTCGTAACGCCCACCCCGGTGATGTCCGCCGGCAGAGGAAAACGGAAGGCGCGATAACTCTCGACCGCCGGATCGTCGAAGAACAGCTCGAAGACCTTCTGCCCTTCGGGTGTGACTTCCGTGCAGACCGGACCATGGTTGTCGCCGTCACCACCCCAGCCAATGAAGGTGTTGCCGTTGGCCAGGCGCTGAGCGTTGCCTCCGTGCCGGGCAAGGACCGGAGGATCCGGAACGTACGACCACACGTGTTCGGCGATCCGGTTCTCTTCGTCCAGTCGGTACTCATGGACCTGCGACGAGCAGGTCCCCATGCCGTCGCTGCTGTCGTAGGTGAGGACGTTGCCGTTGTCCAGACGATGCAACGCACTTGGGCCGAAGTGCCCGACCGCTTCCTCCGCATCCACCCCGACAAGAGTGAACTCATTCTCATCGCCTCCGAGGTGCCAGAGGATTTGGCCGGTCTGCCGGCTGATCTTCTTGACCCAGTCGGGCGTGGCGATCAGAAGGTGGCCGTCGACGTCCATGCCGAGGGTGTTCAAAGGAAACTCACAGACGATAGACTCGGCATCCTCCCCATCGCAGGTGTGGCTGCCGAGATCGTAGTGATCCCACGTGCGCCATTCGAACACCACCTCACGATCCGCATTCAGTTCCTGGACGACCGCGCCGGAGACGACCGCGTTGGAGCAGCCACCCAGGGCTGCTTCGCTCAGCTCCACCTCCGTCAGGTAGTAACCGAACAGCAGCGCGTGGCCATTGGAAAGCCAGTGGAAGTCGTGGGCGTCGGCGACGTACCCGTTGGCCATCTGGAAGGTGTCGACCTCGGCGAAGTCCTTGTTCATCACCACGTGAACGGCATTGCCTCCGTCGGCGTAAGAATGACGTTCCAGGAGTTGCGCGTAGGTCAGCAATCCGTTCGGTTGCATCTTGAAATCAAAGGCGCACTCGTGCGGCAGTTCCTTGTACCAGACAGGCACGCCGTCGTTGTTGAGAATCATGAGGTAGAAGCCGACCCCTTCGACCTTGCCGGACACCGTCACATAAACATATCCCTCGCCAATGGCATCGGCGTCGTACACGTGCGCCGTAATCGCCGGGAAGTTGGCCGGAAGCGCCGCCTCCACCCTCTGGACACAGACCCCGCCCAGGACCCACACCAAGATGCTGAGAATGAAGACCTTGCGTGCCATAATCCTTTCCTTTCTCGCCGCGTCCACTGTTGCACAGGCCACAAACGTGATCATTGTGACAGAAGCCAACATCGGGATATCCCGGCCCGCGTGAGGCAGCCGGGATATCCCTTCGATCTGGCGACAATGAACGAGTGACTGTGGAGGGCCGTCATTCCGGAATCCAACTGCGCGGGATCCGATAGGCCCGATACACATTGGTGCTGCCAAATCGGCCCGCCTCCGGGTCGACCGGACCCAGGTGAGGCGTGACGTATTCCCAGACGATCTCCTTGTCCGCCGTCACTTCGAAGATCCGCCCGTTGCTTCCCTGGCAGATCAGGGTATTGCCGTTGGCCAGGCGCTGGGCCCCGCTGATAAACGGACTGAAGAAGCTCGCTTCGATGCAATTTCCCTGCTCGTCATACCGTGCCTGTGGATTGGCATACTCCCAGACGACGTCCAGGGTGACCGGATCGAATTCGAGAATGCGGGAGTACTCGCGGAGCCGGTTGTTGGCCACCGGGGACAGGCCGGGCGCCAGCGGGCCGTAGCCGGCATTGCCGCCATTGTCGTACAGCAGGATGTTCCCGGCACCCGGCAGACCCTGCGGGATCATGTGAACGTGGTGCTGCCCGATGATCTGCCCGAGCTTGTGCTCGGGATTCCCGTAGGTGTAGTTCGGCCCCACTCTCCAGACGATGTCGCCGGATGCCCACAGGCCCTCGGGATGGTCGTGCCGGGCGATGATGCCCAGGATGTTGCTGCTGCGGGCATCGAAGATCACATTGTCCGGGTGGAAGCGCAGATCGCCGGCGTCGTACCACTTGTTGGGCCCGAGGTAGGAGGCGGCGTTGAAGTGATGGTAGTCCGAGCCGCCGTTGGGATCAAAGCCGGCGAAGGTCTCGTAGACCGCCTGCCGACCGGCCGGGCAGAACCCCATCTGGTCGAAGTGCTCCCAAGCATACCACTGCCAGATGAGGTTTCCTTCCCAATCGACTTCATACAGCACATCGTCGAGAAGAAGATGCTTGCTGATGTGTTTGGTCTGCTCGACGGGCGGAAGGTAGTTGGACAGGATCAGCGTCTTGCCGCCGGTGGCCATCGGTTCGAGTCCCGGAGCGTAGTAGCCGCAAGGGCTGCCCTCCCGTTGGAAATCGTGGTGGCAGCCAGACAGTTCTTCTGCTCCGGGAGAGCGGGGACGACCTTTCCATTCCCACATCTTCTTCCCATTCCAGTCCAGTTGGACCAGCGGACAGGCCAGCCCGCCCCCCGCACCCAGTTCGCCCGCCTGGCCGATAATGTACCCTCCGGGCAGGATCTTCGCCGGCGTGCTCGTCAGCGGCCATGCGTTGATGACGTTGCCCTCCATGTCGATGAGGATGCAGGGCAAACGCAAAGTCGATAGGGGGTAATCGTAAAGGATTGAATTGGCCGATG
>DAOTJE010000023.1:0-69367 GCA_035448545.1 Sedimentisphaerales bacterium | reverse complement strand
GCAACGACCGACTTCGTTCACCCACGCTGTGTCGAGAAAACACCTCCTTTCCGATAGCGAAGCTCCGCCCGGAGCGTATCGGCAGAAGGACTCCCGCATGTCGTCATGTGGTTCGAGATCAGAGCGGTGGCGCGACGTGATCCTGCGGGGTTGCTGCATAACTGCGCGACGTGGCCACAGAGCATGATCCGGCTGAACTCCTCACGCAGCTCTCTACCCCTCCGAGGGTGCCGAGAACTACCATTGTCCTTGTTCCGGCCTCCGGACCGGACTTTTCGGAATGACCGACAACGTTCTTATTATAGATACGGCCCCGTTTGGCGTCAAGAAATAGATTTTCGGGCGTTTGGAAGGGCGTCGTAAGGGGCCACGGGCCCGGTTTTCGCCATTTTCATGCTCCTTCGCCCACGTTCTACACCTGCGTGAGCTGGTCGCGATGGACCCAGATTTTCTCTATGGCATCGGCGATATCGGCCATGTCCTGGGGTGTGCCGAGCAGGGGGCCCGAGGCCCAGAGCATCACCATTTCCTCGCAGACCTGGTCGCACTTGGGGCAGGCGCACTGCTCGCGGTACTCGCGCAGCCGCTGGGCCGAGTACATTTTCTGATAGACCTTCGAATCGAGGATGTGGTCGATCCACGGCTCGCGGTGCAGTCCCCTGGCGATGTAGGGACTCAAGCTGACGCCCTCGGCGGCCAGCGCTTTGAGGAACGTCTCGCGGGGCACGTTGTTGAAAAGCTCCTTGTGGTACGACATGGTGTAGAGGTAGAACGAGCCGCTCTCGGTGCCTTCGTAGAGCTTCTGCGGCGTGACGCCCGGTATATCCTTGAGGCGGCTGGTGAGGTAGGCGGCGTTCCGGTTGCGCCGTTCGAACCGTTCCATCGCGCCGGAGAGCTGGCCCAGCAGGACCGCCGCCTCGAACTCGTTCATCCGGTACTTCGGGCCGATCGTCTCGGTCAGCCCACGCTTCGACGTCCCGTGGTTATGCACCGTGTAGCAGCGATCCATCAGGTCCGCGTCGCTGCCAATGACGGCGCCGCCTTCCCCGCAGGCAATGGTCTTGCTGGACTGGAAACTGAAGCAGCCCACGTCGCCGATCGTGCCGAGCGTCTTGCCGTCGAACCGGGCGAGGTGCGCCTGGCAGGCGTCCTCGATCACCCGGAGGTTATGCTTCCTGGCGATGGCCATGATCCGCCGCATGTCCGCCGGCTGGCCCATCATGTGCACCGGCATGATCGCCCTGGTGTTCTCGGTAATCCGCCGCTCCACTTCGTCGGGGTCGAGCTGGTACGACGCCGGGTCGAGGTCCGCCATCACGGGCAAGGCTCGCGCCGAGAGGATCGACGCGATCGTGCCGGGGTCGGTATAGGGTGACGTGATGACCTCGTCCCCCGGGCCGATGCCCATCGCCTCGACGCACGTGTGCAGCGCCTGCGTGCCCGAGCCGGTGGCGACGCAGAAGCGCGCCCCCGTCAGCTTGGCGTATTCGGCCTCGAAGGTGGGCACGGTGCCCGAGGCCGACTGGATGCGGCACCAGATGCGGCTCTTGGCGGTCTTCATCAATGAGTCGATCACCTCGTCGTCCCAGTAGGGCCACTCGGGCCAGGCCTTGTTCTTGCGGACCGGCTCGCCGCCGAGGATCGCCAGCTTGCTCGCCTTGTTTGTGAGGTTGCCATAGGCGGGAATCTTCCCCGACGTGACCGCCGCCAGGGAGCCGGCCGATGCGGCCGCGATGAATTGTCGCCTCGTCAGATCGCTGCGTGCCATTGCCAGACCCTTTCAGTTCCGAAACGCCCGCTTGCATCGTGACCTCCTTTATACCCCTTCGCCTGCCCGACCGCAACGAGTATTTCAGCCCGCCCGCAACGAATCGCGGATTGGCGATTGCGGATTGCGGAGGGGCGGTGGTGGGAGAATCCGAAATCCGCAATCCCCAATCCGAAATCTGTCGGGGCGATTGCGGGAACGGGGCCCCTTTCGGCCGGGCTGTTTCTCCCGCCTTTGTCACCCCGAGCGCAACGAAGTGCAGTCGAGGGGTCTGGCCACAGATCGGGTACGCGTCTGATTCCTGGCGAGATTCCTCGACGGCGCTCGGAATGACAGAGTCGTGGTTCACGTATGTTTGTGGTCCTGTTGGGTATGGCGAGCGGCAGCCTCAAGCGCAGCTTGGGGATGGCGCGCCATCGGACTGGCCTCGTCGATTCGGGTCGGTTAGAATGGCTCGATCCCGGCGCGCCGGGATTGTTCAGAAAGGGGAGTTCGACGATGAAAACGCATCTGACGCTGAGACTGGCACTGGCTGTGATGGTCGGGTTGTGTGCGTGTGTGACGGGCCGGGCGGCGTTGCGAGCCGGCTGTGCGAAGGTGGACATCACGCCTCCGCTGGGCCTGAAGCTGATCGGCTCGCAGGGCAAGCCCAGCGATTCGGTGCTGGATGAGCTGTACGGCCGGGCTTTGGTCCTGTGCGACGGCGCCAACACGGTCGCCATCGTCTCGGTCGATCTGCTGTATTCGCCGCTCGAGGAGATCACCAACCCTGTCCGCGCGCTGGTCGCCGAGCGGGTGGGCATCCCCGAGCAGAATGTGATGGTCTGCGCCACGCACACGCATTCCGGTCCGGACATCTTCACCAATGCCAAGCTGCCGCTCGAAAGCCGCATCGCGCCGGAGGACATCGACCAGGCCTACGTTCACACGGTCGTCGGCAGACTGGCCAGCGCTGTGCAGATGGCGCATCGCGACATGCAGGGTGCCAGGATCGGCGCGGCGAGGGGCGAATTGCCTGAAGTTCAGTACAATCGCCGGCCGAGGCGGCCCGATGGTCAGGTGCAGATGGCGTTCACGCTGCCGCCGGAGATCACGGCGACGCGCAGAATCGAGGTCGGTGCCGACGGCCGCACGCGCGTGACGTTCACGATGCCGCCCGAGCAGGCGGACCTGACCTTCGGCCCGATCGATCCGGCGGTGTCTGTGCTGCGGGTTGAGGACCCCAACGGGCGGATCATTGGCTCGCTCTTCGCTTTCGGCTGTCATCCCGTCTGCGTGTATCCGCATCGCAGCACGACGATCTCCGCCGACTATCCCGCGCGGGCGATGCGCGTGGTCGAGCAGGCCGAAGGCGGCATCAGTCTCTTCACGCTGGGTCTGGCGGGCGACACGGTGCCGATCCGCCGGGACGTCGGGCCCTGCGAGCAGATCGGCAAGGCCCTGGGCGCCGAAGTCCTGCGCCGTCTCCAGCTCGTTGCCACGACCGACGACGTCACGCTCGCTGCGCGCCGCTGCGCGCTGACGCTGGCCACCAAGGACACTCCGCCGCAGGAGATCACCACCGAGATTCAGGTGCTGCGGCTGGGCGATGTGTACATCCTCGGCCTGCCGGGCGAAATCCTCGTCGAGGTCGGCCTGGCGATCAGGGACAAGGCCGGCATCGACAAGCTCTTCGTCACCAGCATGACCAACGACTCGATCGGGTACGTCTGCCACGCCGAAGCCTACACCGAAGGCGCCTACGAACCGGTCCGAGGAACCCACCTCGCCCCCGGTGCCGGCGAAGCCGTCATCACCCGCGCCCTGGCCCTGCTGGCCGAAATCCAACCCTGACCCGCCAGCGCGTAGACGCGTAGAAGGGTAGATGCGTAGATGCGTGACAGGTAGGGTGTGCACCGCACACCTTCCTCCTCGCGAGATCGAATTGGTGTGTAATCCGCCTGAGCCGGACCCTACGAACTGCCTCCTGTTTGTCACCCCGAGCGGAACGAAGTGAAGTCGAGGGGTCTGGCCATAGACAAGGCGCGCTTCCGGTCTGCAAGTAGATTCCTCGATCCCGATGTGCATCGAGACTCGGAATGACGCAGTTGTGGTCGTGTGGCGTTGCTTTCGGAATCTACTTCCAGCGGAGGGCGTGCAGCTCTTCCTCGGTGCGGATGAACTTGACGGTGCCGTCGTTGAGCAGGACGCAGCCGCCCTTGGGGTCGTGGTTGTCGAACGTGAACAACTCCGGCCCGCCGTGCTGGTTCCACCCCGCCTTCGTTTCGAACAGCAGCACCATATCCGCCGGGGAATTCGGCTCACAGTCGGGGTTCATCGCGTAGTGGCACCTTCCATCGCCCGCACTGGGGCACACGAATTGCTCGGCAATGTACTCCACCGCTCGCGGATCATCTGTCCCTCGCTCGGCGATACGCCGCTGAAGGATCCTATCGGCCCACTCATCCGGCGCCGGCCAGGCATCCCTCGCATCCGCCATCGAAGCAAATTCTACACCCGTTCGATACAGGGTCCGCGCACAACGCGACCGCAGACGCAAGGAAGCGAGACGAGGCGCGAAGTCATCCAACTGTATCGGATTTGGGTCATCGACCACGATAGTGTGAAGGGATTCCACATACTCCGTCTCATTCGGGTCGAGAACCGACGGGAACAGCCCCTCTCTTCTCCATATTGACGGAATAGATGTGATTTCGATCCGTGTGCAACCCGATAGATCGGGTGGCGGCGGATAGTTGTGCCCGCGCGTTCTGTCCGGATCATGGAAGGTCTCTTCCAGTCTTAAAGCGAGCTCCTCGTCAGAAAGCGGCTGCTGAGTCCTCCCTTCAATTCGCCGGCACCCTGCGATGCTTGACAGCACAAGGCCGATGGCAACGAAACCAGCAGTCCTCATGAGCGAATTCGGTGTGCGATGCATACCCTACGGGTCTCTCCGCAAAGCGCAAGGTGCATCCCGGGCACCATAAGGTATCGGTGTGCGGGGCACACCTTACATTTACCCATGCACGTATCTGCGCATGTACGCTTCTACGCTTCTACGTCGCGTGCGGCTTATGCGAGTTTGTCGCGGTTGTCGTAGATTTTGCGGATGGCGTTGGCGATGTCGTCCATGTCGGATTTTTCGGTCAGCAGCATGTTCTGGCTGAGCCAGACGGCCTCTTGGCAGAGCTGATCGTTGCCGGGGTAATTCAGCTCTTTGCGGTACTGGTCGAGTCGCTCCCTGGGGAAGCTGCGCGTGAAGTTCTTGGAGGTCAGGGCGTCCTCGATCAGTTCGTCGCGGTACTGCGGGCCGTATCCGCCCGAGCACGGCACTCCCTCGGCGCTCAACGCCGCCATGAACTTGGCCCGCGGCGCATTGTTGAAGTACTCCTTCTTGTAGCGGAACGGATACAGGTGGTACACCGCCCGTGTGGTGCCTTCGTACAGCTTGCAGGGGATGATCCCCGGGATGTCCTTGATCTGGCTGGTCAGGTACTGGCCGTTGGCCCAGCGCCGCTGCGTGTCGGCTTCGAGCCGCTGCATCTGGTTGAGCAGGATGGCCGCCTGGTACTCGGTCATTCTTCGATTGGTCCCCATGATAGGATAGCCGGTGGCGCCCTTGACGCTGCCGTACGGCCGGCCGCAGTTGTGGAACGAGTGAATCCGGTCCATCAGCGCCTCGTCGTTGCCCACCACCGCGCCGCCCTCGCCGCAGGGCAGGTGCTTGGAGTTCTGGAAGCTGAAGCAGCCCAGGTCGCCGATCGTCCCGCAGCACTTGCCGCGATACTGGGCCAGCCACGCCTGGCAGGCGTCCTCGATCACCACGAGGTTGTGCTTTTTGGCGATGGCCATGATCCGGTCCATATCGGCCGGGATGCCGAGGATGTGGACCGGCAGGATGGCGCGGGTCCGCTCGGTGATGCGCTCCTCAATCTTGTCGGGGTTGATCTGGAACGTCTCGGGGTCGGTATCCGCGAAGACCGGCAACGCAGTGGAGTTGAGCACCACGTTGTAGGTCGCGATGAACGTGTACGGCGAGACGATCACCTCGTCGCCCACGCCCACATCCAGCGCGTGCAGTGCCGTCAGCAGGGCGTTGGTCCCGTTGACGGTGCAGGTGCAGCGTTTGACGCCGAGCAGTTGGGCGTACTTGCCCTCGAATTCGGTGACGGTCTGGCCCTGTCCACGGTACCAGTTTCCGCTGCGCAGGATCGCCAGCACACGTTCCTCGGCGGCCCGGTCCCAGATGGGCCAGGAAGGCCAGGCCTTGGTGCGTACGGGCGTGCCGCCCTGGATGGCCAGTTTCGTGGCCTTGTTGGTCAGGTTTCCGTAGGCGGGAAGGCTGCCGAGGGTCAGCGCCGCCAGCGTGCCGGTCGAGGCCTGGCTCACGAATTGTCGTCGGGTCATACGTCGCGTGTTCATCTGTCGCCCTTTCACTTGCGGATGCTGATCAGATCGGTTTTCGGAGGATTGGCTTCGTTGACTCGGGCCAGCGTATAGACAGTGCCGTCCTTGCCGACCGCAATCGAGTTGACGTAGTAGGGCCGTCGTCCGTCTTCGTAGAAGATCGGGCCGTGATCGGTGTATTGGCGAGCGGGAATGTCGTACGTAATCAGGTGGAGGTTCTCGAGCCCCTTGGATTCGCCCATGGCGGTCTTGGCCTTGCCGGTCAGGCGTTTGCCGTCGACATAGATCGGGCCGCCGGTCAGGTAGTACAACGTCCTGCCGTCGGGTCCGAGGGTGAAACCAAGATAGCCGTAGCTGAACTGGTCGAACATCCCGCTTCGCTGCGAGGGCCGGGAGGTGATGCGATCGACGATCTGCACCTCCGGCACGCGCGGATCGAAGCGAAACAGGTATCCGGAGTTGCCGTGTACGCCGTACACCACCCGCTCCGGCTCGTACCAGACCGTCTGCCGCCAGTTGTATGCCATGTGGCCTGCCGAAGTCGGGTCGTAGAGCCCGAAGTAGTCCTTTCGCATGTCGTCGCCGACCACCCGCTCGATCGCATCGCGGTCGTAACGGTAGCGGAAG
This sequence comes from Sedimentisphaerales bacterium, assembly GCA_035448545.1. Lineage (GTDB taxonomy): Bacteria > Planctomycetota > Phycisphaerae > Sedimentisphaerales > Anaerobacaceae > Anaerobaca. Next base: position 62,586 of record DAOTJE010000023.1, on the reverse strand, counting down.
ATGTCGCCGTCGCCGACGGTGTAGTAGACGCTGCCGTCGTGCGGATCGACCACGAACGAGCGGCACAGCGTGCGGTACTGCTCGCCCGTGCCGTTCTCGCCTTCGCGCGAGACGGGTCCGAAGTCTTTCAGGCCGCGTGTCGTCAGATCGTAACGCAGGAAGTGGCCGCTGGGCCAGGTCAGGCCGTAGAGCCGCCCGCGTTTGGCGTCGAGCGTGGTGGTGAGGATCCCCTCGCCACGAGGCGCCTTGGCCAGGTCTTCGAACTTCTTCGTCGTCATGTCATAGGCGAGGAAGTGACCGCCGGGATAGGGTTTCCAGCCTTCCGGCGGGATGCCGATCTTCTCCATGCCGTCCACGATGCTGTAGTAGCCCACGTGCGTCGAGAAGTAGAGCTTGCCGTCCCGCTCCATCAGCGGCACGTGCGACTTGCCCTGGACGATGGTCCGCGCGTCCTTCTCGCCGCAGGCCTCGGTCACGTCGCCCAGGTGCTGGATCTTGTCGCTGGCCGGGTCGTAGCAGTACATCTGCGCGCCGACTTCGTAGGACTGCGAGCTCAACACGTAGTAGATCCGACCGTCGCTGGCGGCGCCGATCCCGTTGTAGGTGTCGTGCGCCAGCGGGAAGCCCGAGTCGTGAATTCGGGCGACCAAGGCCGCCCGCGCCGGAGCCACGTGCAGAGAAAGACACATAACCAACGATACGACGCAGTGCAGGTGTTTCATGTTCAAGCCTCCATCCTTTTCATGGTTGCGTTTTCACGCGATACACCAGTTCGTGGACCTTGGCCACGACCACTTCCTCGACCGAGGGTTGGAACGGGCCCGGCAGGGGGGTGTAGAGCATGGCGCCGCCCCCTTCGTAGCCGCCCTCGTGGACGATGCGGGCCGAGGGCACGTAGCCGAAGACATCGTTCGAGTAGCCCGCGACCCAGAGCGGCGTGTCCGTCAGTTCGCGCTTCAGACGCAGCGAGTAATCGACGACCACCTCGCCCGCCAGCGCCACCATCAGCAAGTCGTCGCCGAACCGGATCACCTGCACCGGGTACGTGTAGGTCGCGGGAATCTTGCCTTCGTGCTGCAATTGAGCGAGCAGGAACTCGGCGTGCAGCTTCTCATATTTGTTGTCGGACTTGGCCTGCTGTTCGAGCGTTTCCTTGCCGGGCGGCTCGGCGAAGTCCAGCGTCACGTCCTCCAGCGCGGTTCGCAGCGGGCCGCGGACCGGCTTGGGCACGCCCTGAAGCGCCGCCTCGACGGCGTTGGCCAGCGCGTGGCCATGCTCGCGGCACAGGTCCAGCGCGCGATCCGGCGTGCGCGGATAAGGGTTCTGATCGCCTCCGCAGCCGGCGAGGAACAGAGCGGTCGCGCCCGGAAACCGTTGCTCGACGTATTCCTGCGCGAAGCCGGGATAGTCGCCGCAGTAGTCGTAGAAGCTCAGCGTCGTGGCGTGACAGGCGTATCCGAACACGATCGCTCGCGCCTTTCCCTCGGCGTCATCGACGCGCAGCACCGGAACATCGTGGTCGACCGGACCGTCGGGGTTGGGACTGATGCGCCAGCCCTGCCCGGGGTTCTGCCGACGGTTCATGGCGAAACCCGCGCGGGCGTGTGTGTAGGACAGCCGGGCAGGGGCCAGCTTCTCGATGGCCTGGCCGACGAGCGTGGCGATTGTCTCCTGTAACTGATCGCTGTAGGCGTCGGATTGCACGAGCTGTTCCGGCGTCAGGTCGTAGAACGAATGGCCGTAGATCGAGTACGCGCTCTCGCGGATCACCGGCCCCGAATGCGTGTGCGATGCGTTGATCAGCAGGTCCTTCGGCGCGAGGCGGTATCGCTGCTCGACTTGGCCGGCGATCCAGTCGCGCATCGTGCGGTCGATGCCGAGCAGGTCCACCGTGACGATAGCCAGTCGATGGCCCTGGGCGTCCTGCAAGACCAGCGCCTTGGCGTGCAGGTCGTGGACCTTGCCTTCGGCGGGTTTCGTGCGGGCGGCGTAGCCGGCCATCCACATGGGCTGGTCCGGCGTGATGACGGCGGTCGCCACGCCCGCCTGCCACGGGTCCGCGCTCGCTGCCCCGGCGGGCGCGCTCCAGACCGCCAAGACGCAGACGAGGACCGCCAGCACGAATGGGAGAATTCGACCGCGCCAAGTCCCGGCGCTACGACGTGAGGCGTGTGCACCCTTTGCATTCATCGCAGTCTCCTTCATGAACGCCAATGCCGACATGATACCACCGCCCGGGCCGGCCCCGCAAGCAATGAATTCGCCAGCCGGCAGCCCGGACCTTTACGAAGTCAACCTTCGTCGGTAGACTCCGGCGGGCCGGATTTGTGGCACTGTAATAAAGGACCGCGTATGGTGCGAACGGTGACGCTGACCGTTGTGGGTGTGTTTCTGCTGGTGGCTCCGCTGTCGTGTGCGACGGCGGGCAGGCGCACCGGGGTGTGGCATACCTCGTCCGTCCGGCTGATCGTGCTCGATCCCGGGCACTACCATGCCGCCCTTGTCCAGAAGACGATGTACAAGCAGATCGACCCGACCGTCCACGTCTATGCTCCCGATGGTCCGGAGGTGCAGGAATACCTCGGGCGGATCGAAGACTTCAACCGCCGCCCGGATGAGCCTACCAGTTGGAAGCAGCAGGTCTATGTTGGCGCCGACTACCTCGAAAAGATGCAGGCCGACAAGGCGTCTCGCCTCCGGGGGATCGTCGTCCTGTCTGGCAACAACCGCCGGAAGGCCGAATACATCACCGCCGCGATCGACGCAGGCCTGAACGTCTTTGCCGACAAGCCGATGTGCATCGATGCGGCGGGATTCGCCGAACTGGAGTGGGCCTTCGATGAGGCGCAGCGGAGGGGACTGCTGCTCTACGACATCATGACCGAGCGTTTCAACCGGCTGTGCATCCTGCAAAAGCGGCTCGTGCTCGACACGGAGGTCTTCGGTGAGCTCGAAAAAGGAACGCCGGACGATCCCGCGATCGTCAAGGAGAGCGTGCACCATTTCTTCAAGTACGTCTCAGGCCAACCCATCCGCCGGCCCACCTGGTACTTCGACATCGCCCAGCAGGGCGAGGGCCTCGTCGATGTCACCACCCATCTGATTGATCTGATGCTGTGGACGTGCTTTCCCGAGCAGAGGATCGACTATCGAACCGACGTTGCAGTGCTTCGCGCCAGGCACTGGCCGACGCGGATCACCCGCGCGCAGTACGAGAAGGTTACCGGAGCCGCCGAGTTTCCGGAGTATCTTCAGAGCCGGCTTGATGACGAGGGCGTGCTACCTTATTACTGCAACGGCGAGGCGGTGTATACCGTCAAGGGTGTGCACACCAGGCTTGCGGTGACGTGGGCGTTCGAGGCGCCGGACGGGACCGGTGACACGCACTATTCGCTCGTGCGGGGCAGCCGGGCGCATGTGATCATCCGCCAGGGCGCCGAGCAGAACTACCAGCCCCAGCTCTACGTGGAGCCGGCTCCCGGTGCGGACCTTGGCCGGTTGGAACGGGCGTTGCGCGCCGCCATCGAGCGGCTTCAAGGCGAGTATCCCGGCCTATCGCTGAAGTCCGACCGACGCGGCTGGCATGTCGTCATCCCGGCCGAGCAGCTCATCGGCCACGAGGCCCACTTCCGCCTCGTCATGGAACAGTACCTCGACTACCTGGCCCAGGGCAGCCTGCCTCCCTGGGAGGTCGATTTCATGAAGGCCAAGTACTTCATCACGACCCGGGCGCTGGAGCTGGCCCGACAGCAGTAGGGGTAGGGTGTGCACAGCACACCATCTCTCAATTCGGCAGCACGCGGTTCATTCGCGCGAGAATGTCGGCCAATCGCTCGCGGCCTCCGCCGCCGACTTCTGCGGTGCACCAGCCGGTGAAGCCGACCTCGTCGAGCGCCTCGCGGACCGCGGGCCAATCGATCGTGCCGTCGCCGATCTCGCACCAGTTGTTCTTTTCGCGGCTGTAGCCCTTGACGTCGAGCTTGACGATCCGGGTGCCGAGGGTGCGAATCCACTGCTCGGGCCGGCCATATTTGTGGTGGTTGCCGATGTCGTAGTACGCGCCCACCCAGGGACTGCGGCAGGCGTCGATGAAGGCGGCGTAGCGTTCGGCTCCCTGCTCCGGCGGGCCGTCGTGGTCGTAGAACATCCGGTTCCACACGTTCTCGATGAGGATGCGAATCCCCAGCCTGGCGGCCGTCGGCAGCGCCTGGCCGATCACGTCGAGCGATCGCGGGACGATCTCGCTCTCGGGACCGTCGTTGCCGTGGCCCGGCACGAACAGGACGGTCGAGCCGCCACAATAGTGGGATTCCTTGATCGCGGTCAGCAGGTCGTTGAGGCATTCCTGGCGGCGCTTGGGGTCGGCCTCGGTGGCGCGCACGGACCAGTGTCTCGAATCGACCACACCATGGATGGGCAGGCCGGTCTTCTTGCTGGCCTCCAGGCACTGTTCCTTATCCTGTCCGCCGGGCGAATCCAGCTCCACCCCGTCGTAGCCCAGGTCCTGGACCAGCTTGAACTTGTCGAGAATGGACATGTCGCCCTCGATCATGCCGAACTTGAGAGACTTAAAGATGGGTTTGCGTGCCGGCTTGCCGGGCTGGACCACGGCGCCTGCGGCGTGGTGCGGCGTCAGCCCCGTCGCGCCCAGGGCGAGGGCGGTTCCGAGGGACATCGACATCATCTCGCGCCGACTCATCGGCGATGGATTGGACGACAGACTGCTATGGCGATTGGCCATGATCGAGCCTCCATACGAGAATGCTGTTCCACTGACCTTGTATCGAACGCGAGATCCATTCTACGGCTCTCGACCGGCGATTTCCAGTGTGCCGCGCACGTACTCCTATTGCCAGAGCGTCTCGAGCTGCCGGACGGTCTCGTCCACGAGCGCCTGGCCCCCTTCGGGTCCCACGACGAACTTGTCGGCACTGTAGCCTCCGCCCTGGACCGCCTTTTCCGTCGGGAGATAGCCGCAGTGCTGGCACGACAACTGGACCAGCAGGGTCAGCGTCGCCGGACTTCGGGCCTTCATGCGGATTCCGTAGTCGAGGTACAGCTCGAACGGATTCGTTGCCATCGCGACCTCACCCAGCCGCAGCACGTGCAGCTCGACCGGGGCGATCGTGTCGGTTGTGTAGAACGGTGCGTTGACAGAGCTGGCCGGCGGAAGATCCACCCGCGCGACAACATGTTTGAAAACAACCTCGGTTTCGATGCTCCGCTGCACCAGGGGCAGCACATCCTGGACGGCGCTGACGATCCGCCGGGCGATCTCCTGGCGCCGGGACAGGCCCCGCTGCTCGATCATGATCTGCTCGGCACGCGAGCGAAACAGCAGGTGCGGAGACTGATCGCCCGCCGCGGCACACTGAGGCAGCACGAACAGGTCCGGCGCGATCTTCCTGTGAAGTTCCTGACGCACATCGTGCCAGAAGTCGGCGGAGACTTCGCTCAGGCCTTCGGTCTCCTGCGAGGTACAGGCGATGTTGATCACGACCCCCGTCAGTTTGCGATTGGCGTCCCAGAAGAACAGCATCTCCACCCCGTGGTCCTCGTATCCTTCGATACCGGAAAAGTCCGGCCGGTTGGTGGCGCCGTACATGACCGCCGAGCCGTCGAAGTACCGAGCGCGCCGGTTCATCCCCACCACCGCATGGCCCAGTCCCCAGCTCATGCCGGCCGGCTTACGCTTCTGCCATGCCTCGGCCGCGACCTGCGCGACTTTCTCCGCGAAGAACGCCCCGTACTCGGACGCCTTCATCACTCCATCGTCCTCGCTCACATCGTAAAGGTCGCCGAAGTCCTCGTCTGCGAAGCCCGGGCCGGTGTGCGTGTGCGTGGCGTTGAGGGCCAGCTTGTCCGCGTCGAAGTCCGGCAGTTTCGCCTTGAGGAGGTCTCTTGCCCTGTCCAGCGTGGATTTGCGGATATAAAGCACGTCGCAGGAGACGAGGATGGCCTGTTCGGACCGGCCCTCGGGGCCCTTCGTTTCGAGGGCCAGCGCGGTCGCCGTCAGCGGATCGAGGACCCGCTGCGAGATGCGTTTGTGCAGTTGCCCGACCAGCGCAACGGGTCTGTCGGGTGTGATATCGACGGTGGACCACCCGACGCACAGCGGAGCCTTGGCCGCGGCCGGTTCGGCCGCAACGGACAGATTGGCCACGCACGACAAAAGCAGGAAGGAACCCCAAGCCCGAAGCACAAAATCCGAAAAAAATCCCAAGCACGAAATCCCGAAGACCGAAACGCTGTCGGAAGCAGGCGGCGTCCGTTTGGGATTTGGAGCCTTTGCGCCGTTCGTGCTTGTTTCGGATTTCGAGTTTCCGATTTCGTATTTGCCCTGCCGGGCGGTCTTCTCGGTCATCTGGCGTGTCTCCTGAATGGTCGGTGGAAGTTTGCTTCTACAGATGCCAGGGGCTTCTCATGGGCCGATTCAGCATCCGGCTGGCCTGCGGGTCATCGACGAAGTCCTCTTTGACGGGGTCCCATCGCAGCTTGCGGCCCAGACGCGTGCAGATGTCGGTCAGGTGGCAGATTGTGTCCGTGCGAACCGCGACGTCGATGGGACAGATCGTGCGGCCGCGCGTCTTGACCGCGTCGAGGAAGTCACGCTGGTGCCCCTTGCTTTCGGGCAGGTGAATCTCATCCGGCCCGATGGTTGAGGTCAGCAGCGACTCGGGTTCGGCCCAGAGACCCTCGCGCGTGATGTGCACCCATCCTTCCGTGCCCTGGAAGGTTACGCCGTGCTTGTACTGCGCCTCATCCATGTAGATCATCTTCACGCCGTCGGCGTAGGTGTGCGTGACCTTCCAACTGGTGGCGCAGTCCGTCAGACCATCGGCCGGAAACACGCCGGCGCCCTCGATCTCGACCGGGCCGGTGTCGTCGGTGCCGTGACCCCACTGCGCGATGTCCACGTGGTGGACACCCCAGTAACCCCCGATGCCGCCCAGGCAGTAATCGGAGATGTGATACCAGATCGAGTAGCTCTCCTTCTCCGTCCAGGGACGACAGCGCTGATACGTATAAGGTGCCCAGGGCGCCGGGCCCAGCCACAGGTCATAGTCCAGACCTTCCGGGACCGGCTGCGTCGGTTGATTGGGAAAGGCGAAATCGTAGGGCACGCCGACCTGGATCGTGTGCAGTCTGCCGATCCGACCGTTGCGCACCAGCTCGCAGCCGAAGCGGAAATTCCGGTCGGAGCGCTGCTGCGTTCCCCACTGGAAGACCGTGCCGCAGGTATGGCAGGCCTGCTGGAGGGCCTTGTCCCAGGCCACGCTTAAGCCCAGGGCCTTCTCGGTGTACATGTCCTTGCCGTTGCGTGCGGCCTCCAGCGACACGAGCACGTGCCAATGGTCCGGCGTCGCGATGCAGACCGCGTCGATGTCGCTGCGTCGGCAGACCTCGCGAAAGTCGTTGTACGTCTTGCAGTCAGAGTTGCCATAATGCTGATCGACGATCGCCTTGGCTTTTTGACGCTGGCTGTCCAGGACGTCGCAGACGGCCACCGCCTGCACGTCTTTCTGGCCGAGGAAGGCCCGCATCAGGCCGGTGCCCTGAGTTCCGAGGCCGATGAAACCCATTGCGATTCGCTTGCTCGGCGCGACGGCGCCGGCCGCCCCCATCGCTGACGACGGAAGGAACCAGGGAATGGCGGCGGTCCCTGCGACGCCGGCGATACCTTTGACGAATTGACGACGCGAATATCTCTTCTCCATAGACATGCCCGATCCTCTCGAATTCTCCACGAAGCAGGCGTGGCCCTGACGGCGCCGGGCCCGACATCGGCTGCGGCGCCTGACCTCCACTGTGCCAAGGACCTGTCGGTACTATAGTAGCTGCGCAGCAACAACTCAAGTCGCAGGCGTCGGCGAAGCGCAGCATTACGACAGACACGACGGGCGCGCTCGAAGGCCAGAACCGACCCGATCGTCGTGTCGGATGTGAGCTATAACCTGTTTCAGAGGAAGGACTTGGGGGAAATGGGCGATACTGGACTCGAACCAGTGACCTCACGGGTGTGATCCGTGCGCTCTAACCAACTGAGCTAATCGCCCGAGATGGCGGTATTAGAGCAGACGGCCCGAGCGTCTGTCAAGGGGTAACCAAAGCAAAGATCAAACAGCAAGAGGCAAAAATGAGGAAGTCGTCCGCCGAAGGTGGATTCCGCCATTTTGATTCTCTCCTCTTGGTCTTTGCTTCTTGCTGCAGGAGGGGCGGATTTCTACACAGCGACCATGTTGACCCGGCCGAGCTTGACGCCCTTCATGCTCAGGATGTTCTCGCCGACCCGGTTGATTTCACCGACCTGACCCCGCAGGACGATGATTTCCAGACAATCGTGCTCGTCGAGGTGCACGTGCAACGAGCTGATCGCATGCAACAGGTGGGAGTGCTGGATGGAAATCAGCTTCTCGCTGAGGTTGGTCGCATGATGGTCGTAGACCAGGAAGACCGCGGCAACCGCTTCGGTTTTCGGGTCGCCGAGCCGCTCCTGGCTCAACTGCTGCCGCACCAGGTCGCGGACGGCCTCCGAGCGGCTCTGGTAGCCCTGCCGGGCGATCAGCGCGTCAAACTCCGACAGCAGGTCCTTGTCGAGCGAGATGCCTATGCGTTCGAGTTCGGCCATGGAAACCCTCCTGTACGACGCTCCTAATCTTTTCGGATCACGTAAATGACCTGCTCGGCAAGCAGGTTCGGCCATACCCGGACCGGGCTCGGACGGGTCTTGACCAGCGGGACCCGCCTCTCGATCCAGGCGCCCAGATGCTCGCAGAATTCTTCAAAGTCCTTCAGCGACAGGCAGTGAATGTTCGGGGTATTGTGCCAGCCGAATGGCAAGTGACGCGTGACCGGCGCCTTGCCTCGGCACAGCAACTGGACCCGGGAGCGCCAGTGGGCGAAGTTGGGGAAGCTGACGATGACCCGGCGACCGACGCGCAGCAGGTCCCGGAGCACCCGTTCCGGGTCCCGAATGGTCTGGATGGTCTGCGAGAGGATGGCGTAGTCGAAGCTCTTGTCCGCATAGCTGCCCAGTCCCCGTTCGATGTCGTATTGAATGATGGACAGTCTCTTGCAGACGCAGCCCAGGACGAGGTCCTGCTCCAGCTCGATCCCGCGGCCGTCGATTTGCTTGTCATGCCGCAGCCGGGCCAGCAGCTCTCCGTCGCCGCAGCCGACGTCCAGCACCGTCGCATCGGGCTCGATCAGCGACTCGACGAGTTGATAGTCCACGCGTACGCGGTGGGCCTCTTCGTGTTGACCCCGGCGGTGTTTGCGCTCCCGGCAGCAGAGATCGTCGACTTCCACGCGCTCGGGACGGCTTGTGGCGGCGAGGAAGCAACGTACGAACGCACCGAGCGTCTCGTTCTCCAGCAGAAAGGCGTCGTGCCCGTAGGATGACTCGATATTGCAGAAGCTCACATCCTTGCCGTTGGTGGCCAGGGCATCGACGATGGCTTCGGACTGTCCCGGCGTGAACAACCAGTCGCTGCTGAAGCTGACCACGAGAAATCGGGCCCGCGTGTTGGCAAAGGCCCGGGCCAGAGAGCCGTAATCTCGGGTCAGGTCGAAATAGTCGGAGGCCTTGGTGATGTACAGATAGCTGTTGGCGTCGAATCGGTCGACGAACGTCTGGCCCTGGTAATCGAGGTAGGTCTCGACGGAGAATTCCGAGTTGAAGTCGTAGCTGTACTTGTCGGCGCTGCGCAGCTCGCGGCCGAATTTCTGGCGCATGCCCTCTTCCGACAGATAGGTGATGTGGCCGATCATGCGGGCAATCGCCAGTCCCCGGCCCGGGACCGATCTGTCGTAGTACTGGCCGTCGGCGAAGTTGGCGTCGGCCAGGATGGCGTTGCGGCCGACGGCGTCGAACGCGATGGACTGGGCGCCGAGGTGCGTCGTTGTAGCGATGGGGATGGCGGCGTCCATCATGTCCGGATAGGCGATCGACCACTGAAGGACCTGCATGCCCCCGATCGAACCGCCGATCACCGCCAACAGGTGTTTGATTCCCAGACGGTCGAGCAACAGCTTCTGGACCCGCACCATGTCGGCGATCGTGATGATGGGGAAGCTCAGTCCGTAGGGCTGGCCGGTTTGCGGATTGATCGACGAGGGACCTGTGGTCCCGGAGCAGCCGCCGAGGAAATTCGAGCACAGCACGAAGTACGTGTTCGTGTCAATGCCCTTTCCGGGCCCGATCATGTCCTCCCACCAGCCGGGCTTTCGGTCGTCGAGGCTGTGGTATCCCGCCGCATGGGCGCTGCCGCTGAGGGCATGGCAGACGAGGATGGCGTTGTCCCCCGCCTCGTTCAGTTGTCCATAGGTTTCATAGGCTACGTCGATCGGTCCGAGCTTCTTGCCGCATTCCAGCAGCAAGGGGGCGTCCGACTCGACGACACGGAGAACTCGGGTCTGGACCAGACCCACAGAATTGGCATCGATGGCCGTCATAAGCCATACGCGTGCTGGTGCGCATCAGATGATTTCAAGACGGCGGAGGATCGCCTTGGTCCATCGCGCGCTCCGCGCCTGGGACATGATCAGCAGCAGCAGGACGAGGAGCCAGTATATGGTGAAGCGCAGATAGTAAAGGACGGCGTACAGGAAGCCGGAGCCTTTGTCGGAAATCCACTTGACCAGTTCGGCGGGAGTGTATGCCACGCCGACGACGCTGGAGGCGATCAACTGTTGCCAGGGCACGATCAGGATGAACATGATCAGAGACAGGAAGAACGCCCTGGCGATGTGGTTGATGCCGCCCAGCCGGCCGATGAGGGACACCATCAGGCTGAAGAACATGGCCAGACAGAACAGCCCCGCGGTGAGAATCAGGATACCGTTGACCAGCTCGATCGTACGTTTGATATGTTTCCAGGTCAGGTTCTCGATGAAGGGCAGTCGCACCTTCTTGTTTGCGGTCGGGGCGGGCGTCGACGCCGTGTTGGCGTCGGCCACGGTTTGCACCGCCGCGGCGCTCAACGCCTCCAGGGTGGTGAGCGGCTCGGCGGGCGCCGCGGGAATCTCGACCAGCTTCAGATTGACCAGCCAGAAGCAGGCCTGAGTCAGCAGCAGGCAAATCACCACCAGCAGGAAGAAGAAGTTCTTCCATCCTCGGAAGACCCCTACCGCTTCCAGGCAGTCGGTCGTTTCGATCATATGACTCTGGTTGACCGGGCCTTCGTTCATTTCAGCGATCTCCAATTCCTCGACCTCACTCGACTTTCCGGAGACACGACAACCCCACCCAACCTCCCCGATGTCCTCTCAGCGACGCAGTCCCAGCCGTGCCCCGAGGGCATGGTCCACTCGTCTGACAAACACCGGCGGTCATTATGCGGGATGGCGACAGGGAACGCAATTAAATTCTTTGGAGACCGGTGTTTCTGTCGCGATGGCATGCCTGTGCGACAGCCTGTCCGGCCGTTGTGGCGCAGCGATCGCAGGCTCATCGGGGCCGGCGGGATGTCATTGGCTGGCGTGAAGCGGCTGGCGACAGGCGGCGATGGCGTGCGACAGGCCGCAGGTGATCAGGTCCACCTTGTGCAGCTCTTCTGCGGTGAGGGCCGAGGGCATGGCCCTGCTGAGCAGCAGAAATCCAAGGGGACGCCCCAGGTTGGCCAGCGGCAGCGTGGCCAGAGAGAGGTTGCCCAACTCCGAGAGATTGCCGTGCAGGCCCATGCCGAACAGATCATTCATGGAGCATTGTCGGTTCGACTTGTAGATGTTCTCGACCAGCTCGGGACCGAAGTAGTCTTCCAGAGGCTGTTCCTCGACGGTCAGCGTCTCGTGGATGGTGACCGCGCGCAGTGGGCCCCCGTCCGCCGGCCGCAGAAAGAAGGTGACACCGGCCCCCGGCAACTCGTCTCGCAGCATTTGATCCGCGCGCACGAGAAGACTGTGCAGGTCCGTGGCGCCCAGCAGGGACTTGTAGAAGGCCGCGGCAAAGCCCACGCTGTTGAGCCGTTTGACGAAGGCCCGTTGGGCGCCGATGAGGTCGTTGCAGAGGATATCGATCTGGCTGGCCTGCCGTTTCCGCTCTCGGTTGAGCTTCTTGATGAGCAGACGCAGCCGTTGTTGTCGTTGACTCAGGCTCATATGACTCCACGTTCAAAGGACCCTTCTCGTCGCGGGACAAGAACCCCTGGCGTATCCTTCGGCCTGGTGCCGATCGTGCTTTAGCGGCATCCGCCGGGATGCCGGGTGCGTCCAGGCCGCCCCATAAACGAACCCCTATCAGCGGTAGAGGTTTTTGAGGAGTGGTGGCGGGATGCCGGTGTCCGCCGCACAAAGGGACGAGGGCCCGGAAAGATCCCGGAGTTCTCGGACCTTGGGGCAAAACGGCGCGGCCCGCCTCGACCGGCAGAATCGCAAGGAAACGCTGTTCATCCTGTGGATGAATCGCATACATTACCGGCGGGCATCGGCGCCGTCGTGGTGCGATGCCGACGGAACCCAAGCGATCGATCAGAAAGAGGGACGAGAGTATGAAGAAGCTGATGCTGGTGGCCATTGCCGCTGCGGCGACGTTGTCCTGCCAATCGCTGCCGCGACAGCGGTCGGTCAGTCTGTTCAACGGCAAGGACCTCCGCGGCTGGTACGTTGACGTGCCCAGGATGGACACCGACCCCCGTGTGGCCTGCCCGTTCATCGTGCGGGACGGAATGCTCGTCAGTCTGGGCACACCCGGCGGCCACTTGGTTACCGACACGATCTATCAGGATTATCGGCTGGAAGTCGAGTACCGCTTCGCCGGCCCGCCGGGCAATTGCGGCGTCCTGGTTCACGCGTCGACGCCTCGGGCGCTGTACGGCATGTTCCCCCAGTCGATCGAAGTACAGATGATGCACGAGAACGCCGGGGACTTCTGGTGCATCATGGAAGACATCACCGTGCCCGACATGGAAAGACGGCGCGGACCCAAGGAGCAGTGGGGCATCAGCGAGAACAAGCAGCGTCGGATCGTCAACCTGACCGATGGCTCCGAGAACCCGCCGGGCCAGTGGAATGTGATGGTCATCGAGTGCCTCGGCAACGCCATCAAGGTCTGGGTCAACGGTGATCTGGTCAACGACGGGTACGACTGCACCGCCGACAAAGGCCGGATCGCCATCCAGGCGGAAGGCTCCGAGGTCGAATTCCGCAAGCTCCTGTTGACCCCCATCCGGAAGTTCAGCGACGGCGCTTGACAGCGGGCTGCACCGGCGGGAGAGGCGCGGTTCTTGCCCCCCGTCCGACGCCACAGCCGTCATGGTGTGTCCGGGACGTCTCGCATCGGTCGAGCACGTCCGGCGGGACAGACGGGGTCTGCGTGTTTTCTGCCGGCGGCCTATTCGCAGGGCAGGGTGACCGTGGCAGTGGTACCCTGGTGAGGGGTGCTGGCCAGGGCGAGGGTTCCTCGGTTCAGTTGGATCAGGCGGGCGGCGTAAGCCAGACCCATCCCTCGTTTGCGACCGGCCGGCTTGGCGCTGAAGAACGGGTGGGTGGCCTTGCGCAGTGTGTCGGCGTCCATGCCGCAGCCCAGATCGCGCACCTGGAGCATGATGCCATCGGCACCGCGTTCCACCGTGATCTTGATCGGTCCGGAGGGGTCGGTGTACGACTCGATGGCGTTGGAGATGATATTGGCCAGTGCCGAGACCACCTGCGCGGAATCGACGAAGACCTCGCCGTCGGGTCCCGTAGCCTGGACCTGGGCGTTGACATGATCCACCTTGCTCTTCTGGGCGGCCAGTTCGAGCGCCTCCTCGATGATCTGGTGAATTGCGGTGGCGGCCGGCCGCGGCTTCGACGGCTCGGCGAACGCCATCAGATCGTCGATCACGCCGGTCGCTTCGTTTACATTGTCCTGAATCTGCTGAAGGTCCCGCTTTCGCTCTTCGTCGGCCTCGCTCTCCGCCAACAGTTGGGCGCGGCCTGAGATCACCGACAGCGGATTGTTCAACTCATGGGCGACACCCGCGGCCATCTCGGCCAGGGCCTCGATCGGGCTCTCGACGGACTTGGGTTCGACGGCTGGCTTGGTGTCACTCATCGCCCGGACCAGCCGTTCCGAGAATCGTGCCTGCTTGTCCTTCGCCATGGCCAGCCCGAGCACGGCTCCCGCCATCGATGCCGCCGTCTGGAACTTCTCGGCAAACAAGGCGGCATCGCCCGGGTAGTTCAGTTCGAAGGCCAGGATCGCCACCGCTCGCCCGTCGCAGAGCAGCGGAACGAGCTTCGTGCGACCGAGGTCGAGGTCCACATCCACCTGCTCGACGAGCCAGTCGATGTGGTCCTGCGCATCGGCCACGGCGAAACGCTCGGCGATCGGACGCGGCACCACGGAGCGGTTCTCGGGTGCCTCCAGCACCATCCGGTGGCTGTGCCCAAGGGCCTCGACTACGATGGTGTCGATGGCTCCCGTATGGGCTCCACCGGCCAGGTACAGGCAGAGCGACCCGGTCTGAAAGAACCGCTGCCATCGGCGAGCGAGGTTCTCCGCGATGGCCACCGCGCCGGCGCTGGGACCCACATCGCTCAGGAACGCGCGGGCGAAATCCAGATAGCTGGAGGCCATCCGGAGGTCGCGCTCTTCGGCGTCGAGCGCCGTCTGCTGAGCCGAGAGCTTTGCGGCGACAGCCTGGATCGCGTCGCAGTACTTGGCCGCCGCATTGGGCATGTTCAGACCCAGGGCCTCGGCTTTGCTCGTGACCTCTTGCGTCAGGCTGTCAGCGATCCTCGCCAAAGCCTCCATGTCGGCCTCGATGGCTTTGGCGACCGCGCTGAGTCGCTCCGGCGGGTCGAAACTCCCGGAGCGACCGATTCCGACGTGCCGGACGACATGATCGGCGGCCCAAACGATGCGCGCGACCGCGGTCTCGGGCAGACCTTCCAGGGCGGTGACGGCGCTGCTGTGATGCAGCCAGATCGCCGTGGTAATCGGGTCGGGCAGACGCCATTGGCGGGCCAACTGCTTGCCGAGCATGGCGTGGTGGGTCCCGAGGTGCTTCTGTTCGATGGTGGAAAGGCTCGATCCGGTGGCCTCGGCTTCCTGAGCGATGGCGGCCAGGCTTTTGGGCATGATGTCCTGAAGAGCGAACTTGCCGATGTCGTGGAGCAGCCCGGCGGAGTAGGCCATGTGCGGATCCAGGGCCGGTTGGCAGGCTTCGACGATGCGCCGGGCACAGATCGCCACCGCCAGACTGTGCCTGATCAGATCGGTTCGCGCTGGGGAGGCCGGTTGGCTCTGGCCGAACTCGATCTCGAAGCCGGCCGAGACCTTAAGACCCAACAGGGCGTCGCGGACCTCGTCCGTGTCGAGTCGGTCGAGCACGAGGTGGATGGCGTGGCGCTGGCCGGCCGGTGCGGCAGGGCAGCGTTGCCCCAACGAGAGGATTCGGGCCGCCAGGGCCGGCTCGCACGGTGCGATGTCGGCAAGGGACCCGGCAGAGAAACGGTCTTGGAGGATTCTGGTCAGGTACTGAACGGCCACGCACGGCGGCACCGACAGGGCCTCCAGCTCGCCTGCGGCCAGTTCCACCTTGCGGCAAGAGGCTGCACTCACGCTTCGTTCGGCCATGCCGGTGTCCTCGGTACGTCCTTTCGCTGTCGTTCACCCGCCTCGAGGAAACAACACGCCCCTTTCGTCAGATCAGAGATTCCCCGCGTCCATCACCCCGCACGGGCCTGTCGCACTCACGCCAGCTGCAAAGCCGCGGCGACCTTCTCGGTCAGCTCCGCGATGGTGAACGGCTTGCGGATGAAATTCTCGGCGCCCGATCGCAGGAGCTGATCGATCTCCTCCTGTTTGATGACGCCACTGACGATGATAATTCGTGTGTTCTCGAATTCCGGATTGCTCCGGATGGTCTGACAGACCACGTTGCCATTTACGTCGGGCAGCATGTAATCGAGCAGAATCAGGTCCGGTCGAAACTGCTGCGTCGCCATGCCCGCCTCGTACCCGCTCGATGCCGTCCGGATGTCGAACCGTCCATCCCGGGTCAGGATGTCACTGATCAGCTCGACAATCTCGGCGTCGTCATCGACCACGAGCACCTTCTTCTTGCCCGAATCCAGATTGTCCAGAGGGATGTTGTTCTCCCTCATGAACTTGATCAGATTCTGGCGGGGAATGCGGCGGAACTTCGATCCTGGTACGCGAAAGCCCCGGAGTCGACCCGAGTCAAAACAGCGAATGATCGTTTGTTGACTGACTCGGCAAATCTCGGCGGCCTCGCCGGTGGTGAATAGATCCTTCATCCTTGCCCCTTCCTTTTTCGCCAACTCCATTTGACAGAAGGCTCTTCCAGGTTACCTTGACGGCCCACATTAACCTCGGTGGGGCTGTTTGTCAAGTCGAAAAAAACACCGAACCCCCGCTTTTTACCATGATACCTAAATTCTTATCGGAGATGGACATCGGGGCGGAGCGCAACCGTGATGCGGCGGGGCCTGGGGCCGGCGGCGCTGCGCCGCATCGGGGTCGCAGACGCATGCGACGCGGTGGGCGGCTTTCTGTATCGCGGCAGGCGATGTTATATGACGTTCAGACGCTGCGGTGCAAAGAGGCAGGACAGTGTTGCAGGCAGGACCCTGTGACGGAGCGGCACTCAGCCGGTGACGTCATGGGGGCGCCGACCGTAGTTGTACTGTTTCTCGGTCCGCCCTTCCCGGTCGTGGATGACCAGGAGGCTGTACGGATGGGTCACGGCCAGATCGCGTGCCCGCAGGATGGCCTCGGTGCGCGCGCGGTGCGTACTCATCACCTGGCCGGAGTTTTCCTGCACGACATTCCAGCCACGGTTTTCGTCAAAGGTCACGTGGTAAGTCACGCGTCCGACTGTCTCCATGCCTGCCTGTCTCCGTCGCGTCCGACGACATCTCGTCAGCGTCTATCGACTTCCGTTGCCGGCCTGTCCGCCCACGGGTCCACGCGCCCATGTGTCACGCCGCAGCTTCACCATTCTGCCAAGTGCCACCCCTGCGTCAATACCTTTACTGTACAGTCCGCCCGAAAGCCGTAGCCTTCGCAGTGCCGCCCATGCCACCGTCCTTGGCAGGCCCGCATTCGAATGGGAGAACAGGCCTTGACTGGGTAAGTTGCCCAGAGAGGGCGACTTGTGCGGTTTGGGGGACTGTGCCGCCAGGACCGGTGGGCTTCGACAGACCGCATCACCGTGCGGCCCTTGCCGTGGGGGCGGCGCGAGTTTCACTCTTTTTTTGTCTCCTCGTGCGAACCGCGGTCGATGAATATAGTATTATAGCTTTATTGTGATAGTACGATATGTGAAGGGCTTGAATATGGACAAGGAACTGGCAACCCAGGCGGCGGAGGTGCTCAAGGCGGTCGCCCACCCCGTCCGCCTGCAGATTGTCGAGGCGCTGCAGGCGGGCAGACGGTCCGTGAACGAAATTGCCGAGATGGTGGGAGAGAAGCAGGCCATCACCAGCCAGCAACTGACCATCATGAAAGACAAGGGGATTCTGAGCTCCCACCGGGAAGGGGCGCGTGTGTTCTATCAGATCGAGAACGAAAACGTCATTCGGGTCCTCGGCTGCGTCTATGACCATTGTCGGAAAAGAAAGGGTCGAAAATGAGTGAGCTGGATACGGAGAAGGTGACGTCGCGAGGGAACAAGTCTTTCGTGACGGCAGGGGGGATCGGGATCGTGGTCGGTATGCTGCTGGGTGGGGTGGCGATCATGGCAGCCATGCCGAAGATGAACATGCCCTTGATGGCGAGGATGTTCGGCGGTACCATCGCGAAAGTCATGGGCGGTAGCGTCGCGCGCGATGAACATGCCATCCTCTCCGGCATCGTGAAGAACTGAAGAAGGGAAAATCGACCGTTGGCGGAAGAAATGCGCGGAATTCTGATGGAACAAGTCGGCCGCTCGGCGGCGCAAACTGGGCCACGCATATGGAAATGAAGCACACGATCACAGACTTTTCGCTGCGCCACTACAAGCTGGTCACGGTGGTGATGATCATCTTCACCCTGGCGCTGGGAGCGCTGATCCCGCGCATCCGGGTGGACACCGACCCGGAGAACATGCTCTCGGGCGATGAGCCGGTGCGCGTCTTCCACGACCAGACCAAAGAGGAGTTTGTCCTGTCGGACATGGTGGTTGTCGGGATCGTCAACCATGCCCATCCCGAGGGTGTATTCAACACCCGCTCGCTGCGCCATATCTATGAACTGACGGAATACGCCAGGACCCTGCGCTGGCCGAGCGAGGACGATCCGAACCGCCAGGTCGGTGTGATCGAGGTCGACCTGCTGGCTCCGTCCACGGTCGATCACATCGGCCAAGGTGGTCCCGGCGTCGTGACGTTCGAGTGGCTGATGTCCCAGCCGCCGGAAACGGATGCCGAGGCGCTGGCTGTTCGCGACAAGGCCCTGTCCAATCCGCTGCTCAAGGGTACGGTCGTCTCCGAGGACGGCAAGGCGATCTGCTTGTACCTGCCACTGACCAGCAAGGACCTCAGTCACGATGTCTACCGCGCCCTGCGGAAGAAGATCGCGACGTTCCAGGGTGACGAGGAATACCACATCACCGGCCTGCCTGTGGCGGAAGACACCTTCGGCTACGAGATGTTCATCCAGATGGCCATCTCGGCACCCTTGGCGATGCTGGTGATTTTCCTGCTGATGCTGGCGTTCTTCCGCAAGCTGGTGCTGGTGATCTCGCCGATGATCGTGGCGATGGTCGCGGTCATCTCGACGATGGGCGCGCTGATCGGCTTGGGCTTTCCCGTTCACATCATGAGCTCGATGATTCCGATCTTTCTCATGCCGATCTCGGTCGTCGATTCGGTGCACATCCTGTCGGAATTCTTCGACCGCTACACCAAGGAGAAGGGGCGGCGCGAAACGACGCTGGAGGTGATGGACAACCTGTTCCTGCCGATGTTGTACACCTCTTTGACGTCGGCGGCCGGGTTCGCGTCGCTGGCGTTGACGCCGATTCCGCCGGTCCAGGTCTTCGGCATCTTTGTTGCGGGGGGCATCATGGTGGCGTGGGTCTGCACGGTGACATTCGTCCCGGCCTACATCATGTTCCTCAAGGACCGCTCGCTGGAGGGTTTCGGCGCTGCGGCCGTGCACGAAGCGAAGCAGACCTGGCTGACGCGCGTGCTCCATGCGGCCGGTCGGTTCACCTACACCGCAGCCAAGCCCATTCTGGTGGTCATCGTGCTCGTTGCTGCTGGGGCCGTTTACGGCGTGACGAAGATTCAGATCAACGACAACCCCATCAAGTGGTTTGCCATGAGCCATCCGATCCGCCAGGCGGATATCGAGCTGAACCGGCACTTCTCGGGAACCTACATGGCGTATCTGGTTCTGGAAGACGCCAGCGATCCCAACGTGAGCACCGAGTACGTGCAGGCTCTGCGCAACCGCCTCATGGCAAAGGCGGAAGACTTGGCCGCCGGTCTACCTGCCGCCACGGCGGTGCTCGCCGAAGCTGAGAAGGCCCTCCTGGCGGAGGCGTCGACGGGCATGACCCGGGTCGCACTGCTCGAGAAGTTGGGCCGTTACGCCCGGGAGAAGGAGACCTCCGCGACGTCGGAAGCCGCCGAAATCTGGTACGAGCTGATCGATTTCTTCGACCTCGAAAAGGAGCGATTGAAGGTCTTCAAGCAGCCCGAGGCCCTGCGCTACATCTCGCAACTGGAGCAGTACCTGGAGCAAACGGGTCTGGTCGGCAAGAGTAACTCGATCGCCGGCATCGTCAAGAAGGTGCACCAGGAGCTGATCGACGGCAGGCTCGAGAACTACACCATCCCCGACTCCGGCGCCGCCGTGGCCGAGTGTCTGATCCAGTTCCAGAGCAGCCACACGCCCGACGACCTGTGGCACTTCGTTACCAACGACTATGACAAGACCAATCTCTGGCTCCAGCTCAAGAGCGGCGACAACAAGGACATGGAGCGGGTCGTCAAAGCGGTGGACGAATTCTTCGCCCAAAACCCTTCGCCGATGCCGGTCGAGCACCGGTGGGCGGGCCTGACCTATATCAACATCATCTGGCAGAACAAAATGGTCTGGGGCATGCTCCAGTCGCTGCTGGGCAGCTTCATCATCGTGTTCATCATGATGGCGATCCTGTTCCGCTCGCCGCTGTGGGGTCTGATCTGTATGATCCCGCTGTCCATCACCATCCTGGTCATCTACGGGATCATCGGGCTGGTCGGCAAGGATTACGACATGCCCGTGGCGGTGCTCAGCGCCCTGACGCTGGGCATGGCGGTCGACTTCGCCATTCACTTCCTCGAACGGGCGCGGGCGACGTACGCCCAGACCGGCTCGTGGCAGCACAGCGCCGCGGAGATGTTCGGCGAGCCGGCGCGGGCCATCAGCCGCAATGTGCTGGTGATCGCCATCGGCTTCCTGCCTCTGCTGGCGGCGCCGCTGGTCCCCTACAAGACCGTGGGTGTCTTCCTGTGCGCGATCATGGCGCTGTCGGGCATTGTGACCCTTCTGGTTCTGCCGGCCCTTCTGACGGTGGCGGAAAAGCGCTTGTTCAAGGTCGCCGCGAGCCCGCAGTCCGTCGGGTGCAACTGCGCGTTCTGTTTCGTGATCGCACTGGCGAGCGTCGTCCTTGTGCTTCTGAATGTTCATCAGTTCGGGAAGATGGGCCTCAACAGTTTCATGTGGTTCAGCATCGCTGCTGTGCCGGTTCTGGCGGTGATCTGCGGCGTTCTGTCGCGCCGACAGGCTTGTCGCGCGTTCCAGGCGCAGCAGCAGAAGACCGATCCGGTTGAGAAGAAACAGAGAGGTGAACCATGACGGTGGAATCCATGCTCCGCGGAATCGCGGGGTTCTTTGTGCTTGTGAGCGCCCTGCTGGCGCACTATCATTCGTCGTACTGGCTCTTGTTCACGGGCTTCGTCGGTCTGAATCTGCTCCAGTCGGCGTTCACCAACTGGTGTCCGATGATGACGCTGCTGCGAAGGCTCGGGTTCAAAGGCTGATCCGGGAAAATGGGAGGTGTTGTATGCTGCGCAAGACAAGCTTCGTGGTCTTATCGGCGTTTGTGGTTTTCGGTTTGTTCCTGGTGGCCGGCGTTTCTGCGGCCGATAGCGACGTGCCGGACGTCCAGACGATCGTGAACAAGGCCAACATCGTCGCCTATTACCAGGGCGACGATGGCAAGGCCACGGTCAAGATGACCATCACCAACAAGGCGGGCCAGACCCGCGAGCGGGAGTTCATCATCCTGCGCAAGGACGTTGCCGACGGCGGCGACCAGAATTACTTCGTGTATTTCCAGCGCCCGTCCGATGTGCGGCGGATGGTCTACCTCGTGCAGAAACACACCGGCGAGGGCAAGGACGACGACCGCTGGTTGTACCTGCCGGCCCTCGATCTGGTCAAGCGCATCGCCGCCAGCGACAAGCGCACCAGCTTCGTCGGTTCCGACTTCGTATATGAAGACGTTTCCGGCCGCGGTCTGGACCTCGATACGCATGAGCTGGTCGAGACCACCGACACCCTCTTCGTCGTCAAGAACGTGCCGAAGAAGCCCGAGGAAGTCGAGTTCAGCTACTACACCGTCGCGATCGACCGCAAGACCTACGTCCCGATGAAGATGGAATTCTACGACAAGCAGGGCCAGCTCTATCGCATCATCGAGTCGAAGGACGTCAGGGTGATCCAGGAATTCCCCACGGTGACCAAGTCGCTCGTCAAAGACCTCAAGACCGGCGGGCAGACCGAAATGGAGTTCACGGACATCCGGTACAACGTCGGCATCGGTGACATCTTCGAGGAGCGCTATCTCCGCAGACCCCCGAGGGAGGCCATGAGATGATCGGAGCGGCAGGGCAAACGCGAAATCCGAAATGCGAATATCGACCCGGAAAGCAAAGGTCAGATAGCACAGTGCAAAACGGAGGAAGTCATCCGCCGAAGGCGGAATCCGCCATTTTGACGTTTGCTTCTTGCTCTCTGATACTCGGTTTTCAGGTTCTGTTCGCAGCCGTCTGTTGCCCTGTCGTTGCCGCGCAGGACGAAGAGCCGAAGCCCGGTCCGATCAAGGAGTTCTTCGACAAGCTCGACACCGAGTACCACGGCTTCTACGAGGCGCGCGCGGGCTACCGGCTCCAGAACGATCCGCACGAGAAAGACATGTCGATCCTGGAGGCGCGATACCAGTTCGACCTGTTCAGCATGCGCGACTGGGGCGACGTCAAGGTCAAGGGCGACCTCTACGGCGACGGCGTCGAGGAGAAGGGCGTCTTCGACCTGCGCGAAGCGAACCTCTTCATGCGTCCGACCGACACGATGGACGTCAAGCTGGGTCGCCAGGTCCTGACCTGGGGGACGGGCGATCTGATCTTCATCAACGATCTGTTCCCGAAGGACTGGCAGTCGTTCTTCGTCGGTCGCGACACCGAGTATCTCAAGGCGCCGTCGGATGCGGTGAAGGTCAGCTTCTTTATGGACTGGGCGAACCTGGACGTCGCCTATACGCCGGAGTTCGACTCCGACCGCTTCATCAGCGGCGAGCGTCTGTCTTACTGGAATCCTGTGCTGGGCGACCGGGCGGGCGAGGACAACACGCTGAGCGTCGAGCGACGCCGGGAGTTCCTCGAAGAGGATGAGCTGGCTCTGCGTCTGTACCGCAACATTCGCAACTACGAGCTGGCTCTCTATGGGTACTGGGGCTACTGGAAGAGCCCCGGTGGCTTCAATGACGCGATGAACGCCGCGGTCTTTCCCGAGCTGTACGTCTACGGCGCCAGCGTTCGCGGCACCGTCGGCAAGGGCATCGGCAACGCCGAGATCGGCTACTACGATTCCATCGACGACCGCGACGGCGACGATTTCCTTATCAACAACTCCGAGTTGCGCTACCTCGTCGGCTATACGCAGGAGATCGGACGCGATTTCACGGCCGGCGTTCAATACTACATCGAGCAGATCCTCGATTACGGCGACTACGAGGACAGCCAACCTGCGGGAATGCCCAAACGCGACGAGTTTCGCCACCTCACGACGCTGCGCCTGACCAAACTGCTGATGAACCAGAATCTGAACCTCTCGCTGTTCACCTACTACTGCCCGTCCGACGAGGATGTCTACCTGCGGCCCATCGCCAACTACAAGGCCAGCGACCATCTGACCGTCGAGGTCGGCTCCAACGTCTTCTTCGGCGACGAGGCCTACACCTTCTTCGGCCAGTTCGAAGACAACACCAACGCCTACCTCGCCGTCCGCTACAGCTTCTGAGCCGCGATACGTCCGGCGCGATATCCATCACGCCGGGCGGAATGACGGTGTGTCCTCATCCTGGCCCCAGGATACACGGAGACCTCCGGCATTCGGCGCCGGAAAGGGTTTTGGTTTGACGCCGGACAAGAGGGCCGCGTAGACTGGCGGGACGGTGGCTTTCGTTACAGGGGGCTGGTCCGTACGGGTCCAAAGGAGGATTGAGATGGCCGAGCAGACGCGTCTTTCACGTCGCAGTTTCATCCAGCGGGCGACCGGGCTGACCTTGGGGGCGGTGGCGTTTCCCTACGTGGTTCGGCCGTCGGCGCTGGGCAAGGCCGGCGCGGCGGCTCCGAGCGAGCGCATTACCGTCGGCACGGTCGGCGTCGGGCCGCAGGGCACCTACGTGATGCGGAACTTCCTCTCGCAGGGCGACTGCCGCGTCGTGGCGGTCTGCGACGTGAAAAAGCCCGTGCTCGAAGCCGGCTGCCACACCGTCAATGAGTATTACAAGAACAGGGATTGCGCGACGTACACGGATTTCCGCGAGTTGGTTGCCCGCCCGGACATCGACGTCGTGCACATCGCGACGTGCGATCACTGGCACGTGCTGGTGGCGCTCGAAGCCGCCCGCGCGGGCAAGGACATCTATCTCGAAAAACCGATGGGGCTGAGTCTGGCCGAGGACCAGGCGCTGCGCGAGGCGTGTCACCGCTTCGGCACCATCTTCCAGTTCGGCACGCAACAGCGATCGGAGCGGAACTTCCGCTTCGCCTGCGAGCTGGTGCGCAACGGGCGGATCGGCAAGCTGCGCGCGATCAACGTCTGGTCGCCGGGCAGCAGTTCCGGCGGCTCGCGCAAGCCGGTGCCGGCTCCGGACTGGGTAAACTACGACAGGTGGCTCGGTCCGGCTCCGTACCATCCGCACACGCCGGACCGCACCTCCAATCAGTGGTGGTGGTTCGTCTCAGACTACGCTTTGGGTTTCATCGCAGGCTGGGGCGTGCATCCGCTCGATATTGCCCTCTGGGGCGGCGGTAGCGAACTGACCGGGCCGCTCGAGATCGAGGGTAAGGGCGTCTGGCCCGACCCCGAAGGCGTCTGCGACACCGCGATGAACTGGGATGTGACCTGTCGATACGACAGCGGCGTGACCATGCACTACACCGGAAGTCCTTATCCCGACGAATGGAAGCAACGCTACGGACGGACCACCGATCACGGCACCGCCTTCGAAGGCAGCGACGGCTGGGTCCACGTCGATCGCTCCGGCATCAACGCCCATCCGAAAGACCTGCTCGACATCGAGTGGGGTGCCAACGACCTGCGCCTGTACGAAAGCAACAACCACGCGCGAAACCTTCTCGATTGTGTCAAGACACGGAAGGAGGCCATCTGCCCCATCGATGCTTCGGTCCAGGCCGACATTCTCTGTCATATCAGTGACATCGCGATCCGCCTCGAACAGAAGCTGCGCTGGGACCCGGTCCGGGAGCGGTTCATCGACAACGAGACGGCGAATCGCCGCCTGGTGCGCGCCCTGCGCAGCCCCTGGCGACTTTGAGATCGATCTACAAGACTTTGAGGAGATTTATGACATGCTGAAGAAGACCACACTTGGATTGCTGACCTGCTGCTTGATCACGGTATGCAGCGCCGCCAACGACGGCGGCTGGATATCGCTCTTTGACGGCAAGACGCTCGACGGCTGGCGGGCCAGCGAGAACCAGGGGACCTTCAAGGTGGAGGACGGAAAGCTCGTTGTGCATGGCGACCGCAGCCATCTGTTCTATGTCGGACCGGTCAACGGCGGCACGTTCAAGAACTTCGAGTTCCAGGCGGACGTGATGACCACGCCGGGCGCCAACTCCGGCATCTACTTCCACACCGCCTACCAGCAGACCGGCTGGCCCGACAAAGGCTACGAATGCCAGGTCAACACGACCCACACGGACATCAAGAAGACCGGGGGTCTTTACGGCGTGCAGGATGTGAACAAGGATGCCCCCTCGAAAGACAACGAGTGGTTCCACTACTACATCAAGGTCGTGGGCAAACACATCACGATCCAGATCGACGGCAAGACGACGGTCAACTGGATCGAGCCGGAAGGCTGGAATCGCGGCGGTCGCCGGATTGACCGCGGCACCTTCGCTATTCAGGGCCATGATCCCAAG
The DNA here is from genome assembly GCA_035448545.1 of Sedimentisphaerales bacterium. GTDB lineage: Bacteria > Planctomycetota > Phycisphaerae > Sedimentisphaerales > Anaerobacaceae > Anaerobaca. The sequence goes on along the minus strand of DAOTJE010000023.1, from coordinate 37,206 downwards.
AGCCTTGTCTATTACAAGAACATCCAGGTCAAGCCGCTGCCTGATGACGCGACGGACGGTTGGGTCGCCTTGTTCGACGGCACCAGGGGCCTGGAGGGCTGGCGGGCCAGCGAGAACGAGGGCACTTTCCGCGTCGAGGACGGCCAGCTCGTTGTTCATGGCAAGCGCAGCCACCTGTTCTATGTCGGACCGGTCAACGGCGGCACTTTCAAGGACTTCGAGTTCCAGGCCCAGGTGATGACCAGGCCCAAGGCCAACTCGGGCATTTATTTCCACACCGCCTACCAGCAGACCGGCTGGCCGGACAAAGGGTACGAGTGCCAGGTCAACTCGACGCACAGCGATCGCCGGAAGACGGGCGGCCTCTACGCCGTGCAGGACGTGATGGACAATGCGCCCTCGAAGGATGGGCAGTGGTTCCTCTATTACATCAAGGTCGTGGGCAAGCACATTACGATCCAGATCGACGGCAAGACCACGGTGGACTGGACGGAGCCGGAGGATTGGACGCCGCCGCAGGGCATGGCCGGCCGCAAGGTCTCCAGCGGCACCTTCGCCATCCAGGGTCACGACCCCGACAGCCTTGTCTATTACAGGAATATCATGGTCAAGCCGTTGAACCCGATCAACGTGGTCGTTGTCACGGGCGGGCACGACTTCGAGCATGACCCGTTCTTCGAGATGTTCCAGGGCTGTGACGACATTGCGTACGTCGAGGCCGCACAGAAAGACCACAGCGAGCTGTTCGAGGATGTCTCCGACTGGGAGTACGACGTCATCGTGCTCTACAACATGACGGCGAACATCTCGCCGAAGCGGCAGCAGAATTTCCAGAGCCTGCTGAAGGACAAAGGCGTCGGCCTCGTGGCACTACACCATGCGCAAGGTGCCTTCCCCGACTGGGACGAGTACCGCAAGATCATCGGCGCCAAGTACCCACTGAAGGACCAGACGATCGACGGCGTCGCCTTCAAGACGGGCACCTATAAGCACGATGTGGACCTGACCGTCCGGATCGCCGACCGCGATCACCCGATCACGCGCGGCCTGAGCGATTTCGCCATCCACGACGAGAGCTACAAAGGCGTGTGGTTCGCCAGCGATAATCACGTGCTGCTGACGACGGATGAGCCGACCAGCGACACGACCATCGGCTGGGTGCGGCCGAACTACGGCAAGGCCCGCGTCTGTTGCTTCCAGGGCGGCCACGACTCCAAGGCCTACGCCAACCCGAACTTCCGCGAGATCGTCCGCCGCGCCATCCGCTGGTCCGCCGGCCGCCTGAACTGAACCGTGCTCTTGCAGACAAACAGGGGTTCCTCGCAGAAGAAGGAGGACGAGAACGATGTCATCGAATCTGAATCGTCGCAGCTTCATGAAGCAGACGCTGGCCGCTTCGGCCGGTGCATCGATGGCACTGAGTGCGGCCCACGGCGCTGAGAAGGGCCGGCTCGACATCAAGGTGGAGCCGGGCTCGAAGGCGACGCTGCCGATGGGCCGGATTGGCGACATGGAAGTCAGTCGCATTCTGCTGGGTGGCAACCTCCTGACGCACTACACGCACAGCCGGGACCTCAAGTACGTCTACAGTCTCTGCGCGCACTACAACACGGAAGAGAAGATCCACGAGACGATGGCGCTGGCCGAGGCGCACGGGATCAACACGCTCTCCATCCACAACCCGCCCGGCATCGTGGAGATGCTTAAGCGGTATCGCCAGCGCTACGGCGGCAAGATGCAATGGATCATCTGCCCGATCGCGGAGATCACCGACGACATGAAGGCGTACGCCGAGATGACCAGGGAGCTGGTCGACAACGGCACCGACGCCATCTATCTCTGGGGTGTCCGTGCCGACCCGCTCTGCGCCCAGGGGCGGATGGACCTGGTCCGCAAGGCCGTCGAGATCGCCAAGGACCTCGGCGTGCCCTCGGGCGTCGGGGGCCACGATCTGAACGTGATCGTCCAGTGCGAGAAGCACAACATTCCGGCCGACTTCTATATCAAGACGTTCCACCACCACAACTATCCGAGCGCGCCCAAGCCGCACGAGCTGAAGAACGCTTACAACGAGGTTCCCGGCTACTGGTGCAAGGACCCGGCCGAGACGATCGAGGTGATGAAGAAGGTCACCAAGCCGTGGATCGCGTTCAAGGTGATGGCCGCCGGAGCGATCCCGCCGCGCGACGCGTTCAAGTATGTCTTCGAAAACGGCGCCGACCACTGCCTAGCCGGCATGTTCGACTTCGAGATCGCCGAGGACGCGAAGATCGCCAACGAGACCCTCGCCGCCGTCCAGAACCGCGCACGGCCTTGGCGAAGCTGACACGCGCTCACCTCGATGAGGCGGCGCGTGTCATGCTGAGGCGAAGCCGAAGCATCTGGCCCTCGCTGGAAAACCTGCGGCGGGATGTGGGAACGGTCCTCGACGCGGGGCTTGTTCACATGGGATCGGCCTGGTACAATACGGATAGAACCGGACAAGACAGGGTGGCGACCATGGGCATTACGTACATTCAAGGGCGGGTCAAAGGCCCTCGTGGCAAGCAGGCAGAAGTGAGATTCCTTGTTGACAGCGGGGCCACGTACACCGTTCTGCCGCGACACGTCTGGAAGGCCGTCGGCCTCAAGCCCCAGCGCAGCATGACCTTCGCGCTCGCTGACGGCACCACCGTCGAACGGTCCGTGTCCGAAGCGCATCTGACGCTGCCTCAGGGCCGGGCCCATACGCCCGTGATTCTCGGTGAGCCCAACGATCAGGCACTGCTGGGCGTGGTGACGCTGGAGATCCTCGGCCTCGTCTTCAACCCCTTCGACCGCACCCTCCAACCCATGCGCATGCTCCTGGCCTGAAGCATTGTGCTGATGCGCGCCTCGCCATTTCTTCCTTGTCTTCGCGTTGGCACTCTATCTGCTGGCGAGCTTGTATCGCTCGGGGTGTTCGATGATGTCAAAGGTCAGGTCCACGTCGAGATCGGGCCAATAGAGATGCGTGCCGTGGGACAGCTCGACGTGGCATATCTGTTCGACCGTGGCCTTCTTGAACCAGGGGAAGTGCCGGTAGTCCAGGAGGTACTCTCTGCCCTCGTGGAACAGCCAGAAACCGTGTTCGGAAATGTTCGTCACCTCAAGCTTCGAAGTGCTCGTTCCATGCTGCGGCGATCTCATTCTTTCGAGACTCCACAATCCTCAGAAGATCATTCAACTGCTTCTCGGAAAGGCCTGTGCTGGCGGCAACCGATATCGTAGGCTCAAGCCAGAACTTCGCCTCCCCGTCCGGGCAGGTCGTGTGCACGTGCGGTCTTTCCTCCTCGCGAGAGAAGAAGTAGAACCTGTATGGACCTACCCTGAAGACCGTCGCGCTCATAGGCTGTAGGATATCACGACACGGCACAAAATGCAATGTTCCCGTCTACTGGTGTTCTCGGCGGCGGAATCGAATTGACAGCGGCCGGGCGGGTCGGTAGGCTGCTCGGCTTTGTGTGGGCCGCGGGGTGTGATCCCTGCGGGCCGGATGAAAGTGGAGCAGGGCAGAGTGATGCCGACCCTCCCGATGGTCATCGGGATACACCTCCCTTGTGATTTGATGTTGACGGGTTCTGTCTTCGTATGACCTGGATGCGATCGCCGCTGGTGATCATTGTCGCGACGCAGTTGCTGTTCACGACGGGCGACCTGCTCGCCCGGGCCAACATGCGCCACAGTCCGTTCAGTGCCTCGACCTTCCTGAGCTGGTGGTTTGTGCTGTACTTCCTGATCCGCCAGGTCGCCATGTTCGGCCAGCTCTACGTTTTCAGCGCCCTTCAAATCGGCAAGACTATGGCCCTGTTCAGTGCCACGTCCATTGTGGTCGTCAACGTCCTCGGCGTTCTGCTGCTGGGCGAGGTCCTTTCCGTTCAGGCCTACCTGGCCATCGGCCTGGTCGTGCTGGGCTTTGTCCTGGTGTCGATCAGTCCGTAGAGCCGCGATTCGCGCGTCCTGCGCTACTCGCATCGTGTTCCGGCCTGTCCGTGTGGGTCTGGCTCAGGGCCGCCAGGCCGCCCATGGCGCCGAGGTTCATCGTCTCCAGCGCCGAACTGGGCACGATGATCATCGAGCCTTTCTCTTTGAGGCCTTCGAAGAGCATGTTCATGCCGCGAAGGTGCATGGCCATCGGGTTCGCCTCGTACTGTTTGGCCGCCTGGGCGAACTTCTGCGCGATCTCCGTCTCGGCGGTCCCCAGGATGATCCGCGCCTGGCGCTCCCGCTCGGCCTGCGCCTGCTTGGACATCGCATCTTCCAGGTCCTTCGGGATGATGATGTCGCGAATCTCCACGGATTGGACGGTGATGCCCCAGGGATTGGTCTTCTCGTCGAGGACTTCGCGCAGGCGGTTGCCCAGTTCGCCGCGATGGGTAAGCATGTCGGCCAGCTCGTGCGTGCCGATGATGTCCCGCAGGGCGGTCTGCGCGGACAGCACGATGGCCAGATAGTAATTCTCCACCTCCAGGATCGCCTTCTTCGCGTCCCAGACCATCCAGAAACAGATGGCGTCCACGTTTACCGGGACGGTGTCTTTCGTCAGGGTGGATTCCGAGCTGAAGTCCGTTGCGCGGGTGCGCATGTCCACCGTCTGCACGATGCTCTCGACGATGGGAACGATGAAGAACGGGCCGGGCCCTTTGAGCCGGTGGAACTTGCCCAGGCGCAGGATGACCGCGCGGTCCCACTGGTTCGCGACCTTGAGGGCGAACAGGATGAACACCGCCAGGAAGATCGTGACGCCGACCACGACCGGGTGGATCGTGGTCCACTGCCCGGCGACGTAACGGTTGACGACGAATCCGCCCAGCAGAATCAACATCGCGGCCAGGAAAGCGGGCAGATTCATCTCGGCGCTGGGCGTCTTGAAACTCTCCACATACTTGCGCGTAATCGCCACGGGTTCTGCGGTCTTACTTTTGAGTCTCATGGTCTGGCCTCCCTTGCAGGTACTCGACAATATCTGTGAGTGTCAGGTTATACTGGTGTCCGCGGGCGACAAGCTCGTCGCAGATCTGTTTGAGCATGCGGCGTTTCTCGGCATCGCCGATCTCGACCTCGCGGTGACTCACGAAGGTGCCGGTCCCCTGTTGCGTGTCCAGGATGCCCAGGATCTCCAGCTCCGAGTAGGCTTTGCGGATCGTGTTAGGATTGACCTGGAGTTGGACTGCCAAGTCGCGGACCGTAGGCAACTGCTCGCCGGGCAACAGACGGCCCGACGCGATCCCATAGCGAATCTGGTCCACGATCTGGCGATGAAAGGGGACGCCGCTCTTCAAATCCAGCTTGAACTCAATCATCAGAGTGCTCCGTCAATGGTTCGGTGTTATAGTAAACTACAAGTATAGTGTACTATAGATACAGCACACTGTCAATGGGGATCTTGCTACTTGCGCAGAGGTCCTAAATCATTTTAAGAAAACTACTTACATTGATGGTGACGCTGGAATCGCGAGAAATCTTTGGGCCTACTCATCCTTCACGAGAATAACCCCGTCGCCTGGAGCGATGATGAAGCGGGTTCCCATGCGGCCTGAGAGGGAGTCCTTGGCGGGGTGGTCGAGGTCGATCGTGTAGGGCATGGCAGCGCCCGGCAGATTGACCACGACGAGCGCCTTTTCATAGCTGCGTCGCCAGACGTGGGAGCTGACTCGCTCGCCGGGGGCGGTCGGCAGGCCGATCTTGACGTCGTACTCGGGATACCAGTCGTGCTGGTGGCTGGTGTTGTCGGAGAACAGGTAGTGGAAGTCGCCAACCGTCAGGGCGAAGCAGAGGCTCCAGCGTCTGGCCTGCGGATCGGCAGGGGGCTTCTTGCCGCGATTCGGGTCGCCCGGCCAGCCCGCTCGCGAGCCAATGTTCTCGAACCGCTCGATCACGCTGATCGTCGGCTTGCGAAGGAGGGACTCGGTGTGGCGCATCTTGGCGATACAGTCGTCCCACTCGGTGCGACCGTGGCTCCAGCCGGACTCATACATGATTCCGTTCAGGTACGGAGCCGCGAAGTCGTGCCGGCCCACGGCATAGCCCGAATTGGCCAGGAGCAGGAAGTCGTCGCCCACCGCCTGGCGGACCTCCTTGAGAAACGCGACCCATGGCTCGGCTTCTTCTCGCAGATTGTCGTAGAAAACACCGTCGAGGCCGACCTGCTTCAACGCCGCCGTGAGTTTTGCCACGTGGCTGCGGTACTCGGCGTTGTACCAGTCCATGCGATACGTGCCCGGCCAGAATTGCTCGCGCTTCCCGTCCTTGCGAAGCCACCACGGATGGTCCTCCGGCAGCCAGCTTTCGCCATACTCATAGAAGTATAGTTCCGCGAGGATGGGAGCGTTGGGATTGAGCGATCGCAATTCGGCGATGCGCTGCCTGGCCCGCTCGACCGAGTCGGCGGTGAACCCCTCGGCCAGCCCGGTCGGCTCGCGGTCGTATTTCAGGCCGAAGCCGCTGACTCCCGTCATGATCAGGTCGTGCCGGGCCATGCTCTCGAGTGAGCGGTCGCCCCGAACGGGCGACCAGAGCATCGCGATGCGCGGGTATGGCGCCGCCGCGTCGCACACGCAGCAGGTCAGCAGAGGCCACAACCAACATGTCTTCCACCAGGAGATCGAGCATTCCATCGGCGGATCCTCACTCCACTACAAACCCGCGGACTTCCTTGTCCGTACCCAGGCGATCGCGGCGCGATTATTGCGCCCACTTGATCAGTTCAGGGTGCGAGTCGCGCAGGATCGGGTCGGCCGGGCGGATGCGCACATTCATGCTGAGCAGGCCGTGCTCGACAATATCGAACGAGCAGGTGTAGGGACGCGAATGGCCTTGCATCTCCCCGCCGGTCATCGGGATCACGGTGAACTCATCGACGTTGTTCTGGCTCAGGTACAGCTCCACGCCGAACGCGTCCGGCGGAGCGCCGTGGAAGTCGACCATGCAGCGGACCTCCACCTTTTCGCCCTGGCAGACACGGTCCTTGCGGTCGACGGTGGTGGACAGGTCGCGAATGACCACCCGGTCCCAGTTGTTCAGCAGGGCGTCCCGGCCCTGGAAGGCCTTCCGGAGCATCTCGCAGTCGTTGGCTGAAAGGCTCTGGAGCTGCCGCTTGGCCGGAATGTAGTATTGCCGGGCGTAGTCGGCCAGCACACGATTCATGTTGAACCCGGAGCAGGCGGTGGCGATGGAGCGGCGCATCATCTCGACCCATTGTGTGGGGATGCCGACCTCGTTGCGGTCGTAATACATCTCGGTAATAACGGCTTCGAGCAGGTCGTAGATCTGGTTGGCCTCGGCCACCTCCTTCAGTTCGGGCTGCTCGTAGTACTGGCCGGCGGTGATGGCCCATCCATTTTCGCCGTCGTAGGCTTCGGGCCACCAGCCGTCGAGGACGCTGAGGTTCAGGACGCCGTTCATGGCCGCCTTCATGCCGGAGGTGCCGCTGGCCTCGTTCGGCCGGCTGGGGGTGTTCAGCCAGACGTCGGCGCCCCAGGCCAGATGCCGGGCGATATCGACGTCGTAGTCTTCGAGGAAGATCACCCGGTCTTCGAGGCGGTAATCTTTGGCGAAATGGACAACCTCGCGGATCATCTCCTTTCCGGCCTTGTCCGCCGGGTGGGCCTTGCCCGCAAAGAGCAGTTGGACCGGCTTGCTGCTGTTGGTCAGGATCTTCGCCAGACGTTCCTTGTCCTTGAGCACGAGGGTGGCGCGTTTGTATCGGGCAAACCGTCGGGCGAAGACGACGGTCATGTATTCGGGATTCAGCAGACGCGTGAGGTTCTCGATCCGTCTTTGGATGAATCCCTTGGCGGCCAGGTCCACCGCGAGTTTCCGCCGGACGAACGTGACAAGGTTCTGTTTGTTTTTGCGGTGTGCCTCCCAGATGTCTTCGTCGGGGATGTGAGCGACCTTGCCGGACAGCCCGCGGTCGCTGGCGCAGTAGATGTACGTCGGGCCGACGTGCCGGTTGAGCAGTTCCGTGAAGGGCTGGCTCAGCCAGGAGCGATGCACGCCGTTGGTGACATGGCCGATCGGGATCTCGCGGATCTGCCAGCCGGGAAACAGGTCGGCCCACATGTGGCGGGAGACCTCGCCGTGGAGCTTGGAGACGCCGTTGACGTGCGAGGCGAACCGGATGGCGACGGCAGGCATCCAGAAGACCTCCTCGTTCTCGCCGAACAGGCCGTACGACGCGAGCTCTTCGAACGAGAGGCCGAGGGCTTCGGCCTCCGGCTCCAGGTATTCTTTCACCAGCGGCATCTTGAAGCTCTCGTTGCCGGCCGTGACCGGCGTATGCGTCGTGAAAACGGTGGAGGCTCGGATCAGGGCCTTGGCCTCCGGCAGGCTGAGCTTGCGGTCCCGCATCAACTGCTTGAGCCGGGCGACCGCCAGCAGGGCCGAATGGCCCTCATTGATGTGATAGATGGTCGGATGGATGTCCAGTCGCTCCAGGGCCATGACGCCGCCGATGCCGAGGACGACCTCCTGCTGGAGGCGTTTCTCCCGGTCGGCGACGTACAGTTCGCGCGTGATGTCGCGGAAATCGGGCGGGTTGTCTTCGATGTCGGTATCGAGCAGGATCAATCGGGTGCGCCCAACCTGGATCTCCCACAGCTTGACCTTCAGAGGCTCTCGACCCAGGGTCATATCGAGGTAGGCAATCTCCCCGCGGGCGTCGCGGACCTCGTGGAGGGGGATGAGGTGATTGTCGAACTCGAGGAACAACTCCTCCTGAAGGCCGTCGAGATCGACGCGCTGGGTGAAGTAGCCGAACCGGTAAATCAGGCCGACGCCGATGATCGGAAGGGCCATATCCGACGCCGCCTTGAGGAAATCACCCGCCAGAATGCCCAGGCCGCCGCCATAGATGGGAATGCACTCGTGCAGTCCGAACTCCATCGAGAAATAGGCGATGATGTCGTTCGGTGTCAGAGCGTTCGCCTTGTTCTGCTCGCTGTTTTCCGTATGCGACATGTAGTCCTGGAAGTTTTCCCAGACTTCGTTGAGCTCGAAGAGAAAGCCGTCGTCGTGGGACAGCTCGTCGATGCGCTCCTGCGGAAGGCTCATCAACAGCTTGACGGGATTGTGCTTGACCTTCTGGAACAGCGACGCATCGACGCGGTAGAACAGGCGAATGGCCTCGTAGTTCCATGTGGACCAGAGATTGTAGGCCAGTCGGTACAGCCGTTCGAGGTTCTCGGGGTATCTGGGGTAGACAAACACGTTCCGGAAGGCCATAGGTGTGCTCCTTTGCTTGATTGCGAAAAACGCAGTGGGCTCCGTGCCAAGTCCAGGTCCTATGCGCCTGCAGGACCCATGTCAGTTCCGCTTAACCAAAGTTGTAGTGTTTCCTGACCGCTTCCTCCACGTTCCAGACACAGTCGAGGTCCTGGGGAAAGATCACGAGATCGCCCGGGCCGAAGCTGACGGATCCGTGGCGATCGGTGACGGTGACCTTGCCCTCCAGAATCAGGCACGTCTCCTTCTCCGTATAGGACCAGTCGAAGGAACTGGGTTCGCAGGTCCAGATCGGCCAGGCCTTGCATCGGCTGACCTCCTGTTCTGTAGGTTTGCGTACCACGATATCCTTGACTGTCGGCATAACGAGTTTCTCCTACCGCATGACCGCTTGTAGTGACGCCGTCAGGCGTTATCTCGTTCGTAGTGACGTCGCGAAGCGTTAACTTCCCGCAGTCTTTGTATGCCCCTTCGGCAAGCTCAGAGCCCGCCCTGAACATCGTTGAAGGGGCAGGCTCTTACGGGCACACTACGAGCGGGCACACCACGAACGAACGGGGTCATTATAGCCGGCCTGAAGCGTTTGGGAATAGCGAGGCGGTTTTTCTTGCACGCGGGGCGCATTCGGATACACTCTCGATCTTTCTTCGAGGGCATGGGCGAATGATGATTCGCCCCTGCGGATACCCGATACGAATGGAACGAAACCCACTGGAACGATTCAAACGCTGGTTCACAGAGTACAGCAGCCGCTTTTTCGGCGACGACGAGTGCGTCAACGCCAACCTGCGCCTCAAACAGGAGCACACTGCGCGGACGTGCTCGGAGATCGTGCACCTGGCGCAAGAGCTGGCCCTGGACGACAACGAGGTGCGGATCGCCGAGCTGACGGCGCTGTTTCACGATGTCGGTCGGTTTCCCCAGTTTGCCCAGTATCGCACGTACAACGATTCGCGCAGCATCGATCACGGCCAGAGAGGCGTTGAGGTGTTGTGCGAGGAGGGGGTCCTCGACAGCCTGTCGGCCGAAGAGCGGCAATGGGTCCAGACGGCCGTCGGGCTGCACAACCGCAAGTCGTTGCCTTCGGCGCTCAAGGGCCGGGCCCTGCTGTTCACCAAGCTGATCCGCGATGCGGACAAGATCGACATTTTTCGCGTCGTTATGGACTACTACAGACGATACCGCGAAGACCCGGACAACTTCCCGCTCGAAGTCGAGTTGCCCGACGTGCCGGAGTACTGCCCCGAGGTACTGGAGGCGGTCATGAATGAAGAGGCGGTGGACTGGGCGAAGCTGCGCACCCTCACCGACGCCAGGCTTTGTCAGCTCGGCTGGGTCTACGACCTGAACTTCACGCCCTCTCTGCGTCGCATCGACGAGTGCGGCTACCTGACCGATCTGATCGGTTTTCTGCCGCCGGACGACGCCATCCAGCGACTGTGCCGAAAAGTCCTGGACGACGTCCATTCCCGCCTGGCGGCGGTCCGGTAGCGGCTGCGGTCCCGTAGCCGGTCGCGATCAGAACTGCCAGGCGTAGCGCAGCCATACGCTGTGCCGCTCGGTGTCGGGCGAGTACTCCCCGTCGTAGACCACCGCCAAGGCGTGGCGATTCTTCGTCAGGACCACCGAGCCCGACAGTGTCATGGCCGTGCGGTCCCGCTCCGATGTGACCGATGCCGGCGCTGCGCCGGGGACCGACTGCGTCACCGTCGATTCGGCGTCGGTCAGCAGATGACGAATGCCGATTGAGGCCGACGGCGTTATGTGAACGCTCTTGTGCATGAAGCCGCACAGCCAGTGCAGCGCCGCCTCGGCCTGAAGGTCGTGGTCGTTCATGGCCGAGTAGGTGGTGTTCCACGCCGGATCGCTGGACCGGGTGGTGTAGCCCCGCCGATGGCCCCAGAGGTAGTTCAGGCCCGCCTCCGGCAGGAACACATGCGAGCCGTGGCGCAAGATGCGTCCGGCCATGACGGACGCCAACGCGCCGTAACTGTCTGTCGAACCCTCTTCCGTTTCCGTCAGACCCAGCCCCGTTAGGCCCTTATAGTCTTGCGAGCCGTAGAAGCCGGCCAGGCCGTAACGCACGGTCCAGTCATTCCACAAGGTCAAACCGCTCAGGCCACCGGTCAGGATGTCCTGATCCTCGCTGTTGGCGTTGTAGCCGGCGCCGGTGTAGTCGACGTTCGCCCGACCGTATCCCATGTGCAGCGCGACCAGGGTGTTCTCGAACCGCCGCTCGCAACCGGCGGCAAATCCCCACAGGTCGGCGTCGTAGCCCAGAGGATTGGCGTCGTGCTCCATGCGGGAGTAGTAGGGCTCGACAAAGACGCCGCTCCGCGTTTTTGGCGCCGATTGAGCCAGGGCCATGCTCCGGGCGGTCGGTCCCGCGTCGGCCAGCAGGCCGGTGGCGCCCGGATAGAGAATGCTCTGCAGCAGCGTGCCCGTCATGTGCCGGTTGACGATGTCGATCGGTTGGCTGACCAGATACTTCTCGACGGACGCCGATTCGACGGTCTCCGAGGCTTGCGGGGCATACGTCAGGGCTACTCTGTCATCGGCCGCGTTGCTGGTCCCCTGCGTGTAGTAGACGGCGGTGGCGTCGGGATTGATGGCCCGCACAGTGCCGAATCGACCGGTCACCGCACCGTCGGGATCGACCTCGAACAGGCGGTACGGCGTGTCCCAGAGCGTCTCGCCGGGGACCTCCATGACCGTCAGCGTCGCGTTGTTCAGGGCCAACGAAGCCCTGTCAGCAACGTAGATCGAGGCGTCGTCCGGGTCGCCGTCGAGCGTGACGTTGTACGTGCCGACCAGCCTGGTCGTCCCATAGCCCGCTCGGAGTTCATAGGCTGTATCGGCGAAGGCCCGGACGGTGCCTGTGTTGGTCAGGGTACCGTCGCCATACATGTCGATACCTATGGCATAGGTCCTGGAGCCGGCCTCGGTCGTCGCGGTGACGCTGACGTTGCCCGAATTGTCGACATTTGCGCCGGCGATGCCGCAAGCGAAGACTTCCTCGTCGATGACGTCCAGGCCGCCCGCCGTGGGTCCGGCGGCGGTGACGGTGACAGCGCCGGTGTTGCGCGTGGCCTCCGAGCGCAGTCCGAAGACCGAAACGTTCGTGGAGGCTTCGTCGTTGCCCTCGACCATGTGGCCTCCTGTGGCTGCGACCGTGATGGTGCCGGTGTTGTCGATGGCCGCCGCTTGGATGGCCACGGCATAGACGTCCATGTCGGTCGAAGCGTCCCCATTGTCGGCGGTGGGCCCCACGGCCGCGACCGCGATGTCGCCCGTATTCGCGACGCCGGCGCCGGAATGCGAGTAGAGACCCCAGGCGTTCACGCCGGCATCGACCTCGCCGGCGTCGCTGCCGGTGCCGCCCGTGGCGGTGACGCTGATGTCGCCCATGTTGTAGATTGCTCCGCCGGCGATGATTCCGGAGACCCAGACATCGACCTCGGAGCGTCCGTCGAGATTGACTGTGGCCATCCCGCCTGTGGCGGTCACCGCAATCGCGCCGCTGTTGTTCACGGTTCCGTCAGTGCGAATACCGTCCAGATCGACGCTTGCAACAGCCGTTTCCCAACCGTTGGCGGTCCCCGCCGTTGCGACCGCGACGAGGTCGCCGCTGTTGTCGACATCTCCTCCGGACAAGATGCCGTAGGCATCAACATCGGCGTCAGCATCCTCCTGGCTGGTGGCGGTGCCCGCCGTGGCGTTGATTGTCAGACGGCCCGCGTTGCTGACGTTTCCTGACAGCGCGAGGATTCCGTAGGAGTTGGCTCCGGCCTCGGTGCTGTAGCCGTCATGGGCGTCGGCCGTGCCCCCCGTGGCGGCAGTCGTGATGTCGCCCGTGTTGGCGACGTGGCCGCCGGAGAAGATGCCTTCGGCGAGGGCATAGGCTTCTGAGTTGGATGAGCTGTTGGCGGAGCCCGCCGCCGCGGCGAGACTGATATCGCCCTCGTTGGAGACATCGCCGCCGGCGTTGATCCCGTGAATCTCGACGAAGGCATTGGCACCGGAGGGCGGCGAGGAATCCGTTGTAGCTGTTCCCGCCGTGCCGGTGACGCTGATCGCGCCGGTGTTGGCGACCTGTCCTTGGCCGAAGATGCCATAGGCCTCGACTTTGGCATCTGTAACGCCTGTCTGGGCCGCGGCGGCGCCGCCTGTGGCCTGGACGGCTAGAGCGCCGGAGTTGTCGATGTCGCCTGTGGCGTGTATGGCATAGGCCTCGCCCCGGGCGCTGACCTCCGCGTCCGTCGTGCCCGTGGCGGTTCCTCCGGTGGCATTGACATCGATGCTGCCTGTGTTGGTCACGTCGCCTCTGTAGGTGGAAATGCCGTGAACCGCCGCGTAGGCGTCGACGGTCTGGCCGCCGTCGGCTGTCCCGCCGAGAGCTCTGGCCCCAATGTCGCCTTCGTTGGCCACGTCGCCACCCCCGACGATGCCTTGCGCTTCCGCGTACGTCGAAGCACGATCTTCGGTTTCGGCCGTCCCTCCGGCGGCGCTGACGTCGATCGCGCCGCTGTTGACGGTATTGGCGTCGACGGCTCCACTCCCAGGCGGATAGGCGTAGAGGCCGAAGGTGTAACCGTACGCCCAGGCCCTGTCGGCGGCCGCGGCGCTGCCGCCCGTTGCGGCGGCGGTAATGTCGCCGCTGTTGGTCATATCCCCTGTGAACCGCATTCCCCAAGCGCCCGCGGTGGCGGCAGCCTCGCTCTCGGCGGTGGCGTCGCCTCCTGCGGCGGTCACGTCAATGTCGCCGCTGTTGTCGGCCGTGGGAGCGGGGTCTTGGTCGGTTTCACCCCAGATGCCCATGGCGAAGGAACTGGCGAAGGCTTGGTAGTTGGAGGAAGAAGTCCCCGCGATGGCCCCTGCGGTGATCGCGCCGCTGTTGACCAGGTTGCCCGTGACGATGATGCCGTAGGCTTCGGGGTCGGCATAGGCGTAGGCGTACGTCTCGGCGGTGGCGGTGACGTTTCCGCCGGTGGCGGTGGCGACGATGTCGCCGCTGTTGGTCGCATCCCCCTCGGCCAGGATGCCGATGGCGCCGCTGTCTTCGGAGCCATAGGCGGTGGTCTTGCCGGTGCTGGCAAGGACGAGGGTTGCGCCGGAGGCGATTGCCGTGATGGCGCCGGTGTTGTCCACGTCGCCGGCGGAAATACCCTGGGCGTCGGTCCTGACGAAGAGGCTGGCGTAGCCGATGTTGTCCGGGTCGCCAACCTCTTCCATCGTGCCGGGCCCGCCGGTCGCGGTGACGAGAATGGTCCCGTCATTGTGGACGGTTCCACTGGTCGAGATGCCGTAGGCCCGGGTGTCGGGACCGGTATTGGCAAAGTTGTTGGCGAGGATGAACGGGTCGAAGACGCCGGTCCCACCGGTAGCCCCGACGGTCATATTGCCGGAGTTGTCGACGCTGCCCGTGCCCCCGATGCCATAGGCCTCAACCAGGACGCCACCGACGACGGTCGCCGTTCCGCCGACCGCGTTGACATCGACGGCGCCGCTGTTGATCAGATCGATGCCGGTATACAGGCCATAGGCGTAGAACGAGCTGTTGGGGTAGTTGGCGTCGTTGGCGCCCCAGGCCCACAGGTGGATGGTCTCCAGATTCAGATAGGGGATCGGCGCCCCGGGCGCTTCCAGACCATAGACGGTCTGTCCATCGTGTAGATCGGTCTCGTTGACGTTGATCTGGGCCGTCGCCCTGGCCGACAGCGCCAGGATCGTCGTCAAGAGCGTCAGAACGACCAGTCGCACACTCCGGGGCCCTTCGGCCGCTACCGCTTGAGAGACATTCCGCATCGTCTTTCCCCTTTACACGTGACTCGGACGGACTGCCGGAAGAGCGAAAGGGGAGCGGACCCGCTCTGGGCGCGCACCGGGACGGCGATCGCGTCGGCCTGAGAGGGATTCCTCCTCGCCCTCCGTGGTACTATAAACCCTTATTATACCCTATTGGGATGGGTATTGTCAAGAGATTCGATCGGTTGGGGTGATCCCGGGGTGCGTAGAGATAGGGATGAGGCGAGGTGTCCTTGCACGGACGGCGAGCTGTGGATTACGTGGAGGTATTTCATCTGTTGCATCGGCCATGTCGATGGCAGTGGCCCGGCCCTCGCATCGGGCCACCTGGGCCGGCCCGTTCCGCCTGTGGCGGAACGGCAGCGGGCACGCCGGTTATCGGTCCGGCCAGCTCGACAGGACCGCCGGCGATGGACAAGGCCTTGCCGTGGACGAGGGCGTCGGCCACTTTTTTGTGGGCGGATTCGATGATGCGTCCGAACGTCTGGCGCGAGACGTTCATCCGCTGGGCTGCTTCCTCCTGGTAGAGCCCCTCCAGGTCGGCCAGGCGCAGGGCCTCCAGCTCATCGACCGCCAGTTCGACGCACTGCAGCGCCGACAGCGGCACGCCCCTGGGTTTGTAGTAGGCCACGTAAGGGAGCATGGCCACCCGCCGGCAGTGTCTGGGTCTGGGCATAGGGACGATCCTGCGGTTCGCTAATGGTCACAGACATTGTCGCCTGTCTTCAGCGCGCCGGCGAGGTAGTCGCTGACGAGGGCTTCCGGCGTGTCGACCGGGGCGCCGACGATCACCTCGATGTTCTTCTCGGCAAACAGCGTCTGGGCACGCTGGCCCATGCCGCCGGCGATGACCAGACTCACGCCCTGTTGGGCCAGCCAGGCGGGCAGCACACCCGGCTCGTGCGGCGGTGGCTCCAGCATCACTTGGCTTCGGATCGTTTTGCTCTGCGGATCGACTTCGACGATGGCGAATTGCGCACAGTGCCCGAAATGCGCGGTCAGCTTTCCATCGGCCAATGGGATGGCAATCTTCATAGCAGTTAGCTCCTTTTCGTTGGTCAGTTGCTCTGGCTCGCCCAGCAGCGGGCCGAATGTATGTTCAAAGGCCTGTGTCGTGGGACTGTCTTTCTCGAATGTGATCAGCGGTCTGCCTGCGTCGCAGGCTCGTGCGACCGTCGGGTCCATGGGGATGCCGCCCAGGTACGGGACGCGGAAGTCTTCGGCGATCTGCTCGCCACCGGCGCCGGGAAAGATGTCCGTACGCTTGCCGCAATGGGGACACACAAAACCGCTCATGTTCTCGATGATGCCCAGCACCGGCAGGCTCAACTGTTTGCAGAACGTCACGCACTTGCGGACGTCAACCACTGCCAGGTCCTGCGGCGTCGTCACAATCACCACGCCATGGACCGCCCCGAGCACTTGCACCGCCGAGAGCGCCTCGTCGCCGGTCCCCGGCGGGCAATCCACGATGAGATCGTCCAGATCGCCCCAGGCGACGCCGTCGCAGAACTGTTGGATCATGTTGTGTTTCATCGGCCCGCGCCAGATCACGGCTTCGTTGGGGTTGCTGAGCATGAAGGCGATGCTCATCACCTTTAACGAATCGGCGTACAGGACGGGCTCGATCTTCTCGTCGATCGCCGTCAGTCGAGCGCCGTCGAGCCGCAGCAGCTTGGGGATGCTGGGCCCGTGAATGTCGATGTCCAGCAAGCCGACGCGCCGGTCCTGCCCGCTGAGCCAGACGGCCAGATTGACGGCGATGCTGCTTTTGCCTACGCCACCCTTGCCGCTCATGACGAGAATCTTGCGACTAATGCGGTTCGCCACGTTGTGTTGCTCCTATTTCGTCGTTCTCAATGATTCTGTGATGATATTCCATACCGAGACGACCTGCGAGGCCGTTCCGTTTTGAGCATACTCGATGATGGTCTTTTCCGCCACTTGGGCCTGCGTCACGGCCGGATCGTAGTCGATCTTCCCGGCCAAAACGAGTCCTTTGTCGCGGAGGTCAGCCTCGATGGCTTCCGTGACGTCGGGATTGATGTCCCATTTGTTGATGCATACCGCCGTCGCAATGCCGAAGTGGGCTGTCAGTTGGGCCACGCGATCGAGATCGTGGCGGCCCGACAAGGTCGGCTCGGTCACCACGAGGACGAGGTCCGCGCCGGTGATCGAGGCAATCACGGGACAGCCGATGCCCGGCGAACCGTCCACGATCAGAAGATCGCGTCTCTGATTGTCGGCAATCCGCCGCGCCTGTTGGCGGATCAGGCTGACAAGCTTGCCACTGTTCTCCTCGCCGGCGCCGAGCCGGGCGTGGACCATCGGGCCAAACCGTGTGTCCGAGACAAACCACTGGCCGTTGCGGGCATCCTCGAAATTGATCGCGTCAACCGGGCAGAACTGGACGCACACGCCGCAACCTTCGCAGGCCACCGAGTCGATTGTACAGGTCTTGGCCACAAGTTCGTTGGTCGGTCCGTTCAGCGACACGGCCTCGAAATGGCAAACGCGCTTGCATTCGCCGCAGCCGATGCATTTGTCGGCGCGGATGCGGGCGAGCTTGCCGCCACTGAAATCGTGGGCCTCTCGTACGGTCGGCTTGAGGATCAGGTGCAGATCCGCCGCGTCCACATCGCAGTCGGCCAGCACCGCGTTGCGTGCCAGGCTCGCGAACGCCGCAACCAGGCTCGTTTTGCCCGTTCCACCCTTGCCGCTGATGACCACGATTTCTCTCATGTCAGCTGCTCTCGGCACTGTCCCTGTTTCTGCCTGCTCAGAAGGGTCCATCGAAGAACTTGTCACGCCACCACAAGAAACGCCCCCAGGCGTTGTCCAGTCGATACCGGCTGTCGGGCGGCGCCTCACGATCGATTTCCACCTGCTCTGCAAGCGAATCGCACGGCAGATCGTGGGCCAAAAGCTCGTAGGCGCAGTGCGCCAGGAGGAACTTTCGTCGTGCCTGCTCATCGCCCGGGTTGTGGTCAGGATGATACTTGACCGAGGCCCGTCGGAATGCGCGCTTGAGCTCTTCGGCGCCGGCGTTCTCACCCACATCCAGGATGCGGCGGGCGGCACGGCGCGCCTTCAGATCGCGGAGAATGCGTTCGCCGAAATCTCTATCGTCCCGGAGCATGTAGCTGTGTCCTCATTCCATCCATACGCGTCAGAAGCCCCAGGAACTGCCGATGGATGTCGGGTAATGCATCCGCGATCATGATCCCGTTCGAGTACGCTTCCGCGATCCGGCGGTCGTCGGGAATCCGGGCGACGATCTCGATGCCTTCGGCTTCACAGTACTCCTGCGTCTGGTTTGTACCGATCCCGTCGCGGTTGATGACCACGGCAAAGGGCAATCCCATCTCGCGGACCAGCTCTACCGCCAGCTTCAGGTCGCTGAGCCCGAACGGCGTCGGTTCCGTCACGAGCAGGACGAAGTCCACGCCTTTGATCGCGGCGACCACCGGGCACGATGTTCCCGGCGGCACGTCGACGATGGCCAGTGTCTCGGGCCGAATGTGCGCCTTGACCGCGCGAATCAGGGCAGGCGTGCGCACGTGGCCGATCTCCAGCCGTCCGGAGACGCACTCCAGCGGTCCGGCGTAGCCCGTCTCGATTTCGCCGATCCGCAGCGGCTTGGGCTCGATTGCATCGGCCGGACACACCAGTCGGCACCCGCCGCAACTGTGGCAGAGCTGCTCGAACGTCAGGACCTGATCGCCGATACAGACGATGGCGCTGTACTGACAGATCTGCCCGCACCGGCCGCACCCGATACACTTGGCCGCATCCACCTGCGGAACGTCCACGGTCACTTCCTCGCGCCCATCGATTTGCGGCTTCAGGAAGATGTGCCCGTTCGGCTCTTCCACGTCGCAGTCGAGGTACTGCGTCGGCCTGCCCGCCGCAGCGCGGACCTTCGCAAGATTCGTCGCCACGGTGGTCTTGCCCGTGCCGCCTTTGCCCGATGCAACCGCCAGGATCACGGTTGTCCCCCTTGAAAGCCCCTGCGGCCACGACGATGGGCCGTCTCTTCGTCCACTGTCGTGGTCCAGCCGCCTGTGGCATCGTCCACTTGCTCGAAGCGAGGGATGTAAGGCTTGATATCCAGCAATGGAGTGCCATCGAGGATATCCACGTTGCTCAGATACAGCACCGCGCCTTCGATACACAGCAGGCGGACCAGCGACAGGCCGATTGGATTCGGACGCCTCGGGCTCCTCGTCGCGAAGAGCCCCCTGGGCTGGTCGTCGGTGAACGGCACCACGGTCAGCAGTGGTTCGCCCGCGCGATGGAAATGGTAGAGCAGCAGAAGATGTGAGAAGCCATCAAGATCCTTGAGCCCTTCGACATATTGTGGCAGAATCTCCGCGCGGCCGGTGCATCCGCGTGCGTAAATCGGCTGAATCGGCGTCTTCTCCGGCTCGTGATGCTTGCTTCGAATGATGCCGATAGGCGTATAGACAATGGACGTCATCTCTGCCGTCACGAACTCATCCCCGAATGCGACTGCACGTTCGGCCCAGTCGCCTCGGTCAGCCTGCCGGCCTTGAGTTGCTCGACCGCCTCGGCGACGGTGCCTGTCACGCCCGTGTAGAGCCTGACGTTGCCCGCGCGGAGTGTCCGCTCGGCGTTGGGACCGCAGTTGCCTGTCAACACCGCTTTGGCCCCGGCGTCGATCACCGTCTTGGCGGCGCTGATCCCCGCGCCGCCACCGGCATCCCCGCTGCTGTTTTCAATCACTTGGAATTTCATGGTTTCCGTGTCGACGATGAGAAAGCAGGCCGCTCGGCCGAATCGCGGGTCCACCTGTGCGTCCATCGTTCTGCCGGTCGAGGTTACGGCGATCTTCATGCATTCTCTCCAATCCGCGCGCACAGCGAATTACTTCGTCTGGGTCTCAAGCTCATCGATGCGTTTCTGAATGTCGGTCAGGGCGCCCTGGAAGTAGCTCGCCTGCTGCTTGAGCATTTCCAGCTCCTGCTCGCGGGTCGGCGCTACCGGCGCATAACCCGGATATGCGGTCCCCATCGGGACCCAGCCGAACCGCCTGGCAACGAAGCCGAAACCCCGTCCCAGGCCCCAGCCGCCACCGCGTCCGCGACCCCAGAAGCCTCGGCCTCGACCCAAGGGGTTCATATAGCCGGGCATCGCGTACCCAGCGCAGTATCCGGCCGCTCTGCCCGTCATCGGGCCCATACCCATCGGGCCTGTTCCATCTCCACCTGGCATTGTAATGCTCCTTTCCAAAAGGTTATTCTCGGACCCTGGGAACGTTGTCATCCTGAGCTGCAAGCGAAGGATCTGGCTTTCGCACAAGACAACCGACCACCGGCCCCATTACGTTCGGACCATCTTCGCACCGCATTTCGGGCAATCCCTGGAGGCACACGGCTCGCCCCGCACGTGGGGCACCGTCGCGCCGCAGCTCGGGCAGACGCAATTGCCGCCCGGTCCGGCCCCCCAGGATCTGCCCATCCGGCCACGTCCGCCGCCCATACCCCGGCCGGTCCCCTGGCCACCGCCGCCCGGGCCTGTTCCATCTCCACCTGGCATCGCATGCTCCTTTCCATACCGGCGCCTCGGAAGAGGCCCCACATATATATTATGGGCATATGCTCAAAACAAGTTCAATGGAAAATTGCGAATTCGCGAGAAATTTTTTGGTCTGCCCGATTGGCTCGGGGCGTCGGATGTAGTCGTGCGCCGCGATGCAAAGACTGTGGCTACGCCGGCCCGCCCGTGGCGAATTGGCGGGTGTGCTCGGCGTTTTCCTTGATCTGGTCGTGGTATCGGGGGTACATGCCGACGATGACGCCGTCGGTGGGTTTGATGTGCTCGAAGGCGAATTGGAACGCCTCGCGGACCACTTGCGAATCATGGCACTTGCGCCCGGCCGCGAGAATCTTGAAACCCAGGCAGGGCTGCCCGACCTGGCGCACCACCTCTGTCATTGTCGCCGGATCGGAGGCGAAGAACGGATAGCCGATCTGGAGCGTGGCGATCGCCGGCATCTTGTCCAGTTCCGCCCGTGTCCGCGTCAGGTAATAGAAGCACGTCATGAAGAAGTCGACGGGCCAGCCTTCGTCGGCAATGCGCTTGATGCAGTCGGGATTGTGCGCTGAGACGCCCGCCAGCACGCCGGCGTCGCGAACTCGCTTGACGAAATCGCGCACGTCTGAGCTCTTGCCTTCGCGGATCAGCCGGTCGGTTACGCCGCCGTGGTGGACAATGGCAATGGGCTGCGTATCGCGGACCACCTGCGCGGGCGCTGCGTTCTGCGACCCGCCGGCGTGGAGGCAGATGAATTTCATCTTCGAGCCGCGTTCGCGCAGCGTGCGAATGACGCCGGTCATCATTCCCACGTCGCTGAACTGGTGGGTGTTGATCCCCTCGCGCTCGCAATCCAGGAGGAACTCGACGATGCGCTGCGGCGTGAAGTACTCCTTCATCTGGCGATCCATGATCGGACCGAGGTAGGAGTACCCGCTGACGGGATTCGAGCCTGCGACGAGACGCGTGACCTCGTGCCCGCCCAGTCGGATCGTCGGCAGAAGCGAAACAGGCGCATTCGTAGTTGTCGGTGGCATTTCTGCCGCCCACGACGCTCTGGCCGCCCAAGCTGACCCGGCTACCGCCCACGGCAGACGCGCCAAGAACTGCCGCCGCCCTCGAATCTCCAAATCGTCTCTACCCATACCGGCCTCCCATCATTCCGACCAACGCGTCGCCGAGCATGCCAACAATGCAGATGGACCGTGCCATTCTACCATGCCCGCGCACCCCTCGCAAAGACGGACTGATCCACGCGGTCCGTTTCTGGGGCTGAGTAAGGCATTTGTTCGGCTCCCGAGTCCCGCCGGTAATCGTCTTGTCTTGGTGTTTGCCAACACGAGCAAGCTCTCGTATAATAGATGAATGAACCGCGTGGATTCTGTCAAGCTGGACCGGACGGCCTTTTCCGCCGCATCGCTTCTGGAGCCGTCGGATGAGAAAGCCTACTGGCTCTCAAGGAGTCCGTACGAACGTTTGCAGGCTGTGGAGCTGATGCGTCAGATCGTCTATGGCTATGATCCATCTACCAGCCGACTTCAAAGAGTTTCTGAGATTGCTCAACGTCCACCATGTTGAGTACCTCCTGATCGGTGGTTATGCGGTGGGTTACCATGGATACCCACGGGCGACCGCCGATATGGACATATGGATCGCGCTGGAGCGAGTCAATGCGGATAGGGTCGTCGCGGCGCTGAAGGAGTTTGGCTTCGATTCCCCCGAGCCTTCGCCTGAGTTGTTCCTGCGGCCATGGCAGATCATCCGCCTCGGCATGCCGCCCCTTCGGATCGAAATCGCAACGACGATTTCCGGGGTCGATTTCGCCGATTGCTATGCCGCCCGAGTTGAAGATGTACTCGATGGCGTTCCCGTCCATCTTATCAGCCTCACGCATCTGAAGATCAACAAGAAAGCCTCCGGGCGACACCAGGATCTGGCCGATTTGGACGAGCTACCCTAGCGCCATCGATCCATGCGGCCTTCGCCGCGTTCTCGGGCAGATGCCTCAGACAGTCGACCACGCAAGACAAAGCCAATTTCGGCTTCCCAGGGTGAACGTTCGACCCGCCGAGTCGTGTTGCGCGCGACCTGCGACGAGGGCGGACCGGCGAACCGAGCCGTGGGTTGACGTTGCGGCCAGAGTGCCTTAGCATGGCGGCGCGTGGAATGCATGAAGGAACCGCATTACAGGGAAATGTGATGGAGACCGTACTTCAGACCAATATCGCCGGCACGAAGCCGAGCCGGGGCAAAGTCCGCGACATCTACGATCTGGGCGACAAGCTGCTGATTGTGGCCAGCGACCGCATCAGCGCATTCGATGTCATCATGACCAACGGCATCCCCTACAAAGGGATCGTCCTGACACAGATCTCGAAGTTCTGGTTCAACTTCCTCGCCGGCGTGGTCGAGCACCACCTGATCAGCGACGACATAGCCGATTTCCCCAAGCCGTTCTGCGACCACGCCGGCCAGCTCGCGGGGCGCAGCATGCTGGTCAGGAAGGTCAAGGTTCTGCCCATCGAGTGCGTCGTGCGGGGCTATCTGGCGGGCTCGGGCTGGAAGGAGTACCAGACGAACGGGACGGTCTGCGGCGTCAAGCTTCCCGGCGGCCTGAAGCAGTGCGCCAAACTGCCCGAACCGATCTTCACGCCGGCCACGAAGGCCGAACTCGGTGCCCATGACGAGAACATCAGCTTCGAGCAAGCCGTCCAGATCATCGGCCGCGACCAGGCCACGTACGTCCGCGACCGCAGCATCGAGGTCTTCCGCAAGGCGAGCGACTATGCCGAGAGCAAGGGGCTGATCCTGGCCGACACGAAATTCGAGTGGGGCCAGGTCGACGGGAAGATCATTCTGATCGACGAAGTGCTGACGCCGGACTCCTCGCGGTTCTGGCCGGCCGACAAGTACCGACCGGGCCGCGACCAGGAGAGCTTCGACAAGCAGTTCGTCCGCAATTATCTCGAAGAGATCAAGTTCAACAAGTCCGGCCCCGGCGTCGAGCTGCCGCCGGACATCGTCGCCAAAACCAGCGCCAAGTACATCGAGGCCTACGAACGCCTCGCCGGAAAGCCCTTTGCCTGGCGTTCATGAGCTTGCGAAAACCGGCCGACGGCATTCCAGGCGGACCGGGCCGATCTGCCCGGAATGCTCGTCGACCGTCTGAAGGGGTCAATTGTTGAAGCGATCCAGTTGTTCGTCCTCATCCAGAGGGATGGAGGTGCGAGCAGCCGGAGCCGGCTTGGCCGGATGGCCTTGCTTGGCCTTGGGTGTCTTCGCCTCACCGGCTGAGGCGATGCGATGGAACAAGTGATCCGCGTGGGAGAGCTTTCCGCCGGGCTTGTTGGATTTCTGCCTGGCGGATGCTGTCCGTGCCGAGGCGCCTCCGACCAGGGCGACCAACTCGCCGACGATCTCATTCATCGATTCGGCCTGCGAGCTGAGTTCCTCCGACGCGCTGGCCGATTCCTCGGCATTGGCCGCGTTCTGCTGCGTGACCTTGTCCATTTGAGCGACGGCGGTGTTCACCTGGTCGATGCCCTGGGCCTGTTCCTGGGAAGCGGCCGCGATCTCGCTGACCAAGTCGGTGGTCTTGCCGACACTCTGGACAATCTGTTCGAGAACCTTGCCGACCTCGGCGGCGATATCGACACCGTTCTTGGCGTTCTTGACGGATTCCTCGATCATGTTGGCGGTGTTCTTGGCGGCCTCGGCTGACCGCATGGCCAGGTTGCGGACCTCTTCGGCGACGACCGCGAAGCCCTTGCCCGCTTCGCCGGCCCGGGCGGCTTCGACGGCGGCGTTCAGCGCCAGCAGGTTGGTCTGGAAGGCGATTTCATCGATGACCTTGATGATCTTGCTGGTCTCGTCGGAGCTTTTCTGAATCTCCTGAATGGCCTTGCTCATTCGGGTCATCGATTCGCTGCCGGTGCTGGCGGCCTTCTTGGCCTCGGCGGCCAAGGTGTTGGCCTGTTGGGCGTTGTCGGCGTTCTGTTTGGTCATACTGGACATTTCTTCGAGGCTGGACGAAGTCTCCTGAAGTCCAGCGGCCTGCTCGGTGGCGCCTTCCGCCAGTGACTGCGAGGCCGCGGAGACCTGACCCGACGCTGCCGCCACCTGCTCCGAACCTTCCCGAAGACCCGCAATGATTCGTGTCAAGGCCCGGAGGATGCCACGACCGATCAGGACCGCTGCCAGGATTCCGATCACGACAGCGGCGATGCAGAGAATGCTGACGCTCAGCTTGGTAAAGGCAGCCGAGGCCATCATCCCGCTGTTGGTGTCGGCCACGACCTCGCTGACACGCTCACCTGCCTGACGCAGGAGCTGTTGTACCTTGTCCAGAGACGGCCGGGTCTTTGTGACAAACACCCGGCCCGCATGGTTCTGGCCTTCCAGCGCGTGTTCGGCCGCCAGCTTCATCCGCTCCATGTGGCTGAGCGTCTGCTCCAGCAGGGGCAGGGTTCTTTCGTCAAATACCTTCTTGGCCTCGGCTCTGCCCTCCTCGCCTGCGCCGATGTGCCTGCAGATGTCCGCGGCCGATTCGTGCAACGCGCGGTGTACGGTCAGCATCTGGTCCCATGCCTGCTTCAGTTCGCCGTTCGCCTTCGCGTGGGCCTGCGTTCCCTCCGTGCTGGCGAGCCACTGCCCCAGAGCGCAGCGAGTCGGGTCCGTCTGCACTTCCAGGGTGGTCTTGCCCTCCAGGAAGGCATCGCGAATCACGTCTGCCCATTTCAGGTGATCCACCATGCGGGCCGCCAGCAGACCGGGAAGACGGGCGTCGGCCCGTTGAAAGTGTTGCCCGATCTCAATCGCGGATTCGTGAAGCTCCCGATGGGGTCCTTCAATCTCCTTCAGGATGGACGCCAATTCGGGAATCGCCTTCTCCGCGTCCTCGCGAGCATCACTGTAAAGCCACTGGCCAAACGCGCATTTGTGGTCGTCGGTCTGGACGGTCAGTTCCGTGACGTTCTCGTCGGTGATCAGCGCGACAACCTGGTTCGCCCAGTTCAGATGGTCGATTTCCTTCTGCGCCAGGTCTTTCGCCAGTTGGTTCTTCTGGATGACGTCTTGTGCATCCGTTCCCATTCCGCTGACGCCGCGAAAGGCGATGATGCCCGTCAGTGTCAGCAGCGCCAGAACGACGCCGAATCCCATCGCCAGCTTCTTACCGATAGTCAGGTTCTTCAACATTGGATCTGCCCTTTCACTTGAGTCCTGTATTGTCGCCTGTACGCAAGGTACGCCCTGCTCTTGTCTCGAACGGGGCTCGTGGCCACACACGCGGCAGTGCCGGTAGCGACGTCCGCGAAAGGCCGTTGCTTCTTCTGAATCACGACGCCTGCATCTCGTAATGCAGACCGTTCAGACCGTCCCCGGCGAGGACCTTGTCGATGTCGAGCAGGATCTTGACGCTGTTGCCCATCTTGGCCATGCCGAGGATGAAACCGGTATCCACGGAGGAGCCAAACTGCGGAGCGTCCTCGATGTGGTCGCCGCGGATGTCGAGGACCTCCTGCACGCGATCGACGGTGATGCCGGTGCTGAACGTCCGTCCGCCCTGGGCGATCTCCACGACGATGATACAGGTTTGAGGAGTAATTCCAGCGGTCTCCATGCCGAACTTCGTCCGCAGGTCCACCACGGGGATGACTTGGCCGCGCAGGTTGATGACGCCCTTGACGTAGGACGGCGTCTGCGGCACGGCGGTGACATCGATATAGCCGATGATCTCGCGCACTTTGAGAATCTCCAGCCCGAACTCCTCCTGCGCCAAGGCGAACGTGAGGTACTTGCCCTCCTTCGTGGGTGCCCTTCCAGGTGTTTCGTGATTCTTCGTTTCGCTTTTCGTCATTGTTGTATCTCCCAACCTACCGTGTTGCGGACCGGATTCAGGCGGCGGGGGTCCGCAGTTCCTATCTCACCCGCTGCGCACGCCGAGCGCACGGGCGCAGAGTGGGATCCCTTGGAGTCCGCTACGAAGATCTCCGACCTGCACGACATCTCTGTAATCAAAGGGGCGCCATTAACCCTGTTTGACATTGCCTTCGCGATGTCAGCGGCCGTAGTGTCGGTCAGGTTTACGTGAGGCTTTAGCAAAAAAACGAAATCCTGACACCGGAATTTTTCTGGGTTTTGCCTGATGGAGACCTGCCTGACCCTCCTTGACAGCTGTTATTTCCGGGCCCGCCCTCTCTTGTCGGAATCGCCATCGAGAGCGTGCCTTGTGGCAGACACCTTCCTCGGGTCGTGCCGAAGGACCGGAGGCGACGGGGGCGAATGTTGGGTGTGTTTTATTCGGAAAGGCCTGTAACGCTCACCTTTTGAAACGGTCTCTGGTAGAGGAACGCAGCGCCTCGGCTTGGCGCCGCGGTGTCTGCGAGACGCAGATCGCCGGCGACATCAACGGCGATTGCCGGGTCGACGACCTCGACCTGGACCTCAATTCACGTGACCGTGCATCCGTGGCGTTCCGCCCCGGGCCCTTGCCGCTGGGGCGGCGGCAAGCGGAGGCCGCCGCCCGTTGTTCCTGCGTGCGTCGGGCGAAGGCTCGGCAGGGCGGTATCGGTACGTGAACCGCCCGGGCCGGGCCTCTCGGATGCAAGGCATCAAATTCCGCCGCTTCCCCCCAAGAAAATGTGTAACGTCGCCCGTCGCTCATGGACTCACCAAAGGCAGGTGCGGCCTGCTGTGTTCGTGCAGAGCAGTCTCTTTTTGGAGGGAAAGCCATGAGACGTGGAGATTGGCGGACGGATGTGGTGGTCTTGTGTGCGGTGCTCGTTCCAATATGCGTCGGGGCCGCACAGTCGACCGAACGCGTGGTCTATGTTGATGCGGCGGCGACGGGGGCCAACGACGGTTCCTCGTGGGCCGATGCGTACCGCGACCTCCAGGATGCGCTGGCGGACGCAAACGAAGCGCCGCCGGCCGTGATTCGCGTTGCCCAGGGAACCTACCGGCCCGGCCCGCCCATGGGCGCGACTCCGGATTCCTGGAACGCCACGTTCCAGTTGAGCAACCATGTGGTGCTTGAAGGGGGGTACGCCGGCGTGGCGGGGCTCGATCCGAACGCCCGGGACGTGGAACGCTACCGGACGATTCTCAGCGGCGACCTGGCCGGGGACGACACGCCCGGCCAAGACTGGGACGTGCCCGAGCGAGAGGAGAACTGCCGCCGAGTTGTGACTGGAAGAGGAAAGGATGGGAGCGCCGTCATCGACGGGTTTACCGTCACCGGTGCCACCGGACCTGCCGTGGATATGAAGATGGGGAGCTCCGCTTTTCGTCGCTGTCGCTTTGTCGATAACGCCCAGGCTGCGATCCACGCATGGCGATGCAACAGCGTCCTGACAGAATGTGTCTTCGAGCGGAACCGGCGGTCGTGGGGTGCATTCACGAGTTCGGATGGCGATGCCACCTTGACGGATTGCGTGTTCGTCGACAACGGTGGAGGCGGCATCCAGAGCACCGGCTCGCTGGACCTGCTTCGCTGTTCCTTCGTGGCTAATAGAGGAGCGGTCGATTGTACGCGTCAGTTGACCGCACGGGCCTGCACATTTGTCGGGAACACCGGTCGGACGGGAGCTGTCAATGCCGGGGGCAGCGTTGCGCTGGTGGATTGCCGCTTCCTCAGCAATTCAGCGAGCGGCATGGGGCCCGGCGCTTTGAACACGTCCGGCGACAGCGTACGTGTCAGTCGCTGCCTGTTTGCGGGCAACGCCGCCAGCGGGATCGGCAGCATCGCAGGCGGCGCCAGCGAAAACCACAGCACGGTTTTGAAACTGACCAACTGCGTTTTCGCGGGCAACTCCGGAGGCTGGCTCGGGCCCGGCGCGATTTTCGCCAGTACGACGATCTTGGATATCTCGAACTGCACCTTCACCGACAATCGGGGCCAACGCAGCAGCATCCTCATGTATGCGCCGCTGCCCGGCGCCAGAGCGGAACTGACTGGGAACATCGTCCGGGACGGACTGGAACCCTTTGCATCTCTGTTTGCTCGGGAGCCGCAGACTTTGGTGACGTACAGCAACGTCGAGGGCGGGTATGAGGGCCAGGGCAACATTGACGTCGACCCGCTTTTCGTCGATCCGGGTTACTGGGACCCGAACGGCACGCCGGACGACCCGGACGACGACGTCTATGTCGCGGGTGATTACCACCTGAAGTCGCAGGCGGGTCACTGGGATCGTGCGACCGAGACGTGGGTCTTCGACGACGTCACCAGCTCGTGCATCGACGCGGGTGATCCGAATGCGCCGCTGGGCGCCGAGCCCTTCCCGAACGGGGGTTACGTCAACCTGGGCGCCTACGGTGGCACGCTCGAAGCCAGCCGGTCGTACTTCGGCGAGCCTGTCTGCGAGACGCAGATCGCCGGCGACATCAACGGCGATTGCCGGGTCGACGACCTCGACCTGGACATCCTGATGTCGCATTGGCTGATGCCCGACATCGGAAAGCCCAACCTCCCGCCGACCGTTGTCCTGACCAGTCCTGAGGATGGCGCCGAACTCACCTACCCGGCGCCGATCATTCTCCGGGCGGAGGCATCGGATGTGGACGGAACCGTGCTCACGGTGCGTTACACGATCGAATATCGCAGTGAGACATCGCATGGTACAAGCGGCCTGCTTTCTACGGACCCGACGGACGGCTGGCGCCGGGAGGTGAACTGGTCGAACATCCATTACGATAGTGTCTATACCATCTGGGCCGAGGCCACCGACGACGACGGCGCGACAACCGTTTCCCCCAAGATCCGCGTGACTCTGCATCCGTAACTTCCCGCCACGGACCCTCGCACTGGGGCGGCGGCGCGAGGAGGCCGCCGCCCTTTGTCTTTGCGCACCTCGAGCAGGCCAAGAAATTTTTCTCCGAATTTTCATTTTCTTTGTTGGCGCCTTCTACGAATGTAGTAGACTGCTACTACGGCTGTAGAAGGAGAAGCACCTATGAAGCTAACTGAAGCAGAATGGCAAATCATGAAGGCGCTGTGGGAAAAGCACCCGGCGACGGCTCGCGAGATCATGGAGCGGCTGCCGGCGGGGGTCAAGTGGGCCTACACCACAATAAAGACCATGCTCACGCGACTGGTAGAGAAACAGGTCGTCCGTGAAGCCAAGCAGGGCAACACAAGCGTGTACGACCCGCTGATCTCGCAGCGCAAGGCCCGGCTCATCGCGTTTCGCTCGCTGCTGGAGACGGCCTTCGACGGCGCCATGGGGCCGCTGGTCCACTTCCTCGTCGAGGAGGAGCAGCTCACCGCCAAGCAGAAGCGCGAACTGGCTAGGCTCGTGGAAGACCAGGCTAAGGGAGAGACCAAATGATCGAGTACGTCAATGCCATCGCCCGCCTGTGGTGGGATTGGACCGCCGCCATGTTCTGGCAGGTGGGTTTGTTGATTGTTCTGATCGCCTGTATCGACCGTCTCATACGGCGGTGGGCTTGGCCGCAGTTGCGGTATGCGCTGTGGTCGCTGATCCTCATCAAGCTGGTCTTGCCGCCGACGCTGTCGCTGCCGAGCGGCATGGTGCCACAGTTGCGCCCGCTGGTGGAGCAGGCCGCGCGCTGGATAGACTTTGGCAAGCCTGCCGGGATTGCGGATTGCGGATCGACGCTTGCCGATTCGCTGCAAAACCCGAATGCGTATTCGGTGGTCGCCATGTCGCCGCCGACAGCGGATGCCTACCGTAGTCTTGCCGACGGCGTGCTCGTCCAGACCCGAAGCTATCCTCAACCGGTGCGGCGGGCCCGCGGCAGTGTTTCGTTGGAAGCCGGGATATTGCCGAATCCGCAGTCCGCAATCCAAAATCCGCAATTGTCGTGGCAGTTTTATGCGATGGCGATATGGCTCGCAGGGACACTGATTCTGGGAACCTGGCTGTTGCTCAGATTGCATTCGTTGGTCGGCCGGCACACCAGCCGTGCGGCGGAGACGTCTCTGCCGCAGTCCTTCTACAGCCATCTGGCCGGCTGCGCGAAGCGTCTGGGGCTGCGGCGGATTCCCAGGGTCATCGTGGTCGGGCAACTGGCCACGCCCGCGGTGTTCGGGTGCTTCCGGCCGGTCCTGCTCATGCCCAAGGGCTATCTGAGCAGGCTGAGCCGACGGGACACCGAGCACATGCTGCTGCACGAGCTGGCGCACATCCGCAGGGGCGATCTGCACGCGCACGGTCTCTACATGCTCTTGCAGATCGTGTACTGGTACAACCCTTTGCTCTGGCTGGCGCGCCGGCAACTGCACCATCTGCGGGAGCTGTCGTGCGACGCCACGGTCGCCAACCTGCTGCGTGAGCAGACGATCGCCTATCGCCAGACGCTTCTGGAGACCGCCCGGCGGTTCCTCGCCCGCTCGACCGAGCCGGGCCTGGGCCTGCTGGGCCTGTTTGAAGATGCGAACCGTTTAGTTGTCCGCCTGGACTGGTTGGCCAAGCCAACCTGGAGGTATAGAACCATGAAACGTGCATTCGTACTGAGTGTCGTGGCGCTGATGTTCGCCTGCGTGCTGCCGATGGCGCAGGGCCAGGACCGCACGCCGGCTGTCGCGGAAAACAAGTCAACCGATCAGATTGAAGAGGAGACCCCGTCGTCACAGGAGCTTGCCCGGTTGCGGGCGAGACTGGAGAAACTGGAGGTCGAAAGACAGAAGCTCCAGAAGGAACTCCAGACGCTGGAGCAGGCCCGCGAGAAGGCGACAGAGGCGCAGGCCCAGAGCGTCGAGGCCGGCAAAGAGGCCAAGAAGGCCAAAGACGCGGCCGACAAAGCCCGGCTCAAGGCCAAGGAGGCTCAGGCCCATGCCATGCAGGCTCATATGGACACAGAAGAGTACCAGCAGTGGGCCAAGGAGATGCAGGCCTGGGCCGAGCAGATGCAGCAGTGGCAGAACGGCCCGGAGATGCAGGCTTGGCAGAAGGCTATGGATGAATGGCAGAACAGTGATGAGTGGAAACAGTGGCAACAGGACATGCAGAAGTGGGGCCAGGAATACGGCGATGTTTTCCGAAAGGCCTACAGCGGCGCCGACGCGCCGGCCGACGTTCCGCCGGTGCGGCTGGTGCCTCCGATGCCGGCCATGCCTCCCTTGCCGGTGATGCCTGCGGCGCCCGGTAGCCCGGCGCCCGCTGCGCCGCACCCCATGCCGGTCCTTCCGGTGATGCCGCAGGTGCACGTGCCCGCCATGCCTGAGATCCACGTGCCGGATGTGCCCCCGGTGAACGGCAATGTCCCGCACGACGACAGCAGGGCCAAAGCAGAGGAAACGATGCACTTCACGTCGCCTCTGGTCGATGGTGGGCTCCTGATCGTGGAGAATCGCGTCGGTGCGATCAACGTGCGCGGCGGCTCGACGAACGAGTGCCGCATCGATATCAAGGTCACGGCCCGAGCGGAGACGGAAGAAGAAGCTCAGGTCTTGGCCAAGACGGTGACCATGAAGGTGGAGAATACCGATACGCGCTTCTTCATCCGGCCCGTCAAGCCGGACGACAACGATTGGAGCAATCTTGACGTCGCTTTCGAGATCACGGTTCCGCAGCATATCAATCTCCAGCTCAGCACCGACGTGGGAAATGTCTATCTCCGCGACGTGCAAGGCCAGATCAAGGTCAAAGCGAACGTCGGCGCCGTCAAGACCCAGAATGCGCGCGGCGCCGTCGAGCTGGAAACGAACGTCGGCGACATCGATTTTGTCGCACCGGACGACTTGTCGGCCAAGGTTGCTGCGGTAACGAACATGGGCTCGATCAAGAGTGATCTGCCGGTCCGGACGGCCGGCAAGGCGCAGGCGGGCGAGGGCCATCCGCAGATATCGCTGGGCAGCACCGCCGCCGGGACGCTGGGCGCCGGCGAAGGGACCGTGAAGCTCAAGTCCAACGTCGGCTCGATCTCCATCCGGTCCAAAGCTCCGGCGACAGGACCGTGATCAGCGATATGCGTTGATTACAGAATCGTAAGATTCTGGCAGAACGTGCATCCCTTTCCACCAGGCCGGGTCCGTACCCCGGCCTTTTTTCTGCGCCGCCGTGGCCATAAGGGCAGACTGGTTCACTCGATGTCCATACGGTTCTTGTGGACATTTCAAGCCGCCGGTAGAATCTCAGCATACAATCATCGGGAGGAATTCAGATGCGCAAACGAATGAGTACACTTACAAGGCTTCTGTCGGCCGCCTTTCTCGTCTTCACCGCGTGGCACAGTCTCGTGCCGGACAGGGTCTGCGTCGCGGCCTCTGCCGTTTCGTCGCCGGTCGCGCTGGAGACCGCGATAAGAGCGGGGGACCTGCGGATGGTCCTGGAGAAGAAGGAGCAGGGCCTGTGCATTGTCAGCCTCACCGATCTGGTCACGAACCAGGAACTGTGTCCTGCCGAGCCGGCGCCGCTGTTTTCCGTCGTCCTGCGCGATGGGCACACGAAGGACCTGCTCACCGTCACCGCCGATTCCGGCTGGAAACAGGTCGATGTGGCATCCAGCGGCGTCACGGGAACACATAAGCTCATCTTCGCTGCCCCGATGGATGATCGACTCGAAGGTATCCGTGTCGAAGTGACGCTCGACGTCGACAGCGATGACAGCGCGCTGACGTGGGATTTACAGGTGACAAACGACAATCCCCGATGGGCCCTGTGGCACATCGTCTTTCCGCAGGCGGCGGTGCGCGACTTGGGCGAGGGCGGCAGGGTGTTTGCACAGGTCACCTCCGGCGTGGAGCTTTCGGAGATGTGGAGCAAAGGCGGCAAGCGGGGCGGACCCTATCCGGGTGGCTGGACGGCTATGCAGTACATGGCCGCCTACAACCGGACGAAGCAGACCGGGCTCTATGTGGGCATGCATGACCCGTTCGGCTCCACGAAGGACATCTTCGCGGAAGGCCAGCCGGCCAAACAGGCGGTGCTCTTCACCTTCGACCATCCAGTCCCCGACATGGGCAAGGCAGGCGTCGGCTTCGACCTGCCCGGCAAGGCCCGATGGCAACTGCTGCGCGGAGACTGGTTCGACGCGGCTCAGATCTACCGCGCCTGGGCGAGCCGGGAAGCGCGATGGTGGCCTGCGCTCGCGGCCGATGGTCGCGAGGACACGCCGAAATGGATGCGCGAGCTGCCCGCCTGGGTCATGACAGGAGGCGCTGCATCCGAGTGTGTTCCGCAGGTCCGCAAGTTCGCCGAGACGATCGGCCTGCCGACTGGCTTTCACTGGTACAACTGGCACCAGATCCCCTTCGATAACGACTATCCGCACTACTTCCCGGTCAAGGACGGCTTCGCTGAGGGCGTCGCGGAACTGAAGGCAGCGGGCGTTTACCCGATGCCCTACGTCAACGGCCGGCTGTGGGACACGCGCGACAAGGGCGCCGAGGACTGGGCATTCAGTCAGACGGCGCTGCCCGCCGCGACGAAGGACGAAGACGGCAAACCGTGCACCGAAAGCTACGGTAGCAAAGAGACCGACGGAAACAGCGTCACGCTGGCGGTCATGTGTCCGACGACAAGCCTGTGGCAGGACCGGGTCGGGGACATCGTGCTTCGGCTGTTCAACGAGTACGGCGTGCGCGGCGTGTACATCGACCAGATCGCGGCCGCGCAGCCGCGACTGTGCTTCGACGCCTCGCATGGTCACGCCCTCGGTGGAGGGCACTGGTGGACCGAGGGCTACTGGAGGATGCTCGACGCCATCCGCGCCGCCAAGCCCGCCGACCGTATGCTCACCACCGAGTGCAACGCTGAACCCTACATCAAATGGCTCGACGGCTACCTTACCTGGCACTGGCAACAACAGGACATGGTTCCGGCGTTTTCCGCCGTCTATGGCGGGACCATCCAGATGTTCGGACGGGCCTATCGCGGCGGCCCGACCCAGGACCTGGCCAACCGCATGAAGGCCGCACAGCAACTGGTCTATGGAGAGCAGATCGGCTGGTTCGGACCGGAGATCATCGAGCGAGCCGACTGTTGGCCGTTCCTCCGCGACTGCATCCGCCTGCGCTGGCGGCTGCGAGAGTACTTCTACCGGGGCCACATGGCCCGCCCGCCGCACCTGGCAGGACCCGTCTCGCGCGTCACCGCCGACTGGCAATGGAGTGGCGAGTGGCTTGTCACCACCGACGCGATCATGACGGGTGCCTGGCGGATCCCCCAGGAGGACAAGCTCGTGCTGCTCTTTGCCAACGTCTCCGACGATCCCTATACCGGCCGTCTTGATCTGGACCCCACCGACTACGGCCTGGCTGCTACGCCCGCGACGGCGACCGCAATCCAGCCTGATGGTACGAGAGTCCCGCTCGCCATCCAGACCATCGGCCGCGCCGAAGTGCAACTGCCGGCCCGGACCGTTCTGGCTTGGGAGGTCCAACGGGCTTCCGGCCGGTAGGGACGAGTGAGCATTCGCCGCTGCGAAAGCGACATGTCGATGGGATAGAGAAAGGAGTCCTACCTTTATGCGAGGGGATAACCGACTTCGCAAGACGTGCCTGCTGGTTCTGCTGTCTCTTGCGCTGGGAACGTTGCTGTCCCGTGTGTCACATGCTCTGGACTACGCCATCGGCGCGGACCTTTCGTTTCTCAAGCAGGCGGAGGATCGCGGCACGGTGTTTAAAGACGAAGGGCAGGCCAAGCCGGCCCTTCAGATTTTCAAAGACCACGGCTATAACTGGATTCGCCTGAGGCTCTTCCACACGCCGACGCGGCTGCCCAACGACTTGGCGTACACCATCGCGCTGGCACAGGACGCCAGGAAGCTGGGCTACAAGTTCCTGCTGAATTACCACTACTCCGATACGTGGGCCGACCCGAGCAAGCAGTTCATCCCCAAGGCGTGGGAGGGTAAGTCGCACGCCGAGCTGGTCCGCGCGGTGTTCGAGTACACGCGTGACACGATCGGCGCCTTTCGCGACGCTAACGCGCTGCCCGACATGGTCCAGGTCGGCAACGAGATCACTCCCGGCATGCTCTGGCCCGACGGCAAGCTGCCCGACAATTGGGACAACTTCGCCGAGCTGCTCAAGGCCGGCATCGACGGCGTCGAGGCCGGTCGAGGCGATGGGCCGCGACCGCTCATCATGATCCACATCGACCGCGGCGGCGACCTCAAGACGACCAAGGCCTTCTTCGACAAGCTTCATTCCTACGACGTGCCCTACGACGTCATCGGCCAGTCGTATTATCCCTGGTGGCATGGCAGTCTGCTCGACCTGCGGGAGAACCTGATCTTCATGGCCGAGACGTATCATAAGGACATCATCCTCGTGGAGGTCGCCTACAACTGGCGGCCCGCCGAATACCGCGACAAGCCCGCGCCCTTCCCCGAAACGCCCGAAGGGCAGAGGCAATTCCTGGAGGAAGTCCACCGCCTCGTTCTGGCGACGCCGCAGAACCGGGGCAAGGGCATCTTCTGGTGGGAGCCCGCCGTCGCAGGTCCGCTGGGTCGTCGCGGCATGTTCGACGACGATGGCAATGCCTTGCCCGTCATCCGCGTGTTCGACAAGTACACCCGCCGGTAGGCCGATTCGCCAGAATCCGCATTTCGGTTAACCATAATCCGCTTTTCGCTCGCGGCGAAGGCCGCGGCTCTTGTCTGCGCGGCCGAACTGTGGTACAACAGACTCGGGTCGGAAGTGGCAAATCTGCGGATCGCAGGATGGATTCTCAGCCCACGCGTCAGGAGGCGTCTCGGTTGCGGCGACGCCCGGGTCGAGAACCCACCCCCAGAGCATAAGGAGGATTGGTATGTGCATGAGACTGTATCTCCCGATTCTGTGCGTTCTGATGTTTCTGGCCATCTCGCCCAAGGTGGCGACCGCCGTCGATCCGGATCCTGTCGGCTGGTGGAAGTTCGACGACGGCGCGGGCGCCGTCGCCCTGGACTCCAGCGGCAACGGCAACCACGGCGTCATCTTCGGTGATGCGCAATGGATCCCAGGCCGGCTCGACGGCGCCCTGCGACTCGACGGGACCGGCGACTACGTCGAGTTGCCGATCGGCCCGGTGATTAGCACGCTGGAGGAGGCCACGCTGTCGCTGTGGGTGAACTGGTCGGGCGAGGGCGGCACCTGGCAGCGCATCCTCGATCTTGGCTCGGGCACCGCCAACTATCTTTACCTGTGTCCCAACAACGGGGCGTCCAGCGCGATGCGCGTGGCCATCACCGCCAACAACGGTATCTGGAACGAGTTCGATTCGAGCGGCGGGCTTCTTCCTCTCGGCTGGCACCATGTGACGATCACCGTCAGCAGCAGTTCGCGAACGATGGCGATGTATCTCGACGGCGAAAACGTCGGCTCGATGGCGAACATCACCAACACGGTCAATGCGCTGGGCGAGACCACGCAGAACTGGATCGGCCGGTCGCAGTATGACGCCGATCCGTATTTCAACGGTGCCGTGGACGATCTGCGCATCTACAACGTCGTGTTGTCCGACCGGCAGATTCAGACCGTCATGAGCGGCCTCAGTACCGGCGTTGCATCGGGCCCCGTGCCGACGAACGAGGCGACCGATGTGCCACGGGATGTGGTTCTGGGCTGGACGGCCGGCCAGTTCGCGGACACGCACGATGTGTACTTCGGGACGTCCTTGGCGGATGTGGACGCGGCCAGCCGGAGCAATCCGC
>DAOTJE010000022.1:0-69412 GCA_035448545.1 Sedimentisphaerales bacterium | reverse complement strand
CCCGACTGCGTCCACCGCTGAAGATGCCTCTGCCAGAACCGGCCCCGCTCGGTCAACACCCTGTGCTGTCTGCTGGCTGCCATCGATCAACTCCTTTCCATCGTATGGCAGCATTATCCCGCTCCTGCAAGAACCGAAAAGATGTCCCTCGCCGGACGGTTACGAATTTAGCGAGGTTCAAGCCTTTGGATACACCCAGGGGGCTCGGTAGTCGCGGCGGAGCAGTCGGTTGGCGTCGGGGTCGCCGAGGCAGATCTCTTTCTCGCCGTTCCAGGTGACGCTGCGTCCGAGCTTGTACGACAGCATTCCCAGCAGGCTGAGGTTCGTGGAATAGTGAATGGCCTCGATGTCGCACAGCGGGCGGCTGCCGATCTCGATCGCGCTGAGGAAATCGGTCCACAGTCCCTTGATGTTCTGCGAGTCCGGCTCGTTCAATTGCGGCTCCTCATGGACCTCCTGTTCGCCCCGGCCGCTCGGAAAGAACGTCCAGCCCCTTTGCCAGCCCATGTGGAACGTTCCTTTGGTGCCGTAGAAGTAGCAGCCGACACTTTCCGTTTTGTCCGTCGGGTTGCCGGCGAACTGGCGGTGCTCCCACGTCAGCGTAAAATCCTCGAACTGATACGTTGCCACCTGGTGATCGGGCGCATCGGTTGTCTGGTGTTCGGCGGTCAGGATCG
The DNA here is from genome assembly GCA_035448545.1 of Sedimentisphaerales bacterium. Taxonomy (GTDB): domain Bacteria; phylum Planctomycetota; class Phycisphaerae; order Sedimentisphaerales; family Anaerobacaceae; genus Anaerobaca. The sequence goes on along the minus strand of DAOTJE010000022.1, from coordinate 68,735 downwards.
GCGGGCCTTTGATCGGCCGCCCGCCGACCGAGTGCACGGTCTTCGGCCACTTCTGTTCCATGATCCACAGAACCTGGTCGAGCCAGTGGACACCCCAGTCGCCCAGCGTGCCGTTGGCATAGTCGAGGTAGCTGCGGAATCCTCGCGGATGCGCGCCGCCGTTGAACGGCCGCAGCGGGGCGGGGCCGCACCACAGGTCCCAGTTCAATTCCTTCGGCGGCTCGACGTTCTTGCGGGGCTGCTCCGGCCCGCCCCCGCCGTAGAGTACGAAGCACTTGACCATTCCGATCTGGCCGGCCCGGCCTTCGCGAAGGAACTTCATCCCCGAGACGTTGTGGGGCGAGATCCTTCGGTGCGTGCCCACTTGCACGACCCGTCCGGCGGCGCGGGCGGCGTTGACCATCGCGCGGCCCTCCATGACCGTGTGGCCGATGGGCTTTTCGACGTAAACGTGGGCCCCGGCCGCGACGGCGGCGATCGTCGGCAGGGCGTGCCAGTGGTCCGGCGTCGCGACGATGGCGATATCCGGCTTCTCGGTTGCCAGCATCTCGCGATAGTCCTCATAGTGCCTCGGCGTATCGCTGGTCCATTTGGCGACCTCGTCGGCGCACGTGGCGAGTTGGCGGCGATCTACGTCCACCAGCGCTGCGATCCTGCAGCGTCCGGAGGCGGCCGCTTCACGCAAAATGTTCGTGCCCCACCAGCCGCAGCCGATCAGGGCGGTGCGATACGTTCTGCCCGGCTGGGCCGCGGCGACGTGCGGGAAACCCACGGCCAGCCCGGTGGCCAGCGAACTCTTCAGGAAGGTACGGCGATTCACGGACATGGCGAGGCCTCCATCTTCGTAGCTGTGTCGATCTGAGAATTCGGATTCTTCGCGAATCCGGCCGGCCGGAGCCGCTTTTGACCGCCTCAGTGTCCGGCATGCTCGATCCCCAGTCAAGCCGAAAACCCAGGCCATTCGTTGGGGACAAACGCTGGCGTCTCATCTTGCCCGTGGTATCATGGCTCATAGAAAGACTATCGTCATGAGGACTCTGCCCATGGTCGCGATGAATCGACAGTTCTTCTTCCTCCTCTTGGTCTGCCTGCCGAGTCCGGTCTGCCTGGCGAGGACGTATCCGCATCGCTGGGTCTTCGTGTCACGATCGCTGCGGGCGGACCAGGATGTGACCGACATCGAGCAGATTGTGCAGACGGCGGCTGCGCACGGCCTGAACGGCATGGTGTTGTCCGCGGGTCTCGATCGGCTCGACAGGCAGCCTGCCGAATACCTGGACCGGCTTGCAAAGGTCAGGGACATTTGCAGGCAGCATGGTATCGAGATCGTTCCCAATATCTTCAGCGTTGGCTATGGTGGCTCGGTCCTTTCATACGACCGCAACCTGGCAGCGGGGATTCCCGTCTGCGACGCGCCGTTTCTGGTGGAAGGCAACCGGGCTCGACTCGATCCGGATGCGCGAGCCCAGATCGCCAATGCCGGATTCGAGCAATACGAAGGCCATCGGCTGACCGGCTATGGCTTTCACGACCGGCCCGGAGAGGTCTCATTTGTCGATCGGGAGGTCTTCAAGAGCGGCAAAGCGTCTCTTCGTTTTGAGGGTTTCGGCCGATACGAACACGGTCATGCCCGCGTGATGCAGGAGGTAGCGGTCCGGCCGCACCGATGCTACCGACTCAGTTGCTGGATCAAGACCGAGGGTCTCGATTCGGCCGGCGGGTTTCGCATGCAGGTGTTGACGCCGCAGGGCCGCAGCCTGGCGCCGTTCGATCCGCGTGTTCCATCCACGACCGATTGGCGTCACGTCGTGATGGGCTTCAACAGTCTCGCCCATGACATCGTCAGGGTCTATGCCGGCGTCTGGGGCGGCAAGGCCGGGCGGTTCTGGATCGACGATTTGGAACTGGAAGAGGTCGGGCTTCTCAACGTTCTGAGGCGGCCCGGCACGCCGGTTGCCGTCCGCGATGCGAAGAGCGGCCAGATCTACGAAGAAGGCAAAGACTTCGCACCGATCAAGGACGACCGACTGAACTTCCGGTTCGATCATGAGTCGCCGAGCATCGAGATTCTCCCCGGCGGCCGGATCCAGGATGGACAACGGCTGAGCGTCATCTACTACCACGGGATCGCGATCAACGACGGCCAGGTCACGATCTGCATGTCGGAGCCGAAGCCGTACGAAATCTGGGGCAAGCAGGCCGAGCTGATTCATCGGCATTTAGGCCCTTCCAGGTACCTGCTCAGCATGGACGAGATTCGGGCCGGCGGAAGCTGCCGGGCGTGCAAGGATCGCGGTTTGAGCATGGCCCAGATTCTGGGCGACTGCATCACCAGGCAGGTCGGCATCATCAAGGCCGTCAATCCGAAGGCCGAGGTGCTGATCTGGTCGGATATGCTCGATCCGCATCACAACGCCCACGGCGACTACTATCTCGTCGAAGGTGACTTTTCCGGCTCGTGGAAATATGTCCCCAAGGACCTGATCATCGTCTGCTGGTACTATGAGAAGCGTAACGAGAGCCTGCCGTTCTTCTCGTCGCACGGCTTTCGCACGCTGGCGGGCGCCTACTACGACGGCGACACGCTGGAGAATCCCCAAGGCTGGCTCGACGCGCTGGACCAAACGCCCGATGCGATCGGCATCATGTACACAACCTGGCAGGACAAGTACGACCTGCTCGCTGCGTTCGGGGATATGCTGGATCGGTGATGGATGCTCGCGGCGCCAGCGGGGTTCGGATCATCTGCATGGTATTCTACGGCTGCGGACTGCTGTTGTTGGATGCGGCGTGACGTTCCTTGAGGACTTCGATCCGCCTGGCGATCCGGCCGGCCAGCGTCTGATTGCCTTCGGAACTGGCGATCTGGAGCGCATCGTCCAGGCGAAGCAGGGCCTCGTCGAGCCGGCCGGCTTCGACGCAACTGTCGGCCAGGCACAGGAGTGCATCGAGGTTGCGCGGATCGGATTGCAGGATGCGGCGCAGGTGGGGGATGGCCTGGTCGTACTGCTTGACCCGGACCAGCGTGATGGCGAGATTGTAGCGCACGGCGACGTCGTTGGGCTCGAGGGCAACCGCTTGGGACAGATGCGCCAGACCCTCTCTGACGGCCCCCTTGACGCAAAGGGCGGTGCCCAGACGGGCCTGCGTCTCGAAGTGATCGGGCTTGAGTTCCACGGCCTTGCGATAGTATTCGATGGCCCGGTCGGCGTCCCCTTGTTCCTCCAGCGTGGTGGCCAGATTGTAGTGGACCTCATGATCCTTGGGCTTGAGTTCGGCCGCACGCAGCCAGCACCGGATGGCCTCTTGCGTCTGCCCTTGGCTGAGCGACACAGCGCCGAGATTGAAGTACGCCTCGGCGTTGTTCGGGTCGAGTTCCAGCGCCCTGCGCAGACGGCGAACGCCCTCGTCCAACATCCCTCTGGCAACTAGGACGACCCCCAACTCGGTCTGTATTTCAGCGGCGTCGGGCTGCAACTTCGCGGCTTCCGACAGATGGCGGATCGCCTCGTCGTGTCGTCTGGCGCCAAACAAAGCCAATCCGAGAAAATGGTGACCGTCGGTGCTGTTCGGATTCAATTCCAGGGCCTTGCGGGCTTGGCGTTCGGCGCCTTGATAATCGTTCGATTTCAGGAACTCCCATGCGGCTCGGGCATAGGACAGGTCATCGACGAACTGCTCCCGTATCCGCCGGATCGCGACCGGGCTGGCATTGACGAACTCCGGTATGTTGGCGGCCCGGTCCGGGGCTGTCAGGTGATCCAGAACAACCGGCGGCGTGCTTTCGCCCTGCTCGTCGATGTGGGTCAGGTAAAGACGAGTGTACGCCGAATCGGGCTTGCCCGAGAAGACGAGCCACTTGCCGTTCGGCGAGAAGCTGTGCCAGGAGTTCATACGGCTGGTATTGCCGCGCAACCTCCTGGGCTGGCCGCCCTCGGCGGGGATGATAAACAGTTCGCTGTCCGGTTGAAGGAGCATGTAGTTCTCCGCCTGACAGAAGACGATCCACTTGCCGTCTGGAGAAAACCGCGGAAAAAAGTTGCTTCTGCCGTTGAAAGAGGCGCCAATCACGGGTTCCGGCTTGCCGCCTCGACCCTCGTTGAATGGAATGCGATAGAGGTCGAACTTGAACGGCCTGCCCTCTACCAGGAACTCGCGACAATCCTCTGGACCCAGCAGCACCTTGCGTTCGTTGCCGGCCCGTCGCAGCCTGAACGCCGCGGTGGCCGCAAAGATGATCTCTTTTCCATCGGGGCTCCAGGTCGGGTTGCTCTGCACCAGGTTGGGATCGTCGGCACCGGGCAGCGCGTGGAACTGCCCGGTCTGGCGGTCGTAGATGCACAAAATCCCCTTGACCGGGAAGAACAATTGAGAGAACTCCAGGCCCGGCTTGGGCACGAAGACGGATTCGTCCTTGACCGTGCTGACCACGTATCGCCCATCCGGAGAGACCTGGGAGAGCAGGCCGAAGGTCGGATCGCCCTCGTCTCGTTTGTAGTCGCTCCATGTGATGATCGTACTGGCGTCCAGGACCATGAACTCGCGGACCGGGGCGATGGCATACGAGCCCTTGTTGTTGGCGTAGTCAACGTCCATTCCCAGTACAGTCGCATCGGCGGAAAACGAATGGCAGTTGCCGCACACCGGCAGCTTCTCCAATACGATCGGGGGAGGCTCGGTCGACGAGATCGCCCCGAAGCGCCAACGAATGTTGGACGGGTCCTTGACGGCATCGACAAAGGGGAGATTCACCTCCCGGTAGAACAGCGGTGCCCCGACAGGGTCCGAGGAGGTGCAGATCGTCACGTGTCCTGCGGACAGGATCTCCGAAGGAGTCCGGCGACGGACTCCGGCGACCGTCACGACCGCCGGCGCGTCCAGGGACCGGCGTTTGATTTCTTCCCAGACCGTCGTTGTCGGGCGCCATTCGGGCTGCCGCACAATGCTGTTGATGCGGCCCTGGCCCCCGCGAAATTCAATCGAGACCAGCCACGTGTCCGACCGGGTGGCTTCGTCTTTCCAGCGAAACAACGGAGCGCTGATCTCGGGCGGAAAGAGGGTCTCGTCGAGGGGGTATTCCACGACCAACGGATGCGGTGGCGTGGTTTGGGCAAGGGCTTGCAGCAGTTCCTGAGGGTCGGGGCTCAACTGGCGAATCGAAAAGACTACCAGGCAGACCAGAACGCCGGCCGCGATGACGCCTGCCAACCAGAGGTTTCGGACGGGTTTTGCCACTGCTTCTTGACTCCCGTTGGTTTGCCAAGATCGCCGAATCCGTCCACATTATAGCGGGTCTCGCGTGTTCCGAGAACGTCAAACCTCCGAATCTGAACGACGATGCACCGACACGAAATCGGGAACCCGACGAACGTCTCCATCGCGCGCAAAAAAGGGAAGCCTCTAAAGGGGCTCCCCTTGGTTCGTGTCTGTCAAAGATGGAGGTTCAGCGTTTGGCGGTGAGGGCCTTGTAGGCGTTTTCGCCTCCGTTTATCAGGTGGACCAACGGGCTGGGGCGATCGACGCCCTCGACGAACGCCGGCCGGGCCGCCCATGGGGTGACGCTCAGTACGCCCGTCAGGTCCATCCAGTGCTGCAAGCGCGCCACGGGCAGGTTCCACGTCATATGGAAGTGATTGGCGGGCGGGTACTGTTTGTACTCGACCATGCTGGCGTACTTGGGCACGACGAAAGTGTGCGGCCAGGTCGGCGTGGTCAGATCGCACATGGCCTTGCCCAGTTCTTCCGGCACCTCGGTCGTGTGGGCCTCGTCCCAGATCATGCTGAACAGGCCGGTGACGTTGCTGTAGGCCATGCGGGCGGCGATGCCTTCGATGCCGGCCGGCGTCATGAACGTCACCGAATTGCCACCGCCGGGGAAATAGAAGGGGTCGGCCAGCGGCATGGAGACCCGGTCCATGATCTGCTTGACGGTTGCTCCGGGCGCTGCGGCCCAGTCGAAAGAGGCGCTGCCGGAGTTGTCGCCGTCGACGAGGCCCTTGGTGTACCAGTCGGCGTTCTTGTCAAGTTTCTTGACGCCGAGCTTGGCGGCCAGATCCTGAATTTCCCACGCCTCCCAGACCTTGCGGAAGTCCATGAACAACGGGGGATTTCCGCCGCTCAGATAGGTCAGCACGAGCATCGTCAGCAGGGCCTGGACATCGGCTTCGGTCGCATAGGGTATCGGAGCCTTGCTGCCGGTGTGGTCGAAGGTGCTGTTGAAGAACGATTCCATCACGTCGGCCACCGGCAGGGGCAGGCCGCGCCGGTCACTGCCCCATTCGAGCTGGCTCATGAACCCGCCGCCCACGGCGTTCAGGTCGTTCAGCAGGTCCCGGACGATCAGGTACATCGCCAAAGACATGTTGAAGCGCTCGCTGGCCGTCTCATCGGGTACCTCAAGTCGCTTGCCGACGTAGCGGTCGATCCAGCCCCGCAAGTCCTTCAGTTCCTTTTCTTTGTAGGCTTTCTTGTTGAGCATGTCGGCCAGGAGCTTCATGTCCAGCCGGGTGATCTCGATGCCGAACGTCTTTCGGGTTGGCAGGATGTGGGCGAGCGCCGTTTCCATGCCCATGGAGTCGTGACCGAAGACGACGACGCGACGGCCGCGCATCGCCACCGCCGCCACCGCCGCGTAACACCAGTCGATGAGGTTCTTCGCGGTCTGCTCGGTCATCTGTGGATTGAGGCCGGTGTCGGGCCAGGTGCCGACGTTCAGGGCTACCATTCGTCCGTATTGGGCGAAGGCGCCGTTGGCGGCGTGGGCGTAGACGACGCCCGGCCGTGGACCACTGTTGCCGCAAGTGATGTTGAAGGGAGTGTTCGCCGGGAACTGCTGGAGCAATGAGATTGTCGTCAACTGAGGGAACGCCCACGTGTCGGGAACACAGACGATGATATCGACGCCGGCCCTTCGGAACTGCTCAGCCACGATATCCGCTTGAGGCTCGCCGTCAACGAGGACCGTTGAGTACACCACGGGCACCGGGGTTTTGTCCGGCAGCAGGACGTTGCCGCTGATGGTTTCGGCGGCCATCTTCACGATGTTCTGGCCTCGCGTCCGGCTGTCTTCGTCGATGCGCGGATCGCTGGTGGCAAACACGCCGATTACCGGTGCCTTCGGCGTGGCCTTTTTCAGCGTGGGCAGTTGACTGGCTTCGGTCTTCTTCGCCATGGGGCGCTCCTTTCAATGTATGATGGCTGTCTGCGACCAACGATTTGGGACCGGCGAAAGTCCACATGGCAAGTCGTCGGTCTCAGACGGCAAATCCCTTGGGGTCCTCCAGCTGCGTCCGGACGAAGTCGAGGAACTGGGCGGCGTAGGCGCCGTTGGCCACCTTGTGGTCCACCGACAGCGTCAGGTTCATCAGCTTGCGTAGGAGGATGTTGCCGTTGTCGGGCACACATGTGTCCGTGATCTTGCCGACGCCGAGAATGGTGCATTGGCCGGGCACGACGATGGGGATGAATGACTCGATCCCAAACGCGCCGAGATTGCTTACCGTGGTGCACCCGCCTTCGAGGTCCGACAGGTCCAGTTTATCGTTGCGGGCCCGCTCGACGAGCGCCTGGCTGTCACGGGCGATCTGCTTGAGGCCCTTCTTGTTGACGTCTTTGACCAGCGGGGCGACCAGACCGTCGGGAACGGAGATGGCCAGCCCGATGTGGATCGCGTCGGCCAGCTTGATCGTGTTGCCGACAAGCTGGCCTGTCATGATCGGGAACTTCTCCAGGGCCGTCGCGACCGCTTTCATGATGAAGTCGTTGAAGGAGACTTTCACGTCGCCGGCGGCGTTGATCTCGGCGCGGCGGGCGACGAGGTTTGTGACATCGGCCTTGACGGTCAGATAGAAGCAGGGGATCTCCTGCTTGGATTTGAGCATGCGTTCGGCGGTGATCCGCTGGAGCCGGTTCAGGGCGATAGTGGCGCCGAGCCGGGCCTCGCCGGCCGTAGCGGTCGGCGCCGCGGAGGCCTTGGCGGCTGGGGCCGGTTGGGCGGCTTTGGCCTCCGCAGCCTTCTGGATGTCCGCCTCGGTGATCTTGCCGGCCGGACCGGTTCCCTTCAGGGTGGCCAGGTCCACGCCCAGTTCCTCGGCGAGCTTCTTGGCGCGGGGCGACGCCATGATCTTGCCCGCCGGCCTGGCCGGTTCCGGTACGGCTTTGGCCGGCTCGGCGGCCGGTGCGGCTGCCGTACTGCCGGCGGCCGACTTGACGCCCAGCAGCGAATCGACATAACTCTGCGGCACGTTCTCGTCCTTCTCTCCGAGGATCAGCATCGGCGCGCCGACCAGAAGCGTCTGATCGACCTTCGCCAGGATGTGCTTGACGAAGCCGCCGAACGGCGACTCCATCTCCAGCGTGGCCTTGTCCGTCTCGATCTCGAAGATCACGTCGCCCTTCTTGACCTCGTCGCCGACCTTGACCAGACAGTTGACAACCGTGCCTTCCTCCATCGTCTGGCCGAGCTGCGGCAGCTTGATTTCTTTCGCCATCGAATCGTCCCCGTTCCTGTGCTTGATAACGTCCTGTCCCTGCGCCCGTGTCGTCACTGGCCGACGGATTGCCTGACGGCCTCGACGATCCGCTCAACGCTGGGAATGCTCGCGTTCTCCAGTGGCTCGCTCATCGGCGGAGGCACGTCCAGAGCGGCCATGTTGATCGGCCGGCAGTCGAGGTAGTCGAAACCGCGGGAACCGTCGCCGAAGTCGTATTCCATGAACTGCCCGACGATCTCTCTTCCGGCGCCGCACCAGCCGAAGCCTTCGCTGACCGTAATCAGTCGCCCGGTCTTCTTCACCGACTCGGCAATAGTCTTCATGTCGAGCGGCTTAAGCGTGCGTACGTCGATCACCTCCACATCGATTCCATGCTGGTCGGCCAGCACCTTGGCGGCTTCAAGCGAGCGCATCGCCATGCGGCTGTAGCTGACGATCGTCGCGTCGCTGCCGGGCCGTTTGATGTCCGCGACGCCCAGCGGAATGATGTAATCGTCCGTCGGCACCGGGCCGACCTGGCCGTACGTGGCCTTGTGTTCGATGAAGACCACGGGATTCTCACTGCGAATGGCGGCTTTGAGCAATCCCTTGGCGTCGTAAGGTGTTGAAGGCATCACGACATACAGACCCGGCGCGTGCATCAGCCAGGCCTCCAGCGACTCGGAGTGGTGCGCGGCGATGCACCGTCCGACCCCCCCTTCGGTCCGCAGGACCATCGGCACCTTCGCCTTGCCGCCGAACATGTAGCGATTGTAAGCACCGACATGAACCAACTGGTCCATCGCGATGGTGATGAAGTCGACGTACATGATCTCGGCGATGGGGCGCATCCCGCGCAGGGCCGCTCCGACCGCGGCACCGGCGATGGCCGCTTCGGAAATCGCCGTGTCGATCACACGCGTGGTCCCGAATTCCGCCAGAAGTCCTCGGGTCGCCTGATAGGCGCCGCCATAGAGGCCCACGTCTTCACCGAAGACGAACACGCGCTCGTCAAGCCGCATCTCCTCGGCCTGCGCGGTTGCCACGGCCTGCGCGATCGTCATCACCTCCATGCCGAACCGCGACTTGACCACGCGGCTGGCCTCTTCGGTACGCTCTTTCTTGGTCTTGGCAGTAGACGATGCCTGCGCCGCTTCGAAGGCCTGCAACGCCTCGGTGACTCTGGCGCTGGTCGCCTTTTCCTTTGCGATCAGATCGGCCGGATAGGTCTCCTCGACATAGACGTCCTTGGCGACATCGGCCGGGTTCGGCCAGGGGCTGTCAATCCCGAATTGCGTGGCCGTCTCGATGGTTTGGAAGGCTTTGTCTTTGATGACGTCCAGCTCCGCGTCGGTGCAGAGATTCTCGGAGGTAAGTTTGTTCCGCCAGACGCTGATGGGGTCGCGCTCGTGCCAGGCCTTCTCTTCGGCCTTGGTTCGATACGCCCTCGGATCGCTTCGGCTGTGCCCATACCAGCGATAGGTCTTGGCCTCGATGATCGTCATGAGGTTCTCTTTGCGAGCTTGCTCGACCGCCTTTCGCACCGCCAGAAACACGGCGGCCGCGTCCTGACCGTCCACGATTACGCCGGGCACGTTGTACGCCTTCGCCCGGACGGCGATGTCTTTAATGTTGCTGGCGCACAGCGTCCCCTCGACTTCGCTTCCTGAGAACGGCACGCTCATCCCATAGAGATTGTTCTCGATGATCGCCACCAGCGGGACTTTGAGCGTCGAGGCCATGTTCATCGATTCGTGGAACGTGCCGGTGTTGGTCGCTCCGTCGCCGAAAAAGGACAGAACGACGCGGCCGGACTTCTTGCATTTCTCCGCCAGGGCTGCTCCAACGGCCGGGGGCTGGTTGCCGCCGACGATGCCGGTGGAGCCGAGGTTGTTCTGACGCTCGACCTCGGCGATGTGCATGGAACCGCCGCGACCTTTGCAGTAGCCGGTCTCCTTGCCCATCAACTCGGCCATCATGGCGTTCCAGTGGTCCTGTCGGGCGGTCTCCCCGTCCGCGTACTTGTTGCCGATCGCCCCGCAATGGCCATGGCCGCGATGGGTCGAGCCGATCACGTCGCCCCGCTCGATGGCCGCGATGGCACCCGTGGCCACCGCCTCTTCGCCCGCGTACAGGTGGGATGCGCCCTTGATGATGTTCTGGCCCAGCAGATCGAAGACCTTCTCTTCGAAGAAGCGGATCTCGTACATCGTCCTGAGCCAGTCCTTGGCCGTTTCCAGCGTGATGAGGTCCTTGTTGATCAGGTCCTTTACTTTGGGTACGGGCTGTTTGCGCGTATCCTCGACGGCGTATTCCATACCAACGACTCCTGTACTGGACTGTTTCGCGGCCGCAGCCCCGCCGCAGGCGGCGGAGGCCTCCTCTTGGCTGCGTAAAAGACGCATAATATAGCACGTCCCAGTGCTTGCGACAACACCACAGGTGTGATTTGCGGTCTTTTTCGACCTGCCGAGAGCCATGTCCGGGACGCTGTTTGTACGCCCCATGAGATGGCGTTCGGACTGGGGGGCCTGCGTTTGGCGCGCCCCATGCAGATGGTTAGAATCAGGGGCCTTGGCCCGGAAGAATCCGGGCCCAAACTAAAATACCCCAAAAGGAGTAGGAAATGAGCCACTCGAGCATTCATTCATGCGGGAACCGAAGTGTGTGCAGGTGTTTGTGGCTTGCCGCGTGCGTGGTGTGCGCCTTATGGCCGGCGGGCGGTGCCAGGGCCTCTGTAGATTTTGCCCACGGGCCTTTGAGGGTCTCCGAGAACAGGCGGTTTCTGGTCCATGCCGACGGGACGCCGTTTTTCTATCTGGGCGACACCGCGTGGGAACTGTTCCATCGGCTCAATCGTGAAGAGGCTGACAAGTACCTGGAGAATCGCGCGGCCAAGGGCTTCACGGTTATCCAGGCGGTTGCCTTGGCGGAGGTCGACGGACATCGCGACCCCAACCCCTACGGCCACCTGCCGCTGGTTGACCTCGATCCGGCCCGGCCGGCCGTCGAAGACGGTCCCAACAACGACTACTGGGACCACGTGGACTACATTGTGGACAAGGCCAACTCGCTGGGCCTGTACATCGGCTTTCTGCCGACGTGGGGCCGCTACTGGCACGATACCATCAAGGACGGCAAGCCGCTGTTCACTGTCCAGAACGCCGAGACGTATGGCCGCTGGCTTGGGCAGCGATATCGGGATAGGCACCTGATCTGGATCCTCGGTGGCGACCGAACTGTCGAGAATGACGAACAAAAGGAGGTCATTCGGGCCATGGCGCACGGGCTTCGGGCCGGTGACGGCGGCGCTCATCTGATCACATTCCATCCTCGCGGCGGGGGCGGTTCGGCAGACTACTTCCACACCGAAGACTGGCTCGATTTCAACATGCGTCAGAACGGGCACAACGCCAAGTTCAACGAGGGTTTTCAGAATACGCGGGCCGATTACGACCGCACGCCGGCCAAGCCGGTCATCGACGGCGAGCCGATCTATGAGGATCACCCCGTTTCCTTCCGGGCGAAGGACCTGGGCCACTCGATTGCGTCGGACGTCCGTCGGCCGCTGTATTGGGACCTGTTCAGCGGGGCCTTCGGCCACACGTATGGCCACCATTCCGTCTGGCAGATGTGGCAGCCGGGCCGCGGCCCGATCAACAACCCACTGATGCCGTGGTACGAGGCCATAGACCAGCCTGGTGCCGGCCAGATGCAGTATGGTCGCCGGCTCATCGAATCGCGTCCGTTCCTGACGCGAGTTCCCGACGACTCGATCATCGTGGTCGACCGCGTCCCGACCAGTGTGCCTGGGGCCGGCCGATACCGATTCGTCGCCACCCGAGACGCCGAGGGATCGTATGCGATGGTCTATGCACCTGTCGGCCGGACATTCACCGTCCGCATGGACGTGATCAAAGGTGCCAAGGTCAAGGCCTGGTGGTACAACCCTCGCAACGGTCAGGCGACTGCCATCGGTGAGTTCCCCAACACGGGCCAGAGACAGTTCACGCCGCCCGACAAAGGCGAGATGCTCGACTGGATTCTCGTCCTTGACGATGCGGCCAGGAACTACCCCGCCCCCGGCGACCGCCCGTGATTCCGAGTGAAAGACTTGAGGCACGATGATGATGCATAGAACGCTACCATCGGGTGGCCCGGGGCGGTGTGCATTCCTCGCGTTGGCGGTCCTCATGCTGGTTGTTCTGACCTCGTTCGCACCGGCGTTCGGCGTTGTGCCGGAACATGCGGTAACCGAGCACGGGGTTCGCCTCAAAGGTGTCGGTCCGGACAGCCCGATCGTCTATGACAACGACTGGTGGTTCGATGTATTCGACAAGAACTACCTCTGGGCGCAGGCAAGCCTGGGCAAGGCCGATCTGCGGGGGAACATCGTCACGCTCGATATGTGGGATTGGCAGAAGGGCTATCACTACAGGATGCAGCAGTGCATCGAGGACGCGAACAAGGCCCTGAAACTGGCCCGAGACAGCGGGCTGTGCAACATCCCCGACCTGACGCTCGGCTCGGACCGCGTGCTGGAGCGGCCCGCCAGCGGGCGGATCGAGGACACCGTCGCTCAAGAGACGCCGGGCAGCCGGCTGATCGTGGCCGAGGCGCGCAAGGCCTCGCACGCCAGGCCGCTGATGATTGTGGTCGGCGGTCCCTTGACGACCGTGGCCAACGCGCTGCTGGCCGACCCGCAGATCGCGTCGAGCATCGTTGTCTTTGGATTGACGGTAAGCTATTACGGCTACAACGGCAAAGATGGCTGGAGCACCTACATCGTCGCCAGAAAAGCGCCTCTGGTAGAGTGGGCCACCGGCTCTTTCTGGGACAAAGACTCCGTATTCACCGCCGAGCATTTCGACGCGCTGCCGGACAATCCGTTTACGCAGGACATGAAGCGATTCATCCGCACGGATTTGGGGCGGGCGAATCAGCTGGGCGACGGGGCGCCGCTCGTCTGGTTGTACCATCCGAAATGCTGGAAAGGCGTGAAGGTGCGGGAGGCCGTATGGCACGGTCCCGCCACCGATTTCGTTGAGGCATCGGAAGGGCAGCCGGGGGACGTGCTGGAGATTCCGAAGGCTCAGACGGACCTGACTGAGTGCCGCAGGGAATTCTTCCGTGTCCTGACCGATCCGGACCTGTTCGCCAAGTGAGGTGGACTCAGGAGGAGATGGACGCTGTCTTGCTGCTTCGAGAACAACTCGGACGCCCATGACGGTGCCTGGCGGGAGCGGCCCCGGAAGCATCATTCCTGGGATGTCCGGCCCGCTGGCGTGGCGGCTTGCGGGGCCTGAAACCGGTTTGTCCGAAGGAAGAGAAAAGGGCAACCCAGAGGCCACGAAGGCCATCGTCTGCAAGAGGCGAGGTCCTCAGAAGGCACGCCCACGTCATGTGGGAGCACGCTCTGTGGGCCCCTGGATTGCCACGGTGCGGGGCTATAGGAATACGAAATCAGTACAATTCACCGGCAGTGATGAAAGGTGGGGCGTTTGCACCTTTTCGGGCCGACACCTGTTGTCTCTGCCGCCATCAATCCGTTTGTCTGCCGCCGGAGCCTCCGTTTCATGGGACGGCGACGAAGGTGTCGCGCAGCCCTCCAGCCACCCTGAGTGAAGGGCTGCGCAACAGAGAGTGAGAGATAAGTAAGAGAGAGAGCAAGGTAGTCGTCTTCCGCGAGTTCTGTGTGTGTGACGAGCGACCGAGTCCGAACGCGTACCTTCAGGGACTCGGCGGTCTGCCTTCGCAGCGGGAGATCGGTTCTCATGGGGAGCCACAGCGCAGAGTCCGGACGACAGAGGATTGAACGCGGAAGCAAGCGTCTTGTTTCGTCCCGGAAGGCTGCCGGAATCCGGACGCGAGGGAAAACGACCACCATTGGAGGTCTTTTCCGACCCCCTGTCATCCCTGCCCGTAGCACTGTGAAAGCCTGGGATAGCCGTCCCCATTGCGAGCGGTGCGGGCCCCGGCGCCGACAGTGCTGCTGCTGTCCATAAGCATTTCGCGTGTGCGACCATGCCTCTGCCTCCAACCAGAGGCTCTCCTCCTTGAACACACGGTCCCGTGGCCGAATCCACCAAGGCAATCAGGAATGGCCTCCTCCATACGTGAGGACCATGTGAGTTATCGTCGTATTCCTTACACGCTTTCGGCAAGAATGTCAAGAGAAAACTTGGCAAAATGGGCGAGAAGGGCGGTTCTTTTCGGACCCGCCTCGACGCCGGCAGGAACCATCCGCATCGTCTCGATGGTCTGGGGTCGTGGGGTTCCGCTCCCTACCTGACCATGACCTGGCCGCTGTCGGCGACCAGAACCTGGCCCGTGATCGTGCGTGCCCTGTCCGAACAGAGAAACACGATCGCATCGGCGATGTCCTGGCCCTTGATCTCCCGCTTCAGCGCCGTTTTGCCGATGTAATAGGGGATGACCTCTTCGGGTTTGATCCCGTATTTCTTGGCGCAGACCTTGATGTATTCGGGGTTCCAGATTTTGGAGCCTTCGAAGACGTTCCCCGGCGCGACGCAGTTGACGCGAATGCCGTGCTCTCCGAGTTCGAGGGCCCAGCCTCGGGCCAGATGCAATTCGCCGGCCTTCGTGGCGTTGTAGGCGGAGTTGTTCTTGCTGGCATCGAGTCCCGACTTGGAGCTGAGATTGATGATGTTGCCTCCGATCCCCTGCTGGATCAGGATGCGTGAGGCCTGGCGGGCCATGAGAAAATACCCGGTCAGGTTGACTTCGAGGGCCAGCCGCCACTTGTCCACCGGCATGTCCACGAGTGCGTAAGGCGGCGCCAGCCCGGCCGCGTTGACCACGATGTCCAGACCGCCCCAGTGGGCCAGCAGCGCCTCGAACGCCTTCTGCACGCTGGCCTCGCTGGTGACATCGCAGGGTACGACCATCGTCTGGCTCATCGGCCGTTCGGCGGCGATCTTCTGGGCGGTTTGCTGGGCGGCCTCCTCGTCCACGTCCGCCAGTGCGACCATGGCTCCGGCTCGCGACAGGCCGATCGCGATGCTCCGGCCCAGACCGCTGCCGGCGCCGGTCACGATGGCGATGCGATTGAGCAGCTCGCCCGGTCCCTCGCTGCTGACGAGCTTCTTGCGGAATGCCTCCGATTCCCAGTTGTTGATGAAGTCCTGTTCGCGTTTCGTCAGCGCCAGGACACCGCCCATCTGGGCCGCGTGCATGCGTACCTTCAGGCTGGTGTCGGTAATGTCGGCGATCAGTCCGGCCACGTTCTTCTCCGCCGCGACGAACAGCCCCAGACCCTTGACGACGAACGCCGCCGGCGTCTTCTGTCCGCGCTCGGCCAGCGACCGAATCCGCCGGGCAATCGCCTCGGCTCGAACCGTTTCCACCCACATCGCCGAACCGTTGGCGTAGACCAGTTCGTCCGGATTTAATGCGGGCGTCGCCAGCAGTCTGGCCGCTTTGCGGTGGGCCAGGAATGCGCTAACGGCCTCCAGTGTCGGATAGTAGCTGACCGGCAGGTATTGGCCGGTGGCTTCGAAGACCGCCTTGCGGATCGCCAGCTTCGCTGCCGTGATGCTGGCCGCCGAAGCGAGTGCGACCTTGCCGCTCTTGAGGGGCTTGAGCCCGTTTGTGCAGAGTTCGATGACCTGTCGGACGAGCCGGATCGCGGCATCGGCGCTGCCGGCGGTAACGAACAGGCCGTGCTTTTCCAAAAACAAGACGCGGGGCTTGCGGCCATGCTCCTGTTCATATTCCGCCACGAGTCTGGCGATCTTCCTGGCCAGCATATAACCTGGATCGGTGTAAGGCACCCACAGGGGAGTGATCCGTTCGGCGGCAAATACCCTATCGAGCGCCGCCCGTCCTTTTCTTGCGCTGACGTAGGCCGCCACCACGAGCGGATGCAGATGGATCACGTGCGTATCGAGCAAGGCGTGCAGGTGTGCCTCGACCGAAGGACGCGCCCCGCCCGTGACGTTGTCGTCGCAGCTCAGCAGCAGGCGATTGACGACCTCGGTCTCCCGTCGGATCGCGTCCATCTTTCCGAGCGACTTGTCGGTGAGGATTGACAGCACCGAATCGATGCGCAGCCGCCGCCAGCCACGCTCGGCGCTCATGTCCTTCAGCGCCGTGCCGCTGGCCTTGATGTACATGTACTTGCCGTCGGCGGTCTTGACCGACGTATTGCCGCCGCCGCCCAGCACCAGTTCCGGGTCTCGGCCTGTAGTCGTCGATATCCTGATCAGATCTGCTAATGCCTTGTCCATCTGAATTGATTCCCTGAATCCGAGAGTCAAGAATCGTTGCGAAGGGGCCATTATTAGCACATCGCTTCGCCCGTGTCTATGGTGTTCTGAGTGAGGCGCCGACGTCGGGTGCACTGCGTGTTTGTAGGTAGGTTCCTGCGGAGGCCAGGAAAGGGGGCTGTCATCTCGAAGAGCGTGGCGGATGTCATTTCGACGAAGGGCTTGCCCTGAGCGAAGTCGAATGGGGCGAAGCCCGCACGGAGAAATCTGGCCGAGGATAAGGCAATAGCCCGTTCGCAGCCGGATTCCTCCACTCCGCTGCGCTCCGGTCGGAATGACAAAGTCGACTGCAACCCCCGTGAAGGTGTACCTACAAACATCAAGTGCACCCGCCGACGCCCAGGCTACTGCCGATCCGGGTGAGTACCCCATTCGTGGCGTCGGGCGGGATCGAAGTCGGGATTGGCTTGTGGCATCGCGGCCCCGACGGATTGTCGCCATTGGGCCAGTTTGATCTGGAGTTCCAACGCTTTGCGCGGAGAGACGGCGGACAGATCGGTCTGCTCGCCGGGATCGTCTCGCAGGTTGTACAATTGTGTGACGCCCGTTTCGAAGAATTCGATCAGCTTCCAGTCGCCTTGCCGGATCGCACCCGCAGGCGTCGAGTGGTGGTAGTGAGGATAGTGCCAATAGAGAGCGCGGTCATCGCGCAGGGCTTTCTGTCGCAGCAGAGGGATCAGGCTGTGTCCATCGAGCACCTGTCCGGCCGGACGGGCTGCCCCGGCGATTTCCAGCAGGGTCGGGTAGAAGTCCACGCTTGTCACCGGGATACTGCATAGGCTGCCGCGCCGGACCACCCCGGGCCATCGCACGATCAGCGGCACGCGGATGCCCCCTTCATACAATGTGCCTTTTTCGCCACGCAGCGGGGCGTTCGTCGTCACGATCGGGCCTTCGCCCGTGTACATCTGACGCAGCCCGCCGTTGTCGGAGAAGAAGATCACGACGGTTTTGTCGGCCAGATCCAGTTCGTCGAGCCTCGTCAGGATGCGTCCGATGTTGGAGTCCAGGTGCTCGATCATCGCGGCGTAGACCGGATTATTGACGCCGGTGGCCGGTTTGGGTTTGTTTTCATACTTCTCGACCAGATCGGCCGGCGCTTCGAGCGGGATGTGAACCGTGTGGTGAGCAAGGTACAGGAAGAACGGCCTGTCGCGGTGGGTCTCGATGAATTCGATAGCGCTGTCGGTGAACGCGGTGACCTGCTTGTCGGTTCGGTTCTGTCCGCCCAGACGAACGAAATCGAAGCCCTGCGTCTGCGGCTCATGGTCGGCTCCGCCAAGATGCCACTTGCCGACGTGGCCCGTGGTATAACCCGCGGCCTGAAGCGCTTCGGCGACGGTGACAATTTCGAGCGGCAGGTATTGTGTGCGGTTTGTCGGCACACGCAGCTTCTCGTAAGGTCGCCAGTGGCCCGGGATGAAGTCCGTGACCCCGACGCGGGCAGGATACTGGCCGGACATGATGCTGGCCCTTGTCGGCGAGCAGACCGGACAGGCGGCATAGGCATCGCTGAACCGCATGCCCTGCTTCGCGAGGTGGTCGATGTGCGGCGTCTCGTGGAATGTGTTGCCGTAGCAGGGCAGGTCGGACCAACCCATGTCGTCCAGCAGAACAAAGACGATGTTGGGTCTGCGCTGCTTGCCAGGGGACTGATCCATCGCGCAGCTGCTCAAAGCGACACCGGCAGCGCTGATGGCCAGGCGGCGCAGAAATTCCCTTCTCGACTCAATCACGCGCGCCCCCCTTTCCGCAGACCACCTCTGCGTATTACGGAATGACAGCCTCATCCTTCTGTGTCTTGCCCGGCTCTTTCCACATCCAGCCGGTGGCGGTGACGAACCAGATGATGGTCGCCAGGAGCATGATCCACTTGGCTTTGTCCAGGTCCATCCGACCGGCCAGAAACAGGATCGAGGGCAGGATCAGGGCAACTAATGATACAAGAGAGACGATTATCAGGATCGAACGCATGGCTGTTTCTCCTCATAGCGCCGCGGCGGGGTGGACCTGTTTCTGATAAAACCGGCTCAGAACGATGTACACGACCGACGCGATGAACCAGCCCGGCAGGGCCACGAAATACAGCGTCCAGTTGCCGACGATGAAGACGATAGCCAGACAGACCGCCAGGGTCACAATCCAGGCAGCGAACGCGGCCCAGTTGAAGTGGCGGCCGCTGAATTCCGCGTAGGAGCCTCGCAGGCCGAGCTTGGGGATCAGCCAGAAGTCCACGAAGACGACTGCGCCCATCGGCATCAGGACCAGTCCGTACAGGGCCACGAAGTCCAACAGTCTCATCGCCAGCGCCGGGAACATCGCCGCGACCGTCGCGATGGCGCCTGTAATCAGCGTCACGCGGAAGCGCGAGGACCTGGGGACGACGGCCTGGAACGCCAGACCGGCACGGTAGATCGTCGGGTTGGCGGTGGTCCAGCCGGCGATGATCACGCAGATCAGACCGGTCAGGCCAGCGGCCTGATAGGCGAGCGGACCCGGCAGCACCTTCGTGTTGCCCGGCTCGGCGTGCATCTGGAACGCGTAGAGGATCGCCGCCGCCAGCCAGGCCAGGAAGTGTCCGAGGAACATGCCGGTCCCGCTGGCCACGGCGTACCACGATTTCTTCGCGAAACGCAGCACCGACAAGTCGCTCATCCCGATGTGCATCGCCATATTGCAGAACCAGGCGAAGAACATCACGTGCCAGAGGGTGAACTTGACCCGTCCGGGGTGCGGTGCCCCTCCCTGCCAGATGTGTGTCTTGGCCAGCGTCCAGACGTCCGTGAGGTTGTGGACCTCTGAGCCGGTGGCGTCGATGAACTGCTTCAGGCCGACCAGCCCGAAGGCGATGAATACGAGCACCATCCAGGGGGCCGCGATATTGGCGACCTTGGACACGATCTCGTAGCCGTAGGCGGCCACGACGGAGATCATCGCGCCGCACGCCAATACGGCGATCACCCATCCGACGCTGTTGGGGTACAAATCGCTCAATTCCGGCATCGGGAACTTGAACCAGACGCCCAGCGCCGTGGCGGACACCGTCACCATGGCCCCGGCCAGGAAGCAGAACATCACGCCGTTGGCCAGGTTGTACAGCGTGACGAGCTGCCGCCCGCAGATCTTCTCCAGCTGGTAGTAGAGCGTCAGCCGGGCCCGCGTGGCGATCGGAGCGCACAGGAACATCCAGCTCAACACCGCCAACACGTTGCCTGCAATCAGTCCGACCACGAGGTCGAATGCACTGACGCCGGCGGCCACGAACAGAGGCCCGATCATCAACTCCGTGCCGGCGCAGTGCTCGCCCGCGTACATGCCGATGAAGCTCTTGAAGCCGAGCAGCCTGTTCTGCGGCACCGGCTCACGCTCGAATTCATCTCCCGCCTGCGTCTGCTGCGAATGCCGTTCTTCGCTCATGCGTCTGTTCCTTCCCGCAATATGCTTGCCTGCTACGCTCGTTTGGCGAGCACGTTCTTTTCGTAGGCTTTGACCTCCGCCAACCAGGCGGAGCCGACCGGCACGTCGGACCGGGCGCAATAGTAGTCCCACACCGCACCATAGGGCAAGGTCTTGAGCTCTTCGAGCATGGCCAGTCGCAGTGTGAAGTCGCCGCTCTTTTCCGCTTTGCGCAGCATGTCGGTCGGCTCGAGCAGCGCGATCAGCAGGGCCTTGATCATGCAGCGCGCGCCGATAACCCAGGCGGCGATGCGGTTGATACTGGCGTCGAAGAAGTCCAGCCCGATGTGGACCTTGTCGAGCTTGCCGCTGCGGACCAGCTCCTGCGCGATGGCCCGCAGCTCGTCGTCGAGGATGACCACGTGGTCGCTGTCCCATCGCACCGGACGGCTGACGTGCAGGAGCAGCTCCGGCACGAACATCAGCACCGACGAGATCTTGTCCGAGATGACTTCGGTGGGGTGGTAGTGTCCGGCGTCCAGGCACAACAGCACCTGTCGCGACGTCGCATAGCCCATATAAAACTCGTGAGAGCCGACCGTATAGCTCTCGGCGCCGATGCCGAACAGTTTCGACTCAACGGCGTCGAGGTGGACCGCCTTGTCGATCTTCTCCGCGAAGATGCGGTCGAGCGAATCGGCCAGTCGCTGCCGGGGGGCCAGACGGTCCACCGGGATGTCCTTGTAGCCGTCGGGAATCCACACGTTGGTCACGCAGGGTGTGCCCAATTCCCTGCCGATGTAGGCGCCGACCTTGCGGCAGCAAATCCCGTGCTCGATCCAGAACCGGCGGATGCCGTCATCGGCACTGGAGAGTGTGAACCCGCTGTCGGCCTTGGGGTGCGAGAAGTAGGTTCCGTTGAAGTCCATGCCCAGGCCGTGGGCCTTGGCCCATTGGACCCACGTGGCGAAGTGCTCGGGCTCCAGCTCGTTGCGTTCGACCTTGCGCTTCGCGTCGAGGTAGATCGCGTGAAGGTTCAGGCGGTGCTTGCCCGGGATCATGCTCAGGGCCTTTTCCAGGTCGGTGCGCAACTGATCCGGCGTGCGGGCCTTGCCCGGATAGTTGCCGGTCACCGCCAGACCACCGTCCAGGCCGGTCTCGGGATTCTCGAACCCGCCCACGTCGTCGCCTTGCCAGCAGTGAAGGGAGATCGGGATCTTGCTCAGGCGGTCCATCGCTTTGTCGGTGTCGACTCCGATCTCGGCGTACCGTTCGCGTGCCAGTTGGTACGCGGGTTCGACCTTCTTCAAATCGCTCATGTTCGTCCTCTTGGGTCAAAGGATGCGGGTCCCGCGCTACGGCTTGACGATGATCAGGTCCTTCTTCGCGGTCAGCAGGAGCAGTAGTGCCACGCCGCCGGCCAGGGCGGTGAATCTGCCACGGCACATACCGATAGGGAGTTGATGCGTTGATCGGCGCTTGTCTGGTTCCATATCCTTCCCTTCTCTGATTCTCAGGCGCATGTTTCCAGCAGCTTCTTCTCCGCTTCGAGCGTCCAGAGTCCGTCCCTCAGACAGGCCGCGACATCAGGCCGCTTGCCTGCCAGCTCTTCGAGACGAAGCAGCGGAAGGTCTCGACAAGCCGGATAGACGACGATCTTGCCCGCGATCGTACGGTTCTCTACGGCGCGAATCCCGTCGAGCGCCCCGCGGAGACCCGAGATCGCGGCCACGCTGACGTTGGTGTCGAGCCGGTTGGATTCGACCTTGGCCAGCATCCGCTTCATGTCATCGAGGGTTGAGCCGCTGGTTCCGATGAAGTACAGACGTTTCTCGATGTAGGCGTTCAGGTCGATCCGGCCGGTGACATTGGCCGGAATGCCGGCGAAGATATTGATGATCCCGTGCATCGCGGCGTTCTCAACCGCCGCGGCCACCAGTTCCGGGATCGGCGCCATCAGCACCGAGTAGCTGAACTCCTCGCCGCTCGGCGGCTCCTTGGCGTTGTACGCGATGTATTCGAGGCCGTTGCTCCGGGCCAACGGCTCGGCGATCTTCGTGAGCATTGCCAGGCGGTTGTCGTCGACGTCGCCCGCGTAGACGCTGACGCCCTCGATTCCCTGGCACAGATTGCGGATGACGTGCATCATCCCCATCGGTCCGCCGGCACCGACGACGTTGACCCTGTCGCCGTGGCGGATTTCTCCGGTCTTGGGGATGGTCTTCATGGAGCTGGCGGGGTCCGTGTCGGTTGTGCCGATGATACGAATGCCTCCGTAGTGGACCCGACCGATCGTCGTGACCACGGGCCGGCTGAAACGGTCACCGCAAAGGACGATGTTCAATATCCCATGGGCTGCCACCTTGGCGAACAGATTCTCCACCGTCCTGGCGCTCGATCCGAAGTAGACCACGTCGTCGAACGCGGCATCGTCGAGGTCTTCGTACTCGCCGGCGTGTACCACCGGGATCGTCAGCCTGGCGGGCGGATTCGATTTCGAGACCCACGTGATTTGTGCCGGTGTGCCGTATCGTTTGAACAGACTGCCGAGTCGGCCTTCCGGAACGTCGGCTTCCGCGACAATCAGCATCTGACCGCCCATTTGGAGTGTCGTACGTTCCTTCGTCGCGTAGGCGTCCTCCACGCAGGCCCACGGTTCGACCAGTGCGATGGCGGAGCCCGACCGGTCCTCGGCCGCCGGGATCAGCATCGATTCCCCGTCGGGGCTGGTGATCGCCCGCTCGTCCATCAGGACGTACTCCTGGAGGGCACCCTCGAAGTTGTAGCCGAATGCGGCGTTGGAACTGGCGGTGCGCAGCCAGCGGTAGTCCGTTTGCACGAGGTATCGCTCACCGACCCGGTGCCTCGTGACACCAGGGCCCACCTCGACGATCCGCACCACCGTCTCGTGTCCCGGCACGGTCGGTTTGTTGTTCGGGACGTAGCTGGGAATCTGCATCAACGCATCCGGCTCGATGCCCGAAACGACAGGGCCTTTGCGAACATGATCGGTGAATTGCTTGAGCAGCTTCAGGTCGGAAAAACACAGCCCGACGACTTCGACCTTTGCGAGGATCTGGTGCGGACCGGGTCGAAAGACCTCCTTGGATTGGTTCAGGATGAGTTGATCGGGGCCCACCAATTGCACGGCCCACTGCGATGACGGGATGCTCGTCATGGTCCAAGCCTTCATTTCTGTTCTGTGTTGATTCTGTCGCGAAGTCTCTTATTGCCGCGCCTGTCGGAGGATTTTCTCGGGAGTGGCCGTTGCATCAAGGCCGGACAGATTTGTCTCTCGATCCGGCCGTACGGAGCGCCCCACTTCGGCAAAGAATTCGTTTCGCGCAGCGCGGTCCTTGAAGTGCCGTTCCGCCCACCGGCTGGTGTATCCCAGGCCGCATTGCTGCAAGACCGAATGGGCGTACACGATGTAAGCCCCTGTCAGAAAGACCGGCAGCAGGGGAGCCAGTTCGCGGGTTCCGAAGTCATCGACGAACTTCTGGCCGGGGCTGTTCATCTCCGTGCCCGCGACGACGACCAGATGGCGGCGCCGCGCGACCTCGATCACCTCGTAGAGGTTCTTGACCTTGTCATCCTGCTTGCCCGGCGTGTAGTTACGATCAGGGATCACGTTGATTGCGACGGCGCCGGTGCGCATCGCCACATCCAGAAGCTCTTCGATGTTACGCTCGCCGTCACTGGTGCCGTCGAGCCAGGTATGCGTGGGCATCCCGCCGCAGGCGAGGATGAATCGGTTGGTGTCGGCCATCAGCGGGAATGAGCCTTTGTCGGGCTGGACGTAGCCGACCCCGCCGCGTTTCATCGTCTTGGCCCGGATGGTGTTCAGCAGGTTGCGACCCTCCGGCAAGTCCAGGCTCTCGGCCCCGACGCCCAGCTTCTGGGCCCAGAAATCGGCGAGGGCCTTGCCGCTGCCGAAGTGTGCCGCCGCCTTGCGAGCGTAGGCCAGGCACATGTGGCGTTCCGTGGCGTTGCCTGCCGGGGTCAGCGTCAACACATCGCGCTCGTAGTCCAGCTCGACGGGATGCAGATAAGCATTCACGCGAGCCATCAGATCGAGGTTTCTCTTCTGTGCCGTCTCCTTGAGGTTCTTGAGGAATTCCCCCTCCGATCGCGGCACCTTTGCGCTGGGGAACCCCACACCCATATGGTATGAGATGCCTGGCTCGCCCGGCGAGTTGATGACACGCGTGGAGAACTCCGGCACATAGACCCGCGTCTCCAGGCCCGAGCAACCCTTCAGACCCAGCCGGCGGCGCGCCTGCTGGAACTCGTCCAGGGCGTCGAGCACGTCGAAGTCCACCGTTCCGGCGACCGCCAGGCCGGTCTTGCGAGCCAGCCACGCGAATTTCGTCGGCGAATAGCCATAGGTGTTGTACGAGAAGAAGGTGTGACAATGCATGTTCACGAACGTGCCGGGGTCCGGCAGCTCGATGTCACCTGATTCGACCTTGTCGCACAACGCCGAGAGGGCCCGCCGGCGTTCGGCGAGGTCGAAACTGTCCAGTTGCTGCTCCAGTGCCGCTGTCAAACGATTCTCTCCTTGGGGCTTTGCCTCGGCGAAACCGTATGAGGGATGCCGGCGTCATCGCTGGGTGTATTGTTCGTATTTCTGTGTCCACATCGACACGTTTCGAGGCTGGTACTCTTTCAGGTCGAAGGACTGGCGGACGATCGCCCGGGCTTCCTCGATGCTCTGGAGCCGGCCGGTGGCGATCGCCTGCATCAGGATGTTGCCGCTGGCGGTTGCCTCGATCGGACCGGCAACGACTCGTTTGCCCGTCGCGTCGGCGGCAAACTGGCATAGCAGCTCGTTCTGAATCCCGCCGCCGACGATGTGGAGCACGTCGATGATATTGCCCGTAACGTCCTCGATGGCTTCGAGCGTCCGGCGGTACTTCAAGGCCAGGCTCTCGAGGACCAGACGGACCATCTGTCCCTTGTCGTGCGTGGTTGGCTGGCCGGTTTGCGAGAGGTATTTGTTGATCCGTGCCGGCATGTCGCCCGGCGCCAGGAAGTCGCTCCAGTCGCAGTCGATGTATCCGAAGAAGGGTTTGGCCTTCGACGCCAGGTCCGTCAGTTCCGCGTACGAGAGGTCTTGTCCCTCGCGCTGCCACTGCCGCTTGCATTCCTGGACCAGCCACAGACCCATGATGTTCTTCAACAGGCGAATCGTATTCTGCACGCCGCCCTCGTTGGTGAATCCGTAGCCGAATGTCTTGTCGTCGATGATGGCCTTCGGAATCTCGACGCCCATCAGGCTCCAGGTGCCCGAAGAGAGGTAGGCCCAGTTGGTTCCGGTCCCCGGCACACCCAGCACTGCCGAGGCGGTGTCATGCGAACCGACCGCGATGACTGAAATCTTCCCGCAGCCGATCTCGCGAGCGACCTTGTCGGTCAACGGGGCGACCACGGTCCCCGGCATGACGATCTCGGGCATGATCTCCATCGGAAGGCCGAGTTTCTCGAAGATGGCCTTGGACCACCGCCCGGTCGCCATGTCCATCATCTGCGAGGTGCTGGCCAGGGTGTACTCGCCGAAGGCCTTGCCGCAGAGATAATAGGAGAACAGGTCCGCCATGAAGATCAGCCTTCTGGTCCTGGCCAGGGCGGTCGAACCGGCCAACCGCATGGACAGGAGCTGATACAGGGAGTTCAACTGCATGAACTGGATGCCGGTGTTCTGGTAGATGTCTCGCTTGGGCATCAGTTCAAAGGCCTTGTCCATCATGCCGTTGGTGCGGCTGTCGCGGTAGTGATAGGGGGCCTCAATGAGCCGGCCGTCGTCGCCGATCAGACCGAAATCCACGCCCCAGGTGTCGACACCGATGCCCAAGGGCCCGCTTCTCGCCTTTGCGGCGGCCCGCCGGATGCCTTGCTTGACCTCGTCTAGCAGGCGATCGAAATCCCATCGCAGCGAGCCACTCACCTCCACGGGCCCGTTGCTGAAACGATGCAGTTCTTCAAGGTGCAACTTCCCGGCGGCCATCGTGCCGAGCATGACGCGCCCACTCTCAGCGCCGAGGTCCACGGCGATATAGCTCGCTGTCTCCGACATCTCCGACTCCTGACTGTATGCGGTATTGAATGGCCGATAGCAGAGCCAAACACCGGCGCGCCGTGCGGATGGTCTTGCGGCGCGGGGCCTTCTCGGACGCTGCGCCATCGGCAGTGACTCAAGACAGAGATTAGAAAGACAGGCAGAAGGACCGTCAACTCAAAAACGCACCGGTCCGCCCGCCGTCAGGAGGCAGCCATCGTGACACCCGGCTGGAAGCGGACCTTTGCCTGTCCGATGAGGTAGAAGCTCCCCGTGATCAGGATCAGGTCCTCGCGACCGACGGCGCTGCGCGCCAGTTGGAGCGCTTCGCCGAGGTTGCTGGCCGTCTGGCACATCTTCCCGCAGATGTCGGTGTAGGCGTCCGCCAGATCCTGTGGCGAAACCGCCTTCATCGAACTGCTCCGCGTGAAAATGACCTTATCGGCTCCGTACTGCAGCTCGGTGAGCATGCCGGGAATGTCTTTGTCTGCGTTGCACCCGAAGATCACGACCATCGAGTCGTAGGGGATGTTCTGGCCGATCGCGTGAATCAGGGCTCGAACACTGGCCGCATTGTGCGCCCCGTCGATCATGATACGCGGGTCCTCGCAGATCATTTCCATCCGCCCGGCGAGAGTGACCCTGTGGAGCCCGTCGGCCGCCTTGTTGATGTCGATATTGTACCCGGCGGACTTAAGACGGTCCAGCAAGGCCAGAGCCAGCCCGCAGTTGATCGCCTGGTGTTTACCGTGCAGGGGGACCCGGATGTGCTCGAACTTGCTTGTCGGCGTTGTCAGGCAGACACGCGTGTGCGGTCCGTGCTCGCGCGACGTCTCGAACCGATACGAGAAGTCGATGTCACTGCTGCCGGTTACGCTCAACGGCGCCTTCACCGCGATGGCCTGCTCCTTCAGGACACTCATGGCCGTTGGCTCCTGCTGCACGGTGATGGCCGGAACCCCCTTCTTGAAGACACCCGCCTTCTCCATCGCGATCCGGTCGATCGTATCACCGAGCTGGAGCTTGTGGTCGATGCTCAGGCTGGTAATGCCCACCACTTTGGGTGTGATGACGTTGGTGCTGTCCAGTCGGCCCCCGAGGCCGGTCTCGATCACGGCGATATCGACCTTCCTGTCGGCGAAATGCATGAACGCCAGGGCCGTCAGGATCTCGAAGAATGTGGGCGGATCGTTCTTGGAGAGCTTTTCCACCGCGGCGTAGATACGGTTTATCAGCCCCAGCATCTCCGCTTCGCTTATCATCTCCGAATTCACCACAATGCGTTCGTGCAGGTGAACCAAATGGGGGGATGTATACAGCCCGACGGTGTATCCGTTGGATTCGAGCATTTTGGCCAGCATTGTGGCCGTTGAGCCTTTGCCCTTTGTACCGGCGATATGGACCGTACTGATCTTCGTGTGGGGGTCGTCCACCAAAGACAGCAGATTCCGCATCCGGTCGAGGCTGAAGGTCGTTACGTTATAGCGCACATGCTCTTCCTTCTCGTAGTCGGTCTTCTCGAACAGGTAGGCGATGGCTTGCCTGTAGTTGGTGAAGGGCTTTTTGGTCTTTACCGAAACGATATTGGAAGAGCTTCGTGCTTCTGGTTTCTTTCCGGTTTTCTTTGTCGTTCTTGTCATGGACGCGTGATGGTAGCAAATTGCCATGCCGCAGTCAACCATTATGGGGCGATTGAACACCGAATTCACACTGGAAAGCATGGTGAGTCTGTTTATAAATGCTTACAAAAATACAGTTTAAGGAAATATCGGCTCGCATGCTTGGTCCTGCCTGGAATTATGGGTCATAAGCAAGACTACTTGTGTGCAAGTGCTTCGCTTATGATTGTGCCGGACGGTGTCTCTTTCGTGGCTTTTTGGAACGACCTTAAAGACCGATCCTGATGCCGGCGGATCGGGTTGCGTCGCGCGCCGCGCAATCCGCGGGGGCTGAGCTGAGGACGAAAAAAGGGCCTGGATCGGTTCGATTCAGGCCCTGGAGATGCCATACCGGCACAAAGACGCCCGACGGGAGTGCGTACCCTCTTCGAGCGGCACTACTCAGCGTCAAAGGGGTGCCCGTACTGGATATCGTCTATGTAGATCAGGCCCGTACCGCCGGCCACGGGGTTGTTACGATCGCCAATGCCGATCGCCATGGTCTCGACCCTGCTCAGATTCACCCCCCTGAAGGCACTCAGGGGGATTCGCCATTGCTCCCAGTCGGGCCGGGCGGTTGCGGCCGTATCCGGGCTGGTCACCACCGCCATCTTCCCGGCGGCGTCTTGGACGGCCACGTAAAGCGGCTCAGGCGTGTTTCCCTCCGGCTGCGTTGCCCCGATGCCTGCGATCTGCCATTGGCCGGAGACGGTGCCTGTCGTGGAGATGTTCGAGAACTGTGCAACGGTCGAGATAGCCCCATCGTGGCTGCACAGCGCCAAGCCGATGTACACGTTGCTGGCCATCTGGATATCCAGCGCCGGGCTGACCACGACCTCGCTCCAGGTGACGCCGTCGGCCGAGTGGTGGGCGGTGAAGATATTGCCCGTCCGCGTCAGACGCACCCAGTGCGGAAGCGGGATATTGGCCACGTCCGTATTGGCGCTGGCCTGTCCGGCCACCGGACGATGCTGGAACGAGAGGCCATGCGACGGTGTCGGCGTCAACGCCACGAACGCGTGCTTCGAGCCCGGCTCCAGCGTCTCGCGGATCATCACACCGGCTTTGGCCCACTCGTTGCTGAGGACCAGGCTGTCGACGCGGACCGTGATCGAGCCGTTGCCGCCCAGGCTCTTGTAGGCGTAACGGAACTGGTCTGTATTGTTCCAGATGTCCGTGCCGATGGCGCTCATGAGGATGCCCCCGCCGGCGGTCTCCACGAAGGACGGCGCATTGCCTCGCACGTACAGCACGAGGGTGTCGGCCCCGTTGGTGGTCCAGTCCTGGGTGTTTTCGAAAGTGCGGCTGGTCTCGGAGTACCACGGCGAGGCCTGGTTATCGTAGGCCAGAGGCATGGACTGTTTGCCTGCGTGGACAATCGTCCTCTCGGCAAAGGGAGCATCGGAATGGCCCACGAACGAGCCGGTGCCGTTCTCCCATCCGTCGATCCAGGTCTGGAAGATCCCCTCTCCGGCGTCGAGGTCGTCGGTGTAGCTCTCGAAATCGTCGATGACGCGGTATTCCTGCGTGGAGAAGCTCCACAGCGGTCCGGCCCAGACGGCCGGCGTCGCTGCCTCGTTGACCTCATCGACCCTCCAATAGTACGCGGTCCCGAAGCTCAGGGCGCCGGGGTCATACGTGGCCTGGCCGACGGCGCCGATCAATGCCGTCCCGTCGGCCACCCCCGCTTCGTCGGTGCTGAAGTACAGATCGTGTGAGGCTGCCTCACGGCCGGGCCGCCAGCTGAGAACGACGTTTGGATTCACCTCCGTTGCCCCGTCGGCAGGCTGTGGCTGCCGTGCCTGGACGGGAATGTAGAGGAACCGGACCTCGCTGAGGCCGTACTGGCCCATCATGCCCCACCCGCTGACGGGCGTGAGCCTGACGAACCTGGCGGCTACGCCTGCGAGGTCCACGGTTGTGTTGTGGGCGTAGCCGGCGGTAGCTGGGGCCCTGGCGAACTCGACCTCGCCGAAACTGGTCCAATCCGACCCGTCCGTGGAGTACTCCACGGCGACCTGCTTGAACCCGAATCCGAGCACAGGCTCGAACTGGATGTTGTAGTTCCACACCCACAGCTCGTGGAGCTTGTAGACGCGATCGAATTCGTACTGGATCCAGACGGTTTCGCCCGGCGCGGGGGTCGCGAGCCACATGTCGCCGGCGGAAACGGAATGCCGATCGTTTCCATCGAGGCCTGAGCCGTTGACGGTGTTCTCAGGCCCTGAGCCTTCGGTGAAGGCGGTATTGCTGGTGGCGATGACCCCCTGGATCGGGTAGCCAACAGGCTCGGTTGTGAACGTCCAGGTGTCGCCCTTGTAGATGGCGAAGTCGGGCGCGCTGTTGACCTCATCAACGCGCCAATAGTACGTGCGGCCGATATCGAGAAGGCCAGGCGGGTCGTAGGTGTTCGGTTCCTGGCCCTGGCTGACGAGCACGCCCATCGGATTAACGCGGCTGGCCTCGTTGACGTCGTCGAATACGGTCCCGAGGTAGACATCGTGTGTGCTGGCGAATTCACCGGGTGTCCAGCTCAGCAGAGTGTCGCGGACGATGTCTGTGGCCCCGTCCTTGGGGGAGGGGTTCTCAGCGATGGGTTCGTAGGTGCCTTCCATCACAGCGGCCAGTTCCGCTACAGACAGCGCCCGGCTGTAGATCCGCGCATCATCAAGACGGCCGACCAGAAGGTGGGTCGGCACGGCCAAATCGCGTCCAGCGCCCAGGAGAAGCCGGCCGGTGCTGCTGGTCTCGATCTGGCCCGAAGCGCTGGCGGTGGTCACTACGGCGGTGTCGAGGTAGATGGTTTTGGTCTGGCCGTCATAGGTGGCCGCGACGTGGTGCCACTCTCGATCGAAGAGGGCGGCGGCGCCGTTGGCGGCGCTGGCGGTCCATTCCGTCGGGGCGCCCGTTGTCTTGAAACCGAGCTGCTTGTTGGGCCCGTTGTAGTAGAGGGCGAACGTGTCGATGTTAGGCCCGCCCCGCATGATGATGCCCGACCAGTCAGGGTAACCGAAGTCAGGGTCCGCCCAGACCCAGGCGGCCAGCGTCAAAGCGTTGCGGATGTTGAAGACGTCGCTGCTGCCGCAGTCGATGTAGTCCCCGTCACCGTCCATGAGCACGGCGCCTCGCAGGATCCCTTCGACGCCCAGCGTCGCGCTGCCCCGAAGAGCGCCGTGGTTTCCATTGCCCGAGGAGTCGAAGGCCGTTGCTCCCGAGTCCTCGTCGAGCTTCCACCAGCCGATGAGACTGGGATCGGCCGCCTGCAAGACGTTCGCCAGCACGATGGCCAGCGCCGCAAACGCGAAGACGAAATTCCTGGACATGGTGGTCCTCCTTCAGAAAGGAATGAATGCCTGCCTCGGTGACGTGCCACGACGCGTCTGTGGGGTCAGCGGCAGATGCTGCAACAGAACCTCCGATTCCAGATTGCCCTTCACCACCGTACCGATCGCGATGCACGCGGTCGCCGGAAGTCTCCACGAAGGCAGCCGCATGAGACACCCTGATTCTACCCCCTCGCCTCGGCGCATTCAATCAGATTGTGGACCTCGGCAGTGGATGGCCGCCTCAAAGCCAAATGAAAAGAGGCCTTGGGGACGGACAACCTATCGACGCTTGAAGAGGTTACCGGGAAGCTGCCTGATGAGCCCTTTGAGGCGAAGCGACATCAAGGTCGCATTGACTGTTCCGGGAGACAGGTCGGTTCGGTCGATCACCTGATCGGTATGGAGGGGCTCGGAACCAAGTGAATCGTAGACCTGCTTTTCGTGACCTTTGAGATTGTACCGCGCTGTTTCGAAGAGCGGCGTTTCGGCTTTGGCTGCTGCTGCGCCTGCTGCTTGGGCCGTGTGCTCCTTGAGCTGCTCGCCCACGTAGCCCAAGGCTTCCATCACGTCCTCGACCGACTCGATCAGCTTGGCGCCCTCCTTGATGAGTTGGTTGGGGCCTTTGCTGAGCGGCGAATCGACCTTTCCCGGTACGGCCATGACCTCGCGATTGCTCTCCAGAGCCGTTTTGGCGGTGATCAGGGCTCCGCTACGCAGGCCTGCCTCGACGACGATGGTTCCGATAGACAGTCCCGCAATGATTCGATTACGCGGCGGGAAGTTCTCGCTCAGAGGCTCATATTGGAGCGGAAGCTCGGAAATGCATGCGCCGTTTTGAGTTATGAGTTCGAAAAGCCGGGCGTTTTCCGGGGGGAAGACATTGGCCAGGCCACAACCCTGTACGGCGATGGAGCGGCCCTCTGCAGCCAGCGCGCCGTGATGGGCGGCGGTGTCAATCCCTCGAGCCAGACCGGATACGATGGTAAAGCCTGATGCAGCAAGAAGATGCGCCAGACGCGAGGCCTGCTCGGTTCCGTAGATGCTGCAATGCCGCGAACCCACGATGGCGATGCTCAAGTTGTCCTGGCGGCCCAGTGTTCCCTTGATGTAAAGAACCGGAGGTGGATCGTAGATCTGTTTGAGCAGAGGCGGATAGCGCGGATCTTCCATGTGGATGAGCCAGACCCCGAGCTTCTCGGCGAGCTCCAATTCAGCGCAAGTGTCGAATTTGTCGCGGGTTGAGACGATTCGCTCGGCGGTCTTCGTGCCGATTCCTTCGACGCGAGCCAGTCCGCTTGCCGAGGCCCCCAAGATCGCATCGACCGAGCCGTAGAACTTCAGCAACTTGCCGAACAAGACCGGACCAACACCATCGGCACGGATCAAGCGGATCCACCTGTCAATGTCCGGCGAATTCTCTGGAATCTCCTTCGTCACCCTCACGTCGCTGCCTCCTATAATCCCTACAATCGTACTCCAAATCCTATCCTCGATCAAGGATCAACCTCGAGATTCACCATTGAGACATGGGATATCGTGTGCCACGCAGCCATCGGGCTATTCTTCTTGTGGGCAGTGGCGAGCGGGCAGGAAGGTTTTTGGCCTGTGCCGGTCTGTTGCCTATGCTTTAAAGGGCGGCTTCTTGCGTCGCAAGGCCGCCCCGATGCAGAATTGACCCGGAAGGAGGGGCTTTGCGATGAAGAAGTGGAATGCAGCCACGCTCAGATATGTGGGCATGGGTTTTGCTTGTCTGGTTATTGCCCTGGCAACGGTCCGGGCCCTCGATCTCCACGATATTGGCCCGGCGGTGATCGGCGCGACGATGCTCTCCCTGCTGGTGGCCTCCACCGCCGAGGCCCGCAAGGCCTGATCGCCGACGTGCACGCCATTGCGATGACAAGTGCGCGGTGGCGGAATCTTCGGACCGGGGCGCATCCTCCCTGGCCCCTTCCTCGCAGCCCCGGCGTGACTTCGGCCGTCACACCAGATCGTCCCTCTTGTGTGATGTTTTCGATTTTCTCAGCACGCCCCTTGCGTTAGAATCGCCTCCGACCGCCACAGGACGCTGTATGGCGGACGCAACTTGATGGTTTCAACAGCAAGGAGAGATCGAATGCGACGAGTCTGGCTGAGTATGCTTCTGATTGGTGTGGTAGCGTTGAGTGTGTCCCTGGTAGCGGTGTCAGCCGAGAAGCCTGCACAGATCAAGGTTCTGTTGATTGCCGGCGACGATGTGGCGCCGTACCACGACTGGCGTGAGATCTCCGAGAAGACGCGCGAGGTGCTGGCCGGCACGGACCGCTTCGACGTCAAGGTCTGTGAAGATCCGCTGATCCTCGAATCGGATGCGGCGCTGGCGAACTACGACGTGATCGTCCTGACGATGTTCCATCGCGGAACGCCCAAGATGACCGATCAGGCCAAGGAGAACCTTCTGAATTTCGTCAAAGGGGGCAAGGGCTTCTACGTTCAGCATCTGGCCAGTGCTTCCTTTCCCGATTGGGCGGAGTTTCGCAGACTGTGCGGCCGCGTGTGGGTGATGGGCACCAGCGGCCACGGCCCGCGGAGCGTCTTCGACGCAAAGGTCGTCAAGAAGGACCATCCGATCACGCAGGGGTTGAAGGATTTCCAGATCTTCGACGAGCTGTATTCGAAGCTACAGGGCGACGGTCCGATCGAGGTCCTGGTCTCGGCCTATTCCGACTGGAGCAAGCAGGAAGAGCCGCTGGTCTTCACCACGCCGTACGGCAAGGGCCGCTGTGTCCAGAATGCCTTCGGCCACGACTTCAAGGCGATCCTCAACCCGAGCATGCAGCAGCTCATCCGTCGCGGGGTCGAATGGGCCGCTACCGGCAAAGTTCAATAGCGGGCCGATCTATCGAATGGCAAGCAGAGCCGAGCATCCGCCGTCGATGCGAGGACTCGGCTCTTTCATTCATGTCTTCTTCGATGGGCTGCCGCAACACTTCTTGTATTTGCGCCCGCTGCCGCACGGGCAGGGATCATTGCGCCCGACCCCGGGTTTCGTCGAGACAATCGGGATCGGCGGTTCGTTGGGTTCGTTGGGCATTGGCTCCGGTTCCGGTTCGGCCGCAGCGGCGTCGAGGAAAGCCCGCATCTGCTCCTTGACGAGATGCTCTTTGAATGCCGGGTCGGTGATGTCTCGCCCGTCTTTGAGGGCCTGCATGATCATCGCCTTGTGGGGACTCCAGTTGTCGGGATTCATCCCGGCACAGACAATCGCGTCGCTCCATCCGTGTACGGCAGCCGCCAGATGCTGCGCATCGTCGCACAGGCCTTCGGACCCCAGCCAGAGGATGAACGCCTCCAGGATCGGGGCAATCTTGGCCAAGTGTATTTCATTCGCAAAGGCTCTTCGCGGAAGCACATCGAGCAGTAGCTCGCGCAGCGTTCCCTCGTCCCAAGCCAACGGATCCACTTCAAGAGTCTTGAAGGACAGATCGATCACCTGCTCGATAATGCTAGGCGCAATGTTCAGAAGCTCCGGCGGCAGACTTCGGCCGACAGGCGAGGTCAGAAACTGCTCGACCAGCGGATCCTCGATACGGAATTCGCGGTCCAGATCCTCATCGGGCTCTTCGTGACGATGCATGTACCAATTGCACAGGTCATTCCGTTGGAGAGTCAGCCACTCTTCGACGGGTTTCTCCCAGAGTTCTTGCACCGGTGTGTAGTCCCGACCTTCCTGTAGAAGAAGCAGTGCTTCTCGGTAATCACCCCCTTCGAAGGAGTCGGCGGTCTTCTCCGCCACGCGCTCCAGGAGCCTCGTCTGTTCGGTGCACTTGAGTTTCGCCAGTGTCCAGGCGGCGTTTATTCCTTCCCACTCTTCGACTTCACCCCGCTCCACGCGTTCGAGCAACTGGACGCAGGCCTGAACCACACGCCGGCGCAGATCGGCATCCTCCGTCTTGGCGGCCAGAAGCGTCAGGTTCCAGAGAAACAGCCAGGCGCCTTCCGCATCGGCTTCCCGCTCGATGGCGTCGAGCACGTCCGGCAGGATCGCCGGCCCCATGGCGCCGGCTGCCGCTGTCAGGACCTCCAAGGCAAACTCATCCGCTTCCCGGCCGGCGAGCACGAGCTTGTCGATCAGGAAAATGCCGATCCGCCGGCGTTGTTCGTCGTCGAGATTGGGAGCGGCCAGGGTGAAGATGGCCGGCACATAGAGGTCGCCGTACGAAACGTCCTTCCACGCTGTCTCGTGAGCCTCTGCATAGAGATCAAACAATCCACCGACAACGTTGGGGTCGTGCACCAGCGTCTCGGCGAAGGTCCGCAAGGCATCCCAGGGAATATCGCCATCCTTGTGTCGCAGCGCGTCCCAGGGCAGTTGTGACGAGTCTCTGTCCATCGTACCCACTCCTTTGGTCCAGCCATTGATTCCTGTTGAGTCTTGAGGCTGAGGACTACTTCGCCTCCGTTCAATTCCACGTTTGGGCAGCGGGCGATAAACCGCGATCTCTACGGAGATCGCTCAGCGGTGGCCTTGAGGTGACGGAGGACGTCGACGGCCGGGGCGGTCCAGATGCGGTCCTTGTTGGCCCAGAGATATTCGACGAGCTTGCAGTGCTCATCGGCGTCGATGTAAAGACTGTGCGTGCCCTCACCGACGCCGTGGAACATGTAGAAGACCCACTGGCCTTCGCGCACGGCCGACTCGATCTCGTCGCGAAGCTGCTCGAACGACTTGCCATCCCCGCTGTAGTGGCCCAGGGCCGCGAAGTTTGCCTTCATCGGATCGATCGGCTGACTGATATATTCGCCCCGGGCGCCGACGAACAGCTTGGGGACCAGCTCTTCGAGACTGGTTCGGTTATCCAACGGCCCGACGCTGTTGTTGCAGCAGGTGTTTCCGAATGTGCGTTCGGTCTTGCCGTCGATGAGCTGGAGCACGAGGTTGGCGATCCGCATCTCGCCGAGCCAGCGGTCGGGCGTGTAGTTCGACAGGTTATAGTCGTCCGAAAGCCACGCATGCTCGCCCGGCCGGTCCTTGCGGCAGGGGTGGAACAGCGAGTGGTTGCCCAGTTCGTGCCCGGCGCGGGCAACCTTGCGCCATGCGTCGGTGTGCAGCCGGAATCCGGGGCTGTCGATCTGGATGTAGAAGGTCGCTCGCAGACCCGCCTTTTCGAGTTGCGGGGCAACGGACTCGAAATGCGCGACGATGGCGTCGTCGTAGGAGAGCGTCACGGCCCCGCGCTGTCCGGCGGGCCAGTGAAAGGCTTTGGCAGCAGCCGGCTCCGACGCTCCAGGCGCCGTCGCCGCGGCGAGATACAGACTCAGCAGGGCCGACACGAAGGACAGCCCCACCGACCTTGAAGCGGAGGTCTTTGCCGCTGACGTCATGTCCTTCTCCTGAATTGGGTTCTCTTCGAGGCCGGACGAACACGCTCATTCTATCGAATTCCGGGTCGGACCGATACTTCTTTCTGAGGTTGCCACCGGAGGAGGGTGCACTTGATGTTTGTAGGTACACCTTCACGGGGGTCGCAATCGACTTTGTCATTCCGACCGAAGCGCAGCGGAGTGGAGGAATCCGGCTGCGAACGGGCTATGGCCTCATCCTCGGCCAGATTTCTCCGTGCGGGCTTCGCCCCATTCGACTTCGCTCAGGGCAAGCCCTTCGTCGAAATGACATCCGCCACGCTCTTCGAGATGACAGCCCCCTTTCCTGGCCTCCCCAGGAACCTACCTACAAACACGCCGTGCACCCACCGGAGGATGTTCTGCCCGGCGTCGGAACGGGCATTGCAGCCGGACGGTGTCTTGGGATAGGATGGGATTCCGAATGGACGAACCGGATGCGGCCCGGGTTGCAGAGTCTATCCGGACAGCATAGGTGGGGCCGAAAGCATGGGAGTGGGCCGGCGGCAAAACCGCATTGAGGATATCACCGTGAAGATCGTATTGGCAGGACCGAAGGGGGCGGGCAAGAGCTCGGTGGCGGCCGAGTTGGCGAAGCTGACCGGCCTCGAGGCGATCGAGACGGATCGTCTGATCGAGGAGTGTTTCGAGCGAGACACCGGCGAGAAGCACACGTGCCGTGAGATCTTCATCGAGCACGGCGAGCGGGCCTTTCGCGCCGTGGAGAAGAAGGTGGCGGTCGAGCTCGGCGAAACGGATTGGAAGCTGATCGTCTGCGGCGGTTCCAGTCTGCTGGATCCGGCCAGCCGCCGGGCGCTGCGCCGTAACGCGATCCTGATCTATCTGACCGCCGATCCCGCCACGCTGTGGAGCCGCATCGCTGAAAAGGGGTTGCCGCCGTGGTTGCGCGGGCCTGATGCCCGGGCCCAGCTCGACGAAAACGTTGCCTATCGCGAGGAGTTGCTCAGTCCTTTCGCCGATGCGGTGATCGATACGACGGACAAGACGCCCGAGGAAATCGCACACATTGCGATGCAGCACATCGTCGAGGAGTTGGCGGTGCGCTGTCGCGCGGCCAACACCTACGGTGACATCATACGTGTCACCACCTTTGGCGAGAGCCACGGCCCGGCCATCGGGGCCGTGCTGGACGGTGTAAAGCCGGGCATCGAATTCTCGGCCGGGGAAATCCAAAAACAGCTCGCCCGCCGCCGGCCCGGCCAGAGTGAGGTCACTACACCCCGCGACGAGAAGGACCAGGTGGAGGTGCTCTCCGGCGTATTTGGCGGCAAGACGACCGGCGCGCCGATTGCGATGGCGATCATCAACCGCGACCACGATTCCTCGAAGTACGAAGGGATCAAGGACCTGTTCCGACCCGGCCACGCGGACTTCACGTATTATCGCAAGTACGGCATCCGCGACTATCGCGGAGGCGGCCGCTCCTCCGGGCGCGAGACGGCCGGCCGCGTCATGGGCGGCGCGTTTGCGTTGCAGGAGTTGGCGAAACGTGGCGTCAGGATTGTGGCCCACGCAGTCGAGATCGCGGGAATCGCTGCCCAGACGTGCGACTACGACGCCATCGAAACCAATCCCGTCCGCTGCGCCGATCCCACGGCGGCGCAACGCATGGTCCAGGCGATCCTGGCGGCCAAGGACGACAACGATTCCGTCGGCGGCGTCATTCAGCTCGACATTCACGGGCTGCCCGCCGGACTGGGTGATCCGGTGTTCCAGAAACTGGACGCCAAGCTGACGGCGGCGATCATGACGATCGGCGCGATCAAGGGGATCGAGGTCGGCCTGGGCTTTGCGCTGACGCGAATGCGCGGCAGTCAGTCCAACGACAACATGGCCGACGGCAGGTTTGTGACCAACCACGCCGGGGGCATCACCGGCGGCATCTCGACGGGCCAGACTGTTACGCTGCGCCTGGCAGTCAAACCGACCTCCTCGATCGCCAAACCGCAGCGGACCCTGAACGAGCGGATGGAGAACCGGCCCATCGAGACCCACGGCCGGCACGATCCGTGTATCGTGCCTCGCGTGATTCCCGTCGTCGAGGCCATGGCGGCGCTGGCGTTGCTCGACGCGTGGGAGGTGCAGGACCGCCTGCGACCTGGCTGGAACGGGCCCGGACAAGCGGGGTGAGGGTTTCGCGACCGGTGCTCTGGCGGCGGGTGACTCATCCGCCGGCGGTCAGACGCAGACCTTCTTTCGGACGGGCGTCAGTCGCAGTCGGCAATCTCTGGGCAGGATCGTTCCCTGATTGTGCCAGCATACGTAGCATTCCGTCGGCCGGACCTTCTGACCCTGCCGGATGCAGGGCAGGGCATGCGGGCAGCCTTTGCAGAGGTAGGCGCATCCCTGGCAGACGCGCAGTCGTCTCTTGATGGAACCGGTGTTCATCCGATACCTCCTCACTCGGCCGGGCGGTTGCCCCGGCGCACATCCAGTCCCGATCCGGTCGTCCTGTCGGCAGTACGCGATCCGTCACCCATGTCTCTTCATCGACCAATTCCCGACGTCACTTCACGTCCGAGAATAGCCCCTTCCGTGGCACTCTCTCGGGGGCAGTTTGAACAGGCAGGGTTGTCGGTGCGTGTGATACAAGGAGCCGAACCGTCTGGCGAATTCGACTCGAATGTGTTAAAATGGTAAAGCGGCGCTCGGATTTGGCGCAAGAGCCACCGGTCCCGTCGTGGAAAAGCGAAACCTCCTTCTGGAGTGGATGGCATGGATACAGGTCGGCCAAGGGTGTGGCTCGCGCTGCTGTTTGCTGTTTCGGGCATGTGGGGCGCGACGACGGACGCACAGTCCGGGCGACCCGGCGCCGAGACGCGGATTGTCATCAATGAGATCCTGGCCTCCAATCGCACGACCAACCGCGATCCTCAGCGGCAGTACGAGGACTGGATCGAGCTGTACAACCCCACGAATGTCAGCGTGGACGTGGCCGGGATGTACCTGACGGACGACTCCTTGATGCCCACGAAGTGGCAGTTTCCGGCCGGCTCTGCTTCAACGAAGATCGCCCCGCACGGCTATGTGCTGATTTGGGCGGACGGCGATACCACCTCGACGGGCCTCCATGCGAGCTTCAAGCTGGATGCCACGGGCGAGGAAATCGCTCTGGTGGCGAACGACGGGACCACCGTGATCGACAGCCTCCGGTTCGACCAGCAACGGGCCGACGTCTCCTACGGCCGCTATCCGGACGGCGGTCCCGATCTGCGGTTCATGGCAGTCCCGACACCCGGCGCGGCCAACGTGGACACCTACGAGGGGATCGCCGAGACGCCGCAATTCAGCCGCCAGGGCTGCCTCTTCAGCGAACCCTTGACGGTCACCCTGACGACGGCCACGCCCGGTGCGACAATCTACTACACGACCGACGGAACCGATCCCTTCAGCGTGCCCAGGCAAAGGCCTGGCGGCAACGTCTACACCGGGCCGATTCCGGTCTTCAAGACCATGACGATCCGGGCCATCGCATGGCTGCCGGGCTGGCGGCAGAGCGACGTGAGCAGTGAGCGGTTTTCGTTCATCGGCGCCAGTCTGCGGGGTTTCCGCTCACCCGTGCCTCTGATGGTTGTCGACACGATGGGCAGGGCCGTCAGCCGAACGCAGACGCCTGTCTATGGGTACGTGATCGACACGGACGAACAGGGGGTCGCCTCGATAACGGGCCCGACGGACTTTGCCGGGCGGGCAGGTCTGAACGTGAGAGGTAAGAGTTCCGAGGGTTTTCCCAAGCAGCAATACCACTTTGAGGTCTGGGACGACAACGACCGCGACCGGGCCGCCTCGATCCTGGGGCTTCCCGCCGATGCGGACTGGGTGCTCCAAGGACCCTACTCGGACAAGACGCTGATGCGCAACGTCCTGGTCTATCGGTGGAGCAACGAGATGGGCCGCTACGCGCCGCGCACGCGGTTCATCGAGCTGTTTCTCAAGACCGACAACGGCGACCTCACGATGAACGACTATGTCGGCGTCTATGTCTTCATGGAGAAGATCAAGATCGCTCCCGATCGGGTGGATATTGCAGTTCTCGATTCGGACGACAACGCCGAGCCCGAGATCACGGGCGGCTACATCGTCAAGAAGGACAAACTCGACGGCGGCGACGTAACGTTCTATACCAGCCGAGGTCTGGAACTGATCTATGACGATCCTATTGGCACCGACATGACGGAGGCGCAGCGGAACTGGATCAGGGATTTCCTCAACGCCTTCGAAGCCACCCTGTACGGCGGGAATTTCAAGGATCCGGTCGAAGGGTACGCCGCGTTTATTGACGTCGGCGCGTTCATCGACCATCACATCCTGGTCGAGACGGCCAAGAACATCGACGGCTTTCGTCTGAGCACCTACATGTTCAAAGATCGCAACGGCAAGCTCCACATGGGCCCCGTATGGGACTACAACTTGTCGTTGGGCAACGCCGACTATCTCGACGGCTGGATTCCGAGCGGTTGGTACAACCGCCTGCTCGGCGACGGAGACTATCCGTGGTGGCGGCGCCTGTTCGAGGATCCGGAGTTTCAATTGCACTATGCCGACCGCTGGTTCGAGCTGCGCCGTGGCCTGTTCGCGACGGAGCGGCTGCTCGGGATGATCGACGATTACGCGGCCCTGCTGCAGGAGCCTCAGGCGAGGAACTTCAATCGCTGGCGCATCCTCGGCGAAGACGTCTGGCCCAATCCTGTGGACGAAGACCCAGCTTATGCTGCCATCGCCACATACGGCGGCGAAGTCGCCTGGATGAAGAACTGGCTGGAGGCCAGGCTCACTTGGCTCGATGGGCAGATCGCCGGCGAGTTCGCATCGGCGCCGCCGGTCTTCAGCCACCCGGGCGGCCACGTCGACAGCGGATTCGTCCTGGAGATGACCGCGCCGTCCGGGACCATCTACTACACACTGGACGGGTCGGACCCGCGATCGCTCAGTTCTTCCGGCGCCGCGCGACGGACCGTGCTGATCCCGGAGAATGCGCCCAAGCGCGTGCTCGTGCCGACCGGGCCTGTTAGCGACGCCTGGCGGGGCGGTGGGGCGTTCGACGATTCTGCGTGGACGCCGGTGACCGGAAACCCTGGTGGTGTCGGCTATGAGAGGAGCGTCGGCTATGAGGACTTGATCTCCCTCGACGTCGGTGACTCGATGTACGGCCGGCAGAGCAGTTGCTACATTCGTATTCCATTCAGTTTCACCGAAAAGACTGATCCGTTCGATGCCATGACGCTGCGGATTCGATACGACGACGGCTTCATTGCTTACCTCAACGGGACCGAGATCGCGCGACGCAACGCGGCGGGAGCGCCGGGCTGGAACGCCAACGCCGCCGATCAGAATCCGGATCTGAATGCGATGGATTTTGAGGAGATCGAGATTCTTGGCTTCGAGCCTCTGTTGCGCCGGGTCGGCAACGTCCTGGCCATTCACGGCATGAACGTCTCGTCCACGAGTTCCGATTTTCTGATCTCCGCGGAGCTGGTGGCGACCAGGGTCGAGCGGTCGGCAGAAGGCCCTGCGGTCGAG
Source organism: Sedimentisphaerales bacterium (assembly GCA_035448545.1). Classification (GTDB taxonomy): domain Bacteria; phylum Planctomycetota; class Phycisphaerae; order Sedimentisphaerales; family Anaerobacaceae; genus Anaerobaca. The sequence continues at coordinate 26,618 of DAOTJE010000022.1, read as the reverse complement.
CGATACGCCGGGCCGATTCCACTGACTGGCAGCACGCAGGTCAAGGCCAGGACCCTGGTCGGCAACAAGTGGAGCGCCCTGAATGAAGCGACGTTTGCGGTCGGGCCGGTGTCGGAAAGCCTGCGAATCAGCGAGATCATGTACCATCCGCTCGACACAGGCCATCCCGATGATCCCAACCTCGAATACATCGAGCTGGCCAACATCGGCGCCGAGTCGATTGACCTGAATCTCGTCCGGTTTACTGACGGTGTGGATTTCACCTTCGGTTCGGTTGTGCTGGCGCCGGGTGGTTATGCGCTGGTGGTCAAGAATATTGACGCCTTCGAAACGCGATACGGTCCGGGCCTGCCCATTGCGGGCGAGTACACCGGCAGTCTCAACAACGCCGGCGAGACCGTCGAGCTGCGGGACGCCGCCGGACAGATCATCCACCGCTTTGCCTTCGAGGATGACTGGTACGACGCAACCGACGGCAAAGGCTTCTCACTGACGGTGGCGGACCTCGCCAACACCGATCCTCAAGCTTGGGGTGATAAGGCGACGTGGCGTCCCAGCGCCGCGGTGGGCGGTTCTCCGGGCTTCGCCGATGCCGGCATTTGACTTTCCGCGGTGTTTTGTTCCTCGCGTCTCGATAATGGGCGGGCGGAGAACCCGAGGATGCGGTAGAATGCACACGGGCGCCGCATGGGCCGGCGCCAGAGAGTACCGGGGCAACTTGAAAGGGTTTTCATGTTCGAGCGTTTTACGGAGCACGCCAGGGCGGTCATGCTGTTGGCCAATCAGGAGGCCCAGCAGTTCGGGCACGAGTCCGTCGGGACCGAACACCTTCTCTGGGGACTGGCCAGGGAAGTCCACGGCGTGGCTGCGGCGGTGCTCCAACACTTCCACGTAGACCTCAAGCCCCTTCGCAAAGAGGTCGAAACACTCCTGGCCAGTCGCCCGCACGTCGAGGTGATCGAGAAGCTCGCCCAGACCGAGCAGACCAAGAACGTCATTCGCTATGCCGTCGAAGAGGCGCGGTCGCTGGGTCACAACTACATCGGTACCGAGCATTTGCTGCTGGGCCTGATGCGCGATAGCGAAGCCATGTCCGCCCAAATCCTGGCGAACCTCGGGCTGAACCTCGACGCCGTACGGGAAGAAGTGCGACGGCTCGCGCCGCCCACTCACGAGGTCTCGACCTACCGCTCGGAATAACACACCCGGCGATCGGGTTCCTCTGGGTCGCGTAGTGCTACGGGATGCGCCATTCGAGGATGCCGGCGGAGAAGTCGTTCTGGAGATGCACCTCGATGCGCAGGGCCGCCGTCGTGACTTCGTCGAATGTCACGGTGTTGAAGCGGTCCTTCTGCACGCCGTAGCCGGACGCGTTCACGACCTTTTTCCATTCGTCTCCGCTCTTATACAGCAGTGTCCACGATTGGGGCACCCGGCAGCCACCGCCGCTGACTTCGTCGTCGAACCAGTAGACCTGAACTTCGCGAATCGTGCGCGGTTCCTTGAAGTCGTATTGCACCCATTCGGCCGTGCCCTTGTGCGGCCACCAGGTGAAGCGCGGGATGTCGTGGTCGTCGGAATGGGCCGGAAGCCTCGCGTCGCTCAGGGCCGCAACGGTGTCGCCTTCGTGGCAGTGCGATGCCTGGGCCGGGATCTTGCCTGCGCTCGCAGCGCCGGGCCGTTGCCACTCGGTTGCGTTTGCACCTTCGCCGATCCACGGAAACGCGCTGATGCGCAGCCTCGCACAGCCCATCGGGATCAGTGTCACCGTTTCGGTCGGCTCGTCCGACCGGACAGGGCTCTGCTGGACCTCGTCGATCAGTCCGCGCGAATCGGCCTGCCAGTTCGGGATCTTCCGGGCCCTGGCCGTCATCTCGATGGGTGCGGCGTCGGTCTTGAAAGGCTGGTTGTCGCCGGGCCAGCTTCGCTGCGTCACCTTGAACTGCGCCGCGACCGGCCTGGTCGGGTCGATGACGAGGCCATAATTCCAGGCGGTTGTCGGGAAGACGTCGAAGGCGGGCCATTTGTCCGTACCGCCGTAGCGGACGTACTTCTCGCCGATTTTGAGCGAATAGGTCAGCGGGCCGCGATCGACGCAGACGCAATCGCCGTTCCGGGGCCAGTAGCGAAGGCAGATCGTCATGGGCAGCGTCAGTTCGACTTTGTCCCCTTGTTTCCAGAGGCGGTCGAGCACGATGTACGCCTGCGGCCGGGCGTGGACTTCGACCCGTTGGCCGTTGACCTTTACAGCCGCGTCTTCACACCAGCCGGGAACGCGCAAGTATAGCGGGAACTGAACCGGCTTCTTGGCGTCTATCATGAGGCGAATGGTGTCCTCGAAAGGATAGCGTGTTTGTGCACGGATCGTCACCTCGTCGCCCGCTCCGACCTTCGCGGTGACTTCCGAGGCCGCATACAGCACGGCGGCCAGGCCGTTGTCAGGCGTTGCCATCCACAGATGTTCGGCGTAGTAAGGCCAGCCGTGTGCGACATTGTGCTGGCAGCAGCGGTAGCTGTGCGGATTGTACGAGAGCATCTCGCCGCCATTCTGGATCCCTGGCGCCTTGTTCGTATGGTCGAGCTGGCACGCGTTCGGGCTGGTCAGGTAGTGCAGGCCCTTCAGGTCCGCCGTCATCGAGGGCGGGAACGTATTGAACGCGACATCCTCGCAGCGGTCCGCCCATTTAAGGTCGCCGGTGATCTTCAGCAGCATCTCGCAGGAGAGCATGAACTCGACCGAGGCGCACGTTTCGATGCCTTGTCTGGGTCCGTGGTAGCCCTTGCGGCAGTTCTCGTCGCCTCCGAACATGCCGCCCGGGACCTCGCCGTACGTGCCCCAGACCATCGCGTAGTTGCGTTCGGCCGCCAGCAGGTGGTGGCGGTCATGCGACTGCTGATAGAAGGTCGCCGGAGCGCGGAAGCACTCGGCGATATTGACGTTGTGCCAACTGGCGACCGTCTCATCCCAGCGTGCCATGTTGCGATGGATTTTTTCGCCCAGCTCCAGCAGGAACGCCTCGCCCGTGCGGTTGTACAGCCAGTGAACGCTGGCGAGGTTGTCGCCGGCCCGCTGCTGCTGCCAGAAGGGCGGCAGGAACTGCTCGTCCGGGACGGCCAGCTCCCACTTGAAGTACTCACGCATCAGGTCGATGACGCGGGCGTCCTGGGTGTACTCGTAGTAGCTCTGGAGGGTGTTGAGCATGACCATATTGGGCCACAGGTCGGGCATCTTGTTCTCGTCGCGGCCGCTGGCCTTGTTGGCGAGCGGTCCGAACCAACCGTCGCTTTGCCGGCTGGCGATAGTGGCTTCGATCCAGACCTTGGCTTCGTCGATGATCCGCTGGTCGCCGAGGACGTAACCCATGTCTCCGAAACCCTTGAGCCAGTACGGCAGCTCTTCCCAGGGACTGTGGCCTTCGCCCGTCGGCGAAAGCCAGGCGTTGCCGTCCTTGCGCAGGAATTGGCTGATCTCGCCCAGGTGGCCCACGAAGCCGTCGGCCTGGAGTTCGAGCTGCCGGCGGACCCAGCCTTCCGGCTTGATCGCCCCGATCGGCAGCTTGATCAGCGGCTCCGGCGTCAAGGGCGGCCGATTGCTGACGTAGAAGTCATTGGTCTGTACCGTTGGCGGCGTCGAGACGACCTGCACCGTCGTCGCCCCGTACAGGCTGGGCGTTAGAGTCAGGGTGAGGATTGCTGCGATGGCGATTCGTGACATGGTCATTGGTACCTCCTGTGCCAGATGATTCTCGAGGCGGTTTCGGCCCGCCGTTCTTGCGTTGCTCGAGGATACCATATCCGGCGCCGAAGACAACCGTGACGGGGCGTATTGCCAAGTCGGCTGCCGACCGACCGGTCCTGCCGGATCGAACGAGATGGGGATTGTCTTGTCGGGGACTTCCAGCTATCATCCTCATGCTGTGGGGAAGACATCGAATGATCGGTTGTTTCTGGCTTGGCGGAGTTGAGACCATGTTGTACTCTTTCCTCTATCTGCTCGCAGGCATCGCCGCCAAGGCGGAGAGAGCAGAATCCTGAACCACAGGGTCTGTGTTCCTGCTCGGCAGACTGTCAACCCGCCTGTCGTGACCGAAGGCGGGCTATCCATGACGCCGGGCGGGGGCGCCGAGGTCGGCTGCGGCTCCACCTGCGAGGGAGCCGAGTGGGGGGATGCTCCTTGTCCGGAAGCATACCGAGCAAGAACCAAGTAACGAAGGTGTGGTTCATCCGTCAGTCGAAGTCGGTGGGCAGGGCGGGATCGCGCAGGTGGTCAAACATCCGCGCGATCTGGAAGGGCAGGGTGCGGCTGATCGAGAGGTCGGGGATGGCATCCTCGGCAAAGAATCCGACCCCCGTTGTTTCATGGCTTTCCGTCGCATGGCCCCCCGTGATTTCGCAGAGGAAGAACAGTTTGTAGATGTGGAACGGGATGAGGGGCAGGTGCGGGTGTTTGCTGCGGTCGTAGATCGCCGCCAGCTTGCAGACCCGGGCCTCGAAGCCCGACTCCTCGAAGATCTCGCGAACGACCGCCTCGGATGGGCTCTGGCACGGGTCGGCCCACCCGCCGGGAAGCGTCCATCCGCCGTCGAGGGCCTCGCGGACGAGCAGGATCTTGCCGTCGCGAAAGGCCGCGCCGCGCACATCCACCTTGGGCGTGGCATAACCCTGCTCTTGCCGGAGCAGGTCGATGACACTCTTCTTGTCGAGGTCGAACCCTTCGGCCATCATTTCAGCCGCGATCTCTCGCAGGTGTTCGTACCGTTCGATGTCGTACGGATTGTCGGAGAAGGTCAGGCCGTTCTGCGCCAGAGCGGCCACTTGTTTGGCCCATCTCAACCAGTTTGGTTCCATGTGCATGAGCTTCGCATGAAAAGGGCAGAATGTAAAGGCTTCGTGCCCGGCAGTGCGGATTCGACGCATCCGGATGGGTGTGAACCTCGCTGGGAGCCTGGCCGTACACACTTCTTGAGGAGCCGGTGGTGTTCTTGCATTTGCGTGCCGCCGTTTGAGGTGGCTCATTTGCCAATCGCTACGTCCATTCCAGGGGGTGCGAGATGAGCGCGCATGCAGGAAGATCGCTGACGGCCGAGCAGATCCGCATGCTCCTGGACCAGTTGGAGCGGGTTGCCACGCGGGAAGCCTGTTGGTCCTGCGAATGTCTCCAGAGGTTCATCACGGAACTCGAGTCGGATGCGGCTGCGGATGCCAGGGGATTGCTGGAAGCATACGAAGTCCGACCTGAACGGCGGCACGGCAGCCTGGGCTGTCGCCCTTGCCCCCCGGCAGAGCTGTCCGCCCTGGCCATGAGGCTTTAGCGGGGCCGACAGGCGGCGACGGGCAACGCCGGATGCCGGTGCTGTCGAACGTCCTGTTGCGCTGACGCCGCTGGTTGTCTCGCCCATCCGACTTGGCCGGGCCTTGTATCCGTTCCTTTACCTCTCATTTCACGCGATTCGATCGATTTCAGCCTCTTTCACGCTCGTTACCGCCTCGCGGCGTGCGTTCTCGGCAGAGCTTGTTTTTTTGCAGATATTCTTGCATGCGGGCAGGAATCCTGATACACTACTGGGCTTACCTCATGGGGGTGGCTCCGCCTCGGTTGTGAGTCGGAGGCAAGTAGCGGATTTCAGGCAGGTTATGTATCTGAGGATTGCGGTGTATGTACGCTGAGATGGTGCGTAATGTGGCGATCATCGCCCACGTGGACCATGGAAAGACAACGCTGGTGGACCAGCTTCTGTATCAGTCGGGGATGTTTCGCAACGAGGAACTGGACAGGCTGGCCGGCGGCGAGCACGGCCTGATCATGGATTCCAACCCGATCGAGCGCGAACGCGGCATCACCATTCTGAGCAAGAACTGCGCGATCCAGTACTTTGACACCGACGGAACCGAGTACAAGATCAATATCGTCGATACGCCGGGCCATGCCGATTTCGGCGGCGAGGTAGAGCGAGTCCTCAAAATGACCGACGGGGTTCTGCTGATCGTCGATGCCTTCGAGGGGCCCATGCCGCAAACGCGGTTCGTGCTGACCAAGGCTCTCCAGCATAAGCTCAAGCCCATCCTGGTGGTCAACAAGGCTGACCGCGTCGATGCGCGGCCCGACGACGTGGTCAATGAGGTCTTCGACCTGTTCGTTGATCTCGATGCGGACGACGAGGCACTCGATTTTCCCGTGCTGTTCGCCTCGGCCAAGGAGGGTTGGGCCACCACCGATCTGGCCAAGCCCAACGACAATCTCAAACCGGTGTACGATGCCATCATCCGGTCGGTGCCGGCCCCGAAGGTCGATCCCGACCGCCCTTTGCAGATGCTGGTGACCGCACTGGAGTACTCTGACTACGTCGGGCGGGTGGCGATCGGCAAAGTCTTCGCCGGGCGGCTGACACAGGCCCAGCCGGTGACGGTGATCGACAAGGCGGGACGCCATACCCAACAGAAAGTCGTCCAGTTGTACGAATTCGAGGGCCTGGGCAAGAAGCGCACGCTGGAGGTGCAGGCCGGCGACATCTGCGCAGTGGCGGGCCTGGATCCGGTCGACATCGGCGACACGATCGCCTGCCCGGATGAGCCGAGCGTGCTGCCGGTCGTGGCGATCGACGAGCCGACGATGAGCATGACGTTTCATGTCAACAACGGTCCGTTCGCCGGAAGGGAGGGCAAGTACATCACCTCGTTGCATCTGCGGGATCGCTTGTATAAGGAGCTCCAGACGAATGTGGCTCTGCGGGTCAAGCCCGGCGAGAGCGCCGATACGTACATCGTTTCCGGTCGGGGCCTGATGCACCTCGGGATTCTCCTGGAGAACATGCGGCGCGAGGGCTATGAGGTCTGCGTGGGCAAGCCGGAGGTCATCATCAAGACGGTTAATGGATTTCGCCAGGAGCCGATCGAACGGCTGGTGATCGAATGTCCGGTCGAGTGCCAGAGCGCTGTCATGAGCCTGATTGGAAACCGGCGCAGCGAGATGATCAAGATGGACTCCAAGAGCGGCGTCAACGATTACGTCCACATGGAGTTCATGATTCCGTCGCGAGGGCTGTTCGGTCTCAACGCGCGTCTCCTCACGGCTACGCAGGGTCGCGCGGTGATGCACCACACGTTCGAGCGGTACGAACCGATGCGTGGCTCGATTCCGCAGCGGCAGGCGGGGGTGATGATTGCCACCGAGACCGGCACGGTCACGGCGTACGCGCTCGACGCGCTGTATGATCGCGGTGTCTTCTTCGTGCGGCCGGGCGACGAGGTCTACGAGGGCCAGGTCGTTGGCGAACACTGCAAGGACAACGACATCCCCGTCAATCCGACCAAGGCCAAGCAGCTGACGAACATGCGCACGTCGTCGAAAGACGATGCGGCCCGCGTGCGTCCGGCGCGTCTGATGAGCCTGGAGGTGTGCCTGGAGTACATCCAGCAGGATGAACTGGTGGAGGTCTGTCCGAAATCCATCCGGATTCGCAAGCGTTACCTTAAGGAAGCCGACCGTCGCCGTGCCGCCAGGCGTGAAGGTTGAACCTCAAATCCGAAGCACAAATGTCGAAATCCCAGACAAATCCGAAGGGTTGAAATCCGAATGATGCAAATGCTGCCCCCGGCCGGCGGACCATTGGGGGTTTCGTGCTCCTGTCATTCGTGCTTGTTTGCCATTTCGGGATTCGGATTTCGGATTTATCGACGCCGGTCTCCCACGGCGCCGACGACGCCCGGCAGCCCGGACGCGGAATTGTAGCCTCCATACCCGGCGCCGAGACCTTGGGCGGAGCCACCGATCGGACTGCCATAACCTTGGCCGTAGCCACCTCCCATCACTCCGCCGCCCATCATCATTCGCATCGTCCCGGGGCTCGGTGCGTAGGATGGTTCGGCCACCAGATCGGTCACGTCGTAGACGCGCGGCACGCTCTTGTGGACGGGCAGGGCGTCGACCGTTGCGATGATGATCACGCCACTGTCTATGACGTATCCAAGCCGGGCGGCGCGGCCCGCCGAGACCGACAGCAGCAGCGTGTCCAGGTACTGACGCAGACGCAGGCCCGGAATGCTGTCGAACCCGATCGGGGTCTGGCGGTAGATGTCCGCACTTTCGCCGATCTGTCGCCAGAGCACGATGATGTTCAGCGGGGGGCTGGTTGCGTTCCGCAGGATGTCGATCGCTTCGCCGAATGCCGTATCGCGCGTCAATTGTGCCGGGCTGGCCGTCGGCCTGGGTGTCGGCCTCGGGGCGGATGGTATCAGCGGCGTAGCCGCCTGGCCGGCAGCGCAGAAGAGCATTGCTGCCACCGGGGCAAGCCATCTTGGCCCGGCGGTTCTCAGTTGTGTTGCCACCGACATTTTGTCCATACCGGCCTCGGGTTCTTCAAGTGCGTCGTCCATCTCCGGCGAACGGTTCTTTCATTCGTACCAACAACAGAATACCCCCGCAAGGCCGGCGTTTCACTGCAAGCCGGAAAAATGCTTTTTACGCGTCTGCGCCCCGCGCGGCGAGGGCATGGCCGCTGCGCTCGCTACGCCGGCTGCGCAGCCAGCGGGGCGAGTTTCTCCAGAACGCCTTGCAGAAGCTCCTGCCTTCGTCTCAATGCGCCGCGGAAGTCTCTGTCGTCCGTGTGAGAAATCTCGGTGTGCAGGTCCGACAGGTAATTCTCGACCACATCGCGGAGGGTGGTGGTCTCCTGATCCGTCAAGTCAATCGTGTTCATGGCTGATCTCCTGTACTCATCGCGTCGACCACTGATTTTTCTCTCCACCGGGTCCCGTTTGCAGCTCCTCGCCTCAACCACTTTGTCAGAATAGACTTACACTCACCCTGAACTTATACGTCTCTCCACATGGGCGGTTCACTGGGCGGCCGCGACGTCCCGATGGCCGGCCACCGTGGGGAATTCCCCCACTTCCAGCGGGAAAGGCATTGCAGCAAGACGTTGCACCGGCTATAATAGGGCCGTAAGAAAGGCGGGCCAGGGAACGCTTTTATAATCTGTCTGCCATCATAATCTGTGTACTTCATGTCATAGCGGCCCGGCCTTCGAACGCGAATACGGTTCGAGCATGAGGAGACCGCCAGTATCGCTTTCATCCTGATCGTCCGACCCGCTCTTGCTATGCGCTGAAGGGCCGGATTCGGGCGGCTCCCCGACCGGTGTTCCAAGGCACGTCGTGTGCCTCGTTATCATTACGATCATTTGCTGTAGGAGGAAACTGACATGGTACGATTTGAAATCGCAGCAATGGGGGGAGGCGGACGTGCCGGGAGGCAGAAGCGGGACGCGGACAGCATGGTCTGGACATTGTGCTGCATGGTCCTCATCGCGTGCCTGCTCGGTGCACGCGCGGGAGCCGGCCAATTGGGCTTCGGGCAGTACTATGAGCCTTATGTGGTCGAGGTCGAGCCGAACGCGCCGGGTTACACGCTGCCTCTGGACCTCGGGCAGATCGTTAACTTCGAAGGTATGTCCGGTATCGTCAATGTGACGGTGGTGTCGGACCCGATCCGGCAGAATGGCTTTGCCATCGTGCCGCCCGAGGCGACGACCTGGTGGAGCGAGTCCTACGATGACATGGTCGATGCCTGCCGGCACATCACCTCCAGGAACGCCCCTCTCTTCGTCACGACGGATACTCTCCTGCACTTATACCATATCCAGTTCGACGAGACGCTGAAGGACGTGGAGGAGCGTGAATTCATCGGTGACATTGAGGCCATGACCGAGGCGATGCTGGCGACGATGGAAAGCCTGTACGACCAGCTTGGGGGCGAGTTGCAGGAGGCGGCGCGGCGCAATATCGCGTTTCTGTCGGTCGCCAGGAAGCTCCTTGTGCCCGACGCCGGTGTTTCCGAGATGGTTTCCAGAGCGGTCGAGAAGGAACTGGCCAGGATCGAGGCGCACGAGGGCTTTGCGCCGAGCGACCTGTTCATCTACCAGGAGGACTACTCGCAGTACGTTCCCCGCGGCCATTACACGCGCAGCGAAGCTCTGGAGCGCTACTTCAAGGCCCTGACGTGGTACGGGCGGATGAGCTTTCTATTGAAAGGCTCCGAGTCGTGGGGCCCGCTGGGCGAGGCCCTCATCAGCGTGGAAGACGCCCGGATTCAGACGCTTCAGGCGGTGCTGCTGGTCCAGGCCCTGCACAGCGAAGTCGGCGCGCGGACGGCGCTGGAGATTTGGGACCGCATCTACGCCGTCACGGCGTTCTACGTGGGGCTGGCCGACGACCTGACGCCATACGACTATATGGGCGCGTTGGAGACGGTGGTGGGGACCGACTGGATGCAGCGACTGTCTGATCTGACCGATGACGCGACGTATCTGGCTTTGAAGGCGGAACTGGCTCTGCTGCCGTCGCCTCGGATCTTCGGCGGCACGGGCAACATCATGGTGGTCGGGCCGATTACCGACGAGACGCTCAACGAGGTGCTCGACAAGACCAAGGGGATGCGGCTGATGGGCCAGCGGTTCATTCCCGATTCGTACATGTTCCAGAATCTGGTCTATCCGGCGGTCGGTCAGCACACCGGCAATTCCGCCGGCTGGCCCTTCACCAAGTCGGTTGATGGTGTCCGCGGCTACCCGCGCGGGCTCGATGTCATGACGTTGTTGGGGTCCCGGCAGGCGTTGCACATCCTGATCGACGAAGGCGATACGGATTACGTCAATTACTGGCGCCGCTTCGGGGAGCTGAAGGATGAGTTCGACGCTCTCGGCGCCGCCGACTGGAACGCCAACCTCTACTGGTCCTGGCTCTACAGCCTCGGCGCCTTGCTTGAGGACCTGCCCGAGGGCTATCCGAACTTCATGCGGACGGACGCCTGGCGGCGGCGCAGTCTCAGCGCCGCCTTGGCCTCGTGGGCGGAATTGCGGCACGACACCATCCTCTACGCCAAGCAGAGCTACACGGTGGGTCGTTCCGGACCGACCGCGCCTCCGCCCGGATACGTCGAGCCGGTCCCCGAGTTCTACGCTCGGCTCCTGACGCTGGCCCGCATGACACGAGCTGGACTGGGTGACATGCAGGTCCTGAGCGAGCAGGCGACAACGCGGCTGACAGGGCTTGAAGCTCTGTTGGAGCGTCTGATCGAGATTTCCGCGAAAGAGCTGCTGAACGAGCCGCTGTCGGATATCGACAACTCGTACATCAAGGCCCTGCCAAATTCACTACAGTCGCTGGTGACCGGAGTCGATCTGCTCGGCATCAAGACCACGCTGGTGGCCGATGTTCATACCGAAGGCTACGAGGGCATGGTTCTGGAAGAGGGGGTGGGGAAGGTGGACATCCTCGTGGTAGCCTGCCCGGCGGTCGATGGTTCGGTCTTCCTGGCCGCCGGACCGGTGCTGAGTTACTACGAGTTCAAGCACCCCATGAGCGACCGGCTCACCGACGAGGCCTGGCGCACCCTGCTCGATTCGCCCGAGCGGCCAGACCGGCCGAAGTGGTACCAGCCGCTTCTGTCTTCGGCGGAAAAGCCTGCGGATTCCGGGGGCGTCGGCCGCTGACGCGATAGGCAGCAGGAGAGGGTACAGGGCTCCTGAAAACCTCCTTCGGCGGCGCAAGATTCGCTTGCGCCGCCAGTCTATGATTGAGACGGGAGATTTCTGATCCTGCGGGCTGGCCATCGGCCGGGCGACCGGTATAATGGCGCCCGAAGCGGATTTGAAAGGACCGATGTATGGGTGCGTTGTCTGTCCAGCTCAGTGGCATTGAGATGCTGTTTCTCGTCTGCGCCGTCCTCGGAGGGGTTCTGTTCGTAGTCCGCCTGGTCCTGCAATTCCTCGGAGGCGACAGCGCAGGCGGCCACGACGTCGGAGGTGTTTCCGATGTGGGTGACGTGGATGCCGGCGGGGCCGACGTCCACGGCGATTTCACCGGCGATGCCCATCTTGATGCGCACGACACGTACCTGAGCTTCAAAGTCCTGTCGTTCCAGGGCCTGACGGCGTTCTTCATGATGTTCGGCCTCGTGGGTCTGGCAATGATGCGCCAGACGCAGCAGGGGCCGGTGGCGGCGCTGATCGCCGCGTCCCTCGCCGGGTTCGGGACGGTCTGGGTTATCGGACTGATCTTCCGCAAGGCCGGCACGTTGCAGGCCAGCGGCAACATCAATCTGCGCAATGCCATCGGTCAGCAGGGCGAAGTCTATCTGACGATTCCGAGCGCCGGGACCGGCAAGGCGAAGATCACCGTCCAGGAGCGGCTGCGCATCTACGACGCCGTATCGGCCGGCAGCGAGGAGATCCGTACGGGGCAGCGGGTCCGCGTCGTCGATGTCACGCCGCAGGATGTGCTGGTCGTGGAGAAGATTGCACAAGGACCGCAGGGCGGGTAGACCGCAATGCAAAAGCCAAGTCAAACTCTTACAACAGGAGCGGAGACATGGAAATGACACTTCTGGGGCCTCTGGCGCAGAGCACGCTGGGACAGAGTCTATGGCTGATCGCTCTGATTGCGTTCGTCCTGCTGTTGGTCTCGACGGTGCTGTTTCTCGCGTCGCGGTACAAACGCTGTCCATCGGACCGCATCCTGGTGATCTACGGCAAGGTGGGGCAGGATCAGTCCTCGCGGTGCATCCATGGGGGTGGTGCATTCGTCTGGCCGCTGATTCAGGACTACTCGTACATGAGCCTGACCCCCATGACGATCAGCATCCCGCTGCAGGGGGCCCTGTCCCTTCAGAACATCCGCATCAACGTCCCGAGCACGTTCACCGTGGGCGTCAGTACGGACAAGGCGATCATGAACAACGCGGCCGAGCGTCTGTTGCGCCTCCAGCCACGCGAGATCGAGGACATGGCCAAGGAGATTATTTTCGGCCAACTGCGTCTGACGGTCGCGTCGCTGACGATCGAGCAGATCAATCAGGACCGCGAGAGTTTTCTCGATGCCATCCGGAAGAACGTCGAACCCGAGCTGAACAAGATCGGTCTGTATTTGATCAACGTCAACATCACCGACATCACGGATGAGTCGGACTACATCGAGTCCATCGGCAAGAAGGCGGCGGCCGAGGCCATCAACAAGGCCAAGGTGGACGTCGCCGAACAGGCCAAGTTCGGCGCCATCGGTGAGGCCCAGGCCAATCGCGAACGGTCGATTCGTGTGGCCGAGCACACCGCCGAGTCGGAGAAGGGCCAGAAGAAGGCCGAGGCGGACCGGCGCATCTTCGTCCAGCAGCAGGAGACGATCGCGACGGTCGGGGAGGCCGAGGCGAACCGGGAGCGATCGATCCGGGTCGCCGAGAACCTGGCCCAGGCGGAAAAGGGCCGGAAGAAGGCCGAGGCCGACCAGCGCATCTTCGTGCAGCAACAGGAAGCCGAAGCCGTCAAGGGCGAGAAACAGGCTGAAGCCAATCAGCGTATCTTCGTTCAGCAGCAGGAGGCACTGGCGGTCGATGGGGAGAACAAGGCCAAGGCGAAGATCGCCGAGTACAACGCGGAACTGGCGATCCGGCAGGCCGAGGCCTTTGAGAAGGGCGAGGTCGCCAAACGCAAGGCGGAAGTGGCCATCCAGAAGGCGCAATACCTCGCCGAGCAGGAACGTCTGAACGCCGAGGAAGTGGTGCGGCAGGAGATCGAGCGACGAAAGATCGAGATTGCCGCCGAGGCCCAGGCGGAGAAGTACCGCCGCGAGGCCAAGGGACAGGCCGACGCGACCTTGGCCAAGTACGAGGCGGAAGCCAAGGGCATTCGCCAGGTGCTCGACAGTAAGGCCGCCGGCTATCAGGCCCTGGTCAAGAGCTGCAACGGCGACGCCCGGGCCGCTTCAACCCTGCTGATGATCGAGAAGATCGAGGACATTGTGGCCCGCCAGGTGGAGGCCATCAAGAACATCAAGATCGACAAGGTCACCGTCTGGGATTCGGGCAGCAACGAGAAAGGCACGTCGTCGACCGCCAACTTCCTCTCAAGCCTGATCCGGTCGATCCCGCCGCTGCACGAGGTGGCGGGCATGGCCGGCGTGGAGTTGCCGCAGTACCTCGGCGACACGACGGAGAAGCCGGACAAAGGCCGCACGCCCGGCGCACAGCAGGCTCCGCCCGAGCAGGGAAAAACCACGGAGAAACTGAAGTAGTTGTCCCCGAAATGGAGATCACGGGTGGCATGGGCAATCGCTGGATTTCCGGTGCCACCCTTTTCTTCCCCACCGCCTGCACAAGGCGTCCTCGTACGCCCTTCCTTCCCGTGTGAAAAGTCACCGAAAAGGCGCGCCCCCGTAACAGATCCGTAACACGCCATCGGCATATTACGCTTGTGCAAAACGAACCGTCACTGCTAACGTGGTCCTATTGAAAGGAGTGGAGCCATGAGAAAGACAAAGCCGTTCACCATCATTCTGCTCGTACTCGTTGGCGTGGTCGGCGCGATTGCCTTGGCCAAGTCGGCGTCGGTGCTGCTGCGGGAGGGCCTGTACTCCGAGGAGGTGGAAGGCGACCTCGACGCGGCCATCGGCGTCTACAAGCAGATCATCGCCGACGCTTCGGCGCCGCGAGAGCAGGTGGCGCAGGCCCTGTATCGTCTGGGCATGTGTCACATGAAGAGGAAAGACGATGCGGAGGCCACGGCGGCATTTCGCCGACTCGCCACCGAGTACAGCGATCAGACCCAACTGATCGAGAAGGTCAAGCCTCTGCTGGAAGAGCTGGGCAACGCCGACCCGGCCAGTCTGATGCCGCCCGACACCCTGGCCTACATCGAGATCGGCAGCCCGGGCAAACAGATCGAGACCATCCTGAGCATGCTGAAGGACACGCCGTTCGAGAATCCGCTGGCCGTGATCGGTGCCGGTCAGTCTGGCAACCCGATGGGCCCGCAGCAGATCGTCAGTTCGCTGATGAACCCGAGCATGATGGCCGAGTTCAAGAAGATCCGCGGCATCGGCATCGGCATTACCGGGATCACCCAGGACAATCCGCCGGCGATTGCGGTCCTGTATCCCGGCAAGAGCGATGTGCTGCGCGGGATTATTCAGGTGGGTTTGGGTCTCGTCGGCCAGCCCGCGCAGGCCATCGAGGGGATGACGACGCTGTCGTTCGGCGATGGCGGCGGGGCGGCCTACGACGACACTGTGATCATCGTGACCAGTCCGAGCCCCAGGGGTGCCGACTTGCTCCAATGGTCCGTGAAGCAGTACAAGGGGCTCATCAAGGAGCCGTCGCTGGCCTCCAGCAACAAGTCGTTCAGCAAGATCGATAGGAAGGCCAGGCAGGACAACATGCTGACGGTCTGGTTCAATGCCGACGAGGCGTACCAGAATCTCAAAGCGATCCTTCCGCCGGATGAAATGCCGGAGGAACTTCATATGGCGGAGCAGTTCGCCGATCTCAAGAATATTGACGACGTCATTGCCTCGCTGTCGATTCGCCCCTCGGGCCTGGCGCTGGACGCCAACGTCCATCTCAAGGAAGGCCACAATTGTCTGGCCTACAACCTGATCCGCACGCCGCCCCTCAACATGGCGGCGCTCGACGCTGTTCCCTCGGATGCGATCGCATTGATCTCGCTGGGCGTGGGCGAGTCGGGCACGCCACAGGCGGTGGCGGTCAGCGAGCAGATCCGCAATGTGATGGGCCTGGACATCGGGCCGCAGTTGTTCGACAACATCGAGCAGATCACGCTGTTTGCCGTGCCGTTCCGAAAGCCGACCGAGCAACTGAGCCAGGATATGCCGCCTCAGATCAAGTCCATCGGTCTGGCGATTGCCAGTGTCGATCCTCAGCAGACCTATCAGATTCTCAGTTCGGTACTGCGTTCGGCCAACATGGTCACTGGGGAAACGCAGCCTGCGGGCGGGCGATTTGATTTCACCCTGCCGAACCAGCAGAAGCTCTTTGGGTGTATGGACCAGGCCGGGAAGGTCACCGTCCTGTCTCTGAGCTCCGATCTGGTCGATGCGTCCATCCGCGCCGCCAGGCAGCGCGCCGGCGCGCTCCAGGGCGGCCCCTTGCAGGAGCCGCTGAAGTCGCTGCCGGAAACGACCAGCAAACTGGCCGTGGTGAACGTCGCTGGAGCGATGCAGTACGCCGTCGAGAATATGGGGCTTTCTTCGGGCGCGGTGGCCGACCGTGTGCGTGAGGCGATGGCCCAACTGGCCCAGGCCAGCGCCAAGACGACGGTGCGGCTCCAGACCAGCGAAGAGGCCAACAGCTTCGCCGTTCACCTGACGGTCGATAATCTGCCGGCGATCTCGACGCTCCTGGGCCCGATCCAGCAGATCGCTGACGGCATGGCGGAGATCGAAGGTCGGGATGAAGAGTGGCGTGCCGAACCGGTGTCGTTCGCAGGCATCGCGCCGACGGACCAGGCCCCGACTATCGACGGCAAGGTCGATGGCTGTTGGGCCAGGGCTCAGGCGTATGCGCTGGAGCACAACTTCTACGATTCCGTTGCGGATGGCAGCGATTGCTCCGCTTCGTTCAAGACGCTGTACGACAAGGACGATCTCTACGTCCTGGTCGAGGTCACCGACGACGACCTGCGCAGCGATTCCGCCGAGTTCTGGTTTGACGACGGCGTGGAGATCTTCATCGACGCGGACAACAGCCGATCGGGCAGTTATGGCGACGACGATTACCAGTACTACTTCCAATGGCACCCTACCTCACCGGTAATGGGCGAGTCGAAACAGGGAAAGACGGACGGAGTGGAGTTCGCCTTCGCCCGAACCGACGACGGCTATCGGCTGGAAGTCCGTTTCCCCTGGAACGTGCTCAAGGCCAAGCCCTCGCCGGGCACGTCGATCGGATTCGACGTCCAGGTCAATGACGACGACGATGGCGGTGAGCGGGACTCGAAGCTTGCCTGGAACGCCACAGAAGACGATGCCTGGCAGAATACCAGGGCCTTCGGTGTCGCCCAGCCGCTCGGCCTGGTCGCCTGGTGGAAGCTCGACGAGAGAGACGGGCGGACCGCCGCAGACAGCTCCGGCAACGGTCACAACGCGACGGTCCAGGGCGGCCCGACGTGGCAGCCGGTCGATGGCAAGTTCGGGGGCGCCATTGCGCTGGGTGGTGATGGTGACTTCCTCGACGTGGCCGATGAATCCGGCTTCGATTGCATGGGCGGTGTCACCGTGGCGGCATGGATCAAGGTAAACCAGTTTGACAGACCCTGGCAGGCGATCGTGACCAAGGGCGACAGCGCCTGGCGCATTCAGCGAAACAACGAAGCCAATACGCTTGAGTTTGCCTGTACCGGTCTCGGCATCCCCGGCGGCAACGACTACGGTAGTCTGTTTGGAGCCAAGGAAATCAGCCCGGGCCAGTGGCGCCATGTCGCCGGGGTCTACGACGGCGCGAAGATGTGCCTGTACGTTGATGGCGTTCTGGATGCTTCCCAAGAGGCCTCGGGCACCATCAACACGAATGACACCCTCGTACAGATCGGCGCGAATACGGACATGGGGGATCGCTTCTGGAACGGTTCGATTGATGACGTGCGCCTTTACAATTGCGCCCTCGACGGGGCGGAGATCGCCAAGCTGGCGGGAAAGTGACGAGGCCTCGGAGGCAACGAGGTAGCCCGTGCGAAGACGGCTGAAACTCAACGCGGACTACGGCCAGTATCGGTGGGTGGTATCGCTGCTTGCGGTGGCAGTGGTGCTGCCCACCGTCTGTTTGCTCTGGTTCATGAACGAAGCGATTAACAACGAGCGTTTCGTGATCCGTCAGAAGCTTGTTCTGTTGCACAGCGACCAGTTGGAGAAGGCCCGGCGCAAGGCTGACGACGAATGGGCCCGGCGCTGTCGACGGATCGAGAAGGAGAACGAAGCTCATCCGTACGACCGCCTCGTATCGGCCGCCGAGCCGGGAGGTTGCGATGCGCTGCTGATCTTCAGCCAGTCCGGCCGGCGTCTGTACCCCGTGTCTTCCAGCGAGACCGACCGTGCGAGCAATTCCTCTGAGGTCCTGGCCGACGCCTGGCAGCTGGAGTTCGTGGATCGGGATTACGCGGGAGCCGCGGTTCTGTACGAACAGCATGCTCTTTCGGCCTCCGGCTATCGTCGGCGTCTGGCGGAGTGGGTCGGCAAGGACCCGCCGCTGGACGATCGTGGATTGCTCGACGCCCTGATCGGACAGGCCCGCTGTCTGGCCAAGCTCGGCCGGATTGGCGAGGCGATCGCCGTGTGCCGGCAGGTCGCGTTTAGTGCCCTGGCAGACGGTACCGATACCGGCATCCTCTCGCGGATCGCCAACGCGCGACTGCTGATGCTCACCTGGATGCAGGACCGTGTGCAGTACCAGGACCTGTTCGAGGAGACGTTCTCCAAACTCCATGGCATGCTGTATCAGTCGAATCAGGCAGGGGGTTCGCTGACGGCCGACCAGAATCTCTTCATCGCCCGCAAGGCGATGGAGATGACCTCTGCGAACGCTCGGCTTAAGTCGAGACCCTTGCAGATCGAAGGCTTGCCGTTGGAGCGGCTGATGGAGATCGAAGAACGGTCCCTGGCGTTGGCCGAACGGTTTGGAACGATGGCGGACTTTGAGACATGGAAGCCGGACCAGTTGCGCCCGATGGAGACAGGGGATGCGGTTTCGTACGGCCTTCTGCACAGGTCCGGCCGCACAGCGTATCTTGCTCTGTTTTCCGACCAGACCGTCCATGCGGCACTCGATGAGTTCGTCGGCATCTTTCCCAGGAACTACGTCGAATGTCGCGTCCTGGACGAGGAGGGTCAACTCTTCATGGGATTGGCGGACCTGCCAACCGAGCCCTTTGCCGTCGGTCCGCTCGGAGCGTATTTCCCGAACTGGAAGATCGAGTTGTTCTTCAAGGAAGGGGATGTGCTCGACCGGGCTGCCGGGCAGCGCATCGCGGTTTACACCTGGACCGGCACCCTCGTGATCCTGCTGATCCTCATCTGCGGCGCGGTCGCCGCCCGGTCCATCGGCAAGCAGGTCAAGCTTAACCGGCTCAAGAATGACTTCATCGCCACCGTGACGCACGAACTGAAGACACCTCTGGCCTCGATGCGCGTTCTGGTCGACACGTTGCTGGAAGGCCACTATCGGGATCAGCAGCAGGTGACGGACTATCTGCAGCTGATCTCGAAGGAGAACGGGCGGCTCAGCCGCCTGATCGACAACTTCCTGACCTTCTCGCGGATGGAGCGCAACAAACAGGCCTTTCAGATACGTCCGACCTCTGCGGCGGTGATCGCGCACAATGCCGCCGAGGCGGTCCGCACCAAGTTCGACCGACCCAACTGCCATTTCGAGGCCGAGATTCCCGAGGGACTGCCCGACGTCATGGCGGATCCGGACGCGATGGTTACGGTCCTGGTTAACCTGTTGGACAACGCGTACAAGTACTCGCGCGACGACAAACACATTGCGTTGCGTGTCACGAGTGAGAGTCAATCGGTTCATTTCGCGGTCTCGGACAACGGCGTGGGCATCCCCCGTCGGGCTCTCAAGCGGATCTTCAAGCGGTTCTATCAGGTGGACCGCACGCTGTCGCGTCGCGCCGAAGGTTGCGGCCTGGGGCTGAGCATCGCGAAGTTCATCGTCGACGCCCATGCCGGGACGATTCGCGTTGAAAGCCGACCGGGTCAGGGAAGCACGTTCACGGTCACACTGCCGGCGAGAGACTGAACCGTTGGCGGAAAGGACATCCACGAGAAGGACCTGCGGACTGAAAGGCGAAGCACGAATCATGAAATCCGAAACAAATTCGAATGACGCAAGTTCGAATGTCTCAAAGTCCCGGCCGAAGGCTGGTTTCGAATCTAAGGGTTTGGGCTTTCGTGCTTGTTTCGGATCGCTGAAGGACATCGACAAGACCGTCGCGGTGTTGAACGACAAGATCGGATCCTATCCGACGCGTTCGCCGCGCATCACGGAGGTCGGCGATATGGGATACCAGTTTGAGATGGCTTGACCCTATGGAAACCATCCTCATCGTTGAAGACGACCCCACCATGTTGCGGGGTCTGAAAGACAACTTCGAGTTCCACGGCTATCGCGTTCTGACCGCCGACGACGGCGAGGCCGGCCTGAACGCCGCGCTAAACGCCAGGCCCGATCTGATCCTGTTGGATCTGATGCTCCCCAAGATCAACGGCTACGAGGTCTGCCGGCTGATCCGCAAGGAAAAGCTGGAAATGCCGATCATTATGCTCACCGCCAAGGGTGAGGAATCCGACATCGTTTTGGGCCTGAACCTCGGCGCCGACGATTACGTCACCAAGCCCTTCAGTATCAAGGAGCTGCTGGCTCGCACCGAGGCGCTGTTGCGGCGGATGCGTTCGGCGGAGCTGGAAGTCTACCGATTTGGCGACTGCGAGCTGGACATCGCCGCCCGGAAGCTGACACGCGGATCGAAAGAGATCAAGCTATCGCCCAAGGAGTTCCGGCTGCTCGAACTGTTCGTCAAGAAGCCCGGACGGGCACTCAGCCGCGACGAAATCCTCAATCTCGTGTGGGGCTACGATTCCATCTCCGGCCCGCGCACGATCGACCGCTTCGTCACGACCCTGCGGAACAAAATCGAGCCCGATCCTCACAATCCCATCTACATCCACACCCTCCGCGAGATCGGCTACAAGTTCGACCCGCCGCAGTAGCACCCTTCGGTTAGTCAGCGCCGGGATACGTCAGCGTCGCCACGAGCCGCTCGGATCGGTCTTGGAGATCGATTGTCTCGCCTCGACTGGAGAGATGGCCGCGATAGTTGCCCTGGACGAACAGCCCCTGTCCGCCGGTTGGGTAGGTCTTTCGCTGACGGAAGGCTCGCACATCGGGCGAGACGTACAGACTGCCGCCGGAGATGATGACCGTGCCGGGAGCGAATTCGTGCTCGATTCCTCCCGTCAGCTTCCAGCCGGAGATGTCGACGGCGTAGGCATTGGGGTTGATCAGCTCGATGTACTCCTCGTCCTGGTTGCCGGAAACCGGGTTGTGGTCGTAATCCCCGAAGAGGATGGATACATCGTCCGGCTGCGAATCCGGAATCCCGGCGACGCCTCCTGCCGGCGGATTCGTGGTGTTGTGGATGCTGTGTTCGACGTACAACTGGCTGCGGCGAGGCGGGAAGTAGCTCTTCAAAGAACTGACAGACCCAGCGAGATACCCGCGTGCTTGGAGGACCATCTCGTCGATGCGCTTCTCGAATCGCCGTTGTTCAAACGGTGTCTCCGGCGGCTGGAGTTGCTCATCCATCACCGTCCGCAGCCGGCGCAGGAACATCTCCTGCGTCTCCGGAAGGTGGTACATGACACTGAGGTATACACTCCACTGGGAGCCGCCGGCCTTCGGATGCGAATCGGCCCCGAGGAACGGGTGTGTGGTGTAGACCCCGCCGTCACCGACGACGCCGAAGGTCCAGTCTTTGTCCCAGGGGAGGATCGACCATTCCCCGGTGCCATCACTGTCGCAGTAGAAGTAGAAGTTTTTGCGGATGTCGTCGGTGTCCTGAAGCAGACATCGGGCAGCCAGATAGCACATCATCTGAGGAAGGTTGAAGTGGTCGAAGACGAACGCTCTTCGCTTCTGCTCGGATGAGGCGTTCAGGCCCGCCACGATGGCGGCGACGTCGTCAAACCCCTCGTTCTCGCGGGTCTTCTTCTCGATGCCCGAGCTGATATCGTTGAATACCGGCGCCGACGACGATCGCTGCACGAATTTGTACAGCGCGCCGGCCGGGTCCAGGTTGTTGCGTTCGAGAAACTCTTCGTCCACCTGTTCGATGAAAATGCCGACGCGATCGATGTTGCCGTTGCACACCGACAGCATCAGGAAGGAAAGCGAGGCCGGACTTCCGGCGTTTCGCATCGTCTCGAAGGCCAGGGGCTGGCGCAGATAGCTGGAGTCCGAACCATTGCTGTTCAGGTTGAACTCTCGGACGCGGGCGTGCTCGGGCGAGAAGCGGAACTTGTGTCCTCGGTTGAAGACGAACTTCTGCGAACCGTTTGTCGTGTAGGCGCCGCGTTCGCGGACGAAGACGTTGTCGTAGAACTCGCCGTCGAAGAACACGGACGCCCGGCCTCCGCTTCGCGTTCGCGTGCGCGCGGGCTGCTCCGAGAACCAATAGAGGACAGGCAACGACGTGCTGAGTGTCAGATCCTGCGCGACGGTTCCATAGTATTCCGGTGAATCGGCAGGCCGCAGAAAGAGCGGATCGCGCGACGTCCGCCCCTGGCTGTCCACGGCGTCGACGCGCCAGCGAATCAGGCTGCCCGCCTGATAGGCCCATGCGGGAATGATGGCGGTGTACACGCCGTCTCCGGCGGTGGCATCGCCGCCGGTTCCATCGTCGACCATCGGGAGTGTGTCATGGGTTTCTGTCCGCGCGGTGACGGCGAAATCCACTTGCCAGGTCAACATTACACCAACAACCGGAGCCAGCGTCTCCACGACCCGCGCCGTGATCACGAGATCTTCGTCGGGATCGGGAGGCGGGGGATTTTCCGTGACGTCGCGAATGGTCGGGCCGATCTGGGCCAGCGCTGCCTGATTGGCGGCCCCTGGAGTCGGCTGGAGGAGATAGCCCTCCGCGATGCCTTCCAGGTCGATGCGCTCGATGTGAATCGCTGTCAGCTCCGGAAGGGCCAGAAGATCGGAACTGATCAGGTCGATATTGAGACCCTGGATGGCCAGAAGATTGTCGCCCGCGACGAGCCGGTCTTTGCAGGCCGAGATGTCAAACTCCTCGGAGTGGACGGCGTCACTGTCCTCTCGGATGGCGGTGGCCGCGGCGTTCCAGGGCACGTCCTGACCTTCGGGCGCATTGGCCCGCGCGACTTCGAAACCATTGAGGTACGCGACGAAGCCGTCCTCGTATTTCATGCGCAGGATCAGGCGATCCACAGAAATGGGATCTTCGACGCGGAACGGGATGCGGATGTACACGGTGGTGGCGACGCCTCGCATCCAACTGACGTCGAGCCCGACGTAACCTGGGTAGTCATATCCGACACCCGTGGTGCCGGTGAGCCATTCGCTGTCGTCGAACGACGCCAGCATCCAGTCTGTACCCAGTGATCCGTTGCCGGGGATCCAGGCCTTGGCCTGCGCCTCTTCCGGCACCAGAATCATCTCGGTTTGGCCGCTGGTGCTTCCTGTGCTGAGACCATAGGAGATGTCGGCGAATTGCGGCGGATAGTCGACGTAGGCATGGGCCACCGTTCCATCCGGTGCCACCAGGGCCAGCGACTCTCCGCCGGCGGCCAGGGCGAAACTGGTGTGCAGTTCCGCCGCCGGATTGCGTTGGTTTTTGCCCGACGCAAAGACCACGAGGAAGCCGCCCGGAGCCAATTCGACGGCCGGGAATTCCCACTTCGTCAAATCGTCCGGGTCATCGGTCAGGGACCATCCATCGAGGTTCACGGTGTCGGCGGACGTGTTTTGTATCTCGATCCAATCGGGATAGTCACCGTCCCTGTCTCGTTTGCTGTGGTCGTTCGAGGCGACGAATTCACTGATGACCAGCACCACGTCGCTGCGACCGTCCTGAGCGGTCTGGGCCGATGCCGGATGGCACCATAGAGCGACAGAGACCATGAAAACCAGGAGTGTTCTTGTCAGACCTGCCATCTGCGATGCTCTCCTACCGACTCTGGACCACCAGTGTGCCTCAGGCCGATCCGCCGCATCTCGCTGGCCCGAAGGGCCCATTCGGCGGTCCTATTATAGCATACCCGCGCCAAGAACGATTGCGGATTTCCGATTTCGGATTGCGGATCAGCCGCCAGAAGCGAATCCGAAATCCGCAACCCGCAATCCGACAGGGGACGGATGCCTACTTCTGGAGGGGGTCCAGCGGGAGCAGGATGCCCGTGTCAGCCTTGGAGGTGGCGCTTTCCGCGACCGAGGGAACGGCCTTCTGGATGTTCTCCAACGTTCGCAGGGCCGCGGTGAGAACCGCCGTGTTGTCCTCCGTAGCCACAATCTGTTCGAGCAGAGCGCACGTCTCGGCGTTGGGATAGTTCTCCAGGGCGTAAATGGCCGCGGTGCGACCCTGTTCGGCCGAAACGTCCTTGCTTCCCGCCGCCGCATAGAGCAGGGCCGATTGGGCCTGCGGTGCGCTGATCCTGGTAATGGTGTCGAAGAGGGAACCACCTTCGCCAGGCGATGTGGCTTCGAGCCTGCTCAGGAGGTAGTTGACGGACGGGGCGTCGCCGACGTTGGCCAGTGCCTTGATGGCAGCCTGTTGGAGGCTGTCCAGAGCGGGCGACGAGATGGCGCCGGCCAGCGCTCGCAGAGACTCGCCGGCTTGGGGTGAACGGATGGTACTGACCAACTGTGCCAGACGCGCCGCTTCTTCATCTGTCAGGGCGGCGTCGTAGCGCGCGACGATCTCATCCAGAACCGGCGTGTCCGCCATCCGTGACAGGGAGGCGCCAGCCGCCCGCTGCACCATCGCGTCCTCTGTACCCTGGAGCGTGTCCAACAGCACAGGCCAACTGTCGTGGTTGCTGATGTTCGACGCGGTCTTGGCGATCTGCTCCTTGTAGGGGCCGTCCTCCATCTGCGCCAGCGTCTCGAACAAAGCGGCGGTTGCCGCCGGTGTGCCGATTCGTGCCAGTGCTTCGGCTGCCCACAGGGCGGCTTCGTCCGTTCCGCCGGCGACGACGTCGCTCAGCGGTGTTACTACCTCATCGCCGAGCGCGACCAGGTTCTCCAGGGTTTCTTTGATTCGGGCATGGTCCTGGTCCCGGACCGCCTGGCGCAGCGATGCCAGTATGGCGCTTACCTCCTGAAGGTCCTGTGGTTGGTCCCCACCGCCGGCAAAGCCTCCGGAGGTTGCCGAGTCAGCGCGATGTCGGAGAGCCGCGATCATCCGCAGTCGGTCGGCTGCCGGATCTGTGTCCGTAGCGCTTGTGTCGGGCGATGACGCCATCGTATCGGGATGCGAAGTCGGTTCGTCTTCCGCGAGGCCGGTCTGCGAGGTGCTCTGGCTATTCTCATCTTCCGTTCGCGTGGCAGACCCCGATGCGGATGGGTGCGGCTGATGTGGCGATGGCGTCAGGTCTTTCTCGATGGACTGGTGGACCGCCTGGAGAAGGAGGATGGCGGCCACCACCAGGGCCGGATACAGAAACAGTGGCCATTCCGACCTGAGGAAGCTCCGGGTTGTCTGTTTGTCGTTTTCGCTTGCCGGGGTGCTTCTTCGACGCATCATATCGACTCCACACGCTCAAGAGCGATCGGCCCGGTCACGGACCGGGCCGATCGCAAACGTCCGACGCCAATCTGCCTGGAGATACTGCCTTTTCCGATGTACTCTACGGTTTCCCGTAGCTGCCCTGACGAATCTGGTTAACCTCTGCCGGTGTCAGGATGTCTTTGAAGACGACGACTTCGTCCAGCAATCCGTCGAAGCGCGACGTGCTCCAGCGGAGGATTCCGAGCGCCAGCGGGCCATTGAAGACCGGGATCTTCGTCGAGGCAATGGTCGCCGTCGCAACGCTGTCGTCGCTGGGGTCATAGAGATACGATTTCAGAGTCCCGGATGTTGAGGTGGTCTGCTCATAGGTGACGGCCAAGTGATACCATTGGTCTCTCTGGACGATCTTGGTCAGACCGCTGTTGTTCAGCCACAGGTTCGAGCCGTCACTGGTTCCCACGTTGAGGATGATGGTTCCGGTTCCGGCCCCTCCTGGTTCATGGAGCCCGATGGCGAAGGAGTAGGTGTAGGGCCCGGTTTCCGCACCCTTGGTGAACATGCCGGCTCCGGTCACCTGGCTGGATCCGCTGCGGGCTTTGAACCAGAAGGCCACCGAGAATCGCGTCGTTGCGGCGCCGCTCTTGAGCGGAAAACCCGTGTCCAGGTTCGCGTCATCGATCCGGAAGTAGCCGTACTGGGTGTCACCCGCCGCTTCACCTTCCTTGTGGTCGGTGGCGTTGGCCGTGGGGGTCTCGACGGTTTGCAGCGTATTGGAGCCGATGGAATCGGCGGTCAATTGACCCGTTTCGAATCGCCACAGGGCCACACAGTCCGGGTCGGCGGTAAAGTCGTTGCCGACCGCCACCGTTCCGTAGGTGGCCACGAGGGTCAGTCCGGAGTAGGCTTGATAGGCCCGGAGCATGATATACCAGGTCGCAGCGGCCGGACTGGTGACATCGACGCTTTCGTTGTTTCCAATCAGATACGGCCGATAGTCGTAGCTGGTCGTGGTGGGCTGAGCGCCCCTCTTGACGTAGAGGTCGCAGTCTCCGGTGCCGCCCGAGATGGTGATGTTCAGGAAGTCCTGGCCGGCCGGAACCACGATCTTGTAGAACTTCTCACTGCCGGCCGCACCCGAGATCCCCGTCACCGGGACACCGTTGCTCAGAGTGATCACGGTCGGGTCCGAGACGGGGGTGTACGTCGCCACCAGGGTCGCGCCCGTGTAGGCCTGGTAGCCTCGCAGCATGATGTAGTACGTGTCGGCCGCCGGGCTGTTGATGGTGACGATCTCGTTGTTGCCGCTCAGGTACGGACGATAATCCCACTCCGTAGTCGTGGGCTTGCTGCCCCTGCGGACGTACATGTCCAGGTCGCCCGTGCCGCCGGAGGTCTGGATTTCCAGCTTCGCCTGGCCGGCGGGCACGTCGATCTTGTAGTAGACCTCGCTGCCGGTGGCGCCGGACAATCCGGTCACCGGGACGCCGTTGTTCAGTGCCGTGACGGTATCACCAGCGCCGCCAT
>DAOTJE010000021.1:0-74596 GCA_035448545.1 Sedimentisphaerales bacterium | reverse complement strand
CCTGGCTGGACGGCTGGATCAACGACACGGGCTCGACGGTTGGCTACTTCAACGCACCGTTCGCGGAGAAGACCACTGTCCATGGCGGGCGGCAGTCCATGCCTTTGACCTATGACAATACGTCCAAGGCTGTTTCCGAGGCGGATCTGGAGCTGTCGGCGAACTGGTCGCGGTACGGCATCAAGAGCCTGTCGCTGTACTTCTACGGCAAGGCCGGCAACACCGGGCAGCTCTACGTGAGGATCAACAACACCAAGGTCGTGTACGACGGTCCGGCCATCAACCTGGCGCGTCCATCGTGGCAACTGTGGAGCATCGACCTGTCGAAGGTCGGCAACGTGAGCAATGTCCGCTCGCTGACGATCGGCATCGAGGGTTCCGGGGCCAAAGGTATTCTCCTCATCGACGACATTCGTCTGTATCCCGAGGTCCTCGACTACCGTTCGCCCGACGTCACCGGCGCCGGTGACACGGTGCAGGGCGTTCCGAATGACGCCGATTGGCCGGCCGCCGAGCATCCCGCCCTGGCGATCGACGACAACGTGACCACGAAGTTCCTGCACTTCAAGGGCGAGACGCAGCCGACCGGCCTTCGGATCACTCCGCTGCTGGGCGCGACGGTGGTGACGGGCCTGACGCTGACGACGGCCAACGATGCGCCCGAACGCGACCCGGTGAAGTTCGAGCTGTCCGGCTCCAACGGCACGATCGATGGGCCGTACACGCTGATCGCCAGTGGGAACGTGGTGGACTTCGCCGGCGCGACCGCCTGGCCGCGCTTCACCAAGAACGCCACGCCGATCGAGTTCGCCAACACCGTGGCGTACAAGCACTATCAGATACTGTTCCCGGCCGTGCGCACCCCCGCGTCGGCCAACAGCATGCAGATCGCCGAGATTGAGCTGATCGGCACGGCCCAGTAGCATCGGGTCGGTAACGGTTGAAGCCGCCTCTCGGCGGCGAAAGGTATGCCAAGGGCCTGTACCACCAGGGTACAGGCCCCTTCTTTGTCACTCATGCACGAAATCGTCTGCCCGTCCGGTTACGCGATCCGTTTGAGCAGCCAAGCCATGTTCTGGCCGAGGGTTCGCATGGTTTGCAGGCCTTCCTCGTCTCGCTCGACTTCGCCTACGGCGCGGCCGATGCCGATGTTCCAGTAACTCGATCCGGGCACGATCATCTGGCCGATGAAGAAGAAGTGGTTGATGGTGTCGAAGGCGTGGATGGAGCCGGCCCGCCGGACCGCGACCACCGCGGCGCCTACCTTACGCCGGAGCATGTCGCCATTGGCCCGGGCCACGAACCCTGCGCGGTCGATCAGGGCCTTCATCTCCGTCGTCACGTCGGCGAAATAGGTCGGCGACGCGAGAATGATCCCGTCAGCCTGGGCCATCTTCTCGATGCAGTCGTTGGCGATGTCGTTGTCCACGGCGCATCGACCATTCTTGTTCTTGAAGCACCGGCCGCACGCGGTACAGCCTCGAATAGTCTGGCCGGCCAACTGCACCAGGTCCGTTTCGATGCCTTGGGCCTCCAGTTCCGCAAAGACCTGCCGGACCAGAATGGCAGTATTGCCGTCTTTTCGGGCACTTCCGTTGAAAGCCACAACCTTCATCGCATGCTCTCCTTGCCGTTGTAGGGGTCGGTGGTTCCAAATCGTCGAGGTCGCATACTATTCGATATGCCGGCAATCCGCAAGGTTACAGCGAGCATCCTTGGCCCCCTCGCCGGCGGGGGATTGGCTCCCTCGCAGGCCAAACGCCCGAGAAAAGCAGGTCCGATCCGACAGAAAAGTGTCGAGACCCCTCGCCTGCCCGCCCAGTGTGGAATTTTCCCGCAATAAACAATTCCGGCCTGCGACCAACCCAATGTGGCCGAATTGAGGCCGAAACCAGGCATTCAGTGGGGTTAACGAGATTTGAGGAGTTCGAAAATGATTACGAAATGGCTGAAAATGGGGGCGATGGCAACGGTCGGCCTGGGGCTGGCCGGCGGTTTGCTGTTTGGAAAGGACATCGTCAGCTACGCCCGCAGCTCCGCCAAGGGCGTGCGGACGGTGGTGAAGGATTCGGTCCCGATCGAGTTCGAACTGCGTCGGGCCCGCGATCTGCTGGAAGAGATCATCCCGGAGATGCATGCCAACATCCGGCTGATCGCCCAGGAAGAGGTGGAAGTGGCAGCGCTCAAGGCCGAGATCGCCAAGAACCAGGAGAGTCTGGAAGACGAACGCGCCAAGATCAAGACGCTCCGTGGCTCGCTGGAGACCCCGCAGGTGCAATACTGCTTTGGGGGCCGGCAATACAGTCGCGAGGATGTCAAGGCCGACCTGGCGGCGCGGTTCGAACGGATCAAGGAGAGCGAGCTGGTCCTGGCGAGCAAGCAGCGTCTGCTGGCCTCGCGGGAGAACTCGCTCAACGCGGCGGTGCAGTTGCTCGAGAAGACGCGGTCGCAGAAGAACATCCTGGAGAACAAGATCGAGACACTGGCCAGCCAGTATCGGATCGTCAAGGCCGCCTCCGTCGGCTCGAAGGTCCAGGTGGACAACGGCAAACTGGCCCAGACCGAGAAGCTGATCGCCCAGATTCAGAAGCGTCTGGACGTGGCCGAGCGCGTGCTGGCGCACGAGAGCCGTTTTGTCGAGGCGATCCCGGTTGATACCGTTCTCGAAGCGGACCTCGTCGCCCAGGTGGATGAGTATTTCCAGCAGCACGAGGGGCCGGTCGAGGCCGATTCGGCGCCGGTGGCGAAGGCGCACGGCTCTGAGGCGTCTGATTAGTCAGAAGGACGAAGCTTCTCGCTGCCCGACGGAGGCGTCGGGCAGCTGCTCTCGCAGAACCGAATGGAGCATCATCCGCCAGGTAGGGCTGCATTGCACAGACCCGCGCCGAGTGATAGAATCGGATCAGGCCAGCTTCACCGGCGCTCGCAACGAGAAGGAGCCTTGTCGTGTTGATCCTGCGAATCAAGCAAGCGGAATGTGCGTTGGCCGACGGCCGGCTCGACGAGGCCTTTGAGATCGCCAAGGCCGAGGACGTCCGGCACCATCGCCACGGCCAGAGGCTGGTCGGCCGACTCACGCGGGCCTATCTCCAGCGGGCTCGCCAGGCCCTGGAGGGCAGCCACCTCGACTTGGCCCTGGCCGACTGCAATAAGGCCGAGAAGCTGGCGGGCAACAGCGACGATGTGGCCGGCCTGCGTGAGGCGGTCTGCCGGGCGATCATCGAGCGGCAACAGGGCCATGAGCAGGATGCTCTTCGGGTGGCGCAGGCCAGACAGCGGATTGCTGAGGGCTGGCACTCCGTCGGCGGTCAGATCCTGGCTGAGGCGCATCCGGGCGATGCCCAGGCCGAGTTGCTCAAGCAGGAGTTGGCGGCAGCCCGGCTGCACACCGAAGACGCGGTCGCCAAAGCCGAGGAGGTGCTGAAGCGGGGTGATCTCGTTGGCGCGGTGGAATTCCTTCGTGCCGCCGGCGTCGCCAAAGTGCGAAACGGCCGCGCGGGTGAACTGCTCGGTCGAATCCGCAAGCTCGCCGGCGAGCAGGTTCAGGCCGGTCTGGAACAGGGACGCCTCGACCGCGCCCAGTTGTTGCTGCAGAGACTGGCTCCGCTGGACGGCGACGGTCCGGAATTGGTCGAGCTGCGCAGGGCGCTGAGGCAGTGCCACCAAGCGGCTGAGCTGGTGGCGGCGGGCCGGCCCGGCGCGGCGCTGCCGTTGCTGCGGAAGGTCAAGGCGATGTACCCGTCGGCCAAGTGGTTGGACAAGGCCATCGGCGACGTGAAGCAGGCGGCCGAGGCGCTGGAAGAGCTCGATGCCGGGCCGCTGGGCCTGAGCATCGCGGACGCCGCCGGAAGCCGAGAACAAACGATGGAAGCTGACGAGTCGGAAGCGCCCGCGCGTCAGGAAGTGCCGCGCCGGATCGTTCGAGGTACGGATGCGCGAGTGGACAACCGGGACACGTCACCGTTGCCTTCCGAATTCGTCATGCAGATGGATGGGATCGGAAGCTATCTGGTCTTTCGCGACGCGCGTGTGACGATCGGTCCGATCAGCTCGTCGGCCCGACCGACGCTGGGGCTGATGGCCGAGCCGAACCTGCCGGTGGTCAGCATCGAGCGCATCGACGCGGATTACTTCGTGCGGTCGGAAAACGCCATTCAGGTCAACGGCGAATCGGTGACCGAGAAGCTGCTGGCCGACGGCGACACGATCGCACTGTCTCCTCGATGCCGGCTGCGGTTCCGTCTGCCCAACCCGGCCAGCACAACGGCTCTGCTGCTGCTGAGCGGCGCCAGGCTGGGCCGACCGGATATCCGACACATTCTTCTGATGGGTCGTGACATTCTCGTCGGACCCTATACGAATCATCACGTGCAGACCGAACACCTCGATGACACGATCACGTTCTTCGAACAGAACGACCGACTGCTGTGCCGGGCGAACCAGCCTGTGACGATCGACAACCGACCGATGCAGCCGGAAAAAGGCCTGACGATGGACCAGCCGATTCGAATCGGCAAGCTGTCCATGGTGCTGGCCAAGTTTCGCGCGTAGCAGCAAGGTAAGTGACGACGACCTTTTAATCCGGCAGAAAAGACTATGGACGCGTACCAATACAAGTACGGAGATCGACCGCTGGAGGGGTACACCATCCAGCGAGCGGCCGGGCGGGGCGGTTTCGGCGAGGTCTACTATGCCGTCAGCGACAGCGGGCGGCAGGTGGCGCTCAAGGTGATCCAGAGCCACGAGCAGATTGAGCTGCGCGGGATCAGTCAGTGCATGAACCTCAAGAGCCCGCATCTGGTCACGGTCTTCGACGTCAAGTACAATGATCAGGGCCGGCCTTTCGTCATTATGGAATACGTCTCCGGTCCGGCGCTCAGCGATCTGCTGAAGGAGTCGCCCGGGGGGCTGGGCACGCAGAAGGCGGCTTTCTTCCTGCGCGAGATCGCCAAGGGTTTGTCGTACCTGCATGAGTGCGGGATCGTGCATCGCGACCTGAAGCCCAGCAACATCTTCTACGAAAACGGCTACGTGAAGATCGGCGACTACGGTCTGACCAAGGCGATCAGCGCCAGCCGACACGTCAGCCACACGATCACGGTCGGAACGGTCCACTACATGGCGCCGGAGATCGGCGCGGGGCGGTATGACCGTAGCGTCGACATCTACGCCCTCGGCGTGCTGCTCTATGAAATGCTGACGGGCCAGGTCCCGTTCCTCGGTTCCAGTCCGGCCGAGATTCTGATGAAGCACATGACCGCGGCACCGCAGCTCGAACACATCGAGGAGCCATTCCGCCGCGTGATTCGCAAGGCCCTGGCCAAGGACCCCGATGAGCGGTACCAGACAGTGCAGCAGATGGTCGAAGACGTCTTCGGCGCCGAGCACGTGCGCAACAGCGTCTCGCAGTTCTCGCCGGAGGAACTTTCCGTCGTCGCCGAGCACATCGCCCACAAGATGGGCCAGGCCAAGGCCCCCAAAGTCGAAGGGCCGGCCGCCGCCGAGCGGGCCCCGGACCAGACGGACTTCAGCAAAGAGATCGGTAAGAAGGCGGAGCTCTTTGCCAAGAAAGTCGAAGTGTTCAGCGGGCAGATGGCCGAGAAGCTCAAGGTCGCCAAGGAACGCGCCCAGAAGACGGGACCGACCCGAGTCACGGTTGCCGATCCGATCAGTCCGAATCAGCGCCGTACGCTGGCCCTGATGACGATGGCCACCGTCAGCTTCGGTGCAGCGCTGCTGGGCCAGATGCGCGATCAGGATGCCCTTCCGCTGGCGATGACCGTTTTCGTGCTGGTTGGTGTCGCGTCGCGGATCATCCTCTATTCGCGTCGCCAATGGTGGGCGACGCTGGACGAGGATGCCCGCTGGCTGGGCCGGGCGGGGACGTGTTTCGGCGCCGCCTTCGTTTCCGTCCTGGTGGCGTCCATCGTGGCTCAGGTCTTCGGCGGCCACGCATTCAGCGGGGGCCGGGGCGGATGGCACGGCCCATTTCCGTTCGGGTGGTTTCCTTTCTTCGGCGGCTTCATGGGCCAGTGGGGCGGAAGGGTCCTGGCTCTGGCCCTGCCGATGCTGCTGGTGGACTGGTGGAAGCTCAGCGATCCGCAGCGAGAGAAACGCGTTGTGCTGGGACATGCATTGTGGATCGGTTTTCTCGGCTATGTCAGTGGCGGGGTCTTCGGGCTCGAACCGGTCGCGGCGGCCTGTGCCCTGGCGGGCATTGTCCTGGTGGTCCAGGCGGCCAGCCCGTTCGGCCGGCCCGTTGCCGAGGTGCTGAGCGTTCACGCCCGAGCGGCGCAATCGCCGGCGCGGCAATCACGCTCCGGCGTCTGTGCTCGTCCCGTCGCGCCCTATGCCCGCCCGTTGTGGATGTTCGCGTGGCTGGCGAGCATCGGACTCGGACTGTCTCTGTGCATTCTGGCCGGCACGAGCATGCACGGCAACGACTTCGGGTTTGCCGTCGCCTTCGGTGTCGACGCGTTCATCTTCTCCGTGTTGTGTTTCTTCATGATGTTCCGGAGCAAGTTCACCGGTTGGTACCGCTACCTGATTCGTCCGGCATTGGTGACCTTGTGCGTTCAGACTGTGGTTACTTCTTCGATCCTGCTCGGCACCACGCATAACGGTCCGCCGTTCGGGGTCTTTCTGTTCTTCATCATCTTCCCGAACATCCTGGCCCTTGTGGTGCTGTTCGCGCCGCCGCGGACGTTCGGCGTCCGCGATGTTACGATGGTGGAGGATAGCGGCCGTCCTCTGCACCAGCGGTCGTGCGATCGCCAGGCTCCGCCCAGCGGGGCGGTTTCGCCGGCCAAGCGATTCTGGGCCCTGCTTCTGGCCGTTGTGGGGCCGGTGCCCGGCCTGCATCGCTTCTACGTCGGCAAGATCGGGACCGGCATTCTCTGGTTCTTCACGTTCGGCCTGTTTGTTGTCGGCCAGCTCATCGACATCATCATGATTGTGTCCGGCCAGTTCGAGGACAAGAACGGGCTGCCCGTGGTGAACTGGCACGGTCCGACCGCCGGGACAGTGGAAATGCCGGATCATCCACGAGTTGCGGCGGTGGCGATGGAGGCCAGGGACGCCGCGCCGGCGGCGAATGAGCCTGCCGCCGCTGCCGTGGCGCCGGCGCGAAACGAGCCGCCGTCTGCGCCTTCCTATGCGAGCACGGGGACGATCATTTACGAGCCATGGCACCCGTTCAGCGGTCTGGTCTGCGCGCTCGGCCACATCTTCCTGCTTGCGGCGATCCTGGTCGGCTTGGCCATCGGCCTGCGCCTGCCCGTGCTCGTCGCGGCCGGCTGGCCCGATTGTGCGGTCTCGCAGGAGTTGGAAGGGGTTTTCCACAGTACCGAATGGCCGAGGACGGTCGAGCAGGGGGGAGGACTGCTCATCGCGATGCTGCTGTTCGCCGCAGCGGTCTTGATCATGATCGGCCGACGCCGCTTCGGACCGGCGCATCTGATCCGCGCCCTGTTGGGATTGGGCGGGTTCTTCTGGGCGATCTCGCTGTTCCGTGGTGAGGTCGTGTCTTGGTCGGAAGCGCAGGGAATCGCCGGTCTGATCCAGCAGAACGAGGTGGGTCGCGCACTGGAGCGGCTCTTCGGCGCCTTCAGCCAGGAGGAGGCGATCTTTGCAGGTGTGATCGTCTTGGTGTCCATCCTCATATTGGCCTGGCCGCCGCGCCGCCAAACGCCGATCTTTGCACCGATGCCCAATCAGGGGGTGGTCCTATGATGCCGATGTTCTTCATCCCGATCCCATTCCTCTTCGTGCTGCTGATGCTGCTGCTGGCGAAAGCGCCCAGGGCCGGCGTGTGGGTGGTCGGCGGGCTGATCTCGTTCGCTGTCTTCGCCTTCATGATTCTCCTTCCGGTGGGGATGCACAGGGGTTCGATGCCGAATGTTATGCCGGATGGGGGGGAAATCCCGTTCTTCGCCATTGGCATTCCGTTCCTGTTTGTCCTGCTCATCCTCCTGCTGCACAAGTCGCCGAAGGCAGGAGCAACGGTGATCGTTGCAGTGGTCGCTATGTCCGTGCTCGGCGCGGGCCTGTGGCTGCGTCGGTCGCATGGGCATGCCATGAGCCAACAGGCGACGATAAGGGCACCCGAGAGCATAGGTCCTGTGAATCCTTTCAGTCCCGTCGCCCTGCCGGCGCCGACGGCGCCCTCGGTGTCGTCCTCGCCCATCTGGTCGGAGGGCGTCGAGCACCAGTTCGAGGCGGATATTTACCCCTCCCCCCTGGCGGCGGCAGAGGCGCTGGGCCGGCGCCTGGCCGCGCCGATTCACACAGTGGTTGGGGATCCAAACGCGCCGATTCAGATCTTCCTCTTCCAGGAAAGTAACGACCGGGCGCTTGTCTCGGCCCTTCAGCGGGCCCTTCAGAGAGAGCTGTCCGATGTGCAGTGTTTTGTCGAAGCTGATCTGCGAAACGTCAATCCCGGGCAAGTGGGTCTAACGCTACGCGGGGAAGCACGGGTTCAGGAGGAACGTCCGCGCGATCAGGGCACGGGTCTGACAATCTTTGAACGGGTCATGGGTGGCAGGATCACAGGGACGGTCTTTACGCAAGAGCGACTGGCCAGCGCCGGAGCCGACTACATCGACAAGCCCTGGGTCGACAACTTCTCGGCGTTTGTCGCCAACAAACCTGACGGGCATTTTCTGGTCGCCCGGTCGCGTGAGGCGTGCACTAGCGAAAACGAGGCGAGACAGCAGGCCATCCAGGATGCGTGCAACCAGCTCAGTGGCATTACGGGTCAGAGATGGACGGCGGTCCCCGGCCGGTCTCCGCTGACGGTCAACCCGCGTGATGTGCAGGAAGGGGACTTCATCCTTGACCAATTCGTCCAGAGCTTTGACGGCTCGGCGGGACGAATCTGGCGGCAGGCGATACTGCTTGACGCCTCGGCCCCGAAGCTTGCCTGGCTTCAGAGCCGCAAAGCGGCCGAAATGCACGGCGAACGGATCACCTGGGCTCGTGTGATTTTCTCGGCTTTCGGTGTTCTGGTCGTGATTGTGATCGCCTACCTCTTCCTCAACATGGCCACCAGAGGGTATTATGAATGGACCTTGCGGATCGCCGGAACCGTCCTGGCG
The DNA here is from genome assembly GCA_035448545.1 of Sedimentisphaerales bacterium. Taxonomy (GTDB): domain Bacteria; phylum Planctomycetota; class Phycisphaerae; order Sedimentisphaerales; family Anaerobacaceae; genus Anaerobaca. The sequence continues at coordinate 65,501 of DAOTJE010000021.1, read as the reverse complement.
ATTGCGGGCATCATTGCCATATTCCTGGTCCTGAGGTGACAGGGCAGGGTCGCTCGTCGCTTGTCGCTCGGGGGTGCGATGGACGAGCGGCCGGAGAAGAGCGACGGCAGATGGATAAGGTCTCGAAGCCGGAACAGTACTTCCTGAACAAGATTCGCCAAGGTGACCAGCAGGCGTGGTCGGACTTCATCGGGCGGTATCGAGGCCGTCTGCTGCGTTTTGCCCGCGCCAAGCTCCCCCAACGCGCCGACGCGGAGGATGTGGTGCAGGATACGTTCATCGCGTTCATCCGCAGTCTGGACCGGTTTCGCGGCGAGTGTGACCTGGAGACCTATCTTTTTTCCCTGATCCGGCGCAAGATCATCGACAGCTACCGTCGCAAGGATGCGCGGAGGGTCTGCCTGATCCAGGACGCCTACGAGCCGGATTCCGATGAAGGTTCGTCTGATGCCTTCGAGCAGGTGGCCGGCCCGGTTCAGACCGCCAGTTGGTACGCACGGGCCGACGAGCAGTACGACCTCCAGAAAACGGTGCTGGCCGAGGCGATGGAAGAGTTGGTGGATGGCTTCAAGAAGGCCCTGCGGTTCCGGGATTTGCAGATCATCGAGCTGCTGCTGTACTGCCAGTTGCCCAACAAGCGCGTCGCCGAGACGATGAACATCGACGAGAAGACCGTTGCCCTGGTCAAGCATCGCAGTCTCAAGCAGATCCGCAATTTCGTGGAGCAGAAGAAGATCACCGCAGATCCCTGCTCAGGAGATTTCGAGGGGCTCCTGACGGATATCTGGGAATACCGTCGCTTCAGTTGCCCCAAGCGCAGCACGATCGGTGGTTTCCTGCTTCGCACGCTGAGCGACGACTGGCAGCGGTACGTGGATTTCCACCTCAATGTGCTCGGCTGCCGTTTCTGCCGGGCCAACCTCGAAGACCTCCAGTGCGAGACCGCCGAACACTCCCAGCAACTCCAGGCGCGCATTATGGAATCCACCGTCGGCTTCCTTCACCGTCCGCTGTAGGGTGGGTTCCTGACCCACGCGTCTATCTGTAACACACTGGTCCGAGGTACGTCTTACGGACACGGTAGAAGGGTGTTGCGGCGGGAGCCGGCGGACTGCCGGTGAGCCATCCCGATGCCAGCCGGGCCGGTATGAGGCGGTTCTGAACGTCAGGTCGGTGGGAGGCTGTCTCAATGCGATCAAGAGACGCTGGGCTTCTCTCTGGACCGAGCGCGCATACGAGTATCGCCGGCGAAACGGGATCGAACACGAGCAGGTGGAGATGGCGGTCATCGTACAGGAGCAGATCGAACCCGAGGCAGCGGGGGTGGTCTTCACGCTCGACCCAGTCACCGGCAGCCGGAGCCGGATCGTGATTGAGGCCTGTGCCGGGCTGGGCGAACGTCTCGTCTCGGGCCGTGTCACGCCCGAGCGCATCCTCCTGCGAAAGAAGAAGCTCGCCCTGATTCGCCAGACGGCCGCGGACGGCGAACCGGTCTTGGATGTGGTATCCACCCAACGGCTTGCCCGCCGGGCCCGGTGGATCGAGCGCAAGCTGGCTGGCCCGCAGGACATCGAATGGGCCATGCGCGGAGGCGATATCTGGTTCCTCCAGGCCAGACCCATCACCGCTGTTCCTGAGCCGAAACCCTGGGAAGATCGCCAGGTCTGGACGAATGTCAACCTGGGCGAGGTCGTGCCCGACGTGATGACGCCCATGGCGCGTTCGATGATCGAGCCGATGTTCGTGCCTCTGTTCGGTTCGGTCTTGCGTCTGGTTGGGGCCGACCTGACGAAGGCTCCGATCGTGGGCTTCATCGCGCATCGACCGAGCGGAGGTGAAGCCTTCAAAGCCGCCTTACGGGCACAGGGCGATGCCTTGTCTGCGATGGATGTCAAGGCGATGGCGACCGAGAGGCTGGCCTCCTTCATTGGCGGGATTCTTGCCGGCAGCCTCGCCAATACCGATCTGTTGTTCCTGGGGCAGGTCACAGGTTCATGGGCAGGCCGCGGTCGCGGAGGTATTCCTTCATCTGGGTGATGGTGAAGTTGCCGAAGTGGGTGATCGAGGCCATGAGCACCGCATCGGCACCGCCTTCGGCGATGGCGTCGTAGAGGTGGTCGAGGGTGCCCGCGCCGCCGGAAGCGATCACGGGAATGTTGACTGCGTCGGAGACCGCCTTGTTCAGTTTGTTGTCATAGCCGGCCAACGTGCCGTCGGCATCCATACTGGTCAGCAGAATCTCGCCGGCGCCGAGCTCCTCGCCGCGTTTGGCCCACTCGACGACGTCGAGATCGGTCGGCTCCGAGCCCGCCTTGACGCACACCTGCCAGTGGCCCGGCCGCGTCTTCGACCGTCGCGCGTCAATGGCGAGCACCACGCACTGATTGCCGAATCGCTGAGCCGCTTGGGCGATCAGGTTCGGGTTCTGCACGGCCGCGGTGTTGACCGAGACCTTCTCGGCGCCGCTGCGCAATAGCTCGTCGATCTGTTCGACCGTCTGGACGCCTCCACCGACGGTGAAGGGAATGAAGACGTTTTGGGCGACGCGTTCCACGAGCTCCACGATGGTCTTTCGCGAGCGGATCGTCGCGGTGATGTCGAGGAAGACCAGCTCATCGGCTCCCGTGTCACTGTAGCGGGCTCCCAACTCGACGGGATCGCCGGCGTCGCGCAGGTTCAGGAAGTTGACGCCCTTGACGACGCGGTTGTCCTTGACGTCGAGACATGGAATGATTCGCTTGGTCAGCATGCCGCCGCTTTCCGAGTACACATCTCGTAGAAGTTCTGGAGGACCTTCAGCCCCTGCCGGCCGCTTTTTTCCGGATGGAACTGTACGCCGTAGATGTTATCCTTCTGGACCGAGGCGGGCAGGGCGAAACCATAGTCGGTATAGGCGATCCTGGCTTGTTGGTCAGCGGGCTGGGCGTAATACGAGTGGGCGAAATAGAAGTGCTTCGCCTCGCCGAGGTCCGAGAACAAGGCCATATCCGCCGGCAACTCGACCCGATTCCAACCCATGTGCGGCACCGGCTGAGCGGGCGGCAGGGCAACGACGTGGCCTCGAATCAGGCCCAGTCCCCGGTGAGGGCCGTACTCGCAGCTCTCTTCGAAGAGCATCTGGTAGCCGACGCAGATCCCGAGGATCGGTTTGCCTGCTGCGGCGGCCTGCTTGACGAGTTCGGCGGCCGAACCCAGAGCCTTGACCGCGTATCCGAAGGCTGCCACACCCGGCAGAACCAGGCCCAGAGCCTTCTCTACGGTCCGGGCGTCCCGGCTTAACTGGATGTCGCAGCCGATATGCCGAAACGCGTTGCAGACACTGCGAACGTTCCCGATATTGTAGTCGATCACGACGATCATCGTAAGAGTGTAGCCTCCGCCGACTCTGCCGGTCAAATCAGAATACCTGATAGCCGGCTTAAGCAGGAGTGATTGGCGATTGTCATCGCGCGAGCCTGCGATGGCCGGCGTTCCTTGTGCGTTCGGAAAGACCCGATTTTTCGCTTTTTTTTGGTGGAGTCTTCGTCCGGGAATGCCGATTCTGTAGGGAACGAAACACGGAGAAACTGAGGACACGACCATGTGTGGAATCGTCGCTTATCTGGGCAGGAAGGCCGCTCAACCGATCCTCGTCGAGGGGTTGAAACGTCTGGAGTACCGAGGATACGATTCGGCGGGCTTGGCCGTATTGGACGACGGCTCGATTCGTGTCACCAAGACCCGCGGACGCATCAGCGCCCTGGAAGAGATTCTGGACGAACCACGCCCTTGTGACACCGTGGGCATCGCGCACACGCGCTGGGCAACACATGGGCAGCCCAACACTGTCAACGCCCATCCGCACCTCGACTGGAACGGCAAGATCGCTGTCGTGCACAACGGGATCATCGAGAACTACGCCACGCTGCGGACCTGGCTTCAGAACGAAGGGGTTACCTTCCGCAGCGAAACGGATACGGAGGTCATCGCAAACCTGATCGGCTACATCTACGCCGACACGAGCGACACCGGCCTGGCCGACGGCCGGAACGCCTTCGAGTGGGCGGTCCAGCAGGCTCTGCGGAAGCTGCACGGCACCTTCGGTCTGGCGGTCCTTTGTGCCGATTTCCCCGACACGCTCATCGGGGCCAAGCGGGGCAGCCCCCTGATCCTCGGCGTCGGCGACGCCGAGTACATTCTCGCCTCCGACGCGGCCGCCATCGTCGAGCACACCACGCAGGCGATCTACATGGCCGACAACGAGATGGTGCTCGTCGGCCCGGACGGATTCCATACGAAGACGATCGACAACGTCACGGTTGCCAAGGATCTCAAGCAGATCGAGTTCTCGCTCGAACAGATCGAGCTGGGCGGCTTCGAGCATCACATGCTCAAGGAGATATTCGAGCAGCCGGAATCGCTTCGCACGTGCATGGGCGGACGGATCGAGCTGCAGGAGGGCCGGATCAAACTGGGCGGTATCCGGGACTACCTGCGGCAATTGACGCGCGCCCGTCACGTGATCTTCACTGCGTGCGGCACGGCGTTCCACGCCGGTCTGGTGGGGGAATTCCTTCTCGAACACCTGGCGCGTATCCCCGTCAGCACCGAGTACGCCAGTGAGTTCCGCTACCGCAATCCCATTATCGAGGACGGCACGATCGTCATTGCGATCAGCCAGTCGGGCGAGACCGCCGATACGCTTGCGGCGGTTGAGCAGGCCAAGGAGCGCGGCGCGATCGTTCTCGGAGTGGTCAACGTGGTCGGCTCGACGATTGCCCGCGCCACCGACGCCGGCATCTACCTGCATGTGGGTCCCGAGATCGGCGTAGCCAGTACGAAGGCGTTCACCGCCCAAGTGGCGGTGCTGAGCATGCTCGCCATCGAGCTGGGGCGGCGTCGGCACCTGGGCAGCGAGGACGCCACTCGCTACGTTGCCCAGCTGGCGCAGATTCCCGAGAAGATCGAGACGATTCTCGAACAGTCCGACCACATCCGGGAGATCGCGGCGGCGAATATCGACAAGGAGAACTGGCTGTTTCTCGGACGCGGGTTCAACTATCCCGTAGCGCTCGAAGGGGCCTTGAAGCTCAAGGAAATCAGCTATATCCATGCGGAGGGCTTGCCTGCGGCGGAAATGAAGCACGGTCCGATCGCCCTGATCGCCGATGGCATGCCGGCGGTGTTCCTCGCGACCGCCGGGCCGCAGTACGACAAGATGATGGGCAACATCCAGGAGGTGCGGGCTCGAGGTGGGCGCATCATCGCGGTGGCGACCGAAGGGGATGAGTATCTCCGAAGCGTTGCCGATCACCTGATTACGGTCCCCCCGACGCCCGAGTTGTTCCAGCCGCTGCTGACGGTGGTCCCGCTGCAATTGCTGGCCTACCACGCCGCCGTGCTTCGCGGTCACGATGTGGATAAGCCGCGCAATCTGGCCAAGAGCGTGACAGTCGAGTAAAATAACCACTCGTCCTTGCCACAACACGGATCGGATACTGAGATCATGGATGGTATGCACTATCGAGTCTCACCGACGGACCCGCGCCGCCGAGCGTTCAGCCTGATCGAGCTGCTCGTTGTCGTCGCCGTCGTTTCGCTGCTGCTGGCGATTCTTGTTCCCGCACTGAGAAAGGCGCGACAGGTCGCGTCCCGTGTGTCCTGCGCCCATAACCTCAAGCAGATCGGCCTGGGCATGGGCATGTACCTCCACGACAACGATGGCACGTATCCGTGTGCGACCGACCCGGTGTCCGAGGACCCTGTCTACTGGCTGTGGATGGGACGCGGATGGCGGCGCTGGGTCAGGCCTTACCTGGGCGGCTCCATCGATGTGAACAACCCTTCGGTGCTGTTGTGTCCTGAGGACCGCACGGACCCGGCACTGTTCGAGTCGACCAGTTACGCCTATTCGATGACGTTCTACCACAGCCCGCAGCAGATCGATGCGATGAGCGAGAAAGCCGAAACCTACAGCGACCCTCGTCCGTCGATTCCACAACGGGCCGACTCTGTTGCGCACCCGGCCGCCAAGATTCTGGTCGGCGAATGGGCCAGCAGCCACGCCCCCGTCGAGATCGAGCAGGGATGGTGGAACTGGGAGGGGACACGGAATTTCCTGTTCGCCGACGGCCACGTCGTTTTTGTCCAGGCCAAACAGATTCTGCCCGCGCGTGACGGCCTGCCCGACGCGAACCTGACTATCCACGGCATTCACGGCCGGGATGTGGCCCAATAACCGGTGGCTTGGCGGTGGTCTACAAAGAACTGTTCACCTGGAATTGAGCCTGTTTGCCCGCTTCGATGCGCAGCCCGTCGCGGAATCGGCGGGCGCCGAGGTCCGTCAGGCGAAACTCGGTGACGGTCACCGCGCCGTGAAGGACGGCCAGTGTGACCTTGGCCGAATCACCTGTTTGCTCGATCGCGCAGGTGCCCCAGGCATTGCCGTTGGACCAGAAGTGGTTACCCTCACGTTCGGCGAAGGTCATGGTCTTGTCCACGCCGCTGTAGTGGAACCCGGTCAGCGCGGGCACCGCCGCCCAACTGGCCATCGCGCGGGCGTAGTGGTGTCCGCACTCGGCCTCGTCGAAGGGGCTGCGTTTACGACCGTCGTATCGGTCGCGGATGTTCGCGATGCACGTGAGACCCTCGTCGACCATGCCTTCCTGGAGCATGCCGACGGCGGCGGCGTATTCGAACCCGGTCATCACCTCGCTGAAGTACGGGAACGGGTTCTCCGGCCGGTCTTTCGGGTAGCTGGCCATCAGCAGGGCCGACTCGCCGTCCATCGCGAAGCTGCGCATGCAGTTGAAGTGCCCGTACAGGCTCTCGCGATAGTTGTATTTCATGATGCTCGCCAGAGTCTGACGCACGTGCTCGGGTTTGACCAGATATCCCAGGCCGCAGACGTGAGCGGTGTACTGGCCGACGAGTTGATCGACCAGGCAGCCGGGGCCGAGCTGGTAGTCGGGCTTGCTCAGGTCCGCTGCGCCCATGCCCACGAGCAGGGCGGGCGCGACCGCCGATCGGTTCTTGGGCGGGCGGATGTGATGCTCGTAGTACTCGCCGTTGAAGAGGTTCTCGTCGATCCACCGACTACCCTGTTCGAACAGACTGCGGCACGTCGCAGCAAAAGCCTCGTCGCCTTGGTGCCGGGCCATCTCCTCACCGGCGCGCAACGCGCCGAGATACCACAGGCCCATCTGAGGATTCGGTCCGTAGTATTCGACGTCCATCGTGTTGTGCTGGCAACCTTCCATCACGCCGTCCTTGTCGGCGTCCCAGCCGCCCTCGATCCAGCAGAACTCGATGGCCTTCTTCGCGCGAGGCCAGAGAGAGTCGAGTAGATGCTCGTCGCCCGAAAGCTGCCAATCGCGGTAGAGCTTCATCAGGCAGCCCATCTGACCATCGGCGGCCGCCTTGCCGAATTCGCGAGCGCGTTCGATCGGCAAATTGACGCGGAAACTCATCAGGCCGTTGTCGTCCGTGGCGTGGGCAAATTCGACCTCGCGCATCGAACGGGCCAGCGATCCAAACAGAAATGCCGTCGCGTGCTCGTAGTTCCAGACGTGCGTGCAGGAACCGTGGCAGCAGCCGCCTCGGTTGCTGCACCCTTCGAATCCATAGAACCTCCCATCCCGCGTACGAAAGCAGGTCTGGCTACGCAGCGAGCTGAGATTGAACAACGCCGCTTCTTTAACGACCTCGGGCAGGTCACTGTTACAGAAGGCGCTCACGAAACGTACGGTGTCTGCTTCGAGGCGATCCAGTTGTGCCGCGACTTTCTCCGCAACATCCCAGGCGTCGGTGTACCGGGTTGTGTAATAATTGCCGATCCGATCCTCGTCGACGCCCTTGGGTGTCCAGGTCATGCGGTTGGGGAAGTGCCATGCGATCAGGAAGATCACCGCTGCATCTTCTCGCGGAGGAACTTCGACCTGGACGGCCAGTGACGCCATCGGGGTGTCCTCGCCGGTGGGCGGTCGCTCTTCAAGCCTGCCGTCCGCGCTGAAATCGTCCCAGAAGTCCAGCGGTGACCGGCCCCAGCCCGAGGCGATCCAGGAGAGGCGATGGGTGACGGCGCCGTCGGTCGTTGTTGCCAGCGCAATGGTTCCCCATTGCTCGGCCCGTTCGGCGACGCCTTCGGAATTCATGAAGATCCCACGAACGGTGTCCGTCTCGCGATAGTGATTGCGGTTGGCGCGTCCTCCGGTGGCAACCAAGTCGCCCTTCCAGTCTTTGGTCTGGCCGGAGCCGTCGATTCCGATGAAGTTGGGCATGGTTCCGCAGACGGAAGCGACCAGCCTCTGATCGGTCTTGTTGTGCAGGACATACCGCAGGATCGCTACCGGTATGCCACTGGTCTCCGGATCGGCGGGGACCAGCGGGTTGAATGCCTCGAGGCGGACGTCAATCGGCATGTCCGGGTCGGACAGCGCCACTTGGCCCAGCGGATACGCCGCGGCAAAGGAGCAGTTGCGGAAACGCGGCAGACCATGGTTGGGTGCCGTGCTTCCGTGGCTGTTCTCATAGGCGGAAACGTCGATCGGGCCCTCGGCGGCCTTCGCCAGCGTCTTGCCGTCGGGTGTCTTGACGAATACCGCGAAGAACGGGCCGAACGAGCCCCTCATCGGAACAAAGCCCTTGCCCGGCCGATTCATGATCTCCCAGTCGCGAAGATCGCCCCGACCACCCAGCGACACCGTCCCGGTTCCGATCCCGCCCAGAAGCAGTGCGATGCGAGCAAGGTGCTGTTGGTCGTAGCTTCTGAGCACGGGCCAAGTGAACCCCGTCCCCTGTGGCGCCGGCACTGGAAGGATGGTGACCGGATCCTGTGCGCGCGTTTTGTCCAGACAGAAGGGGCACGCCATCACGACGATTGACAGAAGAGCACAGTGGGGTTTCATGGCATTCTCCCGCCGAGAGCAACCTGGTTGTCTCTATCCGGACATCAGGGCGGACGCCCGGAAGCAGAGGTATGGATTATCGAGTCTACCTGATGCCGAGGACATCAGCCATGGAGTACAGTCCGGGGTCTTTGCCGATGAGCCACTTCGCCGCTCGCAGGGCTCCTCTGACGAAGGTATCCCGGCTGTGTGCTGTGTGGTTCAGAGTGACCGTCTCGCCCAGGGTGCTGCAAATCACCGAGTGGATGCCCACGATATCCCCGGCCCGGACCGCGTGCATGCCGATCGTGTTGGTCTGCCGCTGTGCGTCTTTTCCCTGGCGTCCGTGCGTGAGGCACTCGGGGAAATCCCGCCCGGTGGACTGGCATATCTTCTCCGCCAGCGTCATGGCGCTGCCGCTGGGCGCGTCCTTCTTGAACCGATGGTGCTGTTCGACGATCTCGATGTCGTAGTCGGGTCCGAGCATGGCGGCTGCTTTGCCCACCAGGGCGAACAGCACGTTCATCCCGACGCTCATATTGGTTCCGTAGATCACCGGGATCCTCTCGGCCGATTCGGCTACGGCGGCCTGCTGGTCCCGGCCCAGACCGGTGGTGCCCATGACCAGAGGAATGCGGTTTTCGGTACAGTGGCGCAGCGTGTTACGGGCCGCTTCCGGCAGGGAGAAGTCAATCACGACGTCTGATCCCGGCATGTACGAGTCGGTCAACGGGACCCCCAACGTCCCCGCTCCAGCCAGGAGTCCGATGTCCTTTCCGATGTCCGGATGACCTTTTGCGTCGGTGGCTGCGACGACCTCGAACTGCTCCGATTCGACTGCTAAGGCGACGATCCGCCTTCCCATGCGTCCGGCTGCACCCACAACGGCCAGTTTTGGCTTCATCTCTAACCCTTTTTCGAACAGACAGGCCAAGTGAACGGTACGATCATAATTGGCGGTTCGACGGTTGGCAAGCAGGAAGCGGTCTTACGAGCCTTCCACTCGTCGGTTGCGTCCTGACACAAGGGATAGTGGGTCTGCTGCAATAGATGTTCCATGCGTAGGGGGTGGACAGTGCAAGCGATTGCTGTCGCCGAACGGGCATTCTGGGAATCGCCGCACGCCAAAAAAGGCCAAAATCCTCAAAAAAGTTGTTGCCCTTACCCTGTGGAGCGACTATCATAACAGCTTGGATTACGATGATTAACGGCTGCCAGCAGGGTTGTGCGAGGTGCAGGCAATGGTGCTTACAGGACATGTGAACAGTGCAGCGGCATAGATTCGCATATTGTAGCTGCGCTTTCGCGCCGATGGCGGCTGTGGAATCGATGTTTCTGCTTCAGTATCGTGGCGCCGGCGAGGTTGATGGTGAGGTTTGGCGGTTTCGACCGATGAGTGGGCCAAGCTGCTGTCGGAGGCAACTGATGTAGGCGAAACGCAGGTGACAACCTCGGTTGGGCATGGGTGTTTTGAAGTGGAAACTGGCAAAGGTTTCCACTTTTTTTTGCTCTTTGTTGCGACAGCCGTTCCCGTCGATGAGATGGGCAGCGGGCGACGACACAGCGGAATAGTCGTCTCCGGTGTGCCACGGCAGGTACTCAGGAGACTGTCTGTATTTGATGAGATAAAGACTATGAACCAGGAATTGTTGAGGATCGTGGACAACATCGCCCGGGACAAGAACATCGACAAGGAGTCGATCTTCGCGGATCTCGAAGAGGCGATGGTCTCGGCGGTTCGCAAGCATTTCGGCGACCCGGACAGCGAGATTGTGGTCCGGATCGACAGGAACGACGGTAAGGTCACGGCGTTCCGGGACCAGCAGCCGATTGACATCCGGCGGCTGGGCCGCATTCCTGCTCAAACCGCCAAGCAGGTGATGATCCAGAAGATCAGAGCCGACGAGCGGGACAGCATTTACAGCGAATTCGTTCAGAGAAAAGGGCAACTGATCAGTGGCTCGGTCGTTCGGTACGAAGGGGGCACGCTCATCGTCAACCTGGACCACTGGACCGAGGGATTCATGCCCAAGGGTGAGCAGATTATGGGACAAACCCACCGCCCTGGGGAGCGTATTCGCTGCCTGATTCTCGACGTGAAGGAAACCGCCAACCAGGTCAAAATTATCCTGTCACGGACCCACCCCGACTTCATCCGGCGTCTGTTCGAGTCAGAAGTGCCGGAAATCGCTGAGAATATTATCGAGGTGCGAGCGCTGGCCCGGGAGGCCGGCTATCGCAGCAAAGTCGCAGTGACCTCCTACGACGACAAGGTGGACCCGGTCGGGGCCTGTGTGGGCGTCAGGGGCAGTCGCATCAAGAATATCGTCGACGAGCTTGGTGGGGAGAAGATCGACATCGTCCGATGGAATGATTCGTCGCAAATCCTTGTTGCCAATGCGCTTATGCCTGCCAAGGTCAGCGAGATCGCGTTGTGCTTTGAACTGGGCCGGGCTACTGTGGTGGTGGAAGAGGACCAGTTGTCCCTGGCCATCGGCAAGCACGGCCAGAACGTCCGCCTGGCGGCACGGCTCAGCGGCTGGGACATCGACATCCTTACGCCGGATGAGTACAACCTCGGCATCGAAAGGCTTGCCGCTTGTGTTAAGAGCGTGGAAGGTGCCGACGATATCCTCGTTGATAAGCTGATTGCCTTGGGTATCATATCCGTTCTTGATCTCGACGACGTGGGCCCCGAGCCGCTGGTGGCCGAACTGGGCCTCGATCCTGACTTCGCCCAGAGGCTGGTGCAGGGTGCCGACCAGGCCGCCAAGACGATGGCGGCCGAATCGGAACGCCGGCAGGCGGAAAAGGAGTTGGCCGAGCAGACGAGTCGTCCGGATGTGCGGAAGAAGGACCAGGACGAATAGGGACGTGGAGGTTCCTTGGCTACTACAAGAGTCTACATATTAGCTCGTGAACTCGGTGTCAAAAGCTCTGCGATTGTCAAGAAGTGCCAAGACGAAGGTCTGGACGTCAAGAATCACATGACTGCAATCTCCGCCGGTCTGGCGGCCACCATTCGGGAGTGGTTCAGCGAAGGGGAAAACGTCACGACGGTGGAAACCGCTGAGAAGGTGGATCTCTCGGAGGTGCGCGTCAAGAAGCCTCAGCGGACCAAAGTAATGCAGGCGTCGCCATCGACGGAGGAGCCCGGGGAGTCCGGTTCCTTCGAGGCGGCGGTTGCTGAGGCGGAGTTGGCCGAGGAGACGGAAGCTCCGCAGGAAGAGGTGGAAGCTCCGGCTCCAGCCGTGGCGCCGGTGATGGAGGTCCAACAGGCGGAGGAGGAACCCGTGCAGGCCCCTGAACTCGCGGTGGAAACGGTCGAGCCGGAACCACCGGTGGTCGTGGAGGTGCCCCCCCGGGCACCCGTGGTGGAAACCAAGAAAGTAGAGATTGAGGTTCTGCCTGCGGGCCCCATGCTCGGCAAGCCCAGACCGGCTATCCTCAGCGGGCCGCAGGTGGTTCGCGTGGAGGCGCCGGAACCGCTGGACCGCCCACGCCCGCGTCCGCGTCTGCGGCCACGGCACGACGGCGCAATCACCGAGCCCTTGATGTACAGGAACAAGGAAAAAGGCGCCGATCTGATCGCTCCGACGGAAGCCGACAAGAAACGCGGCAAACACCACAAGGAGAGGACCCACGGACGCCGAAAGGAAGGCGTTGACGAGGAAATCGGCAAGAAGCCAAAGCTCCGCGGGAAGTGGCGGCAGCGAGACCTTGACGAGCGGCAGGCACGACTCAGCGCCGCAGGCGGCGAAGGTCTGCGGCTGCGTCCGTCCCGGAAGATTGCCTCCAAGGCACAGCGGGAAGCGGCGGCCGCCGGACGACCGAAAAAAGCCACGGTCAGTGAGCCGGTCACAGTCAAGGACCTGTCGGCGGCTCTGGCGGTCAAGGCGGCCGACATTATCGCCAAATTGATGCAGCAGGGAACCATGGTGACGGCGAACCAGGTGATCTCGAACGAAACCGCCGAACTCGTCGCCCTGGAATTCGAGACCGAGCTGGAGATTGTGCGCAGGAGTACGGTGGAGGAAGAGATTCGCAAAGAATTCGAAGCACGCGAACGCGCCCATCTCACCCGGCGTCCGGTCGTTGCCGCCATGCTGGGGCACGTCGATCATGGCAAGACCAGCCTGCTGGACAAGATTCGGTCCACCCATGTGGCGGCCGGTGAAGCCGGCGGCATCACCCAGCATATCGGCGCCTCCCAGGTGACCTGGAATAACAAGACCGTCACGTTCCTTGATACGCCGGGACACGAGGCGTTCACGGCCCTGCGCGCCCGTGGAGCGAACATGACGGACATCGTGGTTCTGGTGGTCGCGGCCGACGATGGGGTGATGCCGCAGACGGTCGAAGCGATCGCGCACAGCAAAGCGGCCGGCGTGGCGATCGTCGTGGCCTTGAACAAGATCGACCTGCCGGGTTGCGATATCAACCGCATTTATGCCCAATTGGCCGAGCATGATCTGACCCCGACGGAGTGGGGTGGCAACACGGAAGTGGTCAAGACCAGCGCCACCACCGGACAGGGCGTCGAGGATCTGCTCGAAGCGCTGGACTACACGGCCGAGCTGATGGACCTGAAGGCCGATGACACCATTCCCGCGACCGGCTGGGTCGTTGAGGCCAAGATGTCGCCGCAGTTGGGACCGGTGGCGACATTGCTCGTCAAAGAAGGGCAGCTTAACAAGGGAGACGTCATCCTGGCCGGCGACACCTATGGCCGCGTCAAGATGATGAAGAACAGCTACGGCAAGAAGATCAAGACCGCCACAAGTTCCATGCCGGTGGAGGTCAGCGGTCTCAACGGTGTCCCGCAGGCGGGCGACCGGTTCTACTGCCTCGACGACATCAATCGGGCCAAGGAGGCGGCCGAAGAAAATCGACTCCGCGCCCGTGAGAGATCGCTGGCGGAGCGGACCCAGGTGACGATGGACAACCTGTTCAGCCAGATCGAGGCGGGGAATGTGAAGGAGTTGAACTTGATCGTCCGTGCCGACGTGCAGGGATCCGTGGACGTCCTGAAGAAGTACCTCTCGGAGTTGAGCGTCGACGAGGTCCGTATCAACATTCTCCAGGCCATGCCGGGGGGCATTACGGAAGGGGACGTGCTGCTGGCGGAGGCGTCGAACGCGATCATCATCGGGTTCAATGTCGTGGCCGATGAACGCGCCGCCAAGACGGCGGAGGCGGAAGGGGTGGACATCCGGCTGTACAACGTGATTTACCGCATCACGGAAGACCTGAGGAAGTCTATGGCCGGTTTGCTCGAACCGGAGGAGCAGGAGAGAACCCTCGGTCGGGCGGTCGTCCGCGCAACGTTCAAGGTCTCCCGAATCGGGACGGTCGCCGGCTGCTATGTCAACAGCGGTGTGGTACTCAAGAGTGCCAAGGCTCGTCTGATCCGGAACAATATTGTGGTTCGAGACAACCTGTCGCTGGAGTCCCTCAAGCATTTCAAGGACGATGTCCGCGAGGTGAAAGCCGGACTTGAGTGCGGCATCAAGCTGGCCGGGTTCGACGACCTGAAAATAGACGACACCCTGGAGTTCTACGAAACCGTCAAGGTGGCCCGGACCCTGGATTCATGAGCCGTGTCTTGACGACCCGTACAGGAAGAAACGGCGGTATGCCCACCCGAAGGCAGGAAAAAGTGGCTCGTGTGGTGAAGGAGGTGGTCAGCGACGCCATCGCCAATCATCTGAGCGATCCTCGCATTGCGGGTCTCATCACGGTCACGCGGGTGGAGATGGCACCGGATCTGCGCATGGCGGAGGTCTACCTGAGCGTCCTGGCTTCGAGCGATGCGGACAAGAACAAGACGTTTACGGCGCTCGACCATGCCACCAAGCGTGTTCAGTCGCTGGTGGGAGCGGCCCTGGAGAGCAAGTTCTGCCCGGTGTTGCGTTTTCACCGCGACGAGCGTTTTCACAAGACCCTGGAGACGATGCGACTGATTGACCAGGTGGCGAACGAGCGTCGCCGCCGGGAGATCGAATCGGGCCAGGCGGACACTCCGGATATCTGATGCACGACGGGAGGACAGGGGTGTCTATGCTTTGCCGTGCGGGGTCCCCAAGTGCGGCTCACGGACCGCAGGATCATCTGGAAAGGCCATGAAGAACAGCAAGGAATACGCACAACGGCTGCAGAAGCTTTATCGCGCGCTCAAACGTGCCCATCCGAAGGTGGAGAAGGTCAGCTATGACGATCCGATCGAGGCCCTGATTCACGGCATCGTCAGCGAGCGGCTGAGCGAGACCGCCACACAGCGGGCGATGAAATGCTTCCGGGAGACCTTTGTGGATTGGAACGATCTGCGTGTTTCGCGGGTCGAGGAAATCGTGGAGGTGTTGCACGAAGATACGGAGGCCAGTCGGGAGACGGCCTCTGCGCTGACGACGGCCTTGCGGGCCGTCTTCGACGAGTACCACACGCTGAGTCTTCAGAACCTCAAGAAGCTCGGCAAGCGTCCGGCCAAGCAGGCCCTGGAACACCTCGACGGGATGGACGCGTATGTGGTCGGCTATTGCATGTTGACGTCTCTGCAAGGTCACGCTATTCCGTTAACCGGACCGATGATGGATTATCTCAAGCAGCATGAGGTGGTCAGTCCGGAAGCGGACGAATCGGATATCGAGGGGTTTCTGAGCCGTCAGATCGCGGCCAAGGATGCCTACGAGTTCTACGAACTGCTTCGGCGGGAAAGCGAATCGCCCAAGCTCGCCAAGAAGAAGGCCCCGCGCAAGAAGGCGAAAACGGCGCGCGTGGCGAGAGCGAAGAAATGATCTGTGGGGCTGCGGCGCGCCGAGCCGGTGCCCGCCGAAGCGCACGAGGGTACGACATGGATCAGATGAGTGCCGAGAGAATCTTGAAACTGGGTATTCCCGCCGGAAGTCTGCAGAAGGCTACGGTGGAACTGTTTGCCAAGGCAGGGTTCGATATCTCCGATTCGAGACGGAGCTACCTGCCGTCGATCGACGACGAGGAGATCGCCCCGGTCTATCTGCGGGCGCAGGAGATGGGCCGCTACGTGGGAGACGGTGTGCTGGACGCCGGTATCACCGGTTTCGATTGGATCACGGAGAACAACTGCGAGGTCGTTGAGGTCTGCGAGTTGCCTTACAGCAAAGCCACCAGCAACCCGGCGCGATGGGTCCTGGCGGTTCCCAATGAGTCGAAGGTGACTCGACCGGAGGAACTCCAGGGGGGAATCGTCGCCACCGAACTGATCGGTGTCACGCGGCGGTACTTTGCCGACCGGGGCATCGACGTCAAGGTCGAGTTCAGTTGGGGTGCGACGGAAGTCAAGGCTCGTCTGGTCGATGCCATCGTCGAGCTGACGGAGACGGGGACATCGCTGCGTGCCAACAACCTGCGGATCATCGACACCGTCATCGTCTCGACGACGCGGTTGATCGCCAATTGCCGGGCCTGGGAAGACGCTTTCAAGCGAGAGAAAATCGAGAATATCGCCATCCTGCTCCAGGCGGCCATCGAGGCGCGCCGCAAGGTGGGGCTGAAGATGAACGTTCGCAAGGAAGACCTGAGCGCCGTCCTCAAGGTGTTGCCGGCAGAGAAGAGCCCGACGGTGTCCAGCCTGGCGGACTCGGGCTATGTGGCGATCGAGGTAATCGTCGACGACAAGGTGGAGCGGGCTCTGGTTCCCGCGTTGAAACGCGCGGGGGCGTCGGGCATCATCACGTATCCGCTGAACAAGGTCATCCATTGAGAGTCCGGCGCCGAAGGGCCCGCACACGAGCATCGGCCGCGGTGGGCCGGGGTCTCCGGGTGACACGGCACCGGTGTGAACCATGGGGAAGAAAGGGTATGAAGACAGAACACACATCGCGTATCCTTTTGTTCGTTGCCGTCGTGACGATCGGAGCCGTTTTTCTGGCCGGTTGTCGTCCGTCGAAGGTTGGGCCTGAGAACGGCGGAGTGTCCGCCGACCCGTCGTTGATCGTGGCCACGATCGGGGACGATTCGATCACCAGGGGCGAGTTGACAGAGCGGCTGTCGCAGAGCATTCGGCCACAGCGCGACGGGTCCGCCGGTCCGCAGGAGCCTGTCACCGCCCAGTCCGTCCTGCGCGAGATGCTCATGGAGAAGGCCATGGTTCTCGAGGGACGCGCGCTGGGGTACGCAGCGGATGAAGCGGTCTCCGCATCCGTGGAGCGGTACAGACAGCGCAAGCTCACGCAGGCGTTCCTTGGCGACTATATCCGGGAGCATGTTCCGGTCAGTCAGGAGGAGATTGATGAGAAGATCAAGGCGGATCCGAACCTTACTCCGGAACAGGCCCGGATGAAGGTGTTGTCGACGAAATGGCAGCCGGTTTATCAGGCGCTGTACGCCGAGCTGCTCAAGAAATTCGAGGTCAAGAAAGTCGAGAGAAACTTCGCGCGGGCCGCTCAGATTCATCAGCGTCTTCTGACGCAGCCGGTGGAGCCACGCGGCCGCACCGTGTTCTGGATCACGAATCATCAGATTCAGACGGAGCTGAGCCGCGACGAAAGAGACATTGTTCTGGCGACGTACACCGGTGGGCAGTTTACGCTGTATGACTGGTTCAAGACGTTGAACGAGATCGCACCGCCCGGGCGATCGAAGGACCTGAGTACCCCGGCCGGGGTGGAGAAGCTGCTGAATCGCGGCCTGGAGCCGACGATCGTGGAGGCCGAAGCGGTGGCCCGCGGTTATGACAAGAAGGACGAGTTGATTCGCGACATCCGGGCCCGCGAGGACATGACCATTCTCGGCAAGATGCGAACGGACCAGTACAAGGAGGTGCCGGCGCCGACGGACGAGGAAATCAAAGCCTACTTCGATCAGAACCCGGAGCGGTTCGCGGCGGAGGCCACCCTGAAGATCGATCAGATCTGGTGCCAGGACCTGCCCACCGCCGAGCAGGTCAAGAAATCGCTCGAGGGCGGAGTGGCGTTCGCCGCCCTCAAGGCCGAGCAGTCTCTGAGAGCCGGGGAACCCGAGCACAACGTGTATCCGTCGAGCGAAGGGGTCTTCTGGAACGAACTCTGGAGGGGTGAGCCGAACGACATCATCGGGCCTGTCAAGGGGTTCTTCGACGAGGGGATCAAGTGGCGCGTGGTGAAGATCCTCGAGAAGACGCCGGCGCAGATGCGCCCGTACTCCGATTCGCTGAAGAATCAGGTCCAGTCGGCCCTGACGACGCAACGGTTCAAGGATCACATGGAACGCTATGGCGCGTCGCTGCTGGCGAAGTATCCACACCGGATCTATGCAGAGAGGATTCAGGACATCGATCCGTTCGAGGTTACGGCAACCAGCGTCGCATCGAGACCGTAAGACCGATGGCCCGACGCGCCGCGCGCCTCATGGAACGGCAGCCACGAACGGGATGATGGAAAAGCGGTCCTGAGTATGGTTTTTACGCTGCAACGATACGTGTTTCGCGAGCTGTCTCGGGTCTTCCTGCTGGCGACCATCGGCCTGACGCTGATCCTCAGTCTGGGCGGCGTGCTGGGCCCGGTGCAGGAATACGGGGTGGGCCCTCGACAGGTTCTTCACATCCTGCTGTACTTCATGCCGATCACGCTGACGTTCGTGCTTCCCATGTCGGCGTTGTTTGCCTCCGCTCTGACGTATGGGCGCTTCGCCAGCGACAATGAGCTGGATGCGTGCCGGGCGAGCGGCGTCAGTCTGTTCACGATGGTCTACCCGGGGCTGGTGCTGGCGATCCTCGTGGCGATCGCCAATCTGTTGCTGAGCTTCCATGTGATGCCCTATTTCGTCCATCTGGCGGAGAAGTCGCTCAAAGCGGACGCCAAGCAGATTCTCTTTCGCAACATCCAGCGGCGGGGGTTCTACAAGATGCCTCCCGATGGACGCTTTCTCATCTATGCGGACAACGTCGATCCGAAAGGGGATACGCTGTCCGGAATTGTCGTCGTTCAGTCCGAGCGCGGAGCGATCCGGGAAATCCGCACCGCCGAGGCCGCCCGCGTTCATTTTGATTCGCAGGAGAATGCCAATCAGGTCACCCTGGAGGTGTACGGGCTGCACCAGATGGCCCAGGCGGGCGGCACGGGGGTGACGATGGACTATGGATCGTTCCAGGCTGATTTTGGTTCTCTGCTGGGCGATGACATCAAGTTCAAGAAGGTCGATGAGATCAAGCGGATTCGTGCCAACCTGATGCTCTTCGATCCGGTCGGCAAGGTCGCCCGGGCTGCCTACAGGCAATTGGCGACCGAGGCGTTGGCGAAGAATCTCAGCGAGGCGTTGAGGTCGTCGGCCGAGAGGGGGTATGAATTGCGAGGCCGGGAGCGATCCGTCCGGTTTACGGCGTCCCGTTGCGCGCTGAGCGACGAAGGCAACATCGACCTTCTCGGCCCGATTCGTGTGGAGGAGTACGACAGCGTCTCGGGCAAGCACCTCCAGACCCTGCGCTGTGACAGGGCCACCCTCCGCGTCGATGACGATCTGGCCGGCCCGGGTCTGAGTCTGGATCTGTACAGCCCCAAAGTCGAAGTCACCGAGCGGCTTGTCGTTCGCCACATCGTCTCCGGACTGGCGCTGCCGGCGCCACTCCAGCAGAGCCTCCATCGCGCCGGCGTGCTGGAGACGGTCGTTCCGCAAGGGGCGGCGGCCGTTTTGCAGGGCCCGCCGACCTCGATGCTGGCGTCGCTGCAGAAACAGCTTGAAAGGGAAATCCGCCGCACCCTGGTGGACATCGAAGCGGAAATGAACTCACGGCTGGTGTTCGGCATCGGCTGCGTTCCAATGATCCTGATCGGCATCGGGCTGGGCATCATCAACCGAGGCGGCCACCTGCTCAGCGCCTTCGGCGCCAGTTGCGTGCCGGCGGCGGTGCTGGTCGTGACGATCATCAGCGGCAAGCGCCTCACAGGGAACCTGGGTGCCGAAGGGCTCTCCGGCGCGACCATTATGTGGGCGGGACTGGCCGCCCTGACGGTGCTGGCGGCCGCCATCTATCGCCGCCTGGCAAGGACCTGAGGCCAATCCTGGCGCCGGGATGACAGAAAGGATGTGAGAATCGCAGCGATGAAGATCCTGGATCGCTACACCGCGAAAAACTTCATGGTCGGCTACGTGATCGCGTTTTGCGTTCTCATCGGGCTGCGAATCATCATCGAACTGTTCGTCAACATCGACGAATTCGCCGAGCACGCCTCACGCGGCACGTGGGCGATGACCTGCCACATCGTGCTGTTCTACGCCACGCGCACGACACTCTACTTTCGTGATACCGCCGGCGTGATTACGGTTGTCGCGGCGGCGTTCGCGCTGGGCCGGATGGTCCGGTCCAACGAACTGGTGGCGATGATTGCTTCGGGCGTCAGCGCCAAGCGCATCGTCGGGCCCATTCTCGTTCTGGCCATTGTGTTCACGGGCCTGTCCGTCGCCAACCAGGAGGTGCTGATCCCGACGATCAGCGACAAGCTGGTCCGGGACGAGGACGACCTGCCCGGACAGGAATCGTTCGCGGTGTGGTTCCTCACCGACGGCAAGGGATCGCTGATCTGCTCCCGTCAGTTTTCAATGGAGACGCTGACCCTTGACTCGCCGACCATTCTGACGCGGCAGAGCGATCCGAACCGTCCGGGGGTCTGGAAGGTGACCGGACGCATCTCCGCAGACGCGGCGGTGTACAACCCCCAGACGCGAAGCTGGGACCTGGTCAACGGACTTTACGTCGGGACCGACGCGACGGACGCCGCAGACGCCCAGCCGGTGGCTTCGTATCAGGCACCGGACCTCCTGCCGAAGGATATTGCCGTTCGCCAGATGTCGGGATACAACGCTTTGCTCAGTTCCCGGCAGTTGGCGGCACTGGCGGCACAGAAGACCAAGATCAAGGACGTGGCCCAACTGACCAGCCAGCGCCACTTTCGGATCACCGATCCGCTGATCAACCTGACCATGCTCATGGTCAGTCTGCCCGTGCTGATCTGTCGCGATCCGCGGGCCATGAAGTCGGCCATTCTGGTGAGCTTCGTGCTGACGGTGGCCTGTTACATCACCACGTTCGTCTGCAAGATGCTGGCAGCGGAGGTTGTGTTTGCCCGCATCATGCCGGAATTCTGGCCCTGGGTACCCCTGTTTATCTTCCTGCCGATCGCCATCATCGAGCTGGACTCGATGCGGACGTGACGCTGGTCTCGTGCGGCGACGCGTCGCAAGGCTGTTGGCGGATGGCCTCCCGCACCTGCCGGTTGATTCGCACGCTGCACCAGTGTTGGCCGCACATCGAGCAGAAGTCTGCCGAATCGACCCGGCCACCTTCGATCTGGCCGCGGGCTTCGCGGTGCATGCGATCGGCGGTCGCCGGATCGAGCGATTCGCTGATGTGCGCCTTCCAGTCCAGATTGGCGCGCGCCACGCTCAGCCGGCGGTCCCGCTCGGCGGCGCCCGGCAAGCCTCGCGCCACGTCCGCGCCGTGTGCGGCGATCTTGGTGGCAACCACACCCGCTCGAACGTCGTCGGCGTCGGGCAGCCCCAGGTGCTCGCGTGGCGTCACGTAGCACAGGTAGGACGCGCCGTAGAAGGCGGCGGCGCAGCCCCCGATGGCGCTGGTGATATGGTCGTATCCCGGCGCGATGTCCGTCACCAGCGGACCGAGAACGTAGAAGGGCGCCCCGTGGCAGATCTTCCGCTGGATTTCCATGTTGTACTGAATCTGATCGAAGGGGACGTGGCCCGGTCCCTCCACCATGACCTGGCAGCCCTTTTCCTGGGCCCGCTGCGTCAGCTCCCCGAGCGTCTGCAACTCGGCGATCTGGGCTTCATCGGTGGCGTCGGCGATGGCGCCCGGGCGCAACCCGTCGCCGAGAGAGAAGCAGACGTCATATTCGACCATGATGTCGCACAGCTCGTCGAACAGTTCGTAGAGCGGGTTCTGCTTGTTGTGATGGAGCATCCACTTCGCCAGCAGGGCGCCGCCGCGACTGACAATCCCGGCCACACGGTTCTTGAGCAGCGGCAAGTGCTCGCGTAGCAGTCCGGCGTGAATCGTGAAGAAATCGACGCCCTGACGGGCTTGCTTCTCGATCGTCTTCAGAAGGATGTCGTTGTCGATCTCTTCGACCTCCCGGCCCTCGATGACCTGGTAGATGGGCACGGTGCCGAAGGCGACGGGGCAGTGAGCCAGCAGTTCCCGGCGAACGGCGTCGAGGTCGCCGCCGGTACTCAGGTCCATGATCGTATCGGCGCCAACGGACAGGGCCGCGTCCATTTTCTCGATCTCCGCCTGGACGGAGCACCGGGCACTGCTGGTGCCGATGTTGGCGTTAACCTTGGTGGTCAGGACCCGCCCGATTCCCATCGGTTTGAGGTTGGCCTTCAAATGGAGCGTATTGGCGGGGATAACCAGTCGTCCCGCCGCGGTTTCCGCCCGGATCGTCTCGGGATTGACGCCTTCGACCTCGGCGATGAACTTCATGGCCTCGGTGATCGTTCCGGCCCGGGCTTGCTGCAATTGCGTTGCCATGTGTCTGAACTCCTGGTGCCAACAAAAAAATCGCTCCCGCAGGAAGCGATTCGTCGCACGTCGGTGATAGCGCCTTTTCTATCGCTTTCCTACGCAGGCATGTTCGCCCGGTTCATTCACCCGAGCGGCTGTCCTGATCAGGTTCGGAGGGTTTTCTCTCAGGCCGGTCTCTTCGACCGGTCACCCCTAGCGACCGCCGCCATTATACTGTACGTGCTCGGGTGCTCAAGCGGTTCTTGCCATTCCCCCGCTTCACACGTCAGGCGGCCACCCCGTATCCCATTGCCAAGACGGGGTTTCGTGCGGCCGAGCCATGACGAAGGTTTTGTGGGGTGATCGGAGGTGGTATACTGTCCGCACTCTCGGTACGCGCCTGCGGGCCCTGAGGCATGGTCCACAAGCCAGGTTGACCGGAAAGGACCGATCGTGAAAGGACAAAGCAGAAGAGAGTTTCTCAAGACCCTGGGTGTGCTGGCCGGCTCAGCCGGGGCGTTTTCGGTCTGGCCAAGTTGTGCGGCAGGGGAGGGAACGGCGGGCCGGACGACCAGGCGGCCCAACATCATCTTCATCATGACCGACGATCACGCGTCCCACGCCATGAGCTGCTATGGGAGCAGGATCAACGAGACGCCCAACCTGGATCGCATCGCCAAGGAGGGGATGCGCTTCGACAACGCGTTCTGCACGAACTCCATTTGCGCGCCCTGTCGTGCTGTGATCCTCACCGGCAAGTACAGCCACCTCAACGGCGTCACCGACAACGCGCAGGAGTTCGACGGCGCCCAGCAGACCTTCCCCAAGCTGCTGCAACAGGCCGGCTACGAGACCGCGATCATCGGCAAGTGGCATCTCAAGACCGATCCGACGGGATTCGATTACTGGAACATCCTGCCGGGGCAGGGGGTTTACTACAACCCTGAGATGATCGAAATGGGCCAGAGGAAGAAGTATACCGGCTACGTCACCGATATCATCACGGATCGCTGTCTCGACTGGCTCAAGGCGCGCAGCGGGCACAAGCCCTTCTGTGTGATGTTCCATCACAAGGCGCCGCACCGGCGATGGGAGCCGGGTCCGGACCACCTGACAATGTACGACGACCGGACGATCCCCGAGCCGGATACGCTGTTCGACGACTATTCCGGTCGCGGGCGTGCGGCCAAAGAGTCGGACATGAGCATCGAGAAGACGCTGACCGCCCACGATCTGAAACTGACGCCGATACAGAACCTGACGGACGAGCAGAAGGCCCGGTGGGACGTCTCCTATGGACCGAAGAACGAAGCCTTCCAGAAAGCCAATCTGCAGGGGCGTGACCTCGTACGCTGGAAATACCAGCGGTACATCAAAGACTATCTGCGGTGCGTCGCCTCGGTGGACGACAACGTCGGCCGGCTCCTGGACTATCTGGACCAGTCCGGCCTGACGAACGATACGGTCGTGATCTATACCTCCGACCAGGGGTTCTATCTGGGCGACCACGGCTGGTTCGACAAGCGGTTCATGTATGAGGAATCGCTGCGCATGCCGCTGGTGGTGCGTTATCCGAGAGAGATTCGACCGGGCTCGGTCAGCGACGACATCGTTCTGAATCTGGATTTCGCCGAGACGTTCCTGGACTACGCAGGTGTGCCGGTGCCCGCGGATATGCAGGGTCGTTCGCTGCGTTCCATTCTGGCCGGCCGCACGCCAGGGGATTGGCGCCGCTCGATGTACTACCACTACTACGAATACCCGGCCGAGCATAGCGTCAAACGTCACTATGGTGTTCGGACCCGGCGCTACAAGCTCATCCATTTCTACCATGACATCGATGAATGGGAGCTCTACGACCTCCAGAAGGACCCGCAGGAGATGCGAAACGTCTATGACGACCCGACATACGCGTCGGTCATCGCCGAGTTGAAGACGGAGCTGTCGCGGCTCCGTGCCGCGTATCAGGACACAACGGGCTGAGGGCCATATGGAAGGAGAGGGGAAATGTCCGGGGCGGCTCACGTCGGTGTGCCGGTGGCGGCGGCGTGTGTGGTTTGGGGCTTGGTCGTGATCGGGGATTCATTACAGGGCACAGGGGAGACGGAAACTATGAGACAAGGCCATCGGGAAGCCGAGACGCCGGCCCTGAAAAGCCTGACCGTGACAATCGTTCACGACAACAATCCCTTCGACGACCGGCTCCAGACCGCCTGGGGATTTGCGGCGACGGTGACGGGACCGGACAAGACGATCCTGTTCGATACCGGAAGCGATGGGACGCTGCTTCTGGACAACATGGCTTTGATGGAAGTGGATCCCAATGCCATCGACACCGTGTTCCTCTCGCACGCCCACGACGACCATACAGGCGGCCTCGTGGGTTTCCTGACGGTCCATCCGAAGGTGGACGTCTTCCTGTTGGAGTCTTTCCCGAAGCGCTTCAAGGAAACCGTGCGGGGCTATGGTGCCGCCGTTGTCGAGGTGGAATCACCGCGAGAGATTTGTGCTTGTGTGTATTCCACCGGACGCATGGGCCGGCAAGTCTACGAACAGGCCCTGGTCGTCCGCACTGTGAAGGGGCTGGTCATCCTGACCGGCTGCGCTCATCCCGGGGTGGAGAAGATCGTAGAGCGGGTGCGGGCTCTGCATGAGGAAGACATCCTGTTGGTGGTGGGAGGTTTCCATCTGGGGTGGGCCACGGAGGGTCAGATCGAACAGGTCATCCGCACTCTGAAAGAGTTCGGTGTTCGATACGTAGCGCCCACCCATTGCACGGGCGAGAAGGCACAGGACCTGTTCCTGAAGTACTTTGGGAATCGCTGTCTTCGTGCCGGAGTGGGTAGTATCATAACTCTCGCCGACCTGAAGTGACGCCGGGCTCGACGCCGCTCCAGATCGACGAGAGAAGTGTACAGACTGGTGGTTTACGGCTGCATCTGCTGTTGCTGCATCTGCATCGCGACGGCCATGATCTCCTGCACGTGCTGCTTCGGAACGGCCAGGTCGACGGTCATCTTGCCGCCGCCGGCATTGCCGGCGACCGCGATGCTGCTCTGGCTGGGGATGTCTGTCTGGGGCAGGGGCATCGGCGCAAACGCGCTGGCGATCTTCATCACACGCAGGACGTTGAGTGACATGAAGAAATCGGCCTTGTCGGCGCCCGGGATCATTGCCAGGGCGGCCTTCGCCTCGCCGGCGACCTGCTTCGGGCCGCCCGCTTTGGCCTGATCGATCAGCTTCTGCACGGCGCTTTGTGCATCCGGGCCCAGGGCGTAGACGAGCTGGTTGTTCACCGTCGCCATCTGGATATCGAACCCATCACCATAGAGGGCATTGATCATCTGGGTCTCCGGTGCATCGGGCCTGGTGCCCTTCAGACCGAAGGTGACGGTGTCGATGGGCACGCCCGCATGGGTCGAGGCATTCTTCTTGAGAGCGAACGTGCATTGCATGCCCATCTGTTCGTAAAACTTGCCCACCGATCCGGTGGTCAACAACTGAGCGGCCTGGTCCATGAGCTGAGAGAATTTCGCGGGGTCCTTCAGATCTGCCACATAGGTTACCCGGAAGGGCGGCTTGCTGTTCGTGTCCACGGACATGGAGCCGGCCATGGCCCCTCCGAACGCGCCCATCGCGTCGGTGATCATCTTCTTAAGCGATGCGACATCGTCTGCGGAGGCGCCTTCACCCATCATCTTCGGCATCAGGTCGATGTAGGCCTCGTTGAGCTTCTGCCACAGGGGACTGTTCATCGATCCGGCGAAGTTGACGGCGGCCCCGTCCTGCATGTAGCCGAGGAGCTTGTTGGCGCTGGAAGAACCACCCTGGAACATCTGCGCCATACCTGAGCCGGGCACGCTGGCCAGCACGAAGCTGGCGACGATCTTGTCGACACTGGGCGTCAGCGAGATGCTGAGGTACTTGGTTTCTTTCATCAGCGTGTCGAGCATGGCGGCGGACGCCTCAATGTTGGCCGTGGCCTGTTTGGCCATCGCGCCCTGGCCCTGGGCCTCCATCGCCTGCATGGTCTGCTTGGCCTCCTCGATCTTGGCGTGGAGCATTGGGCCAAAGAGCTGGCCGGCCAGTTCGACGTTGGCGTAAATCCAGACCGGCGCGCTGCCTGATTGCTTCAGTTCCGCCGCATCCAAGGCACTTGCCAAGGTCGAGGACCCGGCACCGGAGGCCTTCAACGTGGTCAGGGCCTCTTCGTTTCCGATCGTGCTGACCAGGGCGTATCCACCGACCTCGACGGCTGCCAGCATGGGAGCGCCCTCGGGACCGATCTGTGAGATTCCCTGGGCATTGGGCTGGCCTACGTTGGGGTTGCCCGAGACGAATTGCTGATAGCTGCTGACCGGAACGAGCAGTCCGATGCGGCTGGGATCGGGATCACCGCCGGGAAGCGGGCCGAACAGGACGAAGCCGCCCGCCATGTTGACGCCCTGGGGTTGTGGGCCGCCCAGGAACTGCGCCAACTGCGCCTTGACGGGCATCGAAACTCCGAACGGCAACAGGCCCGTCAGGAACATGTCGATCTGGCCCAGTGCCCCGTCCAGGTTGTTGATCCGGACGCAGAAGAGGCTTCCGGACGGAACCATTGTCATCGGATCGGCCGCAGGGCCCACCACTGCAAGGCCGAGCACGCAGAGTGCCGACAAGACCAATGTCTTCTTGAGTCCACGTGACTGTGTCATCGTTCTTTTCCTCCCGAAGCAGTTAGGTGATTTCGCATTTCATTCGTGTGTCACAGAGTCGCATCAGTATACGAGGGGGCCAGGCATATGGGTATAAAAAAAGCCCATGGCGCGAAGGCGCATATGTTCCGTGAGCGGATGCCGAAAGAATCCGATGTTGCATGCCTTACGCGATTAAACCTCTGTAACAGCTTATTCTGAAATCAGTTACACGGTGGAGATTGCCATCCGCTGGTACAGTGGCATGGTTCGAGAAGATCAGCGACGGATTGCGATGTCCAGTGCCTGGCCTGCGGAAAGCCGCACGGGTTCTGCCAGCTCGATTCGAAGCTCTCCGGCGTCCAGAGAATGCGTGCAGCGCAATGTCTTGCCTTCGCAACGGATCTCGATGTCCACGTTTTTCCACTCCGGTGGGACACAAAAAGCCACGCTCTTGAGGTTCAACAGCCCCCAGCGCAACTCGATCCGCTCACGCTGCGCGGCGTTCGAGCGGTTCTGCACAAACAGGCCCCAGCCCTCTGCGCCGGTGAAGGCGGCTCTGAAATCCTCCGGGCTCATCCGCGGGGCGAAACGAATGCAGCCCTTGGGTCCGTGGTACTCGAATCCGCACAGGGCGGTGAAGACGCCCCAACTGGCCATCGCCCGTGCGTAGTGATCGCCGCACTCGACCTCGTTGAAGGGATTGTGCTTGGCGGGATGGTAGCGGTCGTGCACAGCGCGGCAGATCGCCAGCGCCTCGTCGACCATGCCTTCCCACACCATGTGGCCGGCCACCTGGTACTCGATCCCGGTCCAGACCTCGTTGCGATACAGCACGCCCTCCGCCATGTATTCGCTCTTGGGCCAGGTGCAGGTGAACAGGCCCGCCTCGCCCGGCCGGGCGAACCAGCGGTCGGGGGGATAGGCTGCATTGTAGGGGCCGACATCGGGCGCCCAGTTGTACTTCCAGATCGACCGCAGCGCTTCCTTGACGTTGGAGGATGGGTAGATATAACCCAGTCGGAGTTGGTGGGCCCAGCCCTGGCCGAAGAGCTGGTCGGACAGGCATCCCTTGCCGTACTGGTGTTTCGGATGCTTGTCGAGATCGACGAGCTGGATGAAGTACTCGCCGTCCCACAGCCGTTCCATCGTCAGTCGCGAACCGCTCTCGAAGATTCGCCTGCATCGCCGGGCGAAGGCGTCATCTCCCATCTCGCGGGCCATCTCCTCGCCCGCGCGCAAGGCAGCCAGATACATCGACCCAACGAAGGTGTTGGGTCCCTCGAAGTTGATGTCGAAGGTGTTGTGCTGGCTGTTCTCGATCAGGCCGTTTTCGTCGCCGTCCTGTCCGATGGAGAACTCCAGCGCCTTCCTGATGCGGGGCCAGTTCCGTTTGAGGAATGCATCATCGGCAGAGCAGAGGTGCTCGCGATACGCCTTCAGAATGGTTCCGGCCTGCCCGTCGGCGGCGTACGCCCGGTTGCTCCGAAAGCCGACCAGTCCGCTGTCGGGATCGAACCCCTCGCCGAAGTCCTGCATCTCCCGCGCGCTGCGCTCCAGTTCAGGGAACAGTCGCGCCGGCGCGTGCGCGTAGTTCCACACGTGCGTGCAGGTTCCCTCGCAGCAACCGACGCCTTCCCACGCCCAGAACCGTCCGCTTCTCCACCACTGACACGTTCCGGTGGCGAGGTTGGCGACGGTCGAGTGCAGCCGGAACAGCAGCCAGCGGGGCAACGTGCTGTCCTCGTAGAACGTTCGGTGCCAGAGTCTTGTCTGGTCGCTGAGACGCTCCTGGTTGTCGAGCACGTAATGCGCCACGCCGGCCGCGCTGTCGAAGCGGTTGGCGTATTCATGCCCGTTCTGATGATTCGGGAAGAACCACGTCAGGACGAACGTAAACGTTTTCGTCTGCCCCGGAGTCAACTCGATCCTTTCTGTTTCGACCGTAGGACAAGGTTTGCCCATGAAGAGCAGTCGATCGGTGAAAGTGCTTGCCGCCCCGTCGAACGCCAGCACGAGCGAACCGTAGTCGAGCAACTTGTCGAACGGCCCCATATCCGCGTCGTAAGCCTCGTCGGCCAGTTCGATCTGATCGATGTTGATGTGTCCCCATCCGCCGGAGTGGCGGTCGACGATCTCGATCCGCGCGGTCTTGCCCTGAAGGTCCTCGACGTTCCAGAAGTGCCATTCGAGCTTTTCGTTGTCTTTGCCCGTAGCGGTGCGGACGACCTGCCCGTCGACAATGAGATTGATGCACGTCTCGTCGGCATGGCTGCCTCCGCCGATCAGGAAGTTGATATACCTGCGGTCGATCTTCAGTTCCGGGCTTCTCAGCGTGCCATGGGGGCGGTCTCCATTGAGATAGGTGTTGACGAGTCCGCCGCCGAGAAAGCCGCTGACGGGCTGCTGGTTCGCCAGCGTGCCGTGGGCGGGGCCCTTTCCGAAGGCTTCGCCTGTCGCCTGCCAGTTGCCGTAGTCCGGCCCCTCAAACTCCATCACCACGATCTTGGGACGAGGGGCCCGTGTTTGTTCCTTCGGAGGCTCCTTGGCGGTATGGACGATCAGTGTTCGGCCGCTCTCCCGTGCGATGTCCGTCTGCCGCGCCACGCCGCGGGACCGGGCCGAATGGAAACAAACCGCATTCTCCAGCCAGCCCAGCACGCTCACCTCCTGTGCTTTGTTGGAGGTGTTCTTCAGTGTGATGTGGAAGAGCGTTACCGGCAGGGCGGAGTCCTTCGCGTTCAGCGGAATGAACGGCGAAAACGCCTCCATCTCCACGGTTACCGGAAAGCCGTCGGCCCGGTACCGGACCAGCCCAATGGGATACTCCATTGCGCATTCGACCGTGCCGAAGTCCCGGTTCAAGGGCTTGAGCGTCTGTCTGTCGCTGCTCTTGACGAAGACTGCGAATCCCGATTCGACAGGACTGTCGGGCCGATACGTGCGGTAGCATTCGGCACCGTAGCCGGTGAAGATGTGCCTGTTGAAAATGTGCCAGAGCCCGAGCGTGCCGTCGCTGCGCAGGTACATCTGGCCGGTCGCGATCCCGCCGACGGGCATGCCGAGGGTGTCGGCCTCGTCGGCCGCATACACGGCGCGCTCGCCGCGTTCACGCAGACCTTGCAGATAGGAGGGATTGAAGCCCTTGTCCGCGGGCACCAGGTGTTCGTCGGCATATCCCGCGCCCGTGAGACTCACCCACAGCAATACGGCAACCGATAACGTCGTAATCACTCGCTGCTTTTCCATTCTCCTGACTCCTCTGTCGCTGGCGGTAAACACACGCAACGAATCACGGGTGGAATGCCCGCGTCGTATACCGCAGAATTCGGGGGAATTCCATTGACTTGGTGGCGATTGTAGCTTAGACGAAGAGCGATACGCAAAGGAAATCAGGACCACGGATTGGGGACGGCATGAGAACCTCTGCGTCAGAGCATCCGAGTGTTTCAGATCTCCCAGCGGGCGTAGATTTGGGTGAGACGGCCGCTGCCAGCATCTTGCGACATGCCTCTTCAAAGGCCCCGATACAGAAGGAGTCCGGTATGAATTATGGGCTATGTCCATCCAGTAAGACCGAGACATGTCGACGGCGTCGCGCCATTTCCTGGTTCGGCCGGATCGCAATGCTGCTCCTGCTTGTCCCGGCGGTTGCCCGGGGGCAGTTCTTCCGCGTCTACGAGTACAAGACCGCCGACGCCGGCGCCCTTGAGGTCAGCTACTGGACCACCTACATCGGTTCTTGCGATGAGGAGATGGGCTACTTCGACGAGACCTTGTCGCGGGAGAAGATGTGGGCCCATTCCTTCGAGGTCGAGTACGGCCTGTCTCACCGGCTGACGGTGGGTTACTACGCGGATTGCCTGGACCCCCAGGGCGGGAGCTTCGAATACGTCCGGTCGAAGCTGCTGGCTCGCTACCGTCTGTATGAGAAGTACGAGCGGCCGGTCGATCTGGCCCTCTATGGAGAGTACATCCTGCCCGACAAGGACTACGACGACGCGGAGAAGTTCGAATTTCGTCTGGTGGTGGAGAAGGACATCGGGCCGGTCCGCATCGCCTTGAACCCGATCCTCGAAAAGAAGACCAGTGGCGACGACGTGGAAGAGGGCGTCGAGTTTGCATATGCGGCGGGATTCTACTACGACGACGCCGGCGATGGGCTGTGGAACACGCCGGACATGCACATCCGGCCCGGCCTGGAGTTCTACGGCGAACTCGGTGAGTTGTCCGATCCCAAGGGTTCCAGCGAACAGGGGCACTACATCTTCCCGGTGCTCGATCTCTACTACACCGGTCGCACGAGCTGGAAGACGCATTGGAACGTCGGAGTCGGCTTCGGCCTGGGCGGCGAGGCGGATGACGTCGTTGCCAAGAGCATCCTCACGTTCGAGTTTCTGTTCTGAACGCAATCCTCGCAAGGAATCTGGAGGTCTCCATGATCGCTCGGCTTTCCATCAAACGAATCGCTTGGACGGTGCTCATCGTGTCGGTCTGCGGCGGCGCGCTGCTGCTGGCCGGCCCGGCTGGCAACAAGACAAAGAAGGAACAGACGCATGCGATGGATCACTGGGACGACCCCTACGATTGCATCGGATGCCATTGGGAACGGTATGCCGACTGGTCGAGTTCGCAGATGTCCCGGGCCTACACGGGCGACTTCTTCCAGGCCCAGTACTTTCAATACGCAGTCAAGGACGCCTCGCGCGATCCGATGATGAAGGACCTTGCGGCCGACTGCCTGGGGTGCCATTCCCCGTCAGCGTTTCTCTCGAATGTGGTGCCGCCGCCGGAGGTTGAACAGCCCGACAGTTTCTGGGACCGCGCCTGGGCGTGGATGGATTCGTACCGCACGGTGGGGCAGGTCAGGACGGGCCTGGCAAGCGGTCCGCTGCGGGAGGCGCGCGAGCGGGCCGGGGGCAACCCGCTTCCCGAAGCCAAGCAGGACGCCGAGCGGGGCGTGTTCTGCGACTTCTGCCATTCGCTCTCCGGCATCGCCCAGCGTGATCCGGTCAACCACAACTATCGCGTGGACGCCGGGCCGGGGCAGAACACCAAGCGGGCCGACCTGGAGTTTCCATGGGCCCCCTATCACAAGACGCAGGTCTTTGAACTGTTCGAGAGCGCTGAGCTTTGCGGCATCTGTCACAACGAGCAGAACACCTTCGGCGTCTTTGTCAAGGCGACGCACCGCGAATGGCTCGACACCGATTATGCGGATCGCGACATCGTCTGCCAGTTCTGCCACATGCCGCCGCGAGAAGGCAAGCCCGCCAAGATGGGCCGCGAGCGGCCGTGGAACCACGCCCATTGGTTCGGGGGCGGGTTCAGCAGCTTCGTTGAGGGTGCTGCCACCGTGAAGCTGCACCTTGATGCAAAGGCCGTCGCCGCCGGCAGTATCGTGCCACTGGAGGTTTCTGTGGGCGACATCGCGACGGGCCACCTGTTCCCGACCGGCGCGACCGAAGAGCGGGACGTCTGGCTGCGCGTGGCCGTTTGTGACGCCGAAGGCCGCGAGCTCCAGCACATCCCCGTGCCGCCGAATCCGCAGGACCCCAACGATCGCTACTTTATCACCTCGAACCGCCTGGAGGCGTACCCGACACATAGCTCCGTCAGCCAGGCCCTGGCCAGGGACTCATTGCCCGAGGGAGACCGCATCTACCAGGATGTCTTCCTGGACTCGGCGGGGAAGGTGACGTTCGGCCAGTGGAATGCGGTCCGGATTGTAGGGAACCGCCTCGTTCCGGGCGAGACCCGCGTCGAGAAGTATTCCTGGCAGGTGCCGGAGGGGTTGGCCGGACAAGAGGTGTACCTGAAAGCGACGCTCTGGTATCGCCGGATGGCGGATTCGCACGCCGAGATCCTGGGGATCGAGAAGCGGCCACACCTGCTCGTTTCGCAGGACGTCAGGCGAATCAGACTCACGGGACGTTGACGGCAGGACCAGCCACCCCCAGCTCGACGGCCAGCAGCGTCGGCTCGATGATGTGCAGGTTGTTCAGGAAAGGCTCGGTGTACTTGATATCGCCGTACTCGGCTTCGTCGAAGTGGTGCTGCTTGCCCACATGGTTGTTCCAGTCGACGCCTTCGGTCAGGAAGCCCGTGTCTGGCTGGTGATGCTTGGCGATGGCGCGAAGGATCGTCAGGCCGTCGAGCAGATACTCCCCTTTGCCCGTATCCCGGTAGGCTTCAAGGTAGGCCAGCGCCGCCTCGGCGTTCTCCCAGAGATAGGCGGTGTCCCAGCTTCTCTCCATGTAGAGCAGGCCTTTGGTCTGGACCCCGTTGCGATCCTCGGTCATCTTGAACTGATCCATGCCGGCCAGGCACTTGTCGTAGGCGAAGGCGCGGACCTGCTCGTCCTTCAGCAGCGATGCGGCGTCTCGCAGAACGCGAAACGCCACCGCGTACGCGACGCACTCATGCTCGTCGTAGGTATCGTGGTTGATGCTTCCGAAGAAGCCACCGGCATCCATGAAGACCTTGACCTTCGCGCGGATGGCCTCTGTGTAGTCGGCCAGATGTCGCCGGGTCAGGCCCGTATAGAGCTGGAGAGTGAACAGGCCGTCGCCGCTCTTCTTGAAGAGAATGTCGCCGTCCCCGTAGGCGTTCTGCGGGAAATGCTCGCCGTCAGGTCGGCAGCGTCTGGGATACCAGCCGTTGGGCGTGGGCTTGACGTTCCTGTCGATCCACTGGGCCGTCTTGGTTGCGACCTGACGCATGCGGCTCCTGCGTGGCTCCTCGACGACGTCGCTGAACAGAAGCAGTTGATACGCGATCTTGGCCATCGAGCCGGGGCAGAACCAGTTGTCCTTGTGCTGGTAGTTCAGGCAGAAGCGGTCGGTGGTGGTCTCGCGATAGCCCGTGACGAAACCGGTCTCGTAGTCGATGAACCCGGCGGTCAGGACGTGATCCAGGATCGACAGGGCCTTACGCTGTAGTGCCGGGTCCCTGTAGTGCCGGGCCCAGGCGTGCAGTTCGTACGCGCCCCCGACCGCGTTGGCGGCCCAACCCGGTCCTTCCAGGTTGCCGAAATCGTGCCAGCCCATGATGTTGCCGTCCTTGTCGACGAAGCTGGACTTGCTCGACAGGTTGTCCTTGTACTCGACCAGAGTCCGCTCGACGGTGAAGCGGACCGAATCGGCGGCCGAATCGAGAATCGTGTAGTCCGGGTCCTCGGGCACATAGAACGCAGGCGTCGCCTCTTCGAGCTTCACGTAGTCGAGCCCGACCATATAGCTCTTAACGGCCCTGCCGTTGGCGCCGACGATCTCGATCCTCAGCGTGTGCTCGCCGGCGGACAGCTCGTGCAGGCCCATGTCCAGTTCGCCGGTGGCGACCACGCCGTCGTTGTAGAGATCGATGGGATCGCCCAGCTTCCTGTCGTCGAGATAGAACTGCGCGATGCCGTAATCGACGGCCTTGGTCAACTGCATCTTGAATCGGTACACGCCGGCCTTCTGCACGGGCACCGCCAGGTCCAGCGTCGCGCCGGGCCTGGCGTCGGTCCACCACAGGTGCGTGTCGTTGCTCCACTCGGGTCCGAAGCCGTACATGTCCTGCGGGGCGACGTTGCCTGCTGTCTTGGCCAGGACCTTGAGGTTCTCACCTTCGAGAGCACCCTTGACCTTGAACGTCTCGATCGGCGTCCAGTAGCCTGTGCGCTGCTCGACGCCGACAGGCTCATAGGGATCGCTCTGTTCGGCGGCCTGATACCAGTATGCGGTCGCGGCGTACAGCGTGGGCCTGTCGTTCGGATAGTATTTCTCAATCGCAGCCTCGAACGACGTCTGGAAAGGGACGTTGTCGGTGATGTGCCAGCGGTTGACCGATACGTGACCCCGGTTGCTCATGCTGATCGTCTGGTTGTGGTAGCAGTTCTCGAACAGCGCCGGATCGCACCAGGCATAGCCGAAGTAGTCCTCCGAGCCGGTGCCGAACGTCGAGGGGAATTTTTCGCCGTCGACGAAAAACTTCTCGTCGCCCTCGCCCCACCAGCCGCCGCGCGGGTTCCAGACGTGGAGCATGACGCCGCAGAAGCGACCGCGTCCCGGTGTCTTGAGCATCGTCCAGTCAATCGCCCGTCGTTCGGGATCTTCCGGCAAAAACGCATCCCGATGCCACTTGGCGTGAAACCGCCCGTACCGGCTGATGTCGCCCTTGAGTGGCACTGTCACAATCTCCAGATGGGCCTTGCGCGACGGGGCTCCGTCGTTGACCAGGGTGATCTCGTAGCCGGAGGCGAAAGGCATGAACCAGTGACTGTACCACCAGCCGTCTTCAGTCAGACCGCAGGGCAGCGAGCGATAGGCGTTGGCTCCGGCCGCGGTGCCGAAGAAGTCACCCAGCGGCGCCCACACGCTCGGCGACCTCTCGCCGTCCCAGCGGATCTGGATCGTCCACTCGCGAAGCGCCTCGCGGTCTTCCGGCCCGGCCGGCGGATCGAGCTTCAGCCGAAGCGTCTTGATCGCTCCGGGACCTTTGTGGCTGCTGATCACACACGTGCCGCCTCCGCTGGAGCTGAGGTCGCGCTTTTCAACTCGTTCACCCGGCTGTGACAGCCCCGCTGGCCCACACTGGCTCAGGATTTCATCCGCTTTGGCCAGCGCATCCTTCTCGGCCTGCGAAAGCTCCCGCTTGAAGGTGGGCAGGGTGGTTCCCTTTGGGTAAATCGTATACGTGAAGTGATAGTAGGCACCCCAGTCGCCTTGTGCGGTGATCTTGCAGGACTTCTGGAAGGGGATTGGGACATAGCAGTTCTGTCCACGTGCGGCCTCGTGGACGAGGGCCGGATACGTGAACGGCTCATTCTCCCGGTTGAAGTACCCGATGAAGGGCAGGTCCACCACAGGCTCGGCAGCCCCGTCGAGATAGATCTTCACGTGTCCGTCCTTGGGCAGCGCCGACCAGATGCGCCAGATCACGCCGGGACCGGTCATCTCGGCGAAGACGAGTTCGTCGCCTTCCTTGCGGATGATCCCGCCGCCGTCGCCGTTCGCGTCCCAGTCGATGTACGTGCCGGACGCCTCGTCGTATTTGCTGCGCCGGTCCCAGCTCGACCATTGCACGCACTTTTCGCCCGGTTCAGGCAAAGTCGCGAGATGCTCCAGGTCGGTCAGGCGACCGATCAGATCGAGGTAGGTCAGCCTCTCGGCCGCACCGACCCCACTTGTTACGGTGAGCAGCCCGAGCAAACGAAGGGTGACACTGAGTGCGAAAAGCCTCAACATAGCGGGATGGGTCGGCGGTCGCTGCATCGCAAGCCTCCTTTTCTCTCGCGTTAATTGTCTTCTCCGATCCTTCCATCGGACATCGGAGCGTGTTCGGGAGGCCTATTGTAAAGAAGAAGGCCCCTGGTTGCCAGCGGTTTCATCGGGATCGACGCGACCCGGCAACCAGGGGCCCATCCGGTTTTGGACAGTTCGTTTCCTGTGACGGCGGGCCGTCACAGTGCATCAGGTCCGCCTCACGGATTTGGATACTTGACCGAGCAGCCGTAGGGGGGCGTGGTCGGTGTGGTCACCGGTTGGCCGGCCAACAACTGAGAGATGGCCTGGTCCACGTAGTTGACGTTCGCGACGTTGGCCTCCACTTTGCCCATCGGTGCGTTGTCGATCGCCCCCTGGTAGACGATTATGCCGTCTTTGTCGATGACGAACATATGAGGCGTGGTCCTCGCCCCGAAGGCCCGGCCGATCTGGCCCGAACGGTCGTCAATGATCGGAAACGGTAGCTTGTGCTCTTTGGCAAACGCGATGTTGGCCTCCGCGCTGGTGTGGTTGGTGCTGTTGATGGCTAACCAGACGACCTCCTTATCCTTATATTTGTTGGCCAATTCCACCATCGTCGGCTTCGTGTCGTAATGATACTTGGAGAAGGGGCATTCCATGTTGAACCATTCGAGCACGACGATCCGGCCCTGAAAGTCGGAGAGCTTGTAGGTGCGGCCGTCGAAACTCTTGAGTTCCATATCGGGGGCGCTGCGGCCTCGACGGCCGGCGCGCTGCGGCCGGTCGGCTCGCTGCCGCATCCCCTGCGTCATTCGCTGCTGCTGTTGCTGGAGCTGAGCGAGCCTGGCGCGGAAAGTTTCCTGCTGGTCGGCGATGAGTTTTTCGACTTTGCCGGCGGTCTCGGTGGCTTTCTCTTTGACGGCGCTGGCATGGATAACCCTCAACTGCTCGATCAGGGAATCCTGCTGGCTCTTCAATTCGTCGATCTGCTGCTGCAATGCCTGGAGGCGTTGCTGCTGCTGCATGGCCACGCGCTGATTGGCGGGGTCCTGTCCGGCAGGTTCCGAACTGCCCTGGGCGGACAAGATCGGCGTCCATAACAGCACCAACGACGCAATGGCGACCAAGTTCCATTTCCGTGTCATGGCGATATCCTCCTAACAAGCGAGAAGTCACAACCAATTTGCCTTGTACTTCGGCAGTCTATCCATCATACACCCGTTAATCTACCTTGTTCAGGATGTTGCGTACAGATTTCTACTGCCGTCGGAGGGGGAAGGTTCACCGGCGGGCGAAAAGGGGTCGGTAGCGGTATAGAAGGCGCCAACGGCCGGAAATGTCTGCGGATGCGTTCCATCGCGTAGCGTCCGACGTCATCCGGGTGTGGAGAGGGCAGCCTTGACCTGTCCGACGAAGGCGGAAACCTCGGCGATTGCCTGGGCGGGATCGTCGAGCTTGGCCTCGATCATGCCCACGATCCGCGAGCCAATGATCGCGCCGTCGGCGCCCGCGTCGGCCACCGCTCGCGCGTGCTCGGGCTTGCTGATGCCGAACCCCACGCATACAGGGACGTTCGTCAGCGACTTGAGCCGGCGAACCAGGCCTTGCACGCTATCGGAAAGGGCGTCGCGACTCCCGGTGACACCGAGTAGGGAGACCGTGTAGATGAAGCCCGTTGTCTTGGCGGCGATCTGTTTCATGCGCTCGGGCGAGGTATTGGGCGTGACCATAAAGACGCTGTCCAGGCCGGCGTCGCGGATCGGTCCGAGCACCTCGTCGGCATCGTCGATGGTCATGTCGGCCACGAGCACGCTGTTGACGCCGGCGGCATGGGCGTCGCGGAAGAACGCCTCCGTGCCATAGTGAGCGATCAAATTGTAGTACATCAGCAGACCGACGGGGATGTCCCGATACTGTTTGACCTGCCGGAGAAACGCCATGGCCCGCCGCACATTCATCCCGCTGCGCATGGCACGAATGTCGGCCTTCTGGATGGTGGGGCCGTCGGCGATGGGGTCCGAGAAGGGGATGCCAAGTTCGAGGATATCTGCTCCAGCGTCGATGGCGGCCTTGACCAGGGCCAGACTGGTCTCGAAGTCCGGATCACCGATGACGAAGAACGGGATGAGCGCGGCTCGTTTCTGCTTGCTCAGTTCGGAAAACGCGTCACGATAGGATTTCATGCTTGTTGGTCCTGCTCAGGTGGTTTTTGAATAGGTCCCGTCGGTCTGCGGGGACCTATGCCAACGGTCGATGTGCTTCGACGATTCCGACGTCTTTGTCACCCCGGCCGGAGAGATTGACCATGACGACAGTCCCCGGGTCCAGGGTGCCCTTCAGGCTGGCCACGTACGCCAGCGCATGTGTGCTTTCCAGAGCCGGCAGGATGCCCTCAATACGCGTCAGCAGGCCGAACGTGTCGAGTACGTCCGCATCCTCGGCGGCGACGTACTGGGCCCGCCCGATGTCACTCAGGTAGCAGTGTTCCGGGCCCACCCCGGGATAGTCCAGACCGGCACTGATCGACTCGGTGTCCAGGACCTGACCCTCCTCATCCTGAAGCAGATAGGACCGTGCCCCGTGGAGAATACCGGGCGTGCCCGCGACGATGCTGGCGGCGTGTTTGCCCGTGGCGACTCCCTGGCCGCCGGCTTCGACGCCGATCAGCTTGACGTCCGGATCGTCGATGAAGTGAGCGAAGGCGCCGATGGCGTTGCTGCCGCCCCCGACGCAGGCGACCACCATGTCGGGCAGGCGGCCCACCTGATCGAGAAACTGCTGCCGGGCTTCGCGGCTGATGCAGCTTTGAAAATGCCGCACGATCATCGGGTAGGGGTGGGGCCCGGCGGCGGTGCCGAACAGGTAGAATGTGTCCGTCACGTGCGCCGTCCAGTATCGCAGCGCGTCGTTGATCGCGTCCTTGAGGGTACCTGTTCCGCCCTCCACCGGTATGACTTCCGCGCCGCAGAGCTTCATCTTGTGAACGTTGACGCTCTGTCGCTCGACGTCGGTGACGCCCATGAAGATCTTGGTCTCCATTCCGAGCAGGGCGCCGATCATGGCGGTAGCCAGGCCGTGCTGGCCGGCGCCAGTCTCGGCGATCAGCTTGCTCTTGCCCATGTACTTCGCAAGCAGGCCCTGGCCGAGCGTGTTGTTGACCTTATGCGCGCCACCGTGGAGCAGGTCCTCTCGCTTGAGATAGACCTGGAACCGCACATGCTCGCTGAATCGCTTCGCGTGGTACAGCGGGGTAGGGCGGCCGGCGTAGTGCGCCGACAGGTCGGCCAATTCCGCAACAAAAGCGGGATCGTCACGAAATCGATCGAACGCCTCTTCCAATTCCTCCAGCACCGGGATGAGTACCTCGGGAACGTAGTAGCCGCCGTAGTCGCCGTATCTGCCTCTGTGTTTCATGTCTGGCTGTCCTTTCAGGGACACAGGTTGGGTCGATCGTCTCGGACCTATGCTCTCAGGTGTCGGATGTTGTCGAAGAGCCGCTTCATCTTCTGATGGTCTTTCTTGCCGGGCGAAGCCTCGACGCCGCTGCACACGTCGATTCCGTAGACCCCGAGTTCGACGGCCGCGACCGCGTTGTCCGGGTTGATTCCACCGGCCAGGAAGATACGCTTGCCGATATGGCCGATGATATTCCAGTCGAAGGTCAGTCCGGTGCCACCGTACTTGCCCGGATCATACGCATCGAGCACGATGGCGTCAGTGAAGAAGTGGTCCGCCTGCTGAATGTCGCGGGCGTCTTTGACGCGGATTGCCTTCATCGTCTTGGGGCTGTCGTAGGCCAGCCATCGACAGAATTCCGCATCTTCATCTCCGTGCAGCTGGATCCAGTCGAGCTGACACTGGCTGGCGATCTCCCGCGTCTCTTCGAGTGAGCTGTTGACGAACACGCCGGCGAGGTCCACGAAGGCGGGCAGCTTGTTGATGATCTTCGTGGCGGCTTCCGGTCGGATGTACCGCGGGCTCTTCGGGTAGAAATTGAACCCGATCAGGTCGGCCCCCATTTCCAGGGCCGCCGCCGCATCGTCGTAGTTAGTGATTCCGCAGATCTTGACCTTGGGTATCAGCATGACAGTGATCCGATATAGAGAGCGAACTCACCCTTTGTTGGAAACCTCGATCAGAGTCTCGAGGCAGTTCATGGCCTTCCCGTCGTCGATCGAATACTCCGCCAGCGGGATGGCCTGTGGGAAGTCGTCCACCAGTCCGGCCACGATGATCGCGGCGGCGGCGTTCAGGATTACGATATCGCGGCGAGGCCCCCGCTCCTTTCCGCTGAGGATGTTGCGGATCAGGGCTGCGTTGGCAATGGCGTCGCCACTGCCAAGCTGATCGATGGACGCGCCGACGAAACCGAATTCGGCCGGGTCGAGCTCCATGGATTCGATGCGCCCGTCGCGCAGCTCGACAACCTTCGTTTTGCCCAACAGGCTGATCTCGTCCATGCCCTGGCCGTGGACGACCATCGCCCGCCTGGTGCCCAGCAGCTTGAGCGCTTCGGCGATGCGGCCTATAAGCTCGACGTCGGCCACGCCCATCACCTGGGCGGTGACGCCAGCGGGATTGGCCAAGGGCCCGAGGATGTTGAAGGCGGTCCGGAAGTCCAGGCTCTTGCGGATCGGCTGGACGAAGCGCATCGCCGGATGAAACTTCGGCGCGAACATGAACCCGATATGGGCCTGACGGATGCACTCGGCGACGACGTCCGGACCGGGGTCGATCTTGACGCCCAACTCATCGAGCACGTCGGCCGAGCCGCACTTGCTGGTGATGCCGCGGTTGCCGTGCTTGGCGACATAGACGCCGGCACCCGCTGCGACCAGTGCGGCGGCGGTCGAGATGTTGAACGTCTTGATTACCGCGCCGCCCGTGCCGCAGGTGTCGACCAGGTTATCGACCTCCGCGTCGACGCGCACCGCGTGATCGCGAAGCGACTGGGCCAGGCCCGCGATTTCCGCCGACGTGGCCCGTTTCATTCGCATCATGGCCAGAAACGCCGCGATCTGGACCTCGGTGACTTCACCCTCGAAGATCCGGTCTTGCAGGGCCTTGGCCTGCTCGAACGTTAGGTCGTTTCCGTTCAGGATGATTTCCAGGTACTCAGTGATCGTCGCCATGGCTTAACTCCCTACCGTTTGTCTCTTCTGGGCCGCGATGCGCAGGATGTTCTGGATGATCTTGCCGCCGGCAGGCGTCAGGATGCTCTCCGGATGGAACTGGACACCATAAATGGGCAACTCTTTGTGCTGTATGCCCATGACGATACCCTCAAAT
Source organism: Sedimentisphaerales bacterium (assembly GCA_035448545.1). Classification (GTDB taxonomy): domain Bacteria; phylum Planctomycetota; class Phycisphaerae; order Sedimentisphaerales; family Anaerobacaceae; genus Anaerobaca. The sequence continues at coordinate 23,971 of DAOTJE010000021.1, read as the reverse complement.
TCTGCGGTCTTCTCCAGGCAGTCGGGCAAACGCTCGGCCATCAGGCTGTGGTACCGGCCGGCCTGGAGCGGGTTCTCGATGCCTGCAAACAGTCCTTTCCCGTTGTGGCGGACCCGCGAGGGCTTGCCGTGCATCGGTTCCGGGGCATGGCCGATCGTGCCCCCGAAGTGCTGCACAATGATCTGGTGTCCCAGGCAGACGCCGAAGATGGGCAGTTTGTCCTGGAAATATGCCACCGCTTCGAGTGACACACCGGCCGTATCCGGATTGCCCGGGCCGGGCGAGATCACGAGCAGATCGGGATCGAACCGGGCACAGACCGCCATCAGATCATCAAGACGCGTGTCGGCGCGGTACACGCGGGTCACACAGCCTCGCTTGCCAAAATCGTCCACGAGATTGTATGTGAACGAGTCGAAATTGTCGATGAACAGGACTCTGGTATCGTTTGTTTCCATGGGTTCGTCCTTCACGCGCCGCCCGTGATGGCCCGGTGCCATCATTGTCCTCGGATGGCCCGGATGCAGGAGCGGGCTTTGTGCTCGGTCTCTTCGAATTCGGTCTTCGGAACGCTGTCGTGCACGATCCCGGCGCCGGCGCGGATGTAGGCGATGTGGTCGCGGACCTGGAGGCTGCGGATCGTGATACAACTGTCGAACTGGCCGTCCACGGTCAGGTACATGACGGCGCCACCGTAGTAGCCACGCTTGTTCTTTTCGAGCTGCCGGATGATCTTCATGGCTTCGATCTTCGGTGCCCCGGTGAGCGTTCCCATGTTCATCGTCGCCAGGTAGGCACTCAGCGCGTCAAGATCGGGCCGGAGGGTACCTTTGACGTTGCTGACCAGGTGCTGAACGGATTCGTACTTCTCCACGGTCAGCAGCTCGTTGACGACCCGGCTGCCCGGTTCGGCCACGCGGGCGATGTCGTTCCTCGCCAAGTCCACCAGCATCATGTGCTCGGCCAGTTCCTTGCGGTCCAGCTTCAGCTCCGCCTCATATCGAAAGTCGGTGTCAGGGTCGATCTCGCCGTCGATGCGTCCTCGCGGTTTGGTGCCGGCGATGGGTCGGATTTCGACATGACGTGGACCGGTCCCGCTGACACGCAGGTTCAGCTCGGGGCTGGAGCCCATCAGCACTGTGTTGGGCATGTTCAGATAGAACATATACGGCGACGGGTTCAGCTTGCGCAGCCGCTTGTAGACGTCCAGGGGTTCGTCCGGACACGGCTCGGTGATCGTCCGGCTCAGCACGACCTGAAAGATGTCGCCGTCGACGATATGCTGCTTGGCGGCACGGACCATGTTCTCGTATTCACTCTGGCAGGTGTCCGTTGATGCGGCCGGCAGGGGACCGTCGTAGCGCCGGCCTTTGGGCGGCTCAAATCGTGCCATGTTGAAGTAGTAGTCGAAACTGTCCTGGGCCTCGGCGACGACCGCCTCGCGGTTGCTGTTGGTGACCATGCAGTTGACCACGACATAGCCCTGGTTGTGCTCGTGGTCCATCAGGAAGATGTTGTCTGCGAAGTACAGCTCGTAGTCGGGATTGCCCAGCACGTCCTGCTTGCTGGCCGGTAGCTTCTCGAACTGGTCCACGAAGTCATAGCTGAGGGCCCCGAGCAAACCGCAGGTGACCCGGAAGGGCTTGCTTGCCAGCCGGAACGCGAACGCCACCGCCCGCAACACGTCCATCTGATTGGTGCTGCGGAGGCGAGTCTGCTCGTCCATCATCCCTTCCGTGGGCCGGATCCGCCCGATGATCCGGTCAGGTTCGAACGTGACCGTCTCGCAGAAGGCGAACCGCTTCTCGTCGCCGGCCAGATAGCCGAGCATCCGCTTTCCGGTCTTGCTGAGGGCCTGGATGCGGAAGTCCGAGCCCGTGCCGGTCAGGTACAGAGCCGGCCGGGCGGTCCCGAAGCTCAGCGCCCCCGTGCCTGCCAGGTACTCCCGCGATTCCAGCAGGCAGCAGTTCTTGGCCCGGCCGTAGTCGGTCAGTTTCGCGAAAAAATCGAGGGGATCGCCCACGTCGATTCGCTTGACGATCGGGACGATCTGGCCCGGTTCGGCGCCGTGTATGATCTGTCGATAATCATCCATAAGTCCGGCTCTCAAATAGCGAAGTTCTACTGACGCACCCGCCGAAACACCAAAAAAAAACGCAGCCTGCTGATTCCAACAGGCTGCGTCACAAGGTCTTTCTTAGCGGTTTTTCTATGGCAAATTATCGCTCGCCCGTCGGATGTATGTCCTCAGGCCACCACCAAAAGTTGCAGTAATAGCGATAGTTCAGCGTCATAGTACCTGTATTAAATCCACTTACCCCGAGTTTGTCAAGCGAGAAAAAACAGAATTTTCCGCACTCCCGTTTCCTCGGCTACCATTGGGCCTCGATGTAGGGTCCTATCGGACCTTCGGGTTTGGGCTTCGGGCGACTCTTCAGGATCGCCTCGGCGATAGCGATGTCGCTCGGGACTGTGATCTTGATGTTGGACGAATCCGCCCGGACGATGGAGACCTTGTGGCCCAGCGCCTCGACCAGAAAGGCATCGTCGGTGACCTGTGCCGAGTCGAGCCGCGCCATGTTCTCGTAGGCCTTGCGGAGCAGGGCGGCCTCGAAGACTTGGGGCGTCTGGGCCTCGAAGAGATTGGCCCGATCCACGGTCCGCGTGATGATGCTGTCCCTGGCCTCCTTGAGGGTCGCTGTGACCGGGCAGGCGGGGATGGCAGCCCCGCTCTTGCCGGCGGCGGCGATGACCTCCCCAATGAGCTGGTCGGTCGCACAGCATCGACATGCATCATGGACCGCGATCAGGTCGATGTCGTTGTTGACCAGTTCGAGAGCCTTCCGAACGGTATCGAACCGCTCGGCGCCCCCGAAGAAGGTCTTGACGCCGAAGAACTTCAGTTTGGCGCCCCATTTGACGTTGACGATCTCCTCGTCTTCCTTGGAGATGCCCAGGAGCACCTGCTTGACGTCGTCGCGGCTGGCGAACAGCTCGATGCTCCGCACGAAGACCGCCCGGCCGTCAACGTCGGTGAATTGCTTCTTTCGTTTTCCACCGAACCGGGTTCCCGGTCCGGCGGCACAGATGATCGCCGCCACAGTCTTGGCCAACGTCTGCTCCTTTGTTTTTTCGTAGGGGCCGAATGATCATTCGCCCCTACAGGGCTTACAGCTAATAATCGATTCCGCGTCGGGCGCCGAGCCCCTCATCGAAGGGGTGTTTGATCTTCTTCATCTCCGTGACGAGATCGGCCAGCGCCACCAGTTCGACAGGGGCGTCCCGCCCTGTCAGGACAATCTCGACCGCCGGATCGCGCTGTTCGATCAGACGCTCGACGTCCCGGAGTGTCGTCAGGCCACGGCCCAGACAATAAGCGATCTCATCCAGAACGAGGACATCGTAAAGCCGCTTCCTTGCTGCTTCCGTCAGCTGCGCCAAAGCCTCGCGAATGGCGGCCCGCGTCCGTTCCATCGCCTCTCTGTCCTTGAATGAGGCAGCCATATCCCAGTCGGCTTTCATGGCCTCGATGCGGATGTCCAGCGCTGCTGATCGCAGGGCGAGACGCTCCCCAAGATCGAGCGAGGGGGGCTTGAGGAACTGGTAGATCAGCACCTTGTTGCCCTGTCCGGCCGCCCGCAGCGCCAGCCCGAACGCCGCCGTCGTCTTGCCCTTGCCGTCACCGGTATAGACCTGAACCAATCCTTTTTCCAGCATCGCCGTATCTTACGCTCACCCGTGCCACCATTCAAGCACGCAGCTTCGCGGTGTTCCGCGGTACACGCGCTGTTTGATCCTGCGGGCGACTCTGGTATATTGTGCGGGTCGGCCACCTGTGGTCCGGGGGTGGTGCCACCGGAACGAAACTCTGACGGAAGGATAGACACGCATGAATCTGACGCGATCTTGGGTGGCTCCAATGGTTTTGGCTGGCGTTCTGCTCCTGGCGGTCGCGGCGCCGGGAGCGTCACAGGAGATGCCGGCGTCATCTTGTCCGGGCCTTGATAGGGCCGCCCAGGCCTTTGCCGAGGGCAAGCTGGAGGAGGCTGCCGGAGGATTTGACGCCGTGGCGCGCGACACCTCCGTTGCGCCCTTCGCTCGCGGTCTGGCTCTGTTGGGGCTGGCGGACGTGAATTTGGCCAAGCGGGATACGGCCGAGGCGATCGCGGTCTGGGAACGTTTGGAGGCGGACGCGGCGTTGCTGCGGTTCCATCGTGACATCGCGAAGCGACGGATCGCAGAGACCCGACGCATCGCCCAGGGCCTGCCCGCGCGGGACCCGAAGGCCTACCGCGAACCATTGCCCCTGTTGCCTGAGCCGGGAAAGGTCTTCTATGTGGCGCCGACAGGAGATGATACCGCCGACGGTTCGCGTCAGAAGCCTTTTCGCAGCATCGAGAAGGCACGCGACGCGATACGGCAACTGAAGAAATCGAGCGGTGGGGGACTGCCCAGAGGTGGAGTGAAGATCGTGATTGGCGCCGGCGAGTACGCCTGCGAGCACACGCTACACCTGACCTCGGAAGATTCCGGCTCTGCGGAGGCACCGGTGGTCTATGAAGGCGCGGCGGCCGTTCTTCGCGGCGGCGTGCGAGTCACCGGGTGGAAGCCGATCTCCCATGCTACGGTTCGGGAGAAACTCAGTGAGGCCGTTCGCAGTCGCGTGCTCGAAGCCGACCTCAGGGCTTCGGGGGTCGGTGATTGGGGCGATGCCACGGCGCTGCGACGCCGGCCGGAGCTGTTCGTCGATGGCAAGGCTCAGACGCTCGCGCGATGGCCCAACGAGGGTTTCGTCAAGACCGGCGAGGTTCTGGGCACAGACACGTTCAGGCTCTGGAACACGATCGATGGGTGTCGCGACGGGAAGTTCCGTTATGTCGAGGACCGACCAAGCCGCTGGCTCGACGAGCCTGACGTGCGTCTGTATGGCTACTGGTTCTGGGACTGGTTCGAGGAGTATCAGAAGGTTGCCTCGATCGACGCAGATGCGAAGACGTTCACATTGGCGCCGCCCTATTCCCACTATGGGTATCGCAAAGACCAGCGCTACTACGCGTTGAACGTGTTCCGGGAATTGGATGCCGAGGGCGAGTGGTATCTGGACCGGCAGACGCAGATCGTCTATTGGCTGCCGCCGCAGGGGCTCGACGTGTCGAAAGCGGACGTGGTCCTCAGCGTGTTCGACCAGCCATTCATCACGTTGACCGATGTTGAACATGTGATCCTGCGCGGCCTGACGCTCGAGGAGGGGCGAGGAGATGCGATCCACATCCGCGGTGGGGCCGATTGTCTGGTTGCCAACAGTGTCATCCGGCGGTTCGGTGGCGATGCTATTGTCGTCGAAGGCGGCCTGCATCATGGCATCTTCGGCTGCAAGATGCACACGCTCGGCTGCGGCGGGACCCGCGTGGCCGGAGGCGACCGGACGACGCTGACGCCAGGCCGACACTTCGTCGAGAACTGCATCGTCTGCGACATCTCCCGCCTGAAACGCACCTATGCCCCGGCGGTCCACCTCGACGGTTGCGGCAACCGCATCGCGCACAACCGGTTCGAGGATATGCCTTCCTCCGCGATGCGCATCGAAGGCAACGACCACGTGATCGAGCTGAACCACATCCGCAACGTGGTGCGCGAATCGGACGACCAGGGCGGGCTGGACATGTTCGGCAACCCCCTCTATCGCGGCGTCGTGATTCGCTGGAACCGCTGGAGCGATATCCGTGGCGGCACACAACATGGGGCGGCGGGGGTGCGGCTGGACGACATGATTTCCGGCGTCGTGGTCTATGGGAACCTCTTCGAGCGGTGCGGGGCCGTGCACTTCGGCGGCGTCCAGATCCACGGCGGCAAGGAGAATCTCATCGAAGGCAACCTCTTCGTCGATTGCCTGGCCGGCCTGAGCTTCAGCCGCTGGGGCCAGTCCCGCTGGCTCGAGGCCGTCGAGCGATTCCTGCCACAGGCGGGCGAGCCTTCCTATGCGAGCCGCTATCCGGAGCTGGCCGACCTCAAGAGCCATGCCGACGTCAATATTATCAGTCGTAACCTCTTCGCCCGGTGCGAAAGCGTCTTTCTGCGGGATGGGGGAACCGGGCAGGTCGCCCTCAATGCTGTTGCCGACGGGACCCTCGCGGTGGCGATCGCCTCCGGCGGCCAGGCCACCGGCGATTCGGGCCTGCTGCGATCCGTTCTTTTCGAACCGATCCCCGTCGACGAGATCGGACCTTACCAGTCGAATTAGAGCTGTTGGGCATACCCGTCGCAGATGCGTTCACCTGCCCGCACAGATGACGGTGAAGCGTCGCGGAATTCTGCTCAGACAGCGCCCTCGTATCGCCGATAATCCTTTGACTGAGCGGATTTTGCGATTGTTTGCAAAAGCCAGGCCCTCGGATTAGGATAGGGCCTCAAAACAGGCCGACAGATGTGCTTAGGATATCGCCCAAGTGACGCACAACAAAGGTCAGATGGAGTTGTCGGTGGTGGTGCCTCTGCTCGACGAGCAGGAGAACCTCCGCCCGCTGTACGATCAGATCCGACAGGCCCTGGACGGACGCTACGTGTACGAGATCATCTTCGTTGATGACGGCAGCACCGACGGCAGCTTCCAGGTCCTGAAGGAATTCCACGATGCGGATCCGAACGTGCGGGTGATCCGCTTCCGCAAGAATTTTGGACAGACGGCGGCCCTCAGCGCCGGTTTCAGCCATGCCCGGGGCGGCGTCGTGATCGCGATGGATGCTGATTTGCAGAACGATCCGGCGGACATCCCCATGCTCGTCGCCAAGCTCGACGAAGGGTACGACGTCGTCAGTGGCTGGCGCAAAGAGCGGCACGACAAGGTTTTGACGAGGCGGTTGCCCTCGCGGACGGCCAACTGGCTGATTTCGAAGATCACCGGTGTCAAACTGCACGACTACGGCTGCACCCTCAAGGCCTACCGCCGGGAGGTCCTGGCCCAGACCAAACTCTACGGCGAGATGCACCGGTTCATCCCGGCGCTGGCCAGTTGGAGCGGGGCGCAGATCGCCGAATGCGTGGTCAACCACCGACCCCGGACGGCCGGCGTGGCCAAGTACGGGCTCGGCCGCACCTGGAAGGTCATTCTCGATCTGATCACGGTCAAGTTCCTCGGGTCCTTCTCGACCAAACCGATCTACATCTTTGGCGGTCTTGGCGGTCTGATGGCCCTCTTCGCCTTTCTGCTGGGCCTGATGGTCATCTCACAGAAGGTCAACTCGGGCGTGGACATGAGCGGCAATCCGCTGCTGTTGCTCACGGCGGTGCTGTTCCTGACGACGATCCAGTTCATTCTGATGGGCCTGCTGGCCGAACTGCTCGTACGCACCTATCACGAATCCCAGAATCGCCCGACGTATGTGATAAGAGAAGTCCTCGACGCGACGGACTGCTGTGGAGATCATGGGAATGAGTAAGATACCTCACCGAAGCAAACTCTCCCCCGGACGTTCGACTCCTGCCGGCCGGACGCGCGCGGCCTGCGCCGACGGACGCACGAAGCGATTTCTGATCGCGGGTCTGATTCTCGTCCTGGCCGGCGTCCCGTTCGTTCTGGGCAAGTACTTCGAACTGAGCTACCCGGACCCCTTCGACAGCGGCTCCTACGTGTATTCCGCCCAGCACATCCTGTCGGGGGCGCGGATCGGCTACGAAGAGAAGCCCAGTGCTCAAGCCGGCACGCTGTTGGTGAACATGCTCGGCGTGACGCTCTCAGGCTTCAACGAAACCGGCTCGAAGAGTCTCCAGGGCCTCTTCCAGGCGGCGGCGCTGGTCCTTCTGTTTGTCACGGTGCGCCGGCTCTACGGCACTCTGGCGGCGGCGGTCAGTGTGACGGTTGCGTCCGTCTATCTCTCGGCGCCGCTGATTGCCAAGTACGGCAACGTCAAGGAGCAGTTCATGATCGCGCTGATGGTCATGGGGATCTGCTGCTTCGTGTTCTATCACCTGAGCGGAAAGCGGTGGTGGGCATTATTGACCGGCGCCTTGCTGATTGGCGGACCCCTGTTCAAGCAGACGGGTGTCTCCGCCATCGGGGCGGTGGGACTGTTCACGCTGGCGCAGCCGGTTCTGCATCGTTGCGGCTGGAAGAAGGTGGGCCTGGATGTCCTGCTGCTGATCGCGGGCGCCGCGATTACCATGACGCCGATCTGCGCCTGGTACGCGAGCATGAACACGCCGTTGTACTACTGGCCCTATTCCTGGGCCTTCGCGCCGGCGCTCAAACTGGCCGGCGTCAAGATGGAATACCAGGCCGATACCGGAAAGGCTGATGATGCGGCTGAGGCCCGCGCCAACGACACAGTGGTCTCAAACGACGCGCAGGATATTACCGCTTCGCGGGATGAGAGCCTGATCCTGAGGCTGCTGCCCGGCTACGTCAGTGACAGTTGGCGGCTGCTCGGTCCGGCGGAGCGAAAAGAAGCATTCCGGCGGGTGCTGCGGTACTACGCCTTGCTGATTCTGCCTATCGCCATGGCCGCCGGAGCCGTTGTGGCCAGAGCGGTGGTTCTTCTGCGGCGTTGGCGGGCAAAGGCGAAAGCGCCGACCGATCCGGACGGCGGCCGGTTTGTGCTCCTGTTTGCGCTGTGGTGGTTTTTCGACATGGCGTTCGTGTGGATCAGCCCTCATTCGTACGAACAATACTATCTGCCGCTGAACGCCTCGGCCGCCATGCTCGGCGGCTATCTCGTCGGTCTGTACAGCCACCGCTGGAACGCCGACCCGAATCGCAGCCGCTGGGTGGTTGTAGGTTTGCTGTCTGCCGTGCTGATGATCGTCTTGTCCTGGCATATCTTCTTCGGGATTCGCAAGAGCCCGCACACCGGCGCGGCGTACACGGACTCCCAGGGCCGGCAGATCCTCACGAGAGGCTACGTGCAGAAGTGGGACGAGGTCGCGGAGCGGTACCGACCGCCTCGCGCCGGCCGGATTCCCGCCCAGCCGCTCTACGCCGCCTGGCGCAGCGTCGATGAACGGCAGAAGGGGGAAAGAGGAGCTTGGGAACAGGTGGGGCAGTACATTCGCGAGCACACGGAGCCCAACGACACGATCTACGTCTGGGGCTGGGTCCCGGGCATTTACGTTCAGGCGCAGCGGATGAGCCCGACTCCGAAGGCGTTTGAAGGAACGATGCACACGCTGCCGCCGCCGCAGCTTGCCGAGAGGGTCCAGGAGATCCTGACGGCGTTCGGGGAGCGTCCTCCGAAGTTCATCGTGGATACCCGCAAGCGGCATTTCCCCTGGAACGTGCCGCCTATGGAACTGTGGCCGCTCTTCCGCCAGCAATTCCTGCCGACGGACGACGCGACGATCCAGCAGTACGAAGAGGCCTACGCCCAGCAGTTGGGCGAGGTGATCGGGCCGGATGAGGCGGCACGCTTCAAGGTGATGAAGCCGCTGCGCGACTACGTCATGAAGAACTACAGGATCGTAGGCCTGTTCGGAGAGCAGGTGCTGTTTCAGCGCAAAGACTGATGACGAGCCGACGGCGATGGACCCACAGCTCAAAGAGCAGCAGGATTTGTACGACCGCGGCTGGCGCGGCGGGCTCGAAGGGGGCAAGGAGCAGCGGGGCAACCTCCGGACGAACCTGGACTTCCTTTCGCGGACCGGGATGCTCAAGCCGGGCGACCGGATCCTCGAGATCGGCTGCGGCATCGGTGCCGTGGTCAGCGAATTGGCGGGGCAGGGGTATCACGTCACGGGCACCGATATCTCCCAAGTCGCCATCGAGTACGGCCTGGCCAAGTACGGCGACCTCGACTTGCAGGTGCAGCCGGCCGAAGAATTGGCTTTTGCTGACGGGCAGTTCGATGTGGTCCTGAGCTTCGATCTCTTCGAGCACATCGCGCGGATCGACCGGCACATCAGTGAGGTGCATCGGGTGCTCAAATCGCGAGGTTACTACCTGTTCCAGACACCCAACAAATACAGCAACGCGACCTTTGAGACTCTCGCGCATAGATCGCTGAAGTGGAGACGATACCATCCATCACTGCATACGCCGGGGCAGCTTCGCCGACGGCTGGCCGGACACGGGTTCGACGTGCGGTTCGTCAAGATGAACGCGATCAACGAATTCACGCGCCCGAAACTCCAGAAGCTCGGACCACTCGGCTCTCTGATTGCGCGGGTCAATTTCGAGAAGCTGCCGCTCGTGCTCCAGACCAACCTTTATGTGGTTGCTCAAAGGAAGGACTGAACACATGCACACTGTCATGTTGAGCGCAGTGAGACATCCGGCTTGCGGCCGGAAGCGTTGCCCGGCGACATTCCATACCCCGGTCCTTCGCTACGCTCAGGATGGCACGTGCGGTGTCAGGACTGTGGGGACGACAAAGGTAATGGGTGGGGGGAGCCGATGAAGCTGCTCATGCTCAATTACGAATTTCCGCCGATTGGCGGCGGGGGAGGGCAGGCCCACCACGCGCTGCTCAAGGAATTTGCGGGCCGGCCCGATCTGATGGTCGATGTGCTGACATCAGCCCCGAAGCCCGGGTTCTTCCTCGATCCATTTGCGGACAACATTCGAATCCACAAGGTGGGCATTCGCAAGGGGCAGTTGCATTTCTGGCGACGCAGCGAGGTGCTCGCCTGGCTCTTCAAGGCTCGCCCGCACTATCGCCGGCTTCTGCGGGAGAACACCTATGATCTGGTCCACGCGTTTTTCGGTTTTCCTACGGGCTGGCTGTGTTACCGCACGGCAGGCAGGCTGCCTTATGTGATCTCGCTTCGAGGCTCGGACGTGCCCGGCGACAATGCCCGCCTGCAACTGGAGTACAGGCTGCTCGGTCCGTTGGTGTTCAAACCGATCTGGCAACGGGCGTCGGCGCTGGTGGCATGCAGCGAAGGGCTGCGGCAGCGGGCCTTGCGATTTCTGCCTTCGGCGCGGATCGAGGTGATCCCCAATGGTGTGGACCTCGAACGGTTCACTCCGGCCGAAAGACCCTCCGGTCGGCCGGGCCCCCTGCGGCTGATCACGGTGGGCCGGCTGTCTCCGACGAAACGCCTGCCGATGCTGATCGAAATGATCGAATTGCTCCGCAAGGAGGGGGGCGACATACAACTGACTATCGTCGGAGGCGGCGCCCTCGAAGGCGAGCTTCGCCGCAGGATCGCCGACGAACGCTTCCGGGGTGTGATCACGATGACCGGGCGGCGCAGTGCGAACCGGATGCCCGAGATTTACCGTCAACACGACGTTCTGGTCAGCGCCAGCGCGCAGGAAGGGATGAGCAACGCCATGCTCGAGGCGATGGCCTCGGGGCTGCCGATCGTGACCACCCGCTGCGAAGGCGTCGCCGAGCTGATTTCGGACAACGGCATCGTCGTGGACGATCCGACTCCCGCCGCCCTGGCGGCCGCCGTCCGAAAGCTGGCCGACCAGCGAACGATGCTGACTGCCATGTCCCGGGCCGCCCGAGAGAAAGCCGAAACCTTCGGCTGGGCCGCCGTAGCCCGCCGGTATCTGGATCTGTACGCGAAAGTGAAATGAAGATTCGGGTCCTTCACATAATCGATCATTTGGGCTACGGCGGTGCGCCGTTCGTGGTGAAGAACCTTGTCGAGCGAATGCCGGCCGATCAGGTCCAAAGCTATGTGTGCGCCCTTCGCCCCAACCCTAGACCGCTGCCCATCGATGCAACAACCGTTACTCTGAAGTCCGGCAAGTACAGCCTCGCCGCCATGCGATCCGTCCCGAAGCTCTGCGAAGAGCATCGGATCGACATCGTGCATGCCCATCTCCAGAAGGCAGTCATTGTTGCTCTGTTGGCTCGTCCGCGATTCACGGCGAGCCTTGTCCTGCACGAGCACGGGCCGGTCTTCCGGGGCGGCAGTGGTTGTGTCTATCGATGGACCCTCAGGCGATTTGGTTCGCGGGCCGATGCGATCATTGCTAATTCCCAGGCGGCAGCAGTTGCCATTCGGCAGGCGATGAGCGATTCCCGTTTGCCTGTCGTTATCGTCGCCAACTTCATTGACCTTGAACGATTCGATCCGGATCGCTGCGACCGCAGGACGGTCAGGGAGTCACTCGGACTGACGGAGGAACGCTTCGTCGTGGGCTTCGTCGGCCGGCTCGACCGGGCCAAAGGGGTGGACCTGCTCGTAGATGCTGCCGCGAGGCTGCCACGGGACGAGAGGTCCTGGTGCATCTACCTGCTGGGTGACGGCCCGGAGAAGGCGGCCCTTGCGAAGCGCATCCGGCGGCTCGGGCTCGAACGGATCGTTGTCCTGGCCGGCTTGCACGAGAATACCGCGAGGGTCATGCGGGCCTTCGACCTTGCCGTGGTCCCCAGCCGCCGGGAGGCGTTTGGCATCGCGGCCTTGGAGTTGATGCGGATGCGAGTACCCGTCATCGTGTCGCCCGTGGGAGGGTTGCCTGAGCTGGTCCGGGACGGCGAGACGGGAATCGTCCTGTCCCGGCTGGATGTCGAGACTATTGCACAGGAGATCCGAAAGCTGGCATCGGACGAAACGCTGCGAGATCGTCTTGCACGGCGCGCGTCTGAGTACGCCGGTCGGTTCGATGGCATAAGCGCCGTGAGGCAGGTTGTTGAAGTTTACCAGAGGTTGATCCGTGGAGCCTGAATACTACAAGGGCGCCGATGCCGCCGTGTACGAGCATGTCCACGGCGACATCTTTAATTCCATCGAGCAGCAACGCCTGCACGCGATGCTTCGCGAGGCTCTGGGGCTCGTGCAGACGGGGGCGAAGCCCGTCAAGGCGCTTGATTTCGGCTGCGGTTCAGGCAATCTCACGCGGCACCTCGTTGCGATGGGAGCGTCCACGACCTCGGCGGATTTGTCTGCGGATTTCCTCAAAGACATTCGCAGGAAGTTCTCCGACAACGGCTTGTGCGAGACGCTCCAGCTCAACGGGAAGGACTTGTCCAACGTGCCGGATGCACAATTCGATCTCGTGGCCACCTACTCGGTCCTGCACCATGTGCCTGACTATCTGGCGATCGTGCGGGAGCTGTGTCGGGTCATCAAACCCGGCGGCGTGCTCTACATCGATCATGAAGTGACGGATACGTACTACGAGAGGCCGCCGGTTTATGCGGAGTTCCTGCGGAAGGCGCGTCCTCGTGTGAACTGGCGGAAGGGCCTTTCGGTGGTCTTGGACGTGCGGGGCTACGTTCACCTCTTGCGGCGTCTGCGGAATCCGCGCTACAAGCGAGAGGGCGACATTCACGTCTGGCCGGATGATCGCATCGAATGGAACCGAATCGAGCAGGTCGTTGTTTCCAAGGGATTCGACGTCGTTGTACGGCGAGACTACCTTCTATACAAGGCCATCTATGATCTCCAGGTGTACAATGAATACAAGGACCGCTGCGCGGACGAGCGGGTCCTGATCGCGCGAAGGAGAAGCCAGTGAGCCCAGAAAGGACAGATACTTTCTTCGACCATCTGCAGAAAGCCGAGCGGCCGACCGCGTTGGCGATGCGTTTCATGCGGCAGGCGTTCGAGCGAATGCTGTCTTTTGCCGAAGTCGCTCGCGACAGCCGCATTCTCGAGATCGGGCCGGGCAGGGGCGAGTTCGCCGGGATCTGTCTCGAACGCAAGCTCGAATACCATGCCATCGAGCCGAACGCGGGATTGGCGGAGTCCCTTCGTAGCAAGGGAGCCCACGTTGTCTGTGCGAGAGTGCCACCGCTGCCGGCGCTCGACCGGCAGTTCGATCTGGTCGTGATGATCAACGTGATGGAGCACATGAGTGGTCTGGAGCAGGCTTTGGATATCGCCTGCCAGGTCAGGCAGGCGCTCAAACCTGGCGGCAAGTTCCTGATTCACTGTCCGGACTACCTGAGCTGGCGTCAGCACTTCTTCAACTGCGACTTTTCGCACAATTACGTCACCAGTCGCCGGCGGCTGGACCAACTGCTGGTGAACGCCGGCTACGCGGACATCCGCAGCCGTTACATGAGCGGCCCCTTCGTCGGGGTCGGCGCCGTGATCCTCGCGGCTTTTGCTTCCCACCTGCCCTTCGGCGCTCTGGAGTCGCTGTTTCCTCGCTGCCCGGTTTGCCGCAGGCTCTACAAGCTTCAACTGACCCTTTCCCGCCGGGTCCTGATTCTCGGACATAACGTTACTGAGGCGACCTCCTGAGGACTTTGAGACAGGAATATGCACACCCGCGCCAAACAACTCATTCGGCTCCTCCTGAGGCTCTCGGTCGCCGTCGTTCTGCTCGTCTGGGTCTTCTCCAAGGTGGACCTGAGTCGCTTCCGCGTAACCGTCGCCGCAGCGAGGTGGCAGTATCTGATCGGTGTGTGGGGCTCCACCGCGTTGTTCTCCTGGGTGCAGTCGGTGGCCTTGCAGTGGATTCTGAAGAAGCAGGAGTGTGAGGTGAGCACGAACCTGATCTTCGGAGCCACCTGCGTTACATCGTTGTACGGCCTGGTACTGCCGGGATTTGTGACCACGGGCGTGAAGTGGTATATCCTCAAGCGAGCGACTGGCAGAGGGACCAATGTCCTGAGCGCGATGCTGTACAATCAGGTGACGCTGACGGTGGTGATGACGGTTGTCGGTCTCGTCGGGCTGATCGTGGTGAATCCGACGCGGGTCCTGTGGCCCGAAAGCGGGCGGTTGTGGATTCTGCCGGTGGTTTGCGCCGTGGTCCTGGCGGTGATTGTTGTGCTGTCCGTATTCGCTTTGAACGAGCGGACCGGCAGACCTGTTATCCGGCTGCTCATGGTGGTCCTCAAGCCGTTGCCCCAGAGTGTGCAGGAGAAGGGCCAGACCCTTCTGATGCAGATCGCGACATTCCAGTCCGCTGGATGGCGATTCCATCTGGCCGTCGGCTTGATCAACGTGGTGGCCGCTCTTCCGGCTGGGTGGTTATGGTACCTCTTCGCCGCTTGGGCAGCATCCGTTGTTGTCCCGACCAGCGTCCTGATCTGGCTATGCGCCATTGTCTTCGTGCTCGGCAAGATTCCGATTTCCATCGCCAATCTCGGCGTTCGGGAAGTGGCGCTAGTGGGACTGCTGACCGGATATGGGGTAAGCCGGTCGGAGGCGTTGCTGATGTCCATGATTCTGTTCTCCTCTCTGGTCTTCCTGGCGGTGCTCGGGGTAGTCTACCAACTCGTGTGGACCCTTCCGTCGAGGCAGACAACTCCTCCCGCCTGAGCTTGCCGTAAGGTTGAGGATTCCGGCTCGGCGCTGTTGACGTCGGCATGCCATTTTTTTTTTTTTTGAATGGTGCCTATGTACAAGAGCGAGCCGAGAGAAAGGGCTCCAGCGGGTCGGAAGAGGTCCTGTTGTGTGGAGGTGTCGGTATGAGAGCCGCGATTTGCCTGTCCATGTGCATGTCATGGTATGCCCTCGCGATGATTCCGTCTGCCAATGGCGATGTCCACCTCTGGACGTTCGATGAAGGCGAGGGGGTTCTGGCTGACGACGTGATCGGCAGCCGGCCCGGCGATCTGCACGGGCCGCAGTGGACGGCTGGGCGGAAAGGGAGCGGCCTGAGGTTCGATGGCGAGGATGACTATGTGGCCTTACCCGACAACAACCCTGTGTGGCTGCCGACAGGTGACTTCACGGTGTCATTCTGGGTGTGCTTCGAGCGGGACAGGGGTTTCTCCGTGGCGCAAAGTGAAGTTCTCGTGGACTTCAACTATGGCGCCAGCGAGGACCCGCAGAACGAACTTGGGTTCAACATACAGAGGCGGGGAGACACCGGGAAAATCGCATTTCAGATGACCACCATGCGAAGCACGGACGAGGATCTCTATTCCGAATCCGTCCTGGGGAAGGATACATGGCATCACATCGTGGCTGTGCGAAAAGGCGCCATACAAAGAATCTACATCGACGGTCAGATGGATGCATGACGCCCCTGTTCATCGTCTCCCATCGACTTCGTCGGCGGCTACGATGACGACCGAGTCAATGTAGGGCGGTATACGACGAACCTGGGATTGCCTCGCTATCATTTCGAAGGTGTGCTCGACGAGCTGATGCTCTTCGACCGTGCCTTGGCACTGGAGGAAATCCGCCAGCTCTATGGAGAGGCTGTGACATCGGATGCCTTGTATGTCGATGGGACTCATGGAAGCGATCGGAACGACGGCCTGCGCTCTTCGACAGCCTTGGCGACGATTCAGACAGCAGTCGCCCTGGCCAAGCAGGGCGACGTGGTGAACGTGTATCCTGGCGTCTATCGTGAGGAGGTCCGTTTCCTGGGCAAGGCGATTACGGTTTGCAGTGTGGGCGATGCGGCGGTTCTGGAGGTGCCGGGTGGATACGCGGTGTCGTTCCATCGGGGTGAGGGGGCGGACAGCGTGTTGAAGAATTTCGTGATCCGGGGCAGCCGGGTCGGCATTCTGGTCGCCGACAGCTCGCCGACGATCGTTAACGTCACGGTCGTCGGGAACGAGTGTGGCATCGAGGCGTTTGGAGACAGCAGTCCGGACATCCGCAGCAGCATCTTCTGGGACAACACCTGGAGTGACCTGTATGGGTGCCAGGCGACGTACAGTTGCATCGAGCGCGCCGCCGAGGGGCAGGGCAATTTCAGCGAGAATCCGATGTTTGCCGATCCCGACACGGGCGACTATCACCTGCGCAGCACGTGTGGCCGGTACTGGCCCGAGCACGATATCTGGGTGCTCGACGACGTGACGAGTCCCTGCGTGGATGCGGGGGACCCTGACGCCGATTTCTCAGGCGAGCGCCAGCCTAACGGCGGTCGAGTGAACGCAGGCGCCTTTGGCGGAACCGCCTTCGCCAGCATGAGCCAGACGCCCGCGTCTGCCGACTTCAACACCGACGGTGTCGTGGACGCCAACGATCTGGTTTTGTTCATGAACCGTTGGGAGCAGCAGGTGCAGGAATAGACCCATGGCCGGCGACCCTCTGCCGAGGGGCCTTCCCTTGGCGTGGCGTTACGGAAGTCGCTTCGATGTCGTCCCGGGACGGCAATGACTGCAGGGCGCTGTGGAAGAAGGTGTTGTCTTCGAGGTGTGTTTCTTCCCAGGCTCCAGGGTGTGCACAAGAGCTGCGATGGGTGGCAGGCTGGCCTGCCGATGGCCGCCCGGGTACCGCAGACGGACGTCTGCAAGCTCCGGCAAATGGTCTTCGATCCGCCTGTGGGGTAAATTTCGTTTGCGTACGGCGCCGCTAAAGAGATACAATTCATTCAGTACAGTGGTGGTGTTTGTGCGTATCTCGGACAGAGTTGCCGGCTGACAGACCCCGGCGGGGGCAGAAGGAGGCAAGCGATGTACCCGAAACGGCACGCATTCACGCTCATCGAACTGTTGGTGGTCATCGCCATCATCGCGATCCTCATGGCCATCATGATGCCAGCCTTACAGCGGGTCAAGGAGCAGGCGCAGGAAATGACCTGCCGCGGCAACCTGCGGCAGTATGGCCTGGCTCAGATGCTCTATCTGGACGATTGGGACGGACGCTATCCCAGTGCGTGGACTTCCCTGGTAAAGACGGAGGCCCCCGTGAGCGGATACCAGCGATACTGCCGGTGGCATGATCGCAGATACAAGGCCGACGGTCCGTTCTGGCCTTATCTCAAGAGCGACAAGGTGCATCTGTGTCCGACGTTTAACGTCGTGGCCAAGACGGAGGCGCACAGGCATCCCAGCCACGATCCGGCCAATCCCATTGACCCTTACTACAGCTACAGCATGAATGCGTATCTGGGTTCGAAGTCGGGTGCCGCCGGCGGCGGCGTCTTGAAGCAGAGCGAGATCACCCGGCCCAAGAACGAGGTGTTCTTCTTCTCCGAAGAGAACATGTGGACCCGGCCGGGCTGTCCCAATGTGCTCAACGACAATGCCCTCTGTCCGGACGGCCGTGACTGGTTCGGCACCTTTCATGGCGCCAAACGCAGCGACTGGAACGGGGGCACCGCCAACGCTGTCTTTGTGGACTGCCACGTGGAGCAGGTTCGCTCGGGTCTCCAAACCGACCATGGTCAGGCCGACTACACCAATGCGGAGTTTGGTCGGTTCGAGAAGTATGGCTGGCCTTTTAAAACCACACCTCCGTAGCCGCCCGCAAAGCTGTCCATTTGGGGTCCGGCTATGTGCAGAGGGGCTTGGGCGCCTGCGGGGATGCGGGATTCCGTGGCGTGGGGGAAGGCCGCCCTGGCGTGGCCAAGAACACGGAGTCTTCACCTGTCGGGTGGCTGGAATCGGCGGTCCATACGGACAAAGCACACCAAGAAATAGTGTTGCTTTGCGGGGGCCGATGTGTTACAGTGAACAGGTCCGGGAATGGACTGGCCGATACGTGCCAGGCCGGGACGGACCACGGAGTGGGAACACGGGACGGCGCGGAACGGAGGCAACTCGAACAAGGTCATCACTTCAGAGGTCTTGAATGCGGTGGATGTGGGGCTCATTCGACCGGCAGGGCCGATAGAACCCCGTTTCAGGCGTCTGATTCTCGCGGGAGGTGCGAGCAGACGGGGCTGTGGTATGTATTCTCGAAAGACGCGGTGCGCCGGCGCAGCCGGAATGCCGATGTACTAATTCACTTACTGTCTGAAGGAGGATACTCATGTGCAGGAAACCTGTCTGCTGGGCCGTTCTCTGTGTGCTGGTTGTGGCAGGAACGGCGATGGGGGAGTTGGTGGGGCACTGGAAGTTGGACGAGGGCAGCGGCGCCACCATTTTGGATTCATCCGGCAAGGGCAATGACGGGACCATCGTGGGCAATCCCACATGGATTGCCGGTGTGACCGGAAAGGCCCTGGAGTTCCACGGCCTCGGCGCGGCCGGCGGTGGCGGGGATTATATCAACTGTGGCGCCGGCGCCAGTCTGGACATCACCGGTCCGATCTCCATCGCCCTCTGGATACGACCCGGCGCCGATGATCCGGAAGGAAAGGGCACGGAGACGGCCCCGATGGCCAAGGCGATGAGCACAATGAGTCCCAGTTGGAGCTGGCAGGTGCGATATGGCTGGGGCAGCACCAAGCCCTACATGGCGTTCACGTTCAACACGTCGCCGAGGGCCTGGGCGTATGTCGGGAGGAACTTGGTCCGCGACGAGTGGTGCCACATCGCCTGTTCGTACGACGGCACCACGTTGACCAGCTATCTCGACGGAGAACAGGCCGAGCAGACTCCCATGGGGGCCATTACCAGCAGCAACTGCCCGGTTCTCATCGGCTCCGATGGCTGGGGCTGCGACTGGATCGGCGCGATCGATGATGTGCGAATCTACAACCATGGCCTGACACCGGATGAACTGATTGAAGCGATGCTGGGGGCCGGACCCGAAGTAGCCGCAGACCCCGTTCCGGAAAACGAGGCCCTCGATGTGCCCCGTGATGTGGTGCTTGGCTGGTCTGCCGGCGAATTCGCCGCGACGCATGATGTTTACCTGGGAACGGTCTTCGAGGATGTCAATGACGCCAGCCGCACTGATCCGAGGGGTGTGCTCGTCAGCCAGGGGCAGACCGACACGACGTTCGATTCACCCGACCTGCTCGATTTCGAGACCACTTACTACTGGCGGATCGACGAGGTCAATGCAGCACCCGATTATACCATCTTCAAGGGAGAGGTCTGGAGCTTCACGACCGAGCCGTTCGCCTATCCGGTCGAGAACATCATCGCCACCAGCAATGCCAGTTCGGATGCTGCCTCCGGTCCCGAGAACACCGTCAATGGTTCCGGGCTCGCGGCCGACGACACGCACTCGACCCGGATCGCCGATATGTGGCTGGGCCTGCCTACCGGGACCGATCCTGTTTATATCCAGTACGAGTTCGACCGAGTCCTCAAGCTCCACGAAATGTGGGTCTGGAACTACAACGTCGAGTTCGACCTGGTGCTGGGGTTCGGATTCAAGGATGTGACCATTGAGTATTCCCAGGACGGCGCCGAATGGACCTCTCTGGGCGATGTGCAGTTTGCTCGCTCGACCGCGAAGGCGCACTATGCCCACAACACGACGGTCGATTTCCAGGGTGTGGCCGCCAAGTACGTTCGGCTGACCGTCCACAGCAACTGGGGCTCCATCCCCCAGTATGGGCTCAGTGAAGTCCGCTTCTACCACATTCCGGTGTCGGCACGGCAGCCGCAACCGGCTGACGGTGCGACCGACGTGGATCGTGCCAGTGCTCTCAGTTGGCGCGCCGGACGCGAGGCGACCTCGCACGAGGTCTACCTCGGCACGGATCCGGACGCGATGTCTCTGGCCGGCACCGTTGCCCAGGCCACCTTCGCGCCCCCAGCGCTCGAGTTCGGCACCGTGTACTACTGGAAAGTCGACGAGATTGGAGACCAGTCGAATTGGGCCGGCCCCATCTGGAGTTTCACGACGCAGGAGTATGTGCTAATTGACGATTTCGAAAGCTATAACGACGATATCGATGCCAAGACGACGATTTTTGACACGTGGCTCGACGGTTGGATCAACAACACCGGCTCGACGGTCGGTTACCTCGATGCGCCGTTTGCCGAAAAGACGATCGTCTATGGCGGACGGCAGTCTATGCCTCTGGCGTATGACAACACCAGTTCGCCGTTCTACTCCGAGGCGGACCGGACCTTCGACCAGCCGCAGGACTGGACGGTAGGAGGTGCCGACAGCCTGAGCCTGTATTTCCGGGGCGTTGCGACGAACTCGCCCCAACCGCTGTATGTCACGCTGGAAGACAGTGCCGGACGCAAGGCAACGGTTGTCCACACGGATGGGAACGCCGTCCTGGCGACGGAGTGGCAGCAGTGGCGGATTCCGCTGAGCGGGTTCGGAGGTGTCACTCTGAGTCGCGTTGATACGATGACGATCGGCGTCGGCAACCGGACCAGTCCGGCGGCGGGTGGCAAAGGCACTGTATACATCGACAACATCGGCTTCGGTCGACCGGTCGCCCCGTAGGGCTGTCCGCAAAAAGTGCGGTGTCCTGCGGATTCGGAAGCGTCGCACGGGGCGGTCCTGGTGGACGTCGGCACCGTCCCGGTCGCGACACGGGCGTCTGTGCGGATTGGTGTCGCACCAACGCCCGGGGATGTGACAGGAGTAACAGAGAAGGGCTTCCACGCGTATTTGTGTTGGGCTCTGGAAAGGCAAAGTCTTGGGTCTGCGGAGGAGCAGGCATGGCCGGAAACGTTATTGCAAACCGACGCGCATCCCAAGAGGGATTTTGCCGTGTCGAGTCCTGTCGGCTTGTTCTTTCAGGAAGGAGGTGAACGGAGGAGATTGCGAACGCGTTGTGTCCGAGCGTGGGCAATGGACCTGTCTCTTCCCCTTGCAAGAGGAAGAAACATCCGCCGGGAGAGGATTCCGCGCGTACCACAGGCGGGTTAACAGAGAACGAATGGGCGATACATATGGCTCTAACTTTCGGGTGTTATAGGAACCGCAGTTGCTCGGCTGACGTGCACCCGAAACAGCACGAACCACAGAATGCTTTTAAGGAATGGAGAAATGAAAAGAATCAAGTTGTTGCTGCTGGCCCTTGTCCTGGCTGTCGGCGGTGTCACGCAAGCCCAACAGACCTTTGTGTTGTTGGCGGAGGATTTCGAGGGGTTACCGCTGGGGCCGAATGTTGATGAGGGACTGGCCGGAGAGGCCGTCTGGACGAACATCCCGCCGGCCGGTTGGATCAACGATGCCAGCGAAGTCCCCGGTTTTGGCGATCCGGCCAATGATGGTGTGACGGAATGGGCCGGATGGGGCTTTGCCGACAAGAATTGGTGGGCTCAGACTGCCGGCGACCAGCGGCGTACGGAATTCACGTTGGGACAGGGCACCGTCGCCATCGCCGATCCGGATGAGTGGGACGACGCGGGACATCCTGGTGTACCTGCTACGGGCACCTACAATGTCTGGCTCAGCACGGCTCCCATCGATCTGTCCTCCGCCAGGGCAGGCACGGTCAAGCTCCAGTTCGACTCGAGCTGGCGTCCGGAGTATGACGACAACTACCACCAGACCGCCAATATCACGGTTTCCTTTGACGGCGGACAGAAGATCGAGATTCTTCGGTGGGAGTCCGATTCCAGCAGCCCGAACTTCCATCCCGACACATCCACCAACGAGACTATTGTCCTCGATATCCCCAATCCCGCCGGTGCCACGAGCATGGTGATTACCTTCGGCTTGTTCGATGCCGGCAACGACTGGTGGTGGGCTATCGACAATATCCTCGTGACGGGCGTATGGAGCGGCGTACGCGCCTCCAATCCCGATCCCGAGAACGGCGAGGTGGAAGTCAGCGTCAAGAAGGCTCTGAGCTGGACGCCCGGGCAGTACGTCGGCGTATCGTCGCCCAAGCACAGAGTTTCGCTCAGCGACGACGTTGCTGCGGTCGACAGCGGAGCAGCGGTTGTCTCGACGCAGGATCCCAACAGCTTCGATGCCACGGGACACCTCGATTTCAGCACGACATACTACTGGAGAGTCGATGAGGCCAATGGTGTAGGCTGGGATGTAGGCAATGTCTGGCACTTCACGACGGAGTCTTTCGCCTACACGCTCGAAAACGTAGTAGCTACGAGCAACGGCGCCTCGGATGCGAGCGCCGGACCGGAGAACACCGTCAATGGGTCGGGACTGAACGACGACGACCAGCATTCCACCCGGACCGACTGCATGTGGCTGGCCACCGCTCCGGCAGGCGAGGACCTGTATATCCAGTACGAGTTCGACGGTGTCTACAAGCTCCACGAGATGCTCGTGTGGAACTACAACGCGGAGTTCGAGTTGATTCTCGGGTTCGGGCTCAAGGACGTAACCGTCGCCTACTCGCAGAACGGGACCGACTGGATCGCTCTGGGCGACGTCGAATTTGCCAAGGCGACCGCCAAAGGCACCTATGCGGCCAATACGACCGTCAATTTCGGCGGCGTGGCGGCCAGGTACGTGCGCCTGACCGTCAACAGCGGATGGGGCACAATGGGCCAGTACGGCCTGAGTGAAGTCCGCTTCATGTTCATTCCGGCCCAGGCCCGTCAGCCGCAGCCGGCCGACGGCGCAACCGGCGTGCCGATCGACACGGTTCTGAGCTGGCGCAGCGGTCGCGAGGCCGTCTCGCACAAGGTTTACCTGGGGACCGCGGCGGATGCCCCGACCCTGGTCGGGACGGTAAGTGCTGCCGCGTTCGCTCCCAGTAACTTGGAGTTCGGCTCCACGTACTACTGGAGGGTCGAGGAGGTCAACGAGGCCGACGAGGTCCCCGTGTGGGCCAGCGCCCTGTGGAGCTTCACCACGGCTGAGTTTGCGGTGGTCGATGATTTTGAAAGCTACAACGATGATATGGATGCCAAGACGACGATCTTCGACACCTGGATCGACGGTTGGATCAACAACACCGGCTCCACCGTCGGCTACCTGACGGCCCCGTTCGCCGAGCGGGCCATTGTTCACGGCGGGCGGCAGTCGATGCCGCTATCGTATGACAATGGCTCTGCGCCGTTCTACTCGGAGGCCGAGCGGACCTTCGACGACACTCAGGATTGGACGGCCGGCGGTGGCGACAGCCTCAGGCTGTACTTCCGAGGCAAGGCGACGAATTCGCCGCAGACGCTCTACATCACGCTGGAAGATCGTGCCGGACACACCGCAACTGTCAGTAATGCCGACCCGGATGCCGTTCTGGTAGAGACGTGGCAACTGTGGCAAGTCGCGTTGAGTGAGTTCAGCGGCGTCAATCCGGCGTCCATCGAGAAGATGACGATCGGCGTCGGCAACCGGACCAGCCCGACCGCTGGTGGCACGGGAACCGTCTACATCGACGACATTGGTTTCGGTAGGCCTGCTGTCGCGCGGTAGCCAGCTGCCGCCGTTTCCGGCCATGCCAAAGACATAGAGCCGGACACACAGGATTTGGTGGGGCTGTGAGCATGCCGCTCACAGCCCCTTTTCTATGCCCGGACAGGGAGTCGCCAGGATTTGGCTGTATTCTTGGTAACCGTCCGGCGGAGTACATGGATCGATGGGTGGGGTGTCGGATTGTGTT
>DAOTJE010000020.1:0-78143 GCA_035448545.1 Sedimentisphaerales bacterium | reverse complement strand
AATGGGCGATACAGGACTCGAACCTGTGACCCGCTGATTAAGAGTCAGCTGCTCTACCAACTGAGCTAATCGCCCAAAACATGGGTTTCCGGCAGAGGCCAGAAACCAACGCAGCCGACACGGAGGTGTCAGCCGCGGCAAAAACCAAATTGTACAGGCCGGTCGGCGCGACTGCAAGAAAATTGCACGCGAATCGGCCAAAGTTTCTCCGGCCGTCCGACCACAGCCCACGTGCACAGGCACGCCATACGGGAGTGCCCAAGGCCCGAAAACTCGAACGACCGCAGCCGGTGCCCCACTGATGGATCGATTCTCTCCCCACCACCGCCATGCTGTCGAGATGGCATCCCGCAGGCCTGTCATCCAGCTGATCCGGGGCCGTATGTTCGACTCCCCGCGCAGGGTCCGCATGATCGACGACGGCACCGCCAAGCCGCGTCATGCCGGCCGCACGGGCAGCAACCTGGCTCACGCGGCCTCTTGCGGCGGCGGATGCCGCTCCGCTCTCACGTCCGAGAATGAGCACGCCTTCCGATCGATGGCCCCGCTCGCTCCCTTCATGGTCGGTATCGGACCATCCCTGCTTCGCGTTTCATCGACTCTGCGCATCGGCCTCCGGCCCCTTTGGCCGGCGTTGGTTGTTTTCTATATTTTACGAGGCGGTCGCCGGGGTGCGCTCATCACCGTCACCGGCCTTGGCCCATGCCCTGGCCAGAAAACCGGACTGTGACTTCGGTGGAACACACCGCCCCGTTCGGTAACCCGGGCATCCATGGCCTGTCTTTTTTGGTCAATTGATGGGCCCGCCAAGCCGACGAACGGAAAGGTGAAGCCGCGTGAAACCGTATACGATGAATTGATGTGAACCATGCTCAAGAAGTGCGTGATACTCGGTCTGGTGCTGTTGTTAGCCGGAGGTCTTTCGCTGGCATGGGTGCGCCAACAGGCCAAAGCCGAACGGTTGGAGGTCCCTGCCGGCGTCCCGAAACAGGCGTTGCAGCCGGCGGACTATTTCCAGAAGTACGGCAACTGGCACCGCCTCACGGCGGAGGAGCAGAATCAACTGGTCCTCGAACTCGACAAGGAGCGTCAGAACAAGACCCCGGAAGAACTGGCTGCCGAGCAAAGAGCACACCTTCACAGTGACTTGCCCAAATTGGCCGCCGGCGAGATGAATCCCGGCGACATCGCCGATTACCTTTACGGACCGAACTGGGAAGAACAGGTCACCCAATACCGGCAGCGCAGAGAGAAAGAGCAGATCGCTCAGACCACCTCGATCGTCTGTCTGTCCATCGGAGGCACCCTCTTCGGCGTCTGCTTCATCGTCTGGGTGCTGCGGTCCATCGTCCGTGCCTTCAGGGCGATCGCAAGACGTCGCGCCGATCGCGCCGTTGCCGTCGCGCCGGCGTCCGGCGAACTTACGGATATTCCACACGAAGGCGCGGATGAACAAGGCGGCGGTGAGAAGGATTCGGACGTTCCGGCTGAATCATCCGATGACGGCGATGACGGGCCGGAGTTTGCCTTGTCCTCCAACGAGTATGACTCCAAGCCGACGGATGACAACGACGGCGAGCGTTTCCTGGTGCCCCGCCGGCATCGGACGTTGTCGCCCGGCCGCCCGACCCTGTGTGTCGCGCCGCGGTGCGAAGAAGACGGGGTCGCCGTCCTGATGTCGGACGAGCCATCCGGAGAACAGGACTGGTCGCCTCAGATGGAGTGGACGACCTCGAACGACGAGGACAGCGAGACGGCAGCCGTACCGCAGAAACAGCGATTCACACCGAGACCCAGAGTAGCCGTTCTCGGTGCCACTGAGATCGTCTCGGCGCCCCCACCGGCCGCTCCGGCCGCGAGTCCTCTGACGGAACAGGCCGAAGAACTCCAGCGTCAGATCGCCGAGTTTCGACAGATGGCCCAGAACGTGCAGCAGGTCTCACGCGGGCAGGCCGAACCGCTGGGCGAGACGCTCAAGGAACTGGCTCAGCAGGTCTCCGCCATCCGCGAGTACGCCGCCTGCCAGCAGGACCGCGTGGAGAAGCTACAGGACGGCTATGACTGGAGCATTATCCGAACCTTCTGTCTGAAAGTGATCCGCTGCATCGACAACCTCGAGAACCGGCTGGCCAAGCTCGACGAGAACGACCAGAGCACTCTGCAACTCGAAGAAGTCCGCGATGAACTGCTGTTCGCCCTGGAATCGAGCGGGGTCGAGCAGTTCCGTCCCGACATCGGCAGCGATTACCGGGGACACGAGAAGTTCGCGGAGGCCATCAAAGAGAAAGAAATCACGGGGGACGCCAGCCAGGTTGGCACGATCGCCAAAGTGGTGCGGCCCGGATATCGATATATCACGGACGAAGACAATTACAAGGTCGTCAGGACGGCACAGGTTAAGCTGTTTGGCTGAGTCTTGACGCGGCCCCGCCAGGGGGCGGCCGGACAGACTCTGTGGGAAATGTTGAACGCAGGAGAATACCATGGCTAACATCGTCGGCATAGACCTTGGAACGACGTTCTCGGAACTGGCGATCCTCAACGCGATCGGCAAACCGGAGATCGTTCCGAACGCGGACGGAGAGCGCCTGACACCCTCGGCCATCTTCTTCGACGAGGAGAACCCCGAACTCATCCGCGTAGGGATCGAAGCCCTCAATTCGAGGCACCTGAACCCGGCACGTTCCGTGCGCTGGATCAAGCGCCATATGGGCGACGCCGAGTACAAGGTGAACATCGATGGAAGGGATTGGACTCCCGTGGAACTGTCGGCGCTCATCCTCAAGAAGCTCAAGCAGGATTCTGAAGCCTCCCACGGACCGATTCGGGACGCGGTGATCTCCGTTCCGGCCCACTTCGACGAAGTGCGTCGCAAGGCGACCATGGACGCCGGGACCGCCGTCGGCCTCAACGTCATCGCCATCGTCAACGAACCCGTGGCGGCCGCCCTGTACTACGCCACGACGCGAGAGGTCGCCGGCAAGGTGCTCGTGTACGACCTCGGTGGTGGTACGTTCGACGTGACGCTGATGAACGTCAAAGGCCTCCAGATGGACATCATCTGTTCGCAGGGCGACCATGCCCTCGGCGGCATCGACTTCGACAACAAAGTCCTCGAAATCCTCCAAAAGCTCTATCGCGACAAGTTCGGCACCGAGCTGATCACCTCCGCGGAAGACCAGGCCAAGTACGAGGACGAGGCCGAAGACATCAAGAAGACACTGTCACGCCGTCCCGTGGCCAAGAAGATTCTGTACGGCGCCAGCGGCAGCATGCGTGCGGAGATCACGCGGGAGATGTTCGAAGAAGCGATCGCCCCGCTGGTGGCGCGGACGGACATGATGGTGGAGGTGGCGCTGGACGAGGCCGGCCTCAAGCCATCCGACGTGACGACCGTGCTGTTGGTCGGTGGTAGTACCCGCGTGCCGATGGTGCGGGCACACCTCGAGCAGATGTTCGGCTTTGCGCCGGCCTGCGAGGTGAACGTCGATGAGTGCGTCGCGCTGGGCGCGGCGCTTCACGCCGGCCTGACGGCCGTCCGGCAGAATCCCGACGCGGTCGATCCCGGAATCCGCACCGGGCTCCAGGATATCTGCCTGACCGACGTCTGCAACCACAGCTACGGAACGATCTGTGCGCCGATCGACAAAGAGACGGGACGCCGGGTGATTCAGAATCGGATCATTCTCAAGAAGAACACGCCCCTGCCGTGCGAAGCCACGCAGACCTTCTATACCGTCTCTCAGGGTCAGGAGAAGGTCGAGGTGACCGTCACCCAGGGCGAGGATACCGATCCGGCGTACGTCAACACGATCGCCACGCACCGCTTCGAGCTGCCGCCGAACCGCCCGGCCGAGCGTCCCATCAGGGTGACATACAGCTACGATCTCAACCAGCGGATGCACTGCAAGTTCGAGGACGTCGACTCCGGTCGCGTCCTGGAAATGGACGTCTCGCTGGACGAGGAGAAGGCCGGGAGCCAGGCCACGGAAGGTGCCAAAGAACTGCAATCGCTCAAAGTCCAATAAAGAGCAGAACGGTGTCCCATGCTGAAGATCGTGCTTCCGCTTGTGGCGATGATCGTGGGGGTTGCCGCCGGGCTGTTCATCGGAGCCCGGCGACAGGGTCCGCAATCGGACGCGAGCAACCCCTCCCCGTTGGCATCGGGACGCGCACTTGCCCGCACCGTGTGGGTGCGTTTGAGCAGCTGGATCGCAGGGGCCGCACGTTGGGCGCGCCGCTTCGCCAAGCACCTGTCCGCCGCACGGCAGACGCTGGTGCAGTCTGCCCGCCGTCTGCCGCGTGCTTCGCGGCCGACGCCGCAGGCAGGCGACAATCCCGCCCCTGCTGCGACCTGCACCATCGCTCGGGAGGCTGCCGCGAGCGTACGACCGAGCGGGGAGACGCACAGCGCAAACGAACGGGAAGGGACCATCGATCCAGGTGTGCTGAATTGTCGGGCGCGGATCGGGAGGGAGCCGAAGGGCGACACCTGGCAGACGGTCCTGGTCCTGGACATCTGCGGCACGATCGAGGCACCCGACGACGGCCACGAAGTCGTGCTGAAAACGACCCTGAGCGACGTCACCGACAACAAGGGTCAGACGCCACTGCCCGTGCCGGCCCGGCCCAAACAGGGACCGATCAATCGGGCGGTTTCTTTCACCTATCAGACCGAGATCGGGAAGCTCTGCCAGCGGCACACCGTCCTGGAAGACTGGATGACCGTGGCACAGCTGTCGCCGGAGTGGTTCGTCCTGCCGCGACAGGGCCGCCGGCAACTGCGCTTTAACGTCGCCATCCTCTCCCGCTCGACCGGCCAGCAGTTGGCCGCCGGCTCATGCATCGGGGCGTTTGAGAACCTCGAGATCGGGTATCTGGACGTCGACGACAACATCCAGCGGGCCAAGACTCTGGCGGTCGGGTTGGCCTTCAGTGTGGGTGCCGCCAACAACGCCCTGCGGGAGCCCGAGACCAATGTGATTTACGGCTGGGTCCGGACCAACTTCGGCTCCGGCGACGCCTCGGAAGGCGCCCGCCTGGAACTGGAGCAGGCGCTTCGCAAGACCGCCGGATTCTTCCTCAAAGGCGGACGTCTGAACCTGGAGGAGATCTGCAAAGAAATCGTGGAGATTGCGCCGATGGTCGGCCGGCTCGACATCATGGACTTGTGCCTGCGGGTGGCCGGAGCGAAGGGGCAGGTTACAGCGACCGACATCGGGTTGCTCAAGAATCTGGCGCAATGGCTCCGGATCGACCGCACCCGGCTTCGCGCCATGGTCGAGAAGACGCTCCCGGTGAGCATGCACCAGAGCGAAGATGCCGAAATGATCCTCGGCGTCACCACCGAGATGAGCCAGGACGAGGTCCGACACCAGTTGAACCGCGAATACGCCAAGTGGAGTTCGCGCGTGATCAGTTCCGACCCGGCGATCCGCAAGCAGGCCGATCAGATGCTGAACCTGATCGCCAACGCCCGCACGCAGTACATCGGTGTCAAGCCCACCGCGTAGCCTCTGCTTCGGCCCCCGCCAATCGATCCGGCATCCGTCTGCCTCGCTGCCCCCCCTTGATCGGCGCCGCTCAGAAGATCGTGTAAATAAACGGCGCAGCGCTGGTGCCCGCCAGCAGGACAATCAAGCCCAGCAGCAACAGCACCAGCACAATCGGCAGCAGCCACCATTTCTTGTTGTGCTTGAGGAAGTACCAGAATTCCGCGACAAGGGAGACACGCTGTTCCTTGGCGAGTCGCGCAAACTTGGTCGAGTCTTTTTCCGTCATCTGTGGCACACCTCCCTGCTCAGAACTGCTGGAAGTAGCGTTCCACCTTCTTGGTCTGCGAGTGCGGCATCCAGTACGTCGGGGCTTTCGGATCGAATTTCCGGCACAACAGATCCCGACCCATCAGGCGGAAAACCAGCCCGAGAGGCGTGATGAGCCCGAAGTAGAACACACTCATCAGGATCAGGCTGACGACGAGGCCGATGGGCAGCGTCACCGCCATCAGCACGATGTACACGTAGCGGGTCAGCGTCGGCGAAACGAGGCCGCTGAGCCAGACGAACGCGCCGAATGCAACGAGGATGGCACACCAGCGGACGTCCACACCTTTGAGTACATACAGCAGAGCGGCGATGGCCGTGGTGGCGATGACGGACACCAGCCGGAAACCGTTCAGGTCCTTGCGGCTCGGGTTCCAGTTGACGTTAACCAACGACATCCTTCGCTCCTGGGATTCGCAGCGTGCTCAATCGAGCCTGAACTGCGCCTTGTACCGTTCCACATCGTGCCTCGTCACCTGGGGTTGCTCGTGCTTGTACAGAAGATGCTTGCCCAGAACGAGCACATCCATGTCCGTGGCCATGAAACAACGATACGCATGTTCCGGCGTGCAGACAATGGGCTCGCCACGAATGTTAAAACTCGTGTTGATAATCACGGGACAACCCGTCTTGGCCTTGAACCGTTTCATCAGCTCGTACAATCGGCCGTGACGATGCGGGTCCACCGTCTGAACGCGTGCGGAATAATCTACGTGCGTCACAGCAGGAATCACGCTGCGTCTTCCCTTGAGCCGGTCGAACCCTCGGGCGCCGCGGACATCGCCATCGAGCCGCTTGTCGGCCCGCACCGGCGCAACCAGCAGCATGTAAGGACTCTCCTGCCCCGGTTCCAGGTCAAAATACTCGGGGGCGTCCTCGATCAGCACGCACGGCGCGAAGGGACGGAACGACTCGCGGAATTTGATCTTCCTGTTCATTACCGACTGCATCTTCTCGCTGCGGGCATCTCCGATGATGCTTCGATTGCCCAGCGCGCGCGGCCCGAACTCCATCCGCCCCTGAAACCAACCCACCACATTCTCCGACGCGATCAGGTCCGCCACGCAGTCGTACAGGTCGGCTTCCCGCTCGAAGCGGTGGTGCGGCGCGCCGACGCTCTTCAGAAACGTCTCGATGGTCTCGTCGTCGAAGGCCGGCCCGAGCAGCGAGCCGCCCTGTGCGTCGCCGGAACCGACCCGGCGTCCATGATCAAGCAACTGGTACCACACAAATAGGGCCGCCCCCAGCGCCCCA
Source organism: Sedimentisphaerales bacterium (assembly GCA_035448545.1). Lineage (GTDB taxonomy): Bacteria > Planctomycetota > Phycisphaerae > Sedimentisphaerales > Anaerobacaceae > Anaerobaca. Next base: position 71,067 of record DAOTJE010000020.1, on the reverse strand, counting down.
CCGGCATCCCCCGCCGCCGGCTGCACCCAGATGTTCTCAAACGGGCCCTCGCGCAGAATCCGTCCGTTGCCCACGCAGTTCAGCGCCACGCCGCCGGCCAGGACGAGGTTCTTCATGCCCGTCTCCCGGTGCAGGTTCCGAGCCATCCGCAGCATGATTTCCTCCGTCACCGATTGGATCGAGGCGGCCACATCCATCGTGTGCTCGGTGATCGGACTCTCTGGCTTGCGCACCGGCGCGCCGAAAAGCCGCTCGAACCGCCGGTCCACCATCACGGTCTTGTACCCATAGGGAAAATACCGCATGTTCAGGCGAAAGGAGCCGTCCTCCTTCAGGTCGATCAGTTCTTTGAGGATCAGGTCGCGATACTTGGGCTCGCCATAGGGCGCCAGACCCATCAGCTTGTACTCTCCCGAATTGACGCGAAAACCCGTGTAGTACGTGAAGGCCGAGTACAGCAGGCCGAGCGAATGCGGGAAGTGAATCACCTTCTGAAGTTCGACCCGGTTGCCTCGCCCGACGCCGGCGCTGGCCGTGGCCCACTCGCCGACCCCGTCGAGGGTCAGAATGGCCGCCTCCTCGAAGGGGCTTGGGAAGAACGCGCTGGCGGCGTGGGACTCGTGGTGCTCGGTGAACACGTACCGGCCCTGGTACTTGCCGCCCAAAGCCTGGTCGAGCTCACGCGGCAGATGCAGCTTGCGATTGAGCCACAGCGGAACGCTCATCAAGAACTGGCGGAAGCCGCGAGGCGCGTAGGCGATATAGGTCTCCAGGAGCCGCTCGAAGTGGACCAGAGGCTTCTCGTAAAAGACGACGAAGTCCAGGTCATCCGCCTTCAGATCCGCAGCTTGAAGACAATACGCCACCGCATGCGACGGAAAGCCCGGATCGTGCTTGATGCGCGTGAACCGTTCTTCCTGTGCCGCCGCGACGATCGCGCCGTCGGCGACCAGGGCCGCCGCACTGTCATGATAAAACGCCGATATTCCCAGGATATTCATAGTCTACTGGACCCCGCCGGCCGACCGGCCCGACTCCGGGGCAAACAGATCGCGCAGAGCCGCATACTTCTTCGCCTGCTCGGCGTCGCCCTTCTCGACATAGGCCGCCGCCAGAATCTGGTACCCTTCGACGAAATCGGGCTTCAGCACAACGGCCTTCGTCACGTGCTCGATCCCCTTGTCGAGCTGCCCCAGTCGGATCGACTGAATGCCCAATCCGATGTGCGTCAGGTAGTTCTGAGGGTCGGCCTCCACCGCCTGGGCAAACCACTTCTGCGACTCGTTCGGATCATTCTGCTTGGCATAGTAGTTGCCCATGTTAATCCGGCCCTGCACCGACGATGGATCGATTCGGAGGGCCTTGTCCAGGTACCGCTTCATCGCGGCGTAGTCCTTCCGATGCGAGGCGGCGGCCGCCAGGTTGACCAGGACATCGACGTTATCGGGATCGAGCCTGCTCAGTTCCTCGTAGACCGTCGCCGCCTGGGCGATAAGACCCTTCTGCGCGTACTGCGTTCCGAGCATCGAGAGGGCCCGCCGGCGGTCGTAACGGTACGGCGTCTGGTTCGAGGTAAGCACCTCGATGGCCTGATCCTCCATTCCACCCAAGGCATAGGCCCCTGCCAATGCCAGGCGGATCGTCATGCTGTAGGGTTGGCCCTCGAGAAGTCGCCGGCATCGGCGAACCGCTTCGGCGATTCGCCCCTGCTCGACAAGAAACTGACTATAGCGGACGTTCACGTATACGTCCTGCGGCGCCTGCTCGATGGCCCACAGGTACGGTTCGTCCGTCGCCTGGCTGGCCTTGACCATTCTGCGAAGCGCGAACAACCCTTCGCGCAGCCGTTCCAGCTCGCGCTCGTGTGTGATTTGCCCGGCGAACGGCGGAAGCGTCTTGCGCCGGTACATCACCATCGCCAGATCGTACATTTGGCGGTGGTCGAAAACCAATCGGTCGCGGCACAGCTTGAGCAGTTCCTCCTCCGTCCGGTCGGGCTCGCGCAGCTTCGCGTCGGGCAGCGCTTCTCGGATCGCTCGCATCGTGGCCATCGCCGCCAGGAAGTTGCCCCGGAACGTCGGATGAACGTGGTCCAGCATCAGATCGTCACCGAGCAAACCATGCGGGCTGTGCTCTTCGAAACGGGCCGTCAGATCACAGAGGCTCACGCCCTGGTCCGCCAGCGCCGCCGCCGATTCGCGAATCGCCTCTTCAATCCCGCTGTCGGCGCGAAAACGCAGGGTGTCCAGATCGCGGGCGCGGACAAACAACGACTTGGCCTCATCCGTCCGGCCCAGTGCAAGCAGGCATGTCGCCTGACAGAACGCCAAGTCCGCATGGCGGTCATCAATCACGCGGGCCTGCTCGTAGGCAGCCAGTGCGCCCTCGAAGTCGCTCGACGCCTCGCATTGGCGACCCTGCTGAAAGTGACGGTCCCAACGGGCAAGCTGTTCGGCGCTCAATCCGGCTCGGTGCCCCGAGCCGAACGGCGCGCACGAGCGGATGTTCGTCGGCACCGTGCACAGAATCGTCTTGGCACCGCAGCTGTGTGCGGTCTGCGCTATATCGCGGAGGTTGGCCCGAAAGTGACGATAGCAGGATTGCAGCTTGGGATCATCGTAGGCAATCCGGTGGTCCAGAAAGGCCTCCATACCCAGCCATTTCCTCTCGGGCCCGCGTGCATCGCGCAGGGCCTGCCCGGCCCTGTCCATCAACTGGCCGAGTCGGGTGTCTTTCTTGGCGGTGATGCAGAGGTTGATGAACGCCCGGCTGCGATAAAGCTTCTCGGGCAGTGTGGGCGGACCATAAGGTCCGACGACCTCATTATTGCCCATATACACGAGGAAGACGTCCGGCTCGTACGAGGCGCAGTCGGCCGCGATGCGCCGGGCCACATGCGAGTTCATGGCCGTCACCGCCGCATTGACCACTTCGAATGACCGCTCCGTCGAATGGGCGTTGAGCAGGACCTCCAGATGCCGGCAGAACCCGAACGCCACATCGGGGTCGCCGTAGGCTGCCGATCCGCCCAGGACGAAGACACGAACGGTGGACTTGTCCTTGGCCGCCAGAACACCCGCCTCCGGGGCCCTGGACAATTCCTTCGCAACGAAATGCTCACAGTAGTGTTCGTTGGTCAGGTAGAGGGTCCGACCAGCCGCCTTCCACCGGAGAAAGAAACCGCTGGGCTGACCGTAGGCAACCAGACGCAGGGTCGTTTCGAGCAGCAGCAGACACAGGAGGGGGCTGGCCGCCGCCACGAGCAGTCGCAGCCGCAGGGCTGGTCGTCCCGGACACGCGGGACGCCTGGCGTCCTCTGAATCGGGCTTTCTTTCCATGACGGCTCCGACAGTCACTTCCAGCGGCCTCGGTTCGGCTCGTCGTGAAACCGTGCGCACGAAAGAGAACATGCCGAACCGGTGTTCGGCATGCCCTTCTGGAATCGCGAAATGGACGACGCGCGGTCCGACCCGATCGGTCGCCGCAGCGCACGTCCGACCTTGACGGCGGCCCGATCAGGCCGGAGCAACAGGAGCCGCCCCGGCCGCAGCCGCAGCCTTCTCCTGGGCGGCCTCGGCCTTGGCCTTCTTACCGGCTCCGCTCTTGCGATGAGCCACCTTCGGTAACCCCAGCACGGAGTCCCCTTCCGCCCATCGCTCTTCGTCGCGCAATTTCTGGACGCGCTCGGCCCGGGACAGCACGTTGCGGTGCCGAACCAATGCGTTTCTAACCTTAAGTGAAGGATCCATGGACATGCGAACACTCTCCTGTTATTTGCTGATGACCTTTAATCCATACGCATCACTGAAATATCGCGGGGCAAACGACTCGCACCCCGCAGGTGCCTTGCCCTTGTAGAGGGCCCCGATTTCGACAATCTTCTGTTTGGCTTCGTAGCCGTTTGTGCCCGGCCGGTCCGGGTTGTCGTACGTCTGCACCGTCACAAGGAAGTAGCCGTCGCCCTGCGGCAGCTTGCTTCCGTCCAGCCCGTATTCGGCAAAATGCCTGCGAAGCCTTTCAAAGGCCACGATGCCGGTCTGTATCCCGTGGGCGTTAAAGTGATCCCTCACGGGCTCCAGGTCCTTGCGGAGTTCGGAGCGGGCAATGACAATCCAGTTGTCACCGCCGGCGGCCGGAGCACCTTCGGTCACCGCCGGATTGCCCTGCGGCGTCGCAGCCCCACTGGGTGCTGGATTGGTACCCCGGGAATCCACCGTCGGGCTTTCGACACCTGCCCGCGTCGTTCGACCGGCCTGTCTGTAGCGTGCCTTCTGATCAATCTGCCCAAGCCGGAACACCGCCAACAAGATCAGGATCACGAACAGCCCGATCGCAATGCCGATCTGATACGGCAGCGAAATCTCGATCCGCCCGGCATTGAACTGGATCGCCCTGGGCTTCAGCCACATCCGCGACGGGCCGGCCGCCGCGGGCGATTCCGCCGGACCCAGCGGTCCCGGCGGTTTCAGCATCGGCGGCGCCGGCCTTTCGGCCGCAGACGAGCCAACCTCAACCGGCAACACCGGCTTGGCCGTCTTGGGCCTTCGCAGCTTCTCCAGATGAGGCCTCAATCGTTCCAGGAGGCCCGGGCCCTTCGACGCCGCTCTCGGCCCGGACTTCAACCGAGATCGACTGATTGCCTCATATAGCGCCTTTTGTCCAGAATAGCGCCTCATGGCCGAGAAGCTCCCTTCCGGCAAACACCATAGCGACGGCGTGGTCCGGTCTTCCGTCTGACGCCGCCGATTCACAAACCCGTATTTATAGCGGAACCACGCAGCGATTTCAACGACAAAATCGCGTTCTTCGCCGGATTGCCGGATTGACAAACGGTCCTGAATCGACGATGCCCCGCCGCTGCCGGGAGTGAGGGTGGTGATTCTGAGCGGGGCGCATCGGATCGGGTGCACGATTTCCCAACGTAGACGGGCAAATTGTCTGGACATGCCGGGCGTGCCCGGCAAGCGGCACGATTTCCCAACGTAGACGGGCAAATTGCCTTGACAGGCACTGGGATGCCGGATATTTAAAGCATTTTTGTATTTGTGCAGACGATGTCTCTGCGGGTGCTCGCAGAGAAACAGGAGTGACCAGCAATGTTACCAGTCAAAAAGACCAGTAAGAGCCGAACACGTACCCGACGGGCCCACCACCGACTCAAGCCCGTAAACTATTCCCAGTGCAGCAAGTGCGGGCAGGCGAAACTGCCCCATGCGGCCTGTGAGAACTGCGGATACGTCAATCCGAACATAACCTTGAAGCTTGGGAAAGAGGAAACCGCGTAAGAATGCGAATCGCAATAGACGCCATGGGAGGTGACTACGCCCCGGACGAAATCGTCGCCGGTGCCGTAGAGGCGGTTGGCAAGCTCGACAAGGACGATGAGTTGATCCTGGTGGGACCCCAGCAGGTGGTCGAGTCCAAGCTGGCCGCGTTGGGGTTCAAGAAGGGCCCGCTGAGCGTGGTGGACGCGCCGGACGTAATCGGCATGGACGAGCCGCCGGTCGACAGCCTGCGCAGCAAACCGAAGAGCTCCATCGCCGTAATGGCCAAGCTGGCCAAACACGAACAGGCGGACGCCGTCATTTCCGCCGGCAATACGGGGGCCTGCGTGGCCGCGTTCCAGATGCGCATGCGGACGCTGCCGGGCGTGAACCGCCCGGGGATCGCGGTGGTCTTTCCGATGCCCGCCGGCCCGGTCACGATTTGCGACGTCGGCGCCAACATCGCCTGCAAGCCCATCAACCTGTACCAGTACGGGCTGATGTCAACAATCTACGCCAAAAGCATCCTCGGAGTCCCCAAGCCACGCGTCGGTTTGATGAGCATCGGTCAGGAGGATGCCAAGGGCAATGAGGTCGTCAAACGAACGCGGGAATTGCTGCGTTCCGATCCGCGGATCGATTTCATCGGCAACATCGAGGGACGCGACATCTTTCGCGGGGTCTGCGACGTCGTCGTCTGCGAGGGATTTGTCGGCAACGTGATCTTGAAGCTGACCGAGGGGGCGGTCGACGGGCTGTTCCGTGCCATCAAGCAGGAGTTAATGCAGGAGAAACCCCGGCTGGCCCTGAAGTTCAAACCGATCATCATGCGGGTCTATCAGAAGCACGACTACAATGAGTACGGTGGCGCCCCCCTGCTGGGCATCAACGGCACAGCCCTGATCTGTCACGGATCGAGCAAGAGCCGGACGATTCGCAATGCGGTCTTCGCCGCGAAGAAATGTTACGCGCAGCGAATCAACGACAAGATCACGGAGTGCCTCTCGGAAGCTGGCGTAAGGACGTCTGATGCCTAAGGATACAGAGAATCGCCCCTCGGCGAGCCGCGCCGTCATCACCGGGTGCGGCTCGTTTGCGCCTGCGAAGCTGTTGACCAACGACGACCTGTCCAAGATGGTCGATACCTCGGACGAGTGGATCACCACGCGCACCGGGATCAAGGTCAGACATGTCACCGCGGACAATGAAACAACGGCCTATCTGGCCACCGAGGCGGGCAAGCGAGCCCTCGAATACGCCGGCGTCGACGCCAGAGAACTTGACCTGATCATCGTCGCCACCATCACACCCGAGATGCCCTTCCCCTCCACCGCCTGCTTCGTTCAGGAGGCCCTGGGCGCCAAGAATGCCTGGGTCTTCGATCTGGCGGCCGCCTGCAGCGGCTTCGTCTATGCCCTGCATATCGTCCAGCAGTTCATGGAGAACGGACGGCTCGACAGGGCCCTGGTCATCGGGGCCGAGACACTGACGAAGATTACCAACTGGCAGGACCGGTCCAGTTGCATCCTGTTCGGGGACGGCGCGGGCGCCGTGGTACTCGAACGGAAGACCAACAGCGGGCGCGGCATCCTGTACAGCACCTTGGGCGCCGACGGGCAATACTGGGAATCGCTCAACTGCCAAGCCCACGGCTCGCGCCATCCGGCGTCACAACCGCTTGCAGACCCCAGCAAGGTGTTTATGCAGATCAAGGGACGTGAGGTCTACCAGCAGGCGGTTCGACGCATCGTCGATTCGGTCACCGACGGGCTGAACCACTGCAATCTGACCGTGGACGACATCAAGATGGTCGTCTCCCATCAGATGAACGCGCGGATCATCGAATCGGCGGCCAAACGACTGAATTTGCCCGATGAGAAGGTGTTCGTCAACATCTCGCAATACGGCAATACCTCGGCGGCTTCGGTGCCCATCGCGTTCGACGAATGCGTCCGCACCGGCCGAATCCGGAAAGGGGACATCTTCGTTTTCGTGGCCTTCGGCGCCGGGGTGACCTGGGGCGCGAACGTCATCGAATTCTGATGCACCCTTTTGAGATTGACGGACTATCGAGGACCAGCCTGGTTCAAGGACACGAACAATGACCACCGCTTTTCTGTTTCCCGGACAGGGCGCCCAAGTGGTCGGTATGGGTGCCGACATCGCGGCCGCATATCCTGTGGCCGCCACGATATTTGAACAGGCCAACCGCATTCTCGGCTTCGACCTTCGCAAGGTATGCTTTGAAGGTCCGGCCGAGACCCTGAACAGCACAACCATGTCGCAGCCGGCGATCTTCACGATGTCGGCCGCCCTGCTCGAAGTGATCCGGACCGAACCGGCCACCTCCGGCATCAGGCCGCAGATCACCGCCGGGCTGAGCATGGGGGAATACACTGCCCTTTATGCCGCCGGCCTGGTCAGTTTCGAAGACGGCCTTCAACTGGTGCGCAAGCGAGGCGAAGCCATGCAGGCGGCTGCCGACGCCACACAGGGTGCCATGGTGAGTATCATGGGGCTCGACGAGGAAAAAGTGCGCCAGTTGTGCCGGGAGGCTGCCAACGGCGAGTTGCTGGAACCGGTGAACTTTAACTGTCCCGGGCAGATTGTCGTCAGTGGCACGATCCCCGCCTGCCAGCGGGCGGTCGAACTGGCCCCGCAATACGGCGCTCTCAAGGCGATTCGCCTGGAAGTAGCGGGGGCATTTCACACCAGCATGATGGCCGGCGCCGCCGAGGCGCTGCGGCGGGCCTTGTCGGCGTGCCGCATCACCGAGCCCGGCAGCATCAAGACGCTGGCCAACATCGACGCCCAGTACTACTCCAGCGCCGCGGCCGTTGTCGACGGCTTGGCCAGACAACTGACCAGCCCGATCCTGTGGGCCAAGTGCATGCAGCGTCTGCTCAGTGAAGGCGTGGACCAGTTTTATGAGATCGGTCCCGGCCGCGTTTTGACTGGACTGATGAAACGCATCGACAGGAAGGCCAAAGTGGTCAATCTGAGCACCGCTGATTCGATCAAGGCTCTGATCAAAGGTGTCTGAGCCTGTCTGGATGCAGCCACGAGAACTTGCCCAACGACACTTTTTGTGAAAGAACTCACAACAATTGGAGGCTCTCGAAATGAGTGAAAAGCGACTTGCCGTTGTAACAGGAGCGGCTCGGGGAATCGGCCGCGCGATCGTCTTCGAACTGCTCCAGCAGGGACGTCTCGTCGCCGGCATTGATGTGATCGAGGATCAACTGGCTGACCTGCAGGAGGCGGTCAAGAAGGCCGGTTTTGAGGTCATCACACGTTGCGTCGATATCACCGATACGCCCAAGTTCACCGAGGTGCTCGAGGCCTTGGCCTCCGAGCACGGCGGCATCGGGATTCTGGTCAACAATGCCGGTATCACGCGCGACAACCTGCTGATTCGTATGACCGATGAAGAGTTCGACAAGGTGCTCGACGTCAACCTTCGAGCTGCCTTCGTCGCGACCCGGACGGCCGCCAAGTCCATGCTGCGCAACAAGTTCGGACGCATTGTCAACATCAGTTCCGTCTCCGGCGTCATCGGCAACGCCGGTCAGGCCAACTACTCCACCAGCAAGGCCGGTCTGATCGGCCTGGCCAAGACCACCGCACGCGAGCTCGCCAAGAAGAACGTCACCGCCAACTGCGTCGCACCGGGCTTCATCGACACGGAGATGGCGCGTAAGCTGCCCGAACCCGTGCTCGAAGCCGCCAAGCAGTTGATCCCCATGAGACGACTCGGATCCATGGTCGATGTCGCCAAGGCTGTGGCCTTCCTTACCAGCGACGACGCCGGGTATATCACCGGTCAAGTTCTGTGCGTCGACGGCGGCATGGCCATGTAAAAAATCAGGAAAAATGTTTGTACAAGTCTTGTCCGCTCGGTAAGATACCGCCCAAATTCGAACCGGGTGGGGGTGTTGTACAGTGATTTTGGCGACAGCAACTGACGGTGGTATGAGTGTATTAGGGAGGATCAACAAGTGAGTATCGATGAGGTAGATGTGCAGGCGATCGAGAATAAGGTGATCGAGATAATCAGCGAACAAATGGGCGTCGACAAAGCGGAAATCACCAGGGAGACGTCCTTTATCAACGATCTCAATGCGGACTCGCTGGATACGGTGGAACTGGTCATGGAATTCGAAGACGAGTTCGACATGAGCATTCCCGACGAAGAAGCCGAGAAGATCCAGACCGTCGGCGCCGCCATCGATTACATCGTCAGCGTTGCGCAAACCAAGAAGAAAGAGAACGCATAAAGCCTGATATGAATAGACGTCGAGTTGTCATAACGGGCCTGGGGTGTGTTACTGCGCTTTCTGAGTCCGTCGATGAGCTTTTTGCTGCGCTGTGCGAAGGCAAGAGCGGCGTTTCCACGATTGAATCCTTCGACACGAGCCAGTTTCCTGTCCATTTCGGCGGAGAAATCAAGCAGTTTGACGTAACCAAGTATATTGACAAGCGGGACGCGAAGCGAATGGACCGCTTCGCCCAGTTCGCCATCGCCGGCGCCGTCAGCGCCGTCAGGGACAGCGGGCTGGACTTTTCCAAGGAGGACCCGTACCGTGTCGCGGTGATTGTCGGGACGGGGATCGGCGGCATCAAGGAGATCGAAGAGCAGCACATCCGCCTGCTCGAGAAGGGCCCCGGCAAGGTATCGCCCTTCTGCGTGCCGCGATTGATGTCCAACGCCGCCAGCGGCAACATCGCCATTCAGTTTGGTGTCCGGGGCCCGTGTTTCGCCGTATCGAGCGCCTGTGCCTCGGGCAATCATACCATTGGCGAAGCGTTCTGGAACATCGCGAGCAACCGCAGTGATGTTGCCATCACTGGCGGAAGCGAAGCGGCGTTGACCCCCATCGGCCTCGGCTCGTTCTGCGCCGCCCGCTCGCTGAGCCTGCGCAATGACAATCCCCCCCTTGCGTCGCGTCCCTTCGATCGAGATCGCGACGGGTTTGTGCTGACTGAAGGCGCCGGAATCCTGGTTCTGGAGGAATACGAACACGCCCGCAAACGCGGCGCTACAATCTACGCCGAACTGCTCGGGTATGGGGCAACGGACGACGGCTACCATATCACGGCACCCCTGCCCGACGGGGAGGGCGCTGCCATGGCCATGAAGCTGGCGATGGCGGACGCCAAGGTCAATCCGGAGGATGTCGGCTACATCAACGCGCACGGAACCAGCACGGAGCTGAACGACATCGCCGAGAGCACGGCCATCAAGACTGTGTTCGGCCGGCATGCCTATAAGGTCCCCGTCAGCTCGACCAAGAGCTGCCTGGGGCACATGCTGGGTGCGACCGCGGCGGTCGAGCTGATCGCCGCCATCAAGGCGATCAACTGCTCGGTCATCCCGCCGACCATCAACCTCGACAATCTGGATGAGCGTTGCGATCCGAAGATGGACTACGTGCCGTGGACAGCCCGCGAAGCCGAGGTCAATATAGCGATCAGCAATTCATTCGGGTTCGGCGGGCACAACGCATGCCTGGTCGTCGGGAAGGTCTGATTCTCGGCGGCCTCGGCGAATCTCGCCTCCCGATCTGCGGCATCGTCGAGTCGTCCGACCTGCCCGTCTTGGAAGCCTGACGGGTCGATTGCCGCGCCGCAGACCACATTTCTTGAGAGGCTCACATGGCATGGGCGATAGTGTTCTTGACGGTCGGACTGCTTCTGCTCTGGAAGGGTGCGGATCTGCTCGTCAACGGAGCTGTCGGGATCGCCCAGCGTCTCGGCGTCAGCCAGCTTGTCGTCGGGTTGACTGTTGTGGCCATGGGCACATCTGCCCCGGAGGTGGCCGCCAGCATCGCTTCGGCCCTGGGCGGCAGAGGTGACATCGCCATCGGAAACGTTTACGGCTCCAACATCGCCAATCTGGCCCTGGTGGCAGGCTTGGTGTCGCTGATCAACCCGCTGCGGATCCAGGCCCAGACGCTTCGGCGCGAGATCCCCACGCTGTTGATCGTCTCCCTGGTGCTGTGGCCGATCCTGCGCGACCGGAGTCTCTCGCGACCCGAGGGGCTGCTGTTGTTCGTCCTCTTCATTGGCCTGCTGGTCTACACGGTGCGGGCGGCAAGGAGGGGTGCATTGCTCATCGGGGCCGGCGAAGTCCCTGTCGTTGCCGTGCCGTCCGGTGTCGGCAACCACGTTGTCCTGATAGGCGTCGGACTGGCCGGCCTGTCCGTCGGCGCGCGGCTGGCAGTCGGCGGGGCGGTAAAGATCGGCACTTTCATCGGCCTGAGCGATGCGGTGATCGGCTCGACGATCATGGCGGTCGGCACTTCGCTTCCGGAACTGGTGACGTGCATACTGGCGGCCCTCAGGGATCACCACGATATTTCGGTGGGCAATCTGGTCGGCTCGAACATCTTCAACACTTTGTTGGTCAGCGGCGCGGCCGCGCTGGTCAGGCCGTTTGCCGTCGACCACCGATTCGCGGGCGGGATCGATTTCTGGGTTATGATCGGCGTCGGTGTTGCCTTTGCCATCAGCGCGATCGTGGGCCGGCGCGTCATCGGCCGCGCGGGCGGTGTCCTGCTGCTGAGCATCTACGGCGCCTACCTGGCTTACCTGCTCGCCTGTGGGCCAACCCCATGAAGTCTTCGGGCGCTTATGGACGCAAGAGCATAGAGTCGGCAAAGACCTCGCTGAACGCCTTCTCGTTGGCGATTTCGACGTACTGAATCCTGCGCGTCAGCACCGCCGCAGCCGCTCTGCACTCGTCGCTGATCAGGAGCATCTGAGCCCCGGACACGGCGGCGTTGCCCACGAAATGGATGCGTTCCAGCGGGACGTTCGGCAGCAGTCCTACACGAACGGCGCTCGCTGGACGAATGTAGTTGCCAAAGGCACCTGCCAGAAGCACTCGCTGCAGGTCGTCAACATCGATGTCCATCCTGCCCAGCAGAAGCCGGATGCCGGCCTGGATGGCCCCCTTGGCAAGCTGGAATTCCCGGATGTCCCGCTGCGTCAGAACAACGGTCGGCTCTGAGCTCCGCCGACTCCTCGCCAGGCAGAAGGCCGGCTGGCCGTCCACCTCGATGCACCTCGATGCCACGGCCGCCGAGCATTTGGCTCGAATCTCCTCAAAATCGGCAAAATGCCCGCCGGTCTCCACCACCCCCAGCTCCAGAAGCACGGCGACGGCGTCGATCAGCCCGCTGCCGCAGATCGACAAGGGCGGACCGCCTCCTATTACATCCAGCACAATGTCATCCCTGTCGATGATAACCGCCTCGATGGCCCCGTCCACGGCCCGGCTGCCGCAGCGGATGCGGGCCCCTTCCAGTGCCGGCCCGGCTGCGCAACTGGCTGCGTACAGTCGCTCGGCCGTTCCGAGTAGCAGCTCGCCGTTCGTGCCGATATCCACAACGAGGGTCATTTCCGTTGCGGAGCCTATATCGACCGCGAGGGCCACGGCAGTCGTGTCAGAGCCCACAAATCCGGCGATGTTCTCGACGGTGTGGACGTTTCCCGCCGGGTTCATGGTCAGCTCCAGGCTGACCGGCGAGACATCATGAGCATCGACTGAGTGGGCCCGATACGGGGCTTGGCCCAGTTGCGCCACGGGAAAACGGAGGAAGATGTGGTTCATCGTGGTGTTGCCGACGACAGACGCTTCATAGATTGCATCGGGTTCGATCCGAACCGCCGCGCAGAGCTCACGAATCAACTGGTTGATGCCGTCGATGATGATCGCGTGGAGCCGGTCCAGACCCGCCTGCGATTCGGCATAGCTGATCCGGCTGACAACGTCGTCGCCGAACTGCGTTTGCGGATTGAGCATGGCGCGCGTCGCGATGCATTGGCCATTGGCCAGGTCAACCAGCTTGGCAACGACAGTGGTGGTTCCGATGTCCACCGCCAAGCCGTAGATGTCCCCGGTGCCGGCCATCGACCGATACCTCTCCACAACCGTCCGCTGAAGTCCTGCGGTCCGATCGAGGCCATGTTCGAGGACCTTATGGGCGTAGAAACGCGAGGAAGCGGGAACCGTGACAGTCAGATCGCGGTGCACCGTATACTGGCAGGCGAGCACCTCCTGGCCGGACGGGCCCAGGCGCACGACGCATTTTCCGCACGTGCCCCGGCCTCCGCACGACGTGTTCAGGACAATCCCGGCTTGACCGGCGGCCTCAACAAGGGTCGCACCCTGGTGGATGGATATCTCTTTGCCGTCCGGTTCGAAGATGACGCGGAAGTGCTTCATCGATCCCGTCGCACCCATGGCACACAATCCTCGCCCCGGCGCGAGAACTCCCTACAGGGTGAAAAACTGCGAAATGCGAAGGTTGTCAGCTGATCTTGTGCCTGATCTTCCAGCGCGTGCGTCTCTTCTTACTGCCGATCTTCCTTCTACGTCTTGCTTTGGCCATGCATTCCTCTAAGAAAACTCAGAATATCTACTATCAAGGCGTCTTAGCTCGTATAATAGCATGCTACTCGGGAAACGGCCTCGTGTAAAGAGAGAAACAGGCAAAAACCGCAATCCCGCAGCGTCATGGTGGCACGGCATGTCGCTCGTGCCACCCGGAAATGAGGTATGGATATGATTCAGTGCGACCAATGCGAACTCTGTGAGATCGGACCGGATGGACAGCGGGTCTTCAAGTGCCACCCCTTCTCCAGTATCCGGGAGCCCGAGTGTCTCGCGAAGTGGCAACTGCTCCGCTTGGACATGCTTGTGGCCAGCTACCAGAGCATGCTCAAGTCATATGGAAGGCTCGCCCCGCTCCAGGACAAAATCTTCAAGTACGTCCAGAGGGAGATCAATGAGATGGAGGAATCGGAGAGATGGCGTCTCGATCCGGACGATCCGGGCAGCGGCTCCGAGGACCGGGACGATACCTGGCCGGTCTGACCGGCGGTTGGGGACTGAGGTGACCGTCCCGTCAGGTCAGTTGGTTGTGTCCCGGCCGACCGGGCCGGCCGGGAGCCAAGCGGTCGGTCACCTTCCCGGGCCCGATCGGCATACCCAACGGGCCACACGCGTGCGAACGGATTCCTGCAATAAACCCTTTGGCCGTCTCGTCTTCTCATTGGGTGTCAATACAACGGATGGGCACGGGCGCCGAGCTAACCCAGATTATCGACGGCTGTAAGTCGGGGGACGCCGAGTGCTTCGCCCAGATGGTCGATCTCTACGGCGGGCGCTGCTATGGTTATTTCTACCGCCTGACCGGCGATCGCGATCTCAGCGACGAGTTGCTCAGCGAGCTGTTTGTCAAGCTGGTGGAGAAGATCGGGTCCTATAAAGGTGGATCGTTCGAAAGCTGGCTGTTCCGGATCGCCTCGAACATCTTCCACGACCACCTCAGAGGCCGCAAACGCCATAAGAAGCTCGTCGAGGGGCGGCGGACGGAATTGGAGCTGCGTCCCATCGAAGCGGCCCAATCGGACCTGACACCGGACAAGGTCGACAGGCTTCAGAGCCAGTTGAACCGATTGGACGCCGACACTCGGGAATTGATTGTGCTGCGCTACTATTCCGAATTGAGCTTCAAAGAGATCGCCCAGATGCGGTCCGAACCGATCGGAACAGCCCTTTCGAAGCTGCACCGTGGGCTCAAGAAACTGCGCGAGCTCATGGAGGGTTGAGCAATGAACGAGTATCCATACGATGAATTGACAGAGTTGCTCAAGAGATTCATGGCCCCGTCGCAGGCCGGCACGGTGGAAAAGGACATCCGTTCGGGCGACAGGCTGTTCGAGGCGAATCCGGCGCCCCAAGTTGCGTCGGAAACGCTGGCAGCCATCAAACGCCGGATCGCCATCCGGCTGGGCGTGCGGCACAGACACGCACATCCCTTCTACCGGTATGTGGGAGCTGCGGCTGCCATGATCGCCGTGGCTTTAATCGGCTTCCTCGGGCGTTCGACGCAGAAGATCCATACCGTCAGCTATGCCTCGCTGATTCCAGCGGCGATCTGGGAGAGTGAAGATCTGGCCTGCGACGATGCAGAACTGGCGTATTTTCGCTCCGAACTGCGTCAGATCGAGTCCCAGATGCAGGCCCTCGAGACAGGCGACGGCGAACGGGGAGCAGTCGGCTCGCTCGACGAGGTCGAACTCGAATTGATTCGCATCGACACCCAGTTTTGGAGGGAATAGACGCTATGCCGCGATGTCAGACCGTCCTTCTGCTGGCTGTGGTCCTGCTGACGGGAGGCCTGCGGGCCGTCCCGGCAAGGGCCCAGACCGACTCACAAGAGACCCCCACGGATATCTGGGAAGAGGAATCGAGCTCACCGCTGTATCCGTGGTGGTACCGATGGCTCTCCGATGAAACGATCGATCGCATCATGAAGGGCATCGAACAGCGCGATCCGGCCAAGGCAAAGGAACTGGCGGAGCTGCGAAAGAAGGACACTGAGCGGTTCAAGGCGGAACTGGGCCAGCACGGCCGCAAGGAAATCGAGGAGATCAGTCGCGAACGCTTCGAGACACGCCGCCAGAGGAGAAACGCCGAGTTCATCGAGTGGCTCAAGGCCAATTACCCCGAGGAGGAAACACAATTGGCTAAGGTCAAGGAAAAAGACCCCCAACTGTACGTGAAGAACTTCGAGCATCTTCTCGAGCAATACGGGCACATCTTTGAGGCCTACAGCACCAACCCGGAACTCGGGGCGGTGTTGAAAGAGGACTATGACCTCCGCAAGAGACGCGACGAGATCCTTCGTCAGATGCAGCGCGAACGGTCCGATGCCAGGAAGCAGGCTCTGGGGATGGAATTGCAGGACATCGTCGGTCGCCGCTATGATCTCATCGTCCGCCGCAAGGAGATCGCCTACGAGCAGCTCCAGAAGAAGATCGAGGAGATGCAGCGGCAGATCAAAGAGAGCAAGGACGAGATCGCCCGGTGGCAGAAACCCGAGGTCAAGCGCGAGAACATTCGCAAACGCGTCGAAGCCCTCACGGAGGGGCTGAACAAACGCGGATTCAAGTGGGATTGACGGGCAACGCTTGCGAGGGGATCACCCGACAGGACGCTGTACGGGGCCCTTCTGCATCGCTGGACGGCTGCGGCCTTCTACCTACGTCCTGTGACGTCGCAGTTCCATCTGCGTGGCCTGCTTGAGCGCCTTCTTCTCCTTGCCGGTCAGGCTGTGCAGCCCTTCGCGGTGAACCTTGGCAAGGATGCGATCGACCTCGATCTGGAGCTTGCGCTGCTGCTCCAGGCTTTTCTCCCACGATCCGGCCCGCATCTTCATTCGCCACCGCTCGACCCTGGGCATGAGCAGGACGTACCCGGCACCGGCCGCCATACCCGCCAGATGCGCGGCCTCCCCGCCGGCGTTGTTGCTCCGCGTGACGATCAGCAGGAAGTACATGAACACAAAGACCGCCGCCGCAACGCGAATCGGAAGTGGGAAGACCACAACAAACAGGACGATATGCGGGAATAGAATCGCACAGGCCGCCAGAAGCCCCAGGATCGAGCCGGAGGCCCCAATCATCGGGACGGCTGTCAAGAACCCTATCGCAGTCAGGAACAGGTAGAACAGGGCCCCGGCCGCCCCGCAGATCAGGTAGAACGGCAGGAACCGGCGGCTGCCCCAGTGCCGTTCCAGAGGCGGGCCCAGGAAAAACAACGCCAGCATGTTGAAGAAGATGTGCCAGACCACGTCCCGGCTGTGCAGGAACTGGTACGTGACGATCCGCCAGGGTTGCAGCGCCGTGGCCCACGAGCCGCCGTCAACGGCGAACCACTGTTCCAGGAAGTCGCCGACCGGATCCGCCAGGACCCCGACCACGAAAATCGAGAGGTTGACGATAAGCAGCCACTTGACCACGGGCGTCAGACGCGGCAGATTCAGCCGCATCTGAGGCGAGCCGTGATACTGCTGCCGCTCCCCGGCCTGAGTATAGTCCCTGTCGTAAAGCCCCATAAACCGTCTTCTGATCCGCCAATCTATAGAAACCGCCCTGTACCCCCATTTATACTATCGGTTATCCGGCCGGATGTTCAAATGAAATCACCTGAAGAAACCGGCCCGCCCGAGGCCTCCCACGTGTCCAGACCGCTCTGCGCCCATGCAGACGCTCTTCCAGAGCCCTGCAAACAAATCCGGCTCCCGCCTCGACCGTCCGTCACCCGCAGCTTATGGCCCCCCGCGGTCCTGATCCCGCCAAGGGCGCCATCTGCCAAAGTCGCACGCCAAACAGGAGGATTCACTCATTTCGGGCGTTTGGCGGATTTCGAGTTGTCGGGGGGAAGGGTTTCGGGCTTGCTGAGGGCGAAGAAGACGACCAAGGCGGCGCCAAGGATGACCAAGCCGATGCCGAGAAGCTGGGCGATGGTCAGGTGGTCGATCTCGAAGGGATTGTCGTCGCGCACCATCTCGATGAGGAATCGCATGATGCCGTAAACCACGAACATCAGGCCGAAGACCGAGCCCGGCTTGGTGGCGAAAGTGTACCGGCCCATCCGCTCTGCTTTCTGCGACCGTCTCCAGAACAGATAGAGAATCAGGCAGAGCACACCGGCCGCGGCGGAGGTGTACAACTGCGTCGGATGCACCGGCAGACAGCGGTACGGCCCGTGCGTCACCTGCTCGCGCTGCTCGGGCGTGAGCTGCGACTTGGGCTTGAGGCCGGGATCGTAGTTGCCATCCCCATCGTAGTAGCCGAAATACTCGGGAGGCAATTCCAGGTGCGGCTCGATCCGGCCCCTCTCCAGGTCGGGCTGCACCTGGCTGCGGTAGGCGAACGAGCCATACGGAAAACGAACGGCCCACGGCAGGTCGGTCGGCTTGCCGTAGCAGCAGCCGTTCAGAAAACAGCCGATACGCCCGAAGACCAGCGCCAGCATCAGTCCGACCGCCAGCGCATCGAGATAATGCCGCAGCGGCAGCTTGTGATGGCGGATGTAGAGGAAAATCACAACGATCGCCAGCAGGACACCGCCCAGCAATTCGAGGCCGCCCTTCCAGATCGCGAAAACGCTCAGCGGGTCGTCGCGGAAGCTCTCGATATAATGGACCACAAAGAACAACCGCGCACCGATCACACCGGCCACAAGGGCGTAGAGCGCGGCGTTGGTGATGTGCCGAGGGTCCTTCGTGAAACTGCGGCTGAGATAGCGAATCAGCGTGACGGCGGCAAGGAAGCCGACGACCATCATCAGACCGTAGCTCTTGACGGTCAGGTGAACAAAGGGGATTTCGATCAGTTCGGGATGCATTCAGCGGCGTCTCGCGCAAATGCGTCGACGGCCGCCGGAAATAAGCCCCGTCGAGAGCTGCGTGGTTTCCATTCTGCGGTCCGACATCCTGTTTCGCTTCGCTGTCGCGGTGAGGGCCCACCGCTACGGTTTTACGATCCGGTTCTTCTCGTCGACCACTACGACCCTGGGCTCGACGGTGGCGGCCTCGTCCGGTGCGCAAAGGCCGAACGCCATGATGATCACGATGTCGCCCGGCGTGGCCAGTTGGGCGGCGGCCCCGAGAATCACGACGGCCCCGGACCCCGCTTCGCCCGGCACGGCGTAGGTCTCCAGCCGGCTGCCGTTGTTGAGGTTGGCCACCAGGACCGATTCGTACGGCAGGATTCCCGACGCCTCCATCAGGGCCGAGTCAATCTCGATGCTGCCGGGGTAATGCAGCCGGGTCTCCGTGATCCGAGCCCGGTGGATCTTGCTCTTGAGCACTTTCAGTAACATCAGCGCCTTTTTCCGTGTCTGAATCCCATGCAGACAAAAGCGTAATTATAGCTCATTCCCCGCCGATGTCCACCAGGATATTGTCGATCAGGCGGGCCGGGCCCAGACGGGCGGCAACAGCGATCAGGACCGTTCCGCGGATGCATTCGACGTCTTCGAGCGTTTCCGGATCCACGAGGCTGATGTACTCGATCTGCAAGGCGGGCACCCGCCGCATCACCGCCGCCATCCATTCGCGAACCTGAGCCGGATCGGTCTCGCCGGCTTCGATGACCTCCCGCCCCTTCTTCAGGGCCTCATAGATCACCGGCGCCTCTTTGCGCTGCTGTTCGCTGAGGTACTGATTACGGCTGCTGACCGCCAGGCCGTCGGGCTCGCGCACAGTCGGGCAGACCACAATCTCCAGTGGCATGTTCAGGTCCGCCACCATCCGGCGGATCACGACGCATTGCTGGGCATCCTTCTGTCCGAAGAAGGCGACGTCGCAACCGACGATGTGGAATAGCTTCGTGCAGACCGTCGTCACGCCGCGGAAATGATTCGGACGGGATCGGCCGCACAGATGCTCCGTGATTCGCGATACGCTGACCCACGAAAGATTCTCGCGCGGGTACATCTCGGCCGAAGACGGCGCGAACACGACATCCACATCGTGCCGCTCGCATAACGCCAGGTCCTGCTCGAAAGGCCTGGGATAGCTGTCGAAATCCTCCCCCGGCCCGAACTGTGTGGGGTTGACGAACAGACTGACCACCACGAAACCGCATCGTCGTCGCGCCGCGTCGATCAGCGAGGCGTGTCCGACGTGCAGCGCACCCATCGTAGGCACCAGTCCGATGCACTTTCCCGCCGCCCGCGCCTCGGCGACCCACTGTTTGATGTCCTCGATCTTCCCGGTGACTCGCATTCTCCTGACACCCTTCAACACGATCTCAACCGACCGCCAGCCGCTGGCGTTCAGCGACATAGGCTTTGACCTGGAGCGCCACATGCTCCAGCGCCGCCGCGTCTTCGACGCCGACCTGCGACGCCGGCAGGCGAATCAGCGGACAGATTTGCCAACCTTCGAAAAGCCGTTCGTAATCCTCATGCAGCATCTGCAGAAACTCCAGCGTGATCTGCTGTTCATAGGGGCGATTGCGGCGGTGAATCCGTTCCAGGCACCGTTCGGGCGAATCCTGGAGGTAAATTACCAGCACCGGGTCCTTCACCGTGGCGGCGAAGACCTCGTGTACACGCTCGTACAGGTCCCACTGCGCGGCATCCAGCAGACGCCGCGCATAGACCAGTTCCTTCTGGAACACGTAGTCGCTCAGGGAGATGCACTCCGGCGACAACGCATCCGGACGAAGTTGTTCGGCGCGGTGGAGCAGAAAGTAGAGTTGGCTGTCCAGGGCCAGTTCCTTGCGGCCGGCATAAACCTGAGGCAGAAACGGGTTGGTGTCATAAGGCTCCGGAAGGACGTCCGCATCGAGGACCGCGGCAAGGCGTTTGGCGAGCGTGGTTTTACCGACCCCGATGGGGCCTCCGATGCTGACGAGCTGGGGTCCCGCCGGATCGAGCATGAAGTTGCCTCCACCCAGCCGACGGGCCAGCTCGCGCATCGACTCGTGGAACAGCGGATGAACCAGCTCCGCGTTCAACTGGCAGAGCCCGTCGAGGACAAACGACCGCAGATGCATCTGCGGGTGAGGTACAATCAGGTGGGGAAGACGGACAATCTGCTGCCCGAAAAGCAACAGATCGAGGTCAATCGTCCTCGGCCCCCACCGTCCGCGACGCGTCCGCCCCAGCATGTCCTCCGTGCTCATCAGAACGCTCCGCAGACCTTCCGGGCTCAGCGTCGTGCGAATCTCTGCGACCCCGTTGAGGTAGTATGGCTCCGAAGCCCGCCCGAGCGGCGCGGTCTCCTTGATGTCACTGACCCGCAGGACTTCGATGTCGCTGTGACGTCCCAGGCTGGCCAGCGCATCGCGGATCGTGCGTTGCCGGTCCCCCAGATTGCTGCCCAATCCTATGTATGCAATGGTCGGCTCGGCCATAGGTTGTACCTCTCACACAAGCAGACTTTTCCGTAGCGTTGCGTGACCCGGCACCCTCTGGCACGGGTGGAGGGCGCCGCGCTGCTTCACTCGTCGGCCGGGCCAACCAGGATGCACGCCGTCCTCGGCGGCAACGACAACGAGACCCATCCGGGTCGTTCGGTGGAGACGGGCTCCATCCTACCGGTAGCCGGATCGGCGACAATCCATTGCGCCGCCTGCGGTGCAGAGACTTCGCAGTCGCATGGCGATGCGCCCACGTTCACAACCAGGACCAGATCCCGGCGGTCTCGGGTGAACCGCCCCACCACAAGCCACTCCTGCGGAACACTCGGCAGACCGCTGTCGTAGAGGGCCGCCAGCGCGTCGAGGCGGATCGTCTCGCCCGGGACGTCACGCACGACGCGGCCTCCGGCCCGTTCGAACCGCCGGACGTTCGCACCGGCCGGCGCCGGAAGCTCGACATCCGCCGGAAGCAGCAGTGCGTCGAAGCACTGCCGGCCCACACAAATCCGCCGGCCCTGCACGTGGGCGCCGGCCAGTATCTCATGATCGGCGAGCACAAAAGAGATCTGGCTGCGCGTCATCCGCTGCCCGAGGTTCATGAAGGAGTCGATGATGCGACGCATCAGCGCCGACTGCGACTGCTTTGTGAGCTTCTCGGCCACCGGTTTGTATTCCGCCCACACGTCCGCGATCGGATAGTACAGCAGCACCCGCGGGGCCGGCCGGGCCTCACGCAACAGCGCATTGAGCCGGCCGACAAAATCGCCGTACGCACGGTATTCCTGCGGACTGCGCTGCTGACGGTTGTAGTACAGGGTGAACTCCGTGACGCCGAAGGCTGCCTGCCAGGCGGCGGTCGCGCACATTTCCGCCAGCGAGGCCGGGCCTTTCCCGGCCATAGTCTCGGAGAAATCGCTGACCTCTGTCATCACTCGCCGCCCGCCGTTGAGCAGGGCTGCCGAGGCTGGCAGCACAGCGGTCATCCAGCCGGTATGGATCACCGCCTCCGGGCGCGACGTCAGCAGGTCGAGTCCCGGAACGTCCATTCGTCCCAACACCTTGAGCGAATTGCCTTCGAGAGCCGGATGGTGTTCGAGGGTTTCCTCCCAGAGGATATGACCCGATGAGGCGACGCGATGGGTCTGGGCCCACTGCTGGATCCGCCCGTAGTAGCGTCCGGCCAGCAGATCAGCCACCAGCGCCCAGTACTGCTGGCGGATTCGCCTGTCCTGCTCGCTGTCGCCTTCGAAGAGGCTGCGGCGCGCCGCCAGCAGGTCCTGCCCGTAGCAGCGCCGGTAGAGATCGGGCAGGTCTGCCACCCACGGCACCGAGGGCAGCGGCGAAACGTTGGGGTCGAGCCGATCGACCACACGGACCTTCGACCGCACCTCATCGGGCAAAGGGCCGATGTTTACCGCCATCAGCGAGGGCTCGTCAGTGAACAGCGCCTCGATCGTTGTGCCGAAGAAGGGCTTTAAACGTTCGTAGTAGACATCGTGCGTCGTCCGTACGAAGCACTCGACCGCCGCCGGGTCAATCAGGTTGGGATAGCGTCGAGCGGCGTAGTAGTTGTTCGAGGCGTGCGTGTGCTCGTACGCGGGCCGAAGAACGAACGGATCGGCCCGACACGGATCATAGGCCAATGCCAGCGCCTCGAAACCCGCATTCTCTGCGAGCACGAGGCCCCCGGCGGCCCCGCTGGGGTAGCCATCCTCGTCGTATATCCACACGCGCAGGCCCGCCTGGCTGCACGACTCGACCGCGCGGACCAGGACCTCCCAGCTCTCTTCGGATCGGAGATAGTCGGCAAACGCCACGTTGCAGACGATCCCACCCAGCCCGAGGTCCTTCAGCCCCATCATCGCTTCGAACGTTACCTGTTGCTCGGGCACTCCGTGCACAATCTGAAGCGGGCGGAACTGAACGGGCAGATCGCGCCAATCGGCCAGCCACGACGCCGGCAGATCGACCCCCGGTGGGACCTGTGGCTGCCCCTGCACCGCAAAGCACGGCCCCTGCGCCGACACTACACCGAGAAGGATCACGACTGCGTTTGCCGCCAGCTTCATTCCGGTCCTCCGTAACCCTCGCACGGCCGACCCACCGGCCGGCCAGATTCTACATGATCGCCTCACAGCAAGGCGAACCGGTCCAGGGCCTCTCGAACGTCTTCCATTCTGCCAAACGCCGTCAGGCGGAAGTACCCCTCGCCGGCCGGCCCGAACCCCACGCCGGGCGTCCCGACAACGTGCGCCTTGTTCAACAGCCGGTCGAAGAACTCCCACGAGCCGAGCCCGTCGGGGGTCTTGAGCCAGATATACGGGGCGTTGATGCCGCCATAGACCTGGTAGCCCATCCTGGTGAGCCTCTCACGGATCAGCTTCGCGTTGGTCATGTAGACACCAATCGTCTGAGCTATCTGCTTCTTGCCTTCCGGCGTGTAGGTGGCCGCCGCACCCGCCTGGCTGATGTAAGAAACACCGTTGAACTTCGTGCAGTGCCTCCGCTTCCAGACCGGGGCGACCTCGACCGGCTGACCATCCTTCCGCCAGGCTTTCAACGTCCGGGGCACGATGCAGTAGGCGCAACGCACTCCCGTGAAACCAGCGGTCTTTGAGAAACTGCGAAACTCGATCGCCACGTCCCTGGCCCCTTCGATCTCATAGATCGAGTGGGGTATATCCGGATCGGAGATGAACGCCTCATAGGCGGCGTCGAACAGGATCAGCGCCTTGTTCGTGCGCGCGTAGGCCACCCAGCGAGCCAGCTGGTCCTTCGTCGCGACCGAGCCCGTCGGATTGTTCGGAAAGCAGAGGTAGATCATATCCACCGGCCGGTTTGGCGGCTCCGGAACAAACCCGTTTTCCGCGGTGGCGGGCATATAAACCATGCCTTCGTACTGACCAATCTGGTTGGCCTGGCCGGTTCGCCCCGCCATCACATTTGTGTCGACGTAGACCGGATAGACGGGGTCGGCGACGGCCACAACGTTGTCGGTGCCGAAGATTTCCTGCATGTTGCCCGTGTCGGGCTTGGCGCCGTCGCTGACGAAGACCTCGTCGATGCCGATATCGGCGCCGCGCGTCTTGTAGTCATTATCAACGATAACCTGCCGGAGGAACTCGTAGCCAACGCCGCCGTCGTCATAGCCCTTGAAGGTCTCGGCTCGGCCCATCTCGTCGACCGCCCGATGCATCGCCTCGATCACCGCCGGCGCCAGCGGCTGCGTCACGTCCCCGATGCCCATGCTGATGACCTTGGCCTTGGGGTTCTGCTCCTTGAAGGCACGAACGCGCCGCCCGATCTCGGGAAACAGATACCCGGCGCGGAGCTTCAAGAAGTTCTCATTGATATGAATCATGGTTCCTTTCGTCTTTCTGCGGACCCCCTCGGGGATACGACTCCAGTTCGCCCGAGCCCTCCGTCGGCGCCCGGGAGCCAAACAGGGCACGCATTCTATGCCCGTCGCCCCCCGCTGTCAAGCCGACACGCCGTCGCTTGCCCGGCACCGGTGTGCAGAATGACCCGCAGAGCCGGATTTCGGGCCTTGTTGTCTGCCAGACGGTACGGTATATTGCCCTCATGGCTCGGATGGCCGGTTGAGCGCGCACTGTCTTACCGTTTGCCACCGGCCGAGCCGATGGGCGCCCGGCGTCACGCAATCTGCCAGGCAATGTGAAAGGGGATCACCGATGGCAAGCCAAGACATGGATAGAAATGCAATGCGGATGACTTGTTGCCCATGCGGCCGGCATGATCACAGCCGTGACGGCCTCAGCCGTCGCAGCTTTCTTCAGGGCGTCGGGGGCGCGACGGTGTTCGGCGCGGCACTGACGGGCCTGACCTGGTCGTCGGTGGCGATGGCGGAGGCGGAAGGCCCGGCTGGACCTATCCGCAAGCCGCTGGTGGTCAAACCGATCCTCATGTACGACACGCCACAGCGAAGGCCGCAGACGAGCTGGCGCAACTGGGGTGGAATCGAGACCCAGGAAGACGCCGAAAAGGAACTGCGAGCCATCAAGTCCGAGCTGGTCGCTTTGGAGAAGAAGGCCGATTTCCCGGTCGAGTTCCTTCCGCCGGCTGGTGCGAGAAACACCGACGAGCTGAAGAAGCTATCCGATCTGGATCAGGCCGACACCTATCTGGTCTACGCCGCCGGCGGGTGGATGGGCATCTTCGACGAGTTGAACCGGCGCGGCAAAAACATGATCATCTTCTGCCGACACAAATCCGGGCCGGTTTACCTCTGGTATGAGATCATCAGTCCGCGCTACCTGCGACAACATACCGATGCACTGGCGGTCAAAGGCGTCGACGACAACGACGTCGTGATCGACAGCCAGGACGAAATCCTCTGGCGGCTTCGGGCGCTGTGCGGCCTGAAGAACACCCTCGGCACGCGGATCATCGCCATCGGCGGTCCCGGCGCCTGGGCCCAGCCGGCCGACGTCGTTCCGAACCTCGTGCGACAGGTCTGGAAGTTCGACATCCAGACCGTCGAGTACGACGAACTGGGAAAGCTGATCAAACAAGCCAACGCCGACAGCGCGGCGGTCGATCGGGCCAAGGCCCGCGCGAAGGACTACATGAAAGGCCGAGGCGTCAAGCTCGAAACAAAGCCTGAATACGTCGAGAATGCCTTCCTGCTTGAGCAGGTCTTCCGTGGGATCCTGAAGAAGGCAGACTGCCAGGCCATCACGATCAACAGTTGCATGGGCACGATCATGCCCATGTCCAACACGACCGCCTGTCTGACCCTGAGCCTGCTGAATGACTCGCGGTATCTGGCGTTCTGCGAATCGGACTTCGTCGTGATCCCCTCCGGCGTGTTGCTGGGCAACATCTCGGGTATGCCCGTCTTCCTGAACGACCCGACCTACCCACACGACGGCATCATCACGCTGGCCCACTGCACGGCGCCGCGAAAGATGAACGGCAAGGATCTGGAGCCGGCCCGCATCATGACCCATTTCGAGTCGGACTACGGCGCAGCGCCCAAGGTAGAGTTCCGCAAGGGCCAGATTGTGACAAACATCGCGCCGGACTTCGCGTTGAAGCGCTGGGTGGGCCTGCGGGGCGAGATTGTGGATGCGCCATTCCTGCCGATCTGCCGGTCGCAGATTGACGTCCGCTTCACCTGCGACAGCCTGAAGCTGGCCGAACGCATGCCGGGCTTCCACTGGATGACCGGCTACGGCGACTACCTGCGCGAGCTGGCCTACGCCTGCAAGAGAGTGGGGATCGAGTTCGAGAACCTGACGGCCTGACCGGACCGCAGAAGAGACCCCTTCGGGAGCCGGGGCCATCGGGGTCCGGCTCCCCATCCATATGACGAGCAGCAACTGAGAAGGAAAGACCCATGAGCATTCGGCGTTCGGCGGCGGTCCTCGCCGCCTGGGTGACAGCCGCGACGTTCCTCGCGGCAGAGCCGGCCCCGGCCACAACGATCCAAGTCTCGCCCGACGGGCCGGTCAAGACCCTGACGCAGGCCCGGGACATGATCCGGCAACTCAAGGGCACCGACGGTCTCAAGGAGCCCGTACAGGTGGTCGTCGCCGACGGCCGCTATGCGTTGGAGGAGCCGCTGATCCTGACGCCCGCCGACAGCGGCACCAAGGACTTTCCGATCACCTACGAGGCGGCACCGGGCGCAAGACCGGTCTTCAGCGGCGGCCGGATCATCACGGGATTCAAGACCGACGCCGACGGCCTCTGGTCGGTTCGCCTCCTCGACGTCGCCAACGGCAAGTGGTACTTCGAGCAGTTGTTCGTCAATGGCCGCCGCGCCGTCCGCGCGCGAACACCCAACAAATGGTATCACTACATGGGCGAGACCTCGGAGGTCCCCATCGAAGGGCAAAGCGGCCAGTTCCTTCGCGCCACACAGGTCCACGGTGACGCCCTGGCACCTCTGGCCGAGCTGAGCATCGCGGAGATCCAGGACATCACGCTGGTCGCGTACCACAAGTGGTGCATCACACGGCGTTTCATCACGGCGATCAACGCCGCAGATGACCTGATCGTCACCACAGGCGAGCAACTGAGAAGTTACTCCGGTTGGCCCGTCAACACGCGGTTTCATCTGGAGAATTTCAAGACCGCCCTTGACGCGCCCGGCGAGTGGTTCCTCGCCCGTGATGGCATGCTGTACTACAAGCCGTTGCCGGGTGAGGACCCGGCCACGGCCGAGGTCGTGGCTCCACGATTGACCAAGCTCGTGCTCTTCCAGGGCCAGCCGGAAAAAGGTCAGTTCGTCGAACATGTCACGATCAAGGGATTGACGTTCCACCACAACGAGGAACTCCTGCCCCGAACGGGTTACGCCCCCTACCAGGCCGCCTATGCCACCGAGGCGGCCGTTATGGCCGATGGCACCCGAAATGCGACGATCGAGGATTGCGAGATTGGACACGTCGCCACCTACGGCGTGTGGTTCCGTCGAGGCTGTCGCGACTGTCGGCTGGAGCGGTCGTACATCCACGACCTCGGCGCCGGCGGCGTACGGATCGGCGAAGGCGAGATACGCTCCGAAGAGAACCTCCAGACCGGCCACATCGCCGTCGACAACAACATCATACGATCGGGTGGTCGAGTCTATACCTCCGCCGTGGGCGTCTGGATCGGCCACAGCGGCGACAACACCGTCACGCACAACGAGGTGGCGGACTTCTATTACACCGGCCTGTCCGTCGGCTGGCGATGGGGCTACGCCGACAGCCCGGCCAAGCGAAACATCCTGCGGTTCAATCACGTCCACCACATCGGCTGGTGGGTACTCAGTGACATGGGCGGCGTCTACACCCTGGGACCTTCCGAAGGCACCTCCGTCAGCGACAACGTTTTCCACGATATCTACGCGTACTCCTACGGCGGCTGGGGTCTCTACACCGACGAGGGCAGCACCGGCATCCTCATGGAGAACAACCTCGTCTACAACACCAAGACTGGCAGCTTCCACCAGCATTACGGCAAGGAGAACGTGATCCGCAACAATATCCTGGTCGACAGCCTGCTCCATCAGTTGCAGGCGACGCGTGTCGAAGAGCATCTGTCGTTCACGTTCACCAACAACATCGTGTATTGGAAGACCGGGCCGCTGCTGGCCGGACCGTGGACGCAGGTCAAGATCAACATGGACAACAACTGCTACTGGAACGTCCCCGGCCAGCCGGTCAACTTCGTGGGTCTGGCGATGGAAACCTGGCAGCAGGAGCACGGTCACGATCAGCACTCCATCGTCGCCGATCCGCTGTTCGTCGACCCCAAGAACCTCGACTTTCACCTCCAGCCGGACTCGCCGGCGCTGAAGATCGGGTTCAAGCCGTTCGATTACACGCAGGCAGGCGTCTATGGCGACCCGGCCTGGGTCAAGAAGGCCAATGAGGTGACCTATCCGGCGCTGGAGCTGCCGCCGGACCCGCCGCCCCTGGCGGTCCACGACACATTCGAGGGCACCGACGTCGGCCAGCCGCCGCGGGCCGACCAGGTCCACGTCGAGGGCAAGGGCGACGGCATCACGGTGAGCGACGAGACCGCCGCCGCCGGACAGCGCAGCCTCAAGTTCACCGATGCCGAAGGGCTGCGGTATTCCTACAATCCGCATCTGGTCTACTCGCCCAACCACAGTGGCGGCACGACCCATTGCTCGTTCGACCTGCGAGTCGAGCCGGGCGTGTTGTTCCAGCACGAGTGGCGGGACTGGCGCGAGACCCTGTACAGTGTGGGCCCGAGCCTCCGCGTTGACGACGCCAAGCTCAAGGTGGCGGGCAATGTGCTGCTGGACCTGCCCGTCGGACAGTGGGTGCACTTCGCAATCTCGGCCGACCTCGGCGCCAGCAACAGCGGCACGTGGAATCTTGCGGTGACCCTACCCGGCCAGGAGCCCCGGCGGTTCGAAAAGCTCGCCAACGGCAACAAGACGTTCGAGCAGTTGACCTGGCTCGGTTTCATCAGCCACGCGACAACCAAGACGGTCTTCTACATCGACAACCTCAAGATCGACAACCAGCAGCCGTGAAGGCGGAAGGGACCTCAAGGACCCCAACGACTTCAGGGACACGGCTTGCTCTTACGTCCCGGAGGTCCTTTGGGCCCTTTGGAGGAGCGTGGTCCGCCGAGGCGGGCCCGACCGCGCTGTCAAGGTACGCTCTGCGACCCTGTTTCCAGCAGGCCGGCGCGTTCGTCATCTGTTGGCAGACGATGTTCCGGCCCCCACGCCAGGCAGCCCTGCAATCGATCAGGAAATACGTCGGATCGGCGCGAATTGCGTAGTCCAGGCGCATCTGCCGTATCACCATGCCCGCTGCGAAGGTATAGGCATGTTTCTCCAGGTATCCCTTCGTTTCCTTTTCGTCCCCTCCGGCCCAGGCAATCACAACCAATCCCCGGTCTCTGTACGTCTCGTGAATCTTCTGCAAATCGGGAGGCGCCTTGAGACAGGGACCGCAACGCGTGTTCCAGAAGTCCAGGAGAACGACCTTTCCGTGCGTCTCACTGACTTCAGCCGTCTCGTGGCCTCGCAGTCGTCAGACCTCTCGCTGGCAACGTCCACGCCGACCTTCTGGAGGACCTCGCAATCATCAGATCCTCCGACCAGTGATCCCGTCAGCGTGCCGCCGGGACCTTGCCGTCGGCGATGGCCGCCTCGGCAGTGCGGTATCCGATGAAATCCTCGGCTCGAATCAGGATCGCCTCGGGCGCGCCGATCGAATAAAAGCGCCGGCCTCTGCGGCTGGCGACGAACCGGACGTCGCCCGGGTCGATCTGACGGACCCAACTGAACGCCGGAGCATGGCTTCGATCGAGCGGAACCGGTTCCGGAACCATGCCGGACGGCAGCACGCCGAGGCTTTCGGGCGCATCCGGGAAATACTTCGCCAGACTTGCCGGCGATGAAGCAGAGCGACGGTCCGACCTTTTGAACGGTCCGTACAGACCCAACAGGATCAGAATCACTGCCAGAGCAACGATGCCGGTGCCGATCAGGACGCGGCGCCTTCGGATGGCCCGTCTGGCCCGCGACCAGCGTTCCGCCGCCGCGACGATCTGTGTACCGACCGCCGAATCCGCCACCCCCGAGCCCATCAGCTCACGCAGCAGACTCGATGTCCCCGAGCCCAGCGTTCCCGAATCCACCACCGCGCCGGCGATGGCTTCGGCGCGCAGCGCCGAGGTCATCTCTGCCGCCGAGGGCCGCTCGCCGGGCGACTTGGCCAGCGTGCGCGACACCAGCGTCACCAGGGTCTGCGAACAACTCGGCAGGTACATCCGCAGGTCCGGGATCGGCGCCTTGACGTGCTGCTGGAGAACCTCCTCGATGCTCTTGCCCGTGTACGGCGCCCGGCCTGTTAGCGCACAGAACAGCGTCGTGCCCAGGCTGTAGACGTCGACGGCCGGCGTCTGTTCCCTGCGAAGGATCATCTCGGGCGCCATGAACAGCGGCGAGCCCACCGCCTTGTGTGTGAACTGGAACGGATCGTTGGGATCGTCGATGTGAACCAGGCCGAAGTCGGTGACTTTGCACCGTCCCTGGCGCGTGAGCATCAGGTTGGTCGGCTTGATGTCCCGATGGACGATTCCCATCTCGTGCGCGGCCGCCAGCGCGGAGGCGCCGTCGGCGATAAACGCGCAGGCCCGGTGCGCCGGCAGCGGGCCGGCCGCCTTGATCGCCTGTCCGAGATTGCCGCCTTCGAGCATCTCCATGGCGATGTACCACCAGCCGTCATGCTGGTTGATCTCGTAGATATGCACCACGTTCGGATGGTCGATCTGGGCGGCGGCACGCGCCTCGCGGAAAAACTGATCGACCCGCTGGGCCGCATCGATTCCCGGCAGGCGCTTGCACAGGACCTTGAGCGCCACGATGCGCTGAAGGTTGATGTCGCGGGCCTGGATGACCCGTCCCATCTTGCCCTCACCGATCAGGCGCAAGAGCTTGAAATGGCCCAGCACCTTGCCCACCCAGGGAGGCTGACGGACCGGAGAGGTGTGCCTCATCCCTGCCCCAGGTATTTGTAGGGGCGAGCGATTATTCGCCGCCGCTGCCTGTGGCTCGACGATCTCCGTCTCGCCTGCCACGAGACTCGCCTCGAACTGGGCGTCATCGATCCCGGGCGAATGATCATTCGCCCCTGCTGCCTCATCTTTGGCTGACATCTGTCCCGTCCTGAGAGCCGATAGCGATGCCGGTAAAGTACATCACCGTCACCACACTTTGCTGCTGCTGCGGCCGTCCTTCGCTGACATCTCCCTCATCCGAAGCGACGGCGATGAACGGCGTGTTGCCCAGTCGGCAGACCGCCTCCACCTTCATGTCCGGAAATCGGGCGAACAGGATCGGACGATCCTGCTTGTGCCCGCTCCACCAGAACAGAGCGCTGTCAAGCGTGTTGGGTGGGAACGGCTGGTCCTTGCTCAGCTTGGGGCCATTGCTGCGAGCGGCGGTGATCAGGTATCCCCGGGTCAGCGGGTCCCAGCACAAATCGCTGACGCCGCGGTCTCCCAGATCGATCGCGAACAGGTCCACCAGGTCCAGTTTGTTCGCATCCCGCGTGTCGAATGCCTCCTCGATGCCCACGACCACCGCCATCAGAGCATGGGAGCCCAGCAAGGGATTCCGCATCCCGAGCAGCAGACGCTTGCCGTCCGGCGTAAAACACATCCCCTCGATGTTGCCCCAGCGATACGTGTTCTTATCGCTGCCGGAGAAATCGGGGTGAAACGTGCGATAGGGCTCGATGCCCACGGCCTCGAACCGGTCGTTGATCAGATCACGCAGCCTCCCGGCGCTGAGCACCACCGGCCGAGCCACCCGCGCCGGGTCCAGGTCCCGCAGCGCCACCCGCAGCATGTGGCGTCGCTTCGGCAAGGGCAACTCGTCGGGATCGTTGCTCAGCGAACACATCACGTAGACGACCTGCTCCCGCCGGCTGTCTGGCTGAACCACCAGGCACTCGGCGTCGTCGAGCAGCTCCTGCTCGTTGCCGATCACCACGCGCGGGCTGGGCGTGCCGATCGTCAGCTGTTGCAGGTCGATGGGACAGGTGAAGAGGACCAGCCCGTGCCGGTCACTGGCCAGGATCAGACGGCCGTCCGCCCACGCCATGCCGCTGCACTCCAGCGCCTTGACCTCCCTCGCCTGCGCGGAGACGGGCGCCTCCACGGTGATATCGCGCTGCGCGACGACCGGCGGCTCCACAAAACCGAAGTGAATTTCGGCAACGGTGTCCGCTTGCCCGCCGCGCCGCTGTGCCGGCGCAGATGCGACGCAGGCGAGGATCGTGCCCAACAGAAGAGAACGAACCATCGAAAAGGAGTGCTCTACCGGCGCCAACATAGCGGCCATCCTACGGATTACACGATCCATGGTACGTCCGGCTCAGGGGCAAGTCAACACGCCGGCGGCGCCATTTGAGCAGAGAATCCGAGTGGCGCCGCCTTGGCCCGGCGTGCGTCTCAGATGCCGGCCAGACCTCCGTGCCGGCGTTTGAGCCAGTAGGCGGCCAGACTCAGGCCGGACGTGCCCAGAATCGCCGCATCGGGCAAAGGCGCAGTCGTCGCAAAGCCGTCGCTGGCCGAGGTGTCGGTATACGAACCGTCGGCCACAAACGCCGGCAGGCACTGAACATGCAGCCCTATCCGAAAGTCAGAGCTGTGGATGGCGCCCAGGATTGCGTCAAGCCCGTCGGCGGCGGCGTTGAATCGCAGGCCCAGCGACTCGGCCACGCCTATTCCCCACTTCGGACCCGGATTATCCGCATCGAAGGACAGCGCATCAGTCACGCGAAAGACCGGGTCGATGCTCTTGCCGCCGGGGAGGTTCAACGGCTTGGCCGGCGTGCTGAAATCCACCCCCGGATACTGTTTCTTGTCGTAGTCGCGGTCGAGGATACCGTCCAGGCTCAGCAGCAGGCCCGCGCGGTCGTCGAAGTAGATGTCGGCGATCACCGCGCCCGACGCAACCACCCCGGAGTTCTGAAACGTGAAAACGACCTGGTTGGACCCATAACCGGCGATGTCGACGGAAAGCTGGGAGGCCACATCGACAGCGCTACTATCGGAGATGCGTCGGAAACCATGACGGTACGCGTCCGCCAGACTGGCGGCGGCCGAAAGCAACAGAAAGGCCAGAACCAGGCCCGCGAAGGTCGCCGGGCGACCCGTGATTCGTTGCCCTACCATCCTTCTCCTCCGGTGCTCACGGTGCGATGCGCCGTAGTCCCGGGTCATAGCCGAGTCGCACGGCGATCCGAACGGGGTAAGGACGCCCCGTTACCAAATTATGACCTCAAAACCCGGCCCGTCCAAATCCCGGCGTCCGCCTCGCCTGAGATGGAAACCCTTTCCCGATTCGGGGCTACCGAAGCCCAGGCGGATCGCGTATACTGTCCGGGCATCAGCAAGAAACGTTGACGTTTTATGACAACGCCACGAATCGAGGGGTAAGGACAATGGACATTTTCCAGATCACAGCGCAGGAACTTCTGGACTCACGCGGCAACCCTACTGTGGAAGCAACAGTTTACCTGGATCGGTACACGCGCGTTTCCGGCATGGTGCCTTCCGGCGCCTCGACGGGCAAGTACGAAGCCGTCGAGCTGAGGGACAACGAACCGCAGCGCTACCGCGGCAAAGGGGTGCTCAAGGCGGTCCGCAACATCAACGGCATCATCGCTCCGGCCCTGATCGGACACGACGTGACCGACCAGCGGGGCATTGACCAGAAGATGATCGAACTGGACGGCACCGATAATAAGTCTCACCTGGGCGCCAACGCTATCCTGGCGGTCTCGATCGCCTGCCTGCGGGCGGGCGCCGTGGCCCGGCGCATGCAATTCTACGAATACGTCGCTGAGGTCTTCGGCAAACCCGCCAAAGAGCCCTTTACCATGCCCATTCCGCTGATCAATGTCCTGAACGGGGGCAAGCACGCTATCGGCTCGTCGGATTTCCAGGAGTACATGATCGTACCGATCGGCGCACCGACATTCGCCGAGGCGACGCGCTGGGCCGCCGAGACGTTCCACGAACTGCGGGGCATCATTCGTGAACGCGGCTGGCCCACCACCGTCGGCGACGAGGGAGGCTACGCGCCGCCGGTCGAATCCAACGAGGAGCCGCTCAAACTCATCATGCAGGCGCTCGAACGGGCGGGCCATACCCCCGGCGAGGACATCGCGATCGCCCTGGACCCGGCGGCTTCCGAACTGTATGAGGACGGCAAGTATCACCTGACCAAGGACGGCATGTCGCTCACCTCGGCCGAGATGGTCGATCTGTTCGTCGAGTGGGCCGGCCGGTATCCGATCGTCTCGATTGAAGATGGTCTGGACGAAGAGGACTGGGACGGCTTTGCCCTGCTCAAAGAGAAGACGCGGAACAAGGTTCAGATCGTCGGCGACGACCTGTTCGCCACGAACCCGCAGCGTGTGCGGATCGGGATCGAAAAGAACGCCGCCAACTGCGTTCTGATCAAAGCCAACCAGATCGGCACGATCACCGAGACGCTCGACACGGTCCATCTGGCACTCGACAACGGGCTTACCGCCATCGTATCCCACCGCTCAGGCGAGACGGAGATGCCTTTCGAGGCCGATTTCGGCGTCGGCACCGGCGTCGGCCAGGTCAAGATCGGTTCGGTCTCGCGGTCCGAGCGCGTCGCCGAGTACAACGAGCTGATGCGAATCGAACGCCACCTTGGCGGCCGGGCGATCCTGGCCCATTTCCCGTTCACCGGCATCGCGAAAGCGTAGGCCCGTCCTGCGCCTTGTCGGGGGTGGAACCATCAGGCAGCGCGCGGACATTCTGCGCCACCACCCAGACGCAGCGGGAGCGGTTCTTGGCCTGCGCGTAGGCACGGACGCGGAAGCTGCGGACCTGGAAGCCCTCGCGTCGAAGGCATCCTTCGAACCGGGAATCGGCGTCGACCGACCAGATCGCCAGACAGCCGCCCGGGCGAAGGGCCCTCATCGCTGCGCTGATCCCCATTGGACCGTAAAGCCCCTCGTTTCCGGCATAGGTCGTCGCACCGGGCCCGTTGTCCACGTCGAGCAGGATGGCGTCGAACGCGCTCTCGGAGCGGCGAATCACCTGCGCGACATCGCACGATTCGACCGTTACCCTGCTGTCTCGCAGCGGGTGGTCCGTCAATTGGCACAGAAACTCCTGATTCCAGCGAACGACGTCGGGTATCAGTTCGGCCACAATGACGCGGGCCGCTGGCGGCAGCAGATCAAGCGTCTGACGCAGCGTGTAGCCCATGCCCAGTCCGCCGATCAGGACGACGGGGCATGGTCTGTTCCTGATCTTCTCGCACCCCAAACGGGCCAGTTCCAGCTCCGATTCGTGCTCGCGGCTGGTCATCA
The DNA here is from genome assembly GCA_035448545.1 of Sedimentisphaerales bacterium. Lineage (GTDB taxonomy): Bacteria > Planctomycetota > Phycisphaerae > Sedimentisphaerales > Anaerobacaceae > Anaerobaca. The sequence goes on along the minus strand of DAOTJE010000020.1, from coordinate 35,711 downwards.
ACTGTCGGCCGTCCACAGCGATGAAGAAGTCGCAGTCGTGTCGCGAAAGCACCATTCTCTTTCCGTCCGGCGTAGTCGTCGACGCCAGTTCGATACAGGGTTTCAAGTCATTCATCCTTTCTCAGGCCCGTCGCTGTCGGTCCGGACCGGCTGGCCTATATGCGTTTCGAGGCCCCTTGCCGAGGATGGCGGGCGATCTGCAAAGTGCGCGACAGGCAAAAACAGAGTGGGCCGGGAAAGAGCTTACAGCCGTCGGCGTTTTCTATGTTGCATTGGGAACGGCGATCCGTTATATTCCCGCCATTCTACAGTCTGGGGTAACATGAAGGAATAGGCGATATGGACAAAGGACGGTCGATCTGGTTGGTCTGCACGTTGCTGCTTGCTGTGGTGGCGCTGCCGGGATGCTACGAGCCCGAGCCAAGACCTCGCGTCATCGGCGAGGACCGGCCGGTGGCCATGCCCACACCGCAGTTGATCCCGCGATACCGCGTGCTGGGACGCTCGGTCCAGGGCCGGGCCATTACCGCTCAGGTCCTGGGCGACGGAACGGACACGACGCTTGTAATCGCAACGATCCACGGCAACGAGCCGGCAGGGACTCCGCTCGTCAAGAGACTGGCCGATCACCTGGCGACCAACCCGGACCTGTTGGATGGCCGTCGCGTCGTCATCATCCCCGTGGCCAATCCGGACGGCATGGCCGCCGGAACGCGGGAGAACATTCGCGGCGTCGACCTGAATCGCAATTTCGAGGCATCCAACCGCGTCAACAACGGCACCAACGGGCACCAATCGCTGTCCGAACCGGAAAGCCGGGCGCTCCAGGCCGCAATCGAGGAGTTCAGCCCGAACCGCATCCTGTCGCTCCACCAGCCGCTCAGTTGCATCGACTATGATGGCCCCGGCAAGGCCCTGGCGGCCGCCATCGCCTCGTCCTGCCGACTGCCGGTCAAGAAGCTGGGCGCCAGGCCCGGTTCGCTCGGCGCCTATACGGGCGAGGAACTCGGCATCCCGACGATCACTCTGGAGCTGCCGTCGACCGCCTCCAGTCTGAGCGAGGACGCCCTGTGGGAGCGGTATGGCCAGGCCATGATCGTGGGCATCACCCACTCGGTGCCGGCGTCGAAGTAATTGTCCCGGCTCCGCCACACGAGCGCTTTCGCATCTGCGGTGGGCACAGTCGCGCACCGGCGGCTCGTGTGCCAGGGGTCCGACCATCACAGAAAGATCGTGAATTCCACCCCTCGACCGGTTACAATTCCTCCCACCACAATTGCGTATGGGCAGATTCAAGCTGAACAAGCGGTTCAAGCCCTCCGGGGACCAGCCGCAGGCCATCGAGCGGCTCGTTGCGGGCCTGCGCGCCGGACGGAAGTTCCAGACCCTCATGGGAGTCACCGGAAGCGGCAAGACCTTCACCATGGCCAACGTCATCGCCCAGTTCGACCGGCCCGTTCTGGTCATCTCCCACAACAAGACGCTCGCCGCCCAGCTCTACGAGGAGTTCCGCGAGCTGTTCCCCGAGAACGCGGTCGAGTACTTCGTCAGCTACTATGACTACTACCAGCCCGAGGCCTACATCCCGCAACGCGACATCTACATCGAGAAGGATGCCTCCCGAAATGCCGACCTGGATCGACTGAGGCTTTCGGCGACGACCAGCCTCTCGACGCGGCGCGACTGCATCGTGGTCGCCTCGGTCTCCTGCATCTTCGGGCTCGGTTCGCCGGAAGCCTACAAGGCCAGCATGGTCGTCGTCCGCACCGGCGAAACCTGCGACCGCAACACCCTGCTCGGCAAACTGGCCGACATCCAGTACACGCGGAACGACCTCGACTTCCAGCGCGGGACGTTCCGCGTTCGAGGCGACGTGGTCGAGCTGTATCCATCCTATGAATCGTTCGCGATCCGCATCGAGTTCTTCGGCGACGAGATCGAACGGATCAGTTATATCAATCCCGTCTCGTCCGAGATCCTGGCGGTCGAAAGTCAGGTATTCATCTATCCGGCACAACACTACATCATGCCGGCCGACCGCATCGCCGAGGCCGTCGAAGGCATCCGCGCCGAACTGGCCCAGCGGCTGGCTGAGCTGCGCAGCCAGGCCAAGCTTCTCGAAGCCCAGCGGCTCCAGGCACGGACCATGTACGACATCGAGATGATCCAGGAGGTCGGCTACTGCAGCGGGATCGAGAACTACGCGCGGCACCTGGCGGGGCTGCCACCGGGGGCCAGGCCCTATACGCTGATCGACTACTTCCCCAAGGACTTCCTGCTGTTCATCGACGAGTCTCACGTCACCATCCCGCAGTTGCGCGCCATGTGGGCGGGCGACCACAACCGCAAGAAGGTGCTCGTGGAGCACGGCTTCCGCCTGCCCAGCGCGATGGACAACCGCCCGCTGCGGTTCGAAGAGTTCCAGGAGAACTGGTCGCAGGTCGTGTTCGTCTCGGCCACCCCCGCTCCGTTCGAGCTGGAGCTGTGTGGCGGCGAGGTGGTCGAGCAGATCATCCGCCCGACCGGCCTGCTCGATCCGGAGATCTTCGTCCATCCGGCGACCAACCAGGTCGAGCATCTGCTCGAAGAGATCGCCCGGCGGGTGGAGGCCCACGAGCGCGTGCTGGCGACCACGCTGACCAAGCGGATGGCGGAAAACCTGGCCGGCTACATCACCAAACGCGGCTATCGCTGCCGGTATCTCCACAGCGAGATCGACACCCTCGAACGGATCGACATCCTGCGGGACCTGCGGCACGGGGAGTTCGACGTGCTCGTGGGCGTCAACCTGCTGCGCGAAGGTCTCGACCTGCCGGAAGTCTCCTGCGTGGCCATTCTCGACGCCGACAAGGAAGGGTTCCTGCGCAGCCAGACCTCCCTGATCCAGACCATCGGGCGTACCGCCCGAAACGTCAACGCCACCGTCCTGCTGTACGCCGACACGATTACCGAATCGATGCGAAAAGCCATTGACGAAACCCGGCGGCGACGTACAATCCAACTGGCGTACAATCAGGAACACAACATCACGCCGGAAACGATCAAGAAAGAAATCCGCAACAGCCTGACCGAGCAGGTCAAAGCCCGACGGGTCGCCCAGGAGGCGATTCGACTCGGAGACTCCGAATACGACAAGATCGAGTTGGCCGGACAGATCGAGCGGGAGATGCTGGAGGCCGCCGAAACCCTCGATTTCGAGCGGGCGGCGGCATTGCGGGATCAGTTGCGCGAATTGAAAGAGCTGCCGGAGTTGGTGCTCGCCGATTCGCACAGGAAAAAGAGCACCTTTCTGGCCACCAAGAAACAGACGCGGCGCGGGAAGGCATAGGTACGGGGTCCACCGCCAAACCGGCACGGTGCCGACCGACAGGTAGGGAAGAAATGAAGAAACTGAATATCGCGCAGGTGCGTCCCCTGATCCAGATGGCTATCGCAGAGGATCTCGGTCGAGGCGACGTGACAACCGAACTGTTGTTTCCCGACGACTCAACCACGCGGGCGACCGTCGTCTCGCGAGAGGAGATTGTGGTGTGCGGCGTGCCCGTGCTCGAAGAGATCCTCCGACAGTACGATCCGCGTCTGAAGATGACCGCCCATGTCCGAGACGGCCAGATCGCCCACGTGGGCAGCCGACTGGCGACGATCGAAGGGCCCCTGCGCGCCATGCTCAGCGCCGAGCGCGTCCTGCTGAACTTCCTCCAGCGTCTCAGCGGCATCGCGACGACCACGCACAAGTACGTGCGCGCCGTTCGCGGCACCAAGGCCAAGATCTACGATACGCGCAAGACCCTGCCGGGCTGGCGTCTGCTGGAGAAGTACGCCGTCACCTGCGGCGGAGGATACAACCATCGTTTCGGGCTCTACGATGGCATTCTCATCAAGGACAACCACCTCGCCGAGTTGGGCAAGAACTTCCCGTTGCGGCTTAAACGCGTCGTCGAGGACGCCAAAAACATCCAAGGGCTCTCGTTTGTCGCGGTCGAAGTAGACCACGTCGATCATCAGTTGAACCACGTTCTGAAGATCCCGGGCATCGACATCGTCCTGCTGGATAACATGGGCCAGTGGCAGCTCAAACACGCCGTGGAGATGCGCGACGAGATGTGCGGCAAGGGCAACAAGCCGCTGCTGGAGGCCTCCGGCAATATCACGCTGGACAACGTCTCGGCGATCGCGCAGTGCGGGGTGGACCGCATCGCCATCGGCGCGATCACCCACTCGGCCGCCGCGGTCGATATCGGACTGGACAAGTAAGCGATCCGCATGCCACGTGACGACCGACTCGACCCGGACAGGATCCGCTTCAAGCTCAAGACCCGACGGATCGGACGCCAAGTGCTCGTTTACGAGCGCACGGGCAGCACGAACGACGTTGCGGCCGCCTGCGCCACGCACCAGGACAATGACGGCCTTGTGGTCTTCGCCGAGGAGCAGACCGCCGGGCGGGGCCGCACCGGCGCCTCCTGGCAAAGCCCGTACGGCGAAAGCCTTCTGTTCTCCGTGCTGCTGATCGGCTGCCCGCCGGCCGGTGAGCTGCTGTCCCTGACCTGCGCGGTGGCGGTTGCGGAGGCCTTGGGCACGGTCGGCGGCCACCGAGCCCGGATCAAGTGGCCCAATGATGTTCTCTTGGCAGACAAGAAGGTCTGCGGCATCCTCGTCGAATCCAAGCGCGTATCTCGTATCTCGAATCTCGTATCTCGACCGCCTGGAAGCTCCCGCGGTTCCTCACGAGATACGAACCAGGCCTGCCCCGAGCGAAGCCGAGGGGAGATACGAGATACGACCGTCATCGGAGTTGGGATCAACTGCCATCAGAGCACCGATTCGTTCCCGCCGGAATTGCGGGACGTCGCCACCAGCCTCGATCTGGTTGCGGGGGGGCGATGCGACCGCATCACGCTGGCGCGGCGGACGCTCGCGTCGCTGGACCAATGGCTGCGAACTGCCGAAGAGAACAAGGAACAAGTCATCAAAACCTGGAGCGACTTGAGCACGCAGTTGGGGCAGCGTGTGACGCTCTCGTATGACGGTCGAGCCTTCACCGGCCACTGCATCGGGATCGATCCGGCCAACGGCCTGATCCTCCAGCTCGACCGTGGAGGGGTCCGCATGTTCGACGCCGCCCACACCACCCTCCTGAAGTGACCCGCGACCCTGAGGCAGCATCTCGGCGTCTTGGACAAACAGAACACCGCAGGGTTCTCGCTGGGATCCGTTGTTTCGTGGCGGGCGATGGGCGAGTATACTGGGTGCACACGACACGAATCCATCGAAAGGAGCCGGTCTATGACAACGTGCGGACACAATCGGACAGCGGGCGTATTGGGGATCGTTCTGTGCATCGTCGCGGCTTGGGCCTCGCCGTGCCCTGCCACCGAGAGCGAGGCGATGCAGGCGTGGCGGGACCTGAAGTTCGGGCTTTTTGTGCATTGGGGCCCGGTCAGCCTCAAAGGGACCGAGATCGGCTGGTCGCGCGGGCAACAGGTGCCGATCGAGGAATACGACCAGCTCTATAAGCATTTCAATCCCACGCTGTTCGACGCTCAGGCGTGGGTCACCACCGCCAAGGAAGCGGGGATGCGCTACCTCGTCCTGACGTCCAAGCACCACGACGGGTTCTGCCTGTGGCCGTCGAAGTACACCGACTACCACATCGGCAACACGCCTTTCGGGCGGGATGTGATGCGTGAGCTGGCCGACGCCTGCGCCGAGCACGGCATCCAGTTCTGTACGTACCACTCGATCTGCGACTGGTACCATCCGGACTATCCGCTGGGCAGTCCCGGCGGCAGCACGAAAAAGCCGAATCCCAACATGCCGCGTTACTTCCAGTACCTCAAGAACCAGACGAGGGAGATCATCGAGAACTACGGCCCGCTGGGCATCATGTGGTTCGACGGCCAGTGGGAGGAGCCCTGGACGCTCGAATACGGCGACGAACTGTATGCGTATCTCAAGGGCCTCCAGCCAAATCTCGTGATCAACAACCGCGTGAGCAAGGGTGGCCAGGCCGGCGACTACGACACGCCGGAGCAGCGCATCGGCAATTTCCAAAACGATCGGCCATGGGAAACCTGCATGACCATCTGCCAGCAGTGGGCCTGGAAGCCCAACGACGTGATGAAATCCGAGAAGGAGTGCATCCAGACGCTCGTCCGCGTCGTCGGAGGCGATGGGAACCTGCTGTTCAACGTCGGGCCCATGCCCGATGGGCGGATTGAGCCGCGTCAGGTGGATCGCCTGCTCGAGATGGGCCAATGGCTCGCCAAGTACGGCCAGACTATCTACGGCACTCGCGGCGGCCCCTTCAAAACTACCGCCTCCCTGGCCAGCACCCACCGAGGCAACACCATCTACGTCCACATCCTCGACTGGCGCGACGAGACCGTCACGCTGCCGCCGTTGCCCAAGGGCATCGTCAGTGCGTCGCTCCTGACTGGCGGCTCCGTCAAGGTCCGCCAGACCGGCGACGCGATCGTTATCGGGGTGCGCGAAGAGCACCGTGACCCCATCGACACGATCGTGGAGCTGACGCTTGACGGTCCGGCAGCGGACATTGAACCGCTGGCGTTGCCCTCCGCTTCGCTGGCCGCCGGCAAGAAGGCCTCGGCCTCCAACATATTCCAGAACAGTGATGCCTACGGCCCGGACAAGGCCTTCGACGACGACCCCGGCACGCGGTGGGCGACGGATGCGGGCGTCAAACAGGCGTGGCTGGAGGTGGACCTGGGCCAACCCCAGACGATCTCGAAGGTGATGCTGAGCGAGGCCTACGACCGCGTCCGGCGATTCGAACTGCAATATGCTGACAATGGAAGCTGGGTGACCTTCCACGAGGGCCGGCGAATCGGCGAGGAATTCACCGCCGGTTTCGAGCCTATCACCGCCCAGCGCATCCGGCTGAACATCCTCGAAGCCACCGACGGCCCGACCATCTGGGAATTCCAGCTCCTGGCCCCCAGGAAGGCTCCGTTTGTAGTGACGCCGTAAGGCGTTACATCCCGTCGGCTCCATGGGTTTTCCTGCAGATGCATATGCCCTCACGGGCACACGACGAACGAAGACGGTTGCGGTTTGCCATCTGGAGGCGTTGTGCTATACTGTGCCCTCGCGCCGGGGGTGCCGGCGTGCGAGGAGCATCGGACGACAAAATGCCAACCTGTAGTGAGGTAGTCGAGCATGGCCGAGAGGTTTGACGTTGTGGTGATCGGGGCCGGTCCCGGCGGCGCCAGGGCCGCCAGACGCTGCGCCCAGCGAGGGGCATCGGTGGCCCTGGTCGAGAAGGAGTTCATCGGAGGCACCTGCCTGAACTGGGGCTGCATCCCGTCCAAGACCCTGCTGGCTTCGGCCCACCTGCTGATGAAAGCGCGCAGCGCCTCGGAGATGGGCATCGACATCCCGTCGGCGACTCCCAACTGGCCCAAGATCCAGCAACGCCGCGAAAGCATCATCGCGAGCCTGCGGAAAGGCATGCAGGGTGGGATGAAGTCCGGCAAAATCGCCTATCTCGAAGGGACGGCGACCGTTCACTCGCCGACGAAGGTCACGGTCGAGGGCAACGGGCAGAAGACCGATCTCGAAGCGGGCAAACTCATCCTGGCGACCGGCTCCGAATCGATCCAGATCCCGAGCATTCCGTTCGACGGCAAGATCGTCATCAGCAGCACAGAGGCGCTGTCGCTGCCGGAGATTCCCAGGTCGATGGTCGTCGTCGGAGGCGGCGTGATCGGCTGCGAGCTGGGCTGCGCGTATGCCGCAATGGGCTCCAAGGTCACCATCGTCGAGGCGCTCGAGAGTCTGCTGCCCATGCTCGATTCGTGGGCGAGCCGGCTGGTCGAACGCGAGTTCAAGGGCCTCGGCATCGAGGTGCTAACCGGGCGAAAGGTCACCGGCGTGGAGAAAGGTCCGTCGGCGGCGAAGGTGAACCTCGACGGCGGGCAATCCATCGAGGCCGAACGCGTGCTCGTGGCCGTCGGGCGGCGCGCCGCCGTGGACAAGGCCATCGTCTCGGCCCTCGGGCTCGAAATGAACGGATCGGCCATCAGGGTCAACAGGAAAATGGAGACGAATGTGCCGGGTGTCTATGCGGTCGGTGACGTCGTCGGCACCACATACCTGGCGCACGGGGCGACCGCCGAAGCGGAGGTCGCCGCTGCCAACGCGACCGGCAGCAGCGAAGAGGTGCTCGACTACAACCTGATCCCACGTGTCATCTTTACGTTTCCCGAGGTCGCATCGGTGGGCAAGACCGAGGCCGCCTGCCAGGCGGAGGGCCTGGACATTTCGGTGGGCAAGGGCTTCTACAAGGCCAATGGACGCAGCGTTGCCGAGAACGACACGAATGGCCAGATTCATGCCATCCGCGACAACGCGATCAACGAGATCGTGGGCGTCACGATGGTCGGGCCGCTGGCGACCGAGTTCGTGGCGTTCGCCCGGACGCTGATCGGCACGTGCGAGCCGATCCGCCAGATCACGTTCCCGCACCCGACGATCTCCGAGACGCTCGAAGACGCGATTCACGAGGCCCTGGGAGAACTGCTCCTGGAATGACACGTAAGGAGAGCCTGAGGGTGGCGCGTAACATCCAGATCGAGCGAACCACCGCGGCTGCACCGCAGGTGCACGACCTGGGTCTGGCCGACTATCGCGAGGTTCTGGCCCTGCAACAGGAGCTGAACGAGCAGCGTCAGGCCGGCCGGATCGGAGACACCGTGCTCCTCGTCGAGCATCCGCCCGTCATCACGCTGGGAGCCCGCCGCAGCGCCAACAGGCTGCTGGTCGGGCCGGAGGAGCTGATGCGGCGCGGTATCGACGTGGTCGAGATTCGTCGCGGCGGCGGCGCCACCGCCCACAACCCGGGCCAGTTGGTATTCTATCCCATTCTTCACCTTCAACCGCGGGGTCTGGGCGTCGGCGAATACGTCCGGACGCTGGAAGCCATCGGCATCAACCTGCTCGCGTGGGCGGGCGTCGCGGCCGAAAGGCGAAAAGGCTTTCCGGGGCTCTGGGCCGGCGGCAGGAAGATCGCCTCGGTCGGCGTGCGCGTCCGCCGGTTCGTGACGTATCACGGCATGGCCATCAACATCTGCAACGACCTGAGTCTGTTCAACGTAATGGTGCCCTGCGGCCTCGACGGCGTCGAGATGACCTCCGTCGAGAACGAAACCGGCCGGCCCTGCGACATGCGCGCGATCAAGGCGCGTCTGAGAGAACTGCTTCCGCACTACCTGGGCGGATCACGACCATGAGCAGCAACGCCAAACGACTGCCGCCCTGGCTGCGACGGCCCTGGCCCGCCGGGCACAGCTTTCAGCACACCGAGCGGACGCTCGAATCGCTGCACATCGAGACGATCTGCGACCATGCGAACTGCCCCAACAAGGGCGAATGCTGGGGCCGGGGCACCGCGACCGTCCTGATCCTGGGCAACATCTGCACGCGGAACTGCAAGTTCTGCTCGGTGGCCACAGGCAAACCCGAGCCGCCCGACCCCACCGAGCCGGCGCGCCTGGCGCAGATGGTCCGGCGGATGGGCTTGAAGTATCTCGTGATGACCAGCGTCAATCGGGACGACCTGCCCGACGGAGGCGCCGGACACTTCCGCGACTGCATCGCCGAGGTGCGGACGCAGTGCCCTTCCGTGCGATTCGAGATTCTCACGCCCGATTTTCGTGACAAGCAGTCGGAGGCACTGGACATCCTGGCCGACGTGCTGCCTTTCGTGTTTGCGCACAACGTCGAGACGGTCCCTTCGCTCTATCCGAAGGCTCGCTCCGGCGGCAACTACCGGCTCTCCCTGCGCCTGCTGGAAATGGCGGCCCGGCGATTTCCCGGCATCCCCACCAAGTCGTCGATCATGCTCGGATTGGGCGAAACCGACGACGAGGTGATGCAGGTCCTGCGCGACCTGCGAGCGGTCGGCTGCCGGCGCATCACCATCGGCCAATACCTAAAACCCTCCGGGGATTCGCTCGATGTGGCCGAATATGTGCGTCCGGAAAGATTTGATTGGTGGGCGCAGCAGGCGCGAAACGTCGGATTCGCCTGGGTCCAGTCCGCGCCCTTCGCCCGCAGCAGCTACTTCGCCGAGCGGGACGACGCGGAATAATGGTCCCCGTTTGTCGCCATTTACTCACCTTCTTTAGCCATCGGCTATTGCCATCGCTGCCGGTGATTCTCTATTGTTTAATAGAGCATTTGAAGGTAGGCGCCCCTGATTGAACCCTTCGAGCAGCATCGGAGGAAGAAATGAAACCGTCCTTGGGTATCGCCATCAGCCGTCGTCGTGGTTCTGCGCTGGTCTTGTCGCTGATCTTCCTGGGCGTATTCGCCTCGCTGGCCGTCGCGATGGCGACGCTGTCCGGTGTCAACGTTCAGGTAGCGAACAACCAGTGTCAGGGCGGCCGGGCCCTGGCCAGCGCCCATTCCGGTCTTGAAATCCTGCGGTACTACCTCCACGACATCAGCCTTCCCGGCGGCGCGCCCGCGGCCCGGCTGGAAAGCCTCTTCCACCAACTGGAGGACACATTCGCCGACCTGCCGAACATCGACGTCTCGTATCAGGACGACACAATCATCATACCGCAGGTCCGCCTGAACGCCGCGACCAACACAGCCTTCGCCGCGGCGCTGACCTACGGTGTCAACGCCGACGGCACGCCCAACTACGAGGCCATCGACCTCACGATCACCGGCTGCGGCGGCCGGGCCACCAAACGCGTGGCCGTCAGCTACCAGTTCAAGGAAATCGGCAACCCCATCTTCGATTACGGCATCGCCACGCGGGGCCCCCTGATGACTCAGGGCAACGTGGACATCGAAACATTCAACGAGAAATTCTGGGCCGATATCTACATCGAGAGCTTCCGCAGCGCCCTGGCGCTCGAAATGATCGGCAAGTCTTCCATCGCGGGCAAAGTGACCATCGCCAACGGTCTGGCCTACGTCGACATTGCCAACAGCAGTTCCGTGTACGGTGCCAGCGGGGCGGCCGCCGCACAATACATCACCGTCGGCGCCGATGCCTGCACCTTCCCCGTTCCCAACCCACAGGACTTCGTCCAGTACATCCAGACAACGTTTCAGCCGGGCGATCCGACCTCAAACACCACCCTGGCGAATGTCGAGATCCCGCCCAACACCAATCCGCAGTTCACGGGAAACACAACCATCAACGGCATCATGTACATCCGCCAGCCCAACATCGTCCGCTTTGTCGGCAACGCGACGATCAACGGCATGATCGTGGCCGAGGGACACTTGGAGGCCCCCTCCGAGCTCAATCAGGTCGATTTCGGCGGAACCGTGGTCAGTCGTGACGTCTCCACCTTGTCCGAGGAGGAGTTCGGAGCGCTCACGGAAGAAGCCGGGACGTTCATCATCGCGCCGGGGTTCAGCGTGGCGTTCGGCGGAAACGCCAGCATGATCAACGGGGTCATTGCCGCCAGCGGCGTGCGATTCTACGGGCACGCCGGCGGAACGATCAACGGCTCGATCATCAATTACTCCGACGACCGCATGGAGCTGGCGGGCAACACAGACCTTGTGTTCAACCGCTCCGGGCGAGACAAGATCCCCGCCGGCTTCGAGCCGGAAACCACGCTCGAATTCACGCCCGACAGCTACCGCGAGTGCATCTGAGCAAAGAACGACCCGTGGACAAGGGCCCCGTGTGCGAATACCCCGGCGCGCCGGCACCCCGACAGGTCCGATATAGGCAGCCCCAAGACATCTGCCCCTGCGAATCGCACGGACGTTTTGCAGACGCTCGATTGTATCCTATAGTTAATATGGATCATAGAAGAGCAGCAGCGTCACACAACAGGATGTTTTCCGGGGGGAAACACATGTCTGCGGCAGGTAAGCACCACCACAGGTCCAGGGGCGTCACACTCATTCTGTCGATGATCTTCGTTCTGGTCTTCTCGGCTCTGGCGGTCTCCCTGGCCGCCCTGTCCGGGGCCAACGTCCAGGTGGCCTCCAACCAGCACAAACTCAACACCGCGTTGCTCGCCGCCCAGTCCGGTCTCGAGTGCGCCAAGTACATCGTCCACACCGTCAGCCTGGGCGAAACCAACATGAATCAGGTCACCGATGCGCAGGCCAACCAGGTCTGGAACACCTTGTGTTCCTACGCGCAGAACCAGGCGCTCGACGGCAAGACCGTGTCCTACGACGCCAACGAGCTGACGATCCAGGGCATGACGTGCGACGGTGGGACCGTCACGTTCGACATGCGTTTTTGTCGAGACGCCAGCAATCCGCGTACGATTCACCTGGAGTCGACCGGAGCCAACGGCGGCGCGACGCGTAAGGTGGGCATTACAATGGCCATCACCAAGGACCGCGAGGTCCTGACGTACGCGATCGCCAGCCGCGGCCGGATGTGGCTGACCGGAAACACCACCATTCACGGCGACCTCTACAGCTCGTGGAATCGCCCCGAAATCAGTCCGTTCAACATGACCAGCGATTCGAAGGTTCTCGGCACCATCAATACCGTCCTGGACCTCGAGGACATCCTCGCCGAGGGCTATCAGTTGGAGACGCTGGACGCCAACGGACTACCCTTCGATACCGACGGCAATCCGCTGGGCACCAATTACGCCGATCGCTACTACAGCCCCGATGACGAGATTCAGGCCTACCACGAGGGTATCAATTACGGCCAGCCGCAGGGCACCGATGTGCCCGGCATGAGCATCTCAGACTACAACACGGACTGCTACACCTCGGGACTGACCGAAATCCCGAGCTGCCCCACCGCCAATCGAGTGACCGAGTACTTCCCTCATGCGGCGGGAAACTACGCGGCGCCGCAGAGCAGCAGCAGCCTCAAGCTGACACGGCATGTGTATGAGAACATGACGTTTACCAACGCCTCGCTGCCACGCGGACGCCAGGCGCTGTTCCGCAACTGCACCTTCAACGGCATCCTCTACATCGATTGCAGCCCGACCAGCACGAGCCAGACCTCCTACACCAACAACGTGCGATTCCAGGACTGCACGTTCAACGGCGTGATCGTCACCGAGACGCCCCAACCGTTCAACTGGCAGCGAAACTGCCTCTATTTCACCGGCGCGGCGACCTTCAACAACCAGTCCGCCATCCAGGAGGCCACGATCCTCGCTCCGCACTTCAACGTGAACCTGGGCAACACCAATCCGCAACAGAGCGACAACAACGTCCTGACCGGCGCCATCGTCGGAGGCATTGTGGATGTTCGCGGAAACGCACAGATCTACGGGACGATCATCTCGATGTTCGACACGACCCCGTATTCCTCCGGATACGTCACGAACATCGGTGCCACGCTGGACGACGGCGGCTCGGAGACCACCGAACTGGGCGATATCGGCGTCATCAGCATCACTCCGGATGAGGACACCATGCTGCCCAGCGGCATCACCAGTCCCATTGTCATCAAACCCGATCAGAGTACGTATACCGAGAGTGTCTGACCTGTTGTAACCAGAAGTAGCCGATAACGTAGTACCCCATCACAACGAAAGGAAAGGATATGCAAAGAGTCTCTGTCAGAACACTTACCCTGCTGCTGTTGCTGCTGGCCTCGGTGCTCGCCCACCAGTACATCACGTTCGTTCCCTCGGTCAGAGCGGACGTGATCTGGTTGGCGGTGGACGATCCCAATGACCCGAATCAGGAGCCGGGACCCGAGTGCAGCTCCTCGGCGAACGGCTGGATCTGGCTGGACGACGACCCCAACGGGCCGTCCGAGCCCGGACCCGAGAGGGCGTGCTGCTCGCAGGGGCTCGTCCTCGTGGGCGACGATCCCAATGAGCCCGGGCCGGAAAGGGCCGGTTGGTCGCACGGGCTGATCCTTCTTCTGGGCGACGATCCCAACGAGCCCACCGATCCAGGGCCCGAACGAGCCTGAGGTCCGCCGCAATGGACCCGTTCGCGGCAGGCCGAGCAGGGGCCTGCCAGACCCTTCGCCGGAGACAGCGCCCCGATGAATATCGGGGGTCGTGGAAGCGGCGATAGACGCTGTCTCCGGCGTCCGGGGCGATCGGCCCCGGCCCGCCGTTTCCCGTCTGCTCAGGGATGCGGCGTCCCACACACGAGTTTCCCTCTGCGAATCCGCGTTTCGACCATCCGTCTTTGGCGTTCCCTTTGGCGTTTGACAACGGGCTTTCCATCTGCTCTAATCCCGCCGGCCTGTTTGACACCCAGCGGTCTCCGTGTGAGATCTGTCTTCTACAGGAGATAACTCAATGCCAAAGCGCACCGACCTCAAGAAGGTCATGATTATCGGATCCGGTCCCATCGTGATCGGCCAAGCCTGCGAGTTTGACTACTCAGGCACCCAGGCCTGCAAGGCCCTGCGAAGTCTGGGCTACACAATCGTCCTGGTCAACTCCAACCCGGCCACCATCATGACGGACCCGGGCATGGCCGACGTGACGTATATCGAGCCGCTGACGCTCGAAAGCGTCACAAAGATTGTCGCCAAGGAACGTCCGGACGCCCTGCTGCCGAACCTGGGAGGCCAGTCCGGCCTCAATCTCAGCAGTGAACTGGCGCGGGCCGGCGTGCTCGACAAGTACGGCGTCAAGATCATCGGCGTCCAGGTCGACGCGATCAAGCGAGGGGAGGACCGCCAGGCCTTCAAGGACACGATGACCAAGCTCGGCATCGACATGCCCCGAAGCCTCATCGCCAACACCATGAACGAAGCGGAGGCCGCCGTCGAGAAGATCGGTCTGCCCTGCGTGATTCGCCCCGCCTACACCATGGGCGGCACCGGGGGCGGCTTCGCCTACAACATGGAGGAGTTCCGCGCCATCGCCGAGCGCGGGCTCAGCGCCAGCCTGGTCAACCAGATCCTGGTCGAGGAGTCCGTCCTCGGCTGGGAGGAGTTGGAGCTGGAAGTCGTGCGCGACAGCAAGAACCAGATGATCACCGTGTGCTTCATCGAGAACGTCGACGCGATGGGCGTCCACACCGGCGACAGCTTCTGCACGGCCCCCATGCTGACCATCAGCACCGCGTTGCAGCAGCAACTCCAGAAATACTCGTACGATATCGTGGAGGCCATCCAGGTCATCGGCGGTACCAACGTCCAATTCGCCCACGACCCCAAGACCGGGCGGGTCGTGGTCATCGAGATCAATCCGCGTACGAGCCGCTCGTCGGCTCTGGCGTCCAAGGCCACCGGCTTTCCCATCGCCTGGATCTCCGCGCTGTTGGCCGGCGGCCTGACGCTTGACGAGATCCCCTACTGGCGCGACGGAACGCTCGACAAATACACGCCGTCGGGCGACTACGTCGTCGTCAAGTTCGCCCGCTGGGCATTCGAGAAATTCGAGGGGCTCCCCGACCGGCTCGGTACCCAGATGAAGGCCGTCGGCGAGGTCATGAGCATCGGCAAGACCTACAAAGAGGCATTCCAGAAGGCGATCCGCTCGCGCGAGGACGGCCGCTATGGGCTGGGTTTCGCCCGCGATTACTACCACAAGAGCCTCGACGAACTGATGCGTCTGTTGACCGAGCCTTCCAGCGAGCGGCAGTTCATCATGTACGAGGCCCTGCGCAAAGGCGCCGACGTGCAGACCCTGCACGAGATGACCTCCATCAAGCACTGGTTCATCGAGCAGATGAAGCAACTCGTCGAGCTCGAAGAGACGATCCTCCGGTACAAGGGCAAAACGCTTCCCGACGCGCTGATGATTCAGGCCAAGAAGGACGGCTTTGCCGACCGCTACCTGGCCAAGCTCCTGGGGACGAACGAAACCGCGATCCGCCGGCAGCGACAGAGACTTGGGGTGGTGGAAGGCTGGCATCCCGTGCCCGTCAGTGGCGTGGAGAACGCGGCCTACTACTACTCGACGTACAACGCGCCCGATGTCACGACCGTGTCACCCAAGCGCAAGATCATGGTCCTTGGAGGCGGCCCCAACCGCATCGGCCAGGGCATCGAGTTCGACTACTGCTGCGTCCACGCGGCGTTTGCCCTCCGCGACGAGGGCATCGAATCAATCATGGTCAACTGCAACCCCGAAACGGTCTCGACCGACTACGATACATCGAACAAACTCTACTTCGAGCCGCTGACGGTCGAAGACGTGCTGAGCATCTACGAGAAGGAGAAGCCCGAAGGGGTAATCTGCCAGTTCGGGGGCCAGACCCCGCTGAACATCGCCTCGGAGCTCGAAGCGGCCGGTGTGAGAATCATCGGCACAACGCCCGACGCCATCGATCTAGCGGAGGACCGCGACCGGTTCCGCCAGAAAATGCAGAAGCTCGGGATTCCGCAGCCCGAGAGCGGGATGGCCAGCACGCCGGAGCAGGCGCTGGAGATCGCCGCGCGGATCGGATATCCGCTGATGGTGCGTCCGTCGTTCGTGCTGGGCGGCCGCGCCATGCAGGTGGTGCACGACGAGGAGATGCTCCGACACTACATGCAGGCGGCGGTGGACGTCTCGCCCGAGCGGCCCATCCTCATCGACCGTTTCCTGGAAAACGCGATCGAGACCGAAGCGGACGCCATCGCCGACGGGACCGACGCCTTCGTGCCGGCGGTCATGGAGCACATCGAGGAAGCGGGCATCCATTCGGGTGACTCGGCCTGCGTCATCCCTCCGACCACGATCCCGCAGAAGCATATCGACACCATCTGCGAGTACACGCGCCGGATCGCGATCGAACTGAAGGTGGTGGGCCTGATGAACATTCAGTACGCGATCTGCAACGACAAGGTGTATATCCTCGAAGCGAATCCACGTGCCAGCCGGACGGTGCCCCTGGTGAGCAAGGTCTGCGGTCTGTCGATGGCCCGGATCGCCACCCAGGTCATGCTCGGCAAGAAACTCGCCAACCTCAATCTCCAGTCGCGCCGCGTCCCCCACTATGGCGTCAAGGAATCGGTGTTCCCGTTCTACTTCTATCCCGAGGTCGACCCCCTGCTCGGGCCCGAGATGCGCTCGACCGGCGAGGTCCTCGGCATGGCCGATTCCTTCGGCCTGGCCTTCTTCAAGGCCGAAGACGCCGCGCAGGGACGCCTGCCCGTCCAGGGGACCGTGCTGATCACGGTCGCCGACAAGGAAAAGAAGGCCGTCGTCGCCGTCGCCCGTCAGTTCGCCGACCTCGGTTTCAAGATCAAGGCCACCAGCGGAACGCAGGAGTACCTTGCCAAGAATGGGATCGAGGCGGAACTGGCCTACAAGATGTTCGAGCAGCGACCGCACATCGCCGATGAGGTGATGAACGGCAAGATTCAGCTCGTGATCAACACACCCCGGGGCAAGGCCGGCAAGACCGACGACTCGTACATTCGCAAGGCGGCCATCCGCTACAAAGTGCCGTACATCACGACGATTGCCGCCGCCCTGGCCGCCGCCAAGGGCATCGCCGCCGTCCGCCAGAAGCAGCCCGATGTCAAGAGTCTCCAGGAGTACCACGCCGCGATCAAGTAGCGACCGTCACCAGGCAACTCCTCGTCCGACCCAGCGCCGGCACGCCGCCGGACTTCGGCAACTTCCACGGATCGCGGGGTCTGGCGGGAATAGCTGCAAACTGCAACCGCGTCCCGGACGTATCTTCATTGGGGTTTTGACAGGGTCCTGCAGAGAGCGTATAGTACGCAGGAGGCGCCTTGGGGCGGATGGAGTGAACCCTCGAAGCGCAAGGTGTGGGTCTGGTGTAGCGCCGGCAGTTTTGGCTTTTTTTGCCGTTGGGAGGATCGAGGGGTCTGCCGTATGATCCTCGTAAGACCGTCAGGTGAATCGAGCAAATGCATGGCAAGTTATCTGAATAATCTCTTCATCGTCGAGACAAATGACTGGTTTGGTGAAGCCATGGCGAAGGACGCAACGCAGATCGACAGCTATGTGCATGCCGAGGAGAGCAAGGGACCCGAGAACGATTCGGGTCTGCAGGTTCCCGACGTGATCGGTATCCTTCCGATCCGCAATACGGTCGCCTATCCGGGCACGGTCACGCCGCTGACGGTGGGTCGCGAACGGAGCAAGGCCCTGCTGGCCGATACCAAACCGAACGAATCGCTGATCGGGCTGCTGACCCAGCGGAATCCGGACACCGACACGCCGGGTTTTGCCGACCTCTACTCCGTCGGCACAACCGCCTCGGTGCTCAAGATCATCAAGATGCCCCAGGGATCGGTCAACATCTTCGTCCACGGCATCGCCCGGTTCAAGATCGTCGAGCGGGTCGCCACCGAGCCGTACCTCAAGGCGAGGATCCGGCTGCTGCCGGTAAAAACACGAATGACCAAGCAGCTTCAGGCGCTGATGGTCAGCGTTCGCCAATCGGCCAACCGCGTGGTGGCGCTGAGCCCGAACGTGCCGGAAGAGGCCTCCGTGCTGCTGGAGAACATCGAAGACCCCTCCGCACTGGCCGACTTTCTGGCCGCCAACCTCAGTATGGACCTGGTGAAGAAGCAGGAGCTTCTGGCCGAGCTCGACCCGGCCAAGCGGCTCGAAGAACTCTCGGTGATCCTCGCCCATCAGCTCGAAGTGCTGGAGCTGAGCCACAAGATCCAGGGCCGCGTGCGGGACTCGATCGACAAGAGCCAGCGCGAGTACTTCCTACAGGAACAGCTCAAGGCCATTCAATCGGAACTCGGCCAGCAGGACATGCGAACCGAGGAACTCAAGGAGCTGCGGGAGAGTATCGCCAACGCGGCCATGCCCAAGGCCGTCGAGGCCGAGGCGCTTCGCGAGCTGGACCGACTGAGCAAGATCCCGGCCGCCTCGCCCGAATACAGCGTCATCCGCACCTATCTCGACTGGGTCTGTGAGTTGCCCTGGTCAGTCCTGACGGAGGACCGGATCGACATCAGCCAGGCCCAGCGCATCCTCAATCGCGATCATTACGACCTGGCCAAGATCAAGAAGCGCATCCTCGAATTCCTGGCGGTCCGCAAACTCAATCCGACGGGCAAGAGCCCGATCCTGTGCTTCGTCGGCCCTCCGGGCGTGGGAAAAACCTCGCTGGGAAGATCCATCGCCCGGGCGATGGGCCGCAAGTTCGTCCGCGTTTCGCTCGGGGGCATCCGCGACGAGGCCGACATCCGAGGCCACCGCCGGACCTATATCGGCGCCCTGCCCGGGCGAATCATGCAGGAACTGCGCAAGTGCCACAGCCGCAACCCCGTCTTCATGCTCGACGAGCTGGACAAGATCGGCACCGACTTCCGGGGCGATCCGGCCAGCGCTCTGCTCGAAGTGCTCGACCCCGAGCAGAACAGCAGTTTCACCGACCATTACCTGGACCAGCCGTTCGACCTTTCGTCGGTGATGTTCATCGGAACCGCCAATTACACCGAGCCGATCCCGCCGGCCCTGTTCGATCGGATGGAGATTATCGAGCTGCCGGGCTACACCGAAAACGAAAAGCTCTGTATTGCCCGGCGGTACCTCGTTCCCCGGCAGCTGAAGGAGCACGGACTGAGCAGGTCGCAGTTGACCATCCGCGACGAGGCCATCCGCACCATGATCAACAGCTATACCCGCGAGGCGGGTGTGCGCAACCTGGAGCGGCACATCGCCGCCGTCTGCCGGTCCGTCGCGACGGAAATCGCCAAGGGAGACAAGCGGCGGGCTACGATCGGCGCCAGAGACCTGGCGCGGATCCTCGGCCCGGCGCAGCACGAGTCGGAACTGGCCCTGCGGTCGGGAATCCCCGGCGTCGCCACCGCCCTGGCGTATACCCCTGTTGGCGGTGAGCTGCTGTTCATCGAGTCGGCTTCCATGCCCGGCAAGGGGAGCCTGCAACTGACCGGCCACATCGGCGACGTCATGAAGGAGAGCGCCCAGGCAGCTTTTTCCCTCGTCAAGGCCAGCGCCAAGCGTCTCGGCATTGACGAGAAACAGTTCGCCAAGGCCGATTACCACATCCACGTGCCCGCCGGAGCCATCCCTAAAGACGGCCCCAGTGCCGGAGTCGCCATGTTCACCTCGCTGGTCAGCCTGCTGCTCCGCAAGCCCACTCGGCCGGATGTCGCCATGACCGGCGAAATCACCCTTCGTGGCCTGGTCATGCCGATCGGCGGGCTCAAGGAGAAGGTCCTGGCCGCCAAGCAGGCTGGCATCAAGACCGTCCTGCTGCCGGCGCGCAACAAGAAGGACCTGCCCGAGATTCCCACGGAGGCCAAGAAAGGCTTGAAATTCGTCTTCATCCGCAATGTTGAGGAGGCCCTCAAGGCCGCAATCAATACAGACTGATTCGTCGCATATCTCCCAGAGCCCCTATTCCTCCACATCCGGCCCGGAAATCGCTTGACAAATCGAGCCAGAAACGCTATGGTCTGCCACGATGGAACGATGCGTACCGGACGGAGTCGGTCTGGGCATGACTACGGGTGGGGTCGGTACGCATGCAGCACTGCCGGATCACGGATCGAAAGACCTTCCGCGCTGGGGGACAACAGGTGACCGCGCCCGGGTCCGCGCCTGTTCTGGGAATTCTGCTCTGGGCGAGCCTGTCCTTGTCCCTCGTGGCTTCAGCGACCTTGGCGGGATTGCCCGATAACAGCAGCTTCGAGCGCTTTCGCGTCATCGCCGACAAGAACATATTCGCTCGCTGCCGCGCGGCTGATCCAAAGTCAGACGTGGTACCGCAAGTCCAGACTGATCCGGGCCTTCCGAACATCTGTCTTGTGGGCATCGTGCGGACGAGCGACCCCTATTCCTCCATAGCGGTCATCGCGGACGGCGGCAGACACCGCCTCTGCCGCATCGGCGATTCCGTCGGGTCCATGATCCTGCGCAGCATACGGGACCACGACATCGTTTTCGAGACGCCGTCGGGTCACTGGGTCGCGCAGATCGAACCAGGTACGCCGGCGCAGCACCGCATGATCTCTCCACCAGGCCCGACAACGCCCGGGTTCGTGGCCGCCCCACAGGAGTCTGCGCCCGGTGGAAGGAAGCGTCTGCCTGTTCGAGCGATCGAGGTCGAACAACTGGCCAGGACAGGCCTGATTACCTACCGCGAGAACGGCACGGTCCGGGGACTGGAACTGACGCGGGACGCCCTTGGACTGAAGGCCGGCGACCGCGTGACCCATGTTGATGGCCAGGCCCTGTGCACCCGGCGCCCGAAGCAGAAGCTCTGGCAGATCGTGCGAAAGCACAGTGCCTCGCGTGAACGGGGAACCGAGATACACGTCGTCGTCGAGAGGAACAGCCGAACGCTCGAATTCCTCGTCGCCCCCATCGGTTGACCGCCCTGCTCAGGTCGGAGGGGCCGGACTGCTGACGATGAGCGCCATACCAATGAACCCGCCGGGAATCAAACGGCTATTTGTGCTCTTCATGGTCTCGATTGAACCTCCCCCATATCCGGTTAGCTTTTGAGAAGGGTCAGAATCTCTTCGGCGCCGACAGTGCGGCCGAGATTGCCGCTGGCGGCGCCGGGCGAGCCGCCGCCCTTGCCGCCGGTGGTATTCTGGATCGTCTTGAGCAACGCTGCTGCGTCGAGCGTTCTGGAGGTGATCGCGATGCGCGTGCCGCTGACGGCGATTCCCACGCCCTCGGTGGCCTCGGCGATCAGGCCCGCCAGCTTCGCGACCAGTTGCGGCGGAATCTCGGCCACCTGGACGCCGACCTTTGAGGACTGCACTTCCAGCACCTGGGCCGACGCCGCCAGGCCGGGCAACATCTGCGTCCACAACCGCGCGATCTCCTTCGTCAGGTCTCTGGCCTGCGCCTGGGCCTTTTCGAAGGTGGCGAGAAGCTCCACCGTCGAACAGCTCGCCGCCTTCCGCAGTTCCCGAAGGATGTTCGTCTCCTGCTGCGAGTATTCGAGCGCCTTGCGGCCCGCCAGGAAGAACAGCCGCGTTCCATCCTTCTTGCTCTCGATGTCACACAGCCGCACCATGCCGATCCGTCCCGTCGTCCGCACGTGGGCCCCGCAGCAGGCGGACTGGTCCCACCCACCGATCTTCACCACGCGGATCACGTCGGCCTCGATGGGTTTCAATTCGTCGCGTACGCGCACGTCCGCCTGGTCGAACAGCGTCTCGACGGGAACATCCAGCGTGACCACATCCATCACCTCGCGCTCCAGCGTCATGACGGTCTCCCACTCGACCCTGCGGTCGAAATCGACCGTGCATCGCTCCAGACCGATGTGCACACCGGTCGTCTTCAGGCCGAACCGCTGCTGTGCGATGCCGGAGATGATGTGTTGGGCGGTGTGGTGACTGGCGGTGTGCTCGCGGCGCAGGCGATCCACACGCGCTACATAGCGGCCGTCGCTCAGCGGCCGGTCGAGCCGATGCACGATTTGCCCCGCGACCACCTCGACGCCGAGGACGTTCGCTTCGCCGATCGTGCCTGTATCGGGCGGCTGCCCTCCTTCATCCGGATGGAATAGGACGGGATCGGTCGCGACGCGGCTATCGTCCAGCGCGGTAACAACCACCTCCGCCTCGAGCGTGTCCGGCTGCGTCCAATACAATCGTTTCATGGCCCGATTGTAGCAGCCCACCCGCCCCGTTCAAGTCTCATCCGCTCCGCGCGTCGGCATCGGGTGGGGCAGCCTCAAGCTCGAAGAGCTTGGGGATGGTCGGTCGCCGCCGGTCCGGATTTCCGTCGCGATCGGATTCGCCACGCCGGACAGGGCTCCCATCCCCAAACGCCAAGGCGTTTGAGGCTGCCACACACAAGGATGTATTACAGGCATACTGTTCGCCAGCACGCCTCCGATTCTCGTCAGATTTCACGCCATACTCGCGCGGCTCGTGCGTCTATTATGACAAGGGCGCACATCGGCCCGGCGATGGAAGGAGCCGACGGCGCGTGTATGGAGATCAGGAATGGTAACGGCTACGGCCATACCAACGGTCGTTTTGAGCACCGTCGATGTCGAACAGCGCAAGGCGGTGCGCCGCGGCACGGAGCGCCCTGTTTGCGCTATCCCGGAGCCCTCGCGCATCCAGGCGATCCACGCGGGAAAGGAAGGGTTCATCCTCCGAGGAATGCACAGCGAAACCTTCTGGGAGTGGTAGAACCCGCCGCGCCTGCCTCAGTTCTCCGGGAACCAGCCGTAGATGCCGTCGCCCATCCTCAACGACCGCTGCACACGTTCCTTCGCCATGGTCTCCGATTGCCCGTTGGGCGCGTTCGGATTCGTCGTACGATCTCGCACAGGTCACCAGATGATTCGGACGTACCAGTTGTTTACAATCGGGCAATACGCACCGCTCTTTGCCGCCGGACCACCTATCTGCACATTCCGCAGACTGGAAACGACATTTACCGGCTCGGTCTGTCGATACGCGATGAACACGACCCAACCGTACATGCCGAAGCCGGAGCCTCCCACGGGAAAGAGAATCTCTTCCTCGTACCGCGTGACACTGCCGGCGCCCGCCTTCTTCAGAAGTCTGAGGTATTCCTGGTAGCGCTGCGTCGATATTCCTGCCTGCTCGAGCGTCCCGGATGAAACATCGAGGACACATCGCACGCCGGAAGGAGAGACAGCCCCAACGTTCGTGTCCTCCCCCAGCATCGCGACTACTCTCTCGAACACCTCTCGATTCCGCTCGAATTGCCCGACGATCGACCGTTGACTGGGGGGAAAGCAGGAACGCACCCAGAAGACCAGACCAACGAGGACAAGGCCGCCGATGATGTTCTTGACAATGTTCTTGCGCGACATAAAGGCACTTTCCCTTTCAACACGCCCCCGAGTTCCGATGGATCCCATTGTGACAGCGCCGGTGCAGGACCGCAATGCAAATCCACTCGTGAATCATAGCCCTATGAGGTTCATGACCGCGCCGCAACTGCCCCATAATCCACGGCAGAAATGGCAGGGGCGAGGCATGTCTTGTTGCTACGGCACATGATGGGCGACGCGCACACTGCCACAAGAATGCCGCAGGCCCTTATGCCGACCGAGCGGAGTTGACGGCGGGCGATCCGACTGCCACAATGCCGCGTTGTATGGATGACCGGAAGAAGGTGACTATCTACACGGACGGCGGCTGCTTGGGCAACCCCGGCCCGGGCGGTTCCGGTGTGGTGCTCCGGTACGGGCCGCACGAAAAGCGTCTGTCCGCAGGCTTTCGACGGACCACCAACAACCGCATGGAGATCATAGCGGCCATCGCCGGCCTCGAAGCCCTGAAAGGCCCCTGCCGCGTCATGCTCTACAGCGACTCGAACTACCTCGTCGACGCGATGACCCTCGGCTGGGTGACACGATGGGAAGCCAACGGCTGGCGACGCAACAGAAAGGATATGGCAGTCAACGTGGACCTCTGGGAAAGGCTGCTGGAGGCCTGCCGGGGCCATGAGGTCCGCTTCGAGTGGGTCAAAGGCCACGCCGGACAGCCTGAAAACGAAACCTGCGACACCCTCGCCAACCAGGCCGCCACCCGCCCTGACCTGCCCGCCGACCCCGGCTACGCGTGACCTTGAGGCCTCAGAGGTGCGCTGCCGGCCCACGTGTTCATCCTCTGTCCGCCGCTGCCGTGCCAGGCGGTCGCAGCGTCTCTTCTACAGGCGGCAGCAGTTCCGCGTTAGCCACCCATAAGGCAAAATAGGGGTTCTTTGCTCCCGCTCGCAGAAACCATACGAGGAAAGGCTTGTCGAAGACGAGATCCTGTGTTCTGGCGGTAAACGCCATGCTCTCGGACTTGAGCACCGTGCCCGTTTCATCGAGCTTGAAGCGTATCTGCTGACCCGCCCACCCGTTTTCGACCAAGCCGGCGTAATGCTTCGTGATGTCAAAATCCAGAACGCAAATCCTCAGATCGCTCATCTTGACCATGCTCTTGGCGGGTAACACATCGAGCCGAGCCTGCACGGCGCGAATCGTCTGGTCAAGGGTGGGAGCCGGGGCGGTCTTGGCAAGGATCAGCCGGTCCGACTTCGATCGGGTCTTCAGTTCGATGATGAAGTCGTTCGCGTCGCGGTAATCGTACACAAGGACCTGCCGCGACGCACTGACTTCGTCCTCCTCGTGCTCACTCAACTGATGGATACCGAAGGTCTGAACGTCGCGTCCGGCAAACGACATGCCCCATGTGCGGTTGCGTGTAAACGCCCATTCGAAAGGCAGGGATTTGAACAGATACGCATAGGCGACCCAATCCCCCGGTCCGAGAGACGCCCGATCGGGCAGCATCGCCGGCTGTGCGGCTCCGCCAAATTTCTGTTTCAAGGCCGCAGAAATGCGGTCGAGGATATCGTCCACCCCGCCGGTCGGGTGGCCCGCCAGGGCCACGTAGCTGTCTTCGTCCACGTCGGCGGCCGTAATACGTCGCTCATTCAGCAGAGAAACCACATCTGACGCCGCTTCAGACGCTATGGGCCCGCCGAGCAGGTCGCACAGCACGTCCCAGGCCAACTGGAACGTGGCGCACCAAAGGAGATTCTGGTCTCCGCTGATCGCACAGCCCAAATGAGGTGTCACCAGGGTGGCTTTCAGAGTGTCCGCACCGGCCTTCAACACCGCCGGACCGGCGATGCCATCGTGATCCTCTGGCAAAGCCTCATGCTGATCTCTCACACCGTTCCGGACGATTAGCGTCGCCGCTGCGATGGCGATCGCGATGCCGACGCTAATGATGACGTATCTGACTGGCACAGCCATGCGTGGAACCTTCCGGGACGCATTGCAAATCGGACTCTCACGCAGGTCGGAACACGGCTCCAACTCCTCACGCCTGCGTCACCGTCTGGCGGGACGGCGCAGGAGCCTCTCATCACGGCGCAGCTCGCGCTGTACGGTGACCTGGACGAAAGCGTCGCACGCGCCGCAATACGTCTCCTGCTTGGGGGCGCTGTCGCCAGTCTGGAGCGGAATGTCGGAGATCAGGGGAAAAGATGTGCTCCGGATTGGTGCCGCAAACGACTTCGTAAACGTACTTCTCCACATCGATCATGTGTCCGCCTACCTCTCACTGCCCGCCACCGGTCTCGTCGTGGCGTGACATATGGCGTCCGCACAAGCCCCGATTCTGATCGCAGTCGGAAGCCGTCTCCCGCCGCGTCGGAGCGCTCGCACGAATCTCGACCGACGCTATCCTAACGGCGGCCGCGCAGGAGTCAAGCTCCTCACGCAAAATCACTGCGACAAAATGGGATCAGGCGGGGCCGCCACGGATGATAGGAGGAAACGCAGTCCGGCTACTTGTCACTGAGCCAGGAGGGGCCGTACGACACGTCCACCTTCAGCGGAACATCGAGCGGAAGGGCGGTGGTCATCGCTCTGGAAATCCACGCCGCGTGCGTCTGGGCCTCGGCCGTCGGAAGCTCGAACACCAACTCGTCGTGGACCTGAAGCGCCATGCGGACCGGCAGGCGCTCCGCATCGATCCGCCTCTGGATCGCCAGCATCGCCACTTTGATCAGGTCGGCGGCCGAGCCCTGGATCACGGTGTTGACCGCCAGCCGCTCGGCCTGGGCGCGGCGCCCTGCGTTGCGGCTCCTGATATCCACGATGCGCCGGCGGCGCCCGAGGATCGTCTCGGCATAGCCCGTCCGCCGGGCCTTCTCCACGCACGAGTCGAGGAACGCGCGGACCGACCCGTACCGCGCGAAGTAGTCTTCGATGAATTCTTTGGCGTCGGCGGCGCTCATGCCCGTGACGCGCGACAGTCCAAACGCGCCCTGCCCGTAGATCAGCCCGAAGCTGACCGCCTTGCTGCGCGCGCGCATCTCGCTCGTGACCGCCTCC
Source organism: Sedimentisphaerales bacterium (assembly GCA_035448545.1). Lineage (GTDB taxonomy): Bacteria > Planctomycetota > Phycisphaerae > Sedimentisphaerales > Anaerobacaceae > Anaerobaca. The sequence continues at coordinate 9,032 of DAOTJE010000020.1, read as the reverse complement.
AGCGGCACGCCATAGACCTGCGACGCAACGAAGCGATGAATGTCCTGGTCGGCCGCGAAGGCGGCGCGCAGCGCCTCATCGCGCGAGAATTCCGCCAGCAGCCGCAACTCGATCTGGCTGTAGTCGGCGCTGAGGATGCAGTCCGTCGGGTTTTGCGGGACGAAGGCCGCGCGGATCTTGCGCCCGAGCTCCGTGCGGATCGGGATGTTCTGGAGGTTCGGATCGCTGGACGAAAGCCGCCCGGTCGCCGTGACCGTCTGGTTGAACGATGCGTGCAGCCGCCCCGTGCGCGGGTTGATCATGGCTGCCAGCTTGTCGGTGTACGTGTTCTTCAGCTTGCTCAGCGTGCGGTGCTCCAGGACCAGGGCCGCGATCGAGTGCTCCCCGGCCAGTTCCTCCAGCACGCTCGCGTCGGTGCTCCGGCCGGTCTTGCCGACCCGTCCGGACGCCAGTCCGAGCCGGTCGAACAGCACCTCGCCAAGCTGTTTGGGCGAGTCAATATTGAAAACGGTCCCCGCCTCTTTGTAGATCCGCTCGCTGAGGAACTCCAGCGCCTCGCTCAGCTCGACCGACATCGTCCGCAGCAGGCTCGTGTCGAGCGAGACGCCGTTCAGCTCCATCTGCGCCAGCACGGGCACCAGCGGCATCTCCACATCCGCGAACAGCCTGGCCAGACCCGGCTCGGACGCCAGTTGCTCCTTCAGGTACAGATACAGCCGCCACGTGACGTCGGCGTCCTCCGCGGCATACTCGCACGCCGCCGCGGTGTCAACCATGTCGAACGTAAGCTGGTTCTTGCCCTTGCCGATCAGCGTCCCGATGGGCACGCACTCATAATGAAGATAATCGCGAGCCATATGATCCATCGAATGGCTGCTGCGGCCCGGATCGAGACAATAGGACGCGACCATCGTGTCGAAGTGCACACCCTTCACGGGCATGCCCGCGTTGTGCAGCGCGAGCCAGTCGTACTTGATGTTCTGGCCGACCTTGCGCACCCCCTCGTCCGCGAGGATCGGCGCCAGTGTTCGGCGGACCGTCGCGAGATCGAGGCAGGTCGCCCCCAGCGGCCCACGCACGGGCAGATAAAACGCCCGGTACGACTCCCAGCAGAACGACAGCCCGACGAGGTCGGCCCGCATCGGATCGACCGACGTGGTCTCCGTGTCGACCGCAAAGATCGGCTGCTTCTTCAGCATGTCTGCAAAGCGTTCGAATGCTTCGGGCGTGTCGATCAATGTGTATTGGTGCGGCGTGGTCCGCAGCGACGCCGGCTCACCCGCGGGCGCGATCGGCGCCGCCGGCGCAGATGGCGCGGGCGACGGATCGCTCGGGGCCGTGCAGCCGAACGACGCCAGCAGCCGCACAAAACCCAGCTCGTGGAACAGCGCGGCGAGCTTGCCCCGGTCGGGTGGTTCGAGCTTCAGCGCCTCGTAGTCGATGTCCATCGGCACGCCGCAGTCGAGCGTCACGAGCCGGCGGCTCAGGTACGCCAGTTCCTTCGCAGTACGGAGGTTCTCGCCCCGTTTACCCGGAATCTCGTCGATGTGGGCGTACAGGTTGTCGAGGCTGCCATAGGTACGGATCAGTTCGTGCGCGGTCTTGGGCCCGATCAGCGGCACGCCGGGCACGTTGTCCACCGCATCGCCCTCCAGCGCCAGGCAATCGACAATCTGCTCGGGTCCGATCCCCATCTCCCGCCGCATCGCCTCCACATCCGTCACCTTGCCGGTCTTCATGTCAAACGCGCTGATCCGTGCGTCGAGCAGTTGCAGCAGGTCCTTGTCCTTCGAGCAGATCCGCACGTTGATCCCGTCGGCCGACGCCCGTTTGGCGAGCGTGCCAATGATGTCATCGGCCTCGAAGCCATCGACCCGCAGGATTGGAATCCGCAGCGCTTCGAGCACCTGCTCGATCCGCCCGATCTGCATGGGCATGTCCTCGGGCATCGGCGGGCGGTGCGCCTTGTACTCAGCAAACAGCTTGCTGCGGAACGTCGGCGTCCTGCTGTCCATCGCGACCGCGAGCATGTCCGGCTGGTACTTCTCGATCAGCCCCAGCACCGCCGTCGTGAAGATGTACGTCGCCTTCGTCGGCTCGCCCGACGGGCTGCTCAACGATTGTCGCATCGGAGCGAAATAGGCGGCATAGATATGCGCGTGACCGTCAATAATGTACAGCGTCCTGGGCATGGCCGCCACTCTATGCCCCCCGGCAGGACCTGTCAAGCGCGCCGGCCGCCCCCACACCGGCAAGCGCGCACCAACACACCACACCCAAACGACACGATGCGCGGGACACGAGAGTTCTTTTTATTCGTTGCCCCACACTGGTGCAACTACGGGTTCTTCCGGATCACGGGAACCGTCACTTCCTCTTCGCCCCTCTGGACAGTCAGAACCACCGAGGTGTTGGTTCTTCCGGCGAGCTTGCCGGCATTCTGAACCCAATCGGCTCCTACCGGTTCGCCGTCGATCATGGTGATCACGTCGTCTGCCCGAAGGCCTGCCTTTTCGGCTGGCCCGTCGGCCGTCACCGAAACGATCCTGCCGCCGCTGATCACCGCACCGATGCTCTCGACGTTGAACGTGGCGTCAGCCGGAGCCGTAGCCGGCGCACCCGCAACCGACGAAGCGGTCTTGCCGGGAATCTCCTCGATCGGCGCGAAGACGACCGACACCGTCTCCGTCACGTCCTTCTTTCGCTTGACCACCATCTCGTGCGTCGTTCCCGCCTGGTGATGCAGGATCAGGGCATAATTGGCGACGGGATCATCCGTAACGGGAACCCCGTCCACCGTCAGAATCACGTCCCCGACCTGAAGTCCCGCTTTCGCAGCAGGGCTGTCCGGCTCAACGGTTTCGATCTTGTCCCCATAGTACCCCGCGAGCTTGACACCCAGCTGTCCCGGGTTCTCGGTTTCCAGGCGATACTTCATCCGGTTCAATACGATTTGATACGAACTGGCGGCGTCGTACTCCTTGCTCTGATCGCTGGTGATCTGTTCATAGGCCGAGTCCGGCCGCAGCACGTTAACCATGGTCATCATGACCCGCACGCCCCCGGGCGCATTGACCAGGTTGTACGTGACGCGATTCTCGCCGGGCACCGTTTCATAGTTGATCTGGTAAGGCGAATAGCGGTTGAAGACGAGCACGTTCGGATTCTGGCTCTTGAGCATGTAGTCGCCGGTCAGCATCTCGCTGGTCAGGTAGGCTGCCACCGCTTTCATACTCGCCTTGACCACCACTTCCGGCTTGCCCGTACTGGTCTCCAGTTGCAGAGGACGGGCCCTCCCCCCACAGCCGGAGAAAGCCATGCCAACGCCCACACCCAGAATCACGGTACAAATCCTTTTGGTCTGCACGATCACGGTTGAATCCCTTCAAAGAAGCCCTTCTTGAATACCCCATATCTGTCCACGATATTAGGCCCTCTGAGCTGCCCCGGCAACCTTTTCTTGCCCAATATGCCTGGTCCGGCGGGCCGTGGGAGCGTAGATGCGTGGACGCGCCAAACGTCGTCAGCCCCAAGGGCCGCATCTTTGGCGAGTGTTCTGCGTGCACTTGATGTTTGTAGGCAGACCGGCACGGGGGTCGCAGTCGACTTTGTCATTCCGACCGGAGCGCAGCGGAGTGGAGGAATCTGGCTGCGAACGGGCTATTGCCTTATCCTCGGCCAGATTTCTCCGTGCGGGCTTCGCCCTCAGTCGAAATGACATCCGCCACGCGCTTCGAGATGACAGCCCCCTTTCCTGGCCTCCGCAGGAACCTACCTACAAACACGCAGTGCACTCGAATGTTCTGGACTTTGGGGCTGACAGGGATGGAGGGGGATGCGAGAATGTGAATTGAGTACTGGCGCCTGAGCATTGCGGAACAGGTGGGGTGGCGGGGACTCCTGCTGTGAGAAGGAGTGCGAAGGCGATGGGCGCGAGAAAGCGAAACGAAAACCAGCGGGCATTCACGTTGATCGAACTGCTCGTGGTCATCTCCATCATCGTGCTGCTGATGGCGCTGCTGCTGCCGGCCCTGTCGCGGGCGCGGAAGCAGGCGCGTGCGGTGGTCTGCCGGTCGAATCTCCGTCAATGGGGCTTGCTCATCAACATGTACCTTGAGGACCACCATCGGCAGTTCTGGCCTGGAGAGCCGCGTCACCAATGGGTGTGGAAGTTCGAGCGCTATCGCTTGGACTATTCCGAGTTCGCAAAGTGCCCAATGGCCACGAAGTATGACCCGGAGAATGCGTTCTTCTCGACGTGGTACCAGATGGGATACAACTTCCAGACCGTCGAGATGAGTTACGGAGTCAACGAGTGGTTGTCGAGCGCGCCGCATCCGATGCGGCCGGACTATTACTGGGGTACGTCGGAAGTCAAGGGAACTGCCGAGATACCGGTCCTTCTGGACTCTGCGTTCACTGAAGTCAGACCATACGACTGGGAACCTGTTCCCGAGTCGCCAGGTAAACCGCTTGGGTCTATGTGCATCGATCGCCATAATGGCGGAATCAACATGCTCTTCTTGGACTGGTCGATCCGCCACGTCGACATCAAGGAACTTTGGACCTTGAAGTGGAGCGGCCTGTTCAACACGGCTGGAAAATGGACCACGGCCGGAGGCGTGGAGCCCGAGGACTGGCCGCAGTGGATGCGTCGGTTCAAGGACTATTAGGATGGACAGACGCACCTTTGTCATTCCGACCGGAGGGTCGCTGCAAGCGACCCACAGCGGAGGAATCTGGCTGCGAACGGAGCGCACGTCTCAGCTATGGCCAGACCTTTCGACTTCGCTGCGCTTCGCTCAAGGTGACAAGAAACAAAGGCGCTCCGATCGGGATGACAAAAGACCGCTGCGCTCGCGATGACAATGCGCGAGATACGCGTCAGTCGCGATTCGTGTCAGCCTTTGACCAGCCAGATGTTGCGGAACTGGATGGGGTGGCCGTGGTCCTGGAGTTGGATCGGGCCGGTCGGTTTCTGGTCGGCGTTGGGGTTGGCGGTCGGACGCGGGATCGCAACGTTGTCGTGGATCTTCACGCCGTTGAGATAGACCGTGATGCGGGCCTCCTCGCTGACCTTGCCGTCGCTGCCCAGCCGCGGCGCGCGGAACTCGATGTCGTACGTCTGCCACGTTTCCGGCGGCAGCGACGCGTTGACGTCGGGACGCTTGACGCTGTAGAGACTGCCGCAATCGCCGGAGGTCTCGACCAGGCCGAACGAATCGAGGATCTGGACCTCGTACAGGTCGTTGAGGAACAGCCCGCTATTGCAGCGGCCCTGGCCGCGGTTGAGCGGCTCCAGTGGCAGCCAGAACTCCAGGTGCAGGTGCTTGATGTCGCCGAACCGCTCCTTCGTCGTGGTCGAGCCTTTGCCCACCTGCATCGCGCCGCTGTCGAGGGCCTTCCACTCCTGGTTCGTCCACGCGCTCAGGTCGGGCTTGGTCCCCTGCTTGTATGGCAGCAGCACAACCGCGCCGGCGGGCGGCTCGAGCCCTTCCTTCGGGCTCTGGCGCACGACCTTGTCCAACTCGAAATGCAGGCCGTACTCGCTGGCAACGGACAGATGGCCGTCCTTGATCTGACCATGCCAGTGGTATCCGCCGGAGCGCGAGCCGATCAGCGCCTCGAAGCCGCTCTTGCTGGCGTAGACTTCGACGGTGGTTGCCGCACGCTGCGAGTCGTTGCTCGTCGCTTCGATGCGGACGCGGTAGTGGTCTTCGCCTTCAGCCACGACGACAGCGGTCGCAGGCATCTGCGTGAGACTGTCGGGGTAGAACGTTCCGGCGTACTGGCCCATGAACGGATCGGCCCAGCCCGCCGAGGCGGTCAGAGCGACGAGACTGAGGACGACGAGTCGGGTGGCGGCGTGCGTGGTCATTGCTTGAGCTCCTTACTGTTCCAAAGGGATTGACAATGCGACCATGCTACCACGCCCCCGCCCCGCGTCAAGTGCGTTTGGAGTGATCCGCCCTCGGCGGATTACCTTCGTCGGGACAAGTATGCCCTCACGTCCACACCACGAATTGCATGCGTGGGTGGCAGCGGCAACCGGGAGCTTGCCGATGGCTTCGGGCTTGTCAGGCGCCGGAGCGTTCGGCCAGCGCGATCAGCCGCTCGGCGATGTCGGACGCCGCGTTCGGCTTGGCGACCAGCTTGCAGGCAGCGGCCATCTCGCTTCGTGTGACGTCGTCGCGCAGCAGCGACTCCAGCTCCTCCCAGAGCCAGGCGGCGCGGTCGTCGGCGTCGCGGACGTCGTCGACGATCACCGCGGCACCCACCTCGACGAGCTTACCCGCATTGAGGTACTGGTGGCGGTCCTTGTGATGCGGATACGGCATGCAGATGCTCGGCACGCCCGCGACCGCGTACTCGGCGACGCTGACGGCGCCGCTGCGACCGACGAGCAGGTCGGCCGCCGCGAGAAGGTCGGGCATCCGATCGTAATAACTGACGATGGTGTGACGGATGCGTACGCCCTCGTAGCGGCGCGTCACATCGTCGAGGTTGTCCAGGCCGGTCAGGTGGACGATCTGCCACGTGTCAGCAAACGCCTCCAGCTTGGGCAGCAGCATGCCGACCGCCTCGTTGATGCGCATCGAGCCGCTCGAAGCGCCCGTGATCAGCAGGACCTTCTTGCCCGGGTCCAGGCCCAGCGATTCGATCGCCCGCGTGCGGTCCGGCCGGGCGAAGTCGCGTCGCAACGGACAGCCGACCGCCGCGACCTTCGCACGGCGCGCGCTGAAGTGCTTCGCGCTTTCCTCGAACTGGACGAAGATCTCATCGGCCCAGCGGGCGGTGAGCCGGTTGGCCCGGCCGGGCGCGAGGTCCACGTTGACCAGCGCGACCGGCACGCCGAGCCTGTGGCCGGCCATGCACACCGGCGCAGCGACGAACCCGCCGGCCCCGATCACCACGGGACGGGAACTACTCGCGATCAGGCTTCGGGCCCGGCGGTAGCTCTGGCGGAATGTCCGGCAGAACGCGATGAGACGGCGCGGATCGAAGTACAGACCCGTCGCCGGCAGTTCGGTGTACGCCAAGCCCGTCCGGTCGAGAATCCGTCGGTCGACCTCGCGCGTGCTGCACAGGAAGTGAATGCTCGCATCGCCCCGGCGTTCGACAATCTGCTCGGCCACCGCCAGGGCCGGATAGATGTGTCCCCCGGTCCCCCCGCCGGCGAAGAAGAACGAGATGTTGCTCAAGGACAGCCTCCCTGCTCGTGGTGCGGTCTTGTATTGAGGTCACGTGTGCGTATCGTCGCCGGTGTCGGCGGGCGATTCCGGATCGCCCTGGTCGGTTTGCGACGCGATGTTGAGCAGCACACCGACCGCCGCGGCTGACAACAGCATGCTCGTCCCGCCCGAGCTGATGAACGGCAGCGGAATCCCCTTGGTCGGCAGGACCACCGTCACGACACCGATGTTCAGCGCCGCCTGGATGCCGATCGTCAGGACGACGCCGGCTGCCAGCAACCGGCCGAAGCGGTCGCGACAGCGCATCACAACCACCCAGCTCAAGCAGATGAACAGCACAAACAGGCTGATGACGCCGATCGTGCCGACCAGGCCCAGTTCCTCTCCGACGACCGCGAAGACGAAATCGGTGGTGTCCTCAGGCAAATGGCCGTACTTGGAGATGCCTTCGCCCAGCCCCTTGCCCCACACGCCGCCGGAACCAATAGCGATCAGCGACTGATTCGCCTGATAGACAACATCGGGCCATTTCTCCGGCTGGAGGAACGCCAGCAGCCGCTTGATGCGGTGCGGCGAATGAACCAGGCCCGCCACGATGCCGGCGCCCGCGAACGGGACCAGCGTCAGCATGTGCCACCACCGGACACCTGCGATCGTCAGGATCACGAAGCTGATCAGCGCCACGAACGCGGCGGTGCCAAAGTCCTCCACCACGATCAGCCCGCAGACCAGGCCGATCAGGCCGCATAGCGGCACAAACCACGTCCAGTAGCGGCGCACGTCCGGCTCCGAGCGGGCGCACACTGCTGCCAGACCGAACACCATCGACCACTTCGCCAGCTCCGACGGCTGGAAGCTGATGCTCACCGGCCCGATGGTTAGCCGCAGCCAGCGCCGCGCCTGGTTGATCTCGGTGCCCAATTGTGGGATCAGCACGACAACCAGCAGCACGATCGAGACGAGCACCAGCCACACCGGCGCCGACTTCCACCAGCGGTCGCGCAGCCGCAGCCAGCGGTAGTCGATCGCCGAGGCGACCAGCAGCACGATGACCGCTATCGGGAAGAACATGATCTGACGCAATGCCGGAAACGCGTAGAACCGCTTCAGGTCGAACTCGTAGCCGAGATTCGCCCCCGCCGAGAACACCATCACCGCCCCCAGGCCCATCAGGAACACGATAACCGTCGCGATGTAGTCGGCCAGCCGGCTTCGCGGTTCACTCATAACTGCTGTCGAACTAAGCATTTATCATTGCCCTACCGCCGGACGCACACCGCCCGGACACATGTTTCCCATCTTATCTTTCGGCAAACCCCCTTTTCAATCTGCAAAAAACACTCAAGATGCAGCCGTCGCCCGCGACTCGCCGCACGTCGCCCCGCGTTGAAACGTAGATGCGCAGATGCGTGAAAAGGCAGATGCGTTGCCTTGGTTCCCTCCGGCCTGCCGCCTCCAGCCTCCGGCTTGCGCAAAGCGTAGCGCGTGAAGCGTCGTGCGCGATAGCCCGAGGAATCGTGCGAGAGCGTGGTATCCCCCCATTCACCCCCCAGCGGATACCCCTTGTCCGAGGGACCACCTCCCGACCGAGGGGCTGACTGGGCCGCACTGCTCCGCCTGCTCGGCCAGAAGTTCCAGATACACCCGCCGATCGTCGTCGACGAAGAACACATCCTGCCGGTTGTTGCCCCGCTGCGTAATGTGATGGGCACACCCGGCCGCAACTGTCCGCGCAAACCTTGGCATGACGCCACGCTACCCTCCCCCCACGCCGCCGTCAACCCCAAAATAGGGTAGAGTCGAGACCTGGCGCGGTGGATAGGGATAAACAGGATCGCT
>DAOTJE010000019.1:0-85431 GCA_035448545.1 Sedimentisphaerales bacterium | reverse complement strand
TCCAGCCGTCCAGCCACGTGTCGAAGATGGTCGTGCCGGCTTCGAGATCGTCGTTATAGGTCTCGAACCCGTCAACCAATGCGTACTCCTGCGTCGAGAAGCTCCAGAGATCGCCGGCCCATGCAGTGACGGCGTCCGCCTCGTTGACCTCGTCGACCTGCCAATAGTACGTGCGGCCGAATTCCAGATTGCCCGGAGCGAACGTGGCAGCGTTCACCGTGCCGGCCAGCGGCAGAGCGTCCGGGTCTGTGCCCAGGAAAACCTGGTGCGAGACGGCCTCGCGACCGCTCCGCCAGGCCAACGCTGTGCCAACCTCCACGTCTGTGGCGCCGTCGGCCGGCTTCGGCTCGCGGGCATGGGCGGGAATGTAGAGGAAGCGGACTTCACTGAGTCCGTACTGGCCCATCATGCCGTAGCCGCTATTGACGTTCAGACGCACGAACCGGGCCGGAATCCCGCCGAACTCGACCGTTGTGTTGGCGGTGTACGTGGCCTTGGCGGTGGCCCGTGCGAGCTCGAAGTCGCCCAGCGCCACCCAATCCGTCCCGTTTTCGGAGTACTCGACGGTAACGTTCTTGAGTCCGAACCCGAGGATCAGCTCGAACTGGACGTTGTAGTTCCAAACCAGCATCTCGTGGAGCTTGTAGACGCGGTCGAACTCAAACTGGATCCACAGCGGATCCGCTCCGGGTGTCGCCAGCCACATATCGCTGCTGTTCGTCGAGTGCTGATCGGCGGCATCGAGCCCGGAACCGTTGACGGTGTTCTGCGGTCCGGCGGCCGCTTCGGAGGTCCCGTTGCTGGTGGCCACAACGCCGGTGATCGGATAGCCGACCGGCTCGGTCGTAAAGCTCCAGACCTCGCTCTTGAAGATGGTATTGGTCGGCGGCGCATTGACCTCATCGACACGCCAGTAATAGGTCGTCTCGAAGTCGAGGACGCCCGGCGGATCGAACGTCGTGTCCGACTGGCCCCGGCTGAGCAGCACACCCAGCGGATTGCCCCGGCTGGCGCTGTTCACGTCGTCGAACACGGTGCCGAAATACACGTCGTGCGTGGCCGCGAATTCTCCCGGCTCCCAGGCCAGAACCGCATCACGCGGCACGTCCGTCGCCTCATCGGCCGGACTCGGGTCGTCCGCCAACTCCGCATTGGGGCCCTTGCCGAGCATGACGTCAGCCAACTCTTCCGGCGTCAGGACCCGACTGTAGATACGCACATCGTCGATCAGCCCGTTGAAGTAGGAGTAGTTGTCTTTGCGCCCGCCGATACGGATTGGCTCATCGTTCAGGATGCCGAACTCCGCGGTTTGGGCAGTCGCCCCTCCTGATACCCCGTCGATGTAGAACTCCACCTGGCCACCCTTCAGAAGCGTCGCAGCCACATGATACCACTGCCCCGCCGCGATCGCCGTCGTGGAGGTGTGGAAGACGTACACCTCCCCCGGTGTGTTCTGGTAACCTAACTGCAGCAGACCACTGGTCACCTGGACGCGGAACTCGTAGTTGCCAGGGAAGTTCGACCCCGCAGTGCCGCTGGGCGACTTACAGGCCACGAAGTAGTACGTCGTGAGATTGTTCAGATTCACCCATGCCGTGATGGTCAGGGCGTTGTCGATGTCAAGCACCGAGCTCTCGGATGCCTCCACCAAACCGCCCGATCCGTCGAAGCTCAGGGCGCCCGACCCGATCTGGCCCGTCGCCCATTGAGGGTCGCCCACGAGGGCGCCGTCGTGCCGGTAGCTGCTGGAATCCCGGACGGTCGTCCCCACTCCCTCATCGAATTTCCACCAGCCGACCAGCGTGGGATCGCCGGCGTACACGATAGGGCCGCCCATCACGCTTACCACGAAAACACACAGTCTCCACGCTCCCAACGTCTTGCCCATGGTCGTTCTCCTTCAAAGCATACCGCGACTTCAACGTACCACGCTATGTTCGAACACGAAGAACACCGATCACCATATCGCTGCGGCGATAGAGGGGAATGACGGGCTCCGGCATGCGACTGCGTCTGCCACTGTGGTGACTCCTCCTCGAGCGGAAACCCCGCTCCCACGGTCCGACACCAACATCAGCCACAAGATATGTTCTATCTATTTTATGCCATGCCGTCGTTCGGAATCAAGCAAAATTGCACACACCCGACGCGCAGGGAGCGCCGCCCATGTCATCAATAAAGACGATACCGGTTCTGCGATGGGATTTCGTTTTGTGGCCCGGCCATGGACATGCCTGCGGGACACAGGGGCTGTCATCGTGAGGAGGTCAGGCCGTGAACCGAGCTTCTCAGTCCGCCTCGTACGCCAGCCGGCGGGAGAGCGTCTTATAGCCATTAAGCTGCAGCAGCGTCAATTGATGGTGCAATCGGAGGGCGACGAGACGCTCGCTGTAGGTCGCCTTTCTCGCGACGGCCTGCTCGATCTGCCGATCGATCAGGGCCTCGCGTCCCGGCACATCGGTCGCCTGGAACGTCTTTTTCAAGCCGTCCTTGTCGATGTGAAAGGCGATCTTCGCCGCACGCAGGGCCGGTCCATCGGACAGAATCTCTCCCGACAGGCCTCGAGATCGCGTCGAGAGGTACTCGACGAAGGCGGCCTGCTCTTGCTTGATGCTGTCCGCGTAGGCTCGGGCCTGGGCCACCTCCTTCTGGTGGTATCCGAGGGTTTCGAGATCACCGACCAGGCTGTCGGCGACGTCTCGCCCGGCGTCGTCGGGATCGTTGAGGGTCCCATCGCAGTATTCGGGGTCGTATCGGATTCGCAGTTCGGTGGCAAACTCAAAGCACGGCAGGAAGGCCCTTTCGAGTGTACAGACGGCATGGCTGTAATCCCCGCCCAGCACAGTGGAGAAGATGGACTTGCGGAAGGCCAGAATGTCGGCCCGGGCTCCGGTGAAAGCTGCCAGCCATTCGGCATTCTCCTCGCCCGGCCAGAGGAGGGTCTGGGAACTGAACGCCTCCGTCTTGTATTTGCTGTTGAGCAGCAGCACGGCCCGGCCGATTTCCATCGCCATTTCGCGCGTTATCAGAAAGAACCATAGCTTCGAGCCGACCCGCCGAGGGACCTGTCGCAGACCGTCGATCCGGCCGAACCCTGCCTCGCGTTTGATGGCGGTCAGCAACACGTTACCGGCGTATTGCTCCTGGAGCTTCGTGTCGCTCGGGTCGAAGTACGCCCCGTCGCAGAAATCCTCGTAGAGATTCAGGTGAAAGCCGATATCGTAAGCCTCGCTCGACTGGGGCCGGGCATGCCGCAGTGCGTAGAGTGCCGAGGCAACGAAGCCTTCGCGCGACTTCTCCAGGTTGTCGGCCAAGGGCCGTTCGCTCATCACTGCGGCGACCACATCGGCCACGTCCCGATCGGATTCGATTCCGAGAGCCTTACGAAGCGAGCCGTCCCAGAGACGAACTGTTTGCTCGACGCGCTGTCGGACGGAGTTGATCCCATCCCGTTCCGCCTGCTGCGCGGCGAGGCTGTATCGAATCGTCGATTCGTGCCGGAACACCCTGTCCCAAAGGACGTTGAGGTGGTCCAAGGCCTCCGACTTGCGGTAATCCTCCATGAGGTTCAGGTCGTTGGCCTCGGCGATGGTCGCCAGCCGTCCGGACAAGGCACGGGGCACATACCGCATCGCCGCACCCAGTGCAAGCAGACCGCCCCCGACCACCACCGGTGCCAGCAGGGCCTCGATCCGTGTGAAACCGGGCAGCCCCAGGTAGCTGGCCAGCCGGCCCGAGACCGCGATTCCCGCCGTCCAGAGAGTGGCCTTGGGACTGGCACGCATCATCATTGCACCGGCCTGACTGAGCAGGTCGTCCAGGCGGGCCAGCCGCAGAATGTCCCTGCACGTCTGCGACTTTGCCCTTCCGATCTTCCTGATTCCCCTTATTCTCATGGGTCCTCTTGACTGCCCGTTGGTACCCTGGGCATCCGAAGTTGCTTTATACCATCGATCATGGTGTCGAGCCAGGGGTGAACAAAAGGCTCGACATCGTGGTATCAGTGTGGGATAATCCCCGATTGAGGTTGATCCGGGCAGGAATGGAGAGCCATGAAGACCGCATCAAGCGTGGATATCGTCAGGGAAGGCGACGTCGCGATTGTCTCGTTTACGAGCCGTTGTATCAGTGACGTCGAGCAGATTACGGATGCCTCGTCCCGCGTCAATCGGCACGTTCAGGAGAATCCCCCGCGGGAGATCATCTTCGACTTTTCCGGTGTCAAGTTCTTCTCCTCTCAGGTGTTGGGGTTGCTTCTGGAGGCTCGCGGCCACGTGAAGCAGCACGGCGGGCAGGTGACTGTCTGTGGTCTGGATCCTCAGTTGCATCGCGTTTTCCGGATCACCAACCTCGACCGAATCTTCACCTTCTATCCCGACCGGCAGACCGCTCTATCGGAATCAGCGGTCCGCGATCGATAGGTTCAACCCTTCCGTTTACGGCCAGAGTTCGGCCCCCTCCTCGTACAGCCGACGGATCTCCTCAGGCAGGAGGGCTTGGTCGAAGATCATCACTTCATCCACGGTTCCTCGTACGCTGGCAGCTTCCACCACCTCGTACTTGGCCGGGATCATCGTGAATCGGCCGATACTGACGCTGCCGTCACTCTGTCCGCTTGCGAAGAAGACAGGGCTGGAGGAACACGTCCGCCTGTTGTCGAGCTGGCCGTTGACGTATAGCTCCTGGCTGTCGCCATTTCGGACAGCGACGATGTGAACCCACACGCCGGCGCCGAAAGGCAGCGTCGTCTCCAGATCGTCACAGGTCTGATCTATGGTTCCCATCTGGAACACGATTTTCTCGTTGGCCCACTGTCGCATCACGCGATACCCCGACTGCGCCAAAGAAGGCCCGTAACGACTTCGCGGTTTGAACCGCGTATAATCCAGATCCAGCACCGTTTCGTCCTGGGAAGCGTCTTCCAGTTGAAAACGTGCCCAGAACGCGACGGCAAAGTCTTTGTCCGGCAACCAACGAACACCGTTCCCTGGCAGCGCTACGTAGTCATCTATACCATCGAAGGCCAGAGCCGAAGCCACGCGACCGCCGGTCCATTGGGCACCATAGACCATGCCGTGGTGGTTACCCGCCGAATCGTGGGCCGTCTGTCCCTGATTCTCGTCAAAGGACCAGTAGGCGAGAGGGTAAGGAGGGCAGTCGCGGGTGACTCGAATGGTCACTGTGGCGGTCTCCGAGTACCCGCCGGAGGGCGGCGTGCCCCCGTCGCTGGCGCAGAACGTGAAGCTGTCTGTGCCTGCGAAGTCCTCGTCGGGGCGGTAGATGACCTGACTGCCAAAGGCCTTGACTCTCGTAGGGGTGTCGATCGGCGTTCCGTCCGGATACTTCAGCGCGCCGTGTTCCGGAAGCGAGACGATCTGATAGGTTAGCAGGCCAGGTGACTCGGGCAGCCCGTCATCCGTTGCGTCAAGGCCGATCGTCAAAGGTGTGTTCACCGGTGTTTCGACTTCCATGTCATGTGCGGTGGGAGGATTTCCAGGTGGTGGCGGCAGGGGTTGGGCGTCGGGATCGGGTGCATAGGTGATTTCGAGCCTGGCGGCACGGTCGCCGGACGCATCGTCACATGCAAAGAACGCGAGGTCCTGTCCGTGATAGGCGACAGGCAGGTAGAGAATCGCTATGGCATTGCCCTGCAACCAGCCCGGGTGGCCAACGACTTCCTGAATGACCGGACGGATATCCGGACTCGGGCAGTACGTGAGCCGTGACCACACGTCGGAGACATGCCAGGTCCAGGGGACCGAAGCGACGGTCGGGGTCAGTTCGAAGATGCGGCGGCCGCTGCCGGTGAAATCTCGAGCATCTGCGACGGCCTCGGCCTGGAGGAGGCCCTCAACCGGGTGCTCGATGTTCGCCGTATCCATGCAAATCAGCAGGCGGGCGCTGACGATCTCGCTGTCCGGCGGGATGTCGATGTTCCTGAATCGCATCGCGCTGCCGTGCTGGCCGACGGTAAGCGTCTCGGAGTAAACCAAAGGACTGCCGTCGGCTCCGGAGGCATCATCGGCCACGGCGACCACCTGATACTGACGGGTGACAAGGTCTCTGACTCTGATCGTCACGGTAGCGGTACCGGAGGTTCCTCCTCGTGGGCGAGTGCCTCCGTCGTCGGCGTAGAACGAGAAGCTGTCGTCACCGGTGAATCCTGCGTCGGGCGTATAGACGACGCGATCCATGAAGTTCGCCAGCGTCATCGGTTCGGTGATCGGAACGCCGTGGTCGCTGAGCTGGCCATGCTCCGGCAGCGAGGCGATCGTATAGCGCAGAGCCGCCGGCAGTCCATCGTCCCGTCCTTCCAGAGCGATCATCAGAGGTCGGCCCGCCGACGCATAGAACGCGATGTCTTGCACCGTCGGAGGGGACTGTCCCAGCAGCGAAGGGGACAACCCAGGATTCATGTCGAGCGCCGGCGCGTACACGATCTCCAGCCTCGGCGCTCGAGCGGGATCGGCATCCCACGAACAAAACTGCGTTCCCGGGCCGCTGAACTTCTGGCCGACGTACAGCAGGACCATGGCATTGCCGTTTGACCAATCCGGGCGGCCGACGACTTCCTGGACTACCGGCGCCATGTTGGGACTGGTGTGCCATTGCCCGTCGGGTTCGGTTCCCTGCCAATCCCAGCGTACTTCCGCGGTGGTTTGAGGCCGCTCCCAGATCTTGGGGTTGCTCCTGGCAAAATCGAGGGTGTCACCGGCGGCTTCCGCACGGAGGACTGCTTCCACCCCGGCCACCGCATCCGTATAGAGCTTCAGGCGAGCGCTGAAGATCGTGCTGCCCTGAGGGACGGCCACGTCGCGGAACCGGACCGCCGTGGTGTCCTGTCCGAGCCAGAGGTATCTGCCCGAGGCGAGTTGATAGCCGCTGCTGCCGCATGCGTCGTCGTTCGACGCACAGACCTGATACTCGACCGTGAGCAGATTCGCGACCGTGACGGTTGCCGTTGCGATTTCCGACCGGCCCCCGGAAGGGCTGGTCCCTCCGTCGTCAACGTAGTACGTGAACCCATCATCACCACTGAAACCGGCATCGGCCTGGTATACCACCTGGTTGCTGCAGTTGGCCAATGCTCTCGGCTTTATGATCGTGTCACCCTGGATGGTCTTCAGGATGCCATGCGCGGGCAGGGAGGCGAGTGTGTACGTCAGCGCCCCAGGCGGATCGGGTAGATCGTCATCGTGGGCGGCAAGGGTGAGGGTCACGGGGTCGGTAGACGACGTGAAAGCTGTGACATCGTGGGCCTTCGGCGGGCGGCTATTGAAGAGTGGCTGACTCGATATAAGGGAATAGTGCTGGTTGTCATACCGGAGACGGCCCTTGTAGGAAACCCGCACTTCGTACAGGCCTTGCTCACTCGGCGTCAGGATAGAAACCTGCTCCACGTTGTCTCGGACGTTGTCGCCTGTCCGCGCCGGTGCGTTGGGGTCGGATGGATTCAGGACATACGGATAATACACGGTCGATTCGCTCGGTCCTGCGATTCGCAGATCGAGATCGTGGATCAAACGCGAGGCAGGATCGTCCGAGGCATTGGTGCTGGCGCACGGCGGATCCGTCCAGCAGAGTGTGACACGGATCGGTTCGTCGGCGCGGCTGTAGAGGTAGTATGAGTGGGTCCTCAGACTGGGATCGAGCACGCCCTGCAAGAGGGTGGCGCCCCGGGTGTCATCATGCTGCTTCGTGATCAGTTCGACGGCCGCCTTGGTGTTCATCAGTCCCCAGCCGAATTCGTAGTCCGGTCCCGGCCGGCCCAAGTCGTCCGCGGTGTGGAGAATGAGGCCTTTGAGAGTGCTGGCCCGCATGAATTGTCCGGGGAAGAGCCGTTCGTAGTGCTGTATCAGCAGGGCTGCCGATCCGGCGGCGACGGGGCTGGCCATGCTGGTGCCGTCCCCTCCGTCATAGGCGTCGTCGGTCTCATTCGTCGTTGAAAACACGCCGACGCCGTTGGCGACGATGTCCGGCTTGATGCGTCCGTCGTCCGTCGGGCCCCAACAGCTGAAGTCAGTCATTGCGGCGTGCGACAGGCTGCGGACGCCATGGGAGACGGCGTCCTGGACGGCGCCCACGGTCACGACGTTCTTGGCCACCGCGAAGTACGAGATCGTGTCGTAGCCACCTTTGACCTGGCCGTCACCGGGTGGGCAGGTGTCCGGACTGTACACGATCTCGTGCCAGCCTCCGCCGGAACGGTAGTAGACGGTCTCTCCTACAACGGTTGGGCCGTCACATCGGTCATTTCCGGCCGATGTGAACGCGAGATAATACGGATTCGTGTAGGCCGTCTGGTCCCAGGTTGAAGCGATGCTGCTGTAACGCCCAAACCAGCCCTCCGCGGCATTCGGACCCATCGCGGCGCCCCACCAGTGCCAGCCGGTATGTCCGGACAGCGCATCGGTCGCGTGGTGTTCCCATCCGACCAGAATCCCATACGAGTGGTTCGATATGTAGATTGCGTTGGGTTGTCCGGGCACTCTCGCGGCACGAGTGAGCATCTGGGAGGCGTCATCGTTCCAGTCGTACGATTCGATGCGGACACCGGGAGCCATGCCCTTGGCGGCGGGAACGACGCCGGCGGCACCGATTGTGCCGGCTACGTGGGTCGAGTGCGCCGACGTGACGAACGAGTCCCGAATCGTCACGCGGGACTGTCCGTCGGGCCCCTGGAATTCCTGGTGTGTCTTACGTACACCGGCGGCATCCCATACTCCCACGGCGATACCTTCTCCGTCCAGGTCCCACGGCAGAAGGTCTCGGACGCGGTCGGTCTGGAGGGAGATGGCCGCATTGAGATTGGATGTGACATAGTAGACAGGCCGGCCCTCCCAGAGTGCCATCAATTCGCAGGTCCGCCGTCCGTTGTCACAGCGGACGGGCGCCCGGTGCTGCAAGGCCCATTGCACCGCCTCGGCCTTTCGGGCCCGGCTCTGGGCCGCGAGCTGTCCTGCATACACCGCAGGCGATCCTGAAGAGTCCGGCGCGGCCGTCTCCTGGGCGTTTGCGTGTTCTGGAGTCACCGTGCTCCAGAAACCAGTCACGGACAGCACGGTGGCACGCAAAATCGAGCCGAGCCGACTGTGACGAGTGCGGGTGATCCGGGTCTTGTGTAGGCGACGAGGGTGTGCATCGCAGGTCACGATTTCCATGGTGTGTTCTCCTCTCAAATTGGATACCGGGCGCCGAAGGACTCCTCCCGAATGATACCTGGCCGAGCCCTCTATCGGTTCGGTTCCCGCCGTCCGCGATGGGTTCTGTCACCTCGGCGTTTCTGCACCGTCCGCAGGGTACGCCTCCGTTCGTGTGATTCGGGGAGGAGCACGCACATGTCCCGCTCCCGGTCCTCGCAGTGAGAAAGGTGGACACGAATTCCACGTGTCACAATTATACGGATTCCGCCGGTCCGCGTCAATTCCCCGTAGCATTTTCCGAGCGGCGCCTGGTCCCAGCGGCAGAATTTCCTCTGAAAACCGGGCGGGTGGATTGACCCGGTCCGGGCAAGAAGTGTATGATAGAACAGAGGTCGCGTTGGCTGTGAGATGGCATGCGGCGGGCGTCTGGATCAACGGAGGTTCGCGACCCGAGACACTCTTTGCGCTCGACATGCCACGGGGAACGTCTGGGAGTCAGCGCTTGCGGGAGCGAGTCGATCCCGGGCACGTATTCGAGGACTGCTTATACTTCTGATAGGAGGAGAACATGCGTTGGTCTGCTTCACGCCGCGATCTGTATGCGAGGGTCCCCCGAGGAGGGTTCTTACGGCCCGTGACCGCTGTTTTTCTGCTGCTGGGCTGTGTGGGCGGCCCCGTGCCGGCCGCGCAGGGAGTCGTTTCAGGGGTATTCTTTGCGCCGCCGCCACCTGCCGTCGCGCCGGTAATCAGCGGCGTTTATCCGAATGACCTGGACGGCAACCACATCGACGATGAACTGGATAGCGCCGCCCTGACTTTCGGGCCGTCGGTGTTGTACCAGACGAGCAGATCGTTGGGAGCACTTGCGCGCGCGACGAGCCTTAATGTCGAGCTGATCTTCAGCGAGCCGGTGACCCAGGAGCAGATCGATGCGTTCGGCCAGCTGGGCGGCGAGATCACCCACATGTTCCGGGCCGTCTCCTACGGCTGGAACGGTTGCATCCCGTTGGACCGTGTCAGCCTGCTGCCTTCGGCCATGGGGCCGACGCTTGTTCTGGTCGCGCCCAAGACTGAGGAGATCCGCCTCCACATGGACTTGGCCACGCAGATCGCACGAGTGCGTCCGGTTTGGCAGCCGGGGTTTGCCGGCAGCGCCGCCGGCTTCCGGGGCGACCCGAACACGACCATCGCCATCGTGGATACCGGCGTGGACGATACGCACATGGACCTCGCCGGGCGATGTGTCTATTGGAATGACATCAGCGGCGACTACGAGCCCGATCCGGTCGACTACTATGGCCACGGCAGTCTGGTCGCCGGCGTGGCCCTGGGTACGGGCGCCAGCGGCGGCGCCGAGACTTCTGACCTGCGCTACACCTACTCGCTGGAGTCGTTCAGTTGGCTTCACGTGGTCGAGCCGATCTCGCTTCCGGCTGGTCCGGTTACGATCACTTCATCGGCTTATTGGGATGGGCCGTCCGCCTGGCTGGATCACATCTACTGGCGCGCAGGGACCTTGCTGGACAGCCCGCAGTGGATCGGGACCGGCGGAGAAGGGACATCCGGATTGACGGTGACTCATACGTTTGACGCCAGCGACGGGCAGATGTATGCGCCGATCCTGGCCGACTATGACGACGACTATCTCTATAACGTCTCCATTGTCAGTCGGGTGTCGCCCTATCCGGCGGTAGGCGACGGATTCAACACGTTCTGCGGCGTGGCGCCGGGTTGCCGGTTCGCGGCCATCAAGTTCGCGATGAAGGACGGAATGACCTATGGGGATGGGTTCGATACCGCCATCGACGACCTCGTGGTCCGCCGCAAGGAGAGGAACATCAAGATTATCAACGTCAGCGCCGGGCTGGTGGATGCTTGGGGGCTGCCCGTCCAGAGCGTGTCTCTGCGGGACAAGGTCACGTCGGCGGTTCGCAGTGGCGTGATTGTGGTCCTCTCCGCAGGCAACAGCGCCAGCGAGTCCACCGAGGAGGCCCGAGGCATGGGTGACCCGGCCAGAGCCGCTCTGGCGATCACCGCCGGAGCATCCAATGACAACAACGCCTTGACGGAGTACTCTACCTACGGATTCCCGGACCCCCGCAAGTATACGGGGGAAGATTACAAGCCCGACCTTCTGGCACCGGGAGGGTCGTACTACTACACGGGGATTATGGCCGCCGACACGGGAACGACCGATGGTGGTCTTGGCCCGGACCGCGAACCCGACGACTACACGGCCGCGCAGGGCACGTCCTTTTCCAGCCCATTCATCGCCGGCTGTGCGGCTCTGGTCATCGAGGCCCTGGAACGCCAGGGGCTGCGCTGGGACTTCAATTCGGACAAACACCCCAGGCTCGTAAAGATGCTCCTGTGCGCTACGGCCTCGGAGACGAACGGGCCGCGCGAGAACGGGCAGTTCAACCCCACGCTTCAACGTGCCGCTCGCGGGCCGGACGGTTTCCCTGTCGGCAAGGACCGCTATGAGGGGTACGGTCTGGTCAATGCAGACGCAGCGGTGGAGGCGGTCAGTCTGACGTATACCCCCGGAACCACAGCCAGGGCAGAGCTTGGACCAACCTCGACCGACCGGCGGGTCTGGGCTCGGACGGTCCATCTGTCTGCGGGAACCGGTCTGGACGTAACCCTGGAGAACCCCGCAGAGGGTGATTTTGATCTCCATCTCTACAGCATGACTCCCAGCGCCTCTGGGACTCCGGTCCTGTTGGCTTCGAGTACCAATCCGGGAGCCGGAGTGGGTGAGGCGCTCAGTTACACATCCAGTTCGGACGCTGCGTTGCTGCTCGCTGTCAAACGTGTCTCCGGCTTCGGGACGTTTGATCTTGCCTCCGTCGCCACTGGTCCTGAGGCTGCCCGGGACCAGTAGACCGAATAGCGGTGTCGGCGCCTCTACGCCGAGACGGATTTGCCCCTGTCCAGCGGTCATTTACCCCCCTGCGCGGGTGAGATTCGCCTTGACCTGGACGGGTCAAAAGAGGTATGATACTTCTTAAGGCGGCGGTGGATGGTTTGTATCACGACGCTCTTGTCGACACAGGAAGAGTGAGAACACAGATCCTCTTGGCTGGCGAAGACACCACAATGCGGATGGGGAGACTGCTATTCTCGGAGACAGTCCGGGTTCGATGCCCGGTTCGCATTCATCCCGTTTCACAGTGCAAAAGGAGGGAGTATGAGTCTGTACAGGTCATGCGGGGATCATTCCGGGGGTGTCGCATTGCAGATGCATGCAGGTCGTTTCTATAGGACCTTGCTGCTCATGTTGTCGCTGGTGCTGTCCCTGGCAGCCGTGGCACAGGTGGCGAGTGGGCAGGCTTTGACGCCTCCTCCGTGGCCCGATGTGCCGCCGACGATCAGCGGAGCATACGAGAGCGACCTCGACGGCAATCGCATCAGCGATGAGCTGGACGGCGGTTTCAATCTGGCGACGCTGCCTTCGTCGCTCTACGCGGAAGCCAAGTCACTTGGTAGAGAGTTGATGAGCGAAACGATGGTCGATGTCGAACTGGTGTTCGACGAGCCGGTGACGCAGGAGCAGATCGATACGTTTCTCGCCATGGGTGGCCAAATCAGCTACATCTACCAGGCCGTCTCTTACGGCTGGAATGGTCGGATTGCCCTGGGAAAGGTCGGTTCGCTGCCCGTGGCGATGGGACCATCGCTGGTTCTCGTGACGCCGACGGCCAGGCCGATGCACCTGTACATGGATGTTGCGTCCCAAGTCGGGCGAGTTCGTCCCGTCTGGAAGGGGGGCTTTGCCGGCCACGCACAGGGGTTCAGGGGCAACGCGGACACGACCATCGGCTTCATCGACACCGGGGTGGACAGCACCCACGCAGACATGGCCGGACGGTGTGTCTATTGGAAGGACGTCAGCGGAGAGCCGGAGCCCGATCCTGTGGACTACGCCGGCCACGGAAGCCGTGTGGTGGGTGTTGCGGTGGGGACCGGTCAGACCGCCGGCGCCGGTACATCCGAGTTGCGCTACACCTATGTGGAGGACTGGCCGTACCCGGCCCACATCGTCGACCCCATCTGTCTTCCTTCGGGTACCGCTACGGTGACCTCTCGGGCCTATTGGAGCGGTCCGGCCGCCTGGTTGGACCTCGTGACCTGGATGAGGGGCGACGGGGAAATGCACGGCCTTGAATGGATCGGCGATGGCCGGGAAGGGCTCTCCGGGATTTCTTTGACCAACACGTTTTATGCGTTCGCACAGAAAGTCTATTCGCCCTTGCTGGCCAACTACGACGAGATGCCACTGGACAGCGTGGTCATTACCACGTCGGTCGGTGCGTATCCGGGCATAGGAGACGGATTCAACACCCTCAGCGGTGTTGCTCCGGGCTGCAATTACGCGGCCGTCAAGGTGTCAACCCGAGACGGGACGGCGTATCAGAATGCGTTCGCGATGGGGGTGGATGCCCTGGTGGCGCAACGGGTCTCCAAGAAGATCAAGATCATCAATATCAGTGCCGGCGTCCATGACGACTGGGGATTCCCTATCGAAGATGTTTCTCTTCGCGACAAGGTGATGACGGCTTGTCGTAGCGGCGTGGTCGTGGTGGCGGCGGCGGGGAATAGCGCCAACGATGAAATCGAGCTTCTCCGCAAGATGGCCGATCCCGCGCGGGCCGCTTTGGCCATCACGGTGGGGGCATCCAACGATGAGAATCGACTGACGGACTACTCGGCGTACGGGTACATCAGCCCGCGCGACTATGCTTCGGAGGATTTCAAGCCCGACCTGATCGCGCCCGGAGGGGACTACTATTACACGGCCGTCATGTCGGTCGACAGCGGCACGTGTGATGGAATGAGCAACCTGGACAAGGTGGCCAACGATTACGCCAGCGGCGTGGGGACTTCGTTCTCAAGCCCGTTTGTCGCCGGTGCCGCCGGCCTGGTCATCGAGGCCCTGGAGCGTACGGGGATCACATGGGATTTTGTGTCCGACCGACACCCGCGACTGGTGAAGATGCTGCTGTGCGCGACCGCGACCGAGACGAATGACATCCGCCAGGGGGGGCAGCGCAACCCGTCGCTGGAACGCAACGTCTCCGGAGCCGAGGGCTTCCCGGCCGGCAAGGATCGGTATGAGGGATACGGGTTGATCAATGTGGATGCCGCCGTCGAGGCTGCCGGCTCCATTTACACCCCTGGATCGGCTGTCAGCGTTGCGCTGGGCGGTGGCGCCACGGATCGTCGGGCTTGGGCCGGCAGGATTCAGCTCCTCGCGGGTGCCGGCATCGACTTGTCGTTGGACGTTCCGGCCGCGGCGGACTTCGACCTGTATCTTTACAGCATGACGCCGAGCGCTACGGGAACACCCGTTGTTCTGGCGGCCAGCACGTCGGCTCAGGCGGGTGGCGCGGAGATGGTCAGTCATACGCCGCAATCCGATAGGTCCGTTCTGGTAGTGGTCAAACGCATATCGGGTTCGGGGACCTTCACGCTGAAGTCCTTGCAGGCCGGGCCACCCGTCGCCCAGGATGCGGCGGTCAGCACCGGCGCCGGGTCATCTGTTACGATCACATTGGCTGCTGTTGATGACGGCGCGCCCAATCCGCCCGGGCAACTGACGTACAGCATCCTGTCTCTGCCTCGACATGGTAAGCTGGAACGCTCCGCCAGCGGGTCGCCCATTACGACCGTCCCGGCTGCTCTGCCACAGGGTGCCAATCAGGTGGTTTACCGGCCAAACGAAGGCTGGATTGGCGAAGACAGCTTCACGTTCTGCGCCGACGATGGGGGCGTGGCCCCGTTTGGCGGCCCCTCGAACGTCGCGACGGTGAGCATCTCGGTCGTGAGCGAAGTGGAGTTGGTCTATAAGGTGGCGGCCGGAGAGGACGATGCCCACGCCAGCAGGTGGAGCACGTACCAGAAGCTCGGGGAAGAGGCATTGGCGGTGGGGCAGTACACGGCGGGCATGCGTTTCTGTGGCGTCGAGGTGCCTCAAGGGGCCGCCATTGTACGAGCCACCTTAAGAGTCTGTGCTCATTCGAGCGGACTGTCCGGCCGGGTCACGGCCGGGCTCCGCGCCGAAGCGGCGGACAACCCCGGTTCGTTCACCACCACGCACCGGGTGAACGCCCTGACGATGACCAGCGCCTTCCAGGACTGGAGCTGGGACGGTACGACGTGGCAGGCCGACGTCTGGTATGACAGTCCCGACATCAGCTCTCTGGTTCAGGAAGTGATCGACCGTCCCGGCTGGTCGTCGGGCAACTCGCTTGTAATTGCCTATGTGGCAAGCGATTACGATGGGAACGATCGCAAGTTCTGGGCCTACGAGGGTAGTCCTTCCAAGGCGGCAGAACTGGTGATCGTCTATCAGCCATAGACGGATCGACAGCAAAGAGTCGTCTGAGGCGGTTTGAAGCGACAATCCGGACGCTCCTGTGTCCGGATTGTCGCTTTGTCGTCATTCCCATCATTCTAACGATCTGATGGTGCGGTTTGCGGGTTCGGCATTCGCGTTTGAACCAGCGAACGCGCACCTCCGGCCCGCGTAACAATACAGTTGAAGGATCGGTGGTGGCCGCGCATAATGCGGACGATTCCCACGGAGCTGCCTCCCGTCGGTACAGCCGGGGACAGACCGCGATTCTGCAGCACAACCAGAGAGTGGGTGCGATCACGCTTTGAAAGGCAAAGAGGATGTACACGGCACCACAGTTTTCGGTTTTCATGGTCAACAAGCCTGGTGTGCTGGCCCAAGTACTGGGAGAGTTTGCAAGGGCCAGGATCAACATCACCGCCATTACCATGATGGACTCGGCCGAACACGGCGTCATGCGTGTCGTGTTCGAGAAGCCGGAGGCGGCCAGAGAAGTTCTGACGAAGCTGAATATGCCGTACAACGAGACAGATGTGCTGTGTGTCGATCTGGCCAACAAGTCCGGTGCGTTGGCAACCGTGGCCGAGAAGCTCTCCAAAGGGCACATCAATATCTCTTATGCCTATTGTACCGCCGGCGGAAAAGGCGGACGAACCACTGGTGTGTTGAAGGTCTCCGACGTCAAGAAGGCCATGAAGCTCCTGCAGAACCACAACAAGCAGAGCAAGGCGGAGACTGCGGCCCGGCGACCGAAGGGCATACGCGGTTGATTGGGATCCAGCCGAGGCGATCCCCTTGGCAGGTTTCTGTTGTGGAGCCGGCGAAGCTCCACTGCCCGCGAGCAAGGCTGCGCGATTTGCCCTGTTTTTCCGACATCGCACGGTGATTTGACTTTCCTGGATGATGGGTTTCTGCTACACTGCCCCGGTGCTGGCACGGAAGGTGTTCGACAAGAAGGGATGGAATGAGTCGAGCGGAAATCGGAGCCTATTCAGCAAGGGTCAGGGCAGCCCATCGTTATGAGGTGGTCAATGCCGTGAATCAACCGAAGATTGCGGGTGCACGGTTTCATTTCATCGGAGCCGGCGGCGTTGGCATGAGCGGCCTGGCGCAATTCCTCATCGAGAAGCACGCCATCGTTACGGGATCAGACCAGTCGGCCACGGCGGCTACGGCGCGCCTGGTCCGTCTGGGGGCTGACATTCGCATCGGTCACCGCGCCGATCACATCGGACCGGAGACCGAGGCAGTGGTTATCTCCGCCGCCATCCAGGAGAGCAACCCGGAGTTGCAGCAGGCCCGCCGGCAAGGATGCCGTGTCTACAAGTACGCCCAACTGCTCGGCGAGTTGATGAACCACTTCGAGAGCATTGCCGTCAGCGGCACGCACGGCAAGAGCACCACGAGCGGATGGCTTGCCTATTGCCTCAAGCAGGTGGGGGTGGACACGAACTTTGTGGTCGGCGCCGAGGTCAGTCAGCTGGGGGCCTCCTCCGGCAGCGGCGACAGCAGCTTCTTCGTTGCAGAGGCCTGTGAGTACGATCGAAGCTTCCTGAACCTCAAGCCGCAGGTTGCGTGTATCCTGAATATCGAAGCGGACCATCTGGATTGCTATCGCGATGAGGCCGCGATCGTCGAGGCGTTCTATGAATTCGCGCGGGGCTGCAAGTCGGATGGGTTCATCGTGGCCAACGGTCAGGATGCGAACGTAGCCAGCGTTCTGGAGCGGCTGGGTCGTGAACGGCGTGTTTTCACGTTTGGCTTCCGCCCGCAATGCAATATCTATCCACGCCGCATCCAGGCGGATCAAGGTTCGTATCGTTTTGACGTCTTTCAGGACGGTCGTCGATTGGGATCGACCCGGCTCTCGCTTCCGGGGCGACACAATATCCTCAATTCCCTCGCGGTCATTGCGGTCGCCGTGAACATCGGCGTCGAGCCGGAGGCGATTCTGGGTGTGTTGGATCGATTCACCGGCGTGGATCGGCGTCTGATGCTCAAGGGGCAGGTCAACGGGGTGACGGTCCTCGATGATTACGCGCATCATCCGACCGAGATTCGGGCCAGTCTGAAGGCGATTCGAGAGAAGTATCACCCGAGGCGCCTCTGGTGTGTGTACCAGGCGCACCAGTACAGCCGCACGCGGTTCTTCCTGGATGCGTTTGCGGCCAGCTTTGCCCAGGCCGACAAGGCGATTATTCCAGAAATCTACTTTGTGCGCGACTCAGAGGCCAGTCGCACGCAAGTGAATGCGAAGATCCTGGCCGACCGGATTCGTGCCGAAGGAGCCGATGCCGAGTACATCGGGACCTTCGATGCGGTGTGTGATTACCTGGAAAGAGAACTCGGCCCCGGTGATCTGCTGGTCACCATGGGGGCCGGCGATGTGTGGAAGGTGGCAGATGAATATCTTCGGCGACTTGGCGGAAATCGTTGAGCCCAATCACGTGATGGCGCCGCACACGTGGTATCGGCTGGGTGGTCCGGCCGATTACTTCATTCGGCCGCGGACGGTGGAGCAGTTGCAGGACGTGGTCAAACGGTGCAACGACAACCATATCCGCATCCACGTGATGGGGCTCGGATCGAACCTGCTGGTCAGCGATGAAGGGGTCCGGGGGGCCGTCGTCAAGCTGGAGGGGCCGGTGTTTGGCGCGGTCCAGTTCGATGGGACGCGGATCACCGCCTGGGCAGGGGCCGAGTTGGGCAAGCTGGTGCTGGACTGCGTCGAGAAGGGGCTCTCAGGTCTCGAGGTCCTGACGGGAATCCCCGGGTCGATCGGGGGTGCCGTGAAGATGAACGCGGGGGGCCGATTCGGGGATATCGGTTCGGTGGTCGAGTCGGTGACGTTGATGGATGGCCAGGGGACCATCTTCGAGAAGAGCAAGCCGGAGTTGATCTTCGATTACCGTTGCGTCAACATCCGCGCTGCGTTCATCTTGAATGCGACCCTGACGCTTACTCCGGGCGATCCGAAACAGATCATGCGGACGCTGAAAGAGAACTGGATCTATAAGAAGAACAATCAGCCGCTCAACACCCGGAATTGCGGGTGTGTCTTCAAGAATCCGCCGGAAGCGTCGGCCGGGGCGCTGATTGACCGCGCGGGCCTCAAGGGGCTGCAGATCGGAGGCGCGGTGGTCAGTGAAAAACATGCGAATTTCATCGTAGCCAACGAGGGTTGCACGAGCCGGGATGTCATGCGGCTCATCGAATCGGTTCGCAAGCGGGTCCGCGAACACGCCGGCGTTGAATTGCAGCCTGAAATCGAGATTTGGAAGTAAAACGGCGGGGGGGCCGTTCTTCGGACGAATCGGCCGTTGTCCGGTGCTGCGGCAGGCTCGCCCGTCCGGTCATTCCATGCGGCGAAAGTCGAGGATTCCATGAAAGTAGTGGTTTTGCAGGGAGGTGTCGGTCGCGAGCGCGAGGTGAGCCTTCAGAGCGGGCGGTGCGTCGCCGAGGCGCTTCGCGAGGGGGGGATGGAGGTTATTGCGTCGGATATCACGCCCGACGACATGACCGTGCTCGACAGGTCCGATATCGATGTGTTTTTCGTGGCCCTGCATGGCGAGTTCGGCGAGGATGGCCGACTTCAGCAGATTCTCGAGGACCGGGGTTTGGTCTATACAGGCTGTGGCCCCGAAGCCAGCCGGACGGCGTTTGACAAGATCCTGAGCAAGAACCGCTTCGCTGCGGCGGGTGTAGTCGTGGCGCCCACAATTGAGGTTTGCCACGGGATGTCGCGTGGTGGTATTGAAGCGAAACTGAAGAGCCTGGGTGAACGATTCGTCGTCAAGCCGGTCCGGCAGGGCAGCAGTGTGGGCGTCTCTGTGGTGGATAGTCCAGGCCAGGCGGCAGCCTGTGCCCTGAAGGTGCGTGAAGAATTCGGCGATTGCATGATCGAGCCGTTTGTTCGCGGTCGTGAGATCACGGTGGGAGTCCTGGGGCGCGAGACGCTGCCGATCATCGAGATCCGAAGCCGGACGGGGTTCTACGACTACCACGCCAAGTACGTGGATGATCGGACCGAGTATCTGTTCGATACGGTGACGGATGCCCAGGTCAGGGCACGAATCAGCCGCGATGCGATGGCCTGTTTCGACGCGCTTGGCTGCCGGGACTTCGCCCGGGTGGATTTCATCCTGAGCGACGACGGGGTGCCCCATGCGCTGGAGATCAATACGATCCCCGGTTTCACCACCCATTCGCTGCTGCCCAAGGCGGCCGCTCGAGCCGGTCTGTCCATGAGCCAGTTGTGCGTGCAGATTGTCCATGCCAGTTTTTGCCGAAAACCAGTGCAGCAAAACGTCCGAATGGTCGATTCTGATAGTATCTGTTTCTGAGATTCCGGGCGGCTACAGTCCGCAACGACATACAGGGTGCAGCAATTGAGGCGATACGTGGCCAGAAAGAAGCACAGAAGTAGTCTTCGAGAGCGGGTTTCCTCCTGGTGGGGGACCCGGACCAAGAGAGAGGCACAGGCCAGAAAACAGACGCTGACGACCGCTGTCAAGGTGTCGGCGGTGATGCTTGTTCTGGTGGCGGCCGGCGCATTTCTTCGCTATGCCGAGGGTTACGTCGGTTCGGCCAGACCGACGGAGGAAGGGCATCTGGTCCTCGTGGGCGTGCCGGCATGGGTCAACTGGGATCTCAAGGCGAGGGTTGTGGCCGCCGCCGGGGGGGATCGGTTTCCGATCCAGGAGGAAACCGCCGAGGTCGTTGCCCGCAATCTCGCCCAGATGTCGTGGCTGGACGACGTCGAGGTACACGTCACATATGATTCGGTGTGCGTCCAGGCCCGCTGGCGCAAGCCGGTGGCGCTGATCGAACGAGGTCCGTCGAAATTCTACGTCGACGCCGACCTCGTGGTGCTCGATTACATGCCGATGGTGCACCTGCCGATCGTAAAGGTCGAGGGCGTTTCATTGGGTCTGCCTCCGTCACCCGGTGCGGTGTTCGATCGGGACGATCTGGCGGCGGCGGTCAAGCTTATCATCCTTCTGAATCGCATGGATGCGGAAGTGACGCCCAAGAGCCCGCTCCTCGAACGGATCGCCGATGTGGATGTGACCAACTACAAGGGGCGCAGAAACCACCGCGATCCGCACCTCGTGCTCCACAGCAAGGACGGCACGCTGATCTACTGGGGCGCGGAAATCGGAGACTGGGCCAGGCATCTGGAGGCCAAAGACGAGCAGAAGCTGGCGAAACTGTACACCTACTACCAGGAATCCGGCTCGCTCAGCGCTGGCGTCAAGTACATCAATCTCTACGATCCTCAGGACAAGGTCCCGCAGCCGATTGACAAATACCGGTAGAGAATGTCGCGAGAGCCGTCCCCAGATCGGCGTACTGATACGCGATCTGATAGCGCTCGCAGATGCTCTTGAGCTTTCCGAGAACGGTCTCCGTCAGTTCGGCCTGGAAGTCCCGATCTCCATTGCAGCAGAAGATGCGGCAGCCGGTGAACCGATGCCGGTGAATGGTGCATCGTTCCTCCTCCTGATACGGGCACCGTTCGCTGGTCATCTGGCGCAGACTCGGCACGTTCAGTTTGGCCGCCAGATAGATCGTCTCGGGTGGCGTCACGAAGAGCAGGTGATCGTAGCTCACGAAGTCGCAGCATGCCCCGCAGGCGGCACACTCTCCCACCAGTTCGCGGTCCTGCTGAAGCTGCGTGTCGATCCAGTCGTAGAGGACAGCTACTTCGGCGACGACTCGGCGATGTCTTTCTGATTCTCCCACCATCGTCTGTTTCTCTTAATCCTCTCGATTTGCCTGGCGCTGTAGTGTCGTCCTCTGTTGATACCCGGACACCTCAGGGCGGCCCTGTTCCAGGCATGGGGCCCGGAGAGATTGTCCGGCCAGAACGGCCACGAGCGGCACTGGCTCGGGCGGACCGGATAGATCATACACTGTTTGCGGTCATCTATTTTCTGGAGGAAGATACAGTCCTTGGTGGTCTCGTGTTCGATGATTGTCAGGCGCAGACCCACGCGGCGCAGGTACGTGTGCCGCAGCTGCCCCGGCGTCATGTTCAGGTGCCTGGCGATCAGCTCGATCTCCGGCCGCGACACCCAGATGTACCCTTCCCCCGGCCCGGAACAGCATGCCCCGCACCCGGTGCACTCGAAGTGCAGCCCCGCCGCGTACCATTTTATCGTCGGCTCGTCCCCGCACATGATGCCTTGGATATCCCTCTACCATTTCAGGACGGCGCCGGTGTCGGCGCTGGTGGCCATGGCGGCGTACTTGGCCAGGCAGCCTTCTTTGATCCGCGGCTCGGGGGCCTTCCAGGCCTTCTTCCGCTTGGCCCATTCGGCGTCGGACAGCTTGGCGTTGATCGTATTGTGGGGGATGTCGATCTCGATGACGTCGCCGTTCTTGAGCAGGCCGATGGGCCCGCCGACCGCCGCTTCCGGGCTGACGTGCCCGATGCAGGCGCCGCGCGTGCCGCCGCTGAACCGCCCATCGGTGATCAACGCGACCGATTCACCCAACCCGGCGCCCATGATGTAGCTGGTCGGGCTGAGCATCTCCTGCATCCCCGGCCCGCCCTTGGGGCCTTCGTAGCGGATGACCACGACGTCGCCGGCCTTGACCCTGCCGGCCAGGATGCCCTCACAAGCGTCTTCCTGACTCTCGAAGATGACCGCCGGACCGACATGCGTCAGCATCGCCGGAGCGACGCCGGCGCTCTTGACGACGCTGCCGTTGGGGGCCAGGTTGCCACGAAGGATCGACAAGCCGCCCGTCTTGGAATAGGCGTTCTCGAGCGGGTGGATCACGTCCGGGTCCTTGATCTTCGCCGCAGCGATGTTCTGGCCCAGCGTCTTGCCCGTTACCGTAAGGCAGCCGAGGTTCAGCAGGTTCGGGATCTTGCTGATTTCATTGAGGATGGCACTGATCCCGCCGGCGCGGTCCACGTCCTCGATGTGGACCTTGCTCGAAGGCGAGACCTTGCAGATATTCGGGCACTTGGCGGAGATGGTATTGATACGGTCCAAGTCGTATTTGATCTTCGCTTCGCTGGCAATGGCCAACGTGTGCAGCACCGTGTTGGTCGAGCCGCCCATGGCCATGTCGAGGGCCAGGGCATTGTCCATCGACGGGACGCTGATGATGTCGAGCGGTTTGATGTCCTTCTTCACCAGTTCGACGATCTGCCTGCCTGCGGCTTTGTACAGATCCTGTCGGCGCGGATCGACCGCCAGGATCGTCCCGTTGCCGGGCAGGGCCATACCGATCGCTTCGGACAGGCAGTTCATGGAGTTGGCGGTGAACATGCCCGAGCAGCTTCCCTGCGTGGGGCAGCCGGCGCATTCGAGTTCCGTGAGTTCCGCTTCGCTGATTTTACCGGCGTTGAACTGGGCGACGCCTTCAAAGATACTGATCAGGTCCACGATCCTGCCGTCCCTGGTCTTGCCCGCCTTCATCGGGCCGCCGGAGACGAATAGGGTCGGGACGTTGAGTCTTACCGCGGCCATGAGCATGCCGGGGATGATCTTATCGCAGTTCGGGATGCAGATCAGCCCGTCGAAGCAATGGGCCCGCACCATCGTCTCGACCGAATCGGCGACGATCTCACGCGAAGCCAGCGAGTACTTCATGCCTGTATGGCCCATGGCGATGCCGTCGCAGACCGCGATCGTGTTGAACTCGAAGGGCACGCCGCCGGCCTGGCGAATCGCCTCCTTCACTACGCGGGCCACTTCGTTGAGATGGACGTGACCGGGAACGACCTCGCAGAAGCTGTTGGCCACGCCGATGAACGGTTTGTCGATATCCGCATCCTGCAACCCGCACGCGCGAAGCAGCCCGCGATGGGGTGCCCGCTGAAAGCCCTTTTTGACGGTGTCACTTCTCATTGTCTTTCTCCAAAGCCATCAACAGGAACAGCGAGGGTCAAAGAACCTAAGTTTAGCTCGCAGGCGGACATGAATAAAGCAAAAATCGTTGTCCGGTCCGCTGAGGGCCATATAATTGGCTCGTGGGCACAGTGGAAGAATTGTGCGATGATCCGACTCTTGGGTAGGGGCCGAAATGGGACCGGAAACAGGCACTTGCGTCGTTGTGACAGGCATGGTGTTCTGCCTGGTTGTGCTCTTGCCGGGCTGTGGGAGTGCGGGAGCGCCGCAGGGCTCGTCATGCGAAGCCGTCCGGACGCAGGCCGTCGAACCAGTGGTTGTGCCGGACCAGCCCTCGGGCAATGAGGACAACGCCCGGACGCCGTTCGAAGCCGGTATCGATCTGGCCCTCAGGTTCGTTCCTGACCGGCCGGTCATATACCGGGTGACTACGGAAACCGAAGCCTCCGTCCGATGGGAGGGGGATGAATCGGGCAAGCCGTCCAGTTTTCGAGGCGGTGCGATCGGCAACCGCGTGGAGATCACGTTTGAGCAGCGCGTCGATCGCGTC
Organism: Sedimentisphaerales bacterium; assembly: GCA_035448545.1. Lineage (GTDB taxonomy): Bacteria > Planctomycetota > Phycisphaerae > Sedimentisphaerales > Anaerobacaceae > Anaerobaca. The sequence goes on along the minus strand of DAOTJE010000019.1, from coordinate 61,512 downwards.
CAGGACGATGGCAACGCAATGCTCAAGATCACGATCCTGACGCTGAAGTATCTGGGCCGCTCGCGAGAAACGGTGGTCCTGGATTTCGACAGTTCGCGTGACGCGGACCGCGAGAGCCCCCTGTCGCAACTTGTCGGCATCAGCTACCACGTGGAGATGACGCCGAAGGGGGCTGTCTTGTCCGTCGAGGGCCTTGCGACGCTCCGCGATTCGCTCAAAGGTGGTTCACCGGAACACCAGACGGCTCTGAAGCTGATCGGCGACAAGGAGATACGGGACCGGCATGAAGTCCCGGCTTTGACGGCCTCGGAAGGCAAGATCGTTCGTCCGGGCCAGACGTGGAGCAATGTCACGATCCTGTCGTTCGGGCGAATGGGCGCCAAGGCGTACGAGCGGCTCTACACTCTCGAACGAGTCGAAGCCGACGAAGGCGGCCGTGTCGCACGCGTGACGATGAAAGGCATTCCTTCCTCCGCTGCGGCCAGGCAGTTGCACGAAGACCAGAGCAGCACTGTTCCGGCCGGCATGTTCGACAACGTGGACAGCTACGAAGGGCAATTCGAACTCGATCTGGACACGGGCTGCATCGACACATATGTCGAGCAATTCCATACGGAGTGGGTAGCGGTCGACCAGGCGGCGGTCCAGGATGGTGCGGACCGGCCGGCGGCCGTGAGGATGAACAGAACCCAGTTGTACAGGCTCGAACGGATTCCGTAGTGCGGCCGCGTAAGAAGAGAATCATGGTATCGAAAGCCCACGCCACGGTCAGGTTTGTTGCGATCCTTCTGCTCTTCGCCGGATGCCGAAGCGCCGGTGTTCCGCACAGGGTGCCAAGCTCTCGTGACAGCGGACGCATCTTCTTGACCGTGGACTTCCAGCCCGGGCAGACGCTTCGGTACAGATTCGTCTCGCATCGGGACCTGCTTCTGGACTGGGACCCCAATGCCGTCGGAGGGGACCAGGCCGAGAAGCGATTCGAACGGCTGGAGATGGTGACCGCCTACACGCCCGTGGTGGTGGACCCGTACGGGGTCAGCACGATTCGTGCCGTGTGTGAGTCGGTAACGGTGGAGCGCAGCGGGCGCCAATACGCCGGGGATGCAGCCGAATCGGCCGCGGGAAAGACCTTCTCGTTCACGATTGATCCGCGAGGCAAGATGGTCGATCGAAGGGAACTGGACGCGCTCGTGCAGGAGATGGGCGCGAAGGCGTTTCGCTCCGGGCCTTCCGGCGGACGCGTCAAGGACCCCGACATGATCGGGGATTTTGTCGCGGGGCAGTACTTCCTGTGGGATGCGATATCAAGTGTGGAGGCTCCGGCTTCCGGCATCGCGGTTGGCCAGACTTGGCGGTCGAGACTGCCGGTGCCTCTGCCGATGGTCGCGCGCAAGGCCCGCGATGTTACGTACCGGTTCAGTGAGATTCGCGCCGACAAGGATAAGTCTCTGGCGATCTTCGACAGCGTCTACTCGCCGGCGGATGCTGCTCCGACCGACTGGCCTATCCCTTATTCCGGGCGTTTTCAAATGAGCGGAACCTTCGGTTTTCTCGGCAGCTACCGCCTGCTCGCCCTCGAAGGGGCCGGTCAGGAGTCGTTCGATCTGGATGCCGGCCGTGTTGTCGCGGACCGCCAGAAGTACATGGTGCGGATGAAAGCGTCGCTGCCGCCGATGGGGATTCGGGCCGACCCGCACCTCACGATTGAGCAGACGTTGACGACGGAGCTGCTGGCCCCTTAGGCCTGATGTTCACGAGATTGGGAGGCATCACACCGTGGAACGCAACAACATCTGGGCGCCGTGGCGCATTCCATACATCCGCGGACTCGAGAAGAGCGAAGGCTGTTTTCTCTGCCACGACTTCGCGCACCCCGATGACGACGACGAGAACCTCCTTCTGTGGCGGACGGCGAAATCTCTGGTTGTGCTGAATCGGTTTCCCTACAACAACGGGCATTTGTTGATCTCGCCCGCCAGGCACATCGCCGCTCTCGACGATGCGACCGAGGAGGAGATGATCGAGCTGATGAAGCTGGTGCGGGAGGCGCAGCGTGCGTTGTCGATGACCGTCCGTCCGCACGGCTTCAACGTGGGGTTGAACTTCGGCCGCTGTGCGGGCGCGGGTTTGCCGGGCCACCTGCACATCCATGTGGTGCCGCGCTGGGACGGCGACACGAATTTCATGAGCGTGTGCAGCGACACCGACGTGATCAGTCAGTCGCTGACCGACCTGCTGGCGGAACTCCGAACCGTCAGCGCCGAACATTGCCTTCCCGGGTTGGAGAAATGACGGACGGGCTTCGATCGTACGCGGTGACGGAGGGGGCCAGCAAGGGGCGGGCGTTTGCGGAGGCGCCGCATCGATACCGCTCGGACTTCGAGCGGGACCGTGATCGGATCATCCATTGCTCGGCGTTTCGCCGGCTGGAGGGCAAGACGCAGGTCTTCACGCCGGGGCTCGACGACTACTATCGTACCCGTCTGACGCACAGCATCGAGGTCGCGCAGATCGGCCGGACCATCGCCAAAGCCCTGGGGCTCAACGAGGCGCTGACCGAGGCGATCTGCCTGGCGCATGATCTCGGGCATCCGCCGTTCGGGCATGCGGGTGAGGCGGCCCTCAATGGACTGATGGCGCAGTATGGCGGGTTTGAGCACAACGCGCAGTCGTTGCGCATCGTCGAGCTTCTCGAACATCCGTACCCGGCGTTCAGGGGCCTGAATCTCATGTATGAGACCCGTCTCGGCCTGGCCAGGCACAAAAGCCGCTACGATGTGCCGCAGGGCGATGCGTTCCCGGAGGCCAACTGCACGCTGGAGGGCCAGATCGTCGACCTGGCCGATCGCATTGCCTACAACTGCCACGATCTGGAGGATGGGATGAAGGCTCACCTGCTCGACGGCGAGCAGATGCAGCACATCGAGGTTTTCGTGGAAGCGACTCGGCAGATCGGCGCCGACGCGATCGAGGACCGGACGATCCGCCGCACGCGGATCGCCAAGGCCATCATCGACGCTCTGGTCGGCGATTGCATCGATACCAGCGCCGCCAACATCGCCGCCGCAGGCATCAGGACGCCTCACGACGCCTGCGCCATGGCACGCGACGTGATTGCACTGTCGCCTGAGTGTGACCGCAAGCTGCAAGGGCTGGAGGCATTTCTTCTGGATCGGTTCTATCACCACGAACTGCTCATCCGCAACGCCCAGCGCGCCAGTGACCTGTTAGCCGAGCTGTTTGAGCGTTTGTGTGCCCGGCCCGAACGGATGCCGGGCTACTTCCAGCGGTTCATTCCCGAGCATGGCCTTCAGCGCGCCGTGTGCGACTACATCGCCGGCATGACGGACCGTTTCGCCCTCCAGTCGCTCCAGCCGACCTGAGCCTGCGCCGCACCCCGTCCGATCTGTCTTCCCACCGTATGACACCCGTGCATGCGCCATCGCCGAACCGGCCATCGGTTTCATACACTATTGGCTGAAAGTCACAGGCTCGTTGTTGGATCTGTGGCAGACGGGTCTGCCGCAGCATCTCATGTCACGCATGACAGGTTTCTTGCCTGCTTGGAGATGCAACAGTCTCTTCGGTGGGGCTGTGGGGCAGTTCTTCCCAAGCCGCGTCGCTGAACGGCAAGCGGTTGACTGCCGCAGTTGGATTATAGGACTGTCGCTGCGTATGTGTTTCGTAAATAGCTTTTGTATAACTATTTATGTCTTATTTGCCTGACATGGCAGCAGGACGAACTTCAAAAAAACCAACGGAAAGTGGTATTGGATGTTGACTTGGTGGCGACAAGTGGTAGCATCTCCCAAATAGTGACGGTCGAGTGGAGCAGTGGCCATGCTGTTATTAACAGGCGAATACCAGCACGTTGTGGACGGCAAAGGAAGAGTGCTCGTCTCCAACAAGCTGCGCAGCCAGATCGACGCCGAAGAGCATGGCAGCGACTTCTATCTTGTTCTCGGCGCCAATGGCGTGTTGTGCTTGTATCCGGAGCGGTATTTCGAGCAGATCGTGCTTTCGGTGGCCCCCGGGGCGACGGCGCCTGATGAGGCGGTCGCTTTCGAGCGGCTCAGCTTTGCCATGGCCAGCAAGATCGAGCTGGACGCCCAGGGGCGAATCCTGCTCAACGAGAAACTGCGCAAACGGGCAGGTCTCAAAGACGACATCACGCTGGTGGGTGTGCGGGACCATATCGAGCTGTGGAACAGCGAAGATTGGGAACAGTACCTGTCGGACCACATGGGCCAGTACCAGAAACAGATGACCCAGGCGCGGCAGTTGGTGCTGCAGAAACAACACAAGGAGCATTAGTGCTGCACAGGAGGCAATAGACACGGATGAACGGAAGCCATTGCCAAGTAGTGGCCAGGACATTGGCCGGCCAGAGGCCCATCGACGAGCAGACCCATCTGTCGCTGTCGGTGCTGACCGACCGCCTGGAACGGCTCAGGAGCCAGGGAGGGCTTTTTTCCGCCATTGAATTCTCACCCCATGTTCAGAAGCTCAAGAGGCGCTGTGCGCCGGTGTCGGTCGGCTGAGAGGCGTGCAGGACAGGGGTGGATCGCTCGGATGTGGAACACGTTCCGGTTCTTTCGAAAGCTCTGGCCGAACAGATAGACTTACCGCAGGATGGGGTGATGGTCGACGCGACCGTTGGACACGGAGGTCATAGTCTTCTGTTCGGCAGGAGTCTGGGTCCGGAGGGGATTCTGGTGGGCCTGGACATCGATCCGCCGTCGCTGGAGAGGGCCCGAGAGCGACTGGCGTCGCTGACCTGCAGGGTGATCCTGGTCAAATCCAATTTCGCCTGCCTGGCTGAGCGTCTGGGCGAATTGGGCATTGAAAAAGTGGATTTCATCCTGGCGGATTTGGGTTTCAACTCAGCGCAGCTTGCCGACGCGGAGATGGGATTGAGCTTTCGGACGGAGGATATGCCGCTGGATATGAGAATTGACAAAAGCTTAACGACGACAGCGGCCGATATAGTGAATGGATACGATGAGAAGTCTCTGGCCGATCTGATCTTTGAATACGGGCAGGACCGGGCTTCTCGACGGATTGCCAGGTACATCGTTCGGCGACGGCAACAAGAGCGGATCACCACGACGGGTCAGCTGGTGGAAATCGTTTGCAGCGCCTTGAGAACACCTGGGGGAAAGCATCGGCCGCGGAAGCATCCGGCCACACGGACGTTTCAGGCGCTGCGGATCGCCGTCAACCGCGAGTTGGAGAACCTGGATCGCCTGCTCGCGACGGCTCCGAAGCTGTTGAGGACCGGCGGATATCTGGCCGTTATCAGCTTCCACAGCCTTGAAGACGGACGCGTCAAATGGGATTTCAAACGCAACCAGCAAGAGGGCGTGTATCGGCTATTGACCCGGAAGCCCATTGTCGCAGACCCGAAGGAAATCGCAGAAAACCGGCGCGCCCGAAGCGCCAAGCTCAGGATCGCGCAGAGAAACTAACAGAGTGGGCGTCCTGCCCACGCGTTCAGTGGAAGAAGAGAAACGGAGTGCTACCATGACGTCAGATGCGAAGATCGGCTTGCTCTTGGGACTGGTGTTCATCTTTGTCATCGCCTTCATCATCAACGGCCTGCCCAACTTCGGTGATCGTTCCAAGGCTGAGGCGACCCAGATGATGACCACGCAGCACGAGAACCTCGACGTCGCGGGCGTCGCCGGCGGCGTACAGGAGCGGCTCAATTGGCAGGACCTCATCGGACAAGAGGGCGAGGATCTGGTCGCGGTTGCGGAACCGGCCGTCGAACCGGAATCGCATGGGAAGCCGACCAGCAGTGCGCCGACCGCCGATGCGGAGGGAGTCCGCCGCATCTACACGCTGGACGATCTGGTGGAAGGCATGTCAGGCAAGATTCAGGACGTGGTCAGAAATCTGATTGATACGGTGCCGACCCGGGAGGTTGCGACGGAGCCGGTCCCGGCGATCGAGTCGTCCCAGCCGCAGACCGTCCAGGCCGAACCGAGCCAGACCACGCCGGTCGAGGTGGCCACGGCACCGCCGACTCCGGCTACTCCTTCCGGTACGCCGACGCCGAAGCCGGCGGGCGGGGCACCCGCCAAGACCTATGTGGTCCAGGACGGCGATGTCCTGGCCACGGTGGCCAAGAGGGTCTATGGTCCTGAAGAAGGCAATCGATTGGTCAATATCCAGCGGATCTTCGAGGCCAATCGTGCGACCCTTAAGACGCCTGACGAGATTTTCGTCGGGCAGACCCTGGTCATTCCACCTCTGCCAGCCGCCAAGCCCGAAGTCGGCAAGCCCGCCGACGGCAAGTTGTCCGAGGCTCTGTTCGAGAAGGTCGAGCAGATCGGCAAGAGGAATGTGGCCCAGGTTAAGGAGGCCAGCAGCAAGCCGGAGGGGCCGTTCTACGTCGTACAGGACGGTGACAGCCTGTGGAAGATTGCCGCCACCCAGCTTGGTATTGGCGCGCGATGGGAGGAAATCGTCAAGCTCAATGCGGATACCCTCAAGAGCAAGGATGCTGTCCTGGTGGTCGGGATGAAGCTGAGACTTCCCGCCAAGTGATTGCGGGAGGCGGAGAATCCTCCGGAAGACTCGGGAATTGCGGCCGCGACGGCAGCGACATATGGCTTCTCGACTGTGTTTCGCACTGGTCATCTTCTTTTTCGCGGCGACGCTGATCCTGGCGGTCTATATGCGCGGTGCCAACCGCCGGGCGTTCTATACGCTGCGGATGTGTACCACCGAACAGCGCCGGCTTCAGCAGGAATTGTGGCGCAAGCAGCTTCAAGTCGAAGTTCTGACGAATCCTGCGTCCGTGTCCCAACGGCTGGGACAATAGGGGGATAGGACCGGCAGGACCCATGAAAACGCCAGAGGCGGCGCAGTAGGTTACACGGGATGGGAAGCACAGGGACAACCAACCGGATTTTGGCCACACCCGAGGATGCCGATGCACGACGGGAGCGGATTGCCATCAGTGTGTTTGGCTTTCTGATTGTCGGTGCGTTTCTGGGCTTGGGCTGGCGCTGCTACCATCTCCAGTATGCGTTGGCCGACCACTACACTCAGTTGAGTCTGCGACAGCAATGTGCGTATCTGCCCCTGGAACCTCAGCGCGGCGCGATCCTGGATTGCCGCGGACGTGTGCTGGCGGCCAGCAATCAGATTCGCACCGTCTTCGCGGATCCGAGAATCATCAAGGACCCCAAAGAGACCGCCAACGATCTGGCCTCGGTTCTTGATCTGCCTGCCCATGAGATCTGCAAGATGATCACTGATCGGGCCTCATCCCGCTATGCGCCGATCGCCGTGGGGGTCGAAGCAGACCGGGCGGAGTCCGCCCGAGCCATTGAGGGGGTCGGTGTCGAGTACCGCTGGCAGCGGCACTACCCGATGGGCCGGCTGGCCTGCCACGTGGTGGGCTACACCAGTGCGGACAATCGGGGGCTCGGCGGCATCGAATACGAATTCGATCGGGAGTTGCGTGGGGAGGGGGCCCGGCATGTCTTCTTCGTCGATGTGCACCGGCGTCCGCTGTCGTTTTGCGTCGAGCAGAAGAGCGGCGACAACGGCATGCCCACCAACGGCGACGGTCTCATCCTGACCATTGACACGACGATCCAGCAGTTCGTCCGGGACGAACTGCTCAAGCAGTACAAGGCGTTTGAAGCCCAGGCGGCTCTGGCGGTGGTGGCCGACCCGCGTTCCGGGGCGATTCTGGCGATGGTCTCGCTGCCGGATTTCGATCCGGAGGACTTCAATCGTACCGATCCAAACCACTTCCTCAATCGGGTCCTGACCGATCAGTACGAGCCGGGCAGTATCATCAAACCTTTTGCTGCCGCGATCGCCCTCGACACCGGAGTGGTCAACACGCATGAGACGTTCTTCTGCGAGAACGGCCACTACTCCGGCCGGGGCTTCGGTCGCATCGGCGAATACCGCCAGGGCTTCGGGGATCTGACCCTTCGCGAAATCATCCAACATTCCAGCAACATCGGGATGGCCAAGGTCGGCCAACGAGTCGGCGCCGAGCGTCTCTACGAAGGTCTGACTCTGTTCGGATTCGGCAAGAAAGTGGGCATCGACCTGCCGGGTGAAGCGGAGGGTTTGCTGCGACCGCCGTCGGAGTGGACCGGCTACAGCGTGACCCGCATTCCGTTCGGGCAGGAGATCTCGGTTACCGCCATCCAGCTCGTGCGGGCCCTGTGTATGCTTGCCAACGGAGGTCGTCTGATCCGCCTGCATGTGGTCAAAGCCGTGGTCAAGCCCGATGGCTCGGTGGTTGACATCCGGCCTCCGGCACTGCGCGTCGGGTATATCATCAAGCCCGAGGTCGCCAAGTGGATCGTCCAGGATGCCATGACCGCCGTGGTCAACGATGGGACGGGTAAGAAGGCCCAGCTCGAGAGATGGCAGGTATTCGGCAAGACGGGCACTGCGCAGTTGGCGAAGAAAGACGGCCGGGGCTACGAGGAGCGCGCCTATGTGGCCTCCTTCATGGGTGGCGCGCCGGCCGAGGACCCGCGAATCGTCGTATTGGTTTCGTTCCGGCGGCCCAACTATGCCCTCCGTAAAGGCTATACCGGCGGCACCATCGCGGCCCCCGTCGCCGGTGCCATTATCGAACGCACCCTGAATTACCTCGAAGGACCCCCGAAGCCAACCCCCGCCGAGACGGTTGCCATCGCCCGCTGAGTTTTGGGTCGATGCCGCCGCAGCGATTCGACGGCCTGTGTTCAGCAGCCTTGGCCGATGTCTGTTGTCGTTGCCTCTGACATTTCGGAGCCGTCGGACTGGTATCGGAGCGTAGTTGTGGTACACTGAGTGTCGGCGGTTCGGGATCTCCGGCACGGGGTCGGGGCGACCGTTGACAGACAGGAGCACATCGAGGGATGGCCAGGATCATCTATGCGGTGGCGGGAGAGGGGTTCGGCCACAGCAGCCGGGCACACTTGATCGGCCAGCGGTTTCTGGACGCGGGCCACGACGTGATGTTTGTGGCCTCACACAAGGCCTTGCTCTATCTGCGGTCGATTTACGGCGAGCGGGTCCGCGAGATCTTCGGCCTGTCTTTCACCTACCGCCGCGGACGCATCGATGCGCCACGGACTTTCCTGCGAAACCTGCTGGCGTCCATGCAGTCCCACAGCGGCAATCAACGGTTGTTCAAACACGTTTATGAACCGTTCGATCCCGATCTGGTGGTGACGGATTTTGAACCGTTCACCGGCTGGTGGGCTTGGCGCCATGGTGTTCCGTTCATCAGCCTGGACAACGAACACATCCTGACCGTCTGCCGGCTGCAGCATCGCTGGCGGCACATTCTGTCGCGGGCCAGTGCCACGGCTGTGACACGGTGCGTTGGTATCCGGGCGGCCACGTATGTGGTGCCCAACTTCTTCAAAGCTCCGCTGAAGACGGACCGGGCGGTCCTGGCGCCGCCGATCGTCCGCCCGGCGGTGATGGAACTGACCCCTTCCGACGCCGGGCATGTGATCGTCTACTGGACGACCGGGACCGAGGAGGCGCGTCTTCGGGCCGTACTGAAGCAGTTTCCTCGCCAGTTGTTCTATATCTACGGTTTCGACAAGGAGACCAGGGTCGGCAACTGTGTGTTCAAGCAGGCGTCCACTGCGGGTTTCCTCGAAGACCTCGCGTCGGCGCGGGGCGTGGTTGCCTCGGCGGGGCTGTCGCTGATCAGCGAGTGCATGCACCTGAGGAAGAAGATGTTCATCCTGCCTTTACCGGGGCAGTACGAGCAGACGATTAACGCCCATTACGTCGGCCAGCTCGGCCTGGGCCAGTCGGCCGGGCGGCTGGACGAGGCGACGCTGGGTCGTTTCCTGGGCCGGCTGGATGAGCCGATTCCGCAGGACGACCGCATTCTCTGGCCCGACAACGAGGGGTTCTTCGACGTGCTGGAAGGAGTGTTGGGACGTTTGGGCTGCCCGGTAAGCATTGCGCCGGCATGTGCTCGGATGCGATGCGCAACAGGGCCCGTACCGTCCGGCTGCTAACGGCCGGCGGCCCGCGTCGGGATCGTTACGTCCGAAGGTTTCCCGACGTAACCAGCGTCGACACAGAACTGGATGACGTCCCGTGCGACGGGGGCTGCATCGCTCGATCCATGCTGGCCCCCTTCGATGAGAACGGCAATCGCGACCTTGGCCCCTTCATCATCCTGGGCGAAGCCGGCGAACCACGCATGATAAGGCCGTTCCGTCGACCCGGTCTTGCCGAGAACCTTCACGCCTTGCGCAGCCAAACCACTCGGTCGGAAGGCGTTATGGGCGCTGCCTCCAGTCTCGTTGACGACGGCGTCCATGCCGTCGTAGATCACCTGAAGCGTCGCGGGAGAGATGTTGAGATCCACGGTTTCTTCGAGCCGTCCTGGTGTCTCGGGTTGCAGAAAGAGGCGCGCCGGGCGAGCGCGGCCGCCACGGGCGAGCGTGGCGAAAGAGTTGGCCACCTGAAGCGGACTGGCCCAGAGATTGCCCTGCCCGATGCCGAACAGTCTTCGATTGCCCTTGCTCAAAGGAGGGATTTCTGCGAACGAGCGGATGCGGGTTCCTTCCGGTATCCGCTCGCTGCTGATCTGGCCCTGGGCCTGGATCAACTGACGCGGCCTGATCTCGTTTGAGTCCACAGGCGGGTAATTCAGGGGCACTTCGTGTCCGTAGCCGAACTGATAGAGCCACCGCTGGAGTACCTCCGGTTCGATCCGATCGGCCAGGCGTGAGAAATAGATGTTGCAGCTGCCTTTGATGGCATTGCGGCCGTTGTTTACCCAGCGAGCATCATGCCCGACGCGATACTCCTTGTAGATGTAGCAGTTGGGCCAGCCCTGCGGTGCCGGTGCCGAGGGGCAGTGGATAACCTCGTCGGCAGTGATGGCATTCGATTCCAGTCCGGCGACCATGATGATGGGCTTGACGGAAGAACCGGGCGGATACTGCTGGCTGATCGCCCGGTTCCACAGCGGCTGGTTCGGGTCACTGACCAGTTTGCCGTAGTCATAACGGACGCGATTGAGATCGTATGTGGGCGTCGAGACCAAAGCCAGGATGTCGCCGGAGCGGATCTCGAGCACCACGACCGCTGAGGGGGCGAAGTAGTTGGGATTGAGCGCGCGGTCGGTAAGGTAGTTCTCGATGCGTTGCTGAAGCTCGATGTCGAGGGTTAACTGGACATCCCGGCCGAAAACGGTCTCGCTTTGGCGGATGAGCTTGCGGTCGATGTCGTAGACCAGTTCTCCTCGCCGGCCTCGCAGGATGGCCTCGCAGACGTATTCGACGCCGGGCGGTTTCCCGCAGACTTCGCCTTCGAGGTATCTTGCCAAGCGGTCATGCTTGAACAACTCCTTGTCGTCGTCCTGGGTGGCCGGGCCGACCCAGCCGATGGTCTGGGCGGCGACGGAGCCATAGGGGTACTGCCGCTGGCCTTTGGGGATCACGCTTACGTCGTTGATGTCCATGAACTCGATCTGGGCGGCAAAGACGTCGTCGTCGCTCGTCAGATCGAGCAGAGGTTCGCTGCCGTACAGGCCGGCGAGGTCGTCGATGCGGGCGATTCGTTTGAGCCGCTCGGCACGGTCCGGGAAACGCCGTTCGAAGTCGGCCTGAGCCTCGGCAGGAGGAATGCTGTTGACCCGCCCCTCGTAGCGGGCGATCAGGTTGGGGTCGGGACTGTTGCGGTACCAGGCGATGAAGGCCCGCAGATTCCACCTCTCGTCGTTGATGTTTCGGATCCGATCCTCAATGGAAGCGGCGCTGGCGCCGAAGGCGCTGCAATCGTGAATGATCCGCCGCAGATCGCTCCGCCTCGTCTCGATCTCCTCCTCGAGGTCATACAGCGATGGGTTCACCGCCTTCTCTCGGGCGAGCAGACGCATGGCCTCGACGACGCGGTCATCCCAGAAGCGGGTCAGGCGATAGTCGATGGCAATCTGGAATTGAGGACTGTCGGTGGCCAGGACGTTGCCGTGCCGGTCGAGGATTTGGCCGCGGAGAGTGTTGAGCTGGCGAGACCTGCCGCGCTGCAACTTCAGGGCGGCGATCTCATCCTGAAGCGACGAGCTGGCGAGCAACTGCATCTGTGCCAGGCGCAACACGCCGATCAGCAGCAGACACAGGCTGACGGCGATGAATACTTTGACCCGTTTGTCGTACATGCCGACTTGATTCGACACGCCAAACGGTTGGTAGTCTTGTCGTGCGGACATTACCCCACTCGCTTACGGCAAGTTGGCTGCGGCTCTATCTCATCCTCGCCAGGGGCGTCTGACGCCTGTGCCGCAACCTGTCCATGTGCATCAGCCAGGCCAGAGGCAGGAACAGAAAAGGCCCGATGATCGCCGATAGAGCCGGCTGCCAGAAACACTGCCGGGCGATGTTGAACGCCGCCGGCTCGGCTCGCAGATAAGCCAGCAGATGGCTGGCAATCGCGGTAACGGTCCCCATGACGAAGATGGCTGCCGCCTGGTGAGGGAGCCGCCGGATCGAGATCACATTATGCAGGTCATTCAACAGGGTCCCGAACACGCCGAAGCTGATGATCCTTGGTCCCATGAACCCTGTGGCCGGGTTGGCCACATCGGCCGCAAAGCCGATGGCGAACGACGCGATTACAGCGTCGGTTGGCTCACATCGCACCGCAAAGAACACCAGAAGGACCAGCAGCAGGTCCGGCTTGATGTCGGTGTTGAGGATCCAGATCATATCCACGAAGGTTGTTTGCAGAATGGCTGCCACCAGAACGAGAACCGCAAACCGAAGCCAACGCATTCACTCGCACCTCTCGCCGGCCGCCGTCGGGTTCGTTTGGGGGGCGTCGGGAATCATTGCCTGTCGGAAATGATGATGGCCACGTCCGTCAGACTCGCGATCTCACAGACCGGCCTGACCCGGATGGTCCACAGCATCGGGTTGTCCGGATCGCGACGCGAATCGACCACCTCGGCCACAACGATCGGGACGCCTGGAAAACCGGGCGTCTTTACCGCATACACACGTTCGCCCGCCCGCGGGGCCTTTCGCTTGGTGTCAACATTCGCGATCTCGGCGGTTCCGGTCCCCGTGCCCTGCATCACGCCGCCGGCGTCCAGCTCGGCCAGACGAACCGGGATCCTCGACGTCGGATCGGTGATCAGCTTGATCCGCGCTGTCTGCGGAGAGACGTCCGACACGACCCCGATCACGCTCAGATCGCCCAGTACGTACTGCCCGACAGCCACCCCGTCTTCCTGTCCGCGGTCCACGATCAGCTCACTCTGGCTCTGCCCGCTCACGGAGATGATGCCGGCGGGTTGAAAGCTCATACGACCCCACTCCGGAACCGTCCGAAGGCGAGCCAACTCGTCGATCTTGCGCTGGGCTTCCTGCAACTGGGCTTCGCGATTGGCCAGGTGGTTCTGCAACTTGCGGTGCTGAGCCTCCAGGCTGGCCAGCCTGTCCTGCAATTGCCGATGGGCGTCGATCGCTCGGGCGTAGTCGCTCGGGCGGCTGGCCTCGGTCGGCAGGGCCGTCCGAGAGGCCAGCGCCAACTGCCGACCCGTCGCCAGGGGCCAACTGAAAACCCTCGCATAGGCCAACTGAAGCTTGCCCGTCAAGCGCGCCGGCGAAAACAGAAAGATCAAGCCACCCAGCGTGAAATACAGGAACATCATTCGCTTGGATGTCTTGACCCACTTGTTCTTCATAACACTCGACTCATGGAAGGCTGCGAAGAGCCCCGAAGATGCGCCGGCCCCCGGGAGGCAGACCGATACCACTACGAGGCTACTCCCATCCTCGTTCGCTGTGATCCATCGTGTCCTTCCAGATCTCCAGGTTTTCGAGATAGACGCTCGTGCCTCTGGCGACGCAACTGAGCGGGTCCTCGACGGTATGGACTTTCAGCCCCGTGGCGTTGGTCAGAACGGTATCGAGCCCCCGCAGGCACGATCCGCCTCCGCAGATGTGGATGCCGTTCTCGATCAGATCGGCTGCCAGTTCCGGCTCGGCCTTCTCCAAGGTGGTTGTCACGGCGTCGATGATTGCGGTGATGGGGTCCTTCAGCGCCTCGCGGATCTCCTCGCTGGTGATGACGATTTTGCGGGGCAGCCCGGATATGGTGTCTCGTCCGGCGATCTCCATCGTCAGCTCTTCCTGCAGCGGCGCAGCCGAGCCGATGGCGATCTTGACCTTCTCGGCTCTCGCCTCGCCGATCAGGAGGTTATAGGTTTTCTTGAGGTGGTTGATTACCGCCTCGTCCATGTCGTCTCCGCCGATGCGGATCGACTCGGCGGTGGCGATATCGGCCAGACTCATGATGGCCACTTCCGTGGTTCCGCCTCCGATGTCGACGATCATCGAGGCGGTCGGTTCGGTGATGGGCAGGCCCGCCCCGATTCCCGCCGCCATGGGCTCATCCACCAAGTACACCTTGCGGGCTCCCGCTCGCTCGGCGCTGTCGACCACGGCACGGCGCTCGACGGCGGTGATGCCGCTCGGGACCGCGATGACCACGCGCGGTCGCACCAGGCCGCCCCGGCCGTGCACCTTTCGGATGAAATAGCTCAGCATCGCCTCGGTGACTTCGAAGTCGCTGATCACCCCGTCCTTGAGCGGCCGGATGGCGCTGATGGACCCGGGGGTCTTGCCGAGCATCTCGCGGGCCACCAGGCCGACCGCTTCCCCGTCGTTCAGGACGATATTGGTCCCTTTGCGCACCGCAACCACGGACGGTTCGTTCAGAACGATGCCCTTGTCCCGGACGCATACCAGGGTGGAACAGGTACCGAGGTCGATACCCATATCCATACTGAACATGCCGAGGATTGAATCCAATAGCACGAAGCGACTCCTTTCTCAGCTGGCCATTGGATATTGTCGTGGCCGGGGGGCGAAATCGTCAAGAGGATTCTATTGGGGCATGCCAAAAATCGTGCCGTACTGGCTGTAGCACTGGAACGCGACGAACGCGGCCGTCGCCACCACTGCTCCGAGCGCGACGGCCAGGATGGCTGTGTACAGGTTGCTGGGCACGGACAGCTTGGCGGAACGCTGAGGCATCGGACTCATGGTGGATCAACCTCCCGGTTCAACGCGAGGGCCTTGGGCAGGCCGGGTCGCGAGTGGTTCCCATCACAGATTGGTCGCCGCCACGTCCCCGACGCGGGGCGCCACCTGAATCTTCTCGAGAATACCGACCGACTGATCGGGACCGACATCCAGGATTCGAATGTCACAGACGAACTGCTGGTCTCTGGTGACGTGGAACCTCATGTCGGGCCGGACGCCGGCGGCCGAACCGATGGACAACTCGGCCAAGGCGTTCTTGATGTCGACGGCGGAGATGCGTGCATTCAGGCCGATGTCTCTGGCGACCGGGGCCGCCGGAACAGCGATCCCTGTTTGCTGGGTCACCGTCATCGGAGCGGCGGTCGTCAGGCCCGACGGCCGCAGGTACTGATTGACGCGCGTCTCCAGCTCCTGGTTGGCTTCGATCAACTGCTTGACCCTCTCCTCCAACTGTGCGACGATAGCCATCTTCTCCATCAGCGTCTGGTCGGTCTCCGCGAGCTCTTTCTCCAATCGTGTGCGTTCCGCCTCCAGTGTGGCCACTTGCTGCTGGGCGGCCTGGGCCTGCTGCATCTGGCTGGCCTGCAGTTCATTGGCCTGCTGGACCGAGGCGCCCATGTCCCGGACCCGCTGGCTCATCTGGGTGTTCTCTCGCTGGACGCTTTCGAGTTTGGCCTGGAGGTCGGTGATGGTCACCGTCAATTGGTTCATCTGTGCTTCCAGGTCCCGCCGCATCTGATCGGCCTGCTCCTTGGCGGCAGCCAAGTCGTTCTGAGCGGCCTCCCGCGCCGCTCGGGCGGCCCGCAGGTCTCGCGTGGCATCTTGAGCGATCTTCTTTTGGTTGTCCGCGTTAGCGACGTAGGTCACCACGATGCCGCAGAGGAAGATGGAAAAGACTGTCAGCAGGACAATCAGAACCTTCGTAAGCGTACTCAAGACAGGCTCCTTTCACCAATCAGTACGTTCTTGCATACCTGCGCGGTCCCATGCTATCGGACGTTGGGGCCGTGTTCCTCAAGAGCAGTCTGGAGAGCCTCGTTGCTGCAGGAGTTCAATACCTCCGGCCCACGTCGCGATGCTGCAACTGCGTACTATAATTTTACGCCCGAGGCCCCCAAAGGTCAAGTCATTTTTCCTAAATCGCCCAAATAGAACGGGTTTATGCGATTCGGGTCTTACCTGTACCTGGGCTGTCGCCGATCTCCGCCAGTGACAATGCCATTATAGGACGCCGGGACAGTCTGTGTCAAGCGGGATGTCTGCAAACCGGAGGGTCGGAGATTCTATCGCGCCGACGCTTTGAGCCGGGCCGTTCTTCCTACTGTGGCTGGGCGTATCGTCGGCGTTCCACGAGGAGGACGCCTTTGGCGGCGGCCAGGCGGACGGCATTGGACGGGTCCTGGAGCATGTCGGGAAGACGCCGCAGCAGGTTGGTTGTGGCGATCTCCCCGATGGCCAGGGCTGTCCAGACCCGGACGCGCTCGGCGCTGGTCGGGTCCATGTTGGTCAGGAGGTTCTTGTCGAACACCGCCTGAACCTGGGGCTCACCGGTGGTCTGGCCGAGCTTGCCGAGCTGGGCGGCGGCCGCCAGACGAACCTCCAGCACCGCGTCGTCGAGCAGCGTGGCGATCGCGTTCCTGGCCTCCTCGGTACCCAGCGCGCCCATTGCTCGGATGCCCACGATGCGGTCGTCGGCATAGGCACTGATCAGCTGTGCCCAGAGCTTGGGATAAATCCGCGTATCCTTGAGCATGGCGATCGATTCGACCGCCTGGAGCAGGACCTTGTCGGCGGAGTCCTTGCTCTGCAAGGTCCAGTAGAGGTATCGCAGGGCTTCCTGCCGGCCGCTCTTGCCGAGCAGAAGAACGGCATTGGCGCGGACGGTCTGGTCGGGGCTGGCGGCCGCATCGCGTATCACCTCGAAGTACCCCGGCTGGCCCAGCTTCATCAGGGCGTAGGCGGCGGCGATCCGCACGTTCTGGTCCTGGTCGTTCAACAGGACGCCAACCTCATCCTTCGCCAGGCTGTACTGGAGGTCGCCCACCGCCAGGGCCGCGAGAAAACGAACGGGGACGGCAGGATCCCGCAGCAGAGGCTGGACCCTTGGCATGAAGCGTACCTCGCCCGTCATGGCAACCACTTCGGCCGCATTCGAGCGAATACGCGGATCGGGATTCGACAGGCCGTCGAAAACGATCTGACGCGCCACTGTCGGAGGATCGCCGGGGATGGGCTGGAATGGCGGCGATACGATCTGGTTCTGGGCGGAGGAGGGGCTTTGCGCCGCCGGCTGGCATCCACAGGCCGCGAGAAGAACGCAAACGATGGGGATGATCCGCAATGACGCGCGTACGTGCATGTCGAGAACCCTGTAAATCCGGACTGTTCCTCTGGGTCAGGCCGACGGCTTCGCCGGCTTTCGGGCCCTGCGCCGTGCCAGGCCGACGGCGGCGGGCACGACCAGGACCGCGACGAACGCAACGGCACAGCCGGTGTCCAACCACTGGCCGTGACGGCTGTAGAACGTCACCCTGGTGTCTATCGGCATTTTCTCGAGGAGCCATCCGGACAAGCCGGTTCGTCGCATTGCCTGCGGGGGAAATCCCTCGCTCGATGCGATCGGGTCGTTGCGGATGCGGCCGGAAGAATCGATCAGGCAACTGATGCCTGTGTTGACACTGCGCAGCACGGGAAGGCGGTTCTCCACCGCTCGAAACACGCAAATGGCAGCGTGCTGGGCCAATTCGGAGCTCGGGATCACGCGGGGCGGCTCGTCCAGGAAACGGACGAACCAGCCGTCGTTGCTGATGTTGACGAGCCAGTCGACGCGTTTTCGGCCCTTTTCATCGAGGGCGAAATTCCGGGCGATGTATGGGATTGCGTCCTCATAACAAATGATCGTGCCGAAGTGATACGTCG
Source organism: Sedimentisphaerales bacterium (assembly GCA_035448545.1). Taxonomy (GTDB): domain Bacteria; phylum Planctomycetota; class Phycisphaerae; order Sedimentisphaerales; family Anaerobacaceae; genus Anaerobaca. Next base: position 43,540 of record DAOTJE010000019.1, on the reverse strand, counting down.
ATTCGGACGTTTGCGGTGCAACGCTCGGCTCGGTGCCGCGGATCGGCGTGGTCATTTCATAGACGGTGTAGTGTGTGCCGCGTTCGAGCGAGTAATCGTAGTTGTATTCCTCAGGGGCGAAGCGTTTGAGCTGTTGGTAGAGCCAGTTGAAGCTGCGTCGGAAGGGGATGTACTCGCCGAACAGGACCAAGTGAATCTTGTCGTAGCGGTTCGGGTCCCTTGTCCCATCGGGCCGATAAAGACAAGCCGCATTGTACTGACCTACGTAGAGCTTGCCCTGTGTATCTTTCATGATCTCGCCCCCGTAGGCGCCGACCAGCAGATAGGCGGTGTTCGTCGCGTGGGCGATCAAGGCCTCATGGAACGCCCTGTCCTCGTTGGGGTCTTCAAAGTAGCGCCAAAGCTCGGGTTGCAAGTAAGCCTGGACCATTGTTTCGGGCCAGGCGATCAGTTCGGCGCCGGCCGCTGCAGCTGCCCGGCTCATCTCCAGCAACTCGGCGAACAGCTCGTCGCTGGCCATGTGGCTGTTCTTGACCGACTGGGGCACATTCGACTGAAGCGCCGCCACCAGCGGACCGTCCGTGACAGCTTTGGCGGCCTGCTTGATGCGCCAGTGTCCGTAGCCGACTGTTCCGGCAACGGCCAGAATTGTTGCCACCGTTCCGATGGCGATTCTCGTAGGGTGTGCACCGCACACCCTTTCTCTGGCCACGTTGTCGAGCTGGTGTGCCATGCACACCCTACGAGTTGAAATCCACCATTCGGTCCAATCCGCCAGGACGCCGTTGACCGCCGCGACCAGGAACGAGACACCCGCGGCGCCGAAGAGGTCGGCGATCTGGATCAGCGGGAGGTGGGCGTACTGGCTGTGGCCCAGCAGACGCCAGAAGAAGCCGCCCAGCGGGAAACCCTGGAGCCGCTCGGCTCCGACGACCAGGATAGGCAATAGCAATGCCATTGGGATACTGCGGGCCCGGCAGAAGCGGATCGCCAAGGCCAGCAGAGGCCAGAGCAGGGCGAGGTAGACGCCCATAGCCAGCCAGCCGGCAATGGTGATCGGCGCGATCCAGTAGATGTTTGTCAGCCAGTATGCGGTGCCGACAAACCAGGCCACGAGCACCAGTGTTCGGGGTCGCACCTCGGGCCGGCAGGCCAGCGCAAGTGGCACCATGGCTGCCCACGCGAGGAACGACCAGTCGACGGGCGCCTGGATCACACTCAGCAGCGCAGCCGAAGCGGCCAGCAGAACCACCAGAGACAATGCCTTCCTGGTCATCGAGAATCGCCGCTGTCGCTGTTCAGGGTTCGATTTCGCGAATCAGTCATGGCGACATTCTATCTTCTGAACGGATGATTGACTATGGATTGTTGATTGATGATCGGCGATTCGACGAGCGATGCGCATCCGGGACACCCGACCGTCCGACCGTACAGGTGACTCTGTACGTCGGGGCACTTCGCGCCCCGTCGGAGATCGACGTGGCGATGCATTTCAAGGCCCCGTACGCGACAACACTGGCCTGCCAAATCAACCTCGACGAGGGTGACAGGGTGACGCCACGCTCAGCCGAAGCCGTCCATACGCTGACGGTCCCTGGCCGAAAGGCCGCCGGGGTGCCCGCATGAGTTGCGGGCGGCGGGGGTACGTGACCTCTAATGCGTTGCGGCGGCCGGACGCGGACAGGTATTGACGAGTTCGAGGATGCTCGTGACGAGAATCTCGCCCGTTCGCTCTCCGAGGCTGGTGCGGGTGATGTAGTCGTACCGATCGAAGCTGTCGAAATCCTCTTTGGTCAGAATGTAGCCGAAGGCGTCGTTGGTCAGGCCGAGCAGGAAGTTGTGCCGGCCGTGCATTTTGCGCTTGAGGTAGTACCCGATGTTGGGCAGCGCCTCGCCCGGGATCGTCGCCATCTGGGCGTCGCCGACGTTCACGACGTGGATTCGCGTCGCAACACAGCCTTCGTCGTCCAGCTGGAAGCCCAGCGGCGAAAGCTGCACGACCGCGCGCAGCATGTCGTTCTCGACCGGCAGCCGCATGGTCGCGCTCCTGCAGAGCAGTTCGGGATCGTCCTGGATCGGCGCATCGCCCACGATGCGCAGCGCCTCATCGGCCAGCAAATGGCCGATTCGAATGCACTCGTCCCACGTCCGAATGTCTTTGCCGTCCGGCCCGCGGCAGTCGGCGGTGACCATGCCGCCCTGCGCGGAGTTCAGGAAAATCCCCGTGCCGCCTCCTTTCGCCTCGATTCGGTCGTACAGCGGTCCGACGAAATCGGGACTGAGGATGCCCTGGTCCGAGCCGAGCACTTCGGGATGGCAGGCGTAGTTGACGAGCGTGGCAATTGGCTTACGGTCTCGGCCGAGCACCTGGAGCACGTGACATCGCGGATCGTACAGTCTCTCGGCGTAGTAATTGTAGGCGATCCTGCCCTGGGCGTTGCCGGTAGCGATCTTGACGGTCGCTGGCTGCAAGTCTGCGGAGGCGTCGTCGATCGCCTGTGCCAGCGCGGAGCAGATGCTGTCGAGATAGGCCAGATCGCACGAGGTCTGGCCCGTCTGGTCGGGGAAGCCGTAGCAGTCTGGGGCGCTGTGCGTATGGGTCGCGCCGATCAGGATATGGTCGGCCGGCACGCGGAAGACCTGCTCGCGGACCTTCTCGCACAGGACGCCCGGGAAGCCGAGAAAGTCGGTGCTGCAAATTGCCACGCGGGTCCCATTCCGCTCCAGCACCATCGCGCGGACGGTCAGCTCGCCCACTTTTCTCGTCGTGGGACTGGATGGGCCGACCCCGCCCGAGACCGGCAGCAGCGTCTCGGGCGTCACGCAGCGCACCGCAATCGCCGCGCGAAATGTGGCTGCCGCCGGCGCGGCCCACAGCAGGCTGGCTGCCACTGTGATGCACGCCGGCCGGAGAAATCGAGCATGGTCCATGGATGTTTCCTTAGCGGTGGTTTTCAGACTCTGGGCAGGTCGAACCCATCGGGGTACGGGGCCCCGACAAACGTCTGTGCGTCAATCTCGATCGCCTGCTGCTCATGGCACCCTTTCTCGGGTGAGCGACAAAGTAGTTCTGTTGATCTGTGCACATCATACGTCCGATGGTCCAACCAAACAAGCCAAACGACGGCAGGGTTCTTGTGCCCGGTCCTGGATTCCATCCGTCCGGCGGCCGGGGCAACTGTCGGAGTCTCGGATGACGATCTTGCGTTGGGCCTGTGAATATGCCGCTATGCCAGGAATCGGTCGGTTCGGTCTTGACACAGCGTCGGGCTTGCGTCAGATTGCCTGTGTCAAGTGGCCGCGCTCTGGACCCGGGAGGTAGCATGCCAAGTGCTCATGTGGGCCGATGGGTGTCCGGGTCCGCAGGCCGTCGCTGATGCTGAAGCCCCGTCCAGAGGATCGCGTCGGGTCACCTGTGCCCGATGCGGGTTTGGGGGAAGGCAAGGACGGTGTTTTGCCGAGCCATGAATTCCCTGTCATGGAGGCGCGCAACATGATAAAACATTTTGAGAATGTAGGAAACCGGCTTGTTGAATCGCCTCAAGACTGCGGACAGATTCTGGTTGCGGTGGCGCCGGATGATCGCGAGCGGGCGCTCATTCAAGAGCGATTTCAGCTTGACGACTACGACTTGAATTCCACCCTCGACCCCGATGAGATCCCACGACTCGAACTCGCAGACGGGCGATTGCTGCTTATCTGGAAAGTGCCCGAAAACGCAACAGTCTCCGATTCCATTGAGCTTGGCGTGAGCGTCGTTGGCTTGGTGCTCATTCAGGATCGTTTGGCCTTTTTGCGCGCCACGCACGAGGTGTCTTTTGCGGACCGGGAGTTTCGCAACGTGGGTGATGTCAAGGATGTGATGCTGGCGTTCTTCCTTCGTACCGTCCGCCATTTTGTCGGCCACCTGAGAGCCATCAAGCAGGTCAGCGCCGAGTTGGAGAAGAAGATCACGGTGTCGATGGAGAACAAGCATCTGCTTCAGATGTTCTCTCTGAGTGAAAGCCTCGTGTACTACGTCGATGCGATCGAGGGCAACGCCGCCATGCTGGCAAAACTGCGCAACATCGCTGCCCAAAATGGTTTTCAACCCCGCCACCTCGAAGTTCTTGACGACATCATCCTTGACAATGCACAGGCGGCCCGGCAGGCCGGCATCTACAGCTCCGTCCTGAGTGGTCTGATGGATGCTCGCGGGACCATCGTGAACAACAACATGAACGTCTTGTTGAAAAACCTCACCCTCATCAACATTGTGTTTCTGCCTCTGAATCTGATCGCCAGCATCGGGGGTATGTCGGAATGGAGCATGATAACGCGAGGCCTTGATTGGAGGATCTCGTACAGCCTGTTCTGCATCGGCATGGTGGTGTTCGGCTGGTGCACATGGCTTCTGATGAAGAAGCTGATCGATCGCCCGCCATCCCACGCAGGTCGAAGCACGGGGGCGTTGGCGGCCCGCCGGCCAAGATGACGCATAGGTACGCCGGGATCGCCTTCTGTGTCCACCGTCCGCTGGCAGCCACCTTCTGGCCTGAATAACCTCGGACGACCACGGCAAGGAATCTCTCGGCGAACCGGGTCCTTTGGACAATGGCTGGTCATGGCTTGCCCCCTTCGAGTTCCGCTGCTTGCGTCAGTGGGTCGCGGCATAGATCGCGAGTCTGTTGCCAGCGGCGGTGCGCCGGGGTACGATACGCCCGCCCGTTATGGAACAACCGTCTCAATGGTATTGATCCGGGGGTGTCAATGTCTGGCGTTCTCCGCGTATTTTGGGTTTGCCTGTTGTCGGCATTTCTGCTGAGCGTGCTCGGGTGCCGGCAGACCGTCCGGTTTGCCGGGGCGGCGGTGCGTCAGAATCCGCTCCGCAGTATCGGGCCGTCTGCCGATTGGACTTTCAACGGGCTGGATGCGCGGGTGCTGCCTCGTCTTCGGCCCGGCTCCTATGCCACCGCCACACGCGGGGTGCGGTTCCTCGGCGCCGCCGACCTGGGACCCCACAGTTACCGGTTCAACGCCTCCGAACAGAGCGGCATCGTGTACACCTGTCGGGCCGGACACGTCGATATCTCCCACGTTCGCAAGGCCGCCGACTGGACGGGCTACCTGGCCGCGGTTGTGCTTGAACAGATCGAGAAAGGTCGAACTTCGTTTCAGGTCAAGCAGGTCGAGCCGTCGCTGTACTGCGTCGAGCTGACGTACCCGGAGAACTGGAACGACCTCGACATCGCCGAACGCGAGCGGATCGCCAGGGAGGTCTCGTGTGATCTCGGTCAGTATCTCGCCTGGACGGGACTGACGTGGCACGAGATCCTCACGTGGTTCGGCTACCGGTTCAAGGTCTGGCAGTCCGAGTTCCCGTCGGCATTCTCCTGGGAAGACAACTACTCCAATCTGCTCGGGACCCACATCGCGGTGGCCGCTCTCCAAGATCAGGCTCATCCGTTCAGTGAGGCGGTAACACGGTTGCTTCAGGCCCGGCTGGCGGAACTCGGAGTCCAGCCGGCCGAGGTGGCCAGCAAGACTACCGAGGCGCTGAGCGGCCGGTGGTTCTCGGCCCAGTGGCATTACACGTGGATCTACGAGAGGAACTTCGATGTGGGGATCGACGACGGCTATGTGACACCGCGTCTGGTCCCATCCTTGGCCGCCTGCGAAGAGCCGGAGCCTTGGCCTTTACCGGTTCCTGCTCTCGACAGCCTCGCGCGATATGGGTTTGCGATGCGACTGGAGATCGAACCGAGGGTGTGGGAGGAGCGTCGCATCATGACACTCGTGTTCCCGCAGTATGATGGGAGGACGAGAAGGCTTGAGCCCGCGATCCATTTCCCGCTGCTGATCGGCCACATCGAGCAGGACGCCATTGCTCGGGGTTTCTCTTTCGCGGAAGGCAATGCCCTCGGGGGATGACGGCCTCGTCGGCGGCGTGACCAGGGTCGTGGAGGATAGAAAGATGCGAGAGCGAATCGTCCGATGGGGATTGGCATGCCTCGTGCTGGCATCGATTGTGCCGCAGGCAGGTGCAGCGGCATCCGAGCCGGTCGAGGCCGTCCGCTATGTGATCGTCGTGACCGGGGGCGAACTGCTTTCAGGAGCTTACGCCGACGGGCATACGCATTTTCTCACGCGGACGTTGTATCCGCTGGGTCTGCGATGCGTCGGGTCGATGTGCATCGACGACAAGCGGGATGATTTGGAAGAAGCCCTTCGCTTCGCCACGGGCAAGGCGCCGCTGGTGATCGTCACGGGAGGGCTCGGTCCCACGGATAATGACGTGACGCGTGAGGCGATCTCCGAATTCACGGGAATCGCGCTGGCCGAGCATCCGGAACTGATTCAAAGAATGGCAAGGCGTTTCGGCGTGGCGCCCGAGCAGCTTCGTGCGAACCTGCGGCGCCAGACCCAGACGCCGGTGGGTGGGTCGTATCTCGACAACGCCACCGGCACGGCGGCCGGCCTGATTTTCGAATCGGACCGGCGTGTGATCGTGGCGCTGCCCGGTCCGCCGGGCGAGCTGCAGCCGATGGTCCGCGACAAGCTGATTCCTTACCTGAGTCGGCGATTCGGCACACGACTTCCCGGGCGCTCGCTGATGCTGCGTTTCGTCGGACTCGGTCAATCCGAAATCGATCAGCGGATCAAGGAGCACGTGACATTGGACCCGGACATCACGACCGGGTCGCAGTTCCAGGGCGGCCGCGTTGATTTCACGTTCACACTGCCCGATGACACGCCGCGGGAGAAGGAACGGCTCGATGCGCTCAGGCAGAAGATCGTTGCGCACTTGGGTGAGTACATTTACGCCGACGATGAGACGTCTCTGGAACAGCACGTCGTCAACCTGCTGCGGGCGCGAGGTACGACGCTCGCGCTGGCGGAAGTGGGCAGCGGCGGGACCGTGGCGGCCGCGCTGAACGGCGCCGAGGGCGCGGGCGACGCGGTACTCGGCGCCTATGTTGCGCCCACCATGGAGCGACTGCACCATCTGCTCGATGTTCACGACGCGAACTGGGCCTGGAGTGCATCCGGCGGGGATGCGGTGGAACGGCTGGCTGCGGCGGCCGCTCGTGCGGCGGCGAGCCAGTGGGCGGTGGCCGTCGGGCCGTTGCAGGAGGATGGTTTTGTGGAGGTGGCATTCCGCCGGCCGACCGGCGCAGTTGAGAACGAGCGCCTCGCGTTTCGCGGCGCGGGGGAACTGGCTCGCTCGCGGTTCGTCACGCACCTGTTGGACCGCCTCCGCCGCAAGGTGCAGCAGTCGGCTGAACCCAGGTAGAACCTGTCCGGAAAACGGAGAGTGAACACCACGGGCGAGACCGGACACCAGGTGGTGACGCACTGTGGCCTGTATTGCGGACTGTGTACGGTCTGCGCGAACGCCTCGCCGGGCCGAGGCGCTGCGACGCACGCCGGCCAAAGACAGTTGTGGATTCTGAGCCAAGGAACATTCCCGGGTTCGAGGCGTTCCCGGCGTTCCTGACGCGATGGAGCGGTTTGAGCGAGGCCTGTCCCGGCTGCCTGCCGGCAGGGGGGCGGCGATTCTCCAGAGGCCGTGCCCGATAAACGTGCGCGGGTGAAGTTCCCCATCCTGGTGTTCTGCTCGAAGTCCGTCCGCCCGGTGACGGCGGCGGCCGTGTCCCGATTCGTGGCGAGAGGGATATAATAGGACAGCGAGCCCTCTTTCTATCGGCCATAGCAAGAAGCAAGTCGGCGCCAGCGTGACGTGATGCGCGAGGAGGTGAAGTGACCTGCCCGGCTCTGGAGACGGGTCCGGAGTACACCCCTGCGGGGTTCCAGCCGATACAGGGTGCAGTGACCCGGATGGATTGGATCAGAAGCAAGGTCTCAGGGTGCAAGCGGAGTGCTTGCCGGCCATGAGTGTGAATCTGATGGGAGGACTTGTGCGGAGCAAGGGGAACATGGCGGACATTCGTGCACATATCCCGGAGGGGGTCAGGGAACTGGCACGTCGATTCCGGGCAGCCATCTTGAGTGTGGACCTGCGGATCGGCGAGACCCCGGAACAGTCGGAACAGGAACGAATCGCCAGCGGCGACTTCTCGGTCATTGTGCCGATCCACGATGCACCGGAGGTTACGGCACGCTGTCTGTCCAGCATCCAGCGCTACGGCGGCGATGCGGAGGTGATCCTGGTCGACGACGGTTCTCGCCGGGAGCTGACCGTCAGATTGATACGACAGACCGTGGAGAAGATGTCGTGGAAGCTCATACGCCACGACAGACCCTTGAGGCACAGTCGTGCCTGCGAGGCGGGAGGCAGGCTGGCGACGAGGAAGTACCTGCTGTTCCTGAACTCCGACGCCATCATTACGCCGTGGACGTGGTGTGGTGCCTGGAATGCCTTCGCCGCCGATCCCGGGATCGCACTGGTAGGACCGAGCACCTCACTCGGCACGTTCCAAGTGGCCGCACCGCGCGCTCGTCAATGCGCGCCCTACTGGACGAATGAACAGATCTATGCCTTTGCGGGCAAATACATCCGCCGACAGTCTCGGGATACGCTGGTAGAGGTGCCCCACGTGGAGGGTTTTGCCCTGTTTATTCCGCGGCGGACATGGGAAGAGTGTGGCGGCTTCCATCCGAATCTGCCTGATTACGGAAACGAGACCGAGTTGTGCAAGAGATTGCGGCGGAATGGGGCCCGCATTGCCTGGACGCGAGCCAGCTACATTCATCATATCGGCGCTTGCAGCATTCGGAACGTAATCACGGCGCAGGAAAAGCTGCGACGCCACGAAGAAGCGAGGAGGTTCATCGACCAACTGTATCCCGAAGAACGCCCATAGCGGCCTGGCTCGAATCGCTTGCGCGCACGCAGCGAGAACCCCTGTTCCGGGAACCGAACGGGCTCCTCGGGCTCCGGCGACAGACCATAAGGCCGTCAGACAGGGGGGATGTTCAGGAAGGTGCGGACGCCGGTGAAGATGATCTGAGCGGCGATGGCGGTGAGGATCAGGCCGGTGAGCTTCATCATCATTTGCAGGCCCTTCTGGCCCAGCAGTCGACCGATGGGCACGGCCAGGAACAGGAACAGCGAGATCATCAGTACCGCCAGCAGGATCGCCGCGGCGGCGATGACCTTCTCCCGTGTGTCGCCGATCTCCATCCCGAGGACGAGGACCGTGCCGATCGTGCCGGGCCCGACGATCATCGGGATCGCCAGCGGGACCACCGCGAAATCGCTCTCCCGGTCCGGCCCGATCTCCGACCGCTTGCCCGAGACCATGTTGATCGCGGTCAGGAACAACAGCGTGCCGGCGCCGACCTGGAAGGCGGGGACCGTAATGCCGAGGACCTTGAAGATCAGGTTGCCGAAGAAGTAAACCACGAAGCAGATGACCAGGATTGCCACGCTGGTTCGAAGCGCGCAGTAGTTGCGGGTACGCCGGTCCATGTCACCCGACAGCAGCAGGAACATCGAGACCGAGAAGAACGGCGAGAGGATGAAAAACACCTTCGTGAAGATATCCAGGAACAGGCCCATGTGCATTCCTTCGAGCGGGGCGTGCGTCAGTCGATTCGGATTCGTGCGTAGCTGATGGTATTGCCGGAACCTTGTCTGGTCCCGAGCAGTTCCAGCGTACGCGAGGGGGGTGATCCGGCGCGGACCGTCGCGGTGAAGAACTCGGTAAACGGCTTCTGCAACGGCACGCGGACCGCCGGACCGACGCTCGCATCCGGTCCGATCTCCAGCAGGCGGTTCTCCGAGACGCCCTTACCGCTCGCATCCGACCCGCTGACGTAGAAGAAGACGAACAGCCGCTGGTCCGGCGTTACGTGGAAGCGGCCCCGGCCCGGCCGCTCGTTGGATTTGCCCTCTTCCGCCGCCAGCAGGGTGCGACGAGACTGCACCTGCCCATCCCGCAGGACGGCGTAGTTCAGCGTATAGCTCTGTCTGGCGCTGGGAAAGAACTTCTCCCGCAGCCTTTCGTCCAGGGCCCGCTCGGTCCAGAGCAGGTGGACATCGCCATCCGGGGCGATCCACATATCTCCCGGCGTGACCCAGCCACAGGTCTTCTCGCGACTGGCGACTTCGACCCACGGACGGAACGGCTCGCTCGTGACGTCGGGCGTCCACGTGTAGAACAGCCGGCGGAAATCGTAGTCCCACTCGCGCCCGGTCAGCTCCTTCTTGAACGCCCGCCAAGTCTCGTTCGGCTCGACGATGTCGCTGACTCCACAGAAGTGGACCGCCCGGTCCTTCAACGCGACGTTCGGATAGCACACGCGGATCGGTTGCGGCTTGCTGTATTCGGTGCCCCACGGCCACGTGAGCTGCCCCTGCGCGCCCCACCGTCTATCGCGGTCGAGGAACGACCACTCGGCGTGCGTGTAGCCGACGTTCTGCAGCAGGATCAACTCACGGTTCGGCCCATCGGCGGCCAAGCTGCGATAGGAATGCTCGGTGAACTTCGGTTCGCCCTGCCAGGCGGGAAGCAGGGTGCGTGCCGGCGCACGCGGATCGCTCGCGTCGAACTGGAGCACCTCGGGCCGAGCCGGACCGGAGTAGGCATTCGCGTCGAGCGTGGGGTTGGCCGACAGGAACAATCGACCGTCGGGAAAGCCGACCAGCGGACAGGGCTCGCGAGTCCGCCCCGATTCGTCGACGCAGACCTTCTCCCAGCCCTTCTCTCCCCGCGCGAACAGCATCCAGCGGCAGTTGTTCAGCGGCTTGGCGTCCGCGATGGTCTCCAGCCCGCTGGCGAAGACCGCCTCGCCGATGCGCACCAGGCATGTGGACCCATGGCACCACATGGGGCCGGCCCCGTTGTCGGCGGACGCGTAGCTGTAGAGGTCTTCTTCGACCTCGACGACAGGCGCCGCACCGCTCGTCGCTGCGACGACCGCGAACACCAGGCACACACTTGCGATTGGAAGCGTCTTCATGGCAGGGCAGCCCTCAATGCCGTCATCCCTTCTGAAAGCTCACTCGAACGTGTGACGCTGTTGGATTGTATCCTGTCTCCGAGGAGAATCAAGCGCGCGGACCATCTTTGCGACGGAGGGGATGTATCGGTCTTGCCCTTTGGTATGACGCGGCTCATAATGGTGCCTTTGGGAGTCACCAAGGAGAATGGCTATGAGCAAGGACTGGATGGTTCGCAGTGCGTGGATTGGTCTGGCTTTGTGGGGTGCCATCGGGAATCTGAGCGGCTGTTCGACAGACAAGGAGGTGGCAAAGCCTATGGAAGGGGAGCATGTGATCGTGGATCGTCTGGCGAATGCGGAGAGATACTATGATATGCATCCGACGTTCGAAAGGGCCTTTGCGTTCCTGCGTCGCGGCGATCTGGCGGAGCTGCCCGATGGTCGGCACGACATCGACGGAGATCGTCTGTTCTGTTTGATGAGCCACAGCCCCGCCCGCCGCCGGGCCGAGGCGCCGCTGGAAGCGCACCGCAAGTACATCGACATCCAATACGTCCTGAGCGGGACGGACGAGATGGGGTGGAAGCCCACCGCGACATGCTCAATCTCCGCTGTGAGCTACGATCCCGATAAGGATATCGAGTTCTTCAAGGACGCCCCTGACCGCTGGATACCGGTTCGGGCCGGCTCATTTGCCATCTTCTTCCCGCGTGACGCCCATGCCCCTCTGGTTGGCGCCGGGCAGATCCACAAGGCGGTGCTCAAGGTCGCCGTCGAGTGAGCGCACAGAATCCGCCTCTTCTCTGCCCCATACCGGCAGACACGCGTTGCGCCCCGATAGGCATTTCGGTCGATCCTATGAGACGGCGTGGTTCCCCGCTTTCTGTCGACCGGAACGGGTTTTGACTCGGCCCTGTTGCAACGCCACGAGTTTCTTCAGCCGGCGCGAGGCCGTGTCGAAGGTGTCCCGAACGACGACGTCCAGGGGGGGCCTCGTTTTGCTGCCTCCCGGCTCGTTTCTGACTACTATTTCGTGTCCGGGCGGGACGGTCATGTCGATCCGCACGCGATACGGATTGCCGTCCTCGGGGTGTTTCACCGGCCTCTCCACGGCCACACGACAGCTCGATAGATGGTCGCAGATCCGTTCGAGCTTGTGCGCCTTCTGTCGGATCAGGCCTTCAATTACGGTGGTGTTGGGGATACCCTTGAACGATACCTGTAGTGGAACCTGCATCCCATACCTCCCGTGCTTGCTCTCGATGGGAAACATACGCGCAAGAACGTTGTTCCATTACTCGTTTTCTATACGCATGCCGGCCACAACTTGTGCGTCGGGATAACCGTTGTCCGGTGTTGAGACTTGCGGTAGACTGGGCAGCCGATGCAATCATAACCTTACTACAGGAGAATGCGTGATGCGACTGGAACCGATGATTCGATGCTTACTTGCGGCGATATCGATTTCCACCTTGTGCTCCGCAAGCGATTGGACGCAATGGCGCGGTCCCAACCGCGACGGCTTGTCACCTGAGACCGGGTTGCTCCAGCAGTGGCCCCAGGGCGGTCCATCACTTGTCTGGAGGGCCACCGGTCTTGGCGAGGGGTTCTCCAGCGTTTCAATCGTTGCCGACCGGATCTACACCACGGGCGACCGAGGTGGCGCCTGCTACGTGCATGGGCTCAATCGGACGGACGGCAAGCTGCTGTGGAGCGCGCCGCTCGGCAAGGCCGGAGCGCCCGGCTGGGGCGGTTTCGCCGGACCGCGCGGTACGCCCACCGTCGATGGAGACTTGCTGTATGTCATGGGCCAGTATGGCGAGCTGGCCTGCTTTAAGACCGCCGACGGCGCCAAGGTATGGGAAAGGCACATGTCCACGGATTTCGGGGGCGAGCGGCCCGAGTGGGGTTACAGCGAATCGGTGCTGATCGATGGCGATCAGGCGGTTTGCACGCCCGGCGGGCCCAGGGGCGCGATCGTCGCCCTCGACAAGCGCACCGGCAGGGTCCTGTGGCAGACCAAGGACTTCACCGATCCGGCCCACTACTCCTCGCTCGTTTGCGCCGAGATCGCCGGCGTTAAGCAATACGTCCAATTGACTGCCGATAACGTCGTCGGGGTTGCTCCGGACGGCCAGGTACTGTGGCGTATCGAGCGGAAGGGCAAGACCGCTGTGATTCCCACACCCATCGTCAAGGGCAACAAGGTGTATGTGACCAGTGGTTACGGCGTCGGCAGCAATCTGTTTGAGGTCGAGCGCGCCGACGGCAAGTTCCGGGTCAGGCAAGTCTATGCCGAGCGGAGCATCGCCAGCCATCATGGCGGTGTGGTGCTGGTGGACGACCATGTGTACGGCTACTGCGACAGCCGAGGCTGGACCTGCCAGGAACTGGCGACGGGCAAACTGAAGTGGACCGAGAAGAGGCAGGTCGGCAAAGGTTCCGTGGTGTATGCGGACGGACGCCTGTATTTGCGTGCCGAGGACGACGGGATCGTTGCTCTGATCGAGGCGACGGCCGACGGCTACAAGGAAACCGGACGCTTTGTGCAGCCCGGTTTCGGCAAGCCCAAGACCTGGCCGCATCCGGTCGTGGCCGGCAAGAGGCTCTACTTGCGCGATCAGGACCAACTGCTCTGCTACGACGTGCAAGCGCGTTGATTTTGCGTTTCGCAAGCAATGGGAGGTCTTTCGGCGATGTGGCAGATCGTGCTGCTCGTGGTTGCGATAGCATTTATCGTTCTGGCCACGAGCAGACTGAAGCTGCATCCGTTTCTGGCGCTGCTGATCGCGGCGTTCGGGTACGGGATTCTCAGCCGGCAGATGTCCCTGAAGGGCGTTGTCGATTCGATCAACGACGGCTTCGGCGTTACCATTGGCCAGATCGGCATCGTCATCCTGGCCGGCTCGATCATCGGCACGTTCCTCGAAAAATCGGGTGGCGCCGCCCGGCTGGCTCAGCGCACGGTGGACTTGGTCGGCCCCCGACAGGTTCCGATGGCGATGGGCATCATCGGATACATCGTGAGCATCCCCGTTTTCTGTGATTCGGGATTCATTCTTCTGGCTCCGCTGGCCCGCTCGCTCTCGTCAAAGGCTCGGGTCCCGCTGGCGGCCGGCGCAATGGCTCTGAGTCTCGGTCTGTACGCGACGCACACGATGGTCCCGCCGACCCCCGGTCCGGTGGCGGCCGCGGCGGCGCTGGAGGCGGACCTGGGGCGGGTGATCCTCTTCGGTCTGATCGTCAGTGTTCCGGCGCTGGTGGTCTCGTGGCTGTTCAGCGTGAAGATCGCCTCGCGGGTCAAACTGGCGCCCGACGAGTCCATGGAATCCGGTTCGCCGCGGTCGGTATCCGACGGTCCGTCAGTGGCCAAATCGCTGGCTCCAATCCTAACGCCCATTGTGCTGATCCTGCTGCGGTCCGTCTGTACACTCCAGGATGCCCCGCTGGTCGAAGGGTGGGTTGCCGAGCTGATCGGTTTTCTGGGGCAGCCGGTGGTGGCGTTGCTGATCGGGGTGTTTCTGGCTTTTCTGCTTCCGGCCAAGCTGACGAGTTCCATGCTCTCGGCGTCGGGCTGGGTCGGCGAGGCGGTGCTGGCGGCGGCAACGATTATCCTCATCACCGGCTGTGGCGGCGCCTTCGGCAAGGTGCTGCGCGAGTCGCATATCGCCGATGTCGTCTCGCAGGTTCTGGGCGATGCGTCTGCCTGGGGGCTCTGGCTGCCCTTCGTGCTGGCCGCGGCGATCAAGACCGCCCAAGGTTCCTCCACCGTCGCGATTATCACGACCGCCGGAATCGTCGCACCGATGCTCGATCCGCTCGGCCTGGCGACGCCCACCGGCAGGGCGCTGGCCGTCGTGGCCATCGGCGCCGGGTCCATGGTCGTCAGCCACGTCAACGACAGCTACTTCTGGATCGTCACCCAACTGTCCACGATGACGGTCCGCCAGGGTTACAAGCTCCAGACGTTTGGGACCCTGATCGAGGGCCTTGCCGCGGCAGTGGCCGTGTGGGTCCTCGGCGCCTGCCTGCTGTAGGGGCGAATGACTGTTTGCCCCCTACTCGTTTTGGATTGCCGCCGGCCTTTTGGCGTTCCGAGAGAGTTTTCTTCTTGACGGCTGTGCCCGCACGGTTGTATACGATGCACCTTTTTGGCGAAGTTGCAGTCATTTCGTCTGGGGTGGCCGACATTTGATCCCAACATAGATTCGCGGCTCGCAGCGATCCCGATGTCCTTCGGGACAGGGCGTTCCTCGTCGATCATTCGCTGCCTCTACGGGCTCACGGCAGACGTGGGCGGCATCGAATTGCGCGGTCGTCCTGAGATGGAGCAAGAAGAGCAATGACATGGCAGGTCGATTACCTGGCGGAGCAGCAGGTTGTGGCGACGACGGTTTTCGCCATGGTGGGGGTGCCGGAGATCACGGCAATGGTTGCGCGAAGCCTTGCGGTGGCCGCCGAATGCGCCACCGGTGCGATCCTGATTGACGCTCGCCAGATGAGACTGGACGCTCTGACGACGGAGCTCTATCGCCTGCCCGAGATCGTTGAGGAACTCGGGCTGACCCGCTCGCACCGGGTCGCGGTGGTGATCGCGGACGACTCGGAGCAGATAGACAGCTTCCTGTTCGTCGAGACCGTGTTCTTCAATCGAGGTTTTCCCGTTCGCCTCTTCACGGAGGTGGCCGCGGCCCTGAAATGGCTCAAGTCAGGCAAACGACCTTCGCGCCCTGCGAGCGGATCGAGTCCGAACAAACAACCGAGACCCTTTTGAGAGCCTTTCGTCGGATGTGCGATCAGATCGCCAGAAACCTGGGCCCGCAGCCGATCGGGCGGATCATGGCCGAGCACGGTCTCAAGCCGCACGACCTTGTGGCCGCCTCGACCGAACAGCTCACGCACAAGATGGTCGCCCGCGCGTGCAAGGGCCGCCGCCTGACTCCGAACGCCCAAACCAAGGTCCTGGCCGCCCTGAACGCCGCGACGCAGAAGCACTACCGCCTCGCCGACCTGTTCACCTACTGATCCCTCCGAGGCTGCGGGACGCCAGGCACATCCCGCAGCCCCGAACGAGATTGGCGATCAGGCTACTGGTCGCAGCCGCGACACCCGATCAACTGCACGTCGTCGATGTTCCAGCCGGTGTAGGCATACGCCCGTTCTTTGAGGACGTGATAGCCCCATCGCACGTACACCGTCGATTGGCAGGCGGTTTGCGGAATGGCGTACTCGCAAAGCGTCCACTGCGTGTCGGTGATCTCTTGGCGTTCGCCCTGCGTCCAGAGAACGGTCCAGTTCACTTTGTCGGTGGAGACCTCCACCGTGCTCTTGACGTACTCCGGGATGTCGCAGTTGAGCCATCGCCAGAACCGCAATCGGACATTCTGGTATTGACCGAGGTCGAACGCCTTTGTCGTCGCGTAGTAGGGGCCGCCAACATTCGGGTCGTAGCAGCCATTCAGATTGACGCCGAGCACGTTCGGCCCGGTGTGCCCGCTGGTCGGATCGTTGTTCCCCCACGCCCCGCACCGCTGGCCCGTCGGCTTCCCATATTCCCACTGGCCTTCCAGCGTCCAGCCCGGATCGGCGTCCATCGTGCGGTCATAGACGACCTCCTCGAAGACCGCCGTCAAGGTGCACGTACCCTCGACGGTCACGCAGATGGTGTTCGCATCCGCGATCGCAGCAGCGTCCAGACAGGTTCCTTCCCACCGGCAGAACCTGAAGCCGGAATCAGGTATGGCGGTGAAACACACCGTTTCTCCGGACGGGATGAAATAAGTCCCGGGTTCCGGATCGGTCGATCCCTGTCCGATTGCGGCAAGTGTCAGACCGGGCAGCCGCTCGAACACCGCCTTCAGCGAACAGTGTCCGTCAATGGTGACGCACACGATAGGAGCGGCCTCATTCGGATCGAGCGAACAGCCACCCGTGGCCTCCCAGCGGACGAACCGATAGCCCGGGTCCGCCTGGGCTTCGAGACACACGACCTCGGCGCAGCCATAGCAGAAGATTCCCTCGCCCGGCTTGGTGACGGATCCTCCGTCCGTGGACGAGATTTCCAGGCAGTACTTGATCAACGTGAAATTGGCGATCAGAGTGTAATCGGCATCAACAGTCACAATCGTATTGGGATCGGTCATGTCGCCGACCTTGCCGTCATCCACAGCAGTGCCAGTCCAGCCGGTGAACTCATAACACTCGTCGGCGCGAGCTTCAACCGGTACTGATGTCCCATGCACGTATTGGCGATCCCCCTCGCCCGGCACGGTAACAGAGCCACCATTCGTGGAGGAGAGGGTCAACGTGTACTGAATGAGCGCGAAGTGTGCCTGGATCGTGTAGTCGCCATCTATTGTCACGGTCGTATTGGGATTGCTGACGTTGCCCACCTTGCCTTTATCCACACCGGTTCCGGACCAGTGCGAGAAGCAATAGTACTCGTCGGGGACGGCCATAACGCGGGCGGATGTTCCGCAGTCAAAGCAGAAGATCCTCGCTTCGCCTGGCTCCACGATCCCAGGCTCTGTTACCCTGCCACCCTCCGTAGCCGTGATCGTCACGCAACACGGACCCGTGGACATGCTGGCCTGTGCCGTTCCACCATAAGCGCCCAGATTGATGCGCCCGCCATTGGGTCTAGGCTCATTCTCCCAAGACGCGTCGGGATCACCGGCATCAACGCACGGACTGGTGGTTTCGTCGATGACCCAGGCTTCGTCAAGCGGATCCCAGCGTCCAGCGGTGGACATCACGTGATAATCGCCATCGATCCATATGGCGTCTGCGTGAGTGGGTTCGACGGCCATATCCGGATCGTTCCGGTCGGCCCAATAACCGGGAAAGGCAAACGCCGGTTCTCGATCCGTATTGCCGGGTCCGGGCCAGCCTCTGAAGATGTCCGTATAGCCGACAATCGGTCCATCGCCGGACTCAACAAGAATGTTTTGCGGCATGTTGCCCCAGATGATGCAGTTGGAGACGCCCACGTCGCTCCGGACAAGATACAGACCGGCGCCGTCCACACCGCCGTAGTTGTCGGCGATCGTGCAGTTCTCCAAAAGGGCGTTGCTGTTCACACAGTAGACGACACCTCCCGATGGATCACTGCTTTGCGGGTCCGCACAGCGATTGCCAACGACAACGCAGTGGCTGATGTGTGGACTCGCATCTATGCATGCAATGGCCCCGGCGGCGCCCGCCGCTCCACGCATGAAATAGGCGTCGGCGTGAATCTTGATCTCGCCGTTGGACAGCGCGCGATCGTAGATGGCGACGCCGAAGATCTGGCCGTCGAAGTCATCGAAGAAATCGCTGCCGTCTTCGGCTTGGGCACCGTAGCCGATGCCGACCACGCCGGACAGGAGGATTGCCGCATCGACGCTGCCGCGATAAACACCGTTGACATAGAGGGCCGTCGTTCCGGTGGCCTCACTGGCCACGAAGACCAGATGCGTCGGTACGCCCGGATTGGTGGCCACGCCGTAATCGTAGTCGGCCACGCCGAAGAGCGTCGCGCCGTAGGTGCCGGTGTTGTTCCACTGCTCGTACTTGAGTCCCGACCGGGTGTCGCCGAAGTGGCGGCGGCCGATCAGGCACATGCTCGCCTGGGTCTCCAGCGGGTTGCTCTTGACGATGAACTCATAGGTCATTTCCCCGCCGAACGTGCCGATATCGTAGACGCCATCGGCGACGTTGGTGGCGAAGAAGCTCGGTCGGGCCAGCGCTACGGCGTCCGCCCAGGCCTCTGGCGCGGTAAGCGTCGTACTCGTCGGCGGAGTCGGATCGCCCGACGAACCTAATACCGGCTCACCGAGCCCACGGGTCAGTACGAAACCAGACAGTCTGCAATTCAGACTTTCACCCTGATCGAAGGTGACTACGGTGCCGGAATAGCCCGCATCGATCACAGGGTACGCATGCATGCCGTCTCCTTCAGGATCAAAGCTGGTGACTTCGATACTCCTTCCTGTGAATGCGATCGTCTCATAGTACGTCCCCTCTCGCACCAGCACAGTATCCCCATCCTCAGCCGCATCGATCCCTTCCTGAATCATGTCAAACGGATGCTCCTTTGTGCCGTCTTCTTTAGGGTCACCGACGGTCAAATCGTTGGGGCCAGGATCATTGGGAGCATCGTCGTCAACATAGATCGTCTTGGCCGGCAATGTCAGCGGGAGGACAGACCGAGCTGCCATTGATTCCGAAATCCCATTCCACCATCCTCGTATTGTCTCTACTACCTGAACGCTCTTTGAGCTCTGGATCGACGCGAACGATTGGCTATCCCAGTCAGGTATATCGCCTTCCTTCACATACGCGTGTTGTCCTGCGTTTAGCACTTTCCTCCACTCAATGATACCATCCATATTGACATCAAGGCCAATTGTGTTATTGTTCTCAAATGACGCGATCGCAATTAATCGATTCGGCGCGCCGTGAGGTGACACTCCGCCGCCTATCCCAATCACATAATGAGTACCAGCTAAGGAATATGGCAATAATGGGAATGAATATGTATAGTGTCTGCTCACGCCTCGCCATGGATCCATCGCCGTAATATCGGAAATATAGACTGAAAAGACAGGTTTGTCACTTTGGATGGCAGTTTCGCTTGTCGCCGTATAGGTGACCACATCACCCGCGTTCACTTCATAGTCATCGCTTCCGATTGTGAGTCTAGTCGTGTCCTGTGTGGCTACCACCTCTATTCTGCTGTGAGAACTTGCACCCTGAAGCTTGCACGAGTGTTCTGAAGGAACGAAGTATGTTGTTCCGAGGCGGTCGACAGGCCACGATGTATAGGCGTAGGTATGACCGTAGCGCCCTGAATCGAAGTTGAGAGCAACCACCATTACCTTCTTCGTACTGGCTACGTACGCGCTTTGAGACAGATTGGTCACGTGTCGAACGTCACCTCTCTTGAGAGAATACGCCACACCGTTAACCGAGATCGCTGTGTTGTCATCTGTCGCCAGAATCGTCACTTGGGTAACGGTTGACGGCAGCCAATAACTTGTTCCCAGACATTCCATGGATGGTACACAATACCGATAGGCCCCGTCTTCATATGCGCCATAGTCGGCCATAGTATAATGGTAGAAGACACTGATGGGTGTAGTGGAGCGAAGATGTACTGTGCCCGCGAACCTTGGCACGCTGACAATTTTCTCCTCGCCACGTTGCAGCAGGTACGTATTATCGATTGTACCGTCACAACTGAAATCTACGTCTACACTTGTTCGAAACGCAGTCTGGATGACAATCTGGGAATAGGTCGCACTTGAACCAAGTGTGGAATCGACATAAGGAATCCAGTATTCTGCTGCTCTACTCGATGTCATACTCATACAGACAATCGATAGTGACGCGACCAGGATTCTGGTAAGACAGTTCGCATTCATTGCAGTACCTCCTGCCAAGTTCAGCGGTTCGATAGATAGTCGTATAATCACTTGACACTGGTCAATGTTCGATGGTGCTTTCGCGTCAAGAATGGGATAAAACCTCGCACCCTGATCGCGTCAGGAACCGGGCATTCTGAAGAGCAAACACCCAGACGTCGAGACTTCTCCAGAGCGAGGCACCATAATCGCTGTGTGTGTCTTGTCGCCATACGTTGCCTCCTTTCAAGGATGGTTTGAATGGGAACGAGATGTGTCCGTGGCGTCGCTTCCATGCTGCATCGCTGTCCTTTCACTGCCGGAGGTATGGCGCCGTCCGCAGACGGCCCGCGACATCCCGGACCGGCGTGGGGGATGCCGGGGGGACCGCTTGCGCGGTTTCAACCGGCTACCGGTTGGGCTTTCTGCGGCGGCGGTGATCGCATCGGCAGCCGCGCCTGTACCGTTCACTACGATGTGAGAGTCTCCTGTGGAAGTCTATCCGTACAAGTACGTATTTTGGCGCCCGGCCGGGCGGGTCCGAGGTGGTTGCGGCAGAGGGCCGGGCGGCTATAATCGGCGGCAGTGCGGGCGAATGATGATTCGCCCCTGCGTACAATCTCCGAAGGGGGCAGAAGAATGACGACACCGCCTCTGGTGGTGAAGCGGTCGCCGGTGCGACTGACGGCGGATGCCAGCTTGACGATCACTCGCTTCTTCTGGCTGGGGGCCGACCGTGCGCAGAATGTGATCGCCCGCATCAACGCGCTGGACGACGAGCAGATCCGGCGTCTGCTGGATTCGACACGCGCGAGCTTCGCCCACCTTCCCGCTGGTCTGGATAACATCTTCCTGGCTCACTACGAACAAGCGGCCAAGCGGGTCGCCATGCCACCGGATGCCAGCGTAGAACGGAAGCTCTACATCGGCGCGTGCTTCACCATGGAGTACGCCTTCGCCTCCGCGGCCCTGTTCAATCCGTCCATGACGCCCGCGATCGATCAGAGCGGCCTGGAGAGCGGCTCTCTTCGTTTCGTGATGAGTCTGCGGGCCGTCGGCGAAGGGCATCTCAGTTCGATTGTCTTTCGGCGCGGGGTCATCAACGCCGTCGGCGAGATCGTGCTGGAGCCGGCCGGACCGTACCACGAACCGATGCGCCGCGCCGAGTACGAGCGATTCAGCAAGGCGAAATTTCGCGTCAAGCTGGCCGAGTTGGGTGTGCGCGACACGATCATGGAAGTTGTTCTGCGCAGGCTGGGCGAGCGGTTCACCGCCGAGGATCTGCGCGAGGCGATCAATGGTCCTCAGGCAGTTGTTGAAGGTCTATTGCGCCCCGACAGCGAGTCGGCCGGCTTCGAGTGGCTGGCCAGCTGCGACTATGACATTGAGACCAGTCCGGACGGCCGTATCACGGACGCCGTCCTGTTCCCGATCTGCGAAGCCGAGAGCCAGGGTATGGAGGACATGCGGATCGTCCGCTTCACCGACGACGACGGCTCGGTGCGCTACTACGGCACGTACACCGCCTACAACGGGCGGCAGATCCTGCCGCAGATCGTTGAAATGCGCGAGCCGAACCTGGCCCGCGTCCGCACTCTGCATGGACGCTGCGCCCGCAACAAGGGGCTGGCGCTGTTCCCGCGCAAAGTCGGCGGGCACTTCATGATGAGCGGTCGCATCGACGGCGAGAACCTTTTCATCCTCCGATCCGACAACGTTCTGATCTGGGACGAGGCGGTTAAAGTTCAGGAGCCCCAGTTCCCCTGGGAGGTCATTCAGATCGGCAATTGCGGCTCGCCCATCGAGACGGAGGCGGGCTGGCTGCTGCTGACGCACGGGGTCGGTCCGATGCGTCACTACTGCATCGGTGCGACGTTGTTGGACCGCGACGATCCGACGAAGGTGCTCGGCCGGCTGGCCGAGCCGCTGCTGATGGCCACCGCTGAGGAACGCAAGGGCTATGTCCCCAACGTTGTTTATTCGTGTGGCGGGCTCGTCCACAACGGATGGCTCGTGATCCCCTACGGGATCAGCGATGCGGCGGCCGGCTTCGCCACGGTGTCTCTTGACGAGTTGCTGGCCCGCTTGGCGTGAGGCGGATCAGAATCGTCGGACGCCATACCGCCAGCAGATCTCGCGACCGGCGCGCCACGGGTCCTGGGTGTTGAACCGCCCCGTCAGCGCCCGGGGCAAGGCCTTCGTGCCGCCGTCGGGCACGGCGTCGGCACGCCGCGGATAGGGACTGGTGCGGCCGCGGTTTGGTGGTATGATGTCGGATCGGCTTGCAGTGACGCCGGAAGGCGTTGCGCCTTCATCATATGCCCCTTCGGCAAGTTCAGAGCCTGCCCTGAACGCCGTTGAAGGGGCAGGCTCTTACGGGCACACTACGAACGGGACCTTTGTTGGAGCAGATGTGCGATGGGATCGGATGCGGGTTGTCTGGCCCGGCCGCTGCGCGGGATCATCCCGCCGATGGTGACACCTCTGGAAGACCGCGACACGCTCGACGTGAGCGGTCTGGAGCGGCTGGTCGAGCATATCCTGGCCGGGGGGGGTTCACGGCCTGTTTATCCTCGGCACGATGGGCGAGGCGCCGAGCCTGAGCCATCGCCTGCGGCACGAACTGGTCGGTCGGGTCTGTGCCCAGGTCAACCATCGCGTCCCGGTTCTGGTGGGCATCATCGACACCTCGTTCGTCGAGGCGTTGAGTCTGGCGCATAAGGCAGCCGAGGCCGGCGCCGACGGGCTGGTGTTGCCGGCGCCGCACTACTATCCGGCGGGCCAGCCGGAGTTGCTCGAATTCCTCCGTCACCTTGTGCCGCAGCTGCCGTTGCCGGCGTTTCTGTACAACCTTCCGAATTATCCCAGGGCGATGTTCGATCCGGAGACGGTCCAGGCCGCGGCGGACATGCCCGGCATCGTCGGACTGAAGGACAGTTCGACGAACATGATCTACTTCCGCCACCTCCAGTTTCTCATGGCCGACCGTCCGGATTTCGCGCTGCTGATGGGACCGGAGATGCTGCTGGCCGAGACGGTCCTGCTCGGCGGACACGGCGGAATCTGCGGCGGCGCCAATCTGCTGCCTCGCTTGTACGTCGATCTGTACGAAGCCGCGTATGCACAGGACATGGCCCGCGTCCAGACGCTGCATCGCAAGGTGGTCGAGCTGGGCCGAACGATCTACCGCGTGGGGCGGTATGAATCGAGCTTCTTGAAGGGCCTCAAGTGTGCGCTCTCGTGCCTGGGGATCTGCAGCGACTTCATGGCCGAACCGCTGCACCGCTTCCGCGGGCCGGAGCGACAGATCGTGCAGAAGTACATCGAGCAGATCGGTATCACAACGAACGGACTGGCCTGACGACGAATCAGTGAGGGACTATGGTCACAAACCTTGGCGCATTCGACATGGCGATCCTGGCGGCGTACTGCGCCGTGGTCGTCGGGATGGGGATCTACTACAGCCGCAAGTGCCGCACGGCGGAGGGATTCATGGTGGCCGGGCGATCCATCCCCGCCTGGGCCGCCGGCTTGGCCATCATGAGCACCTACACCAGCAGCATCTCGTACATTGCCACGCCGGGCAAAGCGTATGACAGCAACTGGCATCCGCTCATCTTTTCGCTGGCGATCTTCCCGGTCGCGTGGCTGGCCTGCCGATACGCCGTGCCGTACTACCGGAGGATGAAGCTGTTGTCCGTCTACGAGTTCCTCGAAGAGCGGATCGGTGCCTGGGGGCGCGTCTACGCCGCGATGTCCTTCCTGTTCTATATCGTAGGCCGAACGGCGGTGATCCTGTACCTTGTGAGTCTGCTGCTGAGCCAGTTCCTGAACTGGCCGATTGCGCTGATCATTGTCATTGTTGGGCTGGTCACCATCCTGTACACCCTGCTGGGAGGCATGGAGGCCGTGATCTGGACGGATGTTTTGCAGTCGGCCATCATGATCGCCGGCCTGCTGTTCTGTGTGGTAAGCCTGTCCTTGCGGATATGCACCGGCCCCGATCCTTTGATCCAGGCGGCGGTGGACGCCGGCAAGTTCAGTTTGGGCAGTTGGGACCTGTCGCTCTCATCGCGAACCATCTGGGTGATGGTGATCTACGGCGTCACGGAGAACCTCCGCAACCTACTGGCGGACCAGAACTTCGTGCAGAAGTACTCCTCTGTGCCGACGGAGCGCCAGGCCCGGCGGTCCATCTGGATCGCGATGCTGATTTATATCCCGATGACTGCGGTCTTCCTGTACATCGGGACGGCCCTGTTTGCCTTCTACTCGACTGGTTCGGCCGGCGCAGCCGTCACCAAGGGCGACGAAGCCTTTCCGTACTTCATTGCGACGCAGCTTCCGGCGGGGCTCAAGGGTCTCGTCCTGGCCGCGGTGGCGGCCGCCGCCATGAGCACCGTCGATTCCGCCCTCAATTGTTCCGCAACCGTCCTGCTCATGGACTTCTATAAACGGTTCTTCCATCCGCAGGCCAGCGACGGGGCGAGTCTGCGATGTCTGCGTACCGTGACGGTTGTTTTGGGTCTTCTGGGTACAGGCTTGGCGATCCTGCTGATCTGCTCAGAGAAGAGCACGTTGGACATTTGGTGGCAGATTTCGGGCATTTTTGGTGGAATCATCCTGGCCATGTTTGCTCTGAGTGTGCTGCGGGTCCGTCTTGCACCGTGGCAGAGTCTTGTCGTGGTCGTGGTCAACCTTGCGGTCATCGTCTGGGGGACTTTCGCGAGGAATCTCCCCGCTGGTTGGAAATGGGCTCAGCCTCGGTTCGATCCGATCCTCACCGGCGCCGTCGGCACCGCCGCCCTCATCGCCGTCGCCCTGGCCTTTCACCTTCTGAACCCCCGCCGGCGTTGACCGCTCAGCGTCCGAGTAGTTGGTCGATGCAGGTCTCGATGTTGTCCTTCGTGGGAGAAATGACCACGCGTCCCTCGCGGTCGATCAGATACAGAGCGGGTGTGGCCTTGGGCGCGTACGCGCTACAGGTTTGTCGCTTCTGGTCGAGACAGAAGGCAAACGGCACATGGCCGTCGCGGACGAGTTTCTGGAGGTCGTCCTCGGTGACCTCGCCGCCCCAGGTGACATCCAGCGACTGATGGACCGCGATGATTTCCAGCCCCCGGCCGGCGTACTTCTCCGCCACCTTCTGTATCATGGTCAGGTCCTCCCCGTAGAGGGGCAGGAGCACGCCGATTTGCAGCAGAACGACCTTCCCGCGAAGCTCCTCCAGCGTCTGCGGCTTGCTGTTGTACCACTTCGCGATGGACAGGGGCGGCGCTTGTCTTCCAAGCAACTGCCAACCCTGGGGGAAGATCTGCATGTCGCCGTCGCTGGTGTCGGCGTAGACGTACTTGTGGGTCAGATCCCACAGCATCAGTTGATCTGTCTGCCCGTTGGCAGATAGACGCATGTCTGCCTCAATCCGAGCGTCGGCGACCGGCTGACCGAGCCTGTCGACCACGACTCCAGCCACGGCACCGGGCGCGTACAGCGTCACCTGGATGCTCTCGTCGGCGTCCGAGCCGGCCAGGGTGTGCCAACCCAAGCCGTAGTCGGCATGGTCGAAATAGAGGACACGGAGGATCTCCGTACCTTCCACAGGGCGAGCAGTGGTCAAGTGGAACCTGCCATCAGTATCGGTCAGTGTCTCCTGCGCGAGAACGGAGTTCCGGAAGGTGTTGCTCAAC
The DNA here is from genome assembly GCA_035448545.1 of Sedimentisphaerales bacterium. Classification (GTDB taxonomy): domain Bacteria; phylum Planctomycetota; class Phycisphaerae; order Sedimentisphaerales; family Anaerobacaceae; genus Anaerobaca. Next base: position 17,583 of record DAOTJE010000019.1, on the reverse strand, counting down.
ACCTGTCCCCATACGTGGACGCCCGGCACGGCATCGTCCGTCTCGTCGACGACTCTGCCTGCGTACGTGACGAGCTCGCGGCCTTCCGCCGGCGCTGCCGGAGATTGCGGAGCCGATCTCTCGCTCCGGCTGGACGGCGCCCCTTCGGGTTGTTGTTCGGAGACCGCATTGGGTTCGGCCCGCGCGGGCTCACGCTCGGCGGCGGGTTTTTCCCGCCGGTGAATGGCGTCGATGGCCTTCCGGAAAGGATTCGTATCCGGCGCGCCCTGCCACTGGGCGGCCAGAGGCTCCAGGGCAGAAAGGGCTGATGCATTGCCGATCCGTTCGAGGTAGCCGGCAATCTTCACCTTGGTTCCATACCGTCCGGTCTCCATGAGCGTCAGCAGGCCGGACACATCGCTCTGACGGAACAGCCCCTCCGCACGGATCAACTCGGCTTGTGCGGCATCGGCCGTGAGCGTGGTCTGATCGTGCATTGCAGTCTCAACGATCTGCCGCTCGGACGTCGGCGTCGCAGTCTCCCGCCTGCTCAGGTGCCGGACCAGGATGAACACTGCAACCGCCAGCAGAGCGGCCGCCGCCAGTCTTATCAGGGGGTTTCTCATCAGTTCTCTTCCGAATGCGATCGCGGCCGGCACGGGGCCGACACGATGCGCCTTCCGCTGTGCTCGTTGGGTCAGGGTTTCCAGAGCGTGAGCGTGTTCGCTCCGCCAGGCGTCGAAGTCCGGCACAGGCGACCAGCCCGGCGCCGTCCGGGCGATGGCCTCATCCAACCAGTTGACTCTGTCGGGGCGCACCATGGGCGTCACCTCTGGGGAAACCCGTTTCGTCTGAGTGTCTGTTCGATCTTCCTGCGGGCTCGAAAGAGCCTGCCTCGCACGGTATGGCCGGCGATGCCCAGGGTCGCGGCGATCTGCCGGTAGTCCATCCGCTGGTAGTAGTGCAGCACGATGATCTCGCGATACATCGGGGCCAGTCGGTCGACCGCCGCCTTGACCAAACCCAGGTCGAGGTCTTCCGATACAGGGGCGGCCTTGTCATCAGCATCGATCGGCATCGCGGATTGTGCCCGCTTGCGATTGCGAAGGAGCTGATGGGCTTCGTTCCGGCAGATTTGTGCCAGCCAGGGAACGAATCGGTCCGCACGTTTCAGGCCGGGCAGCTTCTCGCAGGCCTTGACGAAGGCCTGCTGGGCTGCGTCTTCGGCCAGTGTCCGGTCCAGGAGGACCGAATAAGCCAGCCAGACCATTGACACGTAGTGCCGCGTGTACAGCATCCCGAAGGACTGCGCGTCACCCCGGCGGGCTGCCTCCACGATTTCGTTTTCCGCGTTCCCTTGCACCGCTCGATCACCTGTAGAGGCCTCTGTTCGTCGACGACATCATACAGATGAGACGACCCCCACAAAAGTGCGCGAAAAAACGCGGAAGAATGCCAGAAAACTCGGCAGACGACGTCGCCTGGGTTGGGGGATCCGATGTCGCCAACGGAGCGTTGGGAGATGGGGGTCAGACGATACGGCCGGACTTGAGGACGGCCCAGGTTTTCTGGGGCGGTTTGGCGGCGGCGTCCCGCGTGCTGGTATTCGGGAAGACATCGACCTGAGAAATGGTGTACTCCGGATCGCCGGCCTGGGCCTTCTTCCACGCTTCGTACAGGTAGCCCAGATAGACCGAGTCTTCCTCGGCGCGGGCGATCTGGCAGTCCAGCGGATGGTCCGTGTCGGCCCTCAGTTCGTCGAGCGCCCGCTTCTTGGCCGCCTCGACTTCTGCGCCGGTCGGATGCTCCAGGCTCACACCGAGCCGCGCCACATGCGCCGAGAGTCCCTCCATGTACTTGGCCCTCAGATGATCGCGGATCGCCGCGCGTCCGACATTGGCCACCTCGTCCCACTGCATCTCGCCTAGGTAGTCCTTGCACTGGAAGAACAAACGCGTCACGGCGACATCGGGCAGCGACTGACGAACGACTTCTTCCGCCGAAACCCCATAGGTCCCCGCCAACGCCGACAGGTCCTTGTACCATTCTTCATCGATACGCAGCGTGATCGACTTGCTTTTCGACATAGTCCACTCCTTGCACCGGTCTTTGTAGGGATTCTATCGTGACGACGCGGCCCGATCAACAGAAATTGGGGACAAAGACGGTCCCGCACTGCAGACTTCATCTTTCGAACTTCTGTTGAAGGCGGCCCGGTTTCGCGTTAGAATCGGCGCCGTTCATAATACCTGGGCCGCAGGCCCACCCTCAGCATGCTCAATTATGATGAAAGGTGACTCTCATGGGCAAAGGCACTTGTTTTGTGTTGACCTCTCTGATCCTGTTGTTCGGTGACGTTTCCATTTCGGGTGCCGGCGAGGCCGATCCGTACATCGGGCGCTGGGCTCTGACCATTCCCGGTGGGGGTGCCGGCTGGCTCGGTGTCACGCAGGAGGATGGATACCTCGACGCCAGTGTCCTCTGGGGCGGCGGCAGCGTCGTCCCGGTCGACAGCGTCTTCCTGATCGAAGACAGTCTGTATGTGGTTCGTCTTCAGAAGGTGGACCGCAAGGATGCCTCGGGCAAGGTGGTTCGCACGCAGACATTCCCCGAGGTTCTCGTCGCGAAGGTTTACGGCGACAGCATGCAACTGACACAAATGCAGCCTCATCGAAACGGCATCGGTCTCGATCAACGGGAGTTCACGGGCAAGCGAATCCCCGATCTGCCGGCCAGGCCGGACCTGGCCAAGGTGAAATTCGGCCAGCCGATCCCCTTATTTGATGGGACCAGCCTCGACGGCTGGGAGCTGACCCATCCGGGCCAGACCAACGGTTGGTCGATTGTTGACGGCGTTCTTGTCAATAATCCCGCTCAGAAGGAGGGCGAACGCCACATTTCGTACGGTAACCTTCGCACCAAGGCGCTGTTCGAGGATTTCAATCTCAAGCTCGAAGTGAACGTAGGCCGGCGCGAAAACAGCGGGGTCTACCTGCGCGGCATCTACGAAGTCCAGGTCACCGACAGCTTCGGGCAGCCGCTCGATTCGCACAACATGGGCGCCATCTACAGCCGGATCACGCCTCGCGTCAACGCCGAGAAGCCCGCCGGCCAGTGGCAGACGATGGACATCACGCTTGTGGATCGCCACGTGACCGTCAAGCTCAACGGCACGACGATCATCGACAACGAGCCGCTGCTGGGCTGCACCGGTGGGGCGCTATGGTCCGACGAATTCAAGCCCGGCCCCATCTACCTCCAGGGCGATCATACCGGCATCAAGTACCGCAATATTGTCCTGACCCCGGTCGTGAAGTGAGAATCGCTGCCTGCTCACGGTCCCGTGAGGATGCGCCTCCGGTCAGCGGCCCATCCGAAGCAACCGTTCGATGCGATCGTTCGTGGGCGGATGCGTCATGAACAGCTTGGCCATGTCGCTGCCCGTGAGCGGCGCAACGATGAACATGTTGCTCTGGGCGTCGGGCACGCGCAGGGGAATGCGCCGGCTCATCGCGTCGAGCTTCTGAAGCGCCTGGGCCAGGCCGCGTCCGCTGCCGACCAGCTCAGCGCCGCGACGGTCCGCCTCGAACTCGCGGCTGCGGCTGATTGCCATCTGAAGCAGCGCCGCTGCCAGGGGCGCGAGGATCATCAGGACCAGAGCCACCAGCGGATTGGACCTCCGGTCGCTGTCGCCCCAGAAGACCAGATAGGTCAGCCACGATATGGCGCCGGCGATCACCGCGGCGATTGTGCTGATGAGAATGTCTCGGTGTTGGATGTGCGACAGTTCGTGCGCGATGACGCCTTCGAGCTCGTCGCGAGAAAGCATCTGCCGCAGACCTTGGGTGACGCAGACGGCGCTGTGCTTCGGGTTGCGGCCCGTGGCGAACGCGTTCGGCGCCGGCGCCGGCGAGATATAGACCCTGGGCATGGGCAAACCCGCGCGGCCCGCCAGCGTCCGGACGATCTGCCAGAGCGCCGGATCGTCGTCGGGACCGATCTCTATGGCCCGCATCGTCGCCAATGCAATCTTGTCACTGAAGAAATAGGCCAGGAGGTTCATGCCCGCCCCGATTGCGAACGCCGGCAATAGCGCCGCTCGCCCGCCGACGAGGTAGCCCACCGCCAGACACAAGCCCATCAGGCCCGACAATAGCAGCGTCGTCTTGAAGTTGTTCCACATCCTGTACATGTCTATGGTCCTTTGGCAAAACGGTTTGCATCCGCATCGTTCTGTTCTTGTCTACGAACGCCGGCGTCTGCGGTTTGCGCCGTCGTCATACACAGAGGTGCAAAAGATGTACCAACGCACTACTACAGTTCGTAACCCTGCCTCTGATAGAAAGATACGCTTGGGTCATCCCTCGGCGCTGGTTGATGTGTAACTGCCACTGTGGCAGACGTGGCGAACGGGGGTCGATACGGCGCGCCAACGCAAACGTGTCATTGCGTGAGGGAGAGTTGGAGGTGGGCGAAGAACTGGTTCCAGACGGCTTCGCTCACGGTGCCCGCGGCTGCGTCGCTGGGCGGTTCCGGGGACAGACGCACCAGGACCAGACGCCATTCGGGAATCACGAAGATGAAATTGCGACCGGCGCCGTGCGCGGCAAACGTTTGGGGCGGCGCCGCAGGCCACGGCCGCGTGCCATCGGCTCGGGCGTTGTTGGTCCACCAGAAGAAGCCATAGCGGCCGGTCAGGTCGAAGTGCGGCGTCTTCAGCGTGGCGGGGACGGAACAACAAGTTCGCATCCGCAGACTCATTCGCAATCTCTCTCGCGTCCCGGCGTGCCGGGATCGGCTGCAGCTGTCTCTATTCGTCGAGAGTCAGAGTGACGATCCTGACGTCGGGGTCGAAGTCTCTGGCGACAGCGACGATCTTGCCGGTTTTGTCGGCGGCGACGCTGTGGCCGGCGTAGGTCATACCGGTCCAGGGGCCGTGCGTGATCTGTCCGATCAGGTTCGTGCCGACCACCGGCGCGCCGATCGTCCTGGCGGCGGTGGCGACGACCTCCTCCAGAGCCTTACCGTGCTCAGGCCAGGATTCCTCGCGTGCCGCGTAGCCGTAGGGAACGATCACGAGCTTGGGATGCAACTCCCGCATGCTCGTGAGGATCTCGGCGCTGTGCGTGTCGGCGCAGATCAGCAGGCCGATCCTGCCGAACTTCGTCTCCGTGATTGTGACGTCCCGACCCGGCGTGTAGGGAGGCGTCATCAGCTCTGTCAGAATGTTGATCTTGCGGTGCTTCGACAGGATTCGCCCGCGGCAGTCGATCAGAAGCGCGCTGTCGTGCAGGTGCTCGCCGTCCTTTTCCGCCAGGCCCGCGCAGAGAAAGACGCCGTATCTCTTCGCCATCTCGCAGAGGCGCTCGGAGTCGTCCCCCGGGATCGGGTGGGCCCTCTCGTGCGCGTCGGGGTTGACCCAGCCGTAGATTGCCATCTCGGGCAGACACGCGATCTCGGCCTTGCCCGCCGCCGCCTTGGCTACCGCCCGCTCAGCGCGGGCGAGATTGCCTTTTCGATCCCCGTCGAGGCAGACGGTCTGGCACATGGCGACTCGTACCTTCGGCATGGTGGTTCCCTTCAGATGGTCCACCCCTGGCGGTAGCCGGGCTGAATGAACGCGTTGGCCTCGGGCGCGTTCGTGACGTTCATCTTCTTCCAGTCGAAGTCGAGCTTGCGGCCCGCCCGCAGCGCCACATTGCCCATCAGCACGAATTCCGTCAGCGGGCCAGCGTAGTCAAAGTGCGTGGTTGTCCTGGCCTTGCCCCGGCAGGCGTCGAGCCAGTTGCTGTGATGACCCGTGACACGGGGCAGAGTCCGGGGCGGCCGCTTGTACGCCTGCATCTTCGATTCGGGAATGATGCGCGGCGACCGGCCCCAGCCTTCGCCGAGGATGGAGCCTTTGGTGCCGACGAAGAGGATGCCATGTTCGCCGAGGCTGCGGCCCGCCTCCAGCTCGGCCGGAAGCGGGGGCATCACGCCGCCTTCGTACCAGGTGATACGCACCGGACCCATGCCCGCGCGGGCCGGGACGTCGAAGTAAATCAGCGACGCGGACGGGCACGTCTCCTCGGTCACGCCGCACGAGCTGGCCTCGACGCTGAACCGTTCGCACTGGTCGATCTTCAGCGCCCAGAAGGCCGGATCGAGGTGGTGACAGGCGAAATCGCCGATCGTTCCCGAGCCGAACTGCCACCAGGCCCGCCAGCGGACCGGCGCATAGTCGGGATGGTATGGCCTCGGCGGCACCGGTTCGAGCCATCGGTCCCAGTCGAAGCCGGCCGGCACCGGAGGTGTCTCCTTCGGGCGTTCTTTCAGCGACGTCCAGCGGTTGGCGCCGGTGCTGGTCCACGCATAGACGTCATGCACCTCGCCGATCGCGCCGTCCCAGATCCATTCGCAGGTCAGTCGGATGTCCTCGCTGGAATGTCCGAAGTTGCCGAGCTGGGTGGCGATACCGGCTTTGCGGGCGGCCTCGGTCACGACGCGCGTCTCATACACGGTCCGGCACAACGGTTTCTCACAGTAGAGGTGCTTGCCCTTGGCGATCACGGCCAGCGAAATGACGGCGTGTGAATGATCGGGCGTTGCCAGCAGCACCGCATCGATGTCTTCCTTGTCCAGCATTTCATTGTAGTCGCGATACGTCGGACAAGGCGCGCCGTACTGCCGGCGGACCAGTGCGAGAGCCGGCTTGCGCCCCGCGGTATCCCCGTAATAGAACATGCTGTAGTCGCTTTCGTCATTGACGTCGCACAGGGACACGACGCGGGCGTTGGGCTCGTTGAACAGTTGCTTCATGTTGACGATGCCCTGGCCGCCGGCGCCGATGATGGCGACGTTGACCTTCTCGCTGGGGGCCGTGTTACCTGCGCCGCCCAGGACATGGCGGGGGACCACTGTGAAGGCGGCTGCCGTCGCGGCGGCGCCCGGCACGTCGCGACGCGTCATGGATCTCCGTCTGCTGCTGGAATCGAATCTTCTCGTTGTCATGAAGAGTATCCTCTATGTCTTCTTTCGTTCCGCCCGCTGACCGCGCCCCTGCCGAGTCGCAACGCCCGACGCAGCGCGCATAACATAGCATCTCTGGGCCGAGGTTACGAGTCCTCTTCTCGGCGCGCGGGACTGTGGGCGAGGCGATGTGAAGATTACAGAGGATGCTCATGCACCACCGTGGCCTCGCAGGGGCAGCCAGATGCGCATACCGGGTGTCTGACGGCTGACTTTGAGATATGGCTGATCGGAAGGGAAGATGCGAACCGGACTGTCCGCCGGGGCGCCCAAGGCCGCTATGTCCCTGAGAGCAGGAAGCTCAGCATGAGGATCACGCCGATGATCAGAACCAACGCCGTGATCACCAGCTCCACCCGATTCACGATCATGCCGCTACTCCTTCGCCCAAGTTCCACATGGGCTCCCTTCTCCTGTCCAAACCATAGGTTATGCGTCGCCGTGGTCAATTGGGGAAACTACGTATTTTGGTGTCCCTCGCCCCCGCCTGCGTGCCGCGAACCGTCTGGGACGCCCGGAATGGGCCCCTTGGGGCAGCGGGTTCCACTGGTACGCAGGGGAGAAGCCCTCTTTGGGTGCAAAAAAGAGCCCCCGCAATTTGATGAGGGAGAGGAAGCGAGACTATGCGGGGGCTTAGAGGCAAAATCCACTACTCAAAAACATCATAACACCATGTCCCCTCCGACGCCACAAGGAAAATCCCCGGACCAGCGAATTCTTTTCCATACTCTCGACGCACCGACGGTCGGGAGACTCTGGGCTATTTGTGCTTTGGCGGAGTGCCAGAAACCTCATTATTGGGCCAAAAACGAGGTTTAGGAAGGCTGCCGAGGCGGAATGGGGCCATTATCGCCGCCACATCGCGTTCGGGAAGCCGTCGGCAAGGAAAGAAATTTTCCGCTTCTGACGGTCTTTTCGTATCCACATTGGTGTCCTGGCGGACGCCTGCGAAATGGCCGGGGGTCTGCGGATGCCTCTATTGGGATTTTCCTCCTTCCCGCAAGCCCTTGGCCCTTTTTGGTTTTCTTGCTCGATCTGTTTTCAAGGCGGCTGTGGCGATCGGGCGGATTGAGGTGCCGTCGTGGAAGCCCTCTGGGCCGTCGCGGATTCGGCTGCTGCGCCGAGCAGGATGCCGACGCTGTAGCAGATCAGGTCGCTCCACTGGAACCCAAAACCCAGCAGGAGGGCGCCGGGGATCGTACGCCGCAGCGCATCGATCCACGGCGCCCGATAAAGCTGGCTCAATTCGACACCGTAAGAGATCGTCGCGGCGCAGATGGCCAGTCGCATCGTGCCGGCCCTGGGCAAGACCAGGCCGAGGGCCAGGAAGACCGCCAGGGCCCAGAGGGTATCGCCGGCATAGGTTCGCACGAGCCCCGGCAGGTGGTCCGCGGCGGACGAGCGCGAAAACAGGCCGACCGCAATCGTCACCCCAAGCGCGAGGATGTAACAGAGCCGGTTTCTTCGTCGGGCATGGCTCATCTGCATGTCTATTTGTAGTCACCGCCGTTGAGACTTCGCACGACCGATGCGAGCCACGCTTCGAGTTGTGTCTTCATCGTCTCGACCCGCTCGGACTGCTGTTCAAGAAGGTTGTTGCTCTCCTGCGGGTCGTCGGCGAGGTTGTACAGCTCGATTGTCACGTCGTCGCCCTTCTCGATTCGATGCAGCTTCCACGGCCAGTCGAGCCATGCCGCGTGGCCGGGGAAGTGATTTTCCGAATACTGTTCTGTGATCTCGCCCGCGTCCAGCCGCAGACGCGAAGTGTCATCGACCGCCTTGCCTGCCTTCTGCGCTTCGAGCAGGCTCGCCATCCATTCCTTGCTCGGGGTCGATACGCCTCGCGTAGGGTGGTCCCAGAAGCCCATCGGCCTGGGCCGTGACGTCATTCTGCCTTCGATCAGCGGGACCAGGCTGATCCCGTCCAGCGGCGGCTGATTGTCCACGGTCACGCCCGCGATCTCCAGGAGCGTCGGATAGATGTCCGATGTGTTGCAGGGGACATCGGTCGTGCGCGGCTTCGGGATCGCGGCGGGCCATTCGAGGATCGCCGGGACGCGCAGGCCGCCCTCGTAAATCTGTGCCTTGTTGCCCCGGCCGCCGGTGGTGCCGACGCCGGGCAGGCCCCCGTTGTCGCTGCAATACCACAGGATCGTGTTCTGGTGGATACCGAGCGAGCGCAGCTCGCTTCGCAGCTTGCCGAACGCGCGGTCCATGCCGGTGATCTCACCGTAGAAATGCTGGAGCTTCTCATCCTGGTCCTCGTAGAGGGCGCGATCCTCTTCGATGGCTTCGTGCGGCAGGTGCGGCGAGCCGAACCAGACCACCGCCAGGAACGGCCAGGGCGCCTCGGCGTGTTTGCGGATGAATTCAATAGCCGCATCGACCGTGACCATCGAGCTTTCGCCGTGCATCTGGATGGCGGTTCCTTCCCGGCTGAGGATCGGGTCGTTGTCGAAGAAGTTCGGCGCCGACAGCCACTCGTCGAAGCCGCTGGCGCCGGGATTTACCGGGCTGCCCTTGCAGACCGAGCCGAGGTGCCACTTGCCGAAGTGGCCGGTGGTGTAGCCGCCGATCTGGAGCGCCTCGGCGACCGTCACCTCCTGAGGCCGCAGCGAGTGGCCCCACTTGAAGCAGCCGAAGCGGTTCGGGTGCCGGCCGGTCATCACGCTGCCTCGCGTGGGCGAGCAGACCGGCGCGGCCGCGTAGAAGCGGTCGAACCGCAGGCCCGCGCGGGCCATCTCGTCGAAGTTCGGCGTCTGGAGCCTCGGGTGGCCGTTGTAGGCCATGTCGCCCCAGCCCTGGTCGTCGGCCATGACCAGCACGATATTGGGCTTCTTCGGCGCCACGTCGGCCAGCGCCTTCGCACCCTTCAAACCGGCCAGGCACAACCCCGCTCCAGCCGCCTTCAAAAACGCACGACGATTCATCTGCATGCCACCACTCCTTTCGCGATCTGTCCCTTCTGGCCGCATCGACCGACTATTCCCACGCCCGACCCGGCGCCCACAGCATACCCCTTCCCGCCTGACATTTCGACCCCGTATTGCCGTCGCCCCAAGCCCCCGTATCTCGTGTTTCGTATCTCGTATCTCGTTCAGCAAACAGAGCCTGTACAGAGGCGTCCCGCGAAGCTCGCCATCTCCAGCAGATGCGTGACTTGACCGGCCCGTTCCGCGATGCTACAATACCATCGATAGGCAAAGGAGACGCGGAATGTGGAAGCAGTCATTCGGAGAGATTACCGGACACCTTTGTATCGCTCACCTTCTTGGAGGTCTTCACACGAAGCGCAAGCTCACCGGCATCGAGATCTGTCATCCCGATTCGGGACAGTAGAGGCCGCGTTGACAAACGGGACCGTGATGTTGGAGGACAGACGCATGAGACCCACCTTCGGTGTTCTGATTCTGCTGGTTGTGTCGCGAACGGGGCTCGCCACGCCGCAGGCGCCTGATCTGCTGCAATACGCCGACATCGAGATGAAAGTGCATACAGACTGGGCGTATCTCTCTCCTTTGGAGACGTACTACTACGAGAACAGACTGGAGTACCCGTTTGTGGCGTACTCAACCGGCAACTACCGGGGTCACGTCGCCGTCTGGAAGATACGTGCTAGCGAATTCTATCTGTCGGAGATTCGGGTTGACGGTTATGTCTGCGATCCGACGGGCGGATACAAGTATGTCATCGAATCACATGAGCCCAATGAGTATGGGGTGGTGTCCAGGACCAGACCCGCCTCGGAGAGCGGCGAGATGTTCGCCGATTGGTTCAGCGGTATCCTCGACTGCTATGTGAAGATTGGGGACGCCTATGTATCATACTTGTTCCAGATACGAGACGGGAACGTGGTCGATACGCAGATCATCACGTCCGAGGACTATGATATCCTGTCGGAACCGGCGACAAGGCCCCTGTGGTCCGAAGCGCTGAAGGCCAAGTACCGCATGCTGATCCTCAACGACAATTACGTCACCTACTACTACCGCCTGAGCGAGGACGACGAGATTGAATACGAGGGGCAGAACTGTCGTCTGGCGACAGGGTACGAGAGGCGGAGCCCTCTGTTTGTATTCTATGGCGACAGGCATCTCAACTGGCCCTACAACTGGGAGAACCTGGCCAAGTGTGGCGCGCCTCACTGTCGTTGGCGGATCGAAGACGACAAGCTCTGCATAGCGGGCATCGATTTGTATAGCGGCCTGAGCTATTACAGCATTGACACGGAGGAACTCGATCTGACTACGCTGTTCGGCGAGCGAGTCGTCGACGGGGTTGTCGACGCCAACTGGGTCAGCGGTGTATACCGGATCAAGCATGGGTACGCCACGCAGGAGGACGCCGGCTGGCCGGGTTATACGTTCACAGTCTTCAATGTGACGGGATACACCTATGTGCGAATCGAGCAAGGCCGACTGACGGAAAGCTATACCGTGCCGAAGGATTTCAACCCTGCGAACTTGCCCGACGATGCGGATCCGGGACTGATCCGGATCATTGAGGACTACCGATTACCATCGGTCTTCGGCACATCCTCCGCCGCAACCGACGGAGGCACGGATCAAGGACAGAACAGTCCGGAGGGAGGAGAATGATGCGAATCGTTTCGATCCTGTTGGTCTTGATGCCCTTCTCGCTGGTCGCGGCAGAGGAGGCAGGCACGACGAATCCGCCGCAGCGGGAGCGGACGATCGCACTGCCCGTGGCGCAGTACGCGGCGGTACTTCGGGCACAGATGGAAGACCTCAAGAAGGAATGGGGGGAGTCCCCGGCCAGCTTGGCCGAGGCCCATGCGCGCCTGGAGCGGATGTTGTCCCCGAAAGAGCCGGCCAAGATCGATGCCATGGACTCCGAAGACGGCATGATCCGGTATCATTTCAGTCTCGGCCTGGGCATGCGCAATGCCTGGGGACTGTGGGCAGGTTCCGCGCTGGCCAAGCACATGCAAGAGCTGGGATTCACACATCCCGACGAAATGTCGGGGGCGATCCTCGCGACCTTCTGGTGCAAGCGACACGGCAGGGATTTCCGCCTGGAGGAGCGGGCCGCCAGAGACAAGAGGTTCCGCGAAAAGCAAGAGAACCGTATCCCTATGGCCCGCGCGGCGCTGCGGGACAGGATGATCGGATTGCGTTTCGAGAAGCGGGATGTTCCCAAGGTGTCCATTGCCGTCCGTCATTCCGGTGTGCGGGCGCGTTTGGCGTGTCCCTTTCGCAACGGCGTGTTCCTTACCGCCTACCACCAGGGTCGTCTGGTACCCAAGTGGGTCTCGATGCACGAATCGTATGTAGATCCGAATGGCGACGTACACCCGACGTCGGAATACGGTGACTTCGCCCACCGCGGATACGGCTTCGATCCGACGGAGCGCCAGATCCGCAAGATGAAGCCAGGGGAGGACTCCTACACGCAGGGATACTACTTCGACCCGGCGGACGGCAAGCTCCATAGGATTTGTGTGCCGGAAGTCAACGAGGTGTATGCGGCGGTCGTGGCCGGGGACAGGGCGTGGTTCGCCGGCCTGGCCGATGGCAAGCTCGTCGCCGCAGGCGTCGGCAACCAGGATCGCCTCACGGTGCCCTTGCCGCAGGACGATGAGATGCCCGATCTGGGCATAGACGGCCCGTCCTTGTTGGCCGTGTGTACCAAGACGATCTATCGCCTCGCGGATCGCACCTGGACGGCCGTTCCTTCCGGAGGCATCCTCCTGCCACGGTCCGGACTACCGCCGCGGTTATACGGCGATACCCTCTTCTTTCGAGAGGAAGACGACCGTTCCAGTAGCAGCCGCAATCGCCTGTGGTGGTTGACCATGAGCGAGCCGCTGCATCTGAGTGTCCTCGATCGCGACGTGGGGGCGCTTGCCGCCGATGGACCGCACTGGCACGAGGTAGTCTCTTATTGTGTGACGAGCGACGGCGATCTGTGGGCGTGTGTCGGCGAACACTACCTGTCGAATTGCCTGTTTCGTCGATCCAGGGCCGGGGACTATTCGATTGCCATCCTGCGAAGTTCCGTTCGTTTTCTCGAAGATGGCTGGCCCAATCGGCGGCACGCGTATCAAGGTGCGGCTGTCTCGGCGATTGCGTCCCTGCCCGATGGCGCGTTTGTTCTCGCCGGTCGCACCGGGCTCTATCGGCTCAATGGTGACGAACTCATCCAAGAACTCGAATTCACCGTCAAGGGGCCTCCAGATGATGTACTCGACGCGGTTCGCCACCAGAAGTGGATTCCGAACAATGTTCTGCAGCTTGATGACAGGTCTTTCTTCATCACGAGTGACAGCTGGGAGGGCGCCTACTGGCTTCGCCGGAGCGAGAACGGCCAGTGGTCTTGTCTGTCTCTGGAAGAGGGCGATCCCGTTGTCTGGTCAGAACAACTACTTGTGCCGCTGGTTTAAGGCGGGATGTGCAAAAGGAATCAGGCATAGGTTATGAACGTGAGAGAGAAGGGATTGAACGCGTGCGTGGTTGCATGCCTGGCTTGCCTCGTCCTTGGCACGACTGTGGAGGCGGGGGAGGTTCGGACGGGGGCGTTCGAGGCGGTGTTCAGCGAGCGGTGGCCGGAGTCGAGCGTGCGGAATGTGCACAAGCGGATGGAGCAGGGGTCGAGGATGAGGTTCCCGGAGGGCGTCGATTACCGGATCAGCGAGGAAAAGTATGCGGTCTACGTCCCGCCGGACTACAACGGCGATGCGGCCTACGGGCTTCTCGTCTGGGTCAGTTCCGGCGAGAAGGGGGACATGCCCGAAGGGTGGTCCGCCTTGATGGACAAGCACAAGCTCATCTGGATCGGTGCCCACCGGTCCGGCAACGAGCACAACCTGACGGGACGGAGGATGCCCCTGGCGCTCGATGCCGTCTTCAACATGACGAAGAAGTACAACATCGATCCGAACCGCGTCTACGTTTCCGGTGATTCCGGGGGCGGACGCGTTGCCAGCATCCTGGCCATGCACTACTCGGAGGTCTTCAGCGGCGGGATCTTCGTCGTGGGCGTGGAATACTGGGAGCCGCTGCCCGTGAGCGGCCGGCCGGGACAGTTCTGGAGACCCATGCCCAAGCCGCAATTGGCTTACCTGGCTCTCGCCAGAAAACGCGGACGCTATGTCCTCCTGACGGGAGATCATGACGCCAACCGCGCGCAGACCTACGACTATTACGAATACGGCTACAAGAAGAAGCTGCGCCACGTGCTCTATATCCAGGTCCCCGGCATGGGGCACGAGACACCTCCTGCCGAATGGTATGAGAAAGCCATCGTTTTCCTCGACACCGCCTCGGCGTCGACGGAAAATGCCGTGCCTCGGGGCAAACCGGACTAAGCCGCTCGGGACGCTGCCTCGTTGTCACCTGCAAACGGATGCTGGAAAAGGAATACAAGGAGACAGGATGAGGTTTCCGCCTGATGTGCGTGGGACGCTACGAAGGCTGGGCCGGTCGAAGGCGGTCCTGGCTCTTCTGCTTGCGGCGCTGCTCGTGCAGCAGGCCCCGAACGTTGTGCGGCTGGCCAAGAAGGCGTTGTCCGATGAGCCGGCCCCGCGCCGGCCCGATGTGTCCTATGTGCCTACGCCGCAGAAGGTGGTGGACCGCATGCTCGAGCTGGCGCGGGTGACGCAGGACGACGTGGTCTACGATCTCGGCTGCGGCGACGGGCGGATCGTGATCACCGCCGCCGCCAGTACGGATGCCGGGCCATCGGTTACGACATCGTGGACTGGGTGATCGATATGGCGCGCCAGAACGTGGCGCAGGCGGGCGTCGGGCATCTCGTGACCATCGAGAAGGCCGACATCTTCACACTGGACCTGGGCGGCGCCAGCGTGATCACGGTGTATCTGCTGCCGGACTTGAACGTCCGGCTGATTCCCCAATTGGACAGACTCCCACCCGGCGTGCGGATTGTTTCGCACAACTTCGACATGGCGGGCGTCAAGCCCGATCAGGTCGTCACCGTCGAAGACGCCGAAGGCCCCTACGACGATCACACCGTATTCCTGTGGACCACCCCGCTCAACAAAGAAGTCCCCAACGAGGAAGCCCGCCTGTAGTGTGTCCGCCGGGGCGAGGCAGGCCTCGCCCCACAAACGCCGGCTCATTGCGCCCGGCCGATCAACTGCGGCTCTTTAGTTCGGCCGAAGCTGACGTTGGCCTCGCAGTCGTACTGGAGCTGCTGGCCGGCGAACTTCAGGCGGAGCGTATAGATGTACGGCGTCTCGTAGAGGCAGAGCTTGGCGGTGAAGGTGTCGTCTTCGGTCCAGGCGCCGCTGGCCGCCATTGGTTGTGCGGGGAACTGGGCCCAGGCGACGCGGCCTTCTCGCCATTCGTTGCGTCCGCACACGATCCGCCGGTCGGCGCCGTCGACTCGGATCGTGACAGTCACGTCGCCGCTGTTGCCGTCGCTCTCAAGCGCGATGGCCTCGATCTTCTGATCGTTGGGCGCGAACGCATATTTCCTGCCTGACACGGAGGCGGCCCGCCCGTTGCCGTCCGGCGTGCGCAGCGCCAGACCTCTGAGCCTCTGTGTGAGTTTCCTGGCGGCTGCGTCATCGGCAGGCAGTGCGGTGTCCTTCATCGCCGGCAGAAGTCTATCCCAGATCCTGCCACTGGCCCTTCTGCAAGTAGAGTTGGCCGAAGCGGGCGATGTCCTCGGTACGTACGCTCAGGCCGTAGCCGCCCGTACTGACGCCTTCGGGACTGACCTCCCAGGTCGGGTTCTCGATGCCCAACGGCCCGAACAGACGCGGCTGGAGGTAATCGAGAACGGTCTGCCCGGTCGCCTTCTGGACGATGGCCGAGAGTATGTACGTGCCGGAGGTGTTGTAGAGAAAGTGCGTGCCTGGTTTGAACGGAACCGGATGTGCCAGGAAGGCCCTGGTCCATGGCTGGTCGTCCGGGCGGGGCGGCTCGGTCTGGTGGCCCGTGGACATACGCAGCAGGTCGTGGACCCGCATCCACGGTAATTTACCCGGATGTCACCTCTTTCGTGGCGATTGCGCATTCGGCTCGGCCCCGGCTCAGCTCCACGATGAGGATGTCGTCTTCGGGCGGGCCGCTGCGAAACCGCTGGATGTCACGCAACAACTGCTCGGAGACCGGATTGTCGTCCGTCCGCGCCGCTTCGTCCAGCACGACCCGCTGCAGCCCCTCGATGCCGAGCATCCGGTCGTTGCGGTCGTGGGCCTCGGTGGCGCCATCGGTGTACAGGATGATGCGGTCGCCCTGGGCGAAGGCCAGCGTCTGTGTTTGGCATTCGTACAACGGTTCATCGAGCACGCCGAGCATGACGGCGTTGGAGTCCAGCGCGATGCATCCGCCCCGCGTGTCCAGCACGAAGGGCGGCGGATGTCCGGCGTTGGCCCACTCCAGGCAATCGGCCGCCGGGTCGTGCCGGACAGCCACGGCGGTGGCGTAGATGTCGTGTTTGGCGATCGAGACGCAGAAGTAGCGGTTCAAGGCCACGAGCACGTCGCCTGGACGCAGATCGGCGTGCTCGCCGAAGAGGCGGTCCAGCTCGCCGTGAATGCGGTTGACCGTTAGCGCGGCGGTGATGCCGTGGCCGGTGACATCCAGCACGACCACGTTCAGCCGACCCGCCTCATCGCGTCGAACGTACACAAAGTCGCCGCCGAGCTGCTGCATCGGCTCGTAGCGATATCGCAACTGGAACGGGCCCTCCGTGATCTCATGGGGAAACAGCATCTCATGGACCGCCCGGGCCTGCTGCAATTCCTGCTGAAGCTGTCCATAGCGGCCGAGCACGTGCTCCAGCGTGAATCGGCTGCGAAACCGGCTGTACCGGAACCAGCAGTATAACAGGCCGGGGATGCCTGCGGTCGGCAGGATGAACACCTCATAGATCCGGTGGGCAAACGAGCCCTGGACGAAGAGGAAGTCAGACAGCAGCCCCAGCCCGCACAAGGCCGCCAGCACGCGGGCCGCCTCGCGCACCGTCCAGGGGATCAGCAGGGCCCCGACCACGTGAATCAGGAGCACGCGTCCGACGAGCGAAGGCTGACTGGCGACCTGCTCGGCCGGCAGGTCGCTCACAAGAGTACGCAGGGGAAAGGCGGCAAACAGCGGCCGAACCAGAAAAGCCAGAACCCCGGCCGCCACGATCATCCAGAAGCTGTACCGAATCACCGCGACGCGGTCGAGTCGCCGGTCCTTGGCACGCCGGTAGCCGAAGAGGAACACGAGAATGGCCACCACGCCGGGCAGCAGGTCGCCGGCCGACCGCGCCGCGATATTGTGAAGGAAGGAACCTCCTCGCCACAGCAGTGCGATGACCGAAACTGCCAGTTCGACACCGGCAGCGACGATCAGGGCCAGGCAAAAGACCTGGAGACGCCGGCGCATCCATTGGCTTCGCCTCTCTTCGGAAGCCAGTGAGATTTCTTCGTCCAGCGGCAGTGCCATAGAGCCTTCCGTCCAAGCGACCGTTCGCCAATCATATTGAACCTGGATGCCCGATGCCCGTAGAATACCGCGTCTGCGACCGGATTTCGAGCGTTATGCTCGAATCCCCTCGATTCCCTTCACCGAGCGCGGCGCTGGCGCCAGAGCACCAGGCCCAGGCGCAGCATCAGCT
>DAOTJE010000018.1:0-85599 GCA_035448545.1 Sedimentisphaerales bacterium | reverse complement strand
ATGAGGATGCTCTGTATGATGTCACGGCGCAACAGAGACGCCCGACTGGAGGTCGGGCGTCCCACTCGTTGGGACATTCGTGTCGACTGTCCCAGGCTGCGTGGCTCTTTCAGGTCGGATGAACGAGCCAGGTGGGATTTGGAGGATCATGATCAGAAACCGTAGACGGCTCTGAGCTGCTCGTTGGTTGGCATGCTCGTGTAGTACTCTCCATTCGGACCCCTGTACCAGGCGCCTTCTCTGGTCAACTGAACGGATGTCATCGATCCGTTGGAGTTGGTGATCCACACTGTGATTGTTACCGGGTGCGGTTCGACGACCACGGGCGGAGGCACCACTACCGGCCCGAAGACCGGAGGCGGAACAACCACCACCCTTGGAGAGGGTACCCAAACACGCGGGTACGGGTGTCGCCAAGGGCCATAGAAGGGCCGATGATAGCCATGCCTGTCGGCATCATGACCGATCCAGATGCCGAAGCCGCCGTGCGGCGAAATGACCACGCCGCCGCTCGTTCTTGCCTGCGCGGGGGCCGGCGCGATCAGCAGCGCCAGGAGCATCGCCACAACCGTTGCCATCGGGATGAGTCTTTGTCGTGTCATCGTCGTACCCTTTCCTTCATTGACGTCCTTGCGTCTACCTGTTAAAGGC
This sequence comes from Sedimentisphaerales bacterium, assembly GCA_035448545.1. GTDB lineage: Bacteria > Planctomycetota > Phycisphaerae > Sedimentisphaerales > Anaerobacaceae > Anaerobaca. The sequence goes on along the minus strand of DAOTJE010000018.1, from coordinate 84,948 downwards.
CGGCCACAGGCTCCCGGTAACGGCTGCATTTGATCCTTGTTTGCCGCCTGGCCGTCCTCTATCATCGCCCTGGTGGTGGTATCCATATGCAGTCGGCGGGTTTATTGGGGCGCAACCATGGATCGTCGCTTGTCTTACAGCATCGTGCATGTTGGTGTGATTGTCTGCGTTCTGGCCTGCTGCGCCTGCTCGCGAGGGCTGGATGACACGGCCGTCTGGCCGGGCCATACGTGGGAAGAAACGTCGCCTGCTCAGGCGGGGATGGACGAGACGCTGCTCGGGAGGGCCAGGGACTACGCCTTGACGGGCGAGGGATCGGGTTTGGTCATTCGGCACGGCAAGGCCGTGATGCGATGGGGCGATCAGCAGCAGACCTACGATCTGAAATCCTCCACCAAAGCCATCGGCGTCACCGCAGTCGGCCTGGCTCTGGGTGATGGCAAGATCGCCGGCTTGCACGATCCGGCGGCCAAGTACCATCCTTTCTTCGGCACCCCTCCCTCGGCCAATGCGGGCAAGGGTTGGCTGGAGAAGATCACGCTTTTCCATCTGGCGACGCAAACCGCGGGTTTCGACAAGAACGGAGGTTACACCGAACTGCTCTTCGAGCCGGGCACGAAGTGGTCGTACAGTGACGGAGGACCCAATTGGCTGGCCGAGTGCATCACGCTGATCTACCAGCGCGACCTGCAGGAGGTGCTGTTCGAGCGGGTGTTTGCACCCATCGGCATCGAGCGAAACGACTTGCGGTGGCGGGACAACGCCTACCGGCCGAAAGAGATCGAGGGCGTGGCGCGACGCGAGTTCGGCGCGGGCATCCATGCCAACGTCGATGCCATGGCGCGAATCGGCTATCTCTACCTGCGTCGGGGGCGCTGGCGGAATCAACAACTCATCCCGTCGTGGTTTGTGGACGCCGCACGCGTCGTACCGTACGGGATCAAGGGCCTGGCTGTTCTCAAGCAGGAGGACTATGGCAACGCGTCGGATCACTATGGCCTGCTCTGGTGGAACAACGCCGATGGAACGATGAAGAACGTTCCGCGCGATGCCTACTGGTCGTGGGGATTGTACGACAGCCTCATTGTGGTCATCCAGTCGCTGGATGTTGTCATCGGGCGAGCGGGCAAGTCGTTTCCGGGGGCGCGAAGCCCACACTACGCGCCGATCGAGCTGTTCATCGAGCCGATCGCTCTGTCGGTCAAGAATCGCGGCAGGTGGCCTGGAGCGCCCTATCCCGCCAGCGACCTCATCCAAGAAATCGAATGGGCGCCGAAAGACACGATCTCTCGCGCCGCCGACGGCAGCGACAACTGGCCCATCACCTGGGCCGACGACGACAGCATGTATGCTGCTTATGGGGATGGCTGGGGATTCGAGCCGAAGGTTGACACCAAGCTGAGCTTGGGTCTGGCCAGGATCACCGGCGGGCCGGAGGACTTTACAGGGGTCAATATCCGCAGCGAGACGGCCGAGCGGACCGGGCAGGGGACCGCCGGTCCCAAGGCCAGCGGGATGCTGTGCGTCGATGGCGTGTTGCATATGCTCGTGCGAAACGTCGCCAATTCGCAGATCGCCTGGTCCGCCGATCATGGCAAGACATGGCAGTGGTGTGACTGGAAGTTCGAGACCAGTTTCGGCGCTGCGACCTTCCTGAACTTCGGCCGGAACTACGCAGACGCGCGGGATGCGTATGTGTACGTCTTTTCGAGCGACAGCGACAGTGCTTACGAGCCGGCCGACCGCATGGTCATAGCCCGAGTACTCAAGGACCGTATCCGACAGCGCCAGGCCTATGACTTCTTCCAAGGGCTCGATGCCGATGGCACGCCGCTTTGGACAAAGGACATTCTCGATAGAGGGGCGGTGTTTGTGAATCCGGGCCGGTGCTATCGCAGCGGGATCAGTTACAACGCCGGATTGAAGCGATACTTGTGGTGCCAGGTGCTTCCCTTCAGCACCGACGAACGCGGGCTTCGCTTTCAGGGCGGCTTCGGCATCTACGAGGCCCCCGAGCCGTGGGGCCCCTGGCGCACCGCCTTCTACACCGAGGAGTGGGACGTCGGTCCCGGCGAAACCAGCACCTTTCCCACCAAGTGGATCAGCCCCGACGGCCGAACCTGCCACCTCCTCTTCTCCGGCAACGACGCCTTCTCCGTCCGCAAGGCTATCCTTCGCTGAGCTAACGTCAATCAGCCCTGAGGCGATCTCTGGTAGACGCGGACGTAGTCGATTTCAAAGCGGGCAGGGAATTCGGTGGGGGAGGGGTCTCCGCCGTTAGCGCCGCCGACGGCGAGGTTGAGCAGGATGTAGTGCGGCTCGTGGAAGGGGTTGGCCCGGTCGGGCGTGCGGTTGACCGTCTTGTTCAGCTCGATCGTGTTCAGCAACTCGTCGTCGATGTAGAGCTTGATGCTCTCCTTGTCCCAGTCCATACGCCAGACGTGGAACTTCGACGACCACTCGGCAGGATTGCCAAAATCCGTGATCGGCTTCTTCAGATCATCCCAGATCGCAGCCCATCTCCGCTCGCCGGCCCAGCAGGCGTTGGCCAGGAGCAGGCCGCGATAGTATTCCATGATGTCGATCTCGCCGCAGCCGGGCCAAGGGCGGGCCGAGCCGAGCGTCCAGAACGCCGGCCACAATCCGGCACGCGTGTCGATGCGCCCGCGCATCTCGAACCGGCCGAAGGTCCAGTTGTGCCGCCCGGACGTCTTGAGACAGGCAGATGTGTATTCGGCGAACTGCCTGCTGCGACGCCAGTCACCGCTATCAGGGTCGTAATTCGGATTGGGCAGGCGTTCGCGCCGAGCCTCGATGATGAGCAGTCCGTTTTCGCAGCGTGCGTTGTCCGGCTGGTACCATTGCAACTCCTCGTTGCGGACGAAGCCCTGCTCGCAGGTCCAGTGGTTCGGATCGGGTCGCCCATCCTTGTCGAATTCGTCCGCCCAGACCAGTCTGTATTGCGTGGGTTCCTCTGCGAAGCACGCCGGCGCCAGGAGGGCAACGCTTCCTATGCTCACAACCGCAACAGATGTTGATTTCATCATCTCCGTTCTTCCACAACGGGTTTACAGCGGGATCTCGCAGCCCGCCAGTTCGTCTTCGACTGCGCCGTCCGCCTCAGGATTCGGGACCAGAAAGTACGTCCATTCGGCACCCGGATCAGCGTATTCTGTCAGAGTGAAATGCAGTTCCGGCGGCCCTGCGGCGTTGTAGTCTTCGGGCTTCCAGAACGATGCCCGGCAGGTCAGCCCATTGGGACGAACCGTCTGGTCCGGCTCGCCGAGCTCGAGCGACGAGACGTCCAGTCGCAGCAGCTTCATGCTGTCCGGATCGAGGCCACCCTGTTTCTGCGGGTTCAGGCAGAACAGCAGGGGACCTCGCATGACCGCTACGCGTCCGGCCTGGGCCTTCCGTCCGCGGATCGCCCGCCAGGCCATCGGCATGTGCAATTCGATCCTGTCGCCCGCCTGCCAGGTGCGAGCGATGGTGAAGAACACGCCGCCCGAGGCCGTCGTCTCGACGAGGTCGTCGTTGACGGCGATTCGGGCGCTCTTGCACCAGCGCGGAATCCGCACAGACAACCCGAAGTTGCTTGGTTTTGCAGGTTTGAGCCGGATCGTAACCCTGCCGGAGTTGGGGTAATCCGTCTCCTGGCGGACCTCGACGGCGGTCCCGTCGGCGAGCCTGGTCGTGGCCGTGGACGGCGTGTAAAGGTTGATCGCCAGGCCATCGCCTCGCCGGTAGCACACCATTCCGGGCAATTCGGCGATGATCCGCCGGTAATTGCAGGGACAGCAGTACGTGTCACCCGGGAAGTACTCGCGTTTGCCCTCGAACGGGCTGTAGTAGCGCAGGCGACGGCCGTCGGGGGATTGCGCGGCGAACAGGCCGTTGTAGATCGCCCGCTCCATGATATCGCCGTAGAGTGAATCGCCGTCGTGTCGCAGCAGGGCGTCGAGCCAGCGGATCAGGTACGCGGTCGCGCACGTCTCGCCCAGCTTGTAGAAGCCCTGCTGGTTGCTGTGCCAGCATTCGTGGTAGCCGCACAGCCCCGGCGCCAGCAGGCCGTCCTTGCGCAGAAGGAAGTCGAGCGTCGCCCGCGATTGGTTCAGCAATCGGGCGTCGGGCCGGATCTCGTTCAACCGCAGTTGCGCCAGGCAGAGTGCTATGTGATAGTATGCGTGCCCTTCGAGGTTGCCCCAGCGGCCCTGGATGAGCGGCGTATCCCACTGTGCCAGCTTGCGGTGTCGCACGGCGAAATCCAGGTAGCGTTCGTCGCCGGTCCGGCTGTACAGGCCGAGCATTGCCTCCGCCAATCCGGTCGTGGCTACGTAGGTGGAAACCCAGCCCTCCGTCTGGCGGTCGGGGTCCTCGGACCAGCGAATGATGATGTAATCCGCCAGTCTCTTCGCTGCATCGAGCGACAGCGCCTCGCCGAAGTGCGTGTAGTCCGCAGTCAATCCCATGACCAGATACCCCATCTCATGGATGTCCCAGAGCTGCCACATCCGCATCTCCGGCCGGCAGATGCCGATATAGCCGTCCGCCTCCTGCGTTGCAATTGCCTCGCGAACGACGCGCTGCTTGAGGGCAAGCACACGCGGGTCCTTGCCATACGCGGCCAAACGGACCAGGCTGTCGATGAACTTGCCCAGGCCGATATAACCGCCGTCGCTCTTCCGCCGACGGAAGGGGTCGAGGAAGTCCCGATCCACATCGATCGACAGGATGTTGTTGTCGACGGTGATGTCGATCCGCCGGCCGATCTCGCCGCCCACGAGGACGCTGCCCGGATCGAGAGCAGTCATGGGCGTTGCCTGAGCGAACGAACCGCTTGCCAGGATCAGACCCAGAAGAAGAGAATTCCGTCTCGTCATGGTCACAACTCCGGAACAAACGAGGAAACACGAGGGATGATACTACGCGGCGGACAGATCGATCCAGTCGATTCCGATCTTGCGAGCCGCGTAGCCCAACTCCTTGAGGTGATCGCCGTAGACCATCATCCAATGCGAGTCACGAACTTCGCTGCACAGCTTTTTCCAGTCGCCCTGAATCTCGACGTCCTGCTGCGACCGGCAAACCTCGTAGAGCGGGTTGCCCTCGACCACGCCGGTAAAGCCGAGCCAGCGGCCCGTGCTGTATTCCGGGTCGACGAACGTCACCTGTTGGCCGACAGGAATCTCGACCTTCGGCGCGGCGCCGTACTCGGATTCGTAGTGTGTCATGATCCGGGCCGGCTCGTAATGCACGCCGTCGAGCCGGCGGGGAGCACTGCAATGGGCGGCGGTCACGATCCCCTTGTGGGGGAACGTGGAATTGTGCATGAAGACGGGTTTGCCCGAGATGTAATGCAGCAGGATGCCCGCCGGGATGATGACAAAGTCCGATTCGCAGAACGCCATCAGCCCTTCGTCGTTGAGCAGTCCGAGCGTCAGGCACGGTGTCGTCTTGGCGATCGGCAGGATTGTGGTCATGCAGCCGCGAATGGTGAAGACCGGCGCCTCGTGCTCGCGCATCAGGTCCTTGAAGAAGCCGTGGAGCAGGAACGCGTTCGTCACGAACTCCTTGTCGGTCACCAGCGTCGTGTCGGGAAGCGCCAGGTACCGCTCGGCCATGCACCGGGCCGCCTGCAACCGGCCCCGGTCCTTTGTCGCCGCCTCGATCCGTGCGGTGACCTGTTCGTACGGAACATCGATGATGTTCAGCCTGTATCGCTCGCGCGCCACCTGCGGCGCATCCGGGGCGTACTTGCCCCAAAGCCCACCCAGCGCCACGATCCGAGCACCGACGAAGTTCTTCAATCCGTAGAGCGCCCGCAATCGCCACAGCAGTTCGTTGCCGTCGTCCACAACAACGTCGTCAATGTGGACCGGGCCATGGTCGTCGCAGGAATTCCGGCCTGAGGCCTCATAGCCGGTCGCCAGGTATCGGGTGCTGAGTGCCTCATACCAGTAGTAAACGGGACCCGAACGGCGGCGCACGAAGATCAGCGTGTCGCGGTTCTTCTTCGGTGCGAAACAGGCTCGGAGTGTTTCTCCGGAGCCCGTTGCCGCGTAAACAATCACGCAGTCGTAGTCGCTTGCGTGAACCTGGGCGGCCTCCTCGGGCGACCGGACCTTCACGACGGGGCGCATTTCCACCGGGAAGCCAGCCTGGGTCGCCAGGGTTCGCAGTTCCTCGGCGATTTGCCGGCATTCGTTGGCGGCCGCCTGGTCGTCCTGCACACCGCCCCAGGATTTCCAAGAGGTTTCCTCCCGTTTCTGCGCGACGCGGTACATCAGGATCGGCTGGACCCTCAGAGGCTTGCCCGTGACTATCAGCGGCGCCGCAGGGTCCCACGGTTCATCCCGGGTCGTGTTCGCGCCCGCTGAACCCAGACCGAGAATACGGCCGGCAATGCTCGCCGCCGACAGCCCCACGAATTCCCGACGATTCATCTGATGTGCAGCCATCGTCTTCTCCTTCCTCAAGACAGAGCGAATCGACAGTTCTTGCCCGGACCGCCAATGTACAACGGGCCCCGTGCGCCCTCAAGTGTTCTTTCCCGGCGGTCCGGGACTTCGACAGCACATCCGCAATCGTCATGATCAAGACGTGCCCCCGGACGCACAGCGTGCCATCACTCCGGCACTGGTTGAAGGGATCGCTCGAGCGGTGACCGACGAGAAGATCCACCGGGGTGTGAAGGTCCTGCGGAGCCTTGCACAAGCCGGCCGGCTCCGGCAGACGGCGGGGGAGTGAATGCTCCGTGCCTTCCGGTCTACTATTGCCAGCGTCGCTCCGGGCCGGTAGAATCGCCGACATGAGACAGAAGGACCTGGTCATTGCGGCTTTCGTAGTTTGTGTGCTGGCGTCGGAGCCGGTCGTCGCCGCCGATCCCAACGATGCCGCGCGCCCGGCCCAGGCAGCCGTCATTCCGTGCAAGGGCTTGATCGATCAGGGGTTGCTCGACTCCATCGAGCGTCGCAGCGAAACCGCGATGAAGGCGGGAGCCGATTACCTGATCTATGAGATCGAGACGTACGGCGGACTGGTCGACGCGGCGGACAGCATCGCCAAGTACTTCATTCAGACCATCGGCCCGCGCGCCCGGACGGTTGCATACATCCAGACGGAAGCGATTTCCGCCGGGGCGCTCATCAGTGTCTCCTGCAACGACATCATCATGCGGGACAGCACGACCATCGGCGATTGCGCCCCCATCACGCTGGGCGGCACGCTGGAGGGCGTCGAGCGCGAGAAGGCCGAGAGCTTCATCCGTGCGGCGTTCCAGCGCGCCGCCGAGGCGAACGGTTACCCTGAGCTGCTGCTCAAGGCCATGGTGACCATGCAGACCGAGGTGTGGCGGGTCAAGAACCTTGCCACGGGGCAATGGGAGTTTTTCGAGACCAAGAACCTGCCCTCCGACGCCAACGAATACGATGTCGACGGAGCCCAAGAGGTTGTCGGCAGCGACGAGTTGCTGACGCTCACCGCTTCGCAGGCGCTGGAGTACGGGATCGCCCGTGCGGTGGTAGGGGACTTGGACAAGGCGTTGGCCTTTCTGGAGGAGCGAGACGGCGTCCGGTTCGACCGACCCCCGATGCGGCTGGAAACCACCTGGTCGGAGGAAATGGTTCGCTGGCTCAATTCGCCGGCCGTCATGGGCGTTCTGATCATGCTGGCGCTGCTGGGCGTCTACATCGAGTTCAGCACGCCGGGCGTAGGTTTGCCCGGGCTGGTAGCGGTGATCTGCTTCGCCCTGATCGTCGGCAGCAAATACCTCACGGGTCTGGCCAACTGGGTGGAGATCGTCCTGTTGCTGTCGGGTGTGATTCTGCTTCTGGTGGAGCTGCTCGTTCTGCCCGGTTTCGGGATCGCCGGCATCCTGGGGATCGTGTTCATCCTGGGTGGCCTGTTCGGCATGCTCATCAAGAACGCGCCGGGGCAATTGCCCTGGCCGGAAGGTCCGGAGGATTGGGCCAGTCTGACAAATGGACTGCTGGGAATCGTATATGGCTTTGTCGGCTTTGCCGTTCTGGCGTTCATCCTGTCGCGTTATCTGCCGAAGCTGCGGTTTCTGAGCGGCTTGATCCTGGTGCCGGCGCCCGCCGTCGCCTCCGGGACAGTGGCGAGCATGAGTATGACAGCCCCGCCACAGAGTACCCAGCGTCCGGTGCGGGTCGGTGACGTCGGCGAAGTGACGTCGAAGCTGCGTCCGGCTGGGAAGGCGCGATTCGGGGACGCCGTGGTCGATGTCGTTGCGATGGCCGAGTTCCTGGACAAAGGGATGCAAGTTGAGATCGTCGAGATCCACGGCAATCGGGTGGTTGTGAAGGGCCGCGACAACGCATAGGATGGGTAGGAGCGCCTGTCACCGATTTGCGGTGACATTGGCTCGGAGAATTCAGGGAGGACCAGACGCATGGGCGGGTGGTTGCTTTTTGCGATCTTTCTGTATGTGGCCTGTGCGGCCTTGATCGTGGCCGAGGTCTTCATCCCCAGCGGGGGCCTTCTGAGCATTTGCGCGCTGGCCTGTGTCGTGGGCGGCGTGGCGATCTTTTTTCGAATCAGCAGCACCGCCGGATGGCTCGGCATTGTGGTCGCCGTGGTCATGATTCCCTTGCTCCTGGTCGGCGCATACAGACTGCTGCCCAAGACGCGATTCGGTCGTAATGTCATTCTGTCGGGTCCCGTGCGCGAGCGAGGCGATGCGATACCGGACACGGCGGAGCTGCTCAAGCTGCTGGGCCAGGTCGGCCGGGTGCTGACGCCGCTGCGCCCCGTGGGTACCTGCGATTTTTCCGGGCGCAGGGTTGAATGTGTCGCGGAAGCCGGGTACGTTCAAAAGGGAGCGACCGTCAAGGTGATACGGGTCGAAGGAACGCAACTGACCGTTCGGGTGATTGATGAGGCTTAGGGAAAGGATGGATCGATGTCCGAAATCGCACGTGTGTTGATGCAGCAGGATGGCGCGAATCCCGTGCTGATCGGGATTCTTGTCGTCGTGGCTATCGCGGCGCTGGTCTTCCTGTTGATCCTGCTGAAATTTGCGAGACTCTGGCTCCAGGCGTATTTCTCTCGGGCCGACATCAAGCTCAGCGAGCTGATCGGGATGTGGCTGCGCAAGGTCGATGCGCGCGTCATCGTGCTCAGCAAGATCACCGCGATTCAGGCGGGCCTGGAACTGACCACCAAGGACCTCGAAAGCCACTATCTGGCAGGGGGGCGGGTTCCCAACGTCGTGCGGGCGCTGATCGCGGCCAACCGCGCCAACATCGACCTGACGTTCAAGACCGCCACCGCCATCGATCTGGCCGGACGCGACATCCTCGACGCCATTCAGACCAGCGTGAACCCGAAGGTGATCGACTGTCCCGATCCTAAGAAGGGCAAGGAGACGATTGACGCGGTCGCCCAGGATGGGATTCAGCTCCGGGCCAAGGCCCGTGTAACGGTTCGCACGAATATCCACCGGCTGGTCGGCGGGGCCACGGAAGAGACGGTCATTGCGCGGGTCGGCGAAGGCATCGTGACATCCATCGGCAGCTCGATCACGTACAAGAGCGTGCTGGAGAATCCGGATCGGATCTCCAAGGCGGTGCTCGGCAAAGGGCTTGATGCCGGCACGGCGTTCGAGATTCTCTCCATCGACATCGCGGACGTCGATGTGGGCGACAACGTCGGCGCCCAACTCCAGGCGGCGCAGGCGGAGGCGGACATGCGGCGGGCCAAGGCGGAAGCCGAAAAGCGGCGCGCCATGGCGGTCGCCCGTGAGCAGGAGATGCGAGCGCTCGTCGTTGAGAACGAATCGAAGGTCCCGCTGGCGATCGCCGAGGCCTTCCAGAAGGGCAATCTCGGGATCATGGACTACTACCGGCTCAAGAACATCGGCGCCGACACGCAGATGCGCGAGTCGATCGCCAAGCCGAAGAAGAGCGAATAGCATCCGCGTACCTGCCGGCCGATTTCTCGGTCGGCCGGCAGGGCGGACGGAAGGCACACCCAATGCTGGACAGGCTGATACAACTCCCGGGGGTGGCTCAGGGCGATGTGGAGGGATGGAGTGACCTCATCGTCTTCCTGATCGTCGCCGCGTTCTGGGCGGTCGGCGCTCTGCTGAAGGCCGTTTCCGCCCGACGGGCGGCCAGCCAGAGCCAGCGTCCCGGCCGTATGAAGCCGACCGAAGTTCAGAAGCGCGAAAGCTGGCAGCAGCGTCTGAGTCGCAAGGCCGAGGAGATCCAGCGGGCGGCTCAAGAGCATGTACGCAAGATGGAGGAACAGGCGGGGGGCGTCCCATCGGCCGAGCGGCCCCGCGAGCCCCGCCGGCCGGATCGCGGGCGGGTCACTGTCCGAGCCCGTCCGGGAGGCGAATCGGTCCTGGTCTACGAGCGACGGGAGCCGGCGGAGACGCCGCAGGACAAGCAGCGGCGCGCCGCTGAGCTCCATAGAGAGCGGCAGGAGGAAGCCAGAAGACTGCGACAACAGCGACGCGAAGCCGCCGAGAAGAGACTCCGGGTCGAGACCCCACCGATCCAACCCGAGCCGGTCTCCGCAGCGGATGTAGCCGCAGTGTCGCCGCAAGCCCAGGAGCCGGAACACGACGAACCCGGCCTCTTGGATTACTCCGATCCCGAGGCCTTGAAAAGGGCGGTCCTGCACTACGAGATCCTCGGCAAGCCCCTGTCTCTACGAGACCCCTTGGAGCAGCAAATACCCGGTTTGTGATCTTCTGCCGCGGGCCTTTCGCTGCAGTTCCGCCGCCCTGCCGACCGGCTGGGTTTATCGGACTATGTGCGTGCTCGTTCGACGTATTCAACGAACACTTCGGCCGGATGCGGTGACAGCACCAATTTCCTGCCGTCGTGCAGACGGATCACGACAAGCTCTCTGCGGTCGGTCACGTAGCAGCGAAACCACCCCAGGGGCCGGCTGTAGAACCATCCAAAGTGACCGAAGAAGCCCCCCGAACCGAGAACGCGGATGCTGAACCCAGCCTGCCGAGGCTCGATCCGCTCAATCGTTGCGATCTCCTCATGCCGGATATAGACATTCGGACCCATGCGATTCACAATGACACCGACCGGATCGACCGTGAAACCCAGAGGAGCAAACAAGACGGTTATCGCGATCATCACCGCCGGGAGAAAAGCCACCGCGATCAGCCACTTGGCCGCGGCAGTGCCTTTTAGCGCAGGCTGGCCGGCGGCTCGCAGGACCACCGCGACCGCAACGATCACCAGAAGGATCACGACCAGGGTGGCCAATCGTACGAGCATCGACCAGCGCGCAGCAAAGCGTTGTGTTCCCTGAAGCATCTTTGGCCCCGCAGACTCTGCTTGATTTTGTGACTGCGTTCGTATCAGTCATGGGGCATTATACAGACAGGCCTGGTGGCGAGCCACGACGCAATCGGTCGCTGGAGTGAATCATGGACGGAAAATGCCTCGATTCGCAACGTCTCATAAGATATGTTATGTTTCATTCGCCCGGTGGGGCCGGATCGCGTGCGAAATGAGCTCTGTGTGGCCTTCTTGGGGCCTGCAGGCGGTTTTTCAGGTGCTTGCCGTCGCGGCGTGAGCGGCCGTCTGGCAGAGGTTTTCCCACATCAGACCCACCGTGTCGGCCAGACCGAGATTCTGAAGAACGATCGATATGTTCGTGGTCGGATCGGAGTCCGGGCAGACGCTGGCCTCGAGGTGGTGCTGGAGATTGATGATGGAGGAGGCGAACTTGATGCGATCGCAGTACAGCAGAGCCGTCTGGTAGTACAGTTCGAGCGTGGCCGGATCATAGGACGGCGGCGGCGTGACGTGTTCCAGGGCTTCGTTGTCGTGGCCGGTCTCCACAAGGCACAAGGCCAGCTTGGTTCGGGCACGGGCGAACGTCGGGTTGATCTGTATCGCCGTATTGAAGGATTCGACCGCTTGAGCAAGCTGATTCGCATTGATTTGGAGCAACCCCAGGCGGTAATGGAGATCGGGGTTATGGGGGAGTCCGGCCAAATGTCGCCAGTGCGCGTCAAAGACGGCCCGGTCCAGCGTGAAGCCGTCCTCGGGGGCTGCGATCAGATTGGCTTCGAGAGCTGCCTTGAGCACTAGTTTGGCCGTTTCGGCATAGAGAAAGGCACTGTTAGGCTGGATTGCGGCGGCCAGGGAAAGCGTATGACGGGCCTCGCTATCCTGGCCGTCGAGTCTCTGGGCGGCCGCCAGTCCGACGTAGGCCTCGACGATCTTGTCGTTGATCTCAACGGCCCGGTTGAACTGCTGGGCGGCTAGTTGCTCGGCCTGGATCTTGAGGTAGTTGGTGCCGAGTTTGATGGTCGCTTCGAGATAGTCCGGGCAGAGTCGGATCGCGTGCTGGTACTGGGCGATGGCGTCTGTCGTGGCGCCCATGGCGGCGAGGATATCCGCCCGCAAGGCGACCAGATCAGCGCGTTCCGGCTGGTCGGCCAGAAGCAGGTCAACCGCATCGAGCGCCTCTTCGAGATTCCCGTCCCGGACCATCTGCTCAATACCCTCGTCCTGGGCAATGAAATTGTCCGGATGGATGAGAATGGCGGTGTTGAACGTTTCCACGGCCTTGGCTGACTGGCCGGTAGCAAGATACAGATAGCCCAGGATGACCAGCGTCGAGATGTCGTCCGGATAATGGTACCGCAAGGGCTCATACTCGGCGATCGCGTCGTCCAGACGGCCTTGCTTGAAATAGATCGCGCCGAGTCGCTGAGCAGGCAGTTGCAGATACCCCTTGAACTTCAGGCAGTCCTGATAGAATTCGACCGCTTCGGCCTGATGGCCGAGGCGCTCATGACAGTGTCCCAGGGCGTAGAGCGCCAGCGTGTTGTTGGGCTGACGCATGTAGACCGAGTGCAATTCCGCGAGGGCCTCAGCCAGGTTGTTGGCCCGCAGGGCCAGGCTGGCGGCCGCCATCCGGCCCAGCACACAGGCCGGGTGCTCAAAAAGATAGAGCCGCAGTTGCTCCTGCGCGGCATCGTATCTGCTGTCGCCCATCAGATCGACAATATGACTGAGGTGTCGCTCCTGAAGCGAAATCGACTCGTTGTGGTTCTGGCGGCGCTCATCCAGCCAGTGCCAGATCACGTCGGATGTGTCAACAACGATCGCCCTGCCGAGTATCTCAAGCAATCCGCTCATCCCTCACTCCAAAAAATGCCAGGGACGTTATACGAACGATTCTGCGGAGATATCGTCCAATTCGGGAGGGTGGTTAACCTGCGTTGATGTCGCGAGGGCAGGCGTACCCCACGTTCGTCAGGGCGGTTGTACACCCTGTAGCGATTGTTGCGATTCGGAAGGGGCCGTTATCAGACTCTCAGCGTGCCGGCGGGGGCGGGAGAGGGCATGCGAATGGTGTCCGGCGTCCGGCCCCCTGCCCCGCACGACCCGGATCGATCCGGCGATGGCGACAGCCTACGTCGGTTGGGCGTGCCTTTCCACCTCGCTGAGATAGGCTACGGTGCGCTCGAGCGTATCGCTCAGATGCTTGAGTCGGAGCATGGTCTTGACGCGCGTCAGCAGCTCCAGCCGGTTGACGGGCTTGCTGACGAAGTCGTCCGTCCCGGAGTCGATGCCGCGTTCGATATCGCCGAATTCGTTGAGCGCTGTGACCATGATCACCGGGATATCCCTGGTGGCCGGGTCCTTCTTCAGCCGACGGCACACCTCAAATCCGCTCATCTTGGGCATCATCACATCCAACAAGACCAGGTCCGGGTCGGTCTTGGCGACCAGATCCAGAGCCTCGATGCCGTCGCGAGCCGCGACGATCCGACACTCGACGTCTTCCAGATACGCCTGGATCAGTTCGAGATTCTGGGCATTGTCGTCCACAACCAGGATGACGGGCAGCCTTTCGGGCGGCGACGGGCGTTTCTGGTGACTCATGAGCCAAGCTCCCGATATCGGTGTTGGAGGCGGCCCGAATACCCGGGCCGGTTCGCGATCAACCACATCACATACATCACAGCTCTTTTTGCCCTGCCGGCAGACGGATTTCAAGAGATTTCCGTCGGTCCGTGCCGATTTACCAGGGCGAACCGGAATGCTCCTCGATGAATTGGCGCACTTCGGGCCGGATGTAGATGCTCTCAATATCGAGCACCTTTCTCACGGCTTCGGCACAAAGAGCAGCCGACTCGCCCGATGCGGCCTGCGTGTCCAGGAAGAACACGTTCTGGCCATGGACCGCACACAAGCCTCCGCCGTTGCCCCCCAGCGGTTCGCTGCGGATCGTGACGCCCCCGCCGGCCAGGAGGGCCAGAAGCTCGTCCAGAATCCTCTGTTCGTTCATGGCGGCTGTCCCCTGGACACGGTTGTCCGCAAGACACCGGCCGGGCCGGTCCTTCGCGAAAAAAACCGCGCTCCGGCCGATCCACATACTTGTAAGAGGATGACCTCCAATGGATAATACACGACGTACGAATACGACGGATCGCATTGTACAGAAGGAGTCGGCTGTTGGCAAGCATCATCGACAAACGCCTCGCACTGCACCAGCGGTTGGCCAAGAAAGAACAGGAATACAACACGCTGAAATTGCAGAACGTACAGCTGCAAGCCCTGGCCAATCTCGGTTCGGCCACCAGTATGATCGCGCACGAGATCAACAACCTCCTGACACCGTTGGCCAACTATGCGGCACTGGCCGCCAAGAACCCCCATGACACCGACCTGGTGGCCAAGGTGCTTGACAAGACGGTGCGCAACTGTGAGCGTGCGTCCAAGATCATGGTCAGCATGCTGGCGATGGCAAATGGGCGGCCTCAGGAGAAGCATCGTGCGGCGTTGCGTGCCCTCGTGGACGACGTGTTCACCTGCCTGTGTCGGGATTTCAACAAGGACGGCATCACCGTCCGGATCGAGGTGCCTGAGACAGTGGAGATCGTGTGCGTGCCGGTGCAGATTCAGCAGGTGTTCATGAATCTGATCTTAAATGCGCGAGACGCCATGCTTCCCGGCGGCGGTCTGCTGACCATCTCAGCATGCGAAGACGGCGTGCAGGTTCACATCGCCGTGACCGACACCGGGCGAGGGATCCCCAGCGGCGACCTCGACAGTATTTTTGAGCCTTTCTTCACGACCAAGGCCGGACAGGAGGGCCCTGCCACGTATTCCGGTTCCGGGGTCGGGTTGGCGTTCTGCAAGCGGGTCGTCAACGCGCACGGAGGAGAGATTTCCGCAGAATCCTGTCCCGGCCGCGGAACCACGTTTCACGTCCGCCTGCCCAAATCATCGTCGTGATGACAATGATGGCCACCGTCTACCAGAACGTCGGTCACGTCGTCGCGATGCTGGTTCTGCTGGCCGGATCGGCTTTCTTCTCGGGTTCCGAGACGGCTCTGTTCAACCTCACCCGGCGACAGATCCGGCTTATCACGGGTTCCCCACGGCGCGTTCACAGACTTCTCGTGCGGCTCCTGAGCCGATCCGGGCAACTGCTCACTTGTCTGCTGCTCGGCAATATCATGGTCAACGTCCTGTTTTTTGCCTTTTCCAGCATTCTGATGCTCCGGGTGAAGATGCAATGGGGCATAAGCGCCGCCGCCGGTCTTGCCGTTACGACCTTTCTGATGCTGGTGCTTTTCGGCGAGATCCTCCCGAAATCGCTGGCCTACGCGAATTCCTGGCGTGTTGGGAACGTAGTCGCCCTGCCGGTGTTTCTCTGCGTTCAGGTGTTGGGGCCGTTGGCATCTGTGGCCCGGGTTCTGCTTCTGGAGCCTATCCTGCGAATCCTGCTCGGGCATCGGCGTCACAGCAAGGCGATCACGTTGACCGAGTTCCGTTCGCTGATCGATTTGAGCCGGCAACGAGGCCTGATCAGCGAGGACGAGAACCGGCTTCTGGCGGAGGTGATCGAGCTCGGTTTTCTGAAAGTCAGACACGTGATGCGGCCCCGCGTGGACATGGTCGCCTGCGATGTCTCCGATCCCCCTTCGCTGGTGCGGCAGCGCATGCGAGAACATCGCCTGACGAAGATTCCCGTCTATGTCAAGAATATCGACAAAGTGGTTGGCATGGTCCATCTGCGGCAGTTGCTTCTTCGGCCCGACGCCTCGTTGGATCGGCTGGTGCAGCCGGTCCCGTTCGTGCCCGAGCAGAAAACGGTCGAATCTCTGCTGGAGCACTTCCGAAAGACGCAAACCGATATGGCGGTCGTTGTGGATGAGTATGGCGGGATTGCCGGTTCCGTATGTCTGGAAGATATCGCTGCGGAACTCTTCGGCCGCGCCGAGGCGAGTGACGCCGCGGAAGCCATTCAGCAGCTTGGACCGTTTCAGTATCGCCTCTCGGGAAACCAGCCGATCCATGAGTGGGCCGATGACCTCGGTCTGGACCTCAGTGAGACCCGGCTGGCTACCATCGGCGGACTGGTAACCGCGCTTTTGGGGAAGATCCCCAAGCCGGGCGATGCAGTACACCTGAACAACCTGCGGTTCACGGTCGAGCGAGTCCGAAGACATCGTATTGAGACCGTGGTCCTGTCTCTGGAGCCGATTGCCGATGCCTGCTGAGGTCGCCATCCTGGCCTTGGCCTTGTGCACCGCCGTGCTGTCCGCGGTGTTCTCCGGACTGGAGACGGGCATGTACCGCCTCAGTCGTCTGCGTGTCCGTCTGGGCGCGGAGAAGGGCTGCTGGCAGCAGAGGATTCTCAGTGAAATCCTTCCGGACGGCGCCGGTCTGCTGCTCTCGCTTCTGGTGGCCAACAATCTGGCCAACTACGTGGCGACCAGTTGTGTCACCTACCTCCTGTTGAGGGAAGGACGCTCGGAGCATGCCGCCGAACTTCTGGCCGCGACCCTGACGGCCCCGCTGTTGTTTGTCTTCGCCGAGTCCACACCCAAGAGCGTCTTCCTCTACCGCGCCGATGTCCTCATGCCGTTTTTCGCTCCGCTGCTGCTGGTCACCCATCGCCTTCTGACATGGTGCGGGATTGTCCCCCTGCTCCGAGGTCTCTCTCACCTCTTCGGCTATACCATCGGGTCGTCCGTGTCGTCCAAGACCGCGATCGCGTCCGCCCAGCGTCATCAGATCAGAGCCATCCTGCGCGATACGCAGGACGAGGGCCTCCTCAGCCCCATTCAGACGGACATCGTCGATCGTATCGTCAATATTCCCGGTCTGCGGCTGAACGCGGTCAAGGTTCCACTCAACGAGGTTCAGGCTGTGAACCTCCGATCCAACCGGACGGCCCTGCTGAACAAGCTCCGGCGGCATCCGTGGACGCGGTTGCTTGTGTGGCGGGATGCGCCCACCGACATCATCGGGTTCGTCAACGTGTACGACGTGCTGAGTGTGGAGGAACCCTTTGACGACCTGGCCCGCTTTGTAATGCCTCTGCGGCAGATGGACGGTGCGACGCCCGTGATTGATGCCATCGATGAGATGCGGCGGGACGGTCTGGAGATTGTGCTGGTGACGCGGAGCCGACGAGGCGGCCACGAAATTCCCGTGGGGATCGTCACCATGAAGGACCTGGTCGAAGAGCTTCTGGGCGAACTGGCGGAATGGTGAGGCGATGCCTGGATCGAAATCAAGATCGTTCGATCTTCCTGCGGTGAAACGTGTCGCGGCGCTCGCCAGGAGCGGGATCGTTGTCATGCTGCTCGCCTCGATCCTGGCCAACAGCATGATGAAGCAGCCAGTCAGCCGGGACGAGCACATGTACTGCACTGCGGCAGTCTTGCTCGAGCGTGGGCAGTTGATCTACCGCGATTTCGCCTATCCGGCACAACTGCCGTACCATCCGCTGCTGCTTGGCACACTCTACCGGGCGCTTGGCACGGATTACTATCTTCTGGTCGGGCGGATGCTGTCGGCCTGCTGCGACATGGTAGTGGTCGTGTTGATCCTGGCAATCTACGGACGCGTCTTTGGCAACCACCGACTCGCCGGACAAGGGCTCGGTCTGGCGGCGGCCGTCTTGTACGTGTTTAATCCTCTCGTGGATTACGCTGCCGGCTATGCCTGGAATCACGACGTGGTCATCTGCTGTGTGGTTCTGGCCTTCTGGCTGTTCGTCCGAACCAGCTTCCGACGGACCCCTCGGTTCTGGCGGCTGGCCTCGATCGGAGCTCTGCTGATGTTCGCTACCTGCATGCGCGTGACCACGGCCCTGATCGCCGCCGTGTATCTGGCCGCGGTGCTCATGGCCGCGAGAGGCTCCATCCACAATCGGATCCGAAGTGCACTGCCCTTCTTGATTGCGGGCCTGCTGGTCCTGTCCTGGCCTCTCTGGATTCTCTTGCAGGCGCCGAGGGCCGCGTGGCTGAATCTGGTTGAGATTCCGGCTCTCTACGGGCGATGGCTGCACGAGATCGGCTTGGTGTTCGACAAGGTCAAGCTGACCATCGACTGCCTGAAGACACCGGGCTATCTGGCCCTCCTGGTCGTGACGGGGTATTGGATCGCTCTTATGGCAAGACGGCGGCCTTCCCTGAGCGGCACCTCCCGACGCAACCTTCTCGTGGCCGGTGCCGTGGCCGCATGCTTCGTTCTGATCGCGTTTGTCCCTCCGACGATGTGGCATCAGTATTGGGCGGTGCCGGTGCCGTTTCTGGTGATCGTGTGTGCCTATCCGATGGCGGCCTTGCGTCAGGCGGCGGAGAAACCCGACGGCAGGCGACCCTTCCACGTCGCGTGCGCGGTCACGTTCTTCTGTGCGGCGCTGGCGGTCCTGACCAATCTGGGTGTCCTGCGCCGGCTGCCCGCTGTCCTTGTGCCGGAGTGCTGGACTCCGGTCATGCTGCACCAGACCGCCGCCGAGATGGCGGATAAGGCCGGCAGACCCGACCTCGTCCTGACCCTGGGACCGCTCTACGCGCTGGAGGGTGGAAGTGACGTCTATCCCGAGTTGGCCAGCGGCTCCATCGTCTATCGTGCCGCGGATGCCATGTCGGCGGACGACCGCAAGGTCACGCACACGGTTGGTCCGGCCACGTTAGAGAACCTCCTGAAGAGAAGACCTCCCTCGGCGGTGGTGGTCGGTGTGGAGCCCCCCTACTTCTCGTTTCTCGAGGAGCCCCTGCTTCAGGCGGTCGATTCGAGTTGGCTTCGGCATGGCTGGGAGAACGGGCTGCGGGTGTACGTTCGCCCCTGATCAGATGGCGCTAAGGCGGTTCGTTTCACTTCTTGCCGCGATACTCATCCATGATGGCCTGGGCGATCGCGTTGATCGCCTCGCGACTGAGACTCGATCGGTTGGAGATGATCGAGAAGAGGTACGGTCCTTTGTCGGTCAGACAGATGCCCGAGAACGAGCGCACCCCGCTGATGTAGCCGGTCTTGCCCAGAATGCCGGCCCGGTAGGCTGACTCTTTGAAGTATTTCCCGATTGTGCCGTCCGCGCCGCCGACCGCCAGAGACGTCCTGTACAGCTCCCAGTTGCCGCCGGTATAGGCGTCCCGCAAGACCGCGACGATGGCCCGGGCGCTGAGCAGGTTCTTTCGACTCAGGCCGCTTCCGTCGTCGATCTCAAACTCCCGACGCGGAATCCCCAGATCGGTCAGGTACTTGCCGATCAGCTCCCGGCCCTTCTCCCAACTGCCGTTCTTGCGGTCGGGATTCGCATAGGCGGCAATCGTCTTGAGCAGTGCCTCTGCCGCCAGCCCCAAGCTGTCCTTGTTGGCGCGATGCAGACAGTCGATCAACGGCGTGGTATATTCCGCCACAGGAACAAGCCGGCAGTTGGGATCGAACGCCCGTTCGGCGAGATGGCCACTGACCGGGATGCCCGCGCGCACCAGGTGCTCGGCCAGCACGAAGCCGAAGAATGCGCCAGGCTGCTCGATGGCCACGTCGAATGGTCCCTCTTTGTCTCGGCACTTGCCGCGAAGGGTGATGCGATTCGGCTGGCGGGTTCGGTAGGCGCCGACGGCGCCGGTGCCGCTCGAAACCGCCTGAATCTCGTTGGCAATCTCGACGAAGGAGGTGGTCGGCTCGACCCGGACGTCGATCCGCCCGCCCTGATTTGTGGTGGTCACCCGGATGCAGTTGCCGCGATAGTTCAGACCGCACACCTCACAGGCGTACCACCGATTCAGATCGCTTTCGAGCCAGTTCGGATGAACCCGCTGATCGTCGAAGACCGTCGTGTCGATGATGATGTCGGTGATCGACTCGATGCCGAGTCCCTGAAGGCCGCGAACGACTTCGTCGAAGACCCAGCCGTTTTCGCGACCATACAGCGCGTCCATAACCGGGTCGCCGAGGAGCGGGTCTCCGCTGCCGATAACCACCAGTGCGCCATCGCACAAGCCGATCCGGGTCCGGTACTCAAAAAGCGGCCCCAGATAGCGCAGAGCCGCCGCCGTGGTCACGAGCTTCATGTTCGACGCCGGAGTCATGGCGGTGGTCGCGTTGTGGCTGTACACCACCCTGCCCGAATCCGGCGCGACGATATGAATGGCGTACTCGGCAGGCTTGGCCTTTCCAACGGCGTCGGCGATGCGTCCGGCCAGATCTGCGGCCACCGGCCGGCACAGCCAGACGCAGACCCAGAGAACAAACAGCACCTTCCTGGTACACGACTTCATGGTGTGCAATATGGGCCTCGTGCTCATCGCGTTTTTTTGATTGACAGGCGTCCAGCTGCGTCTCCTACGGCAGCGCCGAGGTGATCTCGGCGATCGTCACTCCCAACAGCGCCTTTGCGACAGGATCCAGCTCAGCCTTATCCCCTACCAGATGGAACGTGCGATGGGTGTGGACGATGCTCTGCCCGGGGGCGAGGGCCGCAGCGGGAGAAGACGTCTCCAGCTCATAGAACGGGCCCATGGGTTTGGCGCCGGGCGCAGCCGGACCGTCGTTGTACGAGTTGATGGTATCGCCGCGGAACGGCTCGTCCTGAAGCTCCCACATGGAGTTGACGTAGTCGGACACGCCCTGCGGCTTGTTGTACTGAACGATGGTCAGAACCTGGTTGGCCGCGTCGTAGCTGCCCAGAACGTCTCTGGCGCGTTGCGGCGTAAGCCCGATCTTGCTCCGGTATTGTCCGTCTCCGCGGAAGAACAGGACCCCGTCTTTGACGACCAGCCGCGAGGCCGGCACTTTACCAAAATAGGTGTCATTCACAACCGGGCCGAGTTGGCTTTCCGGCCCGATGTTGAACGGCACGACGACGGTCGTCTGGGGGGACGGATTGAACATTCCCAGGATCCAGATCGACAGCAGGCCCGTCTGCCTGGTCCACGGTTCGGTCCCGGCGTTGGTTATCCGATTGTTTGACTCAAACGCGACCATCTTCACCGAAGAGCCGACCGGCGCGTCCAGATGCGCCAGCGCCTGATCGCGGTCAAGCACGTTGATCTCCCGGTCCACCTGCACGTCGAACGAGGTGCCGCTGTAGTTCATGAGCTTCATCGTCCGTCGGAAGCTGGCCGAGTCCGACGTTTTCGAGACCATCTCAAACGGCTCTGTATCGATCGGAGCGGGAGTCTGCCAGTGCTCGAAATCGAACGGGACGCCTTTGGCGAAGAAGATGGAAAACTGCCCTCCCTCCGGGCCGATCCAGAAGCGATCTTCTCCGCCGTAGGGGTTCATGTGCTTCAGTGTCTGGCCCGAGGCGATGAGCTCGCGATTGATCCAGCCGAAGCTCTTGCCGTCGGGGCCCCCCGCCGTGCTCGTCATGATGCGTCCCTGCATCGCCGGAACGACGGCAACCTGGCCGCTGCCGGAGCGGTCTTGCAGAACGATCACCTCCGTGTGCTTGCGGAGGAAGGAAACGTCGCCTCCGAAGGTCTGGTCCTGCGTGTTCGAGTCGGCCGTCGCGCAGCCGGCCAACGCCACCGCCGCGAGGAAGCACCCCATCGTCCTTGCGCTCATCGTCAGTCTCCCTTTGCTTTCCTGATACTTGATCTGTCCGTAATACCCGGAACGCCACTGTTGTCACGCCGGGCGTCTAACAATAGTCGATCCTCGACGCCCAATCAAGTCCTGTTCCTCGCCGTCTGTGGGTCCGGGTACATGTGCCGCTGCGGACAACGGGACCGGCTTTGCGGCCGGGCCTGCCTTTGCCGCCCCAATCCCCTTGTAGGTCCGATCGGCGGTTTTTGCTTGACCGCCGGAGCGCGATTGGCTATTGATTAGCGACTATTTGCAGCCGTTTTTCCCGGCGGTACAGGGTCTGCCGGGCGCAAACGAACCGTGTTGGCCAGCGTCCATCGGATGCTCCGAGGTCGTGATTCAGCGGGAGCGTATCGCCCGACCGGCGCAGCCGGACAATGACAGGGGTCCTTGTGGAACACAAACACGTACGAGTTGGGTTGGTCGGCTTTGGGACGGTCGGTACCGGTGTCGCCAAGTTGATCTGCGAAGGGGCTGACGCCATCGCCGAGAAGATGGGCGTGCGTCTGGAACTGGGTTGCGTAGTGGACCTGGATACGACGACGCCTCGCCCCGTGCGGCTGCCGGAGGGTGTGCTGACCAATGACATCCATCGACTGCTTGCCGATCCGAGCATCACGGTCGGGGTCGAACTCGTTGGCGGTACGGGTGTGGCCAAGGCGATCCAACTCGACATGCTCCGCGCCGGCAAAGACGTGGTCACCGCCAACAAGGCCCTGCTGGCCAAGCACGGGGCGGAACTGTATCACGCGGCCCGCCAGTGTGGCCGGTGCATCGCCTTCGAGGCCAGTTGCGCCGGCGGCATTCCGATCATTGGCGCCATCCGCACGGGCCTGGCCGCGAACAGCATCCGCGCCATGTATGGGATCGTTAACGGCACCTGCAATTACATCCTCTCGAACATGAGTGCCCGGGACGAGGAATTCGCCGTGGCGCTGCGTCAGGCCCAGAAACGGGGATTTGCGGAAGCCGATCCGACGCTGGACATCACCGGCGGCGACAGTGCCCACAAGCTGGCCATCCTCGCGTCCATGGCGTTCGGGTACGAGATCTCTCTGGATGATATCTACGTCCAGGGGATCGACGGCATCGCCAAGGAGGATATCCAGTACGGTCGGGAGATGGGGTATTGCCTGAAGCTGCTGGCGATCGGGCTCAAGGACGACCGTGGCAGGGTCTCGCTGCGCGTGCATCCCTCGTTTATTGCCGCCGACTGTTCCCTGGCCCGGGTCGATGGCTCGTTCAATGCGATCAGCATCTTCGGCAGCGCCGTCGGCGAGACGCTCTACTACGGGCGCGGCGCCGGCATGATGCCCACCGCCAGCGCCGTGGTTGCCGACATTATCGATGTAGCCCTGGGCAATTCCCGAACGACGTTTGAGCACCTGCGGCTCAAGCCGCGAGAGGAAGTGATTCCCCTTATCGAAGACATTAACGATACGGTAAGCCGCTTCTACATCCGGGTCATGGCCAAAGATGTGCCGGGCGTGGTCGCCTGCTACGGCAGGATTCTCGGGGACCACGGAATCAGCATCCGCGGCGCTCTCCAGCATGAAGGCCGGGGACCGGACAATACCGTGCCGGTTGTTATCACGACCCATCGCACGCAGGAGCGCAGCATGGCGGCGGCCCTGGCGGAGTTGGCCAAGTCGGAGTTCTTCGGCCCGCAGCCCGTATGCATTCGAATTGAGGACATCCCCGAGGATCGGGATATCTGAGCACAGGCGACGGGCGGCGGAAACCGTGGTTCGCCTTCGGATTCGCGGATCTGGCAAGTTATGACGAAGTACGTGATCATCGTACCGGATGGGGCGGCCGACGAGCCGATCGATCTGTTTGGCGGCAAGACCGCCCTCGAAGCGGCGGAGACGCCGAACATGGATCGCATCGCCACGCAGGGCCGCCAAGGGCTCGTACGAACGGTCCCCGACGGCATGGACCCCGGGAGCGATGTGGCCCAAATGAGTCTGCTGGGCTATGATCCGGCACGCTACTACACCGGACGGGCGCCGATTGAGGCGGCAGCCCAGGGCATCCAGCTCGGAGCGGCCGATTGGGTCTTCCGCTGCAATCTCGTGACGATCGCCGACGGCAAGATGGCCGATCACAGCGCCGGACACATCTCGACGGAGGAAGGGGCCAGCCTGCTCCAGACGTTGCAGACACGGATCACAGACGAGCGACTGTCATTCCATCCCGGCGTCAGCTACCGTCATCTGCTCGTATGTCGGGGGATGAGTTTTGATGTCCGGACCTACCCGCCGCACGATCACATCGGCACGCTGGTCGAGAAGCTGCTGCCACGCGGCAAGGGGGCGGATATTCTGATCGAGCTGATGAACCTGTCCCGACAGGTCTTCGCCGATCACGATGTGAACCGGGTCCGCCGCGATCTCGGCGAGAACCCGGTCAGTTCGATCTGGCTCTGGGGGCAGGGCAAGCGGGCACATCTGGAGAGTTTCCGCAGACGGTTCGGCATCAGCGGCGCGGCGATCACGGCGGTCGATCTTGTACGTGGTCTGGCCAGACTGGTAGGCTTCAACCTGATCGAGGTCCCCGGCGCCACGGGGTTGTTCGACACCAACTACCAGGGCAAGGCCGCCGCCGCGATAAAGGCTCTCGAAGACCATGATCTGGTTTTTGTGCATATCGAAGCGCCGGACGAGGCGTCGCACGGGGGCCACGCCGAGATCAAGAAGGCCGCGATCGAACAGGTGGACAAACACATCGTCGGACCCGTGCTGGAGGCCCTGGAGCGTTTCGAAAGTTGGCGCATTCTGGTCCTGCCCGATCATCCAACGCCGGTGCGGCATGGAGCCCACTCGGCCGAGCCGGTCCCGTTTGCCATGGCCGGCACCGGCGTGACCGGTATTCTCCATCTCGGGTTCGGAGAGTCCAACGCCGCCCGGTCGGGATTCCGAATCGACAACGGGCACGAACTGATGGAGTATTTTCTCAAGAGCGCGGGCCGATAGAAACCGGAACAGCCGCACCGGAACTGCGGAAGTCGCGGAGAGGACCACGAAAAGGGGATATCATGAAAGTTGCCAAGTTCGGTGGAACGTCCGTAGCGGACGCCCAACAGATACGGAAGGTGGTGGAAATCGTCAAGGCCGACCCGGACCGGCGGATCGTTGTCGTCTCGGCGCCGGGCAAACGTTTCTCCAAAGACACCAAGGTGACGGACCTGCTCATTGCTCTGGCCGATGCGGTCATCGCGGGCCGTGCCTGGGACAAAGAGCTCGACGCGGTGGTCGGACGGTACGCCGAGATCCAGCGCGACCTGGGTCTCGACGCCTCCATCATCGGCGAGATCGAGGCCGATCTGCGCGGTCGCATTGCTCGTCGTTCCGCCAACAATGCGCAGTTCATGGATACCCTTAAGGCGGCCGGCGAAGACAACAACGCCAAGATCGTCGCGCAGGTATTCATCAACCAGGGCATCCCGGCCCGCTACGTCGATCCGAGAGAGGCCGGCATGCTCCTGAGTGACGATTTCGGTAATGCCCAGGTCCTGCCCGAGTCCTTCACCAATCTCCGATCCTTACGGGATGCCCGGGAGATCATCATCTTTCCCGGGTTCTTCGGCTACACCCGGCAGGGAGAGGTCGCCACGTTTCCGCGCGGCGGTTCGGACATCACCGGGGCCATTCTCGCGGCGGCCGTCGAGGCCGACGTCTACGAGAATTTCACCGATGTCGATTCGGTGTTCGCTCTGGACCCGCGCATCGTACCCGATGCGCCGGCGATCAATCTTCTGACGTTCCGAGAGATGCGCGAATTGTCGTATGCCGGTTTCGGCGTGTTTCACGATGAGGCCATCGTTCCCGCCGTCCGCGCGAAAGTCCCGATCTGCATCAAGAATACCAACCGGCCCGAGGCGCCCGGCACCATGATCGTGGCCGAACGCAAATACGAGCAGGGTGAAATCACCGGCATCGCCAGCGCCGACGGGTTCAGTGCGATCTACATCCACAAGTATATGATGAACCGGGAGTTGGGCTTCGGCCGGCGTCTCCTCCAGGTCCTGGAGGATGAGCGTCTGTCGTTCGAGCATGTGCCGTCCGGCATCGACGACATGTCGGTGATCCTGCGCAGTGCGCCGCTGACACCGGAGAAGGAAGAGCAGGTGCTCACCCGGATTCGCACCGAGCTCCAGGTGGATGATGTGACGATCGAACACGGCCTGTCGCTGGTGATGATCGTCGGAGAGGGAATGCGCTACGCGGTGGGGGTCGCCGCGAGGGCGTGTGCCGCCTTGGCGGATGCCGGCGTCAACATCGAGATGATCAACCAGGGCTCCTCGGAGATCAGCATCATGTTCGGCGTCAAGGAGATCGACCGCAAACACGCGGTGCAGGCTCTGGGCCACGCCTTGCTCAAGATAGGCAAGACCCATTGACCGGATCCCGAAGACCAGTTCGTCCCTGGAGCAGACGCTCCCGCACGATTCTGGCCGGCGCCAGCGTCGTCGCATTGGTGCTTCTGGCCTGGCTCGACCGATGCGGAATCGCACCTGGCCGGCTGGCGCGGAGGGATGCGCCGCAGCACGCTGCCGCGTCAGACAAGACCCGCTATCATGGCAAGGTATTCCGCGTCCTTGCCATCCTGGACGGCGACACCGTGGAGGTGGATGCTCCCGACGGCCGCAGCGCTGCAACGAGGGTCCGTCTGCTCGGGATCGATGCGCCCGAGATGAATTACGAAGACCATCGTCCAGCTTGTTTTGCCGAGGAAGCGACCGCATTCACTCGTGAGTTGGCCGGCGGCAAGCGGGTAACCGTACACCTCGATGACGGTGATCGCACGCGGTGCAACTATGGCCGATTGCTGGCCTACCTGGAGCTTCCCGACGGCACCATACTCAATGAAACGCTGCTGGCCGAAGGCTATGCGTACGCGGACCTGCGGTTCAAGCACAGCTCCTTCCACCGGTACGGGCAACTGGAGGCGAGTGCCCGTGCGCTGCGAAAAGGGTTGTGGGCCGAGGTGACCCAGGAAGATCTGCCCGACTGGCTCCGGCGGATGCGGCCCGACCTTCTCGGCGAGTGAGACGACCGCATGTTGGAGGCGATGGACTACAGATTGTACTCTTTGATCTTCCGGTACAAGGTGCGTTCGCCGATGCCGAGGATTCGAGCGGCCTTCTCGCGATTGCCCTCGGTCTTGGCAAGCGTATCGACGATGGCTTTTTTCTCGATATCATTGAGCGAGACACCGGCGAGGTTCGGAGACGGGACGCTGGCACCGGTCAGCTGTCGCCGGCGGGAGATCTCCGGCGGGATGTCCTGCACGTCGAGCCGGTCCCGATCGCACATCACGACCATGGTCCGAACGGCGTTCTTGAGCTGCCGGATGTTGCCCGGCCAGTCGTGACCGACCAGAATCTGCATCGCCGCATCGCTCACGCCCCGCACGTTCGAGCCGATCTCCTCGGCCGCCTCTGCCAGGAAATGCTCCACCAGCAGCGGAATATCCTCCGGACGCTCGCGCAGCGCCGGCAGCGACACATTGACTCCTTTGATCCGGAAATACAGATCCTCGCGGAACCTGTTCTGCTCGATCAGCTTGTTGAGGCTGTGATTCGTCGCACTGATGACGCGCACGTCCACCGAGATCGCCTTGCTGGAACCGACAGGGACAACCAAGCCGTCTTCGAGCACGCGGAGCAGCTTGGCCTGCATGGTCAGGGGCATGTCACCGATCTCGTCAAGAAACAGCGTGCCTTCGTGGGCGATCTCGAAGAGACCCTTGCGGTCGGTGTTGGCGCCGGTGAAGGCGCCCTTGACGTGTCCGAACAACTCGCTTTCGAGCAGGGTCTCCGTCAGGCCGGCACAGTTGACGGGTCGGAATGGCTTGTTGCGGCGCAGGGAGTTGTCATGAATCGCCCGGGCCAGAAGCTCCTTGCCCGTTCCGGAGGGACCCTCAATCAGGACCGAGATATTCGTCGGGGCGACACGGCGAACAACCTCGAAGATCTTCTGCATGGCCGGGCTGTTGCCCTTGATCCCTTCGAAGAGGAACCCTTCCTGATTTGGCTCCGTCTCTGCACGTGCCGCATAGGCACTGGCGGCCTTGCGGCTGGCTTGCTCCACCAACGTCCGCAACTGGTCGATATCGAGGGGTTTGACCAGATAGTCGAACGCTCCCTGCTTGATCGCCTCCTTGCAGTTCTCGATCGTCGCATACGCGGTGATCAGAATTACCTGCGTTGAATCGCTGTGCTGCCGGGCCTCGCGCAGTACATCCAGTCCGTCGGCCTGCCCTTCCAGCTTCAGGTCCGTCACGACGACATCCACGCGTCGGCGGCGCACCATCTCGATCGCGTCCTCCCCGGTGTAGACCGCCAAGGCCTTGACCGGCAGACGCTCGAGGGCCTCTACAATTCCGTCGGCATGGTCTCGCTCGTCGTCGACGACCAGGACTACTGGTTTGTGTTCCGTCATGCAGTCACCTCGTCCGATGCGCCGACCGCACCGGCCAGCGGCAGCTCGATCGTGAAGGAGGTCCCTTTGCCGACCTCACTGTGCACGGAGATCGTTCCGCCATGCGATTCCACGATCTTCTTGGCAGTCGCCAGGCCCAGGCCCGTCCCGCCGGTACGGAACGAGCAATAGGGCTGGAAGAGCGTGGGGAGCTTCTCCGCGGGAATCCCCCTGCCGGTGTCATCAATCTGGATCACCGCTTTGCCCGAACGCGACCGCGTTCGGATCATCAGTTCGCCGCCGCGGTCCATGGCCTGCTGCGCATTGATCAGCAGGTTCAGCAGCACCTGTTTCAGGGCCCCGGCATCGACCCGGCAGATCAGCGGCGCGGCTGCAAGGCTATGCCGCAGGGTCAGCGAATGGCTGTACGCCTGCGGCAAGTAGAAGTCAACCATGTCCCCAACCAGCTCGTTGAGGTCCATCGTGACCAAGTGCAGATCAGGACGCTTCACATAGCGAAGAAAGCCGTCCACAATCTGTTCGAGCCGGTCCGTCTCCTTCTGGATGATTGTGATCTTCCTCATAGCGCTGGACAGCCCCTGCTGGCACCGATCCAGAGCCGGCTTGTTTGGCTCGCGCAAATCGATGTCTTCCAGGGCCTCTTTCGTCAGTTTCAGATTCACCTTGATCGTCGAAAGCGGATTCTTGATCTCGTGGGCCAATTCGCCCGTCAGGCGAGTCAACGTCTCGTCCGGATCCGTCTGTAGAGCCTCCCTGCGGCTCGCCTGGCGTTTGACTCTGCGAAGCAGGATCGCCGCCGTTGGCACCGCGATCAGAAGAGCCAGAATAACTCCGCTCAGGAACGGTTTCACGCGCCTGTCACTCCGCCTGAGGTGCCCCAACAACCGAGAGCCGAAACGACCGAGATTCGGCTTGGCCTGGACCCGGGGTCGCGTCCCTCTGAGTTTCGGCTGGGAACGATCCCACGCCGCTTTGCCGGGTCTGATACCGACGAAGGTATCTATCGCTTGTCGTGCGGCCGAGGTTTCTTCTCTTCCTTGATCCCGAGTTCCGCCAGAGCGGCTTTGCGCGAGAGCTTGAGCCGGCCCTGGTCATCGATGGAGATGAGTTTGACTGGAATCAGGTCCCCCAGCTTGCAGACATCCTCGACCTGCTTGACGTAGCCTGCGCTCAGCTCGCTGATGTGACAGAGCCCCTCGACGCCCGGTGCGATCTCGACGAAGACACCGAAATCCTTGATTGTAACAACTTTGGAGTCCTTGTAGAGACGTCCCACCTCCGGCGGCTGCGTCATGGCCTCGATCATCGCCTTGGCCTTGAGGTGGCCGTCGCCTCCGACGCAACTGATGAACACCGTGCCGTCCTCTTCGATTTCGATCGTTGTGTCCGTCTGCTCCTGGAGGTTCTTGATCATCTTGCCGCCGGGGCCGATCACCTTCCCGATGAACTCCGGATCGATCTCGATCGTGATGAGTTTCGGAGCGTACTGACTCAACTCGGAGCGCGGCGCGCTGATGGCCTTGTTCATAATCTCCAGGATGTGCTGGCGGGCGGTCTTGGCCCGTCCCAGCGCTTCGACCATGATCTGGTGCGGCAGCCCTTCGGCCTTGATGTCCAGTTGAATGGCGGTGATTCCCTGGGTCGTGCCGGCGACCTTGAAGTCCATGTCGCCGAAGTGGTCTTCCTCTCCGATGATGTCGGTCAGCAGTTCATAGCGTCCCTTGTCATCGCTGACCATCCCGATCGAGATGCCGGCGACCGCGCGGTGGATCGGTACGCCCGCGTCCATCAGGGCCAGCGAGCCGCCGCAGACGGAGGCCATCGAACTGGACCCGTTGGATTCGGTGATATCGGAAACCAGACGCACGGTGTAGGCGAACTTCTCTTCTGTGGGCCGGACGTATTCGAGGGCACGCTCGGCCAGCGCCCCGTGCCCGATCTCACGACGGCCCGGCCCGCGAATCGGCTTAACCTCTCCGACCGCAAATGGCGGGAAATTGTAGTGATAGGTGAAGCTCTGGCTATACTCGTCGAGAAGCCCGTCAATGATCTGGGCGTCGCGGATCGTGCCCAGAGTCACGCTCACCAGGGCCTGCGTCTCCCCACGAGTGAACAGAGCCGAGCCATGCGTTCTGGGCAGCAGCCCCACCTCGCAGGAGATGGGGCGAATGTCGTTGTAACCCCGACCGTCCGGCCGCTTGCCGCTGAGAATCATCTCCCGGACAACCTCACACTCGACCTTGGTGAGAATCCGCTTGAGCATTGTCTTGAATGCGGCGGCATCCGTAGCGGAAGCCGCCGAACCGTTCGCCGCGGCTGCCTCGGTATACCGCGTTTGCACCTCGGCCAGAAACTCATTGACGGCGTCGTTCCGAGCCTGCTTGCCGGGAATGTCCTTCAATTCGCGCAGTCGGCCCGAAATCTCGGCCTTGATCTTCTCGTAGAGCGGCTGATCCAGCGGCACGAGGGGAATCTCTTTCTCGACGCCCGCCTTCTGCTGGAGTTCCTCGATCATCGCGATCACTTCCCGAGCGGCCTCGTGGGCCCTGGCGATCGCGGCGGCGACGACCTCTTCGGGCAGTTCCTTGGCGCCGACTTCGAGCATGTTGATCGCTTCCTTGCGGCCCCCAACCAGGACGTCGATGTCGCTCTGCTCGGCCTGCTGATACGTCGGGTTGATCACGAACTGGCCGTCGACTCGACCCAGACGGCACATGCCGATCGGGCCCTGGAACGGAATCTTGCTGATCGACAGCGCCGCACTGGCTCCGATCATGGCCGGGATGTCCGGATCGTTCTCCCGGTCGGCACTCAGCACGGAGGCGATGATCTGAACCTCCTCAAAATACCCGTCGGGGAATAACGGACGAATCGGCCGGTCAATCATGCGGGCGGTCAGGATCTCCTTGGTGCTCGGACGGCCTTCCCGCTTGATGAACCCGCCGGGGAACTTGCCCGCCGCGCTGTGCTTCTCACGGTAATCGACGCTCAGAGGGAAGAAATCGACATCTTCGAATCGCGGAGGGGCCGTCACGGCGGTGACGAGAACCACCGTTTCGCCGTAGCGCACCATGACCGCTCCGTCGGCCTGCCGAGCGATACGCCCGGTCTCGATGGTGAGCGTTCGGCCCCCTATTTCTCTGGAAACACTACAAACATCCGACATAACTACCTCACTGGTCTGTGCGTATATGCGCTATCAAGCAAGAAGGCGCCCCATCTTCCGAACGAACCGGCCCCCCATCCCGTCGCACGAGCAGCTTCGGCTCGTGGCAGTGATCCACAGGATTATGCTATTTTCGCAGCCCAAGGCGGGAGATGACAGCCTGATAGCGCTTGACATCCTTGTCACGAACGTACCTCAGCAGCGCCGATCGCTTGCCGACCATCTTGAGCAAACCTCGACGGGAAGAGTGGTCTTTGGGGTGATCCTTGAGGTGTTCGGTCAGGTCGTTGATCCGCTTGGTCAGAAGTGCGATCTGCACCTCCGGGGAACCCGTGTCCCCCTGGTGCGTCTCGAAATCGGTGAGAATCTGGCCTTTCTGTTCTTTCGTCAGCATGTTTTCCTAATGCCCTTCCTGGTGCGCCTCACCTGAGGTTGACTTTACATTCTAATTATGAATCCTTTAATCTAAACGACTTGCGGCGGTTTTCGCAAGCCTTTTTCCCGCCGGCGGGCAAAAATATACCCCCGATCCGCGCAGCCGCCCTCGTCGAGAGACGCCGGACAGGGGCCAAGCAGCCTACGGCGGCTCCTGCCGGCCCTCCCGGGGGGCCCTCTCCTCCAGAAAGGACCGCAGGATCTCAGCGGCCGCCACCGCGTCGAGCAGGTCCCGCTTGCGGGCCCCGGACAGGCCCGCCGATCCGAGCTTGTCCTCGGCCTCGAAGCTGCTGAGCCGCTCATCCTGGAAATGCACGGGCAGGCCAACACGGCGCCCGACTTGCTCGGCGAAGGCCCTGGCCTTCGCGGCCTGGGGCCCTTCGGACCCGTCCATGTTCAATGGCAGGCCCATCACGATGGCTCCGACGCCCTGGGTCTGGACAATCTCGGCGATCCTGGCCAGGACATCCGTTCGGCCGTCCAGCACGCCCAGAGGCGATGCGATGGTCTCTTGCGCGTCGCAGATGGCCAAGCCGATTCGTCTGGCGCCATGGTCTATTGCCAGGTATCTCATGTGAGGGCTGTGTGTCGACGGAGCTTTCTTTCTACAGGAACTTGCCGCGGTGGTGTGACTCGATGGCGGCCAGAAGCTCCTTCAGCCGCTCCGTTTGATCGGCCCGGCAGACCAGCGTGGCATCCGGCGTATGGGCGACCACCAAGTTGTCCAGCCCGATCGCGGCGATCAAATGGCCTTTTTCCTCCGTGACGATGATGCAGTCTTTGCAGTCCAGCAGTTCGCTCGCCCCGGCGACGACGACGTTACCGCGATCGTCGGATTCGATGATGTCCGCCAACGCCGCAAACGACCCCATGTCCAGCCAGCGGCAATCCAGTCGAATCGCGTGAACGTTCGTGGCTCGCTCCATGACGGCGTAGTCGATGCTGATCTTGGGCAGTTGGGGGAATTCCTCGGCCAGGACCTTCTGCTGGTCCGCTGTGTCCCAGGCACCGGCGATCCGGCGCAGCGGTCCGGTCATCTGCGGGACGAAGTCGGCCAGATTCCGCAGAATCGTCCGGGCCTTCCAGACAAACATCCCCGAGTTCCAGAAATAGCGGCCGTCCGCCAGGTAGCCCTGGGCAGTGGCCAGATCGGGCTTCTCCTTAAATGCCTCCACCGAATGGATCGGATTCTCACACCTGTCAAAGGCATGGGGATTGCCGCACTTGATATACCCAAGCTGCGTGCTGGGGAAAGTAGGGTAGATGCCAAAGGTTACCAGCGCGTCGGGGTTTGCCTCGACAAATGCCAGAGCGTCGCGCAGGGCCCCCTGAAGGATTTCGGCCGGCTCGATGAACTGGTCGGCGGTAACAACGGCCATTGCCGCCTCCGGATCGGTCTTGGCCAGGACCGAAGCCGCCAAACCGATTGCTGCGGCGGTGTCTCGCACGGCCGGCTCAGCGATCAGGTTGCCGGACGGCAGGCTCGGCAGGTTCTCCCGGACCACCTCAACGTAGGCGGCGTTAGTCAGGACGATGATGTTGCGGATGTCAAAAACCTGCGTCAGCCGCGCGAAACAGCGTTCGAGAAGCGTATGCCCGTCGAGCAGTCTGAGAACCTGCTTGGGTCGTTTCTGCCGGCTCAGAGGCCAAAGCCTCTTTCCCGTGCCGCCGGCCATGATCACCGCGTACTTCATCCGTCCGTCTTTCTCCTGCCCGGAGCTGCGCACCGCCCGGGTGCCCGTGTCACCTTTTCGCCACGAGCATTGTAGCAGACCCGGCGCAAAACACAACACCGAGCAGAAGCCGGCGCGGGCCGGCGTATCGGCCTACCGGTCAGCAGGCCGTTCCGTCAGTTGCACCTTCGTCGGCTCAGCCGCCGCCTTGGCCAAGGAGAAACGTCCGACAAGCTGTCGGCCGTTCTCTCGCATCGCGACCTCGTATTCGCCCAAGAAGCCGTTGAGCCTCACCTGGCCGTCCGCGTCGCTCCCGGCCTCGACTCGCGTCCACCACCGGCCTTTGATCAGGTCGTAAAGCCGCTCATATACCGGCTTTGGCGACATATCGTCTCGCAAGAAGCCCGCCGGGGCCCTCTGCCAGGCGCCTTGGTCGCTGAAATCCCACCACGTGATGGCCTCTACTGCCGGATGGGAGAAAAGCACGGTGTAGAACTCGCTGGCCAATCGGGCCTGCTGCTCTTCGCCTTCAGCCGTCGTCATCCAGCCGGACTCGCTCTTGGGGCCGGAAACCAGGGTCGTCTCGGTGAAGTGCAGCGGCTTGCCGAACTCCGCGAAGCGCTCGCACACCTCCCACGTCCTGGCAGCGCCCCAGGGGCCGCCGTGCATGTGAGACTGGATGCCGATGACATCGTACAGGGGCCGCCCGTTCTCAGCTACAAGTTGCGAGACCACCTTCTCCCCGAAGGCGGCATCCGTACGGTAATCGTTGATGACCAGCGTCGCATCAGGGCTTGCATCTCGCGCGGTTTTGAAGGCGGTGCGGATGTATCGCCCGACTCCCATCGCGGCGATTGCCTCGGTCAGGCAGGGGGCATCGCGTTTGCACTCCGCCCGATCGTAATGGGTCGCCTCATTGACGACGTCCCAGATGTCGATGTTGCCTCTGAAGCGTTGGACGCAGCGTGTGATGCGCTCGAACTGCGCCTGAGCCACCTCCTGCGGCGTACCCGTCAGCCAGGGCGGATCGCGGTAGTTCCAGGCCAACGGATGGCCTTTCGTCGTGACACCATGCGCCTTGCACCAGCGGACGACTAGCTCGGTGCGCTCGTCGTCCGGGCTGCCCTTCTGCCGCTCGTAGTTCCACCAGTAGAACGGCAACGTGGCGTAGTTGAGCAGTTCGCGGAAGCGGCTCTCGTAGGCCGCGTTCTGCTCAGGCGTGCGGCAGCGTCCGAGCATGAAGATGTTGCAGCCGAAGAGGAACCGATGGCGCACCTGTCGGATTTCCGCCCGGCGGCCGGGGCCCAGAGGCCGGCCGTCCGGCGTCAGGAGCTTCAATGTGACCGGAGCCATGCGGTGCTGCCGGATGCGCGACTCGGCATCGGCAAGGATCCGTTCGCTGTCTTCAGATGCATCTTGCTGACGGGCGGTAGCGAAGTACGGCGCCGTCACGGCGACAGCGGTCCCCGTCGCGGCGGCCTGGAGGAACAGTCGACGCGTGCAGGAAGCGCCACATCTTGGGTCTCGGCTTGCCATGTGTGTCCCTCGTGCAGTCAGCCCAGGCGAGTCATGCCTTGGCTGTCTCATCGGTCATCTTGATCTCTTTGTACCGGCAGAACTGGGCCAGCTCTTTAGTGATGTCGCCATAGACCGTCTGCCGATGCAACCCGTTGGACCAGTTCCTCCAGAGCCGCGTGACGTCTCCATCGACTCTCACGGTGATCTTCGTCCGGCAGCCACGGTCGTCGGCCAAGGAGACGGGAGCAGCGATAATGTCACCGGTGAAGTACAGCAGGGAGTCCGTGCCGATCAGGATGGCCTGGGTCACCTTCTGGCCGATCCGCATCTCCACCTGCGGGGTGACGCCTTCCTGCCGTTCCATCACGGTTCGAATCTTGTATGGCGCGGCCGGGCCGTTGGGACCATCCATCCGGGTGGACCCCAGGCAGTGCGCCAGGATGATGCCGTTGCAGGATTCGTCCACCGTCGGATCGCTGATGAAGCCGGGCCGGCCCGTCAGCCCCTGGAGGATGATGTGGGTCATCGCAGACTGGAGGTCGGACTCGCAGATTCCTCCCAGCCCCATGTCATTGAGCCGACAGAAGCCGATGCACGGATACGCCGGAAGCTTGATGGTCTTGTCCCA
Organism: Sedimentisphaerales bacterium; assembly: GCA_035448545.1. Lineage (GTDB taxonomy): Bacteria > Planctomycetota > Phycisphaerae > Sedimentisphaerales > Anaerobacaceae > Anaerobaca. Next base: position 49,234 of record DAOTJE010000018.1, on the reverse strand, counting down.
CATGGTCCCGTAGCAATCGACCGTCAGCACGGTGGCGTTCTCCGCCGCCAGCATGTTCTCGAACGCCAGAGCGAGCTTGCATGATTTCCAGATGTCGCCTCGCGACGGCTCCACGACCGCCTGCGCGCCGTCCAGCCACCGTTGGGTCTCGGCGTCCGCCAGTTTGTCGTCCACCGCCTTGTAGGCGTCCATTACCGTCTGAAGATCGACCTGCTTGATCTCGGTGCCGAACTTGGCTTTCACGCTGTCGGCGTAGGGCTTGAAAACCCGCGTCGTCACGTTGAGGACCTTGGCCTCGCGAGCGTGATGGATCGCGCGGAACGGGCGGAGGGCGGTGGCAAGCTGTGTGTAGTCGGCGGTCAGGAAACACTCCATCTTGGCGCCGATCGGCTGGCGTTGCAGGCCGCCGAAGCTCGTCCACTCGTGACCGGAGTATGGGAGGGCGAAAAGGGCCGTGGGCTTGCCCACACTGAGAATCTCCCGGAGGATCGAGGAGGCGCCCATGCTCAGGTGGATAGCCAGAATGCCATCGACGCTTTCCAGGCGGCCCTTGAGCCGGCCCACCTGGTCGGGGGAGGTGACCAACTCATCGACGATGAACTCCACGTCACCGAGCTGATCCGCGAGCCGGGCGAACTGGGCTTCATAGGTGCGGATCTCCTCCTTGAGGTTCAGCGTCGGTTTGGGCCAGTGCGCGCCCTCGATTCCCATGTAGATGCGGGCGACCTGCACCTTGCTGGTTCGACAGCCCGGGCTGATCAGCGGGCTGCCTTTCGCGCGGGCGGTGGTGCTGAACAGGCCCGATCCGGCCAAATACATCATCCCGCTGGCGGCGGTGATTTGCAGGAACTCGCGACGATCGACTTGCCTCGACATGGCCTGGCCCCTTCAAAAGACATGGTTCGATCCGATTGGGACTTGTTTTGCCAACAGTCTGTCTCGTGGGCCGGGGTGCGTTTCGTTGCGCCCCGTGACCGAGACGTCACACCTTCGAGAGGTTGGCGTATTGTAGCAGGAGCGATTTTGTCTGTCCAGTGTTGAACTGAACGGTGACGACGCTGTTGGCGCCAAGGTCGGCGAACCTCTGCACGCGACCCAGCCCGAAGGTCTTGTGACGCACGAGATCACCTGGAGCGAACAGCGGTTCGGGCGGTCTGGTCGCCGCCGGTTGTGTGCGCGGGTATCCTGGGAACGTGTCGAGCTCGTCTTCTGGTTCCTCGTCGTCCCGAACCACCTGGTCGAGTCCGAGCTCGAAGAGAAACGGAGAGGCCACGGTGCGAAGGAATTGTCCGCGAACGGTTCGGTACCGCGCGTAGCTGAGGTACAGGTTGGTGCGGGCCCGTGTGACGCCGACGAAGAACAGGCGGCGTTCCTCCTCCAGTTCGTCGCCGTCCCCATTGCCCCGCTCGTGCGGCAGCAGGCCGTCCTCGAGTCCGATGACAAAGACGTGGTCAAACTCGAGCCCCTTGGCCGCGTGGAGCGTCATCAGGGCGGTTCGTTCGCTTGTCGCCTCGTAGGCGTCGGTGTCGCTGAACAAGGCGATCTGTTGGAGGTAATCGAGCAGCGACGGTTCGGCGGTCTGCTGGTCGTACACGGCCGCGGCATTGATCAGCTCGCCGATGTTCTCCAGCGCATCCTGGCCCTCCTGGCCGGTCCCCTTGAACGACTGTTCCAGTCCCGATTCGGCCAAGACGCGCTCGGCCAGCGGAGCCACGGGGCCCACGAGGTCCTGCCGGAGCTTGTCCATCAGGCGGGCGAACGCCGACAGCTTGGTCTTGACCGCATCACCCACCCCGCCGATGCGGTCGGCCTGTGCCAACGCGTCGGAGAGCGTCAGTCCATGCGCAACGGCATACGCCTTGACGCGATCGACGGTTACCTTGCCGATGCCGCGGGCCGGCGTGTTGATGATCCGCAGCAGCGCCACCTCGTCGGCGGGATTGGCCAGGACTTTCAGATACGCCAGCAGGTCGCGAATCTCCTTGCGATTGTAGAACTCCACGCCTCGGACAACCTGATAGGGGACACGATGACGTACGAATGCCTCTTCGAGGGCCCGGCTCATCGCGTTGACGCGATAGAAGACGGCGATCTGTCCGGCCGGGACATTCCGGCTGAGCAATGCCTCGACCTGCCGGGCGACCGCGTCGGCCTCCTCGGCCTCGTCTTCATAGGTCTCCACAGAGACTTTGCCTTCGTCGGTTCGCACGGCAATCAGGCTCTTCTGTTTTCGATTCGCATTTCGAGCGATCAGATTGTCGGCCACCCGGAGAATGGCCGCGGTGCTGCGGAAGTTCTCCTCCAGCTTGACGACCGCCGCCTGCGGCCAGTCCTTCTCGAACGCCAGGATGTTGCGGATGTCGGCGCCGCGCCAGCGGTAGATCGACTGGTCGGGATCGCCGGTCGCGCAGATGTTGCCGTGCGAAAGCGCCAGGGCCTTGGCCAGTCGATATTGGGCGTGGTTCGTGTCCTGATACTCGTCGATGAGCAGGAACCGGAAGCGGTTCGACAACTCGCCGCACACCGTTGAGTCGGTCTCCAGCAGAAACGCGACCTTCATCAGCAGATCGTCGAAGTCCAGACTGTTCTGTTCGGTCAGGATCTGCTGGTACCGCGTGTAAACCTGCGAGAGCGTACGCGAGAAGAAATCCTCCGCGCGTTCCTGAAATGTTTGGGCGTCGATGAGCTTGTTCTTCAGCGTGGAGATCGCATCGAGCATGCGCGCCGGCGGGAAGTTCGTCCCGTCGAGATGGCAATCCTTGACCGCCTGCTTGACGCACTTGCTCTGATCCGCGGCGTCGTAGATGCTGAAATTCGGGCGCACCCCGGCGGCCTCGGCATAGCGGCGAAGGATTCGCACGCACAGCGAATGGAAGGTGCTGATGTGGGCCCCGCCGGAAGCGCCGAGGGCCGCCGCCCGTTGGCGCATCTCTTCGGCCGCCTTGTTCGTGAAGGTGATCGCGCAGATGTTGTGCGGTCTGACGCCGGAATCGATCAGGGCCGCGATGCGGCAGGTGATGACGCGTGTCTTGCCGCTGCCCGGCCCCGCCAGGACCAACAGAGGCCCCTCCCTGTGCATGACCGCTTTGCGCTGCGACGGTGTCAGTTGTGCCAGAATTGCTTCGTCCATGTCCCTGCCGGATGACCCTCACGGCGTTCCCTGCTGCTCCTGCATCTGTTGTAGCTGTGCCTCGGTCTGTTCCAGTTGCTTGTACAAGTCAGGTTTCTCGATCTGGATCCGGTTCAGCAGACCCTGTCGAACATAAGGCGGATACGCCCCGCTGTTGAGGAACTGACCGAGCGCGACATAGCGTAACACAGGCATCGGGGGCAGGTCAATGCGAAACTCCGGCTGGTTCGTCGTGTTGTAGAAGTCGTACGCCTGCTGGGCCAACTGCTCTCGCCCGGCCGCCGCTTCATCGTCGCGGATGGCGTACAGATAGTACCCCTCGCTGAGCAGCATCACGATCTGCTCGCGGGCATCATCGATGCCGAAGCCGCTCAGTTCCTCTCTCCAGCGGTTCAACGCGAACTGCTCCAGCGAAACGTTGAACTCCTGCAAGGGATAGCGTTTGCGCAATTGATTGAAGATCTTCAGGGCCTCTGCCCGCAATCCGGCCTGATAAAACGACAGAACGGCGTTCTTGAGCATGTTGCGATGGCCGTTCTCGAGCGATTCCTTCGTGGTGCGGTCGTTTTCGTATCCGGCGATGATCGCCAGGACCGCTTTGTTGTACGAATCGAAGAACCGCAGGTCCGGACTGAGGAAAACGTCTTTGGGTATGGCCGGAGAGGTGGATTCGGCCCGGGGGCTGTTCGGATCGAGCGCTTCGGCAGGACGCGAGAGGATGATGAGCTTGCCGTAGCGGAAGAGATTCTGAAGGCTGTGTGCGACGATGCGCTGTGTGTTCGTTCTGTAGCGCTCCGTTTCGGCGTCGTTCTTCTCTTCGGCGATGCGGAGTCCCTGGAGCGCCCAGTAGATCGCATGCGCATCCGGATGCCGCCAGTCCATGGGAAAATGCACGTTCGGATCCGCGAAATTGACCGGACCATACTCCTGGCTTACCTGGTGCATGCGCGCCGGTTCCAGCTTCCAGGTGTGACGTAATTCGTAGGCCTTCGCAAAGAGGTCGAATCGTTTCAGCGCGGACGTACCCCGGAAGCGATCCACAACCTCCGATGCCGCCGGGGGGAAGCGCGACGCGTTGCGGCGCAGGGCCAGGTAGTTCTGCACGAACGCCTGTTCGCCGGTGAACGGCTCGCCAACCTCCTGAAGCGCCCGAATGAACGGAGCGACGTTCGGGTCGGCGACGATCTGGGTCCACTCGGACGGCGTCGCGATCAGGGCCTGGAAAAACGCATTCTCGTTGGCGGACAGCCCGTTGTCCTCCGACCCGAGCAATGGGCCGATGGCCTCGGCCAACTGGAGTTTGTAGTACTTGTGGACGTCGTCGGAAACGCCTCCCAGCTTGTGCTGGAAGATGCGGGCCAGCTCCCGATAGAGACCGAGGCTCTTGGGATTGATGGGAATGCCTTTGTCACGCAGCAGTTCGTAGCCGTTCTTGACCCATCGCCAGCGCTGCTCGGGCTGCGAAGCGGGGATGGCGACGGAAATGTTGTAGGCCATGTTCCAGGCCTGGAATTCCCAGACAGCCGGAAAGCGAGGCTGTAGCGTCGTGATCCACTCGGCCAGTTGTCGTGCGTCGAAGAACTGCCCTTCCTCCTTCAGCTTGTCGGCCCGCATCCAGAGGATGTCGACGACCAAACCGCGGAAGGCACCCATCGCGACCGTCGCAAAGGCCAGCGAAGGGGGCAGATTCTCCACCGGCTCATTCGCCACCAGGCCCATCGTCTGGCGCTGCGTGTTGATGTAGTCGAGCTGCGCTCCGGCCGTGTAGAGCAGGCCGGCGGCCAACACCAAACCAACCAGCACGATGAGAATGTCACGTCCACGCATAGTCCGTCTTGCGGCGCCCCCGGGCGCATCGCGTCATACAATGATTCGGGCCAGCTCGCGGAAGCTGAAGATGATCAGGGCCAGCACCAGCAGCAACAGGGCCTGGATGCACACCATGAACAGCGCCACTTGCGCCAGGAACGACCAGGCGATCAGGCGGCCGGGAACCAGAAAAGCCGTCGGGTTGTATTTGTCAAATCGCGGCAACAGTCGGACGAGGGCCCCGATCGTGTACGAATAAACCTCACTGGCGCCGGCGCTGAGATACTCGAACGATTCGAGCACGAAGCCGCTGATGGTGCCTGTGAAGAAGATCATCAGACAGAACAGAATCGCCACGGGAAACGACAGGAAGCTTGCCGCCAGTACCCCCAGACACGCCAGAAAGACCAGGCGGAACAGGATCAACAGCACGCCGCGGAGGAAATTACTTGTGAACGTATCGGCCTTGTAGAGCAGTTCCAGACCATCTTCGAGCGGAAAGATCACCGTGGTGTTGTTGAGCGGCACGTTGAGGAACGCCACCCCCAGATATCCGTCCTCGGCGATGACCCGCGCCGGGACCTCGATCTCGCGGAAGGTGCGGACCGGGTCGGCACGGTCCTCGGGCCAGACCGGCGTTTTGAAATTCATTCCTTGGCGAAACTGCCTGAGATCGCCGATCTGCCAGCGGGCGTAGATCTGGCCGCCGGCGGGCTCTGCGGCCACGTCGTACTTGAACCGGATAAACAGACTCTGGTTGGGATCGAGGGGCCGGATGTTCTCAAACTCCCACATCAGCCCCTCGCCTACCCCCGCTGCACGTTTCTCCAATTGCTTGCGCAGCGTCAGCTCTTTGAGAATCCCGTCAGGCGGCAGTGTGGGGTATGCCTCGCGGAGCTGCCCGGTCTTCTCCAACTTGTTGTAGAGCGCCAGAACCTCTTCTTCGACATCGGGAAGCGGGGGCGTGAGACTGGCGCGGGCGGTGTAGAACTCGTTGTCGATCTGCCGCAGCGTGTCGTTCGAGACGTCGTAAAAACCGGGCAGGAACATCACCACGGCGTAGACGATGCCGGCGAACAGCAGCACGAGAACCGCATCGAGAGTGATCACGCCCAGCAGCTTGCCGAGAAGGAACTCGTGCCTGCGGATGGGCTTGGTGGCCACGGTGTAAATCTGGCGGTGTTCGATGTCGCTCGTGATCGTATAGGTTGACACGACAACCGTCAGCAGGCACAGCAGCAGACTGGTCAATGAAAGCCCATAGCTGACGAACGTCTGGAGCCGGCCTTTCAGAGTACCGTCGCCCGTGGCGGTAAATCCCATGACCGGCAGCAGGACCAGCAGCATCATGATGAAGATCACGGCAATCTTCATACGCACGGCCTGCCGGATCGTATTGACTGCAACGGCCCAGATTCTACTCATGGCGGGCCTCTCCGTCCTTCCGTGGCTCGTGGGGCTTCTCGGTCGCGGGCGGCGCCGTCTGGCCGGTCAGTGCGTCGAGGACACTGCGGTTAATCTGTCGGTTGTCACGGGGTTCCGCCGTGTCGGCGGGCGATGGTTTGACGGGCGCGACCTGCTCCGTTTGAGGGGGCCCGGCAGACCGGGTCAGTCTGCTGAGCAGGTCCCGGTCGGGTTGTGCTACCGGGGTTTCGACCGGTTGGATGGGTTCCGTGCGGGGCGCCGTCGGCTTGTCTTGGGAGACCGGCGCCGCAACGAGCTTGTCGAGGGCACTCGCCTGCGACTTCTCCGCCATGAGGAAGTCGCCGATCTGCGTCGTGCTGACTGCTCCGCTGGTCGGTTTTGCCTGCTGTTGTGCTTGCGCGACGGTGTGGATGAAAAATGTCTCGAGCTTCTCCATCGGGCTGGTGATTTCACATTCGGCGTGCTCTTCTGCCAGAAGGCGCCGGATCTTTTCGATAGTCCCGTCGCTGACGGCGCTGGTGACGATCTGCCGCTTGCCGTTCTGTTGCAGGAGCTCGCGCACCCGGCCTTCCGCCTGGACCTTGCCTCCGTAGAGAATCGCGATCCGATCGCACACGTCCTCGACGTCCGCCAGCAAGTGACTGCAAAGCAGAATGGTCTTGCCGCGTTCGGCCAGCTTGAGAATCAGGTCCTTGATCTGCCGGGTCCCGATAGGGTCCAGGCCGGTAGTCGGTTCGTCGAGAATCAGCAGGTCGGGGTCGTTGATCAGCGCCTGGGCCAGACCGATCCGACGGGCCATTCCTTTCGAGTACGTGCCGATCGGCCGGCTGGCCACCGCCCGCAGTCCGACCATCTCCAGCAGCGCCTCGATCCGCATCTTGCGGACCTTGGCGTCCAACTTGAAGAGCCGGCCGTAGAAATCGAGGGTTTCCCGGGCGTTGAGAAAACGGTACAGATACGATTCCTCGGGAAGAAAGCCCACCCGCCGGTTGATCTTCGGATCGGTTCCGTCGCCGCCGAGCAGCAGCGCATGACCTTTGGTCGGGTGCAGCAGGCCCAGCAGCATCTTGATCGTGGTCGTCTTGCCCGATCCGTTCGGTCCGAGCAGGCCGAAAACCTCGTTGTGGCGAATCTGGAGATTGAGGTCATCGACGGCGTAGACCTTGGCCCGGCCCCACCAGTCGGAGAAGACCTTCGTCAGCGAAATGGTCTCCACGGCGTAATCCATAATCTACCGCACGCTATCCAAACAAACGATCAACTGCCGCAACGGCCCGCATCGTCTCCCCATCGTCCTTAAGACGGTGGCGCCCCCGGATGCGAATCGTGGTCGAGGTCTTCGCCGTAACGCACCAGCCGCGCGCTGTTGAATACCACCACCAGCGAGCTGGCGAAGTGCAGGAACGCGGCCACGCTGGGCGGGATGAATCTCGCCAGGGAGATGCCGAACACGATAAACGCGATGCCGAACCCCAGATTCTGGTTGATGACCCGGCGGGTCCGGCGCGAAACCTGGACCAGAAACGGGATGCGACGCAGGTCGTTGTTCATCAGCGCGATGGACGCCGAGTTGATCGCGACATCGCTGCCGGCCGCTCCCATGGCGATGCCGAGATCGCCGGCGGCCAGCGCCGGCGCGTCGTTGATGCCGTCGCCGACCACCACGACCGTATGCCCGTCCCGCTTGATCTGCTCGACGATGGCCAGTTTGTCCTGAGGCAAACAGTGCGCCTTGTAGTCGGTGCAGCCCAGTTCGCCGGCGACGCGGTTGGCGACTTCGCTGCGGTCGCCCGTGAGCATGGTCACCCGTTTGATGCCGATATCGACCAGCTCCTTGACCGCCCTCTGCGCTTCGGGACGCGTCTTGTCCTGGAGGCCGATCCACCCGATGCACCGCGCGTCCTTGGCCACGTACAGTGTGCTGAAGCCCTGCTCTTCGTCCAGGGCAGGGTCGGAGATGCCGGTACAATCGACGCCGCTGTCCTTGAGAAACGACTGCCGGCCGACCATGATCTTCGACGAATTGACGGTGGCGATCACGCCTTTGCCCGGCGTTTCCTGGAAGCCTTCCGCCACCGGCAGCGACAGATTGGCCTCCTTGGCCACGTCCTGGAGGGCGCGGGCCGCGGGGTGCTTGCTCAACTGCTCGGCCGCCGCCGCCTCGGCCAGCAGTTCGGCCGGCTCGATGCCCTCGGCGGGCGTCAGCTTCGTCACGTAGAGCCGCCCGGTGGTGACGGTGCCCGTCTTGTCGAAGACCAGCGCCGTCATCTTGCCGGCGATCTCGAGATCGGCCACGTTCTTGACCAGAACGCCCAATCGCGCCGCCGCCGAGATGGCGGCCACCATCGCCGTGGGAGTCGCCAGAATGATCGCGCAGGGGCAGGAGATGACCAGGATGGTGATCGCCTGATTGATGTCCCGCGTGAAGAACAGCACGATCGCCGCGATCATCAGGATCGTCGGAACGTACCATGTGATGTACCGATCGATGATCCGCATGATCGGAATCTTCGTCTGCTCGGCCTGCATGATCAGCGACTGGACCTTGCCCAGGGTCGTGTCCTGGCCCGCCTTGGTGACGCGAATGTCCATCGCGCCGGTCAGGTTGTTCGTGCCGGCGAAGACCTGCATGCCCGGCACCTTGTCGACCGGCAACGACTCGCCGGTGATGGTCGCCTCGTTGACGGAGCTCATGCCGCTGGCCACCTCGCCGTCGGCCGGGATGTTGTCGCCCGGGCGGACGCGGATCATGTCCCCCGGCTTCAGCTCGCTGACCTTGACCTCCTGTTCGACGCCGTCGGTGCGGATCAGATTCGCCTTCGTCGGGGTCAGTCGGATCAGGGATTCGATGGACGCCCGGGCGCCCAGGGCGGTACGGGTCTCGATCAGCTCACTAAGCAGCATGAAGAAGCCGATCAGTCCGGCCGCCACATACTCGCCGGTGGCGAACGCCGCTACGATGCCCAACGCCGCCAGCTCGTCCATGTGCGACTCGCCTCGCATCAGGCTCCGCATGGCGTGAACGACGATCGGCAGGCCCAGCAGCAGCGCGCCGAGCATCGCGAAGATCTCGGTGTTGAAGCTGTCGGGCCCGTAGATAAACCGGCCGATGCCGCTGTTGATCAGAAGGACTCCGCCCGCCAAGGTCCCCAGCAGCGCCAGACTGACGCGCAGTTGCTGACCTCGTGTGTCCTCGGCCGTGTCGTGCTGCAAGTGTAGATGCTCATGAGCCATAAGTGCGTTCTCGTGCGTTGCCTTCGATATACCGGTCTATTTTGTGCTCGGTGTTGTCCGTGTCGCCTTGGGCTTGAGAATCGGGTCCCGGTTCACCAGGACGCGGACTTCCCGTCCCTGGGCGAGCTCGCTCGGGTCCAGGATGAACTTCTCGTCGGCGTTGTCGAGCACTTTTTGGATCGCGTCGAGATAAATCCCCTGGGCAACCAGCTCGGGCCACTTGCGGTATTCCGGGAGGATGCTGGCCAGGTAGGTGGCGCTGGCTTTGGCATCTTCGACCACCTTGGTGCGATAGGCCTGGGCCTGGGCCACCGTGTTCTGGGCCTGGCCGGCCACCTGCGACCACAGCACCGCCAACAGGTCCTCGCCCACATTGGACGCGATCAGCGCCTGGTACAGCGATTCGGCGACCTGCCCGGCGGCGTCCGTGAGGGTCTGCTCGGCGTAGTTCCTCGCGTCGCTGATTGCCAAGCCGCTCTTCTGGCTGGCCGCGATGTATTCCTGGAAGGCGGCGTCCACCTGCTGCGGCCACGTCGCCGCCACGAGCTGAACCTTGGTGACGCGGATGCCGCTGTCAATGGCATCGAGTTTCTGCTGCGTCAGTTGCTCGACATGACGCGGAATCGTGTCGGTGCTTTGAAGCGCTTCGTCGATGGTGTACCGAACCATGGCGGTGACCACCGCATCTTCCACCACGCTCTTGAGCAGCGGCGTGATCGACTCTTTCAGAATGTCGAAATAGATCTGCCCGGGTCTGGCCGCCGGAACGTAAACATTCGTGTAGAACTGCTCGATGTTGCCGATCTGGTAGTCGATTTGCCATTGCGTGTGAACAATGCTGTAGTCGCTGCTTTCGCCGTCAGACACCCGTTCCACGGCTTGTGGTCCGGAAACAGGCCGTCCGAGACCCTGAAGTCCTTCCGCCTGGCTTCGCGTCAGGGAGTATCCCTCGGTCAGCGGATTGAGTTTCTCCGGCACCAGATTGCGCGGTTTGGGACCCTCGCCAAGGATGTCGTTGCGCGTCTGCTTGTACCAGAACGACGTAATCGGCAGATTGATCTGCGCCTCGACCGGGATCTTGACCAGCTCATCGATCGGATAGGGGAAGACCCAGTGCCAGCCGGGCCCCAGGACGCGCTCTTCGCCCACGCCCCGAATGGCGCCGAAGCGCAGGACCATTGCTTTCTCCCCGGACTCGACCGTCTTGAAGCCCGAGATCAGAAACGCGATGACCAGCACGATCATAATGATCTTCAGAATGAAGAAGCTCAGGCGCAGCGCCTCGGAGAGAGACTTCCCCGCCGCATCCAGCTCACGCGACGGCGCTGCAGGGTGCTCCTGCGGCTCGTCGTAACTGTGTCCGTGTTCGTGTCGATGTGCCATACGTCCTCAGAGACAGACTCGGTGAACGATGAACCCGTGAAACATCACTTCGGCGCTTCCAGCGACGGTCTCTTGCGAAGATAGTTAAACGGTTCGGCATCCGCCGGAATCACGAGGGTCGTCCGTTCTTTCAACGTCGTCAGCAGTGACTCCAGGTTGCGCAGGAACATGGCCAGTTCGGGCGCCTCCTGGAGCATTTTGTAATACTGCGCCGCTTCCGCGTCGCCCTGGCCCCGAATGGCTTTGGCCCTTCCTTCGGCCGCCGCCAGCAACGCGGTTTTCTTGGCGTCCGCATCGGTCCGAATCTTGGTCGCCTCGGCATTGCCCTGCGCGATGGTGGCCTCCGTCCGGCGGCGCCGTTCGGCCCGCATCCGCTCGAAGACGTCTTTTGTGACGTCTTCGCTGATCTTGAGCTGCTTGATGCCGAGCGTCTTGATCTCGATTCCGTAATCGTTTCGCACCGGCTCCTGGAGGTCTTTGAGCATCTCCGCCTGAATCTCGGCCAGCTTAATCTTCTCCGGATCGCTGTTGACGAACTCGCTGAAGGTGTGCTGGCCGATCACGCGGTTCTGGGCGTTGTTGAGTCGGTACCGCAGGGCGTCATTGGCATCGGCGACGGTGCCTACCGCGTTGAGGAACTTCAGCGGCTCGGCCACACGCCAGACCACATAGCTGGTCACGATGATGGGTACGGCGCCCCGCGTCGTGGTCTCGGTCGGGGGCGCATCGAGGACCCGCATGCGCGCGTCAAACCGGTGAACACGTTCGATCGGCGTAGGCCACTTGAAGTACAGGCCGGGCCGGGTGATCTCCCGGTCTTCCAGCGGTTTGCCGAACCGCGTGATGAAGGCCGACTCCGTCTCGCGGACCTGAAACGAAACGAGATAGAGCACCATGATGGCGAAGATGACGGCAATCAGTGCGGGAATGGCGATCTTTTTCATTATCGGACAGTCTCCTCTAAGCCCGTCATGTCCAGCAGATTGGTCGGCGGCTTGTCCTGAAGGTCCATGATGAGGACCTGCCGGTCGTTCGGATCGACCGCCACCACGTGTTTGCGGATGCCCGGCAGCACCTCTTCCAGCGCCGCCAGGCGTTGTTCCTGCAGGTAGATGCTCGGAGCCGCCCGGTAGGCGGCAACCTGACCGGCAAACCGCTCGCCCGTCGCGCGGGCCAGCGTGGCTTTCTCAAAGGCGTAGCTCTGGGCCTCTCGCAGGGTCTGGAAAATGGCCCCTTTGGCCTGCGCCAGGGCATCGTCGAACTGCCTGCCCAGCCGCTCCACGTTTTCGGTGCGCCCCTCCGTCTGGGCCCTCTGATACTGCGTCGCCAGATCGGCCAACTCGTAGGCCTTCTCGACCGAGCCGATCAGCGCGCCGAGCGTCGCGTTCCGGTCCGCCTCGGCGTTCAGCACGAGAGCGTACTTCTTCTGAACCGCCCCGATGACCGCCTGGTAGTCCGGAGCCACCTCGGGCGGCGGGTGGATGCCCTGCACGCCCAGGAAGACCACTTCGATGCCCAGCCCTTGGTCGTCTGCGGCCTTCTGGATCCTCTCGGTGAGGATTTGCTTGGCCCGGGTCCGACCGGCCCCGAGAAGGCTCTCGGTCGCCACGCGGCCCGATGGGTCGATGTCAACTTCGATCCCGGCGCTGGCCGCGAATTCCGTCAACTCACGGTAGGCGATGTCTTCCAGTAATCGCGCCGGGTCACTGTGTCCATAGATGTATGCGTACAGGTCCTTGATGCGGTACTGGATCGGAATGTTCGCCTTCACCAAGCTGACGGGCACCGCCCCTTCTCCCAGCGCTTCACCGGTCTGTTCGCTGGCGACCAGGAAGCTGAACTCGCTCTCGTAGTGGCTCTGTCCCCACAGAAGCGAAGGTTCCGTGATTGGCCGTCCGGTCTTGGGGTCCGTTTTGGGAACGTAGCCGACGTAAAGTTCGAGGATTTGCCTGGTGGGATACTTGTATGCGATGTCGATCGGCCAAGGCAGCTTGAAGTGGAGTCCCGGCTTGAGACCCCGAACCTGCCCCCCGCCGGTCATCGGATCACCGAACCGTTCCACGATCGCCTCTTCGTTGGGCAGCACTACAACGATGCAACTGGCCAGATACAGGGTCAGCGCCGAGAACAGGATCAGGGGTACGACCGCCTTCTCCAGGAGCTTGTAGAACCATGTCTGCGAGACCTGGAAGCCGAACTGGTAGTCGATGGCGGCTGCGACACTGCGGAAGACGCCCCCGGGCTCATTGATGATGCCGAGCAGGCGGCTGTCGAATGCGGCCCGGCTGTATTCGCCCTTTATCCGCGGCCGATAGATATCCAGCACGGTGTTGAGCGCCGTCTCGGCGCCCAGCACAAGCAGCAGGATCGGCACCACGTATCCCACCACCAGCAACGGGACATGGAACTGGAAGTGGGTTCCCGCCAGACACAAGGCCAGGGCGAAGCACACCACGGCCACGCCGAGCAGGTAGCTGCCACCTGCCCGCAGCGGTTTCCAGGCCGGCTCCGCGGACATCCCTGTGGCGTAGCGTGACAGCAGAAAACTGACGAATGCCACCACCGTCATCAGGATGGCACAGACCAGCGGTTGCTGCGTCGTCGATGGGGCACGTCCAAGACCTCGGAGCAGATACAGACCCAGCGCGACCTCATAGACCGCGATGAACACGCCGAAGACGGGGATGAACCACTTCTCCAGCAGGTCGAGCCGACGCTGGGCGGCGGCGAACAGCGCCGCCCGCTCCCCTTTGCCTTCGAACAGGGTTGAACTGGCCTTGTCCTCGACCAACTGCCTCATGTCCAGCCGCTCTTGCTCGGCGAGGCTGCGCTGGTGAAACTGGATGGCCAGTACCAGCCAGATCAGCGCCGCCCCGAGAATCTGCCAGGCTACGGCCGAGACCGCAAAGTACCCGCTCCAGCGACCGAGAAAGAAACTGATCCCAAAGAAGACCAGGCCCAGGACCAGGCAAGTCCAGGCCACGTGTTCGGGACGTTTGGACGATGCTGTCATCTTGCGCTTCGGCTCCCCACGGCGAACAAAAATCCGCTCTTGCAGTATCTACTCATCGAAGACCTTCGCCCTTTACAAACAAGAGGCTGGGTACTATAACGCCGAATCTACGTGTCGTGTAGTGACAATCACGAAAAAATGTGCTTCCCCGTACGGGCTGTACAGAAAGACATCGCAAGACATTGACCGAGGCACTGGACGTCAGGACCACACATGTTCAATAAGCTCATTGCCATCGCGAGAAACACCTTCGTTGAGACCATTCGCCAGCCCGTGTATGCGGTCATCATCGCCGTCGCCCTTCTGTTGTTTCTGCTGAGCCCATCCTTGTCAATGTACACGATGGATGATGACAACAAACTCTTGCGTGAGATAGGCTTGTCTACGCTGTTCCTGGCCAGCTTGTTCGTGGCAATCTTCTCCGCGTCGGGTGCGGTGGCGGTGGAGCTGGAGAACAAGACGATCCTGACGGTACTGACCAAGCCGGTGCCGCGTCCGGTGTTTGTGGCAGCCAAGTTTCTCGGCGTGGTCGCGGCGGTCGGCGTCGCGCACTACATCTGCACGATCGCTCTGCTCATGTCGATCCGGCACGGGGTGCTCGAAACGGCGCGGGACACGCACGATTGGACTGTTGTGGGCGCCGCGGCGGGGATTGCCGTCGGTACGGTGCTGCTCGCCACGTTTTTCAACTACACGTACGACTGGAAATTCACCTCGACGGCGGTTATTGTCCTGGCCATCCTGGCCACGTTGGGCATCGTGTTTCTGGCGTTCATCGATCGCGACTGGCAGTTCAACCCGGCCAAGAACGGCATCAACACCCTGGACGTGTACGGCTCGGTCCTGTTGTTCCTGGCGGCGGTGATCATCGCCGCTCTGGCGGTGGCGATCTCGTCCCGGTTCAACACGGTGGTGACCCTCTCGGCGTGTATCGGCCTGTTCCTGCTGGGCCTGACCAGCGACTACGTGTTCGGCCGATTCGCCGCGACCCACTGGTGGGCGCGCCTCGGTCGCTCCCTTGTCCCGAACCTCCAGGTATTCTGGATCAGCGACGCGATCTACGAAGGCAGCGCCGTCCCCGCCCGGTACATCCTGGTCGGCGGTCTGTATGCCCTCTGCTACACCGCCGCCATCCTCGCCCTGGCGGTTGGCCTGTTCCAGAGACGGCAGGTCGGCTGAGAAAGCCCCTCTCAGGATCGGTCGGTCAGCGACATGGCGACCGCGATTTCGTCGCATTGTTGCTGTTTCGGGCACCGGGCGCAATCGCTCCAGACCTTCATGGGCAGGTCTTCTTTGGATACGACGTCGAAGCCGAGTCTTTCGAAGAACCGCGGCTCCAGGGTCAAGGCGAAAACGCGGGGCGCGCCGAGCGCTCGCGCCTGCTCGACGGCGGCCTCGACCAGGGCACGCCCGAACCCTCTGCCTTTGTGTGCCGGCGCCACCGCCAGTGACTTGAGTTCCGCCAGGTCCGACCAGATGATCTCCAGGGCACAGCAGCCGACTACGGTTCCGTCCTCCTCCGCCACCAGGAACATCTGGAGGTTCTCATAGATGTCCGCCAGCGAGCGGAAGAGCATCTTGTCATGTTCCGCGTAGCAGTTGATCAGGGCCGAAATTGCCCGGGCATCCGGGATTTTCGCGTTTCGCACTTTCATATGGCCGGGTAGTATACCGGCCTGGCGGCGTTTTGCAACGGCCATTTCCCTTGGGTCGGACCCGACGCAAAAAAGCGAAAAAAAGGACTGGCAAAGGCGTCGCAGGCCACTACAATAGCACGAATTTGGGGCCGGGTGCCGTTGGTGGAATGAAATTCGTACTGATAGACAAGATCGTATCGTTGGAGATGGGTCGCCGTCTCAGCGCAGTCAAGAACGTCTCGCTGGCGGAAGAGTATCTGGGCGACCATTTCCCCGCGTTCCCCGTATTGCCCGGCGTGTTGTTGCTGGAAGGGCTGGTCGAGTCGGCCACTTGGCTCGTGCGCACGAAGGAAGATTTCGCGCACAGCATGGTGTTGCTGGAGACGGCTCGCAATGTCAAGTACAAGAGCTTTCTGGCTCCCGGCTCCCAGGTGGTGTACACGGTAGAGGCCAAAACCATTGAGGAGCATGCCAGCAGCTTTTCCGGCTGTGGAACGGTCGACGGCATGACGATCCTGGAGGCCCGATTCGGTCTGAGGCATTTCAACCTCGCCGAGCGGAATCCCGCGTGGGCTGCGGTCGATGCCCAGATCAAGGAACAGATGAGGAATCGATACAGGCTGCTTTCTCTCAGCAGAACTGAACAAGGCGTGTGACGAAACGGATTTTGACAGGATAGCAGGACCGGAGGTACCAGAAGCCATGGCCATGAGTCGCGACGAGATTTTTCAGAAGGTCCAGGAGGTATTGGTGGATGCCTTGGGGGCAGACGAGGAGGAGGTGACTGCCGATGCCACGCTCATGGGGGATCTCGGCGCCGAGAGCATCGATTTCCTGGATATTGTGTTTCGGCTGGAGAAGGCGTTTGGGATCAAGGTGCCGCGCGAGGAGCTGTTCCCCGCCGAGAGCCTGCTGAACAATCCGGAACTGGTCAGCAACGGCAAACTGACGGCCCGCGGTCTGGCCGAGCTGCGAGCCAGCGTGCCGCACACGGACCTGACCGAATTCGAGAAGAATCCGGACATCAACAAGCTGGCCAATCTGTTCACCGTCAACGCCATCGTCAATTACATCGACGGCAAAATCAACGGCGCCTGAGTCGCAGGCGGTTCCGGCACCACGGACCGCCGCCGGATCGCCCAGGGCGGCCCGGCGGTCACCCCGGGTGGGGATGACCCATGCGTTGGATCTGGATCGACAAGTTCCTGGAGTTCGAAAGCGGTCGCCGTGCCGTCACGGTCAAGAATGTGACGCTGGCCGAGGAGCATCTGCACGACCATTTTCCGGGTTTTCCGATCATGCCGGAATGCCTGATGATTGAGGCAATGGCTCAGACGGCCGGAATCCTCGTCGGCCAGGCGAACGATTTTCGCGAGAAGGTCGTTCTGGCCAAGATCAACAAGGCCGTGTTCTACGATTTCGTCCGGCCGGGTGACAGCCTGCGGATCGAAGCCCAGATCAGTTCGCTGGCGCCCGAAGCCGCCGGCACCACCGGCCACATTCTGCGGGGCGACCAGCGGATCGCGGAGATTGACCTGATGTTCAGCCACGTTGATCAGAACCTGGCGGGCAAGAAGTTCCCGGAGGAGAATTTCGTCTTCACGGGGTTGTTCACGTCCCTGCTGCGTGACATCGTCTCGGAGGCGGCGGGCAGAGCCGCCTTGCCGGCGGAGTCCAGTTGATGGAATCGGCTCGTGTGGTAGTGACGGGGCTGGGGGCTGTCAGCCCTCTGGGACTCAATGTCGATCAGATGTGGGCCGGGCTTTGCGAAGGGCGATGTGGCATCGGCCGCATCAGGGCGTTCGATCCCGAAGGTCTGCGATGCGAATTGGCAGGCGAGGTCCCCCCATACAACATCCAGGATTATGTTCCGCGCAAGTACCGCAAGAGCTGCAAGCTGATGTGCCGGGACATCGAACTGGCCGTCATTGCAGCCCATCAGGCTGTGACCGCCAGCGGGCTGGTCACCAAGGGGATCGATCCGGAAAACGTCGGCATCGATCCGGCCCGCATGGCCATCACCATGGGAGCGGGGATCATCAGTTGTGACATGGTGGAACTGGCGCCGGCTGCCGTCACCAGTGTCACCGACGGCCGGTTCGACGTCCGCAAGTGGGGCCGGTTCGGCCTCGAACACATCACCCCCCTGTGGCTGCTGAAGTATCTGCCGAACATGCTGGCCTGCCACGTCGGGATCATCCACGACGCCCAGGGTCCGAGCAACACGATCACCTGCGCGGAAGCGTCCGCCCATCTGGCGATCGGCGAGGCAGCCCAGGTTATTGCGCGTGGGGACAGTGATATCGCCCTGGCGGGTGCGGCCGAGGCGAAGGTCAATCCGGTCCTGATGGTCCGCCAGATCCTTCTCGGACGGACGAACAATGTCAGCAACGACCGGCCCGCGGAGGCGTGCCGGCCCTTCGATGCGAAGGCGCAAGGGTCGGTCTTCGGCGAAGCCGGGGGCGTGCTCGTGCTCGAAAGTCTGTCTCATGCCCGCCGTCGCGGCGCCACAATTCTGGCCGAAGTCGCAGGGGTCGGTCAGAGCCACTGTGTCGATCCGGCCTATGCCAGGCTCGAACCAAGCGGGGAGGCGGTCCGCCTCGCCATTGCCAAGGCCCTGGACGATGCCGGCATCGACGCCCGGCAGCTGGACCTCTTGATCCCCCACGGAACAGGGCTGCCTCCGGACGACCTGGCGGAGGCCAGGGGAATTCAGGCGGCCCTGGGCGATGCCGTCGAGCGGGTGGTCGTCTGGCCGACCAAGAGCATGCTGAGCACGACGGGCGCTGCTGCGGGCGCGTTGGATGCGATTGCCGCCGTAAAAGCCATTACGACGGGCACCATCCCGGCAGCGAGGAACTTCGACAGAGCTGCCGAGGGTTGCCATCTGCACCTTTCTACCGACACCATCCGGCGTCGCATTGACCACGCGATCTGTTGTAGCTACACGCACGGCGGGCAGACCGCCGCACTCGTGATCAAACGCTACGATGAGGGGGCTGCGTGAATGAAGACGCCCACGACCCGAGAACGTGTTGTCATCACCGGGATGGGGATCGTCTCTCCGTTGGGCCACGACGTCGAGACGGTCTGGCAGGCGATTCTGGCCGGCCGCAGCGGCGCCGCCCGGACGACGATCTTTGACGCGTCGACGTTTCCGACGACGTTTTCCGCCGAGGTGAAAGGCTACGATTACCGACGATTCGTTCAGAACCCCCGGTGCCACGAGGCATGCAGTCGCAGTTCGGGTTTCGTCATCGGTGCCACCGCACAGGCATGCCGCCAGGCGGGGATCGAGATCGAATCGCAGGCACCGGCCGACCGTATCGATCGCACGAGAATGGGTATCTATCTCGGCGCCGGCGAGGGTTCTCTCGATAGCGACGCCTTCTTCGCCGCCATCCTGGCCGCTTGGGACGGGCAGCGCAACGAATTCCTCTGGCCCCGCGCCAATCGCGTGGTGCAGGAACAGATGCAGGCCGCGCATGAGCTCGAACAGGAGCCCAACATGGCGGTCGCGCACATCGCCCGGTTGACCGGCGCCAGGGGGCCGGCCCGCAGTTGTCTGACGGCCTGTGCCGCCAGCACGCAGGCCGTGGGCGAGGCCATGATGTTGATCCGTCGAGGCCAAGCCGATATCATGATTGCGGGAGGGGCCCACTCGATGATCCACGTCCTGGGCCTGACGGGTTTCAACCGGCTCACCGCCCTTTCCACGCGGAACGACAGCCCCGAGACGGCCTCGCGTCCGTTCTGTGCGAGCCGGGACGGTTTTGTCCTCGGGGAAGGCGCCGCGATCGTCGTCCTCGAATCGCTCAGCTCCGCCCGCCGGCGAGGCGCAACGATCCTCGCGGAGTTGGTCGGTTACGGCAGTAGTTCCGACGCCTATCGCGTCACCGACATGCACGACGAGGGACGTGGCGCCGTTCAGGCGATGAAGGCGGCGCTGGCGGACGCCGGACTGACCTATCGCGACATTGACTACATCAACACGCATGGCACGAGCACTCAGGAGAACGATTCCGTCGAGACGCTGGCCATCAAGACCGTGTTCCAAGAGCGGGCCAGGCAGGTCCCCGCCAGCAGCGTCAAGAGCATGCTGGGCCACCTGATCGCCGCCGCCGGCGCCGCCGAGCTGATCACCTGCGTGCTGGCCATACGCGACGCCGTCGTTCCGCCGACGATCAACCTGAACGACCCTGATCCCGAACTGGACCTGGACTACGTGCCGAATGTGCCCCGGAAGATGCCCGTTCGCGTTGTGATGAACGAATCGTTCGGATTCGGCGGCCAGAACAACGTAGTCATTCTCAAACAGTATTCCGAGGGCCCGGAAGACCCGGACGGATGCATCCTGTCCCGTAGAGGACCGGCGCTGTCCGGTGGGGAGAGACTATGATCGACATTAAGGAACTGCGAGATCATCCGGACGTCTACATCCAGGCGGCCAAGAACAAACGCATCGACGCCGACATTCCGAAACTGCTGGAGCTTGACCAGCGACTGAGGGACGTCAAAGCGAGGCTTCAGGATATCGCTACGGAGAAGAACCGCATCGGCAAGTCCGTACCGAAGCTGTCCGGCGCCGAGAAGGAAGCGGCGCTGCGCGAGTTGTCGCGGCTGAAACAGGAGGAAGAGGAGGATCAGAGCCAGGTCAAGCAGTTGCAGCCCCAATTCGACGCGCTGATGCTCCAGGTTCCTCAACCGGCCGACGCCGAGGTCCCGGTGGGCAAGGACGATACCGAGAACGTTGAGCTGCGTCGCGAAGGCCGGGTCCCGTCGTTCGACTTCGAGGTGAAGGACCACGTTGAACTCGGCGTGGCGCTGAACATCATCGACATCGAACGCGGCGTGAAACTGGCGGGAACACGGAACTACTTCCTTAAAGGCGACGGCGCCCTGCTGCACTGGGCGGTGCTGCGTTTCGCGATCGACTTCATGGTCGCGCGCGGCTATGTCCCCATGTCGGTGCCACTGCTGATGCGCGACGAAGCCATGCAGGGAACCGGCTACTATCCAGGCTCCGAAGAGCAGACCTATCGGATGGAAAAGGACGAACTAAGCCTGGTCGGCACGGCGGAAGTGCCGCTTACCGCCTACCGCATGGGCGAGATTCTCCAGGAGCAGGAGTTGCCGCTGAAATTCGTGGCGCTGTCAAGCTGTTTCCGCCGCGAGGCCGGTGCCGCCGGCAAGGACACGTACGGACTTTACCGGATTCACCAGTTCGACAAGGTCGAACAGGTCGTTATCTGTCGCAACAGTGCCGAGGAGAGTGCCAGGTTCCACGAGGAGATTCTGGCCAATTCCGAGGGTGTGATGAAGGCCCTTGGACTGCCCTACCGCGTCGTCGTGGTCTGCACGGGCGACCTCGGCCGGGGCCAAGCCAAGAAATACGACATCGAGGCCTGGATGCCCTCGCGCGGCAATTATTGCGAAACGCACAGCGCCAGCAAGTTCTATGACTTTCAGGCGCGGCGCATGAACCTGCGGTACAAGGATGCCCAGACGAAGAAGAACTTATTCTGCCACACGCTGAACAATACGGTGATCGCCTCGCCGCGCGCGCTGATCCCGCTGATGGAGCTGTACCAGAACGCCGACGGCTCCATCACGATTCCGCCGGTCCTGCGTCCCTATATGGGCGGCAGAGAGAAGATCACCAGGCAGTCCTGACCGCCGGCCGGCGCCCGAAGGCAAAGGCGGCGTACCTGTTGGACGAACCGGCGGCCGCCTGGATCGCGCAGCGTCTCGCGGCTATTTCTTCTTCGGGGCCTTCTTCTCCAACTCCTGCCGGGTTTCCTCCAGCTGGCTCGTCAGTTCGTCCAGACGCTGACGACTGCCGTCGATCTCCTTCTTGGCCTTTTCCGAGACTTCCTCGGTTGCTTCATCCATCACGAACGGAGTGACGAACACGATCAGCTCGCTGTTGGATTGAACGACGTCGTTGTGCTGAAACAGTCCGCCCACCAGCGGCAGATCGCCGAGCAGCGGCAGTTTGCGTTTGACGGCCGTGTCCTTCTCGAACAACATGCCGCCAAGCATGATGGTCTCCCCGTCCTGGACGACCATGTTCGTTTTGCTCTCGACTTTGCTGCGAACCGGCTGGTTATTGATCACCTCCGTCGTCAACTGCGACAGATCGACGCGGATCTCCATGTCCACACGGCGTTCCGGCGTGATGCTCGGACGCACCTGCATCGTCATGCCGACGTTCTTGAACTCCACGTTCTGCGTCACGCCCACATTGGCCGAACTTGTCGAGCCGGCCAGGAAGGCCACCTCCTGTCCCTTGAAGAACATCGCCTCTTCGTTGTCCTCCGTCCACAGCGTCTGCTGGTTGAGAATCTTGGCGTGCGTCGTCCTGATCAGGAAATCGATCAACGCGTAGACCGCCGAGGTCCCGCCCACAATGGTGCCGGTCCCTTCCGCCCCGAGGGCCGTGTCACTGGCCACCGCAGAACCGCGCGTGGCCAGATTTGTGAGCTGGCCCAGCGCCGTCACCGCGTTTTCCCCGAGATGACTGAAGGCACTCGGGTTGGTCGCCAGTTGGACGCCCAGAGACGTCATACTCCCGTGCTCGACTTCGACCACGATCGCCTTGACCAGCAACTGCTTGCCCGGCGTATCCAATTGCTTGATGGTCTGTTCGAGGCTCTGCTGGAACTCGGGGGCCGCCAGAACCAGAATCGATTTGCTGCGCGGATCCGGGATGAAGCGCACCTTGCCGATCACGTTGCTGATGGGTTCCTCGTCGGCGCGTTGTCGGGCCCCGGCGGACCACCAGGGCGTGTACTCTTCGCTGCCGCCCCCGTCCCTCTGATTGTTGTTGCCGGCGTTGGGCCCGCCACCCTGGTTGCGTTGCGAGTTGTCCATCGAATACTCGGACAGGCCGGTCATCTGCCGGCGGATCCGCGCGGTCGTGCCGGGTTCATTGAACATGGCGTTCAGACGCTCGGCGAGGTCCTCCGGGTCGGCATACTGCAACGGGACCACGTTGGGGATCTCCGCCATCTCCTGGCGGTCCAGGTCGTAGATCAACTGCTCGATCACATCATACGCCTGCGGAATCTTGCTGATCACGATGATTTTCTTGGTCCCGGGGACGTCCTCGAATGTGAGCTGGCCGTAGAGCGGGCCCACGATCTTCTTGCGCTCGTTGCCGGAACTGCCGTAAAGGATCAGGCGGATCAGGTTGGAACTGGCGCTATCCTGGTCTTCCGAGAAGAGTTTCGTCAGCAGTTGTGTCATCTGAACGGGATCGGAGTTTCGCAGCTCGATGATTCGCGGCTTGACCGCCTCCACATTCAGCGGCACGTCCCATTCCTCGATCTGCTTCTCGATCTTGCGCATGTTCTCGGGCGAGGCGATCACTGTGACCTGCCCCATCGTCGGAAACGCGATTACCTTGACCGTGGTGGAGTCCGGCCCTCGGCTGCCGCGACCGTAGCGATAGTAATAGTAGGAGTCGTACTCGGGGATTTGCTCGCCATAGAGGTTGTCGAGATTCTCCTTGATCTGCTCGGGGTCGGCGAACTTGAGGTCGAACTTTTTGGTTTCGAACGTTCCGGCGGGGATATCGATCTCCGTAATCAGCTTCTTGACCATGTCACGAAGATCGGCCCGGCCGAAGATCATGATCTGCCGGGATTGCTCCAGCGGTCGGATCAGGATGCTGGGGGCCAGTTGCGTGCCCGGCATGTCACGCAGTGCCTCCTCGATGCGACTGGCCACTTCTCGGGTGTCCGCATAAGAGATGGCAACCGTTTCGTATTCCGAAGCCACCGGCTCCTCGCGATCGAGTTTCTGGATCCACTCGCCGATCTGCCGGATGTCCTCGGCCGATCCTCGCGCGATGATCCACTTGGCCTTCGGCACGGGAATCAGCACGATCGGCATGTCGCCGGCCCCGATGACGACGGATGTGGCCGCCGTGCTGGCAGCGCCCGGCGCGCCCGGACGACTCGGTGTCCCGGACGGCCTCCGGCTGCTGTAAACGTTCCGGCTGGGCGAGCCCCCCCGTCGGCCGCCCGTGGGAGCCTCGCCGAGGAGCATCCGAAGCAACTGGACGATCTCCGCCGGATCGCCATGCTTGATCTCGAAGAACTGCTCCACCGCCCGGCCCGCCTCCGGCACGTCGAACTGGTCGATGATGCGTCCGATGGACATGAGGTTTCCGACCGTGTCGATGACCAGGAGCATCCCGGTGGTTTCGTCGACGCTGACGTGGCCGTATTGCCCGACCAGCGGTTGGATGATCTCACCCATCTGGGCGGGCGGATAGTTGCTCAGCCGGAAGAACTTCCGCACGATCTGGTCCCGGTTTTCGATCATGGCCAGCGGCTCGTCCGGCCCGACCGTCGGGACCACGCCCAGCTTGGCGTCGGCAATCGGCTTAAGAAAGAGCATGTCGTCGATTTCCTCGACCACGAAGCCCTTCATGCGCAGCGCGCTGTAGATCGTCGAGAGGGCCTTGGCCCGCGGCAGCTTGTCCGGCGCGTAGATCGTGATCTTCTGCTTCATCGCTTCTTCGTGGGGAATCACGGTCTTGCCCGTCCACTCGGCGATCTTGTCGATGATCTTCTTCATCTCGACGTCTTTGAGATTGACCGCCTCCATGGGCTCGCCGGACGCGGAGACGGCATTCGGTTCCGAGACGTCGGCCCGGCTCCTCCGGCCCCGGGCGGAACGCTCGTCGGCGCGGTTCGGATCGGGTGCCGAGCCTTCCGGCTGGTCCTCGCTCGCTTCATTGGCGTCGCCGGCCGGACTCACAACGGGAACTGAATTGGCGTCTTGGACCTGCGGCGATAGCTCGCCCGACGGCTCGTTGGGAGCAGTACCGGCCGCACCAGGCGACGCAGCTTCGACCGTCCGCGCCAGCGTCGGCACGCCCGATTTGGGGACCGAGAAACCGACGCGCCAGACGATAATCCCGGCCGCCGCAAACACGATCACCCACAAGAGTATCCTGGACCGTTCCACTTTCTTCTCCTCGTATCAATCGGGATTGGTTTCTCGTTGGTCTCTCAGTTCGAACCGACGGCGTTGGGCTCCGATTGCGGCGCCGATGTGTTCACGTCGTTGGGCGCAGCCGTGCGAGGTCGGACGGGCCGACGCCGTCCCGACATCGCTGCCCGGACGGCCGCTCTCTCTTCCTCCGACATCTGCGGCCATTTATGCCGCAGTTCCTCCAGTTCCTCCGGCGACAGATGGGGCAGCCGTTCCGGCCTTTGGCTTGCGGTGCGTAGTTGAGCGCGCAGGGCCTCACGTCGTTCCTGCTTCTGCTGTTCCGTCAATGCGCCGACCTCGGCAAGCTCCTCGGCCTTCCGCTGCTTTTCGGCCGCCAACTGCTCGGTTGTCGGTTTCGGTTTGCTTTGCGCGCTACGCCGACCGGGCACGAGCTTCTCCAGGTTCGCGATTCCGTTCGGTTCGGCCGCCGCCGGCGCCGGTTTGCTCGCGCCCGTGCGAGCCTGCCGGATCAACAGACCCAGCCCGTAGGCCGCTCCAAGCACGATGGCGACGCAGACGAGAGAGACGACGACATTGCCCTGTTTCATACCGGTGATCCTTTTTCTCGGATGCTGCTGTCCATTCCTGCTCCACCAGTTGCCCGTTACATATCCCCTCTCTCCATGGCCTGCACTGCCTGCTGTTTCTGTTCCTCGGGCATGTTCTCCCACTGTTCTCTGGCCCCCGCCTTCTCCTCCTCCGACAGGCTGTTCCATTTCTCAAGCAACTTGGCCCTCAGGGCCTCGGGGACCTTCACGCCCATCCAGGCCAGCGGGTCGTCCTCGGCTGTCGTGGGAGCGGCAGTGACTTTCGCCACTTCGGCCTTGCTCTCGGATCGGGGCGGCCTCGGCCCCCGCGACCTTTCCCGTCCGGGCTCCGATGGTCCGGGCGGACCCGAAGGCCTGTTTCCATCGGCCTCAAACGGCGAGAACGTCTTCTTCTGACCGTTCCATTCCACCGTAATCCGCGTCGGCTCGATGGCAGTGATCGTGGCGTCGCCCACCTTCTCGCCCACCTTGTACAGTTTGTCTCCGATCAGGACCTCGGCGCCAAGGATGCCATCGATCTGTTTGACCGGATGCTCCTTCGGCGGTTCCTTGCTGAACAGGTTCTTCTTCTTCAGCGCCTCGGCCATCTCACGGGCCTTGTCGAGATAGGGCTTGACCTCGTTGGCGTCCGTCGCGTTCCGGGTCAGAGCCTGCGCGACGCGGTCCTCGGCGTGGGCCGGTCCGTTGAAGTATCCCACCACCCGGGCGCACGCCCAGGCGCCGAGCAGGACCGTCGCCGCGACGAGTCCGAGGCGCACGCGATCCATGTATTTCTTCGTGGTACTGTCGAAGGCCATGATTCTACTCCCTCTCCAACTGCGTCGCCTTGATGGGGGGCCGTCGAACGAAGGCCGAGACGACCAGGTCGATCTCGATCTCTTTTCGTTTCTCCGGCGGCTCTTTGGTGTCGCAGCGAATCCGAAGCTCCTCGATTCCCACCCAATGTGGGTTTTCCTGCGAGGCCGCCAGGAAGTCCAGCAACTGCGGTAACTCGCACTTGCCGCTGCACTTGACACGCATCACGTCGTACGGCAGACCCAGCTTCTTCTTGGTGGACAGAATCGTCAGCGGCTCCGTCTTGACGCCCGCCTTCTTCAATTGCTCGTACAGGCGATCGCGCACGCGGAACTGCTGTTTCTCTTCGAGTTCCGGCATCTCGGCCACCGGGACAATTGAAAGGATCGCCGCCTGTTTGACCGGGTCCACAGCCACCGTCTCCAGTTGGTTGCGGGCGGCCTTCAGAGACGCGCGGACCTTGCGCCAGCGATCGAGACCCTTCCAGCCGAAGTGCAGGCCGACGATCACGAGAGCACAGACGCCTCCGAAGAGGAGAACGCGCAGTTCACGTTGGTTCAGTTTTCTTGCCATGATCCGCTTTCGTCAAAGCCTACAGTGCGGCTCCCTTCTTCGTGAAATTCTTATAATGAAACAACATCGTGAATTTGATCTTCTTGGTCTTGCTGTCCGTCGAGGTGCTCGTGATGTCCACGTCCTTGATGCTTTTGCAGCCGAGCAGGTTCGCCTGGAACTTCCACATCTGTTCGGCGTTGTCGGCCTGCCCCGTGAGGGTGACCGCCTGGCCTTTCTTGAAGTGGAAACTGTCCAGGATCACGCCCTCGCTGTTACCGCTGTGGATGTCCGTGAGCAGGCCGAGCAGATCGGGACGGTGCTGGGCGATGTTCTTCAGCAGGGTCTGACGCTCACCGGCCTGTTTGAACTGGGGCTGGTTGACCAACGCCGTCAACCGTTTCTCGCTGGCGACATCGACCACATAGGATGTCGCGATCGCACCCGCCAGCACGAGCAGCGCCACGACGGCCGCCAGAGTCGTCGAGTGCCACGCGGACCTGGCGGTCTGCTCCCGCTCCGCTTTGCGGACGGGCGCATAGAGATCCAAGCCTGTCGCCGGTCCGTCCAACGTCATCAGCCCCAGGCCGAGAGGTTCGCGATAGGAGTACAGATCCGTCGGCGCCAGCGCCAATAGCCCTCCCAGCGTCTGCGGTCGCGGCACGCTGACCCTGGCCTGCACCCCGGCG
The DNA here is from genome assembly GCA_035448545.1 of Sedimentisphaerales bacterium. Taxonomy (GTDB): domain Bacteria; phylum Planctomycetota; class Phycisphaerae; order Sedimentisphaerales; family Anaerobacaceae; genus Anaerobaca. Next base: position 22,013 of record DAOTJE010000018.1, on the reverse strand, counting down.
ACGCCCAGGGCCTCGACGATGCGGTCGATCCCGTCGCGGCCGTCAGACAGGGCGAACACGGGCCACGGTGCCGACTCGATCCACCCGAACGACACCAACACGGTGTGCAAGTCCTGCGCGAACCGTTCGACGACCTCCGCCGTCCGGGACGACCGGTCGCTCCCGGCGCCGACCGCGGACAGATCCATCATCCCTGTGTCGAGCACCGCGCTGTTGGCAACCTTTCCATCCACGACCAGGCAGACCTGGGTGTGCTGCACGCCGATGCTGACCAGGACTGCCTGTCGCTGGCGTTCTCCGAACAGCTCGTGCCAGGTCCGGGCGGTTCCTTCGCACGCCGGGACAATCGCCTGCGGCGCGAACGGTCGCACCTCGCCGACGAACCGGTGCAGAAAGTCGCGACGCGCCGCCGCGATCGTGACATCCACGGTCCCGTTGGTCGAGGGCATCGCCCGCCAGGCGACCTCGATCTGAGAAGCTGGCAAGGGCAGCAGCGATTCCGCCTGCATCCGTACGATTGCCGCCGTCTCCTCCTGTCCCACGCTCGGGGCCGCAATGCGATAGAAGGCCACGGCGGTGGCGTCGAGACCGATGACCGAGACTGCGCCGCCGTGCAGCTCCTTCCGCGCGGCCAGGCCGCACTGGGCGGCGAATGTCTCCCAGTTTCCCCCCTCGACCGGCATGGATTTCGCCCACAGCACCTCTATGCCGTCGTTGCGTTTGCGCAGCGCGACCGCCCTGAATGCGGTCGTGTCTCTCACCGCCGCAATCACCGAATGAGGTGTCTTCACGCTCCTGCTCATCAGTAGTTGGCTCCCTGATACCAGTACAGGACCTTGCACGGCGTGACGCTGCGGTCCACCACGCATTCGGTCTGCATCATGGCGCCGCTGACCTCGGCGGTGGCATAGCAGCGCACGGTGAACACGTTGGATCGCACGGTCAGGAGTCCCGCGATGTTCTTGAACCGTTCAATGGTCATCCCCGAGACCTTTAACAGATCGGCAATCGTCTGGAACCCATAGAGACGTCCCGCCCGGTCCGCGATGATGCTCTCGGCAAGCTGTTCCGCCTGGTCGCCGCCGCCCAGGAGGGCGACGAGGACTTCCTTGGGTGCGGTGTTGATGTTGACCGTGCCCTGCACGGTGGTCTCGGCGGACGTCGTGATCCGGTCCGCGATGCTGCTGAAGGTCTGCAAGTCGATGGGGTCGGCCCGGTTGTCGTCTCCGCCGGATTCTTTCGATGGCTCCTTGGGGCTGTTGTCGTTAATCAGACCGGCAATGTTCTGGTAGCCGCTGCCGCGATTCTGCACGATCCAACGCGCCTGCGGGGCGGTCAGGCCGAGCTGGCTCTGCAACTGGCCTTCGTCGGCCTGGTTGATGTTGACCCGGTTGCGGCCTTCGGCATCGACATTCTTCTCATACGAGTAGCAGGTCAGGTAGGCGATCCAACCCTGGTTGAGGTACCCATCGCCGTTGTCCACCGGCGGGCTCAGCTCGCCGTCAGCCTCCGTGGAGTCGAGCTGCCCGTTCAGGTTGAGGTCCTCGCCGTACAGCAGGTCCTTGGTCATACCCCTGACTTGCAGCAGCTCGCGAACGGTCTTGATCGGACCGTTGCGAATCGCATACGGAAACGGCAGATTCTGGTAATAGCCGCTTTCGGCGCCGTCCGACCGGGGGTTCTCGTCGTTGTCCCGCCAGTCCAGAATCGCGTCGGCGATCTGCGTTTCCATGTACGGCAGTGCCATCAACTGCTCTCTCGTGACCGTGTTGACGTTGAGTTTGCCCGCTTCGTCGGTGACGTAGACGCTGTAGACACACCGCTCCAAGGGGACGTTGTTGTAGTCCTCGTCGTTGTCGCACCACAGGTCCAGCAGACAATCCGTCGCTCGGAGGTCCTCGTTGAGCAGGCCGATGGCGGTCTCCGTCCCGGCGCGGCAGGCCCACCTGCAGCGCACTTCGTCCGCCGCGGCGGTCGCCATCTTCATGTCCAGCCGGCTGGTCTGGCTGACGATGGCGACCAGCGCCGTCATCAGGATGACGATCCAGAGCACGATCACCAAAGCCAGTCCCTTGTTGTTCTGATCCAAACGCATCTATGAATTTACCTGCTTGCTTATCGCGGCGCTGGCGGCCCTCCGCCCTGCGGCATCTGGTTCTGCCCTCCCGGCTGGTTGCTCCCTATCGCCGATGCCGCATCCGCAGCCGTCGCCAGCCTGGGGAAGTTCACCAGAAAGGTCTCGACGATCGGGTTGCCCTGCCCCTGCGCGGACGTCACCAGCGTCACCTCGATCAACTGAGGCAACGATCTCATCTCTTCAGGCCAGTCGGTGGTCCATTGCTGGCCGTCGGAGAAGCGAATCTGAAACACGTCGATATTCTGCGCCAGCGGCACGAGAATACCGCCGGGCGGCCGGTTCTCCTCGGGATTGGGCCAGAGACGCCGATAGAGAGTTGACGAACCAGCCTGATCCTCCGACTCGATCTCCAGGGCCGCGTTCATGCCCAGGAAGTATTCGACCTCGTACACGTCGCCTTCGGGCTGCCCCGGTCGGGCATTCGCCCGACCGGTCACATAGAAGCGCAGAAACGCGATCGCGCTGTCGGCGCTCTGCGAGGTACCCACCAGCCGCATGGCCCGGGGGTCCTGATCGCGGTAGATATTGGCCAGGTCGTGTGCCAGCATCCGGGCGGCGAACCGAACCTCCGTCACCGTCTCGCTGCTGCGCGTCACTGTCTGCGCAGTGTCCGAGACCGTCTTCAAAGCGCCGACCGCCACCACCGCGATGAAGGTACTGATCGTCGAAGCAACCAGAATCTCCGCCAGTGTAAACCCTCTGTTTCGGACCGCTGCCACGTTCACCGCTCCTGTACCGTCGAGGTCGCTGCCGTACTGGCGCCGTTGAGCATCGTCTGTGCGACGAGCTGACGCGGGCGATTCCGCTCCAGCCACCGCACGGTGATGGTCACCAGATACAGATTGTCGATTCCCTGGTATTCCGTGGTCACCGCCCAGCTATACCCCGGCTCCAGATCCTCGATCACACCTTCGCTCTGTCCCATCTCGATGAACTGATCGATCCCCACTGCATCGATCAGCGTCAGTTGCTTGTCGATTACCGATGCGGCTACTTCATAGTGGCGATTCAGGCGTGTATCCGTCAGAGCACCCGAACTGATGGCCCCCACCGCGAGCACGGCGCCGGAGAGGATCACACTGGCCACCATCGTTTCGACCAGATTGAAGCCCGACCGAGTTGACTGCGCTGTTCGGATCACGGTTCCTCCAAATCCACGACCGCCATGCTCATCGGGCCGGCTTGCCCCGCCTGCAGCGTGGCTTTGCCCGTTGCCGCCATGACGGCAATCGTGTAGTGCGTCTTGCCGTCGCCGATCTGGATCATTGCGGTTTCAGCCGTGCCGTTCGGCAGGAACACGATGCGCTGCTCGGCTTCGACGTCCGAGACCTGCTCGGCGGCCAGCGTCAGAATCCGAACGTCCTCGAATCGGACGTCGCCTTCGAACTCCACCGGCTTGACGTAGTAGTCTCTGACGACCACCGATTCTCCGGCGGCGGTCTGCCGGTTCCACTGCGTGGTCGTCAGGGCAAAGCCCTTGTTCCCTGCGTCCAGACGCAGTTCGTACGGGCGGCCGTGCTCGATCGCCATGATCCGTGCGTACTTGGCCGACAACAAGAACTGCCGGGCCGCCCGCTCGACGAGCAGCTTCTTATATGTGCCCGCATACATCCCGCCGCCCAGACCGCCCACGACACTAATCACCGCGATGACCAGCAGCAATTCGGTGAGCGTAAAGGCCCCGCGCGTTCCGGCCGACCGGAGCGGGCCTCTGCCTGCGGATGTCGGATGTATCCTTTCACGCCTCATAGGTTTACGATGTCGGCATTCTCCCCTTCGCCTCCTTCCTGGCCGTCGGCGCCCAGACTGACCAGGTCGAAACTCCCGGGGTTGTACTCGCCCTGGGAAATGTAGATGTACATATTGCCCCAGGGATCGAGGAGCTGACTTTGCTTGAGGTACGGGCCGTTCCACTTCTCCTCCAGCTCCGGCGGCGCGACCAGGAGGGCTTCGAGCCCCCCTTCCGACTCGTCGGGTAACCGCCCGCAGTCGTACTGGAAACGGGCCAGCGAATCCTCGATCAGGGTCATCTTCGCCCGAGCGATCTCCGCCTTGGCCTTGCCAAGCCCTTTGAACATGCGCGGGGCCAGAAAAGCGGCCAGCATCGAGATGATCAGAACCACCACGAGTAGTTCGACCAGCGTGAACCCTCTTTGTCTTCGTCTTCTTTGCCTCATGCCGTTGCCTCCTGTAGGGGCGAAGCACCTTTCGCCGCTACGCCCATACCAAACCCATTCCTTATTTGCGGGCGGACTACACCGCCCCGGCCCCGAGCGACATCATCACGATCGGCAGCAGAGCCGCCGCAATGATGAACCCGATCACCAGGGCCAGAATCAGAATCAGCGCCGCCGGGAAGATCGCCATGAATCGGCTGATGGCGGCGTCGGCCTCCGTGTCGAACGTCTCGGCCGCATTGAGCAGCAACTCATCCAGCTTGCCCGTCTGCTCGCCGATGGCGACGATCTGCACCAGCAAGGGAGGGAAACACCCCGACGCCTCCAGCGGCTCCGCCAGGGATTCACCGCGTTTGACCTTCTCGGCGACCTCGTCGATCTGCCGAGCGAGTTTCTCATTGCCCAGCGTGTCGCGGACCACCGCCAGCGCGTCGAGAATCGTGACGCCTCCCTGCGTCAAAGCGCCCAGTGTACGCGCGAAGCGTCCGACCGCGATGGTCCGCAGGACCGAACCCAGCACCGGAAGCCGCAGCTTGAACGCATCCCATTCGAGTCGACCGACCGTCCTGGTCCATCGTCGCAAGGCATAGAGCCCGGCGATCAGGGCGACGATCGCCAGCCATCCCCCCACGCTGGTGAACAAAACCCGTGAAAACGCGCTGATTCCCAGCAGGATACGGGTGGGCATGGGCATCGCCGCCGCACCGGCGCTGACGTTTTCGAGGATCTTCGGCAGGATCCAGGCAACGATCACCACCGCTGAGGCCAAGCCGATGCTCAGGACGAACAGCGGATAGGCCGAGGCGTTCTTCATGTTCGTTTTGACCTTCTCCTCGCGGGCCAGAATCCCCGCCAACTGGGCGCTGGTCTGCTCGAGGATGCCGCCGGTTTCGCCGACACGGATCATACTCAGATACAGCGGACTGAAGACATTCGGGTGCTCCCCCATCGCCTCGGAGAGAGACTGGCCGGCATTGACGGACTTGACCAGGTGGTCGAAGAGGTTTCTCGTAGCGGCCTTGCGCTGCTGTTTGCGGAGCAGTTCCAGGCAGTTCAGGAGCGGCAGCCCCGCCCGGACGGCGGTGCTCAGTTGCGTCGTGATGGCCAGGATGTCCTTGCCGGCGATACGCCCTGCCCCCAGACGGGGGACCGCCAGCCACGGCGGCACCACCGTGCCGGCGCCCGCCTTGTCGGCTCGGTGGGTCTGCTCGATCAGCTCGGTGACAAAGTGCCCGCGTTCGGCCAGCACCGCCACGGCGCTGCGACGATCCACCGCCTCCACAGAACCGGCAACGTGCGTCCCACCCCGATCTACCGCCTTGTAGGAAAACAGCCCCAAAGTTCACTCCTGAAGTTACCGGCACGCCCATATGGCGCAGAACCCAGACGCAGGTGGCTGGTGTTTCTCAGTCATCCTCGGTGATGCTCTTGGCGACGCGGAACACCTCCTCCGGCGTCGTCAGACCCTGCATCACCTTGGCGATCCCATCGTGGACCATGCTGATATGGTCGACGGGGGCCTCGCGAACGATTTGTTCTGTGGTTGGCCGGGTGGCGATCAGTTCCCGCAGCCGGTTCGTGATACGCAGCAGTTCGAAGATGCCGATTCGCCCGCTCATGCCAGTCTGATTGCACTCTTCGCAGCCGGCCCCGTGGTAGAACTGCACCGGCGGCTCGACCTGGGCCGAGATGCCGAGGTTCTTCAAAAGGTTCTCGTCCGGGTGATAGGGTTCTTTGCATTTCGGGCAGACCTTGCGCACCAGACGCTGGGCGAGGATGCCTTCCAGCGAACTGGCCAGCAGGAACGGCTCGACTCCCATGTCGATCAAGCGCGTCACGGCGCCTGCGGCATCATTGGTGTGCAGGGTCGAGAACACCAGGTGCCCCGTCAGAGCCGCGCGGATCGCGATATCCGCCGTTTCGCGGTCGCGGATCTCGCCCACCATAATGATGTCCGGGTCGTGACGGAGGATGTGCCGCAGACCCGTGGCGAAAGTCAGCCCCCGCTTGACGTTGACGGGCATCTGATTGATCCCGTCCAGCTGATACTCGACCGGGTCCTCGATGGTGATCATCTTGACGCCCGGCGAGTAAATCTTGTTCAGGGCCGCATAGAGCGTGGTCGTCTTGCCGGACCCCGTCGGCCCTGTCACCAGAACAATCCCGTGGGTTTTCTTCAGGCACTTGGCGAATCCGCTGAGCGTCTGGGCGTTCATGCCGAGGTCGCCCAAGTCGATCAGCGAAGCCGTCCGGTCGAGCAGACGCAACTCGACCGCTTCGCCGAATACCGTCGGTACGGTCGAGACGCGGATGTCGATCTTGCCGGTGTTGCCCATGAACTCGATGTGCCCATCCTGGGGCACGAATCGCTCGGCGATGTTCATGTCGCCCATGATCTTGATGCGCGAAACGATGGCGGCGTGAAGCCGCTTGGACGACGGCGTTTTCTCCACGAGGATGCCATCGATGCGGTACTTGATCTTGACCTCATGCTCGAACGGCTCGATGTGAATGTCGCTGGCCCGGGCCTCGATGGCCTCCAGGATGATCAGGTTGACCAGGTTGACCAGCGAGGGCTCACGAGCCAGCTCGTGGAGCTTGGCCGGGGAGAAGTCGCCGCTGCCGCCCTCTTGTTCGCTGCGGTGCTCCGCCGGTGCCAGGTTGTCGAGCATTCTGGCGACATTACTGCCGTAGAACCGCAGCACGGCGTGCTCGAGCTGAGTCGGTTCGGCGTAATACCGTTGCACCAGGCAGCCCGTAACCAGGCGGAGGTCTTCCATCGCCTGGGGCTGAAACGGGTCCACCATGGCCACTGCCAGGCGGCCGTTCTGTCGCCACAGGGGAAGGATGTTGTACTTGCTGACCAGCTCGGCCGGCACCAGGCTGATGACCTCGTTTCCGATCGATACCTCCGATAGATCGATCTTCTCGATACCCACCTGAACCGCCAAGGCCTCGTTCAACTGGGCCTGGGTGATGTAGCCCAGTTCGAGCAGGATCTGTCCGAGGCGACGGTGTGTGACCTTCTGTTCGGCCAGAGCCACCCCCAGGCCGGCCTCATCGAGGTACGCCTTCTCGCACAGCAATTCGCCGAGCCGCTTTCTTTTCACGCCGCTGCCTGAATCCATCCGTATCTCACGCCTTGTTCCGACTGTGGAGACTCCCCCGCACCAAAGCTTAATTCCCTTTGCGGCTCACGTCAAGGGTGTGCCCCGCTGGCTTCGCCCTCGCCCGGTCCGTTTCACTATGATGCAAGCAGTCACCCGCTCGCGGCGGAACGGTGGTCCACAGGCCAAGCCCCGTTCCCCGTCAGGCGGCCGGCCCGGCACACGCCGTCCTCGTGCCCCCGTCCTGCTTACCTCTATCAGACGCACGCGGGCCCTTTTTTGTTACAGAAAAATGGGTTTCGACGGCACTTATTCGCGGTTGTGCGGACCCATGCCCCGGGACTTGGATTCTCCGGAGAGGACGAAAAAATTGATTTGACAGTCGTCCGGACACGCATAACAATCGCGTGCAGAAAGAGGTGTCGTCGAGGTGACGCCGTAGGATTTCTCCAGGAATCCGCCAGGCCTTCTTGACGGAAGGGCCGTGCGGCTTATACCCGAAACGTTCATTTGGCTCGTCATCATACGTACATTGTGTTCGTGAGAAGCTCAAGTGGTTGAAGGACGCCGGGGCTCGTCGAAGATGGCGATGGACCGGCGGACTGGGAACGTACGGGTATTACGCTGGAGGACGAGCAAGGATGCTGACATCCAGGCAGCGGGCAGACAGTGATCGATGGTGCGTCTGCCCGGTATGGGGGCTGGTCCGGGTCATTGCCTTGACCGTGATTTCCCGCGACCGCGCCGGGGGGAGAATCATGCCGCCGGGGAACGAAGGCCGGGGCGCCTTCGACTGTCGCACGCTCCTTGCCCAAATCCACAAGGAGGTAGCCCTATGAGGCTGGAGAAGAGAAAACCGTCCGGGCGGGAGAAGGATGAAGAGGCGCTGAAGCTTCTGGCCAAGCTGCGCGAGCAATTATACAGCTCGAATATCTCGGTCGTCCGCCAGAGTGCGTTCAATCTGTCGTGGATGCAGGAGGACGGGCTGGAGATCCTGACCGAGGCCCTGTTCGGCGATTCTCCTCGACGGACGAAAGGGGCCGCCGCGTACGGCCTGCGGAAGATGCGCGGCCGCATGCGCAAGCTGGCCGAGGATGCGCTGATCGAAGGACTGAAACACCCCGACAGCAAGACCGCCGAAATCTGCGGCAATGCCCTGATTGTGCTCAAACGGGGCAAACACGCCGCCAGACCCGCGCGTTCCGCCAAACCTCGAAACACGAAATTTCAGATACGAGAAATCCCCAACAAAGACCGCCCCAAACGAGCGAACGCGCCAGCTAGAAAACCGGACGACCGCCCCTCGCCGCGGCGCTGAGGATGGCTCCCCATGAGGTGCTCCTCGACGCACCCCCGCGTGCGATTTCCGCAAGTTTTCACTTGACAGACGGGCAGGTCGGTGGTATACCGGCCCACACTGGCGTTCCCTCATAGGAGGAGGGCCCCGCCAAAAGCCACCAACTGGGAAGGTGGTCTACGCATGGAGGAAGACGCATCCGGAGTATGCGTCGCACCGCGATCGTCCGGCGTTCCTGCGGTACGCCCTCGGTCGCCTCAAGGAGAAACACGGACGTGGTTTCGCAGGGAGCATGTAACGGACTACGTGAATGGGTCAGGGGCACAGACGAAGTCGTGTCTGTGTCTGCATGTACCATGGGGGTCGTGACGGGGGGACCGCACGCGACTGAGCCGGGTTCCGTTCTGGCCAATCTGCATCCACGCCCATGGCGCCGTGGGTGGGCGGGACTGTCGCAGAATCCTGGCGGGCAAACGCCGGCCGATCGGGCTGTGGTTGCGCCTCGTCATCACGACACGCCACAGGTCTCGGCCGCCCGCTGTCGGCGGGCGGGACGGATACGATACGCGGGGAGGACGCGCCGAAGGATGGACGTAAGGTGCCAGGCAAAACGGATGATGAAGAGGCATCAGCGCGACCGCGCGTGGTGCCGGGACCGCAACTCACGAGGGCTGTCCCCACAAGACAGCAATCGACATCTTCCTTTCCTGTTTCATGACGCTCGCGTCGAATTGGGTCGATCGGCTACGGAATGCTGAGCGATCCGCGCGGATTGGCGTCAGAGGCTTCGACCCCTCTGACGCCAATCCAGTGCCATCACCCCTTCGCGGGCAGGCAGAAAGTAACAGAATCCGGTCGTTGCCGGATCGGCCATCTGAACTTCAGGTTCGCCGCTTCGGAAGACGTCCCGAGGTCGAATCGATAGCAGGCCTTAAGCCAAATGTCTACAGGGGCCCGACCCGCTCCCGACGGCGTCGGGCATTCCCCGAGCAATTGGCCTTTACCATGAAGAGGCGGATCCGACGGGGTCCGCCCTTCTCATTTGTCACGATCGCGCCGAGCGAACAACCCGAGGGCAGGTCACGACGACGGCAGACAGGAGGCGCCGGCGTCCGTGTCGGACAGGGCGTCCGCCGGCGGTTTCTTGCGGGATGGATGCTTCGTCGTAATATGGAAATGGCCGTCCGCGAAGGTCATCTCGTCGATATCGACGCCGCGAATCCAACCCCGGACGATCCGGTTGACGTCCACGTAAAGCGTGGGATATTCCCATCGGCCGCCGTGATCGTCCAGGCGCAGCGATTCCACCATCTTCTCCACGAGCCAGTCGAAAGCGTCGATCAGCCGGTTGGTCACCAGCTCGAACGCGATGTGACCGTCGTCGAAGCCGGCGAATCGCACGCTCACCCGAATCGATTTGAGCACGGGCCAGGAGGTCTTTACTTTCAGCTTGATTTCCTCGCCCTCTGTGTCGATCTCCGTGACCTGGTCCGGTATCAGCTCATTGGCGTGCAGGATATCGAAAAGCTCGTCGGCCGATAGAACGATTTTTGCCATAGCGTTGGATTCCTCAAGACTTCTGCCCGTATCTTAGCATACCCGGGCGAAAAATGCAGGCCGAAGTCGAAGGGACCATCGGTTATTGCTGAAGGCCCGAGCCGCGCCAGCCGATAATACTGTAAGGGCACAACCGCGCTCTGGCGTCGGCAGACCCTCACGGGGGCCAACGAGTGATGCTGTTCTCAAGGATTAGACGCATGAAACGACCGATCATTCTCGCCGCCTTCTGTTTCTTGTCATGGACCGGCTTGGCCTTATCGAGCGACTCGGGACGCCTTGCGATTGCCGCGCGGAGCGGGACTCTCGGGCTGGGCGGTGACGTGATGGTCAATGTGCTTCCCGACGTGAACGTCCGTCTTAGCGTCGGCTTCTTCGGCCTCGACTTTGACGGTGAGGTCGAGGACGTCGAGTACGACTTCGATCTGGACCTGCTGACATTCCCCCTTGTCGTCGACTGGTATCCGTTCGAGAACAGGTTCCACCTCAGTGCCGGCGTTATCCTGAACCAGACCGAGGCCGCTCTGACCGGTCGCTACGACGGCACGATCGAGATCGGCGACGAGACGTATACGTCCGACGAGATCGGGGCTCTGTCGGGCGAGGTCAGCTTCCGAGACGTGGCTCCGTATGTCGGCATCGGATGGGGCAATGCGTTCGGCAAGGCGCGACGCTGGGGCTTCATCACCGACCTCGGCGTTGCGTTCACCGGATCGCCCGACGTCGCGTTGTCGGCCAGCGGCCCGCTGGCGGACGACCCGACCTTCCTTGCCAACCTGGCCCGCGAGGAAGACGATGTCCAGGACCAGGCCGACAAGTTCAAGATCTATCCGGTTCTGTCGGCCAACCTGTACTTCCGGTTCTAAGACGGATCAGCTCACCAGCCGGCGGCGCAGACGTCTGACCGCCAGGGTGCCGAAGACCGCGACGAAGACGAGGATGTACGCGAGGTTGGCCAGCAACGTCAGATCGTAGCGGCTCAGGCACACCGCGCGAACCAGCCGGACCGAATGCGTCAGCGGAACGATCTGGGCCGCGAATTGCACCGGCCTGGGCAGGTTGCTCACGGGAAACACCACCCCCGAGAAGAAGAACATCGGCGATAGGAATCCCGTCATATAGAAATTGAAATGATTGATCGTCTTGACGAACGAGGTCACCAGCAGCGACATTGACGCGAACATCACGCCCGTCAGGAAGCCCACCAGCGGCGCCAGCAACGCCTGCGGAAGCCGCACGATCCCGAATGGCGTTAGGATGCACAGCACCGCGAACGAGAAGAACAGGCCCTTGGTCCCCGCCCAGAGAATCTCCCCAACGATCAGGTTGTTGACCGTGATCGGGGCCGCCAGCATCCCGTCGTAAACCTTGTCGAACTCCAGACGGATGAAGGTCGCGTACGTGCATTCGAATGACGCCGTGAACATCGCCGTGGTCACCAGCAGTCCCGTCCCCAGGAACGTGATGTAGCTCATCCCCTCCATCGATTCGGTGATGTACCGGCTCAGGCCCAAGCCCACCCCCGCCAGGAACAGCAGCGGCTCCAGGAACGGCGGCAGCCCGTTGCTGACGAGGTTCTTCGTGTAGACGCGCATGTGCCGATACCAGACGCTGTACAGGCGCCACGCCAGGTGCGGATAAGGGACCGCTTCACTGCTTCTCATTGAGCCCCCTTCCCGTCGCCTTGAGGAACACGTCTTCGAGGTTGGCCTGCCGCAGGTAGTACGCCTGGCCGCCCAGCATGTCCGTGATGTCCTTCAGGCGGTCCAGGTCATTGCAGTAGAACCGGCTCATCCCCTGCGCGTGGTCGACGCGCACCGACTCGGGCGGCCGGTGCCCATGGATGGCCTTGGTTGCCTGCTCCTGCGGAATCTCCAGCACGTACCGTTCGATATTCTGCTCCAACAGCCTCTGCGGATGGTCCTCCATCACCTTGCGGCCCTTGTCCATGATCAGAACGCGATCGCAGATCTGGAACGCCTCCTCCATGTAGTGCGTCGTCAGCAGGATGGTGGTCCCGCCGCTGCGAAGCTGCCGCAGCTTCTCCCAGATCAGGTGCCGCACCTGCGGGTCCAGGCCGGTCGTCGGCTCGTCGAGGATCAACAGCCTCGGGTTGTTCAGCAGCGCGCGGGCGATCACCAGGCGTCGCTTCATGCCGCCGGAAAGCTCGCGAATTCGCGCCTTGGTCTTCTCCGACAATTCCAGGAAAGCCAGCAGCGATGCGATCCGCTCCTTTGCCACGCGAGCGGGGAGCCCATAGAACTTCGCATAGACCAGCAGGTTCTGGAGGACGTTGAGCTCGTCATCGAGGTTGTTCTCCTGGGGCACGACGCCCGAGAGGTACTTGATCGACAGCTCATCGCGAGCGGGGTCGAAGCCGAAGACCTCGATCGTGCCGCCGTCGTTGCGGTCGCGTGCGGCGGTCCCGTAGATCATCTTCATCATCGTGGTCTTGCCCGCCCCGTTGGGTCCGAGCAGACCGAAGCAACTGCCCGCCTCCACCGCGAAGCTCAGCTCGCAGACCGCACGCAGCCTGCCGAAACTCTTGCTGACGTTGTGGGCACTGATCACCGCCATCAAACCGCCGCCACCTTCGTGCCGAAGATCCTCATACAAACTCCTGTCCTGCTCTGCTACGCCTGTCTCTCCCATTCCGCGTCGCCATTCTATCGCTCTTGCCCGCAGAAACCACCAGGGAACCGCCCTGCCGCCGGGCCCTTCCTGTGCTGTCGTGGAAACCGTGCCTCCAAGGGGCTCTGTGCAGGTCTGCCCGATGTCCGGGGGCGGTACCACTTCACGAATTCCGAACGCGCGCACAAGTACGGCAACTCGTCCGGAAGCCTCTGACGTGCACCCTGGCCGTGGACACCAAGGCATCTTGAGAACGGGACATCCTCCCCGCAACCTGCCGGTAGGGCCACTCACGCAATGGGTACATTCAGGGCGTCACGCAGGGTGGCGATTTTTCGCAAGTGCTTACGAGACAAGGGATTGGAGACGAAGGGAATCGAACCCTCATTTCCGCGATGCGACCGCGGCGTGCTCCCGTTACACCACGTCCCCGTGTTCGGTTCATTTCATCTTAGACAGGATCGGCCAGATGTCAATGTTTTCTTAAGTGTCCTTTCAAAGATCAGTTAAGCACTGTCAGAAGCACCATTTCTCGAAACAGACGATGGATTCGATCGGCTCCCGGCGGTGCTCCTTCGGCGAATCGGCCGGATGGCCCAGAGCCAGAAGCTCGATTATCTGGACCTGCTGCGGTATCTCGACAATCGGGCGGACTTTATCCGGATAGAACGAGCCGATCCAACAGGTGCCAAGACCTAACTCCGTGGCCTGCAAGCACATGTGCTCGATGGCGATGGCCACGTCGATCGGGCCGATCGCTTGGCCGCAACGCATGACATGGTCGCTGACCGTGCATGCGACGATGATCGCGCCGGCGTTCTCGATGAAGGTCTGGCCGTTGGCTGCCACCGCGAGCTTCCTCTTCGTAGCCTTGTCGGTTACCACCACGAACCGCCAATCCTGGAGGTTCTTGGCCGATGGCGCATGCCGGGCAGCCTCCAGTATCATGTCCAACTGCTTCTTCTCGATTGGCTTGTCGGCGTAGCTGCGACAGGAATAACGCCGGCGAATTGCCTCAGAGACGTCCATCTTTCAGCCTTTCTTGATCCTGTGATCCGCGCATGAGCATTGGGTCGCGAAAATGAAACATTATAAAGGCATCGCTCGCTTGACGCAAGGCGCAAAACGCAATATCCTGCCTGCGGGACCGGGCGGTTAGCTCAGTCGGCTAGAGCACCTGCCTTACACGCAGGGGGTCACAGGTTCGAGTCCTGTACCGCCCAATTCTGTAAACCACTGCGAATAAAGCATTTGCCCTTCATAGCCGCACCGATTCGCCTTCCGATTTGACGCCCGAAACCGCTTCCGCGTCCATTCCGCGTCCAAAAGCTGCCGGTTTTGGGTCCGTCGCCGCGTCCAGCTTCGCCGCCGCCGCGTCCAACATCCGATCCGTGGCGCTCACCGCCTGAGCCGCCGAAGCCGGGTCCACCTGCTGATAGAATCGCAGGGTGGTCCGCTCGTTGCTGTGCCCCATGAGATACTGCAACGTCTTGATCGGCACCCCCGCCAGCGCCCAGTTCTGCCCGCAGGACTTCCTCAGGGTGTGGATAGAGCACTTGCCGTCAAACGTGATCCCAGCCCGCCGGCAGTGGCTCTTGAAGTCCCGATTGACGTTGTTCACCATGTACTCGTTCTGCCACTTGCGGTCCACATGCCCCAGCTTGTGCCAGTGGGCCAGAACCCGCTGGTGCCGATCCGCCGTCAGGAAGACGTGGGGGACGCCCTCGGGGGCCTCTGCCTGATATTCAGCCAACAGGGTCAGTGTGTGCCGCGTCAACGGGATCGTCCGGCGCTCATGGGCCTTCAGGCTGAAGGGGGGAGCCGTGGGGGTGCCAGCCCGGTTCTGAATGCGAAGTTCGCCCCGGTCAAAGTCGATGTCGCCCCACGTCAACGAGAAGGCTTCCCCGATCCGCACGCCGGTCGTGTACAGGACCGCATACAGACACCGCCAGCGCAGGTCTGGGGCAGCCTCCATGAGCCTGAGGTACTCGGCAGGGCGGATGTGGTGCCACTTCTGGGTTCGGGTCTTCGGTCGTTCACATTCACCGAAGGGGTTCTCCGTCGCCATATCCCATCGGACCGCCTGCTTGAAGATCGACCGGCAGTGAGTCAGCATTTGGGACCGTGCCCACGTGCTCAGTTCCCGCCGGTCGCTGTCCAGGTGGTGAAGCTGCTGGCCCATGAACAGGTCCGCGTCCCTCTTGCGGATCGTGGCGACATCCTTGCCCGCGCCAAAGAAGTCCAACAGCCGCCGGATCGTGAGCCGGTACAGTTCCATTGTTCCGGGTCGGATGTTCGGGGCCTTGGCCTTGAGGAAGTCGTCCGTCAGCCGCTTCAAGGTCGTGCCGCTTACCGGATCGCGCTGCCCGCCTCTATCCAGTTCGTGCTGCTTCTCAGTACGAAACCGCTCGGCTTCGGCTTTGGTGCGAAAGCTCTTGCCGTACCGACGGCGTTTGCCATCGTCGCCAATGTGGCCGTACCACCGGCACACGTAGGGCCGCTTTCGGTCCCGGCCCGTCTTTTGCTTCGTCAGCGTCACTTTGCTCCACATCGTCTTGCCCTTTCATACTTCTACTTGGAAGTTGTTAGAGGCTCCCACGCCGCGCAGGAGCCACGATTTTACCCTTGACCCTGCCCGTGGGCCTCACCGTCAGTCGTTCGTTGATCCTGGCCCCCAAGTGTGGGGGTTCCTGACCCAACTGGCGTCGGGGTCGAACCGTGATTCAGCGCCACTTTGCCCTTGTGGAAGGTGTCGTGGCTGACTCCGGCCAGCTTGGCGGCTTCCTTCTTGGTGTCGAGTGGTTTGTCAGATTTCTGACGACCCACTTCTCGGCTTTCGCCGCCCGCCTTCTGTCTCTCCTTCGCCCGCACAGCAATCAGCGGCTTTATCTTCATCGAAACCTCGATAAAGCTAAACCCTTTGGCAGATTTCTGCGGAAGGGTTTTCTTGTTACCGCGTCCACCTTCTGTGGCGCGGGCAAGGGCCTCAAGGACCGCCCGACGACGTTGCTCTGCTCTGTTCTCCATGATGTCACCACCTCCCAGAAGTGGGGACCGGCCAGAAGAACGCACAGCCGGCCCCCGCATGGACGCCTACTTTGCGAATGTGAGCCAGTACCGGACAGCTTCCTCTGATTCTGCCGCATCTGCCTCAGCGCACAGTTGCCGAAGCCGGTCGGGGTTCTCGAACTTGGCGACGCGAGCTTCGACTCGCTGCAAAGCCAAGTCGATTCGGTCGTCCCTGCCGTACTGCCCGAGCAGCGCGACAACTGCCGCCTGCGCGACCGGGTCCAGGTCGTCCAATGCCTTGTCCAGGAAGTCGTCGCCCGTGGTCGGCAGTTCGTCCATCTGCCGGCAGAACGCCGCCGTGGATTGCAGCGCTTCACCGACGATGCGACGGACCAACTTTTCGAGACCGTCAACAGTGGTGGGAAGTGGGGTGGATTCTTCCGATCTCATACGTCACCTCTTTCTGAAAAAGCGGCCGGGGGTGTATGAGGCTCGAAAGAAGCCCGGTCGCCCTTACGGGTAGACCGTCCCCGGCCATGAATGTCTGTTGGTGAAGAACTTGGTTTGAGTCTTTCGATTTCATACGCCTTCATTTTCCCCGAAACCCCCGTGACACGCAACCAAAAAGACGCGGAATCTGGACATTTTTTCAGGCCCGCTCGCAAGTCGTTGACGGGGCAAGGGTTGCCCGCGTGACCATCTGCCTGTACCGCAGATTCTCAAACCCTGGGCCGGTCGGACGCGTCCACGACCGGCCCTTTGACGAGGGTGACACCGTGTTACTTTTTGGCGGCAGGTTCCCCGGCAGGTTCGACGCCAGCCAACGCCTCAAAAGCCGCACGCACGCCGCCGAAATTGCTCCGTAGGACGTCCCTCGCGACCACCGCGTCTTCGATCTGTGCCGCCAGTTCGGGATTCTGCCACGCATACCAGCGCTGCCGCGCCTCTTCCATGATTTCATCGGGAACCAAGGGCGCAATCTTCGGCGCGCTCAATATGCTTTCGACCGTCAGCGCGTCGCCGGATTCGATCGCGTTATACAGAACCTCGATTCGCCGGACATCATTCATCCCCAGAAGCCTGTCCCGAACTTCGCGCTCCAACATAAGCTGTTCGATGTCACCCTGCTTGCGGGTCGGCGACGCCGCCTGCTTTTGCAGTTCCGCCAAATCACTCTCGATGGGATCGTAGAGCCGCACCCGCAGAACATCGACTTGTTTCAGCGATTCGCGCGCCAGTTCTGCCAATCGTTCCGACCTACCCTTGTTACTCAGCCGATCATCGCGTTCGACGGCTTGCGCCTCCCGGTCGAACTTCGCGACAAGCTCCATCAGCGCCAGTTGCGCCGTGAACCCCCGGCCCGATGGAGACTGCCGCGCCGATTCGGCCGGCTGGGGCTCGGGCAGGACATAGTCGAACCCAAATCGCGCACGGTCTCTGAGATGTTGCCTTGCCTCGCCTTTTGTTCTGAACATGACTTTCCTTTCGATTTTAGAATTGTTGCACTTCCCAACGACTTTCGACCAAGGGGTGCCGCCGGTGAATCATGTATCCGAACGCGTCGCTGATATGGCTCAGGTCCGGGGCACCCGCTTTGTCGAGGTCACTTGACCCTTTCTTGTACTGGACGCCTTCCATGTCCCTAACGAGGCGTTTACACCGTGGGTCAATCCTCGTGCGGATCGTGCCGTCAACCGCCCGCAGTCGCGCGTTCACACTGTTGATCCTGGCCCGCACCGGTGGATTGGCCGCAGGGACATCCACGACCAGACGGCTTGGCACGTGCAGAACCTTGCCCCCGGTCATTTGAACATCGCGACCGCCGAACACCGGGTCCAGGATTTTGCGAATCAAGTCCAGGTCGGAACCTTCCACTTGTGACGTGTGCCCGGCACCGCCGCTTGCGTCGGCGTAGATCCATACTTCGCCCTCATGCCCGCTGTACCGCCGTAGAAGCTCCGCACACACCTTCCGGGTGTTGCTGTTCTGCTCGATCCAGATTTCGTCAATCACCATCGTGACATCTTCGGATCGGTCCACGTGGGGGTTGCTGCCAGTGTACCGCCGCTCTTGACAGATGATCGCGACGCCCGGACTGACGTTGAAGTCGAACGCGACGTGAAGCTCGGTCCGTGGGTCGTACTCACAGGGTTCCACGTGGTCGTCGGCGCGGAAGGCATAGTACACTTGATTCCGTGGCGACGTGAACGCAGCTTCCCACTCCTGGCGGTACGTGTCCTCGTCCATCGTCGCGCGGGCCTGCGACAGCACCTCTTCCGCGCGTTCGCGCCCGAGATAGAGGTGAAGGACTTCGCTGCCTTTCCACGTGAAGTGCGCCGCGTTCGGCAAGTCGCCGCTCTTGATCCGCTCAACGAGGTCATACCAGTGGTTTCTGCCGCTCGGACTGCCGATGATGTCGATGTAGGAGCCGGGCCGAACCATCATGGGGACGATGTGCTCATGCAGGACATCAGGCCGACAGTCCGCGTACTCGTCAATCAGCCCGCCGTCCCAGAAACCGCCTTCGACGCGGGCCGGTCGATCCAGTCCAGCCACCCGAATGAGGCCGCCGTCCCGCAGATGAATCTCCAAGTCGGATTCGCGGATGTCCTTGTCGGGGTTGCCCGTTCGCAGCGCCCACGTCGGCACCATCGCTTTCAGGTCGGACCAGAAGATGTCCCTTGCCTGTTGCTGTGTCGGGGCGCAGGCGAAGAACCGCCGGCCTGTGTGCGGACTTGGAGTCAACGCCGCACGAACGAGACGGCGTTTTGCGCCCTCGGTTTTCCAGGACCGGCGACAAGCCGGGACCGCTGTTATCGTGGCCGTGCTCTGCCAAAAGGCTGCCTGCCTCGGGTCCAGGTTCGCAGGGGTCCATCGGGATGTCGGGGCGGCCAGGGTCATTGCAGGTCCCATCCAAGAATCGACGCGACTTCTTTCGGGTTCACGAACGCCAGCCGATCAAGCTGGACGTGAGGCTGCTCAGGTTGACCATGAAGCCAGTTCAGCCGGCCCCAGCCCAAAACCTCAGCACCGACGGCACCGAACCGTCGGACGTTCTCGGCAAGTGGGCCGACAGTCATACACCAAACCTCATTGTCACCACACTGAAGCCAGAAGTGGGCCAACGTTTTACCTGTGGCGGTTTCTGACATCGTGGGCCGTTCGGCGATTCTGCCAACGACGGTCACACTGGCAAGCTGCTCATCGGTCATTCTTCGATCCTTTCAGCACACAGACGGCAATCACGCCCTCGGGGTCGGTCACGTGTCGCGGTAGCCGCTCAAGCCGCCCGACGTGCCGCCCGTAGACAATCGCGCCCTCGACTTCGGCCACCGTGGGGCGCGGATGCTCGGGGAACCGATCGCGCACCGCAAAGACGACAGTTTGAATGTGAGCACAGACAACGCCGTGGGGGTTGCTCATGGCGTCCAGCGTGTCCCAAACTCGGTAGTACACCGGCAAGGCACCGCCCTTGAGCACCGCCCGGTCAAAACGCTTCAGACTTCGGGTTTTCGACAACGGCATGGACGCGGGGGATTGCCCTCGACTCGCAAAACCCGACGCCCGCTGCCGTTGCGCGCCCTTGACCCCCTGCGGGGAAGGCAGACGCTCGTTCACAGAACACCCCCTTGCAATGTCTGCTGCCATTCGGCAAGGGCCGCTTCGTATGCCCGGACAGCCTGCTCATGTGTGGCTTCGTCGCCGCCGATGCACGTGACCATGCACCGTTGAGCCGCCTCAGTCAGCCGGACATACGCCAGCGTCAAGGGGTCTCCGGGCAGGGTGCCGTCCATCGCGTAGCGCTGTAGCTGCTCCTGACAAACCTGCCGCTTGCCAGCCCGAAGCTGGCGCTTGATCGCGTTCAGCTCGCTGTGGATCTGGTACAACCTCATGCCTGTCGCCTCGAGACTTCATCCTTCAGTTCCGCAATCATCTGACGAATCTCGACTTCCTCAGTGGCGCGAGCCTCTCGCAGGCAGATTTCGATTGCCCGCAACATCCCGTGGTCGGGCTTGACCTTGCCCGTGAGAATGGCCCTCAGCTTCTCCACCGCCTCGTCGGCCATGCCGGCCAGCTTTGCGACGGCTTCATCGAAGATCCGTTGACGGGTCGCGTCGCGTACCGCACAGAACGCGGGGTCCCGCTTCCAACGATCCAACGTGCGTTCGCTCAAACCCATCTTGCGGGCCACCGATTTGGCCTTGTTGCCTTGGAGCAAAAGGAGAATGGCTCGTTCCTGCTTGATGGTGATCGTTTTTTCAACCGACATTTGACGACCCCCGCCCACAAATTTCTGCCGACACACCGTGCAGCGCATCCTGCCGCAGGCGGTCCAGGGGCACTCGCAAGTAGCTTTTGCCCATCATTGATCCTTTCTCGCTGTCCAAAGATTGCCAATAGATTGCCATACACACACTTTTGGCAATCTTTGGGTTTTTGCGTCATTCTTAAGGATTTGGTGGCAATCTTTTAAGATTGCCATTTTGTGTCTTTGGCAATCTATGGGCAATGTTTGGTTTTTTGCCCCAAAAAAGCGGTTTTGCCTTCCTAAGATTGCCAACTGTCCTTTCACTGGCTCAGCCTCCAGAACCAAACGGACGTGACGCCGATTCCTTCTCTCTCGGACTTCACCCCGACCACCTTCTTGGCGCGATTCAAGGTCCGCTCGGAGATGCCACTTTGCTTCGCCAGCTTCTGGACTTCCTTCGACAGCACGCGACCATCAGCCAATATCTCGCGCAGGAATTGAACCGCTTCATTCAGGGGGGATTCACTGTTCCCGTCGGACAAAAGGTCGTTGGCGTTCGCCTCGAATTGACCCGCTTCCCAGTGAACCGCGCCATCCTCGATTCGGAATGCCAAGCTCTTCGCCAGTGGCGCAAGGTTGCATTTCACCGGGCAGAAGATCCGCCGCGTGTCGTCGTCTTTGTCGTCGGCGACAAGCCACACAGCCCTTGCTGCTGCGCTGAATGCAACGCTCCCGATCGTGCGGTGAATCGCGGCCTTGCTCGCGTCTTTGCTCAGGTGCGAAATGCCGACGACGGCACAGCCATACCGCTCGGCAAGCCCGCTGAATCGGGCCAAAGCCGTGCGGACTTCACCGTTTTTGTGCTGGTCGGTC
Organism: Sedimentisphaerales bacterium; assembly: GCA_035448545.1. GTDB lineage: Bacteria > Planctomycetota > Phycisphaerae > Sedimentisphaerales > Anaerobacaceae > Anaerobaca. Next base: position 976 of record DAOTJE010000018.1, on the reverse strand, counting down.
GCTCCAAGGAAGGCAGTCAGCGGGTCGCAGATAATCAACCGCACGTTACCAATGGACTTGACCATCTCCTCCAGCGCAGGTAGGTGCTTCACCACGTCAAAGAACTCGCTGCCTTTTTCTGACTTCACGCCGCGCAGTGCGAACACCCTCGAAGCATCGGCACCCATCGCGTCAAGCCGGGGTCGCACTGTGTATTCAAGGTGATCTTCGCTGGTCAAAAAAACGACGTTACCAACAAGTGGTACATCTTCCGGGGCTTGTGCATCCGGCCAGAAACGCCCCGTGGTGATCCGCGCCGCCATGTCAAGCGCGACGAATGTCTTGCCGCGCCCCTCTACACCGATAAGGAGGCTGAGCATCGCGCCGGGCAGACGATCCTGCCAGAGCCACCGAATAGGCTTGGGCTCAACATCGACCATGCATACGTAGTCAGGAGACATCGCTTCGGCTGCTTTGCGGGCCGTCGCCGCAGATCGTGTCAACGGGACTTCCACTGCCGTTGTCAGCACATTCGCCTTGATCGTTTCCGGGTTTTTAGATTCGGACTGCTCAATATAGTCATAGAAGTCGCCGCCGCCGGGCAGGCCGGGCAGCCGAACGATCTTCACCCGCGCCGCCGGATTCAGGCCCGTGAGGATGTCGGCCACGGTCGCGGCATATTTCTCGCCCGGTTGGTCGCAGTCGGGCAGAATCACGACGTCCCTCCCCGCCAACGGCTGCCAGTCCGTTCGCTGAGGACTCTGCGCGCCGTGGGCGGACGTGGTCGTCAACAGGCCGATCTTCCGGCCCGCATCGCAACACTTCTCGCCCTCAACGATGAACACTGGGCTGCTGGTATCGGCCAGCAACTTCGGCAAGCCATACAAAGGCAGGGGGCCTGCGGGGTCGCCCTCGGCGAATCCGCCGGGGACCGGATGAACAGGCCGATAGGTTTTCTTGCCGTCCAGGGCCTTGCAGGCGTCGAATCGCACCACGT
>DAOTJE010000017.1:0-93754 GCA_035448545.1 Sedimentisphaerales bacterium | reverse complement strand
GACTGCGAGACAACTGGCCCGGTCATCCGGCTGCTCTCTCTCACCCTGGGTCCCATGCGCAGCCCGGTTGTCGGCAAGCTCGCCCAATTCGCGGCGGTCATCCTGCTGACGGTTTTCCTGCGCTCCTGGGCGGTCTACCTCTTCATCGCCGTCATCATCCTGTACGCCCGGGCGGCCGTCTACAACGTCGTCGCCACTCCCGTCCTGCTGGGCGCCTTCTGACGCGAGCGGCAGCCCTCTGCACGCCGGAAAGGGGTCCTGCACGAGAACCGGTGCAGGCGTCCCTCCGCACGGGTGCACTTGATGTTTGTAGGTAGACCGTCACGCGGGGTTGCAGTCGACTTTGTCATTCCGACCGGAGCGTAGCGGAGTGGAGGAATCCGGCTGCGAACAGGCTATTGCCTTATCCCCGGCCGGATTTCTCCGTGCGGGCTTCGCCCTTCGTCGAAATGACATCCGCCACGCTCTTCGAGATGACAGCCCCCTTTCCTGGCCTCCGCAGGAACCTACCTACAAACACGCAGTGCACCCCACCCTGGCGGCACTTTTTTCTTGCCTTTGCCGTTCGTTCGGGCCATGATAGAGTTCGCATCAGGCGACTCCAACGGCTGTGATGTGGTTATCCTGGGAAAAGGGAGGGATACTCGCATGACGTATGACTACGGGGCAGGGCGAGCCAGGAGGGGTTTCACGCTGATCGAGCTTCTCGTCGTGATTTCCATCATTGCGGTGCTGCTGAGCATCCTGATGCCCGCGCTGGGCATCGTCCGCGAGCAGGGCCGCCGGATGGTCTGCGCCCAGAACGAGAAGAACATGGGGCTGGGCCTGTTCGTCTATGCCAACGACAACGACGGCAAGCTGCCCATGAACGAGGTCAACCGCTGGCTGTTCGACGTCTCCTACTGGACCACGGACATCATCCTCAAGACGGGCGCGTTCGATCGGCACATCTTCTACTGCCCGTCCTGGAAGCAGCGGGACAGCATCCTCTTCTGGCGCTACAGCGAAAACTTCCCGCTCGGAACGCCCGAGAGCGCTCTGACGCCCGAGCCCACCGCCGAGGCAATTCGAAAAGACTACCACCGCATCATGGGCTACTACTGGCTCATCGACTTCAAAGACGGGCGGAAGCCGGACCCGTTCAGCTATGATGGCCCCAAGAAGCAATGGGTGAGGTCCACCACTTCCACAAAGTACAAGACGCCTCCGGCGACAGTCGAACTGATCACCGACGTGACCGCCAGCAACGGACCGAATCGAGAGACCGCCGACTTCACGCAGGCCACGGGAGGCTGTTGGTCGCGCTGGCAGGTGTACGACAGGAGCAACCACCTCAAGAACAGCACCAAACCTTCCGGAGGCAACATCCTCTTCCTCGACGGCCACGTCGACTGGCGCAAGTTCGATGACATGGAGGTCCGCTGGCGTATTGGAACCTCCGACAATCCCTGCATGTGGTGGTAGGTCCCGTGGCTCCGCGATGCCTGTCGTGCGTCCGAACTGCGATCCTTATCCTGTTGCAGGTGTGTTTCTATAGTGCGCTTGCGGCGGACCGCCTACGTGAAGGATTCGTGGAGCCGCCGCTGCCGGCTCGACCGTCGGTCTATTGGGCGTGGGTCAACGGCCTGACGAACAAGGACCGCATGACCGCCGAGCTGGAGGAGATGAAGGCCAAGGGCATCGGGGGCGTGTACATCTTCGACATCGGCGCACAGGACCCCAGGCGCATCGTGCCGGCCGGTCCCGCCTTCATGGGACCGGAGTCGCTCGACGCCATCGGCCACGCTGTCCGCGAGGCAACGCGGCTTGGAATGGAGGTGGGTTTGGTCACCTCGAGCAGTTGGAACTGCGGCGGGCCGTGGGTCCCGCCCGAATACGCCAGCATGGGCCTCTACCACTGCCAGCTCGCCGTGACAGGCCCGATGCGTCTGGATGCTCCCCTACCTATGCCCGCCCTGCCCGCCGCGGCGCCGCGAGGACCCGACGGCAAACCGGCGTATGCCAAGGACGTGGCAGTCCTGGCAATCCCGTCGCCGCAGCGACTGCCCGGCCACGAGTTTCTCTTCGAGTTGGCGCCGCCCGGGACGCATACCGTCGACCGCGTGGTACTGTACAACACCCCCAGCGGCGACGAGAAGCGTTACGGCCCGCTGCATCTGTTCGCCAAAGACTTCGCGGTCTACGCGTCGCCCGAAAGCACGGAGCCCAACAGCTTCCGCCAGATCGTGCGGGCGGCGCTCGAGCCCAATGCCGAAGCACAGACGTTCCGCTTCGAGCCGACCCAGGCCCGCTACGTCAAGCTCGTCGTCCTATCGGGCCACAACGCTAAATTCGACCGCGTGCAGTTGGGTGAGTTCGAGGTGTACTCGACGGACGGCGTCAACGTCGCCAACGCCTATCACCCCGACGGCAGCAAGACCGCCGCCAGTCTGCTGCACAGCAGTTCCGCCCTGGGCAGCGAAACAGAGCAGAACTGGACCGCCGCCAACATCCACGATGGCGTCAAGTCGGGCGCGGCCGGAAGCTGGTCGTCCGCGGGACTGCCGCCGCTGGTGATCGAGAATCCGGACACCGTGGTCGACGTGACGGATCGTATCGATGCGGAAGGCCATCTCGATTGGGACATCCCGGCGGGCGAATGGATCATCATGCGTTTCGTCTGCGCCAACACGGGTCTGTCGCTGCGACTGCCCAGCCCCAATTCCGGCGGGCTCGCCATCGACCATTTCAGCGCCGAAGCGACGAAGTTCCATTTCCAGTACCTGCTTGATCGGCTGCACGAGGAACTCGGTGATTTCAAGGATACGGCCTTCAAGCAGATGTACGTGTGCAGCTACGAGCTGAGCGGCTCGACGTGGACGCCGGAGTTTCTCGCCCAGTTCGCCAAGCGTCGCGGCTACGACATGACCAGGTATCTTCCCGTCCTGGCGGGCTGTGCACTGAAGGACCGCGAGGCGGCAAAGCGATTCGAGTACGACTACCGCAAGACGCTGGGCGATCTGCTGGTCGACGCGTTCTACAAGGCCGCGACAGAGTTGTCGAACGAGCACGGCCTGCTCCTGTGCGCCGAAGCGGGCGGGCCGGGGCCGCCCTTGCATCAGGTGCCCGTCGATGCACTCAAGGCCCTCGGGGCGATCGACATTCCGCGAGGCGAGTTCTGGAAGGACCACAACGTCTGGGTCGTGAAGGAGACCGCCTGCGCCGCCCACATCTATGGCAAGAGCCAGGTCGACATGGAGGCATTCACAAGCTGGCGGCACTGGCAGGATGGGCCCTTCGAGCTCAAGCCCATCGCCGACCGCGCGTTCTGCGACGGCGCGAACCATTTCACGTTCCACACGGCGTCGCACAACCCCTCGGCGACGGATCGGCCGGGCTGGGTCTATCACGCCGGCACGCACATCAGCCCGAGCATCGCGTGGTGGCCCAAGGCCAAGCCCTGGATCGACTACCTCTCGCGGTGCTCCTACATGCTCCAGCAGGGCTTGTTCGTCGCCGACGTGTGCTACTACTACGGCGATCAGGGCTACAACTTCGTGCCGCCCAAGCAGATCGATCCATCTCTCGGTTTCGGCTACGACTACGACGTGACCAACGCCGAGGTCATCTTGACGCGGATGAGCGTCCAGGACGGCAGGATCACCTTGCCTGACGGCACCAGCTACGAGCTGCTGGTCCTGCCCGAGCGCGACGACATCGAGCTGGACGTGTTGAAGAAGATCGAGCAGATGGTCAAAGACGGCGCGACCGTCGTCGGGCGCAAGCCGACGCGGTCCAACGGCCTGGCCGATCATGTCCGGCGCGATGCGGAAGTCCGGCAGATCGCTGATCTCCTCTGGGGCCCCTGCGATGGAAGGACGGTGAAGGAGCACGCCTGCGGCCAAGGCAAGATCATCTGGGGCAGACCTCTGCGTGACATCCTCGAAGAACGCGGGATCGGCCCCGACTTCCAGGCATTCTCCGTTCGCAGCGACGTTCAATACCCGCTGGACTACATCCACCGCCGCACACCGGACGCGGAGATCTACTTCGTCAGCAACAAGACCGACCGTTGGGAGAACGTGACGTGCGCATTCCGCGTGTCAGGTCGAGTCCCACAACTGTGGATGCCCGACACCGGCCGGCTCCGAGCGTGCCGGTTCGAGCGCGATGGCGACAGCGGCACGCGCGTATCTTTGCGATTGGCCCCCTATGGCAGCGTATTCGTCGTGTTCCGCGAGACCGCCGAGACTCTGCCAATGGTGGAGGAACCGCCTCTGTCCGAAACCGGTCGCGAGATCGTCGGGCCCTGGGAAGTCCGCTTCGCGCCGGGCTGGGGCGCACCGGCCTCGAAGACCTTCGACAGACTCGTCTCCTGGACGGACGTCGACGACGAAGGCGTGAAGTACTTCTCGGGAATCGCGTCCTACCACAACACGTTCGACGTCAACGCCGGCCAGATCGTGCCGGGCAAGCGGATCGTTCTCGACCTGGGCGAAGTGCGGTTTGTCGCCGAGGTCTACCTCAACGGGCAGAGCCAGGGCATCCTGTGGAAGCCCCCCTTCCAGATTGATGTCACGGACGCCGTCAGAGCCGGCACAAATCAACTCGTCGTCGAGGTCGCCAACACGTGGTCGAACCGACTCGTGGGTGATGCGCAATCGCCCGACGGCCCGAAGTTCTGCCGGACCAACATCGACAAGTCCCTGACTTGGCAAGTCCCCTGGAAGGACACCCCTCTGCTCCCCTCCGGCCTCCTCGGCCCGGTCCGGTTGATCACGACCAGCGCGGCGTCTGCAACATCTCCGTGACCGCCGGTTTTCACTTGCCCTTTGAGGCCGCACGAAACACAATGACCTCATAATGCGATGAGCCAGACCTCATCATCGATGCGCACGCACCAGAAACGAAGGAGAGCACCATGAGACGAAGACCGTTCCGTCTGCGAACAAGCGTGATAATAGCCGTCGCGATGGCACTGGCCGGCTCCCTGTTCGTTCAGAGCACCCACGCCGAGACCCAGGAACAGCGGGATGCGCGGATGCAATGGTGGCGACAGGCGAGGTTCGGCATGTTTGTGCATTGGGGCCTATACTCGGGTTTAGCCGGCACGTGGAACGACAAACCCGTCGGCACGCGAGGCGGGATGGAGTGGATCCAGCAGCGGGTCGGCGTCGACACGTGGGAATACGCTCATCAGGCGGTTCCCAAGTTCCGTCCGGCCGAGGGCTTCGCCACACAGTGGGCCAAGCTCGCCAAAGAGGCGGGCTGCCGCTACGTGGTCTTCACGACCAAGCACCATGATGGGTTCTGCCTGTTCAATTCGCAGTACACCGACTACGACGCGTACGACCTGGTCGGCCGCGATCTGTGCAAGGAGATCACCGACGCGATTCGCGCCGAGGGACTCAAGGTCGGCTACTACCACTCGGTCATCGACTGGCATCACCCGCAGTACGACTACTTCAAGGCCAGCCAGTTGCCCCACCCGCTTCGAGGACAGCCCTCCCCGAATGGCCCGCGCAACCACGACATCTATCTGGATTACCTCCATCATCAGGCCCGCGAGCTGTTCACCAACTATGGTACACTCGACATTATCTGGTGGGACTACTCCAAGGAGGGCAACGAGGGGCCCTTCTGGCGGTCGGATGAGCTGATGGCGATGGCGCGGCAGGTGCAGCCGGCGATCATCTCGAACAACCGTCTCTACCACATTCCGGACATCGAGAAGGACGATTCGTCGGATCGGCTGCGCAAGTGGAAACCCGAGCACGGCGACTTCACCACGCCGGAGCAGACCATCCCCTCCACCGGCATCCCCGGCGTCGATTGGGAAGTGTGCATGACGATGAACACCACCTGGGGCTACTCCGACCACGACGACGCCTGGAAATCCAACGAGACGTTGATCCGCAACCTCGTCGACATCGTCTCCAAAGGCGGGAACTACCTGCTCAACATCGGCCCCAAGGGCGACGGTTCGATCCCCCAGCAGAGCATCGACTCGATGCGCGCCATCGGCAAGTGGATGAGCATCAATGGCGAAGCGATCTACGAGACGACCGCCAGCCCGTTCGAGCAGCCCGCCTGGGGCCGGTACACAAAGAAGCCGGGCATGCTCTATGCCCACGTCTTCGACTGGCCTGCCGACGGCCAGCTACTTGTCCCGCTCAAGGGGCAGCGTGTGACGAAGGCGTACCTGCTGACCGATGCGGGCCGCATCGCTCTCAAGACTCAGACGAACTCCGACGGTGTGACGATCCAGGTCCCGAGCCAAGCGCCCGACGCCATCGCCTCCGTGATTGCAATTGAGTACTGACCTATGAACAGACCGCAGAGAGTCCTCCTGATCCTGGTCTGCCTGGCGCTCGGCCCGCTCGCGAAGGCCGCCCCGAACGATCTGGCCTCGTTCGTGGTAGTCAGTCCGCGCGACAGCCGCTATTTCGAACTGTCCAACGGCAGTCCCTATGTCCCTATCGGGTTCAATCTGGTCGGGCCGCCGCGAGAGGATGAGTTCGACCGGCTCTTTGCGATCATGGCAGCCAACCGCATCAACTACGTTCGCGTCTGGCTGGGGCATGGGGATTGGAACGTCGAACACGCCAAGCCGCTGCAATTCGATGCCGACCGCGCCAAGGTCATCGACCGATTCCTCGCGCTGGCAAGAAAGCACGGCATCCGAGTCAAGATGTGCCTGGAGTACTTCCGCGACATCTGCGCCGAGCGAAACCGCTGGTCTGACAACCTGATCTACCATCGGGCCAATGGCGGCCTCTATGACAGCATGCACGAGTACCTCTCTTCCGATCGGGGCCGCGATCACTTCAAGGCGAAGCTCGATTGGTACGCGAGTCGTTATGGCGACGAGCCGGCGGTCTTCGCCTGGGAATTGTGGAACGAAATGGACGCGGTGCGCGATTCCGAATGGCTCGACTGGACCAGGGCAATGCTGCCCGAACTGCACAAACGATTCCCGCGAAATCTGGCGATCCAGAGCCTTGGCAGCTACGACGGGCAGCGCAAGCGCGACAGCTATCGCACGCTATGCCTGCTCGAAGACAACGACGTCGCCCAGGTCCATCGCTATCTCGACGAGGGCGCCGGCTGGGAGATCTGCCATGGCCCGGTCGACGTGCTGGCGGCCCAGGCGGTGGGCGAGCTGATCGCGTTCGACGCCGGCAAGCCCATCATCCTGACCGAGACCGGCGCCGTCAAGCCGCGTCACACCGGCTGCTCGGAGCTCTACGCGAAGGACCCCGAGGGTACGCTCCTGCACGACATGCTGTTCGCGCCGTTCTTTTGCGGCGCGGCCGGTCCCGGCCACGTCTGGTGGTGGCGACAGGCCATCGACGAGCCGAACCTGTGGCACCACTTCGCACGGTTCGCCAGAGCGATCGAAGGGATCGACCCGCCCGCCGAAGCGTTCGAACCGGTCACGGTGCCCCACGAGCGTCTGCGTATCTATGGCCTCGCCGGCCGCAACACCTTCCTCGCCTGGTGCCGCGATGCGCAAAACGACTGGCGAGCGGAACTGCAGGAGGGCCGCAAACCCGAGACGCTGAGCAACATCCGAATCGACCTGTCGAGTGCGACGATTCCGACTGGAGCGAGCGTGCAGCTCTACGATCCCTGGACGGATACACAATCGAACACGACGCTGCACAACGGCGCTGTCACGATCCCGTCCCTGCGCCGCTCAGTTGTCCTGCGCATCGGATCGACAATGCCATCCGCTCGGTGAGCACGATGGAGGACGGAACCATGAGTAAAACGCGAATCGTCTTGGTCAGCCTCGTCCTGGGGACCGCGGGCTGCGGCACGTTGCCGGACGGCAGCCGCTGGGGCCAGGATGCCTTCACCCGCTTCGACTCAAACCGGATCGCCAAGGCGGCGCGAGATGCCTTGCTCAGTCCCCACACGCTCATCCCGCTGGCCGGGGCGGCGGTGTTCGCCATCGACGATTTCGATGAGAGAACCTCGGACTGGGCAACGAAACACACCCCGGTCTTCGGCTCGGAAGAAGACGCCCGCCAGGCCAGCAACGATCTAAAGACGTTCCTCGGCGTGGAGACTCTGGTTACGGCTCTGGCCACTCCCAGCGGCGACGAGGCCGGGCCGTGGGCGCACGCCAAGCTGAAGGGACTGGCCGTCGAGGGCGGAGCGATCGGGCTGACACAGACTCTGACCGGCGCGTTGAAGAGCGCAGTCAACCGGGACCGCCCGAACCAGGAAAACGACAACAGCTTCCCCTCGGGCCACAGCTCCTCCGCTTTCGCCTACGCCACGCTCTCCAACCGGAATCTGGATTCCATCGACCTGCCGACGGGCATTCGACCGGTGTTACAGACCGGCAACGCCATCCTCGCCGGCGGCGTCGCGTGGGCCCGCGTCGAGGGACGAAAACACTATCCGTCGGACGTGCTTTTCGGGGCGGCCCTCGGTCACTTCGTGACCGCCTTCATCCACGATGCCTTTCTGAACCTTCCCGACCCCGAGCGGGCCAGCCTGACGACCTTCCCGGTCGAGTCAGGAGCCGGAATCCAGTTGGCCATCCGTTTCTGATCGGCCGGCTCAGTTGCATCTATGGTCCTCGCTGCCGATTCGGTATACTACAGACGCGTGATGAATACATCGACGATTCGTGAGGATAGGATACGGGCAGGGAAGAAACGATGACCGAAGAGACGGACCACAAACCCGATCAGTCGGAGATCCTGCAATTCGCCTCGCTGATTGCGCACCAGCTCAAGAGCCCGATCAGCACCATCAGCACGCTGCTGGATGTGCTGGCCACCGAGGTGGCCGGACCTTTGACGCCGAAACAGAAGGACCTGATCGCCCGCGCGAATCTGCGATGCGAGGAAGGCGTCGCCACGGTACGTCGCATGCTGGCGATTGTCTCGGCACTGAGTCGGCGAGAGGAGATCGGCGGCGTCGTGGACATCGCCGGCATCGTCCGCAGCGCCCGGACGCGATACGAGGAAAGGGCGATCGAATATGCCCTGACCTTCGTGGTGGAGACCGACGACGAATCAGTGTACGTACGCGGCACGGAGCCGGCCCTGGCCGAGGTGCTTGACGCCCTGATCGACAACGCATTCAAGTATACGCCGTCGCACGGCCACGTCCGCCTGACGTTGACCACCGACCCGTCGGCGCGCGTCGTGCACCTGTGCGTGGCTGATTCGGGCGTGGGCATCCCGGAAGGTATGCGGGAGAAAGTCTTCGAGCCGTTTTACCGCACCGCCGCAGCGCGAAGCTCCACCCGCGGAGGGACCGGGCTGGGGCTGTCGTTCGTCAAGGCGGTCGTAGAAGAACTTGGAGGGACAGTCCAGGCGGGAAAGGCCGATCTCGGCGGTGCGAGGATCGACGTCCGGCTTCCGATGGCGACGCCGAGCCAGATCGAAAGCGGCAAGGAAGCCGAGAGGTCCGACGGCGTGAAGGTCGTCATCATCGGCGGCGTGGCGGCCGGTCCCAAGGTCGCGGCCAAAGTAATCCGGCTGATCCCGCATGCCAACGTCACCGTGGTCGAGAAGGGCCAGTTCCTGTCGTACGCCGGCTGCGGCCTGCCGTATTACATCTCGGGCCAGATCAAGAGCCATGCGGAGCTGATGAGCACGCCGATGGGAGCGCTGCGCGACGCCGTGTTCTTTCAGAAGGTCAAGAACGTGCGTATTCTCAGCCGGACCGAGGCCACCGAAATCGACCGCGCCGCCAAGAGAGTCCGCATCAAGGAACTCGGCAGCCAGAGAGAATCGTATCTGGAATACGACAAGCTTGTGCTGGCCACCGGCGCTTCGCCCATCCGCCCGTCGATCCCCGGGCACGACCTCGACAACATCTTCTGCCTCCACGGCGTCCAGGACGCCGAGGGGATCAAGGCCGTCCTATCCGGTGAGCGGGCTCGCGATGTCGTCATCGTCGGCGGCGGCCTGATCGGCATGGAAACAACCGAGGCCTTGGCCCGCTGTGGATGCCGTGTGACCATCGTCGAGATGCAGCCGCAGACGCTGGGCATACTCGATGCCGAGATGGCGCGGCTGGTCGAACTGCATCTCGAATCCAAGGGCGTCAAGGTGCTCACGAGCACAAAGGTCCTTTCGTTCGAAGGTGACGGCAAGGTGCATCGCGTCGTGACAGATCGCGGGGTACTGCCGGCCGATCTGGTCATCATGGGCATCGGGGTTCGTCCGAACACCACCTTGGCGCGCGCCGCCGGACTGGAGATCGGCGAAACGGGCGGAATCAAGGTTGACGAGCACATGCAGACGTCCGATCCGGACATCTACGCGGCCGGCGACTGCGTCGAATGCACCGACATCCTCACCGGCCGACCGGCCTACGTTCCGCTGGGCTCCACTGCCAATAAGCAGGGACGCGTGGCGGCGGTCAACCTCTGCGGCGGTGAAGATTCCTTTCCCGGCATCCTGGGCACAACCGTCTGCAAGGTGTTCGATTACTGCGTTGCCCGCACCGGCCTGACGGAACGGGCCGCCAGAGAACTGGGCTACACGGTGACCGTCGCGATGGCCCCGGCACCGGATCGGGCCAACTATCTGCCCACCGCCCGTATGCTCCTGCTCAAGCTCGTGGTCGATCACGACACGCGGCGGCTTCTCGGCGTCCAGGCAGTCGGGCCCGGCGCCGGGGACAAGCGGATTGACGTGGCCGCCACCGCCATCGCCGCCGGAATGACCGTCGATCAGGTGGCGGGTCTCGACCTCGGCTATGCGCCGCCCTACTCACCGGCGATGGACAACCTGGTCACCGCCGCCAACGTCGCCCGGAACAAGCTGGACGGCCACATGGTCGGCGTTTCGGCAGCCGAGGTCCACCAGATGCTCCAGGACAAGAAGGATTTCGTCTTCCTCGACGTGCGCACGCCCGGCGAACACGAGCAGGTGCGTTTGCCCGGCGCGACATTGATCCCGCTGGCGACGCTGCGCGGACGGATCGAAGAGATCCCGAAGGGCAAACCTATCGTGACGTTTGGCCAGATCTCGCTGCGTGGATACGAGGCGGCCCTGATCCTCCGGGCTTCCGGATTCGACGATGTCCGCGTGCTGGATGGAGGCATCGCGATGTGGCCCTATGAGAAATTGCAGTAACCGATGGCGGAAATGCGAGGCCATTCGATGTTCCGACAATGCGTGATGCTCCTATTGACCCTGATCGCTGTCCCTGAAGCGAAAGCGAGTCTGGCCGGTTCGTCTGATTCTCTGTCCGAAGCCGTCCAGTGGCTCGAAACGGAGGCGCACCGCCTCATCCGCGCCTCGAGGCGCACGATGGCCGACGGCGCCGCGGCGTTCCCACCCCAAGTGGGGATCGGCTACGAGGCATTCTGGCTGCGCGACTACGAGTACACTCTCGAAGGGGCCGTCGGTTCCTATTCCGACCAGGAGCTGACCGACGCGTGCCGGCTCTTCGTGCGCGGTCTGGACGCCGACGGCGCCGGGGTCGATTGCATCACGTTCGACGGCACACCAATCTACAAGCCCGGCTTCGGTTCTATGGGCGTCCATCCCGTGGCGGACGGATCGCAGTTCACCGTCGCAGTCGCCTGGCACACGTACCAGCGAACCAGGGATGCGCAGCTCCTCGCCGAGATCGTCGAACCGCTCGTCAGGACGATGGACGCGGTCCCCCGCAGTCGCGACACGGGCCTGGTCCACATCACCCCGGGCGAGCCGCAGGAGCGCTGTCCTTACGGCTTCACCGACACGATCCGTAAGCAGGGAGACGTGCTGTTCTGCTCGCTGCTGTACGTTCAGGCGTGCCGTCAGCTTTCCGACCTGCTTCAGGCCGCCGGCCGCGATGCCGATGCCAAACACTGGACCGCGGAAGGCGAGCGTGTGACACAGAGCATCTGCCGGGTCCTCTGGGACGGACAGATCGGACTGTTCCGCGCTGCGACGGTGTGCTGCCGCGAGCACGACATCTGGGGCTCGGCGTTCGCCGTCTACCTCGCAGTCGCCGACACCGAGCAGTCGAAGGCCGTCGCGCGGTACTTCCGCGATCACTACAACGAGATCGTCCAACACGGCCAAATCCGCCACCTGCCTGGCGGCGTCTACTGGGAGAAGGCGGTCTGCGATCGTGGCACGTATCAGAACGGCGCCTACTGGGCGACGCCAACCGGATGGTTCGTCTACACGCTCGATCTGGCCGACCCGGCCCTGGCCGACCGGACCGTGATCGATCTGGTGAACGATTTCAAAGCCGGCGGCGCCTGCGAATGGATTCTCGGCGACAGACGCCAGCTTCCGAATTACTTGGCCAGCGCCGCCCTGCCCCTGGCGGGCATCCGCGCGATGATGGAACGCAGGACCGGGCCATAGAACCTCTCGCGCCGCCGCGGGCGGCGGGAGTGGAAATCACAAACACCGATGGAGACCGAACCATGACAAAGCAAGTGAAGATTCTGCTGTGCGTCGCGATGCTGCTGCCGTCCATGACCTGGGCCGAGGGCATTGAGCTGCCCCAGTTCCGACCGTTGTTCAATGGCACGGACCTGACCGGCTGGGTAAACGTCAACACCGCTCCGGACACATGGAGCGTGCGCGACGGCATGATCGTTTGCAGCGGACACCCCATCGGTGTCATGCGCAGCGACCGGCAGTACGAGAACTTCCTCCTGCACATCGAGTGGCGGCACATGGAGGCGGGCGGCAACTCCGGCGTCTTCGTCTGGAGCGAGGGAACCGTCCCCGAAGGCCAGCAGCTTCCCAAGGGCATGGAAGTCCAGATGCTCGAGCTCGACTGGGTCAACCAGCACAAGCGGCCGGACGGCACGCTGCCGCCCATCGCATACGTCCACGGCGAGCTGTTCGGCGCCGGCGGATTGGAGGCCACGCCCGACAACCCGCGCGGCAACCGGAGCAAGTCCCTCGAAAACCGCTGCAAGGGCAGAGGCGAGTGGAACGTTTATGACATCGTCTGCGTCGACGGCACAGTCAAGCTGGCGGTCAACGGCAAGTTCGTCAACAGCATCCGCAATTCTTCCGTCAGGAAAGGCTACCTCTGCCTGGAGTCCGAGGGCGCCGAGATCCAGTTCCGCAACATCTGGATCCTCGAACTGCCGCCGGGCATCACCACAACCGAGAACACCGCTCCGGTCGTGCCGTAGACACCAGACCCCCTGGCAGGTACTCTGTCCCGGCACGCGAGGGAACACCGGGGCGACTCACCGGTTCAAGATAATGTCGATTCCGGCGATCGTATTCCCCGGCTGACAGGCAGTGGGCGCTCCTGAGGCTCCTGCCAACTCGTGTCGTCGCGCGGCGCCGCGGTGAACTGAGCCAGGGTCCTCCAAAGACGCCGGACGGTTACGAATGAGTTGGGCTTCTGCAATGAGCGGGACGCGCGGCGCATTCGCATGGTCCTGGCGAAAGCCTTCGGCCCGGACGCAAGTCTCGACCTGGGTATGCAGCGCGCCGGACGCATCGAGACTGCCGTGTCGAAGGTCAGGGCTCGCAGGGAAATTGTTCCCAGAGCAGGTGGGGATAGGTCCGGCCCTCGCAGATGGTCCAAGTCTTGGCGAAATCCCAGTCACCGAAGCTGGCCTGCCGTTTCATCTGCTCGTCGGTCAGGGGCGTGCCAAGGCTGTTGCCCCAGATGCCGGCAGAGGCGGCCAGGAAGTAGCTGCCGGCAATCCGCGAGGACTGCATGTCCCTGCCCACGAGCGGCCCGGCGTATCGGCTGTCTGGGGCGCTGGTCACGTGGGCTGCCGCATAGCAGCCCGAGACAGTCCCGGTGTAGTTGAAGCCCACCAAGCCCCCGGCCCGGCAGTCCGCCGGCTCCCCCGAGACGCCAGCGGTGGTGTAACTGTCGGCGACGATGCCCTCGTGATTCGAGCCGGCGATGCCGCCGACCGCCAACGCGCCCGGACCGGCCACGACAGACCCCGTCACGTAGCAGGCGACGATGTAGCCCGCGTTGGTGCCCGCCAGACCGCCGACGTTGGTGACATCACCCTCGGCAACGACCGACACTCTATCCAGGCCCAGATCGTAGACCCACGCGCCGCTCTCGATCCGTCCGAACAAACCGAGATCACCGGCCGTATGGCCTTCAACCGTCAGGTTCGCAATGCGATGCCCGTTGCCGTTGAAGTACCCGCGCAAGACAGGAATCGGGGCACGCGCCCAGGTGATGCCCGTCAGGTCGATATCGGCGACGAGCTTGTACCAGGCGTACCGGCTGTACCGCCCGACGGCGCCGAGGTCCTCTGCGGTGCCGATTTCGTAGGGCTCGTACGAAGTGCCGGCGCCTTCGAGCGCGTGCAGATCGTTCGGATCGCCGAAGGCCGCCAGTTGCGGGTATCCGCCCTCGTCGGCCATCCGCCACGTGTCGGCCGTGCCGTCCGACCGCGCCTCCGCCAAGTCCCATCGCGCCGTTCGGAAAGTCTCGACGTCGTGCATCTGCGCCGTGGTCAGGCCGATTCCGGCGGCGCTCTGCGAAGCACCGCTCGTCTGCCGGTCCCAGAAGCAGCCGGTGACACGCACCCGCTGTCCGCTCTCGATAGTCCCGATCAGTCCTCCCCGGTCGTGAGCCGCGCCGTTCCGCAGAAGACGACCGGCCGCGTAGCAATTCATCACATCGCCTGCGGTGCTGACCCGCCCGATCAGGCCGCCGAGAGAGTGGTTGCCCGAGCCGCCCGCGACAGCACCCGTAGCGTAGCTGTCAACAACCAGCCCACCGGCCAGCGAGCCGGCCAGGCCGCCGAGGCTGTGGCTGCCGTCGGAGGCGGTGACATCGCCGGTCGCATAGCAACCGCTGGCCTCGCATTGAAGACGCCCGATCAATCCCCCGACGTCCCGGCAAGTGGCGCCCGCCATCACGCGGCCGCCGGCATGGCAGAAGACCATCGAGGCATTCGAATCGGCGCTGCCCACAAGCCCACCAAGACCCCAGCATCCGTCCAAAGCCGTGACGGAGCCGGTCGCGTGGCTGTTCTCGACCGCGCCGCCCAGACAGCCGCCCACCAGACCTCCGGCGTCGAAGCTATTGCGTCCGACGAATAGGTCGCCGGTCGCCCGGCAGTTGGCGATGCGGCCGCGATGCAGACCAGCCAGTCCGCCGAGCAGGAAGCATCGCTCGCCGGCCGTCACCGTCACGGCCGCGCTGCAACCGCCGATGCCCCCTTCGTTGACGCCGACCAGGCCGCCGACCCAGTTGCTTTCGTCGGCGCATCGAATCGTGCCGGTCGCGTGACAGTTGACGAGCGAGCCCCTGTTGGAGCCTGCCAGGGCGCCGGCGCGTCCGGGCCCTTCGATCGAAACGTTCTCGATACGGAGATCGTAAACGCGTCCACCCTCTCCGACCGCGCCGAACAATCCCAGGTACTGGAGCGTCTCGGTGCGAATCGTCAGGTTTCGGATTGTGTGACCGTCACCATAGAAGCGTCCGACAAAGGCCGGGTACGGCGCCGCGTTCGGCGTTCCATCGTGGGCAATCACCGCCCCATCGAATCCGCCTGCGGCGGACCCGCCGGACAGGTTCGGATCAAGGTCCAGATCCTCGACGAGCAGGAAGTGCCTGCTCAGCAGGTCCGCGTCGTCGCCGATCGAGACGAGTTGCTCGACGGTAGCGATGCGATAGGGATCAGCCGGCTCGCCCGTCCCGCCGGCAAACTCGGCGCCCGCCGCGTTCCAGACGAACCACGGCAAAAGCAACGTGCCACGACAGAGTATCCGAAACGCCCCCGCACGCATCATGGTTCGTCCTCGAAGATGTCGAGCGACGGGTTGAAGCCGGGCGACCATTCGGACCATTCCATGTCCTCGAGGTACGCGATGAACTCGCCATTGCGGTAGTAGCCTTTGTTGCCCGGGCGCGGGCGGAGCCACTCATTGCCCGGGACCTTACGATAGAACGCGTACCGCGCGACATTCTCGTCCTTCATCGCGTCGATCTGGAGCACCGAGCCGTAGATCTGCTTGTCCTCGACCACGCGCTGGCGAGCATGGACCAGTTCGTGGGCCAGGCCGACCAACGGCGGGAAGGCATCCCACGCGACCGGCGCGCCGTAGGCTCGGGTAATGGTGGGGTTCCACAGCACGACCGCCGAGGGCTGCTGGCAGAGGTTCTCTCCGGCCGTCAACTCGATGTGCGGGGCCTTGTACGCCCGGGCGAAGCGGTCATAGACCAGCGGACGGCTCTCAATCGCCGCCACCGTGTCGCGAACGCTCGGGCAGATGTACAGCAGCGCCTGGAGCGGCCAGAAGATCTCTTCATCGCCCAGGCATAGCGCCCAGCCGGTCTGCTCCGTCTTATGAGCCGACAGATTCGGATCATTGCGGGCGTATGCACACCACGCGTCGATGCTCGTGAAGCCCCGCGTCCAGAGGAGGTTGTCGTCCTCGTCGAAACAGGCGAATGTCAGTAGCGCCATGCCGTTGGCATCCGCGATCACACGGGGATCGTCGCGTTCCAGAAAGCCATACGAGAAGGTGACCGCGTTCGGGTCGGTCAGCGTAGTCTGGGCCGCCGCATATCCCAGAACAAACGGCGCAGGGGCAAGGACGACGCACAGGAGCAATCCTGACAACCGGATGGTCCGACCTGTCTTGTGATGCCTCATCGCCACCTCCGACCGCCTGTCCCGCCGGGAGCCGTTTCGATCAGCGCACACAAAAAGCCTTCAGCGACCATCATAGCAAATGGGCCGCTTGATTTCCACCCTCGTGACGCGCGCGGTCGGCATCAACTGAAGGCTTCGCGCAGGAGCTTCAGGCCTTTGGGGATGGCGGTCTGCCAGTCCTCGTTGCCCTCGAATTCGAGCGAGACGTAGCCCTTGAAGCCGTGCTTCCGCATCAGCCGTCCGATGCGAGGATAGTCCAGGTCGAGCGTGTACCAGAGGCCTCCGCCGTAGTAGGTTTTGGCTTGCATGAACACCGTCTTCGGGGCGCACATTTCGAGCTTGTCGTATGGGTCTTCGAGAAAATTGCCGGTGTCGAGCAGGACCTGGAGCCAGGGCGAGTCGATCGCGTTGACGATCCGCAGCAATCCCTCGGGCGTCCGCGCCAGACCCCAATGATTCTCCAGCCCGAGGATCACGCCGCACTCCTCCGCCTTGGGCAGACACTTCTCGATCGCGTCGATCACCCACTTGAACCCCTCGTCCTCGGTGTAGCCCGGCAGGACCGGCTCAATACCGCGATTGGCCATCAGTTCGTCGAAATTGCCGCTGGTGCCCCAGCGCCCCGTGTTGATGCGGACAATCGGCACGCCAAGCTGGTAGGCGATCTCGATCTGCTGAATCGTCAGATCGACGTTCTTCTGCCGTCGGGCTTCATCGGGCGAGACGAAGCCCTGGTGCGTGGACATGCAGCACAGGTCCAGCCCGTTGATCAGGGCGTGACGCTTGATTTTGTTCAGCGCGCCCTTGCTCTGGTCGTCCATCTGGATCAGCAGGATGTCCACGCCGTCGAATCCCATGCGGGCGGCGTGGTCGATGCACTCGACGATGGGCATCTTCATGTTGTCCTTGAACCGCCAGAAGGAATACGTCGCGACGGCAATCGGATTGCCCCGCCCGGAGCGGTCGCCGTTCGATGCCGATGGTTGTCCCATGGCTCGGTTGGAGATCGCCGCACCGGTCAGCGCGGCACCGGCGCCTGCCAGAAACGCTCTTCGATTCACTGTATCCATCTTATCCATCCTTTCTCGTGATCGGACATAGCCTGGACCGCCGACGGCCGGCACCCATCTTAGGTCAATTGCTCCGGCCGGACAAGCGACCCCGACCGGATTTTCGCCGCCACCTGCATCAGCCTCGGCAACGCGTAATCGAAGAACCGCTGATAGCTCTCGCAGAAATAGCTTTCGCGACCGCAACCTTCCGGGTCGAATGGGACCCGGTCTTTCATGCACCCGCCCCGACAGACCGCCAGGTGCCGACAGGCCAGGCACTTGTTGCACAGGTTCTGCTTCTTGCGGGCGAAAGCCTTCTTCTTCGCAGACGCCGCGAGTTCCTGAATAGGCGTTTCGAGGATACTGCCCAGCCGCCATTTGGGCGCGACGAAGAAATCGCATGGGAAGACGTCACCCGTGTGCTCGATAACGATATACTGGCTGCACTGACGATCGAACGTGCAGATCGTGTGGCGGCCGGCCATGCAATAGCTCAGCAGTGAATCGAAATCGCGGATGCTGAGCTTGTCCGGCCCAACCTCCAGCCAGCGGTCGAAGATGCGACACAGAAACCGCCCGTATTGCTCCGGCGAGACGGAGAACCCGGCGACCTGCCTCGTCTGCGGATCGACTTCCACACATGGAATGAATTGCAGATAGCGGACGCCCAGACCGACGAGAAAATCGAAGATCTCGTCGGGATGCTCGGCGGTGAGGTTGTTGACCAGCGTCAGGGTGTTGAACTCGACCTCGCGCCGCTTGCAGCAGTCGATGGCCCCCATGACGCGATCCCACGTGCCGTGGCCGCCCAGGTCGCGCCGATAACGATCGTGCAGTTCCCTGGGCCCGTCGATGCTGATGCCGACCAGGAACTTCGCCTCGTGCAGAAACCGGCCCCACTCGTCATCCAGCAGAATCGCGTTGGTCTGGAGCGAATTGCCGACCTGCTGACCGGAGACGCCGTATCGAATCTGCCACTCGACCGCCTTGCGGTAGAACTCCAGGCCCATCAGCGTCGGCTCGCCCCCCTGCCAGGCAAAACCCGACATCGGCAAGCGCAGCTCCATGTAATCCTTGACAAGCTTGTGGAGCACCTCGTCGCTCATCCGCTGGCGGCCCTGCCCGATCTCCGCCGCGCGGCAGCGATAAAAGCAGTACTCGCACGCGACGTTGCAGTCGGAGCCGGACGGCTTGATCAGGAGCGTGAATGGCTGCATCGACTCGTCCCTACGGTTTCGCCGGCTCGATTCGAAGCGTCCAGATGTCCCGGAGCGGAGGCTTGTCCGCCTTCAGCAGAATCCTCGCAATCTTCTCGGGCCAGACCGCGCGAAGCCTGCCGTCCTCGACATCGATCACCTCGATGGTCGCGGCCAGTTTGCCCGGATCGTACAACACCTGCGCCGATGCGGAAGACTCACCTGTATCAACTGGTGAAAGCACGACCAGTCCCGGCCGGCGCACCTCTGCGCGGCACGGCGTCATCAGACTGAGCGTGATCTGGCCGACTGGCTCGCTCAGCGTGTAGTCCTCTGTGACCGTGACATCGCGGCCCCGGTTCAGGGTAATCGTGCGCGCCCATGATTTCAGATGCGCCTGGTCGGGATACGCGCCGGCGATGTCGAGCGCAAGCCGAGCCATTGCATCGTCGGCCCAATAGCGGACGTCACGGGCGGCAAACTGCCTTCCCGGGGACTGCATCACACCGTCGATGGTCGGCAGACTGTGGTAGGCCGACTGCATCGTCCAGATTTCGTATCGCTGCGAGCTGAACGTCTTGCGGCTGTAGGTCTCCACGCCGATGTCGATGATGATGGGCGTGCCGTCGAGATAGACGATGAAGTTGCCCACGTCGTTATGGTTGTGGCTCTCGGCGTTATGCCCGCCTTTGGCCGCGACGTAAAGGCCCTCGGTGCTGCCCTCGCGGTCGCGCGCGGCCATGACCTGAATTCCGTCCATCCAGACGTCACGCACGAGAGGCAGCTTCGCCTCGGCCCCGTCCAGTTCCGCCGCGCCGAAGATCGCCGCCAGATATCGACCGATCCCATAGCCCGGCTTACCCTCGAACGCCTGCGCCATGCCACCCGATTCGGCGAAGAAATGGGCGGCAAAGCCCATCATCTTGTCGTCGCCGATGCTCTTGCCGTAGCGGTAGACGAGCGACTCGGGGATGCCGCCCCGAGCCGAGGCATCGGCGAAGTTCACGAAGTAACGATTGGCGATATGCACCCGATAGATGTACCGCCCGATCTGCTGGATCAACGGCTTGTCGTAGACGTCGATCGCGCCGGCGCTGGCGCTGTGCAGCAGCTCGAGGCAATCGTACAGCGACGCGCCGGCCCGGCTCCAGTAGCCCGGCCCCTCGTCGCAGCCACCGTCGTCCTCGTAGGCGTCGAGGAAATGGTCGAGGCTGCGAACGACCTTGACCACCGCCGCAACGCGCCGGGGCTCGTTGGGCTCGATCAGTAGTGCCGAGACCAGCCAATTTGAGTTGCACCACGGATTCCAGTTGTTGACACGCCCGCCCCGAAAGCCCATCCAACCGAAATCATCGCGTTCCAGGCATGGCGTCAGAATGCGCCGGTCAATCTCCAACGCGATCCGCCGGCGGATCAGAGGCGAGATCTGGTCGAGCTGCTCGCCCACCAGGTAGCTCGTCCAGGCCAGACTCTCGGAGGTCTCGGCCGCGAACAGATCGACGATCGGCTCTTCGCAGTCGGGCAGGCCCGAGCCGGCCTTTTGCGCACCGACGTGGGCGGGCACACCCCAGAAGGACTCCTCGCAGAGGGCCCAGACACCGTTGGCGATATCGTCAAGAAATCGGCCTTGGCCCTCGACGCACTCGGCGATCACCAGCGCCTTCAGAGCGCTGCGTCTGGCGAAGTGCGGCCCCTCGTAGCGGCTGCGATTGCCGTTGCGCGCGAACTCAAGAAACAGCGTCGCGGGCAGTGCGGGCCACTGGTAGCCAAGATACTCCTGGCCGGTCGCGATCAGGTCCTTGCGAACCTCCGCGGGCAGGCTCTCCCACGCGGACCGCTCGCCACACTTGGGCCACGGCCGCCATCGTTCGCGAGAGACCAGCACCTGCTCGATCTTCTCCGGCGGATACAGCTCGCGCAGCTTGAAACGTTCCTCTGCGGCCAATGTCGATCCCGTGAGCATCACCAACAGGACTGCGCCCGCTGCCGCGGCGCACAACGTCATGGCTATGCGTCTTGTGTTCATGCATGCCTCCTGATCCTCTGTCACCTACTTCTGCTCGGCCAGATCGACTTGGCGAGAGCGCGGAATCACCTCGACGACGGACAGTCCCGCCAGATCGCCGCTGAGCATGAAGGGCCGGTGTCCGACGACGATCGACATTCGGTTCGGGACTACCTCCGCACCACGCTGTTCCGCCCAGTCGCGAAAGCCCCACTGCATCAGGCCGGCGTCGTGACCCAGCCGCCACACCAGGACGGGCGTCTCGGGGCGCTCGGTTTGCAGGACGATCTGACGATCCTGGTCGTCGTCCGACCACAGCGTCCAGAAGTCGCGGCCCTCGCGCGTGAAGCGCAATCCCCGCACGTGCACGTCGGGCGTCTCAATGCGGCCGACGTACTGCCCCTTGCCGACAAGCTGCGAGATGTCCGCCATGACATAGTAGGCTGCCTTGGGCGTCAGGTCGGGTCGCACCAGGCCGAAGTTGTCCTCGTTGTACTTCGGGTCCCAGCCGTCGTCCTGGAAATCATACCACCACAGCCCCGCGAATGACGCCGACGTGCGCGCCAGCAGATAAAGCCTCGCCAAGTACGACGCAGACAACTCCGGATCGGTGCCCCCTTTGGTCACGTGCGTGGGCCAGCCCATTTCCGTGACGTAGAATGGGACGTCCTTGCCGTCGTGGTGGCGCCGCAGCATCTCCTGGACATCAGCCATCCAGGCCGAGCACGCCTCGGGCCCCCGCTGCGGAAACGGTTCGCTGTAGTTATAGCTGTGGATCGAGATCGCATCGCAGTAGTCCAGCGCGCCGAGCTTGACGACTTCTTCAAGCCAGCCTTTCTTGACGGCGCTGCTGGTCGATGCGCCCGCGATCACCGTCACGTTCGGATCGACCGCTTTGATCCTCGGATAGACGGCCTTGAGCAACTTCACGTAGCTTTCGGGCGAGCCTTCTTTGCGGTGGCGCTCGGGCAACCCGATGGGAATGTCCCACTCGTTCCAGATCTCGTACAGCCGCACATCCTTGCCGAAGTGGCGCACAACAAACTCGCTGTACCGGCAGAAACCCTCGATCGCCTCCGGTGATTGCGGCCGGTCGGCGTCGTCGTAGAAGCGATTGCCATAGTCGAGAATGAGCAGGACCGTCAGGCCTCGCGCCGCCCCATAGCGAACGTACGTGTCGTACCGCTCGGGCATCTCAAGCCGGTCCTTCTGGGCCTCGACAGTGCCCCACCCGACCTCGTCGCGGATCGCGCTGATGCCGGCACTCTTGAGACTGTCGAGATTCAATTCGAGAATGCCCTTGCCTTGGCTGAAATGCGTACATACCCCCACCTGAAACCGCCAAGGCTCAACGACGGACGCCGGAGCGTTTTGCTGCGCCACGGCGGCCACTACGATCAGCAGCACACCCATCACACCAGCCAATCGTCCCGACAAGCGATCTGGTCCATCCATCGGCATCTCCTTCTATGCCCCTCTTGCCCCATACACCCCATTTGCCTTCGCCCGGCACGGACCTTCTCGCCGGGCAGAGTGTGTACGAATCTGCAAGATCATGATACCAGCAGGAGCAATAGGCCGCCACGCCTTTTCCCGGCCTTGACACGGCGTCGGTGCTGGGTGGCAGCCCCATCCCGATGTCCATCGGGATGGGGATAGTCTTCAGGGTCGCCATCCTCAATCCTTCGATCGACTCAGGAGGGGCGCTGCGATTGAGGATGCCACACACGCCGTC
Organism: Sedimentisphaerales bacterium; assembly: GCA_035448545.1. Lineage (GTDB taxonomy): Bacteria > Planctomycetota > Phycisphaerae > Sedimentisphaerales > Anaerobacaceae > Anaerobaca. The sequence continues at coordinate 71,202 of DAOTJE010000017.1, read as the reverse complement.
GATCATTGCGTGCAGGCAGACCCCTCCATGGGGTCGCCGAAGCCGTAGAAGCGAATCGCCGGAGGTGTGTCCTCCCACTCCGTCGGCCGGCATTCGCGGGCGCCGGTGGTGAAGTAGATCAGACGAATGTCCCTGGCCTTCAGCTCGTCCAGAATCTGCGGGGAGATGCCAGGCTCCAGAGCCGGCTCGAAGAGGAAATTCTTCGGGCACAGGTGCGACCCGCCGCCGACGCTCTGCGAGAAGAAACCCGTCAGCTCAATGGGCTCGCTCGTCAGACCTTCGATTCGCGTTCGCTCGATCTGAATCGAGGTCGGAGACGATGGATCCCAGCTCCATCGCATGTAGAACTCCACCCGGATCGAGACACCCGTGTTGGGATCGTCCAGCTCGCACACGTCGAGCCAATCCTGCTCGCCCGGCTCCCACGGACGGTACAGCGTCACCTCCTCCGTGGTCGTCATTGCGCCTTCGCCTGTCGGCACAGGCTGGTCATACTCGATCTCAACCGCCAGCCGCAGGTCGTCCATCGTGACGATCGGGTCGGACACGGTCTCGGCAAACGCCGGCCTGGTACGAAGACGAATCGTTCGGGGATTGCACAAGCCATCGGGCCGCCAGGAGTCGACGAGGTCGTACCGGTCGGAATCCCACTGGGGCGCTTCATACTCGTGCTTGGCGCCGGGCAACAGCGACATCGGCCCGGCCACCTCCTGCACGCGTCCGTCCGCGACGTATTCGATCCGCGCGCGATCGTAGAGGCATCTGCGTAGAGTATCGTCGTCCAGCCAAGTGCTCCCCGATGTCAGCGTCCATCGCGACTTGAGCCGGTGGTTGGTGAAGACATTGCTGCCCCGGCCCTGCAAGGTGCAGTACTGCCTGGCCTCGCCCAGCAGGAAGGGCGTGGTGTACTCGTCCTCGCCGGCCTGTGGGATCTCGCGAATCTGTTTGACGATGAGCCGGCCGCCGGGCGAGACCTTCTTGAACTCCAGGTCGAGAACGGGGCTGTCGGCGGGCTTGACCCGGCAGTATTCCCGGGCTGCCGCGACCACCAGCTCGTACAGGCGGAGGTAATCGCTCTCCCATTCGAGCACGGTGTCTTCGCGAAGCGAGACCAGACTCGACCGCTGCACCACCCAAGGCATCGGTCCCATGAACGACATGCTGACCTGCACCGTCTCCGGCACGACGTCTGTCGGCGGGTTCGTCACGGAAACCGCCCCCTTCTGCGAGACGATCTCGATATCCCAGTCGTCGCCGCGGCGTTCCATCGTCACGACGCCGTTGGCCAGTTCGATCTCGTCGGGAAACGAGCCATGCACGAGCAGCGCCATGCCCACCTGCGACTCGTCGATCCGGTGCCTGAGCCGCTCCAGGAAGGCGTTGTCGTTGTAGAAGCTGGCGAAGACCTTGCGAATCGCTCGAAAGACGCCGCGTTCCTTGCTCTCAGTCGGGTCGCACGCGCATGGGCCGGCCGCGTCACCATCCAGGTCGTCGGCCAGGCACCCGCTGAAGCTGTCGTAGAGCCCCGCGCCGGTGAACCGGTCGCTGTCCTCGACGTTCGTAGAGCTTCGGAAGCGAATCTTCCGGCTCGGATCGAATCCGAACTCGCCCAGCGCGCCAAAAACGACCATCTCCAGCTCGTCGCCAAACGAGGTAACGCGCGAATCGGTGAACCAGTCGCGAATCATCGCCAGGTCCGCCGACAGGGCCTGCATATCCGAGGGAGGGTACGTCACGTACTTCGACAGGCGCTGCGCGATCTGGTCGCGAAGCATCGAGTCGAACGCGGGTCGGTCGAGAAACGCGTTCCACAGGTCGAAGGAGAAGGCCATCGCACGAGGCGAATCGTTCGGGATCGCGTCGCGGAGCACACCGAAGTTGGCGGCCTTGCCCCCGAAACCGGCGATATTCTCCGGCCGCAAGTCGTTCGTATCCGCCCAGAAGCGTCCCTGATGGACCATCGGACGAATCGTCAGCGGCGGCGACTGCTTCAGAGCCAGCAGCGACGCCCGATCCTCCGGGCCAAGCGAGTCAACGTCGAGCAGTTCGATCCCGCTGCCCGAGCCGAACCGATCCTCGGCGACGCTCAGATAGACCGTGTGGCCCACAAGACCCTTCGCCAGGGTGACATCCTCTTCGAGCCTCAGATGCACGAACGGCACAGCCTGCGAGCGGGCCAGGATCGCGACGTGCGAATTGGGCGTAGCGGGCGTCAGCGCAACGATGCCGGCCACCGAAGGCACCTCGGCGGGCACCCCATCGGTCAGGAGGATATCGCCGCACGTCAGGTCCCCGTGGGTGTACGCCGCCTGGATATCCGACCCCACGACGAACTTCAATGTCCCCAGCGCCCAGCCTTTGGAGTAGCTCGTATTGTCCTGGGCCCATCGCGCCGTCGAGCCGACGGAGACATCCTGCTCCTGGAGCCACTGACGGTTCTGCTCGGCGACCGGATACTGCTCGTAGGTAGGGAAGTAGTACGCCGTGACGTTCGGCTCGGCGATTACCGATGCGCGCACCACGTTGAACAGACGAACGACCTCCTCGCGTGAGTATGCATCCTGACGCACGAGCTGAATCCCGTACTCGCGTATAGCCGGGCTCGCCCAGGGCGGAAGGATTACGGCGCCGAGGATGGCCTGCTGACCGCCCGCGTGCAGCGTTGCTGCGTCGAACTCCTCGATCGTCATGCGCGCGAACGGATCGAGGCAGCTCACCGCAAAATCGTAGTGGTACTCGTACTGCCCCGAATCCTGGTAATACACAACGTTCGGGTCAAAGCCTTCCGCAATGACGATGGTGAATTTGACGTAGGCCGGAGACGTCCAGCTCTGGAACGGCTCGTCGGGAAACTGGATTTGGTTCTTCCAGACAGCTTCCGGGTCACCTTCGCCCGCGGAAACAGCCACGGAAACCACCAGCACGCACAACAGCCGACACAGGCATCGATACACCGATACCACCCCTACAGACGGGACTGAATCTCGACTCACCCTCCGTGAACGCATCTGAATCACACCGCTATTATATCCGGAAAGCCCGATTCACTCAATGCCTGAAGCGACGGTGTGATAGACAGACCCCGCGAGGACGAGGGGTTCGTCACTCGGGCAGACGGTGTTGTTCAAGCCAGTCGGTGGCCCACTGCTCGGCCTGTTGCCTGCTGTCGAGGCGGTCTTCGAGCTGAGCGATGTAGAGTTCCTCGGCCAATTGGCCCACCTGCGGGCCGGGGTGGGCGCCCAGGCGGATCAGGTCGTGCCCGTTCAGCAAGGGTTTGGGCTTGACGTCGACGCCGCGAAGGGCCTGCACGCGCCGGTGCAGCTTCGCCAGCGCCGCCAGGGCCGGAGCATTGCCGGCGGCCTTCTGCGTGGCTCGCTCCAACTCATAGAGATCCCAGAAGTAAGGCTCGGCCAGCAGCTTCTTGAGCGACGCCAGGGTCATCTCGTGGTCCAGCAGCCGGCCGCGATGGGTCAGGAGGAAGCGGAGGTGTCCGGTGCGTCGGCGGCTGAGCTTGAGCACATGGCACAGCCGAAGCGATGCCTCGGCCGGACAGCCCGAAAAGAACGCCGCCAGCGCCAGCGCAAAATCCACGCGTCTGCGAAGCAGTTCCAGAACCGCCGGCGCCTGCTCCGCCTGTTCGTCCGGCAGTCCGGGGAAGATCCGCTCGGCCAATCCGCTCGCTCGCAACATCGAGGCACCGGCGCCGCGATTGGGGTGGACCAGCATCGCTTCCAGCTCGGCGGCGATTCGCTCGCCGCTGATTTTGGTGATGTGCTGCGCATTGCGGCCGATCGCGGCGAACGTCTGGGGCTCGATCGCGAAATCGAGCTGCGTCGAGAACCGAATCGCGCGGAGCATCCGCAGGTAATCCTCACCAAATCGCTCGTCGGGATCACCGATGGTCCGCACGATCCGCCGCTTCAGGTCGGCCTGGCCGTCGACATAGTCGATGACCTTCTCTTCGAGTGGGTCGTAGAACATGCCGTTGATGGTGAAGTCCCGGCGGGCGGCGTCGGTGGCCGCATCGCTGAACGCGACGCGGTCGGGATGACGCCCGTCCTCATAACCGGTCTCGGAGCGGAACGTCGCTACCTCCACCTGCGCGCACCGCGCCAGAACGATGACCACGCCGAACTGCGCGCCCACCTTCAGCGTGCGCGGGAACAGCGCCATGACCTGCTCCGGGCGCGCGTCCGTCGCCACGTCGTAATCCTTGGGTCGGCGGCCCAGCAGCATGTCGCGTACGCACCCGCCCGCCAGCAACGCGCAAAAACCCTCCGCCCGTAACCGCTGAACGATGGTGATAGCCGCCCGTCTATTCGTCATGGCCTCGCACCTGGTACAGGACGATGGACATGCTGCCCCAGCGGCGCGCGTCGATCACCGTGAACGGGCCATAGGTCTGGGGCAGCGACACACCCGCCTCCGTTCGCACGACCACGACTCCCTTCTCGACGACCTGGCCGGCGAGCACCTCGAACAACTGCGCCAACGGCGAGCCGACGCCGACCTCCCGCGTCCGGGCATAGGGCGGATCGACGAAGACCAAGTCATACTTTGGCCCGGCCGCCTCCAGCGGCGCGCCGCAGCGAAAGGCGTTGGCACGGACCACACGGGACTGTGCCACGAAGCCGGCCTTGGCGATGTTCTTTTCGAGATAGGCCGCGATCTTCGGGTCCTGTTCGACGAACGTCACGAAGGCCGCATTCCTGCTCAGGGCCTCCAGACCGAGCGATCCGACGCCGCTGAACAGATCCGCGACCCGTTGATCGATCAGCAGGCCGTAGTTGTTCAGGATGTTGAACAGCGACTCCTTGACCCGGTCGGTGATCGGGCGCGTGTCCTGCGTCTTCGGACACAGAAGGTGCATTCCGCGTCTGGCGCCTGCGATGATTCTCATACCGATCCGGCCGGCCTCTTGCCACATCGTGACGGCCGGCGGCTCCTCACGTTGAAGGGCCTACTTCGCCCAGTAGTCCACGACCAGCACATCGTCCAGGTACGGCCCGAGCAGTTCACCGAATTCCCGGTGGGCCGGATGGGGCAGGTACTCGGCCCGGTCGGCCTCACTGCGAAAACTGACGATGAAGCAATGCGTGAAACCCTTCTGACGGTTCTCGACGCTGACGTCGGTGCCCCATTCGAGATCGTAGATCGCGTCGATCCGGCTGGGTAGCGCACTGAAGGCATTCTCGATCCGGCGAATGTCGGCAGCGCTGGCCTCGTCCTTGAACTTGAGCAGCACGACGTGTCGCAGCAGCCGCGTCGGGGCTTGGGTCGCGGCCGGCGCGTAGCTCACTTCCCGCTCTTCGTCACGGATCCGCTCGCACTCTTCGACGTAAATGCATCCACCCAGCAATAGCGAGGCGGCTACCAGAACCAGAAGATTTCGAGCCATATCGAGACACCTCCCAAGAATCGCACGCAAGTTTGTTCCACACGAATGGCATGATTCTATCAGCCGACGAAGACCCCGTCTATCGCAAACCCTCTGCCCCCCTTTCGACGGGGGGGACGCGATGCTACAATTATCAACAAGTTGTCCCAACATGGGGCAGACCTGATGACCGATACGTGTCTGAAGAGTGAGGACGAAGGTATGAACAGGACCGGTTCGACGGCGGCGACTGCGACGTTATTCCTTTGTCTGGCGTTGAGGATAACCAACGCTCCGGCGGCCCCCAAACCCGAGCACGGGCTGCACTACGACCGTCCGGCGACGACCTGGGACGAGGCGATGCCCCTGGGCAATGGACTGCTCGGCGCACTGGTCTGGGGCGACGGCGCTCCGCTGCGAATCTCCCTGGACCGAACCGACCTGTGGGACCTGCGCCCGGTTCCCGAATTCCACAGCGAGGACTACTCATACGCAAAGATGCGACAGTGGGTGCGCGAGGGCCGGATCGACGATTTGCACCGACTGTACGACGATCCCTACGGCAATGCGGGCCCGACAAAGATCCCCGCCGGACGCATCGAACTGTCCCTCGGGACCGATCCGAGCTTCCAGAACGCATCGCTGGACCTGACGAAAGCCGTCACGGTCGTGCATTTTGCCGATGGAAAAACCGCCGAGGTGTTCGTCCACGCCACCGAACCGTTCGGCATGATTCGTCTAAGCGGCGTGACGCCGGAGAAGGTGACGCTGTTGGCACCGCCATTCTCCGGCCAGATCACGGAAGAGGCCGGGGCAGGCAAGATCAGCGCCGGCGATCTGGCCACGCTGCGATACGAGCCACCCCAAATCCACGAAGCCGACGGATGGACCGGATATGTACAGAAAGGATGGGGCGGATTCCGCTTTGCCGTGGGGCTCGCTTGGCGGCAGACCGACGGAGGCTGGCTGGGAGTCTGGTCGATCGCCACATCAGGCGAAGCGAAAGACCCGCTGGCCCATGCCCGCGTGAGCTGCGATAAGGCCCTCCGCCAAGGCTTCCAGAAGACCCTTGCGCAGCACGCCCGTTGGTGGCGGACCTACTGGGACGGCGCCTCGGTGAGCGTGCCGAATCCGATTGTCGAACGCCAGTGGTACCTGGAGACCTACAAGTTCGGCGCCGCCGCCCGGTCGGACACGCCGCCGATCACCCTCCAGGGTCCGTGGACTGCCGACGATCGCAAGATCCCGCCGTGGAAAGGCGATTACCACCACGACCTGAACACCGAGTTGTCGTACTGGCCCGCCTACAGCGGCAACCGGCTCGACGGCGCAGCGGGGTTTGTCAGGTGGCTTTGGGACACGAGGCCGACCGCAGAGGCATGGACGAAGCGGTTCTTCGACCTGCCCGGCCTGAACGTCCCGATGACCGCCGACCTGAACCAGGAGCAGATCGGAGGCTGGCATCAATACACGCACTCGGCGACCACCGGCGCCTGGCTGGCGCACCACTTCTACCTCCACTGGCGGTACAGCATGGACCGCGAGTTCCTGCGCGACCGCGCCTATCCATGGCTGCGCGACGTCTCGATCTTCCTCGAAGCGATCACAGAGGAAGGTCCGGACGGCAAACGCACGCTGCCGCTGAGCTCATCGCCGGAGATCAACGACAACCGCATCGACGCCTGGTTCGACACGATCACGAACTATGACCTGGCGCTGATTCGCTGGAACTTCGAAAAGACGGCGGAACTGGCTGACGAGCTGGGCCGCCGGCAAGAAGCAAGTCGCTGGCGTGCCGTTCTGGCTCAGATGCCCGACCTGGTGCTCGACCCGAACGACCATAAGCTGCTGGTCGCCAGGGACTACCCACTGCCCGACTCGCACCGGCACTTCTCGCATCTGATGGCGATCCACCCGCTCGGCCTGATCCGCTGGGAGAACGGCGTGCGTGACCGTGCGATCATCGAGGCGTCGCTGGCGGAACTGAAAGAGAAGGGCTCGAAGTGGTGGACCGGGTACAGTTTCAGTTGGCTGGCGAACTTGGCGGCGCGGGCCCGCGACGGCGCAGCGGCCGAACGCGCTCTGGAGATATTCTCGACGGCCTTCTGCCTGCGGAACAGCTTCCACTGCAACGGCGACCAAACAGACAAGGGCTACAGCAACTTTCGCTACCGGCCGTTCACGCTCGAAGGCAACTTCGCCGCCGCGGCCGGCTTGCAGGAAATGCTCCTGCAAAGCTACAGCGGAACGATACGTTTGTTCCCCGCCATCCCCGACACCTGGCAGGATGTTTCGTTCGAGAAGCTGCGCGCCGAGGGGGCTTTCGTGCTCTCGGCCGAACGCCGGGCCGGCCGTGTCACATTCGTCGAAATCCGCGCGGAAGCCGGCGGCACGTGCCGATTGCAGAACCCCTTCGGCGATGCTCCCTACCGCGTGGAAGGGCTGGACCGGAGCGCCCTTCGCAGGACGGGAACTGATCTCATCCTCGAGTTGGGTGCCGACCGCTCCGTCCGATTGACCCGAGATAATGGCCCATAGACGCGGACATTGCCAGGCGGTGGCGCGGACAAAGTACGAACCAAACGTCTCCTGCGGCTCTGACGGCCGGGCCCACAGCCTCCTCGAAACGGCGTTGTCCTCTCACGATGCTCCTTCATCGCGAGAGGGCCGCCGCCTGGAATCACCTGCCCTCCAGCGTGGTTATCCCCTCCGTGCCATCCCTGGCGCTTTCGATCTGCGTGCGTGTCGCCTCGGCGACATCCGACACGAGCAGCCGACACTGACCGACGCACAAATCCCCCCCCCGCTGTGGCACCACCGCCCTTCCGGCAGGTCCAAGTCACACGACCGTCTTATCCGCGCGCACCATCCAGGCTACGCCCGGCTGTCGTCCGACTCCTACCCCAGTCTGGCCGGAACCTTCTCGTACCACCGCTCCTCACACTCCGGGCCGTCGCATTCATACCACAGGTACAGAGACCCTCTCTTTACAACGCGGTCCACTTCGTGCAGGGTGCGTCCGCACTTCGGACACAGCGGCAGCCGATGAATCGACGCAAGGGGAATGCTGACAGGATCCAAGCACGTCGTGTTCATATCCATACCCTCTGATTCGGCCACCCTCCTGTTGGCCGGTGTACCTGAAAAACCACTTCTATGCTAACGCGTTAACGAGGGCTTCTGCCTAAGGAAAAAACTCCATATGTAATAGGCAATGCGCTTACCCTACCATGGAGGAGTGCCTAACATCCGATCGCACACATCCGGAGCATGACGTCCGTCCGGATCGGGTTCAGCACACCATTGAGATGAGATACGCACGCCGATACGGTCCGGTTCTCCGGCGGGTGCAAGGAGCCAGGCCCGGGACGAACACCGGGCACACCGGAACACCTCTTGTCCAGACCGCAGATTCCCTCCGGGCAGAGCCCCTGCGGCACAATCGGCGGGGCAACGGGACGCCCTCCGACCGGCAGCAGAACCCGGAATCGGCTCGTACCCGGCGCGGGCAAAAAGAAAACCGGAGGGCGCCCCCCAGCGACACCCTCCGGCCATGGGTCAGACCCCTGCCACAGGTCGATTTACAGCCCGCCGTACGCCCCCTGACGAATCAGGTCGATCTCCGCCGTCGTCAGGATGTCGTCGAACAGAACCACTTCGTCCAGCCAGCCGTCGAAGTACCTCGTCTCCAGCGGCAGGTTACCCAGGACCACCGGCGCGTTGTTGATGGCGAGATGCTCTTTGGCGGTACCTGTGACGTCGTACGCCAGCACACCGGCCGTGGCATCCCATATCCTCACATGGTAGCTGCGGTCCGCATCGCGGTATGTGAACGCTACGTGATACCAGTGGTTCACGGACAGACGCTGATCCGGCGCGTCGAAGGTGTACGTATTGAAGGTCGCGCCGACACCCGTCGCCAGACCGATGTACAGCACACCTGTCGATATACCGAAGTTGCCCACGTAGATCCGCCAGGAACGATCGTCGGTCGAAATCAGGTACTTGCTGATCACCGTGTTCTCATAGGCGAAGCTCCTGACTTTCATCCAGAAGCAGATCGACATCTCGACGTTCGAATCGTCGCTGCGTGTCGGGAAATTGGCCGACAGATCGTCGTCGTCGATGCTCATCCAATCTCCCTCGGTCGCCACGAACTCGCCGGCGCTGGCCCCCTCCTTGAAGTCGACCGTATTGGCCCGGACGCCGTTGTTGGTGAGCGTATTGGTGCCGATGGAATCGGTGCCCAACTGCCCGTCTTCAAACCGCCACACCGCGGCGCAGTGGATGTCGCCGGCGAAGTTGTTGCCGGCACCGATCGCCCCATAGGACGCCCGGAGCGTCACGCCGGAGTAGACCTGATGAGCCTTCAACATGATGTACCAATTGGCGGCGGCGGGATTGGCGATCTGCACACTTTCCTCGTTGCCGACCAGGTATGGGCGGTAGTCATAGCTGGTAGTGGTGGGCTGTGAACCTCTCTTGACGTACAAGTCGCAGTCCCCGGTGCCGCCGGAGATGGAAATGTTCAGAAAATCCTGTCCGGCCGGAACTACAATCAGATAGAACTTCTCGCCGCCCCCGGTATCCGACAGACCCGCCAGCGGGACCCCGTTGGTCAGCGTGACCACCGGGTTCGCCATCGGCACATACGTCGCCACCAGGGTCAGGCCCGTGTACGCCTGATAGCCCCGCAGCATGATGTAGTAGGTGCCGGACGTTGGATTGTTGATCGTAACCGTCTCGTTGTTGCCGATCAAGTACGGGCGGTAATCCCATTCCGCGGTCGTAGGCTTGCTGCCCTTGCGAACGTAGAGGTCCACGTCGCCGGTGCCACCGGAGATCTCAATCACCAAGCTGGCCTGGCCGGTGGGCACGTCGATCTTGTAGTACGCTGCGCTGCCGCTGGCACCGGACAGCCCCGTCACGGGAACGCCATTGACCAAGGCTGTGACCGTGTCCCCCCCGCCGGTACCATAGGTGGCCACGAGGCTCACGGCAGTGTAGGCGTGGTAGCCGCGGATCATGATGAGCCAGTTGCCGCCCTGAGGATTGTCGATCGTGACCGTCTCGTTGTTGCCGATCAGGTACGGACGGTAGTCATAGTCCGACGTCGTGGGAGGGGCGTCCTTCTTGACGTACAGATCGGCGTCGCCGGTGCCCCCGGACATCTTGATCTCGAGCTTCGTCTGGCCGCTGGGCACGATGATACGATAGAACTTCTCGCTGCCTTCGAGGCCGGAGATATTGGTCACGGGCACACCGTTGTCGAGGAGGGTGACCGTTCCGGTGAACCAGTAATCGGCGTTGAGGGTCACACCACTGTAGGCCGTCCGGCCCCGCAGCATGATGTACCATGTCCCGCCCTGGGGATTCTCAATGGTCACCGTCTCGTCATTGCCCGACAGATAGGGCCGGTAGTCCCAGCTCGAGGTGGTGGGAATGGCGTCCCAGCGGACGTAGAGATCGCAGTTGCCGGTGCCGCCGAAGATCTTGATCTCCAGCGCGGACTGGCCCGACGGGATGTCGATCTTGTAGACCTTCTCGCTGCCGCTGGCCCCGGAGATGCCGGAAACGGGAACATTGTCTTCGATAACCGTCTCTTTCCCATAGGTTGCGACGAGGGTCACGCCGGTGTAGGCATTGCTGCCTCGCAGCATAATATACCACATCCCGCCCGTCGGATTGTTGACCGAAACGGTTTCGTCGTTGCCGGAGAGGAACGGTCGATAGTCGTAATCCGAATTGGTCGGAACCGCACCGAACTTGACGTAAAGATCGCAATCGCCGGTCCCGCCGAAGATCTTGATTTGCAGACTCGTTTCGCCGGCCGGAACCTCGATGGCGAAGATCCGCGCGCTGTTTTGCGCGCCGGCCAAGCCGGTGACGGGAACGCCGTTGCTCAGGAGCGTGCCCACCCCGCCGCCGGTGTAGCCGGCCAGCAGCGTCAATCCGTTGTAGGTACTGTATGCATGGAGCATGATATACCACGTCCCGGCGGTCGGGTTGTCGACGCTGACGGATTCGTTATTGCCGGAGAGGAACGGCCGGTAGTCATAATCGGTCTTGGTCGGCAGAGCGCCTCGCTTGACGTAGAGATCGCAATCGCCGGTCCCGCCGGAGATGCTGATCTGGAGCTTGGTCTGTCCGCTGGGCACTTCGATCTGGTAGTACTTCTCGCCTCCGGCCGCGTCACTCAGACCAGTCAGAGCCACACCGTTGCTCAGCGTCACAACAGTAATGCTGGCCGAGTAGCGGGCCTGGAGGGTCAAACCGGAGAATGCGCTGTAACCGCGCAGCATGGTATACCACGTACCGGCCGCCGGGCTCTCTATGAGCACTGTCTCGTTGTTTCCGACCTTGTAGGGCCGGTAGTCATACGTCGTGGTGGTCGGCTCGGCGTCCTTGCGTACGTACAGATCGCAGTCCCCGGTTCCGCCGGAGATTTGGATCTCCAGCTCGTCCTGTCCCGACGGCACGACGATCATGTAGAATTGCTCGCTGCCGGCCGCCCCGGAGATGCCCGTGACCGGAACACCGTTGCTCAGGCTGGTCGGAGCGCCGTAGGCCGCCGAAGCCACAAGGCACAGGGCTGCCAGGGCCACCAGGCCTCTCACATGCGATTGACTCAGACCGTTCATGTCGAACTCCTCTCTCTATCTATGCCCAAACCACCGATCTTGGTCCGGTCCCAGACGCTGGACGGATCGTTTACTAACGCACTGGTGCCGATATCGACCGATTTCGTAACGGTTTTTCCGGTTTTTGCGGCGTCCGCAGACTTTTTTTGCGTGCGCAGACAATCCGGATCAGCCTGACGAGACCCCTGTAAAGGCTTTTCTTAAAGTGGCTTATGCACTGCCGCCGGCGGATTGCATGGCGAAACCGCCCCGCCATCGAGGCGCGCCATCGTCGCTTCCATGAGACCGCCTCCAGCCGAGCTTCATTCGGCCTGTGGCTTGGGGGAGGGCCGCTTCTCTGTCTCACAAGTGCATTTAGATACTACACTTGCACACAGCCTCCTCCCGTGTGGCCCAGCTTCGAATACGCCCGAGGCCCCGGCCACCACAAAGCACCTATGGCATGCATTTTGACCGGTTTGTCCCAGAAGTCAAGCCTCGATTTGTATTATCGCGGCATCAGAGTGATCGTGTCGGTCGCCAGGAGCGTGCCCTGGCTGTTGTAGGCACCCAGGATATATGCACCAGGCGTCAGGTCGTCGGGCAGGTGGGTCTCCCACGTGGTCAGATCCAGCCAGTCCACCGCCAGGGTTTGTCCGGTCTGGAGCACATCGATCCGCTGTACGTGGATCCACCCGCGACCGCGCACTGCCACAGACGACGACGCCACTTCCTTCGCCGACGGCGAAGTGATCTCGAACGGGATGGGGTTTCCCGCTCTGGCCAGGAGTTCGCCCATAACCCGCTCGTACCGCTGGTCGACATAAGTCAGCCAACTCGACCACGCCTGTTCCGGCAGCAACCGCGCGAAGTGATCGGCCCAGACAGACAGGTACACCCTGTTGAAGCTGACCTGGAGGAAGTCGTAGACGTTTCCGTAGAAGGCATGCGCCCACGCGGGCTTTCGCAGGAGCTTGCTCAGCACACTGTTGCTCTCCAGGGCCTGGTTCGCATTGTAGTAGTCCAGGTCATGGGGAAAGTACGTGAACCGACCGTCGGTGGGACGAAAGTAAAACATCGCATTGTGACTGGAGTTGCTGATCCAGTTGTCCGTGATGCCAAACGTCGAGCCGACCGCGAAGGCCTGGAGCCACTGCTCGACGTCGATCGTCTCAGAAACAGCCGATTCGAATGCCGTCTGGCTGAGGCCCAAAGCCTGTGTCAGCCGGATCACGGGCTCGTAGTCGTCCCGGTCCCGGTTGTTCTTGATCAGAAAGTGCCAGCGGTATTTCTCCTTGTCGCTGCCCAGATAGTCCGTGACACTGCGCCCGTATACGCCGCCTCCCTCCTGCGGAATCTTCAGTCCCTCCGGATCGTTGCCCACCGTTTCGGCCAGCGTGTACACGAGTTCGTACTCGTACAGCGTACCGGCGCCACCGTCTTCGCCATAGGCCTCTTCACAGTAGACCGGGCCGTACCGCGCCAGTTGCACTTCGACGCCGCTGCACTGCTGCTGTCGAGGGGCGATGAGGTAGCCCAGGTCATGGTACTTGGAGAATCCGCCGAAGCGATTCATCGCAACATGCTGGAGCATCTCACGTTGACCCACCTGCTGGCCGTCGGAGCGGTCGAACCCGATGGTGCGATGCACGCCTCGAAACAGCTTCTCGGGATTGAAGCGCACGTGGAAACCGATGCGCGGCTCCTTGGGCCGGCCGTGCTCACTGCCCTTCAGGTGCACGCCCACGTCGTAGTACACATCCTGCTCGTTGACGATCAGCGTGGCCCCAAGGTGCTCGTTGCTCATGCGGTTGGTGGGCTCGTACAAAAAGTCGCGTTCGGCGTCGCGCATGACGATGCGATAGTTGAACACACCGGTGGTCCTGGGGGCGAATGGACCGCTCGCCTGTGGAGGTTGGGACGGCCGCCCTGTCGCCAGATCGACCTGCAAGACCCGATACTGGGCAAAGGATTGCGGGCCTGCGGCTGGACAGAATGCCACGGCCCCGCGTCCGTCCTGCGCTTCGGCGTAGAACTGCACAAGGGTGTGGCTGGCATGCGGTGGGATGACGGCGGTGAACCGATCTTCCTGCCGGCTCATATCCGCAGACTGCCACAAACCATTGTCCGGCCGGTACCACAACGTGACCTTCTCGATACCGTCCGGATCGCTGGCCCTGACCGTGACTTCCACCGTTTGATTGGGCAGAGGAACCGCGGGGCTGTGGCGAAGCGCCGTCATGGTCGGACCGATGTTCAGCTGGCGACGGGAATTCTCACATCCCGGCGTACCCGACAACGAGGGCACCGCCAGGACCGTCGTACGCGCCAGCCGGTTGAAAAACAGACGCGTATGCAGCAGCGGCGAGCCGCTGATCCATTTGGCCCGGAATCGAATCTCGACCTCGCGCCCGTTGTCGATTCGTGCGCCGTTGGCAAACGTCGTCTCGGCATGGTTGTGCATATGGTCGGTGGGCCCGGTCGCGACCAGACGCAGAACCGGATTCGTTCCATCGCTCGGATCGGCCTCGAGGGTGCTGTGGCGATGGTTGCCCACGATCCTCCAGTGATCGAGCCCGCGAGAGAAGTCGCCGTTCTGAAGCCGTTCCTGCGCGGCGCCGTCCGGGTCTTCGATCACGTGAATGTCGTCGATCAAGACCTCGCCGGCGTCCAGCAGTCCCATGACGAACTCGTGATAGAGGCTGTCATTGCCCACCGCGCTGGCCTGTACGACGCCACGATACGAAATCGTCTGCCAGCCCGAACGAGGCGATTCGTCGCTGGCGGCCCAGGCGGTGCCGCAGTCGTTGTCCGCCCACGGATCGCGCAGCTCGAGGCTGCTGCCGCCGCCGTCGGCCGCCTCGGGCCAGGTCCCGCCGTCATAGTAGCGCAGCCGATCGACAGGATTGCCTCGAGCGTCCACGAGTCTCAGCTCTTCTCCACCGTTAGCCAGACGCCCTTGAAAGTCTCCCACGATAGGAACGTCCGGGAATCGGGCGGTCAGATACGCTCGATCCCGTGCCACCACGAGGTACTCGCCCGGTGGAAGGAACGTTCCCTCTGGGAACACATACGTAATCCCTTTGTCGAAGCTCCAGCCGGACAGATCGACTGTTGCACTCCCTCGATTGTAGAGTTCGACCCAGGTCTTCGATTCGCCGTCCTGTTCTTCGTCGCCGGAAGGATCGGCCAAGGTCGCCTCCAACGTGGCTTGAAACAGCAGGTCCGAGCTGCTCGCCTCGATGTTATGTCCCTCGATAGCCAGGATGTTGACGCCCGCCTTCAATGCACCGAGGTGAGCCGATACGTCGAAGCCCTGGTAGCTGACCGCCGCCAGATCGTCGTTCGAACCGGCGGCCGGATCGTCCCACGCCTCGGACCCGGACATGTTCGCGCTGGCGATGAGCACCCCATTGAGAAAGGCCAGAAAACCATCGTCATATCGCATGTTGAGCGTCAGCGTCGCAAACACTGTGGGATCAGCCACGTCGAAGGGGATACGGATGTAGACCGTGTTGCGGCGACCATACATCGCGGCGCGGACATCCACGTCGATGTAGGGCTCGTATCCCGAGCTGGCCTCGTAACCGACGCCCGTTCCCTCGCCCTGGACCCAGGCGCCGTCGTCGAACGGCTCCGAACTGCCGGTCCACCGCCGTCCGAGGTGGTCGTCCTGCGGGACGAGGACCTTCACAGCCGCGCTCTCGTCGAACAGCAGCAGGCCCTGTGCGGTGTCCGGCGCAGGCAAGGCCATGGGATGGTACATGATCTCGTTGATCACGATATCCGTGCACAGCTCGATCTCGTTGGGCTGTCCGGGAGTGGGAAACGCGGGAAAGAGCCACGGCCCCGTGCCGGCAGGATGCCGGCCTGTCACGATGTCACCAACCCGCACGGCATCGCAGACCCGATCTTCGCCCCAGCCGAGAAAGAGCCGGTCGCCGGGCTGCGGAACGAATCCCAGATCGCTTGGCGTGATCGTGACGTACTGACCCGGTGCCAGGACATCGTCTTCGAAGCTGTATATGGTGTCTCGTCCGCCAGAGGCGGACTGGACTTCGAGCCAGGCGTCTGCCATGCTGGCCGGCTCGACGCCCGCGTTGACGATCTCCACAAAGAAGGCCGACTGGCCGGCCGGACAGACCTCGTTGAGGCGCAGTCCGCTTGTGGCGGACGGCAACGGTGTTGCGTCGTCGAAGTTGGGCGCGTTCGGCGTACCGCCAATCCGACCGCTCCAGGTCCAATTCGACGCGGTGTCGCTTTCGCGTGTGGGGTCGATCTTGGCCAAAGTGCAGCCGGAGCCGTCCGCGGCAACGGGCCAGTCCTCCCCGTCGTCGTATCGCACGCGATTCATCAGGCGGCCGCTGTTGTTGAGCAGCCGGATCTCCTCGCCCCCGTTCGAGAGCTTCCCCTCAAACGGCCCCAGGACCGGCACAGCCATTCGGCCGATGGCGGACGCCACGACCACATAGGAGTCGGGCGCAAGGACGGTGCCAGCCGGAAAGGTGTACTCGACCGCACCCGCCAGAGACCAGCCGGACATATCAACCAGCGTCCCCATCTGGTTGTACAGCTCGATCCATTCCGGCTCCCCTTCGCGCGGGTGGAACATGATCTCGTTGATAACCACCACGCTGTCGGCCAGCAGTGCGCAGGGCGCGCACAGTTGAAGCGCCAGCCCCAGGAACAGGACCGGGATAAGGTGTCCGGTACCTCTTTTCGATCTCCCTTGCGATCGCTGGTCGCAGAAGGGTACCGGACACCCTTGGATTTCGTGATGTTCAGCCATCAACCGCCTCCGCCGCTTGTACAGTACACATTTCCATCATGTGGGGGCGAATAATCACTCGCCCCAGCTTTGTATTATACCACATGACGCAGGCCCGCTGGCTGCCTATCTGAAACAACCCAAAGACCTGTAGAGGGCAAATCCACCACAGGCGGATTGCCCGTACCTGGTCACCAGCGGAAGAATCGGTAGGGATCGTCCCACTCTTGCGGCTCGTCCAGATAAAGGCCCTGAAGCCATCGGCCCGGCTCATCACCTTCGACCGGGCGGGAGAATCGCCCGAGCAACGGAGTCTGGGCCTGCGCACCCAGGTTGGCCAGCAGCCGCGTGACAAGGAAACTGCTTCGCCGAAAGGTCCGCTTGAGCCCGAAGTTGCTGCGGTACTCGAATCGCCACGGCACGAGCTGACAGAAGACGACCTTTCCTCCCGGAGCGACCGCCAGCACGCCATCCCCGACTGGCTCGGCGCCTCCCGAGACGAGCGCAAGCGTCCGCGGGTCACGGCAGTGCACGTCCGCCGGCCCGATGCCGGCCAGCGGCGCGTCCATCGTCGCAGGATCGAAGAAGGCATTGATGTGTTCGGCCTGCCTCATAGTGACCCGGACTGGCAACACGGTATCGACGTCCTCCTGCGCCAAACCGACGGCCAGCACGCGTCCGCCCGACGCCAGGAACACACCGATCGCATCTCTTTGAGCGGAAAGGGCTTCGCTCTGGGGTCCGAGGATCAGGACGGAGTCTGTGGGGATCTCACCGCCCTCGTAGGCATGGAGGGGAAACCCAGCCGCTTCGAGGTGTTCGCGGCCGGCAGTCGCACCGGCATAGAAAGCCTTGCGTAGCGCCGCAGGCTTCCAATCGCCGACGTACCGCAGGAGGTTGGCGACGAGAATCTCCGCCACCGGTTCCGTCTCCGTGCGCCCGGTCACATCCATCTGACAGAACAACACCATTCCCTTGCCTTCGCGGTACTCCATCAGGGGGCTGTACTGGAGGCTGAATCCGCCGTCCACGATGGGCAGGAAGTCGCCGCAGGCGGGTTTCTCGATGAGGACCGACACAACGTTTCCCCGATTGCCACATCGCCACGCACGCGTCACCGTCAGGCCGCACCACGTCACCGCCGGCGCGCCGTTGAACTTGGCGGAGCGTTCGTACTTCAATCGAGGCGGGATAATAGTCGCTTCACCTCGCCAGTCACGCAGGTTCTCGACTTCCAGTCCGGCCAGGACGGGATGATCGGGCACGCGCGGAAAGACGTTCCGCAGCCCGTACTCGGCCACGCGGAAACCGAATCGCTTCTCCAGCACCTCCGGCGTCTGCTCGAACACGACCACCTTGAGCCCATCCCGCACCCGGCTGATGTCCGGCGCTGCGCCATCCACTGTCAACACCGCCTTGCCCACGACGAGCACCTCGTACGAAGCGAGATCGGCAGTCGCATCGACACGTTCCCAGGACAGTCCCATGTCTTCCATCAATTGCGCCGTCTCCCCCCGGGGGTCGAAGATCGCGACCCTGACCCCGTTGCGCACCGGCGCCGGCTGCGGAACGACGTGGATCGTGAAGGTGTCCTCCTGTGACTGGCCGCTGCTGAACACGGCTCTGGCAATCATTTCGTACGAGCCGGGTTTCGCGTTCGTCGGGATGACAAAGCGGATCGGTACGCGCGTCTGCTGACCCGTCTCAACGGTGACCTCTTCGTGGCCGGCCACCGGTTCGGGCAACCCGATGTGCCACGAGCAGGCGCAACGAACCGGCTGCCGCGAATTGTTGATCACGATCAACTGCTTTTCGACCGTCTGGCCGGCAGTGAAATTGTGATCCTTGCTGGTGAAAGAACCCGCTTTGCCGGCGATGTAGGCCAGCAAGGGCTGGTTGTTACGCAGGATGGCGTTGCCGGCGCCGGTGGGAACCCAGTCCGCGCGTTCGTACGCCAGGTCCATCCGCTCGTAGCGCTGCTCGCGATAGTCGGGACTGAATCCGGGCCGTTGCAGGTTGCGCCAATCCACCTCGAATTCTTCGCGGTGGTTTCTGTCCACGCCGGGGCGGAGCTTGAACAGGATGTGATGCTCCCAGGGCGAGATGGCCGAGACGCCCCACGTGCGGAAAGCCCGCCAGTTGTCCGTGAGGTAGAGACTGAACACCGGTTCGCGCTCGGGAAAATCGGTCGAGCCCAACTGGTGCGGATAGTCCCAGCGGTGCCAGAGCCTGCCGGCGCGGAACTGTTGGGCTTCCCAGCGCAGGTTCCGCTTCTCCATTTCGCTGATCGCAAAGGCACGGTCGCCGAGGAACTGGGCGTTCCATTCGGCCAGGCAGAACTCCCAGGGCACCGCCGCACTGCCGAATTCCCTCTTGCCTTCGTACCAGCCGCGATACATCGCCCAGTCCCAGGTAAACGGCGTGCCGTACTCGCACAGGAAGACCGGCTTGATGCCCCGCGTCGCCCAGTGCGCGAACCAGTCGGACATCTCCTGCACGGGAACGAAGTTCGGATAGAAATTGATCGCATGCATCGAGCCCAGGTTGCCCGAGGCGTGATGGTAGACGATGCGAGACGGGTCCAGCGTCCGGACGATTGCCTCGGCCCGCATGGCGAGTTTAACGTTTCGCAGTGCCCAGTTGTCACGGGCGTCCTGAAGGCCGTCGATCATGTCGGGGTTCATGTCCTCGTTATAGCCCGTCGCGTTATGGCTCATGGAGTACATCACGACGGACGGGTGATTCTGGGCGACTCGAACGTAGAACTCGGCGTGCCGGGCGTAGCCGTTGTCGCGATCGGCGTCCGGCGCCTGCCAGTCATAGTGGCTGAAATGCGGCTGCGAGAACGACACGAGCATCCCCGTGTCATCGGCGGCCCGGAGAATCTCGGCGAAGCTCAGATGCGAACCGGGCTCGCAGCCATAATTGTGTGTGTAGACGAAGTTGATGCCGAAGCTCTTGAGCCGCTCCAGACTCTCGCGGGCCGCCTCGTAGGTGGCCGACGCCGCACCGACCTGGGCGTTGTCCAGGGGCACTGCCGAGAGGAAGATGCGCGTGCCGTTGAGGTAGAAATCGCGGCCCTCGATCCACATCTCTCGGAACCCGAAGCGAATGGGCCAGTGCGTGTCCAGCACGTGGCCCTGCATGTCGAGAAGGGAGACCTCCGCGTCATACGTGTTCTGCGGCGTGTGAAGGTCCCAGAGCTTGTCCGGCATCCACATGTCGGTGCACGTGATGCGACCCTCGCGGACGTCACCTGCGCGGAACGGGCGACCTGTGAATTCCTTCACGACGCGGTCTTGGTCGAGGATCCGAACGCCGACGGCGTATTCGTTCCGGGCTTCAAGTCCTTCCAGAGCCAGATCGAGCGAGATTTGCTGCCGGCGGATCGACGTGGCCACTCGCGCATCGGTGATGCGCGGTCCGGCCGGCATGCCGATCAGATAGACATCGCCACATAACCCTCGCCGAGCTACGGTTCCTTTGACCTCGCGTGCCGACGCCGTGTCTATATAGGAGAGCATCACGCCTTTGAGCGGCATGGCCACAACGAGGAGACTAAGCCGATGCGTCCGGCCCGGACGACAGAAGGCCGTCAGATCAAGTTCGCCCCCCGGGAATCGAGCCTCGCCCGCCTGGACACGGTCCACGTAAACCGCCGCATACGAATTCAGATACTCCAGACACAGCGAGATGTGCCGGCCAGCCCAAGACGACGGGATCGTGATCTCCCGTTCGTACCAGGCGGCGGCCACATCGCGCAGTGCGCAGTCCCGCCAGCTTGGGTGCGAGTGCACCGTCTGGCTGTCTTTCTGCATGTAATCGGTGATCCCGGGCCAGCACCCTGGGACCTTGAAGTAGCCCCAATTGGCCTGCGGTACGTCTGCCGCGGACTCGGAATCCGTCTGTGCCGGTTGCCACCGCCAGAGACCGTTGATGCAGACGCGTTCACGCGTCGCGGTGGCTTCTCGGTATGCCGTGGAAATGTCCCAGACCGGTTGGACGCCCGGCGGCAGTGCGGCGTCCTCAGATATCGCGCCGGCGGCCGCAACACAGGCTATTGTCAGATACACTACGCAGATCGACGCGTGTGATGTCAGCATATGCATCCACCAAGTCGGGACGAATCCGCCCGTGGCGGATTTGCCCCTACAGGCCTGCGGTGATATCCAGCCGGACGGCCGAGGCCGGCGGCACAATTTCCCATTCGGATTCAGTTTTTCGGATTTCGGCCTCGCCTGTCCTTTGGCCGTCCTGGTCATATGCGGCCACCATAATCGCCGGCTTGTTTATGAGGGCGGCAATCGCCGTCCGCACATCGTCCGGGCCGAATGAGCCTTCGGGCTTGGCGATCGTGAGACGCTCGACGCCATCGACAAGAGTGGCCGAAATGCCCTCGCCTTCCTTCATACGACGGACGGCAACGCTGCCACTGGTCGCGACCCCGTCGAAGCGGCGCCAGGTGCCCCGGCCGTCGAGGAAGATACAATCCGGTGAACTGGCACGGTCATAGCGTCGCCCATCGAGCAAAGCCGAACACTCTATGAAGCCGTCCGCCCCCAGAGCGAGCCAGCCGAACGGCGGCAGATCGTATCCGGCGTCCGCAAGCGGCCACGGCTCGGTCGCGTTGCCGTTGACCCACACACGGAGATCGTTTGGATAATGAATGAAGATTTTCGACTTTCGCCAGTCGCCGCTCTGGAAGGCCTCGGAGGAGCTGACCAGGCCATGATCCGTGCCATAGCGAATCTCCTGCGTCTTGAGCATGGCGTACCGCGACTGCAGCGGGCCGAGCATGTAGTACGACCGGCAAGTCTGGCGCATGCCGTGGGCTTCCTCCACCAGCCAGCCGATGTGGCCGTAGGCGATGGTCGCCGCCAGGAACTGGTCGATGCTGGTGATGATGTTCTCCGGCTTGTTCCAGCCTTCCTTGCCGCTGAAGAACTGGCCCGTCCAGGGCACGCCGATATCGACCGACAGCGGGTGCATCTTCAGCAGGTCGAAGTGAGGCAGGTAGGGATACTCCCACAGCCGCAGCCCGCTGTAGGTCAGGCCGTAGTTGCCCGTGCACAGGCCGGCGTAGAGCCACTGGTGATGGCCCTCCGACCAGCAGTGGCCGTCGTACACATCCTGATCATGCAGCAGCAACTCGCCATACGCGTAGAACGTCGCGGCGAACGTCCCGGCGCCGGGTACCCGAGCATCGAAGTCCGTCCGATCCCACGGGCTCACCGACGTGTGGACGTCGGTGTACGCGGCGTTCGTGTTGAACTTGGCCTGAATCAACGGAGCGAGCCGGCGGTCCATCTCCACGGCAAAGAGGGCCTTGGGCGAGTAGCACCGCGCCCAGGCACGGACCAGGTTGCCGTCGGGGCCGCGCATCACGCGGTCCGTGTCCCAGTGGGCATTCACCGGGGCAAAGTCGGTGTAATTCGTGTACAGGCCCGACCGCCAGCCCAGCGAACGCTGCGCGGCCACGTACTTCTGAAGCGCTTCGTCGCCGCCTTTGCCCGGCGCGGCCATCTCGCGGAACGTGAAGCTCTCGCCGCTGTCACGCCAGGTGATCTCGTGGTTGCACTGCGTCAGCATCTCGATGCCATAGGCGCGCAGTCTCTTCGACCGCTCGTGCTCGCTCTGGTAGTCATGCGGCCCCCAGCTTTCCTGCCACAGCCGCGTGGCCGCCTCGCGACCGCGTTTGGCGGGCGGGTTGTCGATCGTCGCCAGCGTCTCTTCGAAGACCGGCGAGAACGTCACGAAGAACCTCTCGTAGAGGTCGTTGCGTAGTCCATCGGTCTTCGGGATGTATCGCACGCCGCCGTTGAGCTGGACCTTGTCGCCGTCGATCTTGTCGACCGCGAACGGCGCCGAGGCGTTCGAGCGGTACCAGTCCATCCAGACCGAGGCGAAGTACGGGACCGCACCCTTGGACATCAGGACATTCAGATGGTGACCTCCGTAGTTCATATAGGGCAGCATCAGCAGTTCCGGCCTCTCGACCCCCTCGATCCGGCCGTAGGAGAGTTCGGTCGCCAGTCCGCCCGTACAGATGCAATCCACGACGAGGCTCTTCTGCCACAGACGCAGCGTGGAGTGGATCGTCACGTCGGTCCCATTGACAGTCGCCTGCCAGGAGGCCTTCAGTTGTTCGTCGTGACGCCGTGGGGCGTTCCCATCAGATGCCCTTACGGGCACACTGCGAACCTCGATCAGCCGTACGTTTCTTGGCTCGTCGATGAACTTCAGTCCTGCGTCTGTCATGGCTTTCGCCACGGCAGTCCCGTTTAGCCTGACGACGACCGGCTCCCAGAACCTCGCCCCCGGTTTGACCTCATACGACAATTGCGTCTCGGCGTCCTGGTAGGTGAACCGCCAGCCCTCGCCCGCCTGCGCCAGGTTCACCGTGAAGTTCGTCGTCAGATTGTCGGGCAGGATGGTCTGCTCGCGGGTTGGGAAAGGCAACAGGCCCGGACCGGTGTTGGCGCCGGCCGACTGGCCGGGGAATGGATCGATGCCGCGCTTCGGACGCGGTTCGAAGGAAAGTGGAGCCGGACTCTCTTTGAAGAATACCAGGTCCTCAAAGAAAAGTTCCCGGTCGTCCGTGTTGGAGCCGCCGGTGATCCGCAGTCCGGCGAAACGCAGCGGCTTCCTGTCCAACCAGCCGGCCGGCAGCACCTTGTGGATCAGCCACCATTCCTTCCAGGCCACCTGAGCAAGATCGAGCCTGCGTTCGGCGTTGTCCCGGTCGAGAACCAGCAACGTGACGGTCGTTCGGGGCGTCCCCGGCTCGGGTGCCCACGACCAGTTGTTTCCATAGACCCAGATCGTGGTCGCCGAGACGTCGTCCGGGATCGCCATCGGCGCCGGCGGGCGCAGGACCACCGTGCTGGCGTCCGATGTGCCCCGATAGACGAGCCGGGCAACCGGCGAGTCCCACACCCGCTGCCTCTGCGAGCCGAACAGCTCGGCGGCCGCCCCGTTGCTGCATTCGACCCGCCAGCCTTCCAGCGAGTCGAAATCGACCAGCGGTGCGTGCGGCGGTTGGCGGCCGGCCCAAACCATCTCATAGGGACGAGCCCCCGGCGCTTCGTCGGCCGGCATGGGCTTGGCCATATGGACCATCGTGGAACTCGATTCCGCCCCATGCGTGACGACGGCGGCGAGCAGCGAGAACAATGAGAGCAAGAACCGCTTGTTGACCCCATGCAGTCTCATGCAAAGACTCCTTTGATGTACCGCTGCGCTCCAATCTGACTGCTGGCAACTCATCGGTAATGCGCGACGACTGTCAACGCATCGAGGTCCGACGGCAGCGTAATGATTTCCTGATCCGTGTCGAACCGATCGTGCGGGCGCCCGTTGACCTCCACGCGGTCGAGCCGACGGCCTTCGGGGTGCCGCAGTCGAATCACGATCGCCTCCGGCCTGACGCGCCGCGGCGCCGCTACGGCAATCTCGATGCGCCCGACGTCCACCTGCGACGAAATCCGGTAGCTGACCGGCCCGAAGCACGTGGGGCAATTGCTCGCAATCAACTCCCTGCCGTGTTGCAGCCACTCCGTCGGGATCAACGGCGCCAGCCACAGCGTCCGGCCGCGCTCCATGACCAGCATCTGACGCGTTTGGTAGAGGAAGTATCCCGTCTCGTGCGTCTTGTCCCAAGCGCCGCTGTGCCGGAAATGCTCCCAGAAAGTCATCACCTCCGGGTTCACCAGGGAAGCGATGGAGTTGAAGTACGTGCGGAGGAAGGGCTTCACGTCATCCCGCAGCGCGTAGACCTCCGCGTTGCGGGCGTAGTATGGCTGCACCTTGGAGAACCCTCCCAGATGGAACCAGTCCTGCCGGTTGCGCTCGGCGGGATAGTCGAACCATCCGTCCCCCAGGAAGTGGACGTCCTCCATGTGGTCCATCATGCGTGTGACCTCGGGATCGTTCGGATCGAATACACCAGTCGGAACCAACTGATGCGCTCCCAACTCCACGTCATACGCCCACGTGCGGCCGAAGTCCTGGCCGGGGAAGAAGTCCGCGAGCAGCCCGGGGCTGTGCACCTGCGACGGGTAATGCGGAATCCAGGCGCCGTTGCGCAGCGGCAGAGCCGGCGACTGCGCCTGCGTCCAGCGATAGGCGGTAATCAGGCAGTTGCGCAGCTCGACCGCCTGTTCCTGAAAGACCGCCGCCCGCGGGTGACCGATGTCCCCCAGTACAGCCCCGAGGTCACGAAGCGCCGCATAGTAATAGGCGTTCATGCAGAAGTGGCAGGCAAACGCATTCCAGTCGGCCATTACGCCGGGAGGCATCAGACCGTATTCCGGCACGCGCTGCCCTCGCGAATCGAGCGTCCTCGTCTTGGCCAGTTGCCGGACGATCCAGTCCCCCACGCGGGCGATCTCGGACGCATGCGTCTGCAGCCAGGCCCGGTCGCCTGTGAGCTGGCAGTGTTGCGCCAGCGTCCAGAGGTGCCACGCGGTGCCGAAGGTCGTGTAACCGGTGGTCAGGAAACCATCGGCGTTGTAGCGGTGGATGAAGAACTCCAGGCCGCGTCGAGCGAACTCACCGTGGCCCAAGAAGTCCATTCCGCGAATCACGGAGTGTGCCTCGCTCTCGAACGGACCGTATGCCATCGCGGCGATCCACGGCGCGACACGGGCACCGTCGGCCTCGTTGCGTGCCGCAATCAAACAGCGCACCTGAGAAGAACGAACCAGATCGTTGATGAACGAATTGGGCGTTTCGATCTGCATGGCGGGCGCAAGAACGGCCTGCCAGTACGACTCCGCGTCGCGCCGCAATATAGAAACAGCCGGAAGGAGCGGCAGATCGCCAGCAGGAGGCTGAAGGATGGCGACGAAGCCGGCGCTTCCACCGGGCGGCAGCGTGCCACTCAATTGGAGCCGACCGTCCGAAAGTTGCAGCTTCAGAACGTTCGAGGGGGCAACGGCGACCGAACCCAGCACGCCGCCTTCGGCTTCGAGCCGGAAGCCGCCCTCGATGGGCGCAAGCCCTGCCGGCCGCTCTCCTCGACTGTCGAGCATGATATCGAGGCCGGCCGACACAGGATTGGCATCCTCTCGGAGATTCTTCCAGGTGAATTCGGCCACACAGACGGCCCTGCGGTTCAGGCGAGCCGGATTGCTGCCAGGATCATCGACGGGCGCGATGAATACACGCTGCGTGCAGACGATCCCGTCCCGTTCCGTGGTGATGACCGGGATGGGAAGCCAGCCCCCGTCGAGCTGTCGAGTCCGTCTGTCGGCCTGGCCCAGTCCCCATCGCAGTTGCATCCTGCCGGCGGAGGCGAACCAGTCTCCGCCTTCGCCGGCGGCCGCGTGGAAACGCAATGTGCCGTCCCGCTCCAGCACGTACTTCGTGTTGTCGCAGGCCAGCGACAGCATCACCGGGCCTTCGCACTGGAGCGGGTTGTGCGTCCGCGCCATCGCCTGGGCCAACGTCTGGTCCGGCCGCACCCGCACTTCTTCGAGGATTGTGCGACGGGCGGCTACCTTCCGACGGTAGTCGGCCGGACTGATCGGCGCCGGATCCCGCGTGACGAACAGACCGTGATCGGGCAGATACACGCACTCGTTCGCGAGCACGTCTTCGACCGCCACGCCAAACGCCCCTGTGGGCAATCGAAACTGAATCACCGTCTGGTCCGCATTCACGGATGAGGGTCTGGCATAACGAACCTCCAAGTGCAGAGGACTTGACAAGGCCACTTCCGGCCCGACCGGTCCGAGGAACTCCCCGTTGAAAACGGCAATCCCCACAGGGGCCTGGGCCGATGCGGACTCGGCCTGCACCAGCAGTCGCGCCGTGTCCCAGCGGGTTCGCGTGAATGCGATCAGTTCACGCACGCGCCACGAGGCCGCCACAGGCGGCAGAATCCAACGGACCTTCCGCGTCAGCAGGTAGTCGCCTTCGGGGGACCGCGGGGATAGCCGGCAGATCACATCGTTGCCCTCGGCAGCGATGTCGCCGCTGAGCGGCTTCCATTGCCCCTGCCAGGCGGACTCGCCGAACCAGCCCTCCACTCGAATGTCGCCAACGGCGGACGGAAGGACGGGGTCCGACAGACGCAACCGAAGCTCGCGCAGCGCGCGGCGGTTCAACCATTGGAGCCCGATGCAACCATGACCGCTCGCTCCGGCCGGTATCGCATAGCTGCCGTCGGCCTCGCGGACCAGATCGGTTTCGAGGAACAGGTCTTCTGCGGCGAACTCCTGGAGCCGGCTGGCGCGGCAGCCGTCTTTGCGGTCGGGGTCCCAGGTCACCACCCGCGCGAAACGGGCCATGTCCACGGCAGGCGGCCGCGCGACCGTCGCGACACCGGAACGCGTGAGCCGGGCATTGCACCAATTCGCCATGTCGCAGGCGATCCCGTCGCCGCCGTCGCCGGCATCCAGTCGAAGCTCCTGTGCCCCCTCGACGTTCACGTGTACGATCTTTGCGCCGTCTTGCGGCCGGAGAATCCCGCTGTCGAAACGCATCTCGCCATCGACGGACACACGGAAGACGACACTTCCGCCGCCGGCGCCGCACGGCTGCAAGCCGACCTCGGCGTCAAACCAGGCGAACTCGCCGTCGAGCAGCACGACCAGCGTGCCGCTGGCATGATGTCCCAGGCCCCTGGCGAACTGCCGGTCGCCGATCCGCAGGGGGTCGCCGGTCTTGTCCGGGCGGACACCGGGATCGTAGGCGGCGGTGTTGATCCCCAGTTCACCCCAGGACTGACTGTAACTGGCAATGCGCTCGGGCACATCGCTAAGGTATTCGACTTCGGCCGTCCCGGCTGCGGCGGCCGGCCGCAATCCAAAGGCCAGTACGCCCACACAACAAACCAAGGTCATCACTCGCATAGCCAATCCTCAATCGCAGTTCCCAGTTGCCAGTTGTCAGTTCCCAGCCCACTGCCAACTGAGAACTGCGAACTGTCCAGCGACGGTCCGGATTATACGAGATCCGAGCCGCCGATTGAAACACGATTCTCACACGTGGCAGCCGCAACTCCGATATACTCCATTGCCCATCTCGTCACCGGCCGCTACACTGTCGCTCGTAGGGGCGAAGCATGCTTCGCCCTTCCCGTATGCCCTTGTGGGCACACTACGAGCGGCCGGTAGACGGGAGACACCAGAACTATGTTCAGACCAATCGTGACGCGACGGACGTTCCTGCGGCGTACAGGCGGCATCGTCGTCGCGCCCCTGCTCGGGTCCGCCACAGGCGGAATGGCCCAGGCGGGAGACGATTCGCAGGAGCTAGAACGCATCGAGCAGGCCATCCCCGCCGAGGCACCCGCCGTGCCACGCCGACCGCGTAAGCTGCTGATCTTCGACCTGAACGTCAACTATGGCGGCCACGCCTCCATCCCCACCGCAAACACCGCGTTCGCACTCATGGGCAAGAGGACCGGCGCGTTCGAAACGGTGGTCAGCAGAGACCCGGCTGTATTCGAGCCGGCCAGTCTGCGACAATTCGACGCGGTGTTCTTCAACAACACCGTGGGCAATTGCTTCGAGGACCCCGCTCTGAGGCAAAGCCTGGTCGAGTTCGTCTACAGCGGCGGCGGATTGATGGGCGTTCACGGCACGTCCGTCGCTTTCACCCAGTGGCCCGGCGCGATCGAGGACTGGCCCGAGTTCGGCATCATGCTCGGCGCCCGCGGCGCCAACCACAAGGCCAGCAACGAGCATGTTTTCATCAAGCTGGACGATCCGACTCACCCGGTCAACCAGGTGTTCGGCGGACAGGACTTCGACTACCGTGACGAGTTCTTCCGCGTCCACGAGCCATACTCGCGTCACCGCGTTCGCGTGCTCATGAGCATCGACACAGCCAAGACCGACATGCAGCAGCAGCCGTCCTATGGCGCCGTCGTGCGGGCCGACAACGATTACGCGCTGGCGTGGGTGCGCCAGTACGGGCGCGGACGCGTCTTCTACTGTACCATCGCACACCATCCTTCCGTCTTCTGGGACCCGAAGATGCTGTCGTTTTACCTGGCGGCCACACAGTTCGCCCTGGGCGACCTTCCGGCCCCGACGACGCCCAGCGCCAAGCTCACCCCGGCCGTCCGCGCCCAGGAGCGACTCGGATGGCGACTGGCTCTGGCGCCGTCTGCGGTCAAGGAATTGACCCTCTTCGAGCTAATTGACATGGCCACCGAACAAGGACTCCTGTACGTTGGTGGCAGCAACCGCCAGAGAGTCAGTGACGACATCCCCAAGCCGTTCGATAACCGGCTCAGCAGCGACGAGCGGAGGCGGATTCGTCTGAAGCTGGACGCCGCCGGGGTGCGCCTGCTGACCTACCACATAGATTCCGAGCCGTCCAGCCAGGCCGATCGCGAGAAGGTCGTCGCATTCGCCAGGGTAGTGGGGTGCGACGCGGTCATCACCAAGACAGAAAGCCTCACCATGGAAGGGGCCCCGAAGATCGTGACAGTGGACGGTTTGGCCCACAGCACAGCTATGGCGCCCCTCCTGGCCCGCGTCAATCCTTTCGGGCCCCTGCCCACCATATTCACCGTCGAATTCGGCAGCGACAGACGCCGCACCGGAAACGAATGGATCCAAGACATCGCATCCTTCAATGAAGCAAGTGTGCGTCTGGCGAAGGGAGGTAATGCATGACACAAGGGACACGTCGCGATCATTGCACACGTCGCAGCTTCATGGCGCGCACGGCGGCTCTCTCGAGCGCAGTCGTCATCCCCTGGGTTGTTCCCTCCTCCGTGTGGAGTGCGGAAGGAAGCACTGCACCGAGCGAACGGATCACCGTTGGCCTGATCGGGCACGGGTGCATGGGCCAGGGCCACCTGCACCGCTTGGCCGGCGACTCCGAGATCCAGGTACTGGCCGTCTGCGACGTGGACGCGGTGCGCCGCAACGAGGGCAAGCAGCGCGTCGAGGCCGCCTACGCCGCCCGCCGCCCTGCCGGCACGTATCACGGCTGCGACAGCTACAACGACTACCGCGAGCTGCTGGCCCGCCCGGACATCGACGCCGTCGTCATCGTCACGCCGGACCATTGGCACGCGATGCAATCGATTCACGCAATGGAAGCCGGCAAGGACGTCTACTGCGAAAAACCGATCTCGCTGACCATCCGCGAAGGCCGCCGATTGGTCCAGACGGCGCAACGGTACAGCCGGATCTTCCAGACCGGGACGCAGTACCGCTCCATTTCGACAATTCGCCAGGTCTGCGCGTTCGTGCGAAGCGGCGGGCTGGGCAAGGTCAAGTCGGTCTTCACACTCTGGCAGCCCTTGGGCGAGAACTTCGGTCGTTCGTACGCGCCTGTGAGCCCGGCGCTGGCGGCCGAGCCGGCGGCCGAGGGACTGGACTGGGACCTGTGGGTCGGTCCCGCCCCCTGGCAACCGTACAATAGCGCCTTCCACCGAAACCCGATTCCCGGCGTAGTGCCTTGGGCGTTCCACGATGATTTCGGCGCCGGCGCAGTCACTTGGTACCACTCGCACGCCGCGGACGTGATTCAGTATGCCCTGGGCGCCGAGAACAGCGGGCCGGTCGAGTTCATCCACCCGAGCGCGGGTCAGTACCCGACGCTCACCTGCCGCTACGCCAACGGCACGCTCCTGCACCTGGTGGACCACTGGGGCATGGTGAAGAATGTCTACAAAGCCGTGCCCTCAAACGCCCGGCTGGAAGGCAATTTCGGCGGCGTGTTCGTCGGCGAGCAAGGCTGGGTCACGTCGATGAGCACCGGCGGGCCAATCGAGGGCGGCCCCGAGGACCTCTTCGGGCGGATGAAACTGACGACGCGCGAGGTGAACATCGGCGACAACGATCATCACGCCAACTGGTTCGACTGCATTCGCACGCGACGCCAGCCGAATTGCCCTCCGGAGATCGGCCATCGCGGCGCCTCGTTGGGACATCTGACCATCCTCGCCTACAAGCTCGGACGCTCGCTGAAATGGGATCCCGCAAAGGAAGAGTTCGTCGGCGACCCGGAGGCCACGCGCCTGCTGGCCCGCGCCACGCGCAGCCCGTGGAGACTGTGACGGCATAGCGGAGACGACAAGATGAGAACACGCAACGCGGCCTGGATGATCCTGCTCGCATCCATGTGGTGTCCTGGAGCGGACGCCTATGAGAACTTCGCCGTGGCAGTATACTGCCGGGCGTATGAGACCAGAGAGATGGCGGACCGGAACTGGTTGGATTCACGCTGGCAGGACATCACGAAGCAGGTCCACGTGGACAAGGTGTACCTGGAGACCCATCGCGACCTGCTGATCGTCGACGACGAGACCCTCAACCAGGCCAAGGCTTACTTCCGCGAGCGCGGGATTCGCACCGCCGGCGGCATCACCCTGACAGTCAACGAGCGCAACCGGTTCGAGACCTTCTGCTACACCAATCCCGAACACCGGAAAAAGGTCAAGGAAATCGTCGAGCACACGGCGCGCCACTTCGACGAGCTGATTCTGGACGATTTCTTCTTCACGAACTGCAAATGCCGGCTCTGCATCGCCGGCAAAGGCGACAAATCCTGGACCAAATATCGCCTGGACCTCATGGAAGAGGCGGCCCGGAGCCTGATCTTCGCGCCCGCCAGGGCGGTCAACCCCAAGGTCAAGGTCGTGATCAAGTACCCCAACTGGTACGAACACTTCCAGGGCCTGGGCTTCCATCTGGAGAAAGAGCCGGCCCTGTTCGACGGCCTCTACACCGGCACCGAGACCCGCGATCCGTCCGGCAACCAGCACCTCCAGCCGTATCTGGGTTATCTGATCTTCCGCTACTTCGAGAACCTCAAGCCCGGCGGCAACTTCGGCGGCTGGGTCGATACCGGCGGCCTGCCGACGATGGACCGCTACGCCGAACAACTCTGGCTGACGCTGTTCGCCAAGGCCCCGGAGATCACCCTGTTCGACATCCGCCAGATCACGCGTCCGGTCCCGTCGAACCTGCGGGCCACGTGGCAGGACGAACAAACCAGCTTCGACTTCGACGCGATCAAGGCGCCCATCCAACTGGCCGACGGCAGCACATATCAGCCGAACATGTTCGCCCGGGCGGCGGGCGTGACCTTCGAGCGGGTGGACCGTTTCCTGGGCCAGCTCGGCCAGCCGGTGGGTATCAGGAGCTACAAGCCCTGTCACTCCACCGGTGAGGACTTTCTGCACAACTACGTGGGCATGTGCGGCGTGCCCATGGATCTGACGCCGGAGTTTCCGACGGACGCCAATATGGTCTTCCTGGCGGAGACCGCGAAATCCGACCCCGACCTCGTGGGCAAGATCAAGGCGCATCTGATGCAGGGCAAACAGGTGATGATCACGTCGGGCCTGCTCGGTGCTTTGCAGGGCAAGGGCATCGAGTCAATCGTGGAGATGCAGGTCACCGGCCGCAAAGCGATTGTGAAAGACTTCCGGGCGGGCTGGGGCCCCACCACCGAGGCGGGAGCTGCGATGGTTATCCCGCAGATCCAGTACCTGACCAACGACTCATGGGAAGAGGTCTCGGCCCTGGACGAAACCAACGGCTGGCCCATGCTGCACTCGGCCTCTTACGGCGGAGGAACCCTGTACGTGCTGACCATTCCCGAGAGCTTCACGGACCTGTACCACCTGCCGGCGGGGGTCCTGGACCGGATTAGAGACACGCTCTGTCGGGATCTGTCCGTGCGTCTGCACGGACCAGCCCAGGTCTCCCTGTTCGTGTACGACAACGGCACGTTCATCGTGGAGTCCTTCCGCGATGAACCGGTGGACGTACAGGTGTGGACAAAGAATCAGACGGCCGCATTGACGGACATAATCAGCGGCCAGGCCGTTCCCGCCCGTGTGCTGCCGCAGAGTCCATGGCAACGCGTCTCCGGCAGCATGTTCGAGGTCACCCTGCCGCCGCATTCCTACCGTGTCTTCCAGGCACAACGATAAACCCGTCGGACGACGACATGCACGATCGCAATCCGCCTGCGGCGGACCGCCCGACCCGCGCGATGCGGCCGCCTCGGCCACCGGCCCTCACGGATTCGCCGGCCTGCACCCTGCGGTCCTACTTCTTTGTCGAAGCGGCCAGCATTCCCTTGATCGCGGCGACCCTGACCTGCGGGGGCTGGTCGCTGCCATTGAGCGCCTTGTATAACGCCAACGCCTCGGACTTGGCTCCGTCGGCCAGCAACTGCTCGGCACAGAGCAGGCGCGCGTCGGCGACCGGCACCTTCATGTCGGCCGGAGCCGTCTTCGCAAACTCGCTCAGCGCGTCGGCCGCCGCCGGCGTCCCGATCATGGCCAGCGCCTGGGCCGCCGCCCGGGCCACGTCTTTGTCGGGGTCGCCGAGAAACGCCGCGATGGCCGCGACGCTTGCCTCGTCACGACGTACGCCCAGCGAGCCGATCACCCCTGCCCGAAGCTTGCCGCCGACCTTCGGCAACGCGTCCCGCATCGCCGCGATCGCCTCGGCACCCGGCATCCGCTCCAGAGCGTAGCGGGCGATGTGTGAGGTCTTCTCATCGGTCAAGAGAGCGGCCAGTGCATCTACCGACTGGCTCGTGCCCACCACCCTCAGCTTGCGGCACACGTAGTCCTGTGCGGACCGGGAAAGGCCACCGGCCAGCGCGTCCACCAGTTTCTTCTCCAAAGCCTGTCGTGCCACCGCATCGCTGTGCGTCGCAATAATCGCATGGTCGATCGGATTCAACGTCGCGCGGTCCGCGCCCCAGTCATAGGTCTTGAGGGTTTCGAATGCCTTATTCACTTCGGCCGAATTCGTCTGAGCCACTGCGCCGGCCGCGACCAGGGTCGCCGCTCCTGCCGTCAGGGTCATTTTCGCAATCTGTTCGTTCGTCATCGTCATTTCTCCACGTCGCAATGGTCGCGTTTTCAGATCACCCACGGCTCTCGTCTGGCCACATCAACAAGGCGATTGGCTTCGTCGTCGTTTACAAACTGCTGCCTGGCTGTATCCCACTTGAGGGACCGCTCCAGTTCGTAGGCCGCCAGGAACAGGTGACAGACGTTCGCGGTGTGGACCGCGTATTCAATGTCACGGAAGGGCCGGCGGCGCGTCTTGACGCAATCGATGAAGTCGCCGTAGATGCCGCCGGTTCCGGCGTAGCCCGGAACCGGTTTCGAAGGAATTGGATCTCCCGCAAATTCCACATCCAGATTGCCCCGGCCCGGGTAGTTGTGGTGCAGAAGCTTGCCATTCGGGAAGCGGCATGTGGCAAACTTCCGCCCGTTCTCGTTGTGGAAGATGACTTCTTCCGGCTCCATCTCCCGCACATCCATGGCGAACGTCGCGCCGCCGAAATGATGGGCGCCCCAGTCGGTCATCCCGCCGCCGGAGTAGTCTCGGAAGGACCGCCAGCTTGTGCCATCGATGCTGTAGCTGCCGCTGCACCGATGCGGATGGTACGGCGCCCAAGGGGCCGGACCCAGCCACATGTCCCAGTCGAAGCCGTCGGGGATCGGTTCGGCCGGCTTGTTGCAGTCAGTCGGGAACGGCCCCACATTGACGTTGATCGACCGGACGGCGCCTTTACTGCCGCTCCAGCAGGCGTCAACCGCTTGGCGGTAGTCCTCGAGCACACGCTGACTGCCACCGGAGACAACCCGATTGTATCGCCGGGCGGCGTCGATCATCAGCTTGCCTTCCCGAAGCGTCTTGGTCTCCGGTTTCTGGCAATAGATATCCTTTCCGTTGCGGCAGGCCTCGATCACGATGATCGCGTGCCAGTGATCGGGCGTGGCGCAATGCACCGCGTCGATGTCGTCGCGCACCATGACCTCGCGGAAGTCACGGTAGGCCTTGCAGTCCCGGTTGTTGTACTTCTGGTTCACACGGTTCACGGCGCCTTCGCGGACGTCCCTCTTGACGTCGCACACGGCGACATACTGGACGTCATCGCGTCCCAGGAAGGAACCCAGGTCGCCGCTGCCCATGTTGCCGATGCCGATGCCGGCCATCACGATGCGGTTGCTCGGCGCGGTGGTGCCGGTGTTGCCCAACGCCGATGCCGGAATCACGTACGGAAACGCCACCGATGCCGCCGTTGCCTTCAGAAATGCCCTTCGACCGGCAGACATACCCCGGTCTTGCGTTGGTTTGCTCTTCTGCTCTGCCACGTGTCGATCCTTTCCTGGGGTCAATGGGAATGATTGCTTTGGGTCATATCGATTCCAAACCTCCCGTGCCGGGCCTCAGATCGGCCATCCGCACGGTCACATGATGCCACGATCTTACGGCGTCGGACACAATCGTATGCGATCCACCGGCGGCTATCAAGCAATATTGACCGCCCAAGCCGTATTGCAGTCCGTGCACATTTCCGTGCAGGGCCGGCGACGTGCAGGATATGATCACGCGCACAGCCTGTGTGGGCATGTTCAGTTCGCCACTTCGTGACGTGCGGGCGACCCAGATGGACTGGCCCCCGCAGACGCACCCCTCTGCACTCCGCCAACGAAACGGACCGCGTGGGCGACGAAGATCCTGAGAAAGGCCGGCCTTCACCGGCCATTACACGCCGCTCGGCAATCCGTCCATCATCGTCTCTCTCGATCTCGCGAAAGCGGATTGAATTCGCATGAGTTGAACGCGCCCGGCAGGATTCGAACCTGCGACCGACGGATTAGAAATCCGTTGCTCTATCCAACTGAGCTACGGGCGCTTATTTTCTAAGTCCTTGGCATTGAACAACTTCTCTGACCTCATGTCAACTTCCTGTGCCTGAAAATCGCAGGGCACCAGAAACTGGCGGCCTGGCGAGCCCGATCCACAACATCCTTACGCGCCCCGACAAGGCAGAATTCGTGGGTGGTCGAGAAGCTCGAGTGTTCGGCCAGAACCATGACATCGTGCTGACTCATTCCAGCCGAAGCGGCGCGGTGGCTTTGAAGCACTTCAAACCCTGCACCTCATGCTCTTGGATCTTGTGCCGCCCATGGCTCACGTCCGGTACTTCAGGCGGGTCGGCCACAGGGCGCAAGCGTAAGAATGGCCAAGAAACAGAGAATCTGCACCGCGCTCTTGCCATCGGGAACCTGGTTCCTGTTCGCGCCAATCTGTTCCGGAAGGCGCGCCATAGCGGGCCGCTGTGCCGTGCCGAGAACCCCTCTCCCCTGACGCGTATCGCGAACCGCAGGTGCACCCCAGGCGTAAGACTGGGAAGCGCTGCGGGGCACGGGGGAGGTTGTACTTCGTATTCGCCGCCCGCAGGGCATATTCGGACACGGTAGTCGGGGGCGGATTGACGGCCAGAGGACCGTTCGTTAGAGTAGCACCGCATCATGAAAGACGAGCAGAACAACAAGCCTCGCCTGCTTGCATTCGAGGTGACGCGGCGTTGTCGGTTCAATTGCCGGCACTGTCGGGCGGACGCAGACGGCGCGACGCGACGCGACGAGTTGAGCACACAGCAATGGAAGCGAATCCTCGATGCGGTGGCCGCCTACGAGAAGTGCGTCGTTATCATGACCGGGGGCGAGCCCACCGAGCGCGACGACATCATCGAACTGGTGCGGCATGGGCGAGACCTCGGCCTGCGTATGGTGATGGCCACGTGCGGCTATACTCTCAACAACACTTCGTTGGCAGTTCTGAAGGATGCCGGCGTGATGGCCCTGTCGTTCTCGCTCGACGGCGCTACCGCCCGGACGCACGACGCCTTCCGCCGCACCGAAGGTGCGTTTGACACGGTCCTGAGGGCCGCCGAAACTGCCAGGAGGGTGGGCGTCCGCTTCCAGATCAACACAACCGTCACGCGCAGCAACCTCCACGAGGTGCCCGCCATCGCCGATCTCGCGCGCCGGCTGGGAGCCTACTGCCACAACCCCTTCATCCTGGTCCCCACCGGGCGAGGCGAGGAGATGACTGAGGAGATTCTTGAACCACATCAGTATGCCGAACTGCTGGGCGAACTGCTCCGGCTGCGGTCCGATCTCGGCATTGAACTGCGAGTGACCTGTGGACCTCAGTATGCCCGGCTCTTCCGCGAGATGAACACCGAATCGCCCAAGGTGCACATCAGCGGATGCATGGGGGGCCGAGGTTTCGGCTTCATCAGCCACCGGGGCGACGTCCAGACATGTGGCTTCCTTGACGTGTCCGCGGGTAATCTCGTCGAGAACGGCTACGACTTCGCAGCGATCTGGGACCACTCGCCGTTTCTCCGCGAGATTCGCGACCTGCCGGCTTACAAAGGCAAGTGCGGCCGATGCGCCTACGTCAGGGTGTGCGGCGGCTGCCGCGCCCGCGCCTACACGATGACGGGCGATTATCTCACCGAAGACCCGGTCTGCTGGTATAAGCCAAAGGGCCAGCCATGATCGCCTCCTTGACCGATTTCCAGAAACGCCTGTGCAATCGCCTGCAAAGAGGCCTGCCGCTCGTTTCGCGACCCTTTGCGGCGATTGCGGCAGACTTGGGCTGTACCGAGGCCGAGGCGCTGGATCAGACGCGGCAGCTCCAGGCCAGCGGCGTGCTTCGGCGCATCTGTGCCGTGCTCAACCAGCGCGCACTGGGCATGGCCAGCACGCTTGTGGCCGCCCACGTGCCGGACGAACAGGTACCGACCGTAACGGCGGCGGTCAACGCCCTTCCCGGCGTTTCGCACAACTACCTGCGCCGGCACGAGTTCAACCTGTGGTTCACCCTCCAGGCCGAATCCCCCGAGCAGCTCCATCATCATCTAATCGAGCTTGCGGCCCGTTTCGATATCGAGTTTCACAGCCTTCCCGTGACGCGCGTCTTCAAGCTGGACGTGCGTTTTGACGCCGAAAGCGACGACGACGTGCTGCTGCGCGACGTCGAGCGGGTGCCCGGGACGGAGCCGGTCGTCTTGCGTGAAGAACAGAAGCAGTTGTTGACGAATCTCGCTGACGGTCTCGATGTGACCAGCCGTCCGTTCGATGCGGTGCTTCCGGCGACGATGGCAGAGGCCGAGATGTTCGCGCTGCTGGCCGAACTGATGGAGGCCGGCGTGATCCGACGCATTGCAGGTGTGCTCAACCACCATAAGCTCGGCTTCACCGCCAACGTCATGTTCGTCGGACAGCTCGATCCCGGGCACATCGTCGAGGCCGGCCGCTGGCTCGCCCACTCGGGTCTCGTCAGCCATTGCTATGAGCGGCAGATCCCACCGTCCATGGTGCCGCGCTGGCTTTACAATCTCTTCGCCATGATGCACGGTCGGACCATGGCCCAGATCCAGCACACCATCGACCGCTTCACCGAGGCGTTTGGCGTCCTGTCATTCGAGCTGTTGCCCACCTTGGCGGAACTGAAGAAACAGCCCGTTCGCCACAGCTTCGCATAGCAACCGAACTACTGTCCCTGCCTCTGGTAGACGCGGACGTAATCGACGTAGAGGTGGTCCGGCAACTGGGCCTGTGCAATGTCACCAGCCCATTTGCCGACTTCGAGGCTCAGGATCATGTACTGGCTGCGACGAGAGACGCCCTCGTCGCTGCGCCAGGTTTCCTTGCCGTCGACGTAGAAGACGTATTGGGCGTCGCTCCAAAGCAAGCCGAAGGTGTGCCAGCCCGTTTGCAGCCCGGCGACCGTCACGGTTGTTCCGGCATGCTTGTGGTGCTCGCCGTAACCGTCCCAGTGCAGGTTGTGATGGACACGATCGCCGTCCTTGCGCAGATATTCGAAGATGTCGATCTCGGTGCCCGCGGCGGCAGGGTCACCCAACGGTTGCCCCAGGCTCGGGCTTTGGAGCCAGAAGGCCGACCAATGCCCCACCTGCTGCTGCAACCTGATGCGGCACTCGAAGTAGCCGAAGGTGGTCTCGAACCGGCCCTGGGTGCCGATCATTGCCGTCTGATACGCATCGCCCGCGCGCTTCGTGGTCAGGACCAAATGCCCCTCGCCATCGAGCGAGACGGTTTCCTTGACGTTGACCGCATCGCGGCGTGGCCCCAGGCCGCGATAATCCCACTTGGTCAGGTCGAGCGTCTGCCCGTCGAACTCATCGGACCAGACGAGCTTGTATTCGTTGCCCACCGGCAGCGCCGTTTCCATTGGCTGCCCGGCAGCATCCGCCCGCTTCCAGGCCCGCACGTATTCGATGCTGTAGGTCGAAGGCAGATCGCTGTCGTCGGGCAGGCCGAACCAGTCCGGCATCGTCTCGCTGTCGAAATTCAGCGTCAGCGCCTGATGCCAATGGGTGTTCTCGACCCAGCGGACCAGCACACCATCGAAGTACCACTTGATCTTGTCCTGGTCCCATTCCAGACCATAGACGTGATAGTCATCCGCCAGATCCGACGGCGCGACCCACACGCCGCCGCAGGACCAGTGCTCCTTCTCCGTGGGCGTCCGCATAACGTGCACATTCATGTTGTACTTGCGCTCGTACCCCGGCGACTTGCCGCCGATCTCGAAGACGTCGATCTCCGTCCACTCCTCGGGCGTGCTGTCGTAGAACCAGAAGGAGCTGGACCCGTGCGACTTCATCGCCCTAGCCTTGACCTCGAAGCAGCCGTACTTGACGCGGCCCTTGCTCTGCACGGCGGCGGACGTATAGGTATGGTAGCCTTTGTCTTTGGGCATCTCGGGCACTTCCTGGCGGCGCATGACCAGGTGGAGCTTGCCGTCCGACACAGTGACATTGCCGGGCCAGAAGTAGGCGGGTTGGCGGCCCAGCCACCCGGGATTCCGAGGCCACCATCGGTTCGGATCGAGCGCCGTGCCCTCAAACTCGTCTGTCATCGGCTCGTACGGGAGCCAGCGGCCTTCGTTGCCCTGATCGGACAGCGGCAGACGATCCGAAATTCGCGTGGGTACGGGCCCCAGCGGCTCCGTCCGCGTCCAACTCTCCGGCCGCTTTGCCTCTGCGCGGCAGAGGGGAACCACCGCCAGGAACAGGCACAAGGCCATTCTCCATATCCATCGCCGCATGATGTCACCTCTTCATCAATTCGATCGGAATCAGTTCGTGTAGACCACCGTGCCGGAGTCGTCCACCTCGTAGCCCCATTGTCGGATGTAGTCCCAGCCCGAGCGGAAATCGTCACGGGTCTGCGTCAGCCTGGCCTTCAGCCGCTCCTCCAACTGCTCCTGCAATCGAGCGTGCTCGGGCCGGTTGACCAGGTTGGTCAACTGGTACGGATCGTCGACATTGTCGTACAGCAGCCAGGGACCGTCGAGGTCGCGCACATAGGTGTATCGTTCCGTGCGGACGCCTCGGTACTCGCGGCCGCCGATCTTTCGGTTCCACTGCCCGAATGGCGATGGACAGCTTATCAAAACCGCGTTGTCGGGGGCGGGAGATTCGCCCTTCACAACCCGTGAGAAGTCCGTCCCCTCCACCGTCTCGAGAACGTCGATTCCGCAAAGCCCGAGCAACGTGGGCATGATATCCGGCGTGTTGATCGGCATGTCAATCGTTCGCCCGCCGGGACCCAATGCCGCCGGATACCGCAACAGGAACGGCACCCGGATCGATTCATCCCAGGGTTGCTGCTTCTTCTGCCGGCCATGGGAATACAGCATGTCGCCATGATCGGACGTGAAGACCAGGATCGTGTTCTCGGCAATCCCCTGCTCCGACAGCGTGGTCAGGAGATCCCCGAGACAGTCATCGAGCGCTGCGATGTGGGCGTAGTAGCCCGCCAGCACCTCGCGGGCCTTCTGCCTGTCAGACTCAGGGACATTGGGCCGGACCGACAGCGCATCAGGGTTGAAGAGGGCTTTATACTTCTCCGGCGCGGTGTGGTACGGCGCATGCGGCGGCCCCCAGGACAGGAACAACACAAAGGGCTTGTTGGTGGCGTGCTCGCGAATGTAGCGTTGGGCCTCGCGGGTCTGGGCGATGGCGTCGTAGCCGTCCCAGCGGAGCTTGACGTCCTCGTCGCCATAGTAGAACGAGTTGTTGTAGTCGTGTGTGCAGCCGAGGACCTTCCAGAACTGAAAGCCTTGTCGCCTTTGGCGGGGGATGAAGGCGCTTCGATGGTTGCCGTCGAGGTGCCATTTGCCGATGTAGGCGGTGTCATACCCCGCACGGTTGTAGGCCTGCGCGATAGAGACCGCGTCGTCGTTCAGCAGGACATCGTTGAGGAAGACGCCATGCGTCAGCGGATATCGCCCGGTGACCAGACTGGCCCGGAACGGACTGCACACAGGACAGCCCGACACCGCGTTTCGGAAGTTGACGCTGGTCCCGGCCAACGCATCGAGATGAGGCGTTCGGACGTCAATGTTGCCGGCGTAGCCGGTATCCTGCGCGCGCCACTGATCGGCGAAGACGAACAGCAGGTTGGGCTTTGCACCTCCGCCGGAGCGGTGCTTGCCTGTCGATTGGCCCCGCCCAAGCATCGGCGCCAAGGCACCCGCAGCGGCGCCCGCGCTAATCGCCTTCAAAAGCTTCCTTCTACCGATTCGCCTGCACATCACGAGCCCCCTTTCGACGCCCTATCGGCGTCGATTATAGCCCCTCGCCCGCGCCTGGGCAATTGCGGGCGTCTCCAGGCCCGTCCGGCTATCCGGGGCCGGATGAATTGTCTGTTGACGGCCGGTAGTTGATTCCGTATGATGGCTCGCTCGATGGAAACAGACACCCGAGCCGGAGTGGCGGAATTGGCAGACGCGCGGGATTCAAAATCCCGTCCTGGCAACAGGGTGAGGGTTCGAGTCCCTCCTCCGGCAATCCCGACGTGCGTCGCGGTTGAGATGAGGACGCATCCATATGCAGGCAGAGAATCCTGAGGTCACGCCGGAGGCATTGCATTCGTTCTACCGCCCCGATGGAACCGTGCTGGGCCATCTTGTCATCGATTCGACCATCGGTGGCGTCAGCGGCGGCGGCATTCGGATGGTTCGGCAGATGTCCACGGCCGACCTGTGCCATCTGGCCCGGGCGATGACCCTCAAGTACGCCTTCCTGAAGTGGCCGTTCGGCGGCGCCAAGGCCGCGATTCTCACGCATCGAGACACGATGTCACCACAGGATCGGCAGCAGATCGTGCGGTCGTTTGCCGAGCGGCTTGCGCCATTCCGGGGACGATATCTGCCCGGCGAAGACGCCGGGACGAATGACGAAGACCTGCGTCTGATCTGCCGGACCGCCGGTCTGATGCGACCACAATCGGCGCGGGATTCGGGATACTACACGGCCCTGACCGTGCGGCTCTGCATCGAGCAGATGGCGGCGGCGCGGAAGCTACCGTTGAACGGTTGCCGCGTGGCCATTGAAGGCTTCGGCAAAGTCGGCGGCGCGCTGGCCGAGCAGCTTGTCGGGATTGGATGCCGGATCGTGGCTGTCTCCACAGACCGCGGCGCCCTGTACGATCCCGAAGGACTCGACGTGATGCACCTGCTGCGCGAGCGGGCAGCCGCCGGCAGCGACTGCGTGAACCGATACGATCCCTCGCGCCGCATCGCAGCGGCCGACGTGCTGGCGGTGCCGGCCGATCTCTTTGTCCCGTGCGCGCTATCCTGGAGCGTCAACAGCGCCAACGCCGAGCACGTGCAGGCCCGGACAATCGTCTGCGGGGCCAATAACCCCGTCACGCAGAAAGCCCGGGAGGCCCTTGCCGCCAGAGGCATCACGTACTTCCCGGATTTCGTTTCCAACAGCGGCGGTGTCCTCGGCAGCATCCTCGGTTCGCTGACTCTCGACCACGAGAAGATCGTCCAGTTCATCCGGCAGTATTTCACGCCCAAGGTGGAGAGCCTGACGGCCCAGGCTCGGCAGACAGATCAGTCCTTCGAGGAGGTGGCCCGAAAGATCGCCGGCGCCAACCTCGAAGCGATGAAACAGGCCGCATCGCGACGCAAGAACCCGTTGGTCTCATGGGTAATCGGCCTGGGCCGACGGGGACGGCTGCCGGGCGTGTTGACCAGAACGTTCGGCCCGGCGTATGTCCGCACGACCATATCCTGATACCTGCCGTGTCTCAACTTGCCAGGGACAGCACCGTCGCGTGCTTGTGCGAGCCGGGACGAGAGGGAATGTCT
This sequence comes from Sedimentisphaerales bacterium, assembly GCA_035448545.1. Taxonomy (GTDB): domain Bacteria; phylum Planctomycetota; class Phycisphaerae; order Sedimentisphaerales; family Anaerobacaceae; genus Anaerobaca. Next base: position 28,500 of record DAOTJE010000017.1, on the reverse strand, counting down.
GCGACGGTATGAAGCTCCACCGTGATCTGGTTGTCGAGAATGCGTCGGAAGCGTTCGAGGATAACCTGCCCCAACTCGCCATCGGGAGCAAATGAGACGTTCGCCGCCTCGGGGACAAGGTCCTTGACCAGAAGGACCCGAATGTGATCGCGCCGCTCCTGCCGAATCTGGAACTTGGCCAGATGCGGCACGTCTTCGAGAGCCAACGTGAGATGATAGGGATGAACGAGCTGGCCGTCAGGCCGGACGATGGAGTCCACCGACCGTCCCTCAATGCGGGTCAACAGAGGCAACACCCCTCCACAAGGACACGGCTCGACCGCCCGGGAAGCGTAATCGCCCAGACCGGAATAGCGAATGACAGGGGTGGCGCGATTGAACAGGTCGGTGATCACCACTCGGCCGGTGCGACCGGGCGCCACTTCCCTGCCGTCGTCGTCCAGCAGCTCGACGAGCACCTTCCACGTCAGCACGTGCAAACCACAATGCTCGGGACACTCGGCGGCGATAAACCCCGCTTCAGTAGAACCATAGACGTCCATCAGGTCGCTGCTGAACGTTCGGCGGACCAGCGCCCGCAGCGGCTGATCCAAGACTTCGCCGATTACCATGATCAGCTCGGGTTGATGAACGGTCGCACCGCTGGCCCGGAGTGTCAGGCAGATATTGCGCAGGACGCTCGGGTAAGTCATCAGGAACACCGGCCGCTTGCGATTCAGCGCCGCGATGTGCTCTGCCGCCGGCAGGAGCGAGTCGACCACGGCATGCCGCATCTGCGGAAAGAAACGTCCGTGCAGACTCTCGTAGGCCCGCGGCTGGTCCACCACGATGAACAACTGCCGGATGTTCCTTCGAAACAGGAAGTCACGCAGACCCGAAGCCACCGTGATCGCGCGGCGTCCCGCCATGATCTGCGGCAGATTGACCGCAAAATCAAACAGGACTTTGTCGATGTCCACAAACAGGCTCACCGGACTGCCGGTCGAACCCGACGTCCCCACCAGATAGCAGCGGTTCGAGCGGTACCGGCGGGACAGAACACCGTCGGGAAAGGCGTGCCGGAAATCGTCCTTCGTGACCCCGGGGAGCTTGTGGATGTCTCCCAGGGTCCGGATGTCCTCCGGTCGGACGCCCGCCTGTCGCCATTTACGGCGATAGAGCTCGACGCTCTCGTAGGCATGCGCGACGATGTCCCGCAGTCGTTCGAGGCGGAACTGCTCCAGCTCGTGCGGCGTCATGGCCATCAGACGCCGCACCTGCCGGCAACGCTGCGCGTAGCGGATGGCATGAACCAGGTCGATCGGACCGATTCGTTGCCTGAAGGGCCGAGATGGCACGTCAACGTTCAACATTCACCCGAAGTCAGAGGCGTCCTGCGATACGTATCCTGGGGGGAAGGTGTCTGCGAAAGCCCACGCAGCATCTTGTTCCGGATGTACTGCTCCTTTCGGGCCCGGCCTCGCCGCTGGAGCCACGGTCGCAGCAGGCGTCTGCCGCGAGGCAGAAGGTAGCCGGCCGTACACAAGCTGCCGGCCAATCGAGGAACGGCCCTGTAACGATCACACGCTTGTCGGCAAACCTGCCTGCCACAGACGTTTCCCTGCGACTACCAGAACCCGTTCGGAAGAAGACAGCCGAATTCTAACGGTTCCGGCATCACCCGACAAGCCATGGGCCGCCGATCTCTACTGGGGGCAGGTTCGTACGGGTGTGCGGAGCCTACCGCTCTTCCTTCCAGTACCGACTGACGACACCGTCGGCGATTTCGAAGTAGAGCACCGTGCGTTCCTCTCGCTTGTCGTCGAAGTCCAGGAAGATAAAGACGTCGAGATCACTGTCGACCTTCTTGGTGTAGACGTACTTGAGGATCTCCGTCCCATTGGGCGTTTGGGTCTCGCTGGTAGGTTCCCCCAGCGTACCGAGCAGCCATTCTCTGGTGGTGACGCCTACCCTGATCTGACGGAGTGTCTCGCTACCCACAACCGGGCCTTTCTCGCCGTAGCTGACGTCGGACCGGCTCGAAATACAGCCGCTCAGCACAAGACCCAACACCGCACACAAGACGATGATACCCGCCGATGCCGCTGGCACCTGCCTGTTCATACTGCTGGCTCCTTTCCCTCAAGTCACACCGCATTGGGATTCGTCGTTTCTGCCTGCTCGTGACGCACCGCAGGTCACATCGTAATCGGGCCTGTTCCGCACGTCAAACAAAGCCGGCTTCACCAATGAGAGGCACCATGCCCGACCCGCGGTCACGGCAAATCCACCGACCCCGATCGGCAGAAGAGGCTGTCAAATCCATCGCAAGGGTATTGCGAAGTGAGGTCCATCGATGCTATAAGCGGGCCATGACAGCACGATCTACGGACCCGAGCTATGGAGCAGGCTATGACGACACGATCCAACCGGTCGCTGAACAGACGTGAATTCCTTCGTGCCGGCGCTGCGGCACTGGCGCTGCCCGCCTTGGGCGTGCCGGGCTGCGTCACCGGTCGGCGAAGCGAAACACCGACATACGCGAGTCGGTGGGCGTTCCTGGCCGATACGCACATTGCCTCCGATCCCAACGACCACAGCGGCGAGTTCTATCCGGATCGCAACCTGGAGAAAGCGCTGGAGCAGGTATTGGCCCAGCGGCCGGAGGGGATGATGATCGCCGGCGACGTAGCGCGTCTTCAGGGTCTGGCAGATGATTATGCCCAGGTCCGTCGGCTGCTGGCGCCCCTCGGAGGCAAGGTGCCGGTCTACATGGCGTTGGGCAACCACGACAACCGTGCGAACATCCTGGCCGAGTTCAAGAATCCGCCGGGCCAGATCCAGCCGGTCAAAGGTAAACACGTGACGATCGTCAACGCAGGTCCCGTCCGCCTGATTCTTCTTGATTCGCTTCTCAAGACGAATGAGACGCCGGGGCTGCTGGGCAAGGTGCAGCGGGACTGGCTCAGGACCTATCTGGCCGAGTCCGACGACACGCCTCTGCTGCTGTGCTTCCACCATTCCCTGCGGGACAGCGACGGCGACCTCCTGGACAGCCCGAGGCTGTTCGAGATCATCGAGCCGGTGCGGAAGGTCAAGGCCCTGGTCTACGGCCACTCGCACGACTACGCCTTCGCGTCGCACAAGGGGATTGCCCTGATCAACCTGCCGGCGGTCGGCTATAACTTCAATCGCGAGATGCCCGTGGGTTGGGTCGAGGCGAACCTGAGCGCTCGAGGCGCCCAGTTTGCCCTGCACGCGGTCGCCGGCAACACAAGCATCGACGGCCAGGTGACCTCACTCACCTGGCGGACGTAGCGCCCGCTGGTCCGGCTGTCGTCCGGCGCGCGACCAGCAGAAAAACGGGGTAGTCTCGGGGCCGGTCGGCTCCTTCGGGTTGACGGCGGACCACGTGGACCGTTCGGGTACTTTCGACCGTGAAGCCCGCCGCCTCGAGCTGTGTTCGCAGCCAGGCTGGATCAATTCCACGGTGGACGACGTGCGTATCCCCTCGGTGGAATGTCCCATCCTCCGGTTCAAGGTCGGCGACGGCAATCCACCCTCCCGGCCGAATCCACAGAGCCAGCTGCAACAGCAGCGACGGGATGTCTTCGATGTGGTGAAAGACCATGCTGCTGACGAGGGCGTCGAACTGGGTATCCAACGGTGACGGACATCCATCTTCGAGCAGGAGAGGCCGGACATGCTCCAAGCCCGACGCCTTCGCCTTGGCTTCGAGTACGGCCAGCATCTGGGCCGACGTGTCCGCCGCCGTCACAGAAGCGACCTTCGGCGCCAGCTCGCGCGTAATCAAGCCGGTTCCGCACCCGAAGTCCATGATCGCCATCTCCGATGTCAGTGGAACGTCGGCAAGAATCGCCCCGGCCACGGCCTTCGCCAACTCCACCCGCGCAGGATTGTCGTCCCAGGTCGCCGCCGCCTCATCGAAGTGAGCCCGTGCCCCTTCCGTCCGTTGTCCCACATCGCCCCGTATCGATCCGTTCTGATCCATGTTTACCATCTGCCCTTGGTCTGTTTCGTTGCGGAGGCAATCCGTCGCCACGTTATTCCACTTAGCGGGCGACAACGTCGAGGATTCGTCTCTCGCCTCGCTCGAGCATGTCGCCAAGAGCGGGCAAGCTGAATCGATAGCACAGGACCAGCACCACGAGCAGCAGCCCCGAGGCCGCCACGTTGACCGGTCCGGCCGGCGCCGAGCCCCAAGCCATCAACCGCCACAAGGTCTCCGAACCGACGCGTCAACCCGTCTGTCTCGATCGCTAATTCCATGTGAACACAGAATCTACGGCGTCGAAGGGGGAAAAGCAACTTCCTATCCGCCGATCGGTTCGGTGGCCCCTCAGGCAGGGTCAACGGAAAGTCTGTCAGCGCAATTGCGGACTTGTGACGGCCACGTCCGGAGTGGTACGTTTGTCGCCCGTCGGTAGCCATGCATTACCCTCTTGCCGGAGGAATGTGCATCGAACCTGAAAGAGCAGAATGCCACTGCCCAAGGGGGATGCGCGTCAGGCACGCGCCTCGGGCCAATGACGGCGGGTCGGACATGAGCCGAAGAGAAGCGGCGGTCCCCAAGTGCGGATGGAGCACGATACCCGAAGGTGTGATCGATGCGGGCTTCCTGAGCGACGCGGAGCTGGCCGTCCTCGTCGAGCTGACGCAGCATCGACGGTCGCTACCGGTTTATCACGGGTGGTGCTGGTGCTGCTACGAATGCGGCTTCGTCTCGACCGACTTGACGAGCATGGGTCGCCACATCCTGCGGGCACATCAGCCGGCCGTTGACGAGCTGAAAGCACATCGCCCGGAGACCGGAGGATCCGCACGACACGCACAGGAAGGCGAGCCCTCCAGTCACCCGGGCGTATGATTCAAGTTGTTCTATCGAAGGAACAGCATTTCGGCGTAGATCGGCAAGGGCCAGAGCTTGGCGTCGACGAGGGTCTCCAGTTCGTCGGCGGCCGCCCGTACGGCGTTCATCGCCGGAATAACGTCATGGGAGTAGCTTTCCGCCTGGGTTTCGCCACCTTTCATGGCAGCCGCACGGGCCGTCGCTTCCTCCAGTGCAGCGATTCCATGCTCCAGGGCCGTGATCAGCTCGCATACGCGCGTCAGCATCTTCCTTTGCGTCTCCGCATGGCCGCCGACGCCAGAGACGGCCGCCACCGCACCGGCCAGGCGAGCGGAGTATTCGCACGACGCGGGCAGAATCTGTCGCTTGGCAATGCTTAACATCGTCTGGGCCTCGATGTTGATCTGTCGGCTGTAAACCTCCAGCAGAACCTCCGTCCGCGCTCTGAGCTCCTGCTCCGAGAGGACCTCATGTTTGCTGAACAACGCAATGTTCTCTTTCGAAGGAATGCTCTTGAGCGACTCGACCGTCGAACGGATGTTCGGCAGGCCGCGCCGGGCCGCCTCGGCCACCCACTCCGCCGTGTAGTTGTCGCCGTTGAACACGATCCGCGCGTGTTTGACGGCGATCTCCTGGAGGATCTTCTGCGCGGTCGCCTTGACGTCGCTGGCCTTCTCCAGTTCATCGGCGATATCGCAGAGCGCGTCGGCGACGATCGTGTTCAGCACGAAGCTGGGACCGGAAACGGACTGCGTCGAGCCGACCATGCGGAACTCGAACTTGTTGCCCGTGAAGGCGAACGGGGATGTGCGATTCCGGTCGGTGCAGTCTCTCGGCAGCGGCGGAAGAGTCGAGACACCGAGCTGGAGCTGGCCGCCCTTCTTGCTGCTCTTGGCCGGACCCTTGGCGAGTTGCTCAAAGATGTCGGTCAACTGATCGCCGAGGAAGACCGACACGATGGCCGGCGGCGCCTCGTTGGCGCCGAGCCGATGCTCATTGCCGGCGTTGGCGACGCTGGCCCGCAGCAGTGGAGCGTATTTGTCCACCGCTTTCACCACGGCGCACAGCATCACGAGAAACACCATGTTGTCGTGCGGGGTGTCCCCCGGATCGAGCAGATTCACGCCGTCGTCGGTCATCATGCTCCAGTTGTTGTGCTTGCCCGAACCATTGACTCCCGCAAACGGCTTCTCGTGCAGCAGGCACACAAATCCATGATGCAGGGCGACCTTCTGGAGCGTGTCCATCGTCAACTGATTATGGTCGGCGGCCACGTTCACCGTCGCGAAGACCGGCGCCAGCTCGTACTGTGCGGGCGCAACCTCGTTGTGCTGCGTCTTGGCGGTGACGCCCAGCTTCCACAACTCGTTGTTGACCTCGTTCATGAAGCTGGCAACGCGCTCGTGCAGCGAGCCAAAGTAGTGGTCTTCCAGTTCCTGCCCGCGCGGCGGCTTGGCGCCGAACAGCGTCCTTCCGGCCAGGACCAGATCAAGGCGTTTCTTGTAGAACTCCTGATCGATCAGGAAGTACTCCTGTTCCGGCCCCATCGTCGCCGTGACGCGCGAAACGCTTGTGTTGCCCAGCAGCTTCAGTACCCGGACCGCCTGCTTGTTGAGGGCGTCCATGGAACGCAGCAGCGGCGTCTTCTTGTCCAGCGCCTCACCCCGGTAGGAGCAGAAGGCGCTCGGAATGTACAGCGTGATGTTCTTGCCGTTCTCCTTCACGAAAACCGGCGAGGTGCAGTCCCATGCGGTGTAGCCGCGTGCTTCGAACGTGGCACGCAGACCCCCGGAAGGAAATGACGAGGCATCGGGCTCGCCTTTGATCAGTTCCTTGCCGCTGAACTCCATGATGGTGCGTCCGTCGGGGGTCGGCGAGATGAACGCATCGTGTTTCTCTGCCGTCAGTCCGGTCATGGGCTGGAACCAGTGACAGAAATGCGTGGCGCCCTTGGCAATGGCCCAGTCCTTCATGGCGTTGGCGATCACATCGGCGGTGACCGGGTCGAGCGGCTGCTCGCCATTCAGAGTCTTCTTGAGCGAGCGGAACACGTTCTTGGGCAGGCACTCGCGCATGGTCGCTTCATTGAAGACGTTGCGTCCGAAGGTCTCGTTGATCGTAATCGACATTTTTGACTCCTCAATTGCCATCACACCTGTTTGTTGGGTCATCGTACCGCACCGCCAATACCATTGGCCTCCTCGACGCCAACGGCGAGAGCATCGGCCATGCTATCCCGTGCGGGGCGAGCCTGTCAGCAAGGGTGAGGCTTGCGCTGCGTGGCGAGCTCCCCAGCAGAACCCGCCGGCGGCGAACAAGCCCCACCCACTATCCGATGCCACCGCACGCCGCAGTGCAGCACGCACTTCGTCCACGAAGGTGAGGCGATACCTGGAGCACAAACCGATGGCTTGCAACAGACTGCCGCAGCGGAAGCCCCCGGCCGGAGGACTGACGCGTCTTCCACGTCAGACCTGTACCACAGCGGCACGGCAGACCGCCGCACCGGCCGAATAGCCTGGTTGTTCCTTGCCACCATCGAATCCAGACTCCATCATCGTCTGCTCTGCACGGGCCGGATGCGATACCGGCACATGCGGAACAACCATTTGCAATACGCATGCCAATTTCGTACGGCCCACCGTATAATCATAACGCCTTCGGTATAAATTACTTATGAACATACAATCCACCAAGGCTCTTTCGCGGCAAGCTACATTTATGTCGATAATGCCCCACAGAGCCTACAATATTGTAGCCGAGCGTCTGCCGACAAAAACCGAGCCTCGCCCAGGCGGACGAGGCTCGAATCGCCTGCCCAACAGGGTGGGCACAGACGATGATGGCGCGTGGGCCGACTGGATTGTCTCTTCGCGCCCCACCGAGGAGCCTCGGCTATCCGATGGCTTCCCTTCCCCGCTCGCCCGTGCGAATGCGGATGCACTCCGGCAGGTCCAGCACGAAGATCTTCCCGTCGCCGATCTGGCCGGTGCGCGCCCCGGCGATGATCGCCTCGATCGTCCGCTCGACGAAGTCCTCGTTGACCCCGATCTCGATCCGGACCTTCTTGAGAAGGTTGACCTCGAACTGGACTCCCCGATAGCTCTCGTGATATCCTTTCTGCGCGCCGCATCCCAGCGCGTTGGTGACCGACATCTTGTGCACTTCGGCCTTGAACAAGGCCCGTTTCACATCGTTGAGTTTGTGTGGCTGAACATAGGCAATGATCAGTTTCATCGCATCCAACTCCCAATCGTGGCAAGGTCATGCAGGTCAGGTCGTGGTGAACACCTGGAAACCGGCGTACGATTCCATTCCGTGCTCGCCGATATCGAGACCGCGCATTTCTTCTTCGGGCGATACGCGCAACCCCATGGTATGCTTGATGGCCAGGAACACCACACCCATCGCCGCAATGACAAACAGGTCCACGGCAATGGTGCCCAGCGCCTGAATGCCCAACTGCGTCAGTCCCCCTCCGTGAAACAGGCCGTCGTTGGCCAGCCCGTACGACTTCTGGCCCCACAAGCCGACCGCCAACGTTCCCCAGAGCCCGTTCATTCCATGCACCGGGATGGCACCCACCGGGTCATCGACACGGATGCGGTCGAGCACGGCCACGCCCAACACAACGACCACACCGGAGATAGCGCCGATGAGGATGGACGCCGCGGGACTGACATAATTGCAACCTGCCGTAATGGCCACCAAACCTGCCAGGCAGCCGTTCATCGTCATCGACAAGTCCGGTTTGCCGAAGAAAACCCAGACCGCAACCATGGCCACGATCGCGCCGGCACAGGCCGAGATGTTCGTATTGACCGCGATTCTCGATATCGCCTCGCCGTCGCCGACCGCCAGCGTCGAACCGGGATTGAACCCGAACCACCCAAACCACAACAGGAAAACGCCGAGCGAGGCCAGCGGAATCGAGTGTCCCGCGATCACGCGAGGCCGTCCATCCGGAGAGAACTTGCCGATCCGCGCGCCTAAGACGATGGTCCCGACGAACGAGATCCACCCGCCCACGGAATGAACGACCGTCGAGCCGGCGAAATCGGCGAAGCCCATCTTGGCCAGCCACCCGCCACTATTCCAGATCCAGTGTCCAACAACGGGGTAAACGACCACGCTGACGACGGCTGTGTAGATCAAGTAGGCCGGGAACTTCATCCGTTCGGCCATCGCTCCGGCGACGATCGTCGCCGCGGCACCACAGAAGGCCGCCTGGAACAGCCAGAATGCCCAAGGCTGCACCGAGGACGGGTTCTCGGCGCCGGACATGAAGAACCCGGTCCAGCCGATGAAACCGTTCCCGGTGCCGAACATGAACGCGTAGCCGGCGATGAAGAACATGATGCAGGCGACGCAGTAGTCCAGGAAGTTCTTCGTCAGGATGTTGCAGGCGTTCTTGGCACGCGTGAACCCGGCCTCGACCATGCCGAAGCCGGCCTGCATGAAGAAGACCAGAAACGCCGCCACCAGCACCCAAAGCGTATTCAATCCCTGGTCCAGCAACTGGACCGTCGGCCCCTCCTCAGCCGCCGAGCTGGTACCCGCTGCCAGCAGCACAAACAACCATGTCGCGACAGACCTCCAGCCCGGTCGCCAAACAGACCTTCTTCGTTCCGCCATCACGTTCTTGTGCCTCCACGTCGGACTCTTGTTCCACGGGCGAGAACGCTCGCCCGACTTACGACCAGTTACTCTTAACAAAACCTGTGCCACTTCGGTCCATGAAGGCAACAATCGCATATACCGTGCATTGACAGAGTGTTACAAAGAGGGCACTCCGTTCGTCGCAACAGCAGCCAATCTACGTTTTTGTAGCTTCATGTTAACAGACAAACAGTTTTGTAGTTTGCTGGCATCTCCGGGTGAATGTGCCCCCTGGAAGAAAAACGGAGTCCTGCCCCTCGGGGGGACAGGACCCGCCTTCTGGCCCGACGGGCACACGAAGTGATGGCCCTAAGGTAGGGAAGTATCCATTCGAATCACCCTATGGCCGCACCGCCGCGCTCTCCCGTGCGAATGCGAATGCACTCGCCCAGGTCCAGGACAAAGATCTTTCCATCTCCTATCGTTCCCGTGCGGGCTCCTTCGATGATGGCGTTGATCGTCTTGTCCACAAAATCCTCGTTGACCGCAATCTCGATCCGGACCTTCTTGAGAAGGTTCACTTCGAAATCGACTCCTCGGTAGCTCTCGTGATATCCCTTCTGGGCGCCGCATCCGAGAGCATTCGTAACGGAAAGCTTGAACACCTCCGCGGCATAGAGTGACCTCTTCACATCCTGCAATTTGTGCGGTTGTATGTATGCGATTATCAGTTTCATCGTATCTGCTCCAGTTGGGGTCCCTTAGGTTGTGCTGAAGATCTGGAATCCGGCGTACGCCTCCATGCCGTGTTCCCCGATGTCGAGCCCTTTGAGCTCTTCTTCGGCGCTCACACGAATCCCGACGGTGTGCTTGAGGATATTGAAGAGAACCAGGCCCAGACCGAACGCCCACACAAAGGCCGCAGCCACACCGAGCAACTGAACGCCAAGCTGCTTGAACCCGCCGCCGTAGAACAGACCACCATCCATGGCGAACAGGCCGTACGACAACGTCCCCCACGCGCCGTTGACCGCGTGCACACTGACGGCGCCGACCGGGTCGTCCACCTTCAACACATAGTCGACAAAGAGAACGCTCAGGACGACCAGGACACCACCCACACCGCCAATGACAATCGAACCGAAGGGGGTGACGCCATCGCAAGGGCTGGTGATCGCGACCAGACCCGCCAGCGCACCGTTAAGGGTCATCGAGATATCCGGTTTCTTCAGGACACACCATGAGACGATCAGCGCGGTGAGTGCTCCGGCGGCTGCCGCCAGATTCGTCGTCACCGCGATGTAGCCGACCTGGCCATTGCCGGCGGTCGTGCTGCCGGGATTGAAGCCGAACCAGCCGAACCACAGGATGAACACACCCAGCGCCGCCAGGGGCAGGTTGTGCCCGAGAATCGCGCGAGGTTTGCCATCGGGCCCGTACTTGCCCACGCGAGGCCCCAACACAATCGCTCCGGCCAGCGCCAGCCACCCGCCGATCGAGTGGACCACGGTCGAGCCGGCAAAGTCATGGAATCCCATGCCCTCCAGCCAACCGCCACCGTGCAGCAGACTGCCCCAGACCCACGATCCAAAGATCGGGTAGATCACGAGCGAGATGACCGCGCTGTAGATCAGGTATGCGACGAACTTCGTTCGCTCGGCCATCGCGCCGGAGACGATCGTGGCCGCCGTGGCGGCAAACACCGTCTGGAAGATCAGGAATGTCCAGTCCCACCCAGTCCCTTTCTCGACGCCGGCCAGCGCGAACAGAGTCGTGCCAAACAGACCGTTGGTCTTGCCGAACATCAGGCCGAAGCCGACCAGGAAAAACACCAGGCTTCCGATGGAGAAGTCCATCAGGTTCTTCATCAGGATGTTCACGGCATTCTTGGCGCGGGTGAAGCCCGTCTCAACCATGGCGAACCCGGCCTGCATGAAGAACACCAGGAACGCCGCCACACAGGTCCACACGATGTTGATATTCGTCTGCAGTTCGTCTTTGACCCGTTCCACAGGCGAGGCGGTCGCCTCTTCGGCGGCCCCGGCGGCCATCGGAACCGCCAATATGAGTAACGCCAACAGGACTACGCTGAATCGCATGATGCTCACCTCATATCCTTTCCACAACAGAGGGTCTAAAACTCTTTCGAAAGGCCCACGCCGACCACGACGATGCTGTGGTCCGTGTCGTAGGCATCGGAGTCCTTGACGTCGCTGCCGAGCAGCGTGATGTAGCTGACGCTCGGCGTTACGCTCACGCCGGCCACCTCGAACGGGAAGCCGACCGAAAGCACCAGGTCGTTCAGCTCCGATCCGTCCGTGCCCCAGTAGAACTCGTTGTACTTCGCGTTGCCCCAGCCCACCGACGCGCGTAAGTCGATCCCCACCGGGATCTTCTCGGTCGCCTCGATGCTGTGACCGACGCCCAGCGAGGCGTAGATGCCGTCGGCCTCGTCCACATCGTGATAGACGGTGATCGACGGACTGGCCGGAACGTCCAGGCTGAACCCCCAGTACAACTCCGTCGTGCCGGACAGATCGGTGCCCGGGAAATCGTAGTAGATCGCACCGATCGAATAGCCCAGGACATCCACTCCCGGGACGCTGCCGGAGTAGTCGAGCGAGTAATCGACCTCGGTGAATTCACCCGCACTGTCGTTCTCATCCGTCAGATCGAGATTGCCCCAGATCGAACCGGTCAGGCCCTTGTAACCGGCACTGACGCTGGGCTGGAACACCCAGTCGTCCACAAGGTTCTGGCCGCGCCAGACGTATTTGCTCATAAAGTCGACGCCGACGCCGACGTTTACATCGCCTTCGGCAAGAATCGCCGCAGGAAGGCCCAGTATCACCGTTGCCACATACCACGCTGCTTTGGACTTGCTCATTTCTTCTTCTCTCCTACTTCCGGTTGCCGTTGCCATCACTGAATGTCACTTGCGCCATCACGTTCGATCCATGGACTATCGATGATGATCTCTCTATCGAATGCAAGCACCGTGCCAGCCGTCCACCCAGTGACACGAATGAATGTAACGTCTGTAATCGCAACATGATACACGTGCAGTCCACCCGACAAGTGGGTTCTTGTGTGTAGACAGAAACGTAGACCAATCCAGACCTGTCTACATTTTTGTAAACCGGCCGGGCCCGTTTGCCCTGCCTCCACAAGGCAGAATGACGCCGGATCGCAAGGTCGTCCTATTGTCCGTGCCCCGATCGGACGATACTATGGCAGTCAGAGCACAAACGATGTAGGATCGACAACGTCACAGACGGCGGCAGGGCAAACGGAGGACGTTTCATCCGGAAAGGAGGTGGTCGGTCGGCGTAACGCGCCGAGATCATGTATTGTACCGAACGTTGACTTGGATGTGATCTGGAGGAATTGCAATGTCTACAAACCATCGCCCCCCAAGGGGATTGGCCCTTGCCGCTGTGGCAATGGCCATTCTCAGTCTTACGACCACCCGCGCCAATGCCGGGAAAATCAGCTATGTCAAGATCACCGGTGATGCGGATTGCGGCATAAGTGCCGACAACGTCTACACCCACAAACTGGATTTCGGAACCGGTACGCCGGGCGCTTTGATTAATGGAGTCCAGTTCGACGCTTACAATGCGGCGGCCAACGGCACGTTGAACTTCCACCGTGAGGTTGCCACAGGCCTTCTCAGCGACCACGCCGGCAACGCCGGTCACAATGTCTCGGGCGGTCTGGCGGACTTGCTGACGGACATGTACTACAACGGCGATAACGCCATCGGCGGGACGACGACGTGGACACTCAGCGGGCTCACCGCGGGATACACATACCATACGCGGATCTACAGCCGCCGGTGGGGAGCAGGCGGCACGCGCTTCGTGACCTTCGTGTTCGATCCGGATGGCGCTGGTCCTATCGCCGATTCCACGATAAAGATCAACCAGGACGATGCGACGACCGTCGGGATGCCCAACGCCAACGACGCCTATTACATCAACTACGAGTTCACCGCGGTCGCAGGCGAAAACCTGGTAATCACCTTGACGCAGGACCTGTACAACTATTCTTGGCATCTCTATGGCCTGACGAACCAGGAGGTCGCCACGCACGTGGCCTCTTCTCCCAACCCGGCCGATGGGGCAACCGATGTGTCACGTGACACCGTGCTGAGTTGGACACCCGGTATATCCGCGGCTACTCACAATATCTACCTCGGCACTTCTCGGGACGATGTCAGCGCTGCGACGGTCGCCGATCCACTGGGCGTGCTCGTCAGTCAGGGCCAGACCGCCGACCGCTCCGATCCGGGCCGGCTGGAACTGGGTCGGACCTACTACTGGCGCGTCGACGAGGTCAATGGAGCGCCCGATTATGCGGTCTTCCCCGGCAACGTCTGGAGCTTCACGGTCGAGCCATACGCCTATGCCGTCCAGAACGTCATCGCCACGAGCAACGGCCTGTCTGAGGCTGGCGCCGGCCCGCAGAACACGGTCAACGGTTCGGGGCTCAACGCAAGCGACCAACACAGCACCGAGAGCACCGACATGTGGCTGGCCAAGGCCCCCGCGGACGACGCCCTGTACATCCAGTACGAATTCGAGCGTGTTCTGCGGCTCCATCAGATGCTGGTCTGGAACTACAACGTGCAGTTCGAGAAGATTCTCGGCTTCGGAGTCAAAGATGTCACGGTCGAGTACTCGACCGATGGCACCGCTTGGACGGCGCTGGGTGACGTGACGCTGGCTCAGGCGGCGGCCAGCGCCGCCTATCCTGCCAATACCACAGTGGACCTGGCAGGCGTGGCAGCCAAATACGTGCGTCTGACCGTCCGCAGCGGCTGGGGCACGATGGGCCAGTACGGTCTCAGCGAGGTTCGCTTCCTGCACGTGCCCGCGTTCGCCCGCCAGCCGCAGCCGGCCTCCGGCACGGCGGACCTCCATCCCGACGTCACCCTGAGCTGGCGGCCGGGACGCGAGGCCGGACAGCACCATGTATATGTGAGCACCGACGAGCAGACCGTGATCGACGGCACCGCTTCCCCGGCAACCGTCTCCGAGCCCAGCTACAGCACCGCGCTCGAACTGGGCCAGGCCTACTACTGGAAGGTGGACGAAATCAACGACGTTGAGGAGCCCGCCATCTGGAGCAGCGAGGTCTGGACGTTCTCTGTCGCCGACTCCATCGTGATCGATGATTTCGAAACCTACAACGACACCAACAATCGCATCTACGACACCTGGCTCGACGGGTGGGTCAATGACACCGGCTCGACCGTCGGCTATCTCAATGCACCGTTCGCCGAGATGACGCTGGCCCACAGCGGCAAGCAGTCCATGCCGCTGGCCTATGAAAACACCAACGGCGCCACGACCTCCGAGGCGGAGCGTTCGTTCGACGAACCGCAGGACTGGTCGCGATACGGGATCCAGAGCTTGTCGCTGGTCTTCTTCGGTGACCCTGCCAACCGCGGCGGACAGCTCTACGCCAGAATCAATGGGACGAAGGTCCCCTACGGCGGCTCGGCCGAGGACCTGAAGATCGCCGCCTGGATTCCCTGGACGATTGATCTAACTGCGCTGAACGTGCGGAATGTGACCACGCTGACGATCGGCATCGAGGGCGCCGGTGCATC
Source organism: Sedimentisphaerales bacterium (assembly GCA_035448545.1). GTDB lineage: Bacteria > Planctomycetota > Phycisphaerae > Sedimentisphaerales > Anaerobacaceae > Anaerobaca. Next base: position 13,435 of record DAOTJE010000017.1, on the reverse strand, counting down.
GGGGATACTGCTCATCGACAATATCCGCGTCTATCCGTACGCCAGCGAGCAGATGGCGCCGGTTTCGCCGGATGACGCGAGTCTGGTGGCGTACTATCCTCTCGACGGGGATGGACGCGATGCCGCAGGCAATCACCATGGGACCATTTCCGGTACGCCCGACTTCGTGCCGGGCTTCCAGGGCCAGGCCCTCGACCTCGCGAGCAACGCCACTGTGCCGCAGTACGTCTCCGTGTCCTACTCGCCGGACTTCGCCATGCACTCGTTCACCGTCGCCGCCTGGATCAATGTCAACGATCTCGATGCGTTGCGGGCGATCCTTGGGACGCGCTTCAACAGCGACAACACCTTCGACGTGAAGGTCGAGGCAACGCGCGTCCACGGCGACATTGGTGATGGGAGCGTCTGGCTCAATACGAGCGTCGATATTGACGCAGCGCATGGCGGCGTGGTCGGTCTCAACGAGTGGCATCATATCGCCTATTCGGTGAATGATGCGACCGACACCGCCGGGCTCTATCTGGACGGCGTGCTCTCGGCGATCGCGACCTTCAGCGGCACGCCGCTCTTTATGAAGCCCGACCAGGAGCTTCGGATCGGCAATTGCTCGGGGACCGAGTACATGAACGGCAGGATCGACGAGGTCCGTATCTACAACCGCGCCTTGGGCATGGCGGAGGTTGCGGGCCTCGTCGGTCGTCCCGGACCGATCTACAAAGGGTTCTGAAGCCGGACGGGGTGCAGGCCATCGCCGGATCCCGTAACGCAACGGAACACAGTCCCACATCGAGGGCAGGGTATCCGCAAGGGCCCTGCCCTTTTCATTCGTCCCTCGTCACCGCACCTGGGGCCTGCGAATTCATCACACCCGGGAACCGGTAGAATCCCATGAAGAATCGGCATTTTTCGCGAACTTTTTACATCGGCTCATCCGATAAGGAATAGAAACGAATGTCATATATCCGTCGCCGCCGATGCTACGCGAGTCTCACTGACGCGGTCTGCAGCAAAATGCGTCCGCCAACCGTGCCAAGGGGGTTCTTATGGGCCATAGACGTTTGTACACCGTCCTGCTTTGGCTCGCCGTTCTAAGTTCGGCCACCACCACCGGGCAGCCCGCGCGTTCGGAAGATTCCCGCGACGCGTACATCGTGCAGGTGAGCCGATCGAGCGACGCGTTGCAGACCGGGCGCGGGGCGGCCCTGCGTACCCGGGGCCGGCTCGGGCATGTATACCGCCGGTCGATGCGAGGATTCTCGATCCAGTTGCCACCCGGGCAGACACGAGACGACATCCTCAAGCAGCCGGGCGTAGTCCGCGTCGAGCGCGACCTCCGGGTCTACGCCGCGACCCAAACCACTCCCACCGGGATCAACCGTATCCGCGTTGACAAAGTCGACGGCATCGATGATGCGGTGGACGTCGACATCGCGATCATCGATACGGGGATCGACATCGACCACCCTGATCTGCGCGTCGCAGGCGGGCGACGATTCTACACACGCCGCTGGTGGTCGATCGAAGACAACCGTTACGACGACGGGAACGGGCACGGTACGCACTGCGCCGGCATTGCCGCAGCCATCGACAATGACCTCGGCGTTGTTGGTGTTGCACCGGGAGCCCGCCTGTGGGCGGTCCGGGTGCTCGACGCCAATGGCGAGGGATACCTGTCTGATGTAATCGCCGGGATCGACTGGGTCACGGATCACGCCGACACGATCGAAGTGGCGAACCTGAGCCTGACCGCGACGGGCAAGAGCGACATTCTGCGCGAGGCGATTCAGAACAGCGTTGCGGCCGGCGTGGTGTACGTGGCAGCAGCCGGTAACGACGGACTGGACGTGTACGGTGCCGATGGTGTATTCGATACCAGCGACGACATCATTCCCGCCGCGTATCCGGAGGTCGCGACAATCTCGGCGATGGTGGACACCGACGGCCGGCCGGGAGGTATCGGTCCGGCTGATACGGAAGGAGACGACGACACCTTCGCCGGCTTCAGCAACATCAGCCGAGGCGTTGTATCGGGCAATCCCGTCGCGTTGAGCGGAGCCGCCATTGACCTGATGATGCCCGCTGTGTCGATCCGGTCGTGTTGGGCGGGTGCGCGATACGCCACCGCCAGCGGTACGAGCATGGCCGCACCCCACGCCGCCGGGTTGGCAGCACTCTACATCGCCGCCCACGGTCGAGCCGCCAATGCCGCCGACGTCTATGCCATTCGCCAAGCCCTGATCGATGCCGGCGCCGACCAGAACAGCGGCAACCGCCTTCATCGACCCGAAACCGAACCCGACCGCTACCCCGAGAACCTCGGCTGGGCCGGTTCTGCTGGGCGATCGGCCAACAACCGGCCAAACGCCGATTTCACTTACCAAGCCAGGTACTTGGCCGTGAGTTTCAGCGACCACAGCACCGATCCCGATGGCGACATTGCCGGTTGGGACTGGAGCTTCGGTGACGGGACCGCTTCGACAGAACAGAACCCCGGCCACACCTATGCAGGCGATGGGACATACACCGTGACACTGACCGTAACAGACCACCAGGGGAGCACGGACACAACCTCCAAGGAAGTCGCCGTCTCCGGGAACCCGAGCCCGACGGCAGAGTTCTTCTATCTGGTCGACGGTCCGACCGTCCAATTCACCGACGCGAGCTTCGACGATGGCACAATCCAAGCCTGGTCGTGGGAGTTCGGCGACGGAACCCTGTCAGACGCCCAAGACCCCGACCACGAATACGCCGCGGCCGGAACCTATACGGTCACACTGACCGTAACAGACGACCAGGGTGATCGCGGCTTCGTCCGTCATGACGTGACCGTGACGCAGTCCTCTACCACACCGGTGACCGCGCACGTAACCATTGAGTTGAGCCTGCAGCGATGGTGGATGCTCTGGCGTGCTACGGCGGTGGTTACGCTCCATGACGGTGACAGCCCCATCGCCGAGGCCGATATCCGGGGGCATTGGGAAGGCGTCACCACGGGCGACGTTGGCGGGGCCACCCGAGCAGACGGGACCGCCGTGTTCCGAACCCCGTGGCTGAGGGCGCGAGGAGAAGCGACCTTCGTCGTTGACGCCGTCGGCAAGAACGACCAGGAGTACGCCCTCTCCGGCCAGACGTCTGGGACAATCTCCGGCCCATAACCTGCGGCGATGGGCTTACGCGAAACCCGTCTCTCCGCACAGAGATCCCCTATGACTTCGATCGCCGCTCGGCTACACCGTCCGCCAATCTGCCGTCCCGTCGATTCAGGTGATACACACCTCGTCGTAAATCGAGTATGATCATGGCCTCGCAGGGCTGGGGCACGCTGCCAGAGGCCCGCGATCGCAGATCAAGAACATGGATGACGGTCGACGCCTGTGGTTGCCGGTGTACCCGTTCAGAAGGATAAACCTATGGATCTGATCGTCAACTTCACACCGACTGGCATGATCCCCACCAAGGCGATGACTCCTCACGTCCCGATCGGCGTTCAGGAAATCGTCGAGGATGTCCACCGCGCCGCAGAAATCGGCATCACGATGGTACATCTGCACGCACGCGACGAAGCCACCGGCGAGCCGACCTACCGCGCGGATGTCTATGAGAAGATCATCGCCTCCATCCGATCGTTTGCGGGCGACCTGATCATCGGCGTCTCCACCAGCGGACGCACCTTCAAGGACCTGGTGCAGCGCAGCGAAGTCCTCGACCTCGACGGTGAGGTCAAACCGGACATGGGCAGTCTGACGCTCAGTTCGCTGAACTTCAACAAGGTGGCCAGCATCAACGCCCCGGATACAATCCTGGCGTTGGCCACCCGGATGAAGGAACGCGGGATTGTCCCGGAACTGGAGGCGTTCGACGCCGGGATGATCAACTACGCTCACTACCTCCAGAAGAAGCAGGTCATCTCGCCGCCGTTCTACTTCAACCTCCTGCTGGGCAACGTGGCGTGCGCCCAAGCCGATTTGCTTCACGCGGGAATCATGATCCGCGACCTGCCCGCCGATTCGTACTGGTCGCTGGCCGGGATCGGAGACTACCAACTGCCGGTGAATTCCGTCGCGATCGCCGTGGGCGGCGGCGTGCGCGTGGGACTCGAAGACAACATCTACTACGACCGGCGGCGCAGCAAGCTGGCCAGCAACGCGGACTTGTTGCGACGAATACATCTGATTGCCGAAGCGAACGAGCGGCCGCTCATGACTTCCGCGAAGCTGCGACAGTTGCTGGAACTCGAGCCGGGAAACGGCCGGTACGGCCGCCGTCGTCCGGAAGCCCCTCTGGTAGAGAACTGGCGGACTCCCTATGCGACGAATACACGGACCCGATGTGAGTAGTTCCATGTCTGCGGAGATGTCCGATTCCATGTGGCTCAAATCCCACGGCGTTGCGGGCTCCGTCTGCATCGTTCTCCCCCAGCGGGGGACCGACTACGATGAGGCCGGCTCCATTCTGGCGTGCATCGTACAGGAGTCGGGCCGGCCGGCGCGTGTACTCCGAGACGGCGACCCTGCGATTCTGGACAGCGATGCCCTGATTCTTTTCGGCAAGTGCTCCGCCTTCACACAATCAGCCCGTCTGCTCGGTGCCCATCCGGCCCGACGACCGGTGACCGTCCTCTGGCATATCGAACCGCTGCTGCCGGGGGTCCTCCCGGACCGGGCAGTCATGACAGCGCGACGGCTGGCGCAATGCGACTGGAACCTCCTGCCCGCGCCCTTTGCCTCGATGGCGAGGTACGTTCCGGCACACAACCTCCTGCGTGATGCGGCCCGGTCCGCCCTCAGTGTCAGATTGAAGAGACTGGCCGGCTGGGATGCGGAGCCGGCATATGCAGACGTCCACCCTCGGCAGTGGCACCACGCGGCGCAACACTACCTGTGGCTCAGACAATGGCACTCGCACGACTGGTGCGATCTCGTGGCAGCCGGCACCATGCCCCGATGCGATCTCCTCCGGCAAATGGGAATCTGCTGTGAATATGCACCCTTGGGACATCACCCGGCCTGGGGAGAAGACCTCGGGGTCGAACGGGATATCGACGTGTTGTTTCTCGGACGCGTGAAGAGAACATCGCGCCGGCGGATTCTTCGTCGGCTTGGCCGCCGACTTCAGGACCGGGGGATCCGGCTGGTGCTCATAGAACGCGATTGTCACGGACCCGACCGCACGCGGCTGCTCAGCCGGACGCGGATCGCGCTCGACATCGTGCAGCATGCCTGGGAAATGCCCATCCTGCGACTTCTCATCAGTACAGCCTGCGGCGCGATGGTCGTTTCCAATTGGACGTCCGACCCGCATCCCTTTCGCGCCGAACACCTCGTCCAGGCCGACCCGGATGCCTTCATCGACATCATTCTCTATTACCTGAACCATGAATCCGAACGAAGAGCGATTGCCGAGTCCGCCCGCTGCTTCATAACGAGCGAGCTGGCTTGGCATCCTGTAGTCTGGCATGTGCTCCGGCGCGGCCGGGAGCACTTTGAAGCTCGATCCGGAGTCCTCCCATGAGCATACCTGTCCAACGCCCGTATCTGGGGCCGGAAGAACTGGCCGCTGTTCAGCGTGTCTTCGAGAGTCGCTGGCTCGGCATGGGCTCGGTTTGCCGCGCGTTCGAGGAGCAATTGCAGCAGTTCCTCGGGGTCCGGCACGTAGTCGCCGTCAACTCCGGGACGGCCGCCCTGCATCTGGCCTTGACCGTCCTGGGTCTTCAGTCGGGCGATGAGGTCATCGTACCGACGCTGACATTCGTCGCCACCGCACAAGCGGTGCGGATGACCGGAGCGACGCCGGTCTTCTGCGACGTGGACGAGTGGACATTTAATCTGGATGTTCGCGACGCCGCGGTCCGAATCACATCACGTACAAAGGCGATCATACCGGTGCACTACGGCGGTACGGCCTGTGACATCGAGGCCGTCCAGCAACTGGCAGCCGATGCACATCTCCACGTCGTCGAGGACGCCGCACATGCCTTCGGATCAACCTGTGCGGGCCGGCGAGTCGGAACGCTGAGCCGCCTGACGTGTTTCAGCTTCGACCCGGTCAAGAACATCACCTGCGGTGAAGGCGGTGCGATCGCCACGAACGACTCCGAGCTGGCGCGGAACGTCGCACGCCTGCGCGTGCTCGGCATCGATTCCGACACCTGGTCCCGACGCGATCGCGAGCGGCCGTGGTTCTACGACGTCACCGGGCCGGGCTTTCGATACCACCTCAGTGATATCAACGCCGCCATCGGACTGGAGCAACTCAAGCGATTCGACTTCTTCCTGCAACGCCGACAGGAGATCGCAAGGCGCTATGACGAAGCGTTCGGCGGTCTCGGTGGTTTGACGCTGCGCCGGCAGCACCTCGAACGAACGTGTCCGTTCTTCTACGTGGTTCGCGTACGAGACGGCCGTCGTGACCGCTTGATGCACCACCTGAAGGATCGGGGCATTGCTTCCGGCATCCACTATATTCCCAACCATCTTCATCGTCTATTCATCGAGTCGCGCACGTCGCTGCCGGTCGCCGAACGACTCTACAGCGAGATGCTCACTCTCCCGCTGTTCTGCGAAATGAGCAACGAACAGGTCGATACGGTCATCGCGGCGGTCCGTGGGTTCTTTGACGCGGCACCGCACCCGATCGTCTCGCTGGCAGGACCCTTTCGATCCGCCGTGGCAGAACCCTCCCCGACGCTGGAGACTTCGCGAGATGGCCGAGAACACCGTTGAGTTGCTGATCCTGGGGACGCGGACATTCGCCGAGGAGGTGGCCGATCTGGCATCGGCAATCCATGGCGTCCACGTCGCCGGTTTTGTCGAGAACACGGATCGCGACCGCTGCAACCGTCCGCTGGGAGGGCTTCCGGTCTACTGGATCGAGGAAATCGGTCCTCTGGTGCGCTGTTGCCGGGGGATCTGCGCGCTGTCCACGACGTTACGCAGCCGGTTCGTGCAGCAGGCCGCCGAGATCGGGATGCGCTTTGTCACCCTGATCCATCCGAGCGCCGTCGTCTCACCGCAAGCACAGATTGGCGAAGGGACCGTTGTCGGCCCCGGCTGCGTGATCGCGTCGCACACGCGCCTGGGGTCTCATGTGATCGTCAATCGCGGCGTCCTCGTCGGACACCATACCACGATCGGACCATTCTGCTCGCTTCAGCCCGGGGCCAACGTCGCCGGTGCCTGTGCCGTCGGTGAGGCCACCTACATCGGCATGGGAGCCATCGTCATCGACCACGTCTCCATCGGCTCGCATTCGATCGTCGGTGCCGGTGCCGTCGTCGTGCGCGACGTGCCCGATCATGTCCAGGTCCTCGGGATGCCCGCACGAATCGTCAAGGAGAACATTGCGGGCAAGTAGCAGGAAGCTACCCGCGGCAGGCCCTTCGCCACGGGGGCGCGAGGAGGGCGACGGAGCCTCGATGCTTGTGTGCAGAACACGGACAACCGCGTGCAACTGCCGCCGGACAGGCCGCTACAGGTACTTGGGGTGAATGCCGTACTTCTTGATCTTGTAGCCGAGGATGCGCTCGGTGATGCCCAGCTCCTGGGCGGCGCGGCGCTGGCTGCCGCCGGCCTTCTTGAGTGCGTCAACAATCAGCTCTCGCTCCTTGTTGGCGATGATCTCCGTCAGCGAGGGGTTGGCGACAACCTGGGTGCGGTCGATCATCTGGAGCGAGGGGGGCAGGTGCTCGCTGCGGATCACGTCGTCGCTGCACAACAGAACCGCCCGCTCGATACAGTTCTCCAGTTCGCGGATGTTGCCCGGCCAGTGATAGCGCGTCAGCATGTCGATCGCGGGTGTCGAGATTCTCGTGATATGCTTGCCGTTCTCGGCGGCGAAACGCTCGAGGAAGTGGTCGGCCAGCAGCATGATATCGTCTTTGCGCTCGCGCAGCGGCGGCAGGTAGATCGGAAACACGTTGATGCGGTAATAGAGGTCTTCCCGAAACAGGTCTTCCGTAATCAACTCTTCGAGATTCTTGTGCGTAGCGACGATAATGCGGACGTTGGCTTTGATCGTCTCGACGCCGCCGACACGCTCGAACTCGCGGAACTGGATGACGCGGAGCAGCTTGACCTGGAGGCTGGGCGGGAAATCACCGATCTCGTCGAGGAAAATGGTTCCGCCGTTGGCCCGCTCGAACCGGCCGATCTTGCGCTCGACGGCACCGGTGAAGGCACCCTTCTCGTGCCCGAACAGCTCGCTCTCCAGCAGCGTCTCGGGCATGGCGGTGCAGTTGACCTTGATGAAGGGCTTGTCGGCGCGGAGGCTGTTGTAGTGCACGGCGTGGGCAACGAGGTCCTTGCCGGTTCCGCTCTCGCCGCGGATCAACACCGTGGCGGTGCTCTCCGCCACCTGCTCGATCAGGCGATAGACCTCTTGCATCGCATTGCTGGTCCCAACCATGTTGCGCATGTCGAACCGCGTCTTGAGCTCGCGCCGCAGCCGCACGTTCTCGTCCTGGAGCAACTTCCGCTCGGACTCGACCAGCTTGTTGAGCTTGATGGCCTGGGCCACCATCGCGGCGATGATGTTCAGCAGCCGCACATTCGCCTCGAAGCTGTCCGTCCGTTGGGCCTGCCGGTCCACGCTCAGGGCGCCCACCGTCCGGCCGTCGAGCTTGATCGGCACGCAGAAGAAGGCGGTCCGTCCGCCATCGGCCGGCTTTCTTGCCTGCGTCCTACCAAGGAATCGCGGGTCTTTGGAAATGTCGGGTACCACAATCTCCTCGCCGGTCTGCACGACCCGTCCGGTAATCCCCTCGCCAACCTTGTAGCTGCCGAGGCTCTTGGATTTCTCGCTGAGTCCGTGGGCGACGCGGATGGTCAGCGTCTCGGTCTGGGGGTCCAGCAGCGTGATCGTCCCACGCCGCAGTTTCAGGTGTGTATCCAGCGACTTCAGGATGCTCTTGAGCGTCTCCTCGAGGTCCAGTGACTCGGCAAACGCCTTTGCCACATCGCTGAGAAGTCGCACTTCCGCCGATTGCCTGGCTTTCATTCGGGCCAAACCTTTCGTCTATTCCAAAGGGGACCACAAGATTGTAGACTAAACGCGGGAGTCTACAATTTTGTGCAGAATCTGGCAAGGCAAATCTCATCTTGCGGACCATTCTCCCGGGGGTCTGCAAACCGCCGCCCGGCCGCATCGCGATGGACCAGCCCATTCCAGTCAAGAATTCCGTGACGTTACCCGATATAAACCCACAGGTGAAGAATCTGTGCAGGCGTCCCACGCACCTCTTGTCACAATAAGACAGGTCAGGAACAATGGCAATGAACCTGTGGAGGAAGGTAAGTCGCGCAATCCGGTACCGGCTGGTCCTGCAGAAACTGATTGAGCGGGTCCTGGTCACGCTTGGAATTCGTATCCGCTGTTACTACTGGGTCCAGGAGGGCCTGAGCGGTAGCAGGCCGCAAGACTTCCCCCCCAACCTGGACGACTGTACCTTCCAGGCCTTTGGGCCTGACGAGATTCGAGCGATCGCGACCCAGGTCCCCTGGCGGTCGGAAACCGAATTGCTCCAGCGGCTCGACGAAGGCATGCTCTGCTTCGGCATCAAGCACCGAGGACAAATCGCGGGATTTGTCTGGTGCGATCTCGCCGAGTGCACCTATTTGTGGCGTCGGGGCACCTTGCGCGACAACGAAGTCTACCTGTTTGATCAGTTCACTCTGGAAGCCTATCGGGGGAAGAACATAGCGGCCTGCCTGTTGTCGCGGACCTATGAGGCCCTTCGAGGGATGGGGCGGGATACCTTCTACAGCGTGGTCGAGCACTTCAATTCGCCCGCCGTCCGAGTCAGGCGGAAAGTCAACGCCCGGTTCCTCGAACTGGCCGTCGGCATCGACCTGTTCGGCAAGGTCCGTCGACACTACATCGTCCGGCGGTATCCGCACAAATGCCCTGTCTGTATTTCGACGCATGAAGACTCACGGCCCCCGAGAATGCCAAGTCAGGACAATCAAGCACTCCGGCAGCATAGGATAGACACTCCGCTGCGGACCGCGCAAGAGCCTCCAGGCCGCATGTCGGCTCGGACGACACCGAAATCTCTGGAAGACTGACGATGGATTTGTGGATGAAACTGGGTCGCGCGATCCGGTACCGGCTGGTCCTGCAGAAACTGACTGAGCGGGTCCTGCCCCGGCTCCGAATCCATATTGAATTCTACTACTGGACGCAGGAAGGACAGACCGACGACACCTCACCAGGCTCGGACTCGGGCTTCGAGGACTGCACTTTCAGCCCTTTCGGACCTGACGAAATCCGGACCTTTGTGACCTTGGTCCCCTGGCGATCGGAAGCCGAATTGCTCCAACGGTTCGACGAAGGCAAACTCTGCTTCGGGGCCCGATACCGTGGGCAGATCGCGGCATTCGTCTGGTGCGACCTCGCCGAATGTACCTATGTGTGGCATCGAATCGCCCTGCGCGAAAACGAAGTTTACTTGTTCGACCAGTTCACACGGGACGCCTTCCGAGGGATGAACGTCGCTCCCTACCTGCGGCATCGCACGTACGAGGCCCTCCGCCGCATGGGGCGGAACACGTTCTACAGCGTCACCCATCGCTTCAATTCCTCCGCCGTCCGGTTCAAACAGAAGCTCGGGGCGAGATTCCTCTGGCTGGGCGTTGGCATCAACCTGTTCGGCAAAGTCCGATGGCACGCCGTTCTGCGAAGATACCCGCGAGGCTGATTCCTACTGAGACCACGGTGAATCTCGCCGAGTTCTTTCATCCCGCGCTACGGACTGCCTGCCCCAAGCCCGGAGGTGATGGGGCGATGGAGAATCTTCACGGAATTTCGCGTCCGGGTGTTAGAAAATCGCGCCGAGAGCGTCTATGTAGGTACGGGGATCGACAGATCGCCGCCGTGAGAATCCTGGTTTTTTTGCATGGAGCACTGCGATGAAACGGAACCGTTCTCTGATGCCCGATGGACGCGAAGACCGTTCTGTTCGAATTGACCTTTCGGCCTGCGAGAACGCGGCCGCCGATCATGAGAACCTTTTCGCGTGGAGCGCACGAGCCCGGCGAGAAACCGAGTGCTTCCTCAACGGACATCTCCGCGACACCTCCGCGGGCTGGCCGGTGCTTTCCGCACCCCGCCGGATCGTCGCATGAGCGATGCAGACCGATCGCCCTGCGTCAGCAAGTCACATGGATCAAGGCCGCCTTGGGCCTGGTGAATTTGTTGTAGGCCTCGATCAACTCGGGCGTGGGTAGTGCGCAAAACTCGATGCGATGCTCGCGGAGAAATTCACAACCTTCCGGCGTCAGCTCGGCGGCACCGGAGTGCCCCGTGCCGATGAACACCTTCTTCGGCCCGCCCTTGCAGATCTTCTTCAGCTCGGCCGGGCCGATCTTGTGTGACGTGCCGTAAACCTCTTTGGCAAGCCGTTTCTTGCGTCTCTTGACCTCGCCACTGGCCAGGACGTACACGTCGGTCTCATACGTGGTCTTGCCGATCGTGATCTCGCCAAAAGAGGTCCCCGTGATCTCGGATGAAGCCGACATAATCACATCCCCAATATCCCGGATCGCGCCGCCTTCGCGGCGGCGTCGTGCGCTGATATTATGAGTACCGACCGGGAACCAGGCAAGTCTTCTTGTGGCCCGTGGCATGCGAGCGCCGTCACTCGACCGCTGTCACAGTGGTGGTGATTTCCATTGCGACGTCGGAGAATGTCGGCTGACCCGGCGCCGAGGGTGTGGTCCTCAAAACGCGGCCGCGGAGCGAAGTGTTCTGCTCCCTGGAACGCAGCCAACCGGTCGGGCAGTCCACGGCCACATGGATCTGAGACGAGCCACCCACTCTGTTGCTGACGGTCGTCGTGCCGACTTGATAGATGACAGGTTCGTCCTCCATGTTTCGCCGCCCTTCGGCGACGATCATGCATGAACCCTCGTCAAGGGCCGTCACAGCGTACGTGCCGGGCATCTCGAAGCGCACCTCTAACCGGACCGGGATGGGCCCTTCCCACCGGCTGCCGCTCCGCACGGACTCAGGCGGCAAGGGTACTATCACATGATCAAGCAGGTGGCGAATCGCATCGGCGCCAAAGATGATGGATTCCTCGAACTGCTGTTTCAGTGCCAGGGTCCTGCCCCGGCGCGAGCCGTAGCGCTGGTCGGTCTTGGCAATGGCCTCCTCGGCCTTCTCGTGGAGTTGCTCTCGGATCATGTCGTCTTCGGCCTCGACGCGGTCGGCCGCAACGGCCAGGAACAGTTCATCGAATCCCGGATCGAGCAGTTCACCCTGACCCGAAACGCGAATCGTGAAACGCTTCCCGACGAAGGGCACATAGATTCCCGCCATCGAGTCCGCCTCGCTTCGCGGCCTGGCCGAATCGTATTCCCCCAGCACCGTTCCGTCCATCTGAGTGCGGACTTGGATCGCACGGAGCGTAACCGTGACAGGGACAGTCCCATCAGCCTGCGGCTCGTTCGCTTCCAGGACAACCGTGAAGGATTGGGTGCTTGAAATATCCATGTGCCGCCCTTCTTCCTGCGAAGAAATATCCAGACGAGTGCTCACGCGCAGGGTTGGGCCGGGTCCGGGATGGGGAGCAAACCGCAGTGGAACAGCGTCGGGCCTGGACGGCAAGACTGTTTCCGGCGCGACGACGGGCCCGGGAGGCGGCGCTTCCGCAGTCGCCGACTCGCCCGGAGGCGCTGTCTCCACGACGTCCGGTCGGCGAGGAATGACCGGTTCGCTGTCGGACGCAGAGTCTCGATAGCGGAGGAACAGGACCAGACCGATGTGAGCCGCCGTCGCAACGACGAGCACGCCGACGACAAGCACGAGCAGGCGGCGCTTCGAGCGGGTGGAAGTCGCGGGCAATGGCACAGGCTCCTGCCGGGATTCACCCTCCGTCTCAGACGGAACCGGACTCGCGGACTCGGACGCAACCAGGCCGGTAGAAGCATCGAGGAAGCTCCCGCACGCTGGACATTCCACAAATGCCCCCGCGGAGTCTGTGAGCACGTCAATCGCCTGACCACACATCGAACAGGCAACCGTCCGGGCCCGACTCTTCTCCGTCGGCACCCGTTCACCGCCGGGGATCACCACCGCCTGCTGGCACTTGGGGCACCTGCCGCTCCTGCCGGCGTGGCGGCTGGAGACCTTGATCTTCGTACCGCAACGATCGCAGCGGAATGTGATGATACTCGACTGGGAGGGCACCCCCACTGCGGTCCTGCAGCGGGGGCACTTGCCACTCTTGCCCGCGTATCGGTCATCGACGCGGATCGATTGGCCGCAATTCGGACAGGAGAACTTGATCATAGCTGAGTCCTCCGGACGGCATCCGATGCCAAGGCTATGATTTCTCATCCACCGCCCCAAAACGGCATCTCGTGAGTCCATGATACCACAAGAATAGTAACCGTCCGGCGAGGGACATCTTTTCGGTTCTTGCCGGAGCGGGATAATG
>DAOTJE010000016.1:0-97175 GCA_035448545.1 Sedimentisphaerales bacterium | reverse complement strand
GCGTCAAGTGTGTCCCCCGGCCGGTTCCGGCGGGGTTTGGGATTGCGTGGCGGGGGTGGGGAGTGTTGACGTCTTGAGTTTCAAGTTTGAAGTCTGAAGTCGGCGGACCACGGGTCACAAGAAGCGACCAACGCATCTACGGCGGGACGGCAGGCCGCAGGCTGGAGGCGGCAGGCCGGCGGGAACCAAGGCAGCGCATGTACGCTGCCACGTTTCTGCTTCTGCCGGGAGCCACGAGTGCCGCGATACGAGACACTGGCGGCGCGGTGCAGACGCTACAGGCCCTACAACCGGACCTGGGATGGGAGAGAGTCGGTCCGCCGGACGGGCACGCTGCTGTCGCGGTGTCATGACCTGACCGCCGGTCAGCCCCTCCTGGCAGAATTCCTACTGTGTCTTAGGTATATCAAAGACGGCCTCCCTGCGGGCAAGTGTCAGACGGACCGGGGTTTTCACCTCCAGTATGCCTGGGCCGGGCGCTGCGCCTGGAAATGGTCCGGGAATTCGGTAAGCCAAGGGCCTGTTGCGACGGTGCCACGGCGCGATCTGGACTCGGTCGGCAGCGGCGGCGACGCAGACCCGCGGGACGCTGCGAGCAGGCCTTGGGCGGGTGCACACAGACGGGGCCAATGGTCGCAGGTGCAAGCTGGAAATCGCGCTAAGTCTGGTAAAATGAACTGGTATTTGATTGACATATGACATTGCTGCTGGTACAATGGCGAAGATGGACAGGATAAGATGGATGGACAAATACGGACCTGTCGGCAAAAAATGTGCTTGACATTGGGACATGAAAGTGGTAGTTTGGGGTTTATAGGAGAGCTGTGTCGAGGTGGGATGCATTGTTGCCGGTTTGATGTTTTCAGTTCGGTGGGTGGCCGAAGCCGGCGAAACGGAAAGGAGAGTGAGAACGTGAGGAGGGCGAGAGCCAGGGATGTGGCGACGCATCGGTCTCTTGTCATTTTCCACTTCTCCCATCGTCTCGCCGGATAGCTCTGTCGCCCTTCGAAGGGGCGATGGGACAGACGGCCAGAAATAGCTCTCAGACAATTGAGCGGGTGGTTCTTGATAAGTGCTGTTGCCAGGGAACAGTTGCGCAGGCCTGGTTTTTTGCGTGCGCGTGGTATCGGGGGGACACAGAATGAAGAATCTGGCAAAGACTTGTGTGATTGTCACGGCGTTCCTGACCATGGCGGACGCTGCCTGGGCGGTGAACATTCCGGTGAGCATGCCGGAGCCGTTCGTGATCGTCTCGGTGCAGCGCGAGCCGGTGGATCTGGGGACGGTGTGGGGGCCGGGGCCGTATTCCGTTCTGACGCAGCTCTATGCTCGCGTCGTGGCCAACTGTCCCTATCATGTGGCGGCGTCGTTTCGGACCTTTCGTCACGAGGGTGGCAAGGCGGTGATTTCCGCCAAGGACTTGACCGTCGCGGTCAACAACAAGGAAATCCCGGTGGAGAAGGGACGTGCAACGGTGGCCAGTTCATCGAAGCCGACGTCTGCCGCCGGCGTCGATGTCCCGTTGGCCCTCCTGGTGAAGGTTAATGGGGCGAATCGGTATCCGCAGGGGTCGTATCGCGGAGCCCTGGTGATTACGGTAATGGCCGGACCCTGACCGGTGGCAAGCAAAGACTCAGGGGTGCGTTAGTAATTCCGTCGGGCATTAAGTGTTCATTCGCAAAATCGTAAATTGCCCAGGACCTATGGAAAGGTGCTATCCCCAATAGAGGCCCCTCTACTTGGGATGGGGGAGAAAGGAGGTATGGTGATGACGCAATGACATCTCGCAGGCGAGTGGCCGCTTGCGAGCCGCCAAGAGAGGTTGGCCCCCTCGGGGCGGTGCATTGATGTCAAATGCCAAGTGGGAATGAAAATCGCAGGTCGAATTTGAATCTCTGGGCCACGGCTTTTCGGACATGGAGCGGGCAGATCCGGACTGGTCAGTGAATGCTTGGTTGCCTGCTGCTGAGTGCGGCTTAGGTGTTTGTGGTGCCTAGCCGGATTTCTGGGTTTAGCTCCACTGGGCCGTATCGGCCAATTCGGAGCGAGGGTTCAAAGTTAGAAAGGAAGTGAAGATGTTGAAGAAAAGTCTTTTTGCAGTCGCAGTGGTGGCTCTGCTGGCCGCAATGGCCCCCGCAGGGGAGATTAAGATCCATAATTGGCCGACGGGTGGCTACATCCCCCAGGAACTGACGGACATTCCGGTTCTGATGGACATCGGGTTCTGGTGCTACATCCCGGACCAGGACAAGCTGAAGATCAAGCTGTCCCAGACCGCGCAGACGTCCAGCGGCAAGCACAACTATGAGGGTTGCACCAACGTGGCGATCCAGTCGAACTTCAATATGAACATCAGCGCCTCGATCGCGAAGAACGGCGCCGTGAACGGCGACTACAGCTGCAGCGTGACCCCGAACACCCTGAGCGTGGGTGGCGGGACCGTCAGTGTCTGCGCCAAGCTGACCAACGCCCAGCTGGGAACCGGTGGTCTGGTTGGTGGCACGAAGGACCTGCGGGTCGCGACCGTTACGTTGAAAGTTGCCCCCCAGTAGTAGCCACTTGATGGCAGGACTCGGCTTGGGCGGTGCGTCTGTCTGGCGTTCAGTGAAGGCTGAAAACGACTGTGGCGCTCGTCGGAGCCGGGGGAAACAAGTCATGAGGGGAGGGTTGGATCTATCGTCCATCTCTCCCCTCTTTCCTTTTCTTCTTTGCATGGGGGCGGTTTTTTTTCTGCTGGCGCGCTTTCCGGGTTCGCCCGCCCAGGGCGAGTTGGTTCCGATAAGGGATGGCCTGTCACCTTGCCGGGGCCGATCCGGGTCTTCAGGGCTTGTCGATGTGTTCCGTGGTGTGCCCTAACTGCCGCAAAACCGAGAATATAGGCAACTTGGGCATTGACAAGGCCGGGCAGTTTTGGTAATCTAAGCAATGTGTTATCCCGGACAGATTCGGTTCTGGGAAAGCAAGTTCGGATGCGAGGCGGCATGGTGGGTATGGGGGTGGCTCATGGGGAAATCAAGAGAAACGGGGCAAGTGCCTTATTTGGAATGCCGAAGAGGTAGAAAGCCGCATAATTGATGCCAGGCCGCGGATTTGGCCGGTGCGTCGAAGACCAGCAACCGAAATGAGCTGTGAGAGATGCAAGATGGTGAATGCATGTGACAAGCGACCGAAGCGAAAGGATTTGTGCCTCTTGGAACATCAGACACTCGGGGTGCCCCAGGCGGGCCGTCGTCCGCTGGCGTGGGGGTGCGGCGTCCTGTCCGTGATTCTGGCCGTGTGCAGCTCGGCCTTCGGCCAGTTCATGGTCCAGCCGATGCGGATCGATCTGGCGTCCTATCCGAACGTCCGCACGGTCAGCACCTTCGCGATCGAGAACCAGAACCCCGATGCACCGGCCACCATTGACATTCGGCTGGTGGACATAGCCCAGGACTCCACGGGCACTTGGCAGACGATCGAACCCGATGCCCAGGTCGTTCCCGATCCGAACGGCGCTCGTTGGGTCGATGTGGGCACCGAGAGCCAGCCCAACCGGGTGGACATCTCCAGACTTCGCAGTTGTCTCAGCTGGCTTCGTATCGATGAAGACGTCGTCGAGCTCAAACCCGTCCAGCGCAAGGTGATGAATCTCTGGATCAACATCCCCGTGGGTGTACAGGGCCACTACTGTGCGGCCCTGATTGCCCAGACCCGGCTGACGGAAGACGACGACACCGGGATTCGCACGCCCGTGCTTCTTCAGTTCATCGTTCCGATCATCATTAACGTACAGGGACATACGATCCGGGATGAGATCCAGCTGACCGACGCCGGTCTGGTGTTTCAGGAAGCCGTCGACACCACGCCCGCGGCGACGCTGGTGACCCTGGGGGTCAACAACAAGGGCAAGACCTATGCGCGCCTCGTCGGTGCGACCAGCGTCTATGGCCAGGTGGGCGGGCACTGGCAGAAGATCACGGAGTTTGGTTATCCGGAAACGAGCATCATCCCGGGCGTCAAGATCAACCTCCAGCAGGATATCGGCCGGCCCCTGCCATCGGGAAAGTACCGGATCCTCGGGGCGTTGTATGTCAACGGACGACGCACCGACACGATCCAGAAGGAGATCGACTTCGTGGGCGACGACCGCTTCAAGAAGCCTACCAGCGATGCGGCCCTCAGTCTCGATCCGCGGGAAATGTCCATCGAGGTCATCCCCGGAGCGATGCGCACGACCATCCTGAAGGTCAGCAATGCTTCCGAAGACGAGGTGACCGTCGATGCCGAGCTCCTGCTGCCCAGCCACATGACCAGCAGGGCCATGACCGATGAAGCAGGAAACAACCTTCGCGGCCAGGATTTCAGTTGCGTTGATTGGGTGACCATCGAGCCGCTGCAGTTCACACTGCGCGGCTATGGACGACAGAACGTGAAGATTATCTCGCGGATGCCGAATCTGCCGAATCCGCTGCCGCATTACTATGCCACGGTCCGGCTGCACGCGACCTATGCGGACGGACAGAGGGGGGGCATCAGCGAGGGCCTGATCTATCTGAACAGCAGAGGTGTGACGGGCACGCCGCGCGTTGTCGGCACCCAGCTGACGCTCTCGCCGTCGACGACGTCGCGGTATATCGTTACGGCCAGCTTCTCCAACATCGGCAACACGCACGTGCTGCCTCGCTGCCGTGTGCTTCTGACCGAGGCGGCCGCCGGCATCGCAGGGCAGACGCTGCGCGATGTTCTCATGAGCAGCGAAATCTTCGGGCAGAGCGGCAACATGTTGCCGCTGGAGACCCGCCAGTTTACGGCGGTTCTGGACGTCTCTGCGGTTCCGGCCGGAACCTACCGCGTCACGGCCGTGATGCAGTACGCCCAAGGGGCCGTGGCGCAACGTCAAACCGCCATCCGAATTACGGACGAGGGTGGCACCAAATCGGTGGAGGTTATTTCGTTGGATGCTGTCGGAGGTCCGACGCAGATCCAGTTGTAGCATGCCGCGGGGGCGGTTTTTGCTTAACGCAGGGCGCGGGATCGCCGATAGATGTGGGAAAGCCGTGGATGGCGTAGAAACGGCTACAGAAAGGGACGTTGACCTATGACCAGGCAACAGATCGGCAGGATTTTATCGGGCGGGGTGATGGTCCTGTGTGTGGTGCTACTGATCACACCGGTGACGCACAGTCAGGGGTTCACGGCCACCGTCAAGAAGTTCATCATCTCGGGCTCGGTGGGTCTGCCCGGCGTCACCATGCAGGGTCTGCCCGATGCACCTACGACCGATGATAACGGCGTTTACACGGCTGAGGTGCCGTATGGTTGGAGTGGGACCGTCACGCCGGTCAAGCTTGGCTATACGTTTGAGCCCAAGCAGAAGATCTATCAGAAAGTCACCGCGGCGATGACCGAAGAGAACTACTCCGCCCAACTGCTGACCTTCAAGATTTCCGGTTCGGCGGGGCAGCCCGGTGTGGTGCTCAAGGGCCTGCCCGGTGACCCGACCAGCGATGCGTCGGGACGCTTCAGTGCGACGGTCGACTACGGCTGGAGCGGTCTGGTGATTCCCGAGAAGGTCGGCTACCGGTTCGAGCCTGCTCAGAAGATGTACAACCCGGTCCAGAAGGATCTGCTGAACGAGAACTTTACGGCGCGCGAGATGACCTTCACCATCGCCGGCTCGGTGGGGGCCGACGGTGTGGTGATGAAGGGCCTGCCCGGCAATCCGATCACCAGCGGGGGCGGTGTGTATCGCGTGGAGGTTCCATACAACTGGTCGGGCAAGGTCACTCCGACGAAGGAGGGCCATGAGTTCACGCCGGCCGAGAAGACGTACGAGAATGTGATCGAGTCTGCGACGAACGAGAACTACGTCGCGCGGGTCTTCACCTACCGGATCAGCGGCTCGACGGGGCTTCCCGGCGTGACGCTGGAAGGCCTGCCGGACAATCCCATCACCGACATGGACGGCGCCTACCTGGTCACCGTGCCGTACGGCTGGTCGGGCAAGGTTACCCCGGTGCGTCCGGGATACACCTTCACCCCCAGCAGCAAGAACTATACGAAAGTGGTCGAGGATCACGAAGGCGAGAACTACACCCCCACCATCGTGCAGTTGACGGTCTCGGGCAATGTCGGGACCAGTGGCGTGACGCTGGACGGTCTGCCCGGCAACCCGGTCAGCGACGCGACCGGGTTCTACACGGCCAAGGTCGAATACGGCTGGGGCGGTTCCGTGACCCCGACGAAAGAAGGCTGGTCCTTCGAGCCGAGCAACAAGGTCTATAGCTCCGTCCTGACCGATCAGTCGGACCAGAGCTACAAGGCCAGCCCGATCAAGTTCACGATCTCGGGCAGTGTCATCGGTCTGCCGGGCGTGATGATGGACGGTCTGCCCGGTCGGCCCGTGACGGGACCGGGTGGCTCGTACAGCGCCGAAGTGCCGTACAAGTGGTCCGGGACCGTGACGCCCAAGAAGGCGGGGTACTCCTTCGAGCCGTCCAGCCGTTCGTATGACGGGCTGCTCGCCTCGCAAACGAGTCATGACTATCAGGCCAGCATCATCCAGTTGACGATTTCGGGCCGCATCATGTCCGAGACCGGTCCCCTTGCGGACGTGACCGTGGTGGCCGACAACAACGGCGGCGCGGCCGCCACCGATGCCAACGGCGAGTTCCAGTTGGCGGTGGACTACGGCTGGAAGGGCCGCATCACCCCGACCAAAGAGGGATACAACTTCACTCCGCCCAACAAGGCCCTGGAGGCGGTCATGCAGAATGTGCCCGGCGTGGGCTTCGTCGGCAAGGTCAAGATGCTGACCATCACCGACAGCATCGTGTTCGGGACCGAGCCGATCCAGGGTGTCACCATCACTGCCCAGCCGACCGGCGCCACGGCTGTGACCGATGCCAAAGGCAAGTACACCATTCAGGTTCCCTACGGCTGGACCGGTGACCTGATTCCGACGAAGGAAGGGTTCGAGTTCAATCCGCCGAGCCTGCCGTATGCCAACGTGACCGAGAATATCGACAAGACGGCGCCGGCGCGCGTCACGCCGCCGGTGACGCCTCCGGCCACCACAACTTCGTCGGTCACGACGACACCGCCGATCGCGACCCCGCCTGCGGTCACCACGACACCGTCGGACGCCACGGTAGATCCGCAGGTATTGGCTTTGCAGGCAGAGAGAGAGCGACTTCTCAAGGAGATCGAGGTCATCCGGCAGCAAGGTGGAAAGACGGATGGCGGAACGACCGGACTGCCCGACTTGTTGCCCCCGCTTCCCACAGAGGAGCCGGCCGGGCCGACGCAGCGTCTGACCTCTCTGCCCGATGTGCGTGGCGGCGGGTCCACGGTGCTGGACGTCCTGACGCGGATCTCGGAGCGAACGGGTGTGAAGATCGCGGTCGACGCGACGGTCAAGCCCGATGTCGTCACGGTAGATTTTGATGTGACTACGCTGGTCCCCATGCAGGTACCGCTGGCCCTGCAGCGGATTCTCAGTCAGACGAAGTACAAGTACAAGGCCGTGGCGGATACGTACCTGGTCTATCTGCCGATCACCAACACCTGGCAGGGCCAGGACCTGCGGAATGTGTTGCAGGAAATCGCCGGTGCGGCGGGTGTGACGATCGTCCCGGACCCGAACGTGTATGGTGAAGTGTACGCCGAGCTGAGCGAGGTGGACCTGGATACGGCCCTTCGCACGGTCCTGGCCGGCTCGCCGTTCGTCGTGCAGAAGACCCCCGACTACTACCTCGTTGCGGACCGCAGCGCCGACAGCGACGCGTTCCCGGAGATCAGCGAAACCCACAACGTGTTCCTGAACTACCGCAACCCGAGGGGGATCGCGGAACTCCTCTCGCCCGCGTTTGCCCAGTATGTGCGGACGAGCAACGACCCGAACAACCGGTTTGTTTCGGTGACGGCGCCCCCGGACCTGGCGCGGCGGATTGTCAGCGAGGTCAAGAAGCTGGACCTCAAGCCGCGGCAGGTGCTGCTTGACGCCCGAGTGGTGGCCATGGAACACAGCGATCTGTTGAACCTCGGCGTCGAGTGGGGTTGGCCGCAGATCAGCGCCGGCACGTTTGGCACGGCGTTCAATCTGGACAACGCCGGCTCCTGGCCTTGGGGCATTCAGATTGGCTACACCCCCGATCAGACGTTCACCGATTCGTTGTTGATGGCGTTGAACCTGCTGCAGCAGAACAGCCAGGCGCAGATGGTTGCCAATCCGCAGGTGCTCGCGCAGGACGGGCGCCTGGCGGAACTGGGTGTGTTGACGGAAGAGTATTTCATGCTGACGCCGACGATCACCAACAACGCGCTGTTCTATTCGCAGACGGAGATGGTGAAGATCGAATCGGGAACCAAGCTGAGCATCACACCGCGGATCGGCGACAACAACGATATCACGCTGGAGATGGCGACGGAGGTCAGCGACAGCATTCCAAAGGCCGCCGGCAGCGACCTGCCGCTGGTGACTCGACGGACCAGCCGGAACGTCGTGACCGTCCGAGACGGCGGTACCGTAGCCCTGGCCGGGTTGACCGAGAATCGCTCGAAGAAGATCGACAAGCGCGTTCCCGGGCTGAGCAACCTGCCTCTGGTGGGCGGGCTGTTCAAGAACACGGACAACTCGTCGTCCTCGCGGGAAATCGCGGTCTTTGTCACGGCGCACCTGGTGCCTGACGGGACCACTGTCCGCGCCGGTTCGGTCCGCATGCCGTCCGGGCCCCAGCCGCAGCCGCAGCCACTGGGCTCGGGTGCACAGACCGCAACGCCCGCGGCCGGCATCTCCCGTAGCGACATTGAGGCCAGTCTGAGGAATTTGCGGTGATAACCGGCATTTGCCGAGGAGCAGAGAAGCCGTGCGGATCAGACGAGAGACCATCAAGGGGATAACAGCCATCGCGGCGCTGTTGGCGCCGGTGGTTCTGGTGGTGATCGGATGCCACGCCCAACCGGTCGAATGGGGTGAGCTGGGCTCGGCAGGCCGACGCAGCGCATCGTCGTCGACCTTCGAGCCGCAATCGCAGGGGCCGCGCCAGGTGCGAGGGATCTCGATCGTGCCGCAGACCAACCAGGAAGTGGCAGACCTCAGCTCGGACGACATCGTCCGAATCATGCGGCGCGTCGGTTTTCCCGACGACCTGATTCTCGAACTCGGCACCGATCTGCACCGGGCGCTGTTGCAGTCCGGCGCCGCTCGGGTGTTCGACAAACGTGAGGTCGAAGCGATTCTTCGCATCAGCGGTCAATACGTGTACATCACGTCGCGGACGCGCGGCACGTTCATCTACGACCCGTCCACCGGTCGATTCGGTGGGACGGCGCCGTAGGCACAGGCAAGCAACCAGTCGCGATCGGCCGGCAGGCGGCCCGGCCGATCCGCGTTCTTCTTATCACCGCCCACATCCGGTCAACGCCCCCGCGAACCGGTTGATCCCTGGAGGAGGGTGGTTTTTTTCTTGCGGGGGCTGTCACCGACGAGTTCTGTGGCGTTTTCCAACGCTCCGCGCCGGCGGTTCGCGCGAACACCGACCTCGCTGGCAGTCCCTCACCCCTCCTGCCCCTCATCGTGGTCCGGCCGGTCATATCCTCTCGGTGTTGGAGGCTGCCACACAACCCTTGCGTACCTGTCGGGCGGCTGCCCGGTAGGAATTTCGCGTGGCGATCCGGCCGAGTGGGTGATTATAATCAGTCGGCGGCCCGGCGAGAGGGCCCGGATGATGGACAACGGATGATCGAACGACGATGGCTGGTGACGTCAGGAAACGCCTGGAGCGACTGCGGCAGGAAATCCGCCGGCACGACCACCTGTATTATGTGCTCAACGCACCCGAGATCGGCGACCAGGAATACGATGCGCTGTTTGCAGAACTGGTGCGGCTGGAAGCGGCGCACCCGGAGCTGATCACCGCCGATTCCCCGACACAGCGTGTCTCGGGCCGGCCGCTCGAAGAGTTCGCCACAATCCGCCACGCGGTCCCCATGCTGAGCATGGACAACACCTACAGCGCCGAGGAACTGAAGGCGTTCGACGAGCGCGTGCGCAAGGGGCTCGACCGGGCCGACTATGACTACGTCGTGGAACTGAAGATCGACGGCCTGGCCGTCAGCCTTCGCTACGAGAACGGCGTACTGGTCGCGGGTGCCACGCGCGGCGACGGGGAGGTGGGCGACGATGTCACCGCCAACATCCGGACGATCAAGTCGATCCCGCTGTCGCTGCTGAACGGCGATCAGGTCCCGAGGGTGCTGGAGGTGCGCGGCGAGGTGTACATGCCCACGCGTTCGTTCGTCGAGCTGAACCGGATGCGGGCGGAGGCGGGGGAGCCGGCGTTTGCGAATCCGCGCAACGCGGCGGCCGGCTCGCTCAAGCTGCTCGACGCCCGTGTCACCGCGACGCGGAATCTTGCGTTTTTCGCGTACGCCGTCGGTGAGGTCTCACAGCCGCTGGCGGCCGATCACTACCACACGCTGCAACGATTTCGGACGCTGGGTCTGCCGGTCAATCCGCACATCCGCCGCGCGAAGGACATCGACGAGGTCATCGAGATCTGCCACAGCTGGAGCGAGAAACGGTTCGAGCTGGATTATCAGATCGACGGCATGGTGGTGAAAGTCAACCGGTACGACCAGCGTGACATTCTCGGTACGACCGGACGCGCCCCGCGCTGGTGCATCGCATACAAATTTCCGGCCGAGCGGGCCGAGACGGTGGTCGAATCGATCGCGGTGCAGGTGGGCAAGAGCGGGATTCTGACGCCGGTGGCGAACCTGACGGCGGTGCGGCTGTCGGGCACGACCGTGCGGCGGGCGAGCCTGCACAACTTCGACGAGATGCGGCGGCTCGACGTGCGGCCGGGGGACACCGTCGTGATCGAGAAGGCCGGCGAGATCATCCCGCAGGTGGTGGAAGTGAAGAAGCAGCGGCGACCCAAAGGCGCCAAGCCGTTCGAGGTGCCGAAGAAGTGCCCCGTCTGCGACAGCGACGTCGTCAAGGACGAAGCGGGGGTCTACGTCCGCTGTCCGAATCCGAATTGCAGCGGACAGTTGAAGGAGCGGCTGCGCTATTTCGCCGGCCGCGGCCAGATGGACATCGAACGACTCGGCGCCTCGCTGATCGAGCAGTTGGTCGATCGCGGGCTCGTCGAGGGGTTCGCCGATCTGTATCGACTGCGAAAAGAAGACCTCGCCGCGCTGGATCGCATGGCCGACAAGAGCGCCCAGAACGTGCTCGACGGGATCGAGGCGAGCAAACGCCGCCCGCTGTGGCGGTTTCTGGCGGCCCTGGGCATTCGCCACGTCGGGGGCCAGTCGGCGCAGATTCTGGCCGACCATTTCGGCTCGCTGGAGGCGCTGCGAAACGCCAGCCTGGAGGAGTTGGAGGCGATCGACCAGATCGGGCCGGTCATGGCCGAGAGCATCTATGCGTATTTCCGGGAGCCCCGGCATTGCGCGATCATCGACGATCTGCTGGCCGTTGGCGTGCGACCGCAGGCCGAGGCGGCTAAGCCGCGCACCGGCGCGCTGTCCGGCAAGACGGTCGTCGTCACCGGCTCGCTGCAAAACTTCACGCGGCAGCAGGCCGAGCAGGCGATCAAGGATGCCGGCGGCAAGGCGTCCGGCAGCGTGAGCAGGAAGACCGACTTCGTCGTGGCGGGGGCCGAGCCCGGCAGCAAGCTTGACAAGGCCCGGCAGCTCGGCGTGACCGTCATCGACGAGCGACAATTCATGAAGATGCTTTCTGGAGAGGCGAAGTGACATGAACGATCAGGATGCGAAGTTCATGCTCTCGGCGTTGAAGCTGGCAGAGAAAGGAATCGGTTCGGTCGAGCCCAACCCGGCGGTCGGCTGCGTCATCGTCAAGGCCGGCCAACTCGTCGGCAAGGGCTACCACAAGGCATTCGGGGGCCCGCACGCGGAGGTCAACGCGATCGAGGACTGCCGCAACCTCAGCATCAAGCCCGAAGGGGCGACGATGTACGTCACGCTCGAGCCCTGCTGCCACCAGGGCAAGACCGGCCCGTGCACCGAGGCGATCGTCGCCGGCGGAATCGCCCGCGTCGTCGTCGCGACGCTCGATCCCTCCCCGCATGCTTCGGGCAAAGGCATCGAGCGGCTGCGTCAGGCGGGCGTCGCGGTCGAGGTCGGCCTCTGCGAGGAGCAGGCCCGGCGGCTCAACGCGCCGTTCTTCAAGCACATCACCACCGGCAAGTGCTGGGTCGTGCTCAAGTGGGCCCAGAGCCTTGACGGCAAGCTCGCGTACGCCCGGCAGGACCCCGCGCGCCGGTGGATTTCAAACGAGCTGAGCCGCAAGGACGCCCACCGGCTGCGCCGGCGCGTCGGAGCGATCCTCATCGGGGTCAACACGGTCCTCGCCGACGACCCCATGCTGACGCCGCGACCAAGCAAGGGCAGGAAGCCCGTCCGCATCGTGCTCGACAGCACGCTGCGAATCCCGCTGAAATCACGCCTCCTGCGCACGCCCAAGGCAAGCCCCGTCCTGGTCTGCACGCGCCGCTCGGCCCTCGACGCCAACCCCAAACACGCCGAACGCATCGCCAAGCGGGGGGTTGAGCTGCTCGCCTGCGACGGCTCGTCCGAAGCCTGCGACCTGCATTCGCTGCTCGACGAGCTGGGCCGCCGCGGCGTTCAGCAGGTGCTGGTCGAGGGCGGCCCGAAGGTCCTCGCGTCCTTTCTGCGCCAGCGATTGGCCGATGAGGTCTGCGTGTATGTGGCGCCGAAGATCCTCGGCTCGCAGGGCGCCGTCGAGATCGCCGAGCCGATGGCCTTGCTGACCGCGGCGGTCGGCCTGGACCACGTCCAGATCAAGGCCTTCGCCGAGGACGTCCGAATCACCGGATACCTGACCGGAGAATAAGCCTTTCCCGCCCGCAAAAATACCGGGCCCGACGCAAAATCATTTGACCCGCCGCCCTCTCTGACGTATACTATAGATGTTGCGAGTGCACACGGAGATCAGTTGGTCTCGAAAGCACGATCCGCGGTATGTGCGATACGGCGCATCGCAACAAGGAGACGGGCCTACAACCAGTTCGACTCTTGTCGCCCTCGTCTCCTTATTTTTTTGCGCTCCTCTCGCCTGTCCTGGCGCATTTGATGTTTGTAGGTAGATCTTTACGGGGGGGCTGCAATCGACTTTGTCATTCCGACCGGAGCGCAGCCTTTAGCCCTGAGTGAAGTCGAATGGGGTAGTGGAGGAATCCGGCTGCGAAGGGGACATTGCCTTATCCTCGGCCAGATTTCTCTGTGCGGGCTTTGCCCCATTCGACTTCGCTCAGGGCAAGCTCTTGGTCGAAATGACCTCCGGCACGCTCTCAGAGATGACAAAGCCTTCGGCAGGAACCTGCCTACAGACACGCAGTGCACCCCGCTCGTCCCTGCATCGGCACGCGTCGCTTGCCGCCGCCATCCGTCGTTCGCATATCGGCACAGCCCGCTGATTGTCGAACGTCGCGGTCGCGCTCTGCGTACCAAGTGGATCGTGTGGTTTGCACAGACGCCAGAGGCCGGAAGATCGAAGGACAATCCCGGATGCGACGCAGAGAATTCCTGAGAAACGGAACGATTGCCGCCGGTACGGCAGTGGCGGCTGGAATCCTGGGGCGAGGCGGCGTCGAGCAGGAGCATGCCGACCGCGTGGTTGCCCAGGCGGTCGAGAGGGGAGTCAACTACTTCGACGTCGCGCCGACCTACGGCGACGCCGAGACCAAGCTCGGACCGGCCCTGGAGCCTTATCGCAAGGACGTGTTCCTCGCCTGCAAGACCACGCAGCGCACAGAGGATGGCGCCGCGGCCGAATTGAAGGAGTCACTGCGGCGCCTGCGGACGGACCACCTCGATCTCTACCAGCTTCACGCCATTACCGACGTGCAGAAGGACGTGGATGTAGCGTTCGCCGCCGGCGGCGCGATGGAGGTGTTTGTCGAAGCCAAGAAGCAGGGCCAGGTCCGCCACGTGGGCTTCTCGGCTCACTCGGGGGAGGCGGCCTTGGCGGCCATGGAGCGATACGACTTCGACTCGATCCTGTTTCCGGTCAACTTCGCGACGTTCTACGAAGGCAACTTCGGCCCGCGCGTGATCGAGGCGGCCCGATTGAAGGGCATGGCGATCCTGGCGCTCAAAGCGATGGCCCGGTCGCTGAATCCCGTCTTCACCCGAAGCAGTCAGCCAGCCTGAGTCGCCGGAAGCCCCCGCGTTGTGTGGCAGCCTCGATTCTTGACCGCTACAGGTGGGGCATAGCCAACCCGAAGCCCCCGCGTTGTGTGGCAGCCTCAGACCGTAGCGCAGGCGCCTCGCCAAGCCCGCCCTGCCGCCCACGAGCACCCGCCACCGTGGTTTCCAAGGCCGATCCAACGCAAATGGTGCGCAAGCCCCGCCTGCTGCTGGCGTTGCGCCTTGGGGACTTGCAGGGTGGGGACTTGCCCCCACCATTTCGGTTCTCCCCAGGATACATGCGGCGGTTTTTTGCTCTTGACGTAGCTACGTATCGTATATACATTATAGGTATGCGGTTTGTGTGGGACGAGAAGAAGAACAAACAGAACATCCGACGGCACGGCATCGACTTTCGCGATGTGCCGGACATGTTCGAGCGTCCCATGCTGCTGTGGCTCGACACGCGCCAAGACTACGGTGAGGACCGTTGGATCGGGCTCGGACTGCTGCGGAGCGTCGTCGCCGCAGTGGTCTTCGTCGAGTGGGAAGAGCAAGACACGATGCGAATTATCTCTGCGCGGAAGGCGACAACCTATGAAACGAAGCAGTTCTACGAAGAAATCACGTACTGACTGGGAACGGCTCGGCAAGATGTCCGACAAGGATATCGATACGTCGGAGATCGCGGAACTGGACGAGGAATTCTTTCGCAATGCGCAGGTGCATCTGCCGGTCGGCAAGCAGTTGATCTCTCTGCGTCTCGATCGCGACGTCCTGGACTGGTTCAAGCAGCAGGGCAAGGGCTACCAGACCAAGATCAACGCCATCCTCCGCGCCTACATCCGCGCCCACGCCGAGTAGCGCAGGTGCGCCCGCTCCCTTGCACCGTGTTGCGTAGCGATGGCGACGAGCCCGAGAAACGCCGGTTTCACGTCCACCACAAGCGGGACGCGATTACCCGTTTTGGCTTGAGGTCAGGGTCTGGCTCGTAGTGATCCGCCTTTGGCGGATTACCCTCGTGATAGGCTCTCACGGGCCCACTACAAACGGGCGCGGGCCGTGGGCGTTCTGATGAACAGGGGGTTGGGCGTTGGGTCCTGGCAGAGCTTGATGGCCTTGGCGAGTTCACCCTGGCAGAGAGATCGGTTGTGGTCGCACGGCTGTCTGGTGTAGTAGCGTTCGAGAAGGGGCAAGGCCCGCACATCCCGTGCCTGGCCGAGGGCCCAGACGGCGTAGTTGCGGTCGCGCAAGGAATGGGACTCGGACTGGACGTAGGCCATCAGGGCCGCGACGTCATCGCCGGGATGCGGATGACTTTGCTGGGCCACGGCGCACCACTTGTCGAGACCGGATTGAATGCTCAGCCGCAGAACGCCCAGCGCAGCGGCAGCGCAGAACAGCAGCACGAGTACACCGACGCCAATCGTCTTCTGAATTCTCTTGAGATGCACGGCTGTCTCCTTCCCTTGCGAGGTGGAGTGCGCCCGGGGCCTTCGCCCCAGCCGCAGCATCTGCGGCCGGGAGCCTCAATCACAGTATACGGTCGCCGTCAGGAGCGGTCAACCGAGATTCCCCATTTGACACCACAATGAAACCAGGGAAACCAGAGGAAAACTGAGGACGGGCACGAATGGCGGTTCTCAGTTTCCACTAGTTTCAGTCTACTTTTGGTTTCCCTCGCTCTCACACGGGCACACGGCTCCTTCCCGCTCCCTCGGCATGGACAATCGCGTCGGCAGAAGACCGTTGACGCCACAGAGGCATTCCTGTAGACTATACCCCGGATGTGCGAAGGGAAGCTATGCGCCGAGAGGCTCTTACAATCCGGCCCACTGTCTCCAAGCCGCTGGCTGTCGCCCGCAACGGTTCGCTGTCGTTCAGGCGGCGTAAGACGGGGTCTGTCCCTTAGGCTCTGGACTTTCGATGAGTTCAGGCAATTCGGAGGGATACCCATGAGAACGTCACGTATGAGAATGTCGCTTTTTCCCATTCTCCTGGCGGGTGCCGTATTTACCGGTGTTGGCATGGTCCACGCCAGTGAACACGGCCTCCACGCGGAAGAAGTGAAACGGGTTCAGCGAGAGCCGGTGGATGCAAACGCCCTGTACGGAAATCTACGCGAGAAGCTTGAGGTGGTGTGCACTTCAGCGATAGTCTCATCGGAGGTGACAAACGCAGGGCAGAAGTTGACGCGCGACAGGAACAAGCTTGAGCGAAAGCTGACGTTCTCGTTGGATCTCAAGATTCTCGATTCCAGCAATCTGGTCGGATTGGACGTGAACCATCCGGTCATTCTAACAGCCGTGGATGGAGGTGGTACTGACATTCGTTGGCTTCCGAGGTCTTACCCTGTGCGGGAGTATCGGGCAGCCAAGGGCTTTGGCGGACGTGGTAGCGTGCAACTGCCGCGTGCAGTGGTGCAACTGATCCTCGCCCCAAGCCAGGCTATACCTGCTTCGGTGGCAGAACTGACGGGGTATTTCCACGCGCTCTATGCCGAGAAGGTGATCGAAGTGGATATTCCATTCGAGCCGAACCACCCCTGGATCGACGCCGCTCCGGATCTGCGCATCGCTGTGACAGTGGATACCCCCCCACGACCAGGTCCGATCGAGTATCGGCCCTTCATTCCCTCAGGTTCACCTCACCGCTTCACCGTACCGACAGCGGCCCGTGCGTTGTACGAATATCGCACGCTCGTGCAGTCGACGACAGGGCAAGCCGTTCTTGCCCTGGAAGATCGCTGGATCATGGCGGTTTCGTGGTCGCTGGGGGACTACGTGGTCATCGGAACCGAGCTTTATGATTCTCAGACAAACAAGCTTGCGTTACCGGAGGAACATGTCTGGAGTGATCCGTTCGGTAAGCGCGGAGCAGCATGTTTTGGCAAGCTCGAGCAGCATGACCAGAATGACTACGACACCATACGTCATCTTATCGCGGTCCATCCCGTAGAGGTGAAGATACCATTTGTGCTGACCGACATCCCGATCCCAGGGCTTGGCCCAACTGAGGCGAAGTGAGAGAACAGCGCGAAGGTGTGCGGTGCGCACCCTGCCGGGGCGGGCGGTGGAATCGCGAGCGGGGCGATGGTCGGGGGCATGGTGTTGCATTCGGGTGGGGGATCGGGTCTGATGGGGGTGCGGCGTTGGGCCTTGCGGGGCGACGCCGGGTCTTCGTTCGCTTGGAAGTACTGACACCCGATTGCAGGAGGTTTTTCCATGAGCAGGATAGCCTGGATCGTATTGATGATGATTTCGTTAGGCGTCTTTGCGATGCCGGCGGGGGGGCAGGTGGGGGATGCGGCGTGGTTGCGGCTGTTCGATGGCAAGACGCTTGACGGCTGGAAGGCCAGCGAGAATGTCGGGACCTTCACGGTCCAGGACGGGGCGATCGTCGCGCATGGGGCGCGGAGCCATCTGTTCTACACAGGGCCGGTCGAAGATGCGCAGTTCACAGACTTCGAGCTGAAGGTCGAGGTGATGACCGAGCCGGGCTCCAACGGCGGCATCTACTTTCACACGCGGTATCAGGACACCGACTGGCCCCGGCGGGGCTTCGAGGTCCAGGTGAACAACAGTTTCGCCGCCGACCCGCGCAAGACCGGCAGCCTGTACGGCATCCAGGACGTGCGGACCGACTCGGCCAAGGACAGAACATGGTTCACCGAGCACATCATCGTGCAGGGCAACCATGTCACGGTCTTTGTGGACGGCAAGAAGGTGGTGGACTGGACGGCGACGGATCGGCAACTCCGGGGCGGCACCTTCGCTCTGCAGGGGCACGATCCGGGCAGCACGGTCCGTTATCGGAACATCTACGTCAAGCCCTTGCCCGTTCTCGATTTCCCCATCGTGGATTACCACGTCCATCTCAAGGGCGGCCTGACGCTGGATGAGGCGGTCGCGATGTCGCAACAGCGAGGCGTCAAGTTCGGCATCGCGGAGAACTGCGGCGTCGGATTTTCCACGACGAACGATGCGGCACTGGAGCCCTTCCTCAAGAAGCTCGAAGACGCGCCGGCGTACCGCGCGATGCAGGCGGAGGGACGCGAGTGGGTGACGATGTTCTCGCCCCAGACGATCGCGAAGTTCGACTACGTCTTCACGGACTCGATGACGTGGACGAACGACGCGGGCAAGCGGATGCGCCTGTGGATTCCGAGCGAGGTCGAGATCGGCGACAAGCAGGCGTTCATGGACCTGCTGGTCGAGCGGACGGTGGGATTCTGACGAACGAGCCGATCGACATCTACGTCAACCCGACGTTTCTGCCGGCGGCGATCGCGGACGAGTACGATGCGCTCTGGACGGATGAGCGGATGGACAAGGTGATCGACGCGGCGGTCAAGAACGGCGTGGCCATCGAGATCAACGCGCGGTATCGCCTGCCGAGCGAGCGGTTCGTCCGCAAGGCCAAGGCGGCGGGCGCCACGTTCTCCTTCGGGACCAACAACGGCGGCAAGGACGACGTGGGCCAGTTGGAGTACAGCCTGATGATCGCGCGTCGCTGCGGCCTGACCGCCAACGACATGTTCGTGCCCAAACCCGACGGACAAAAGCCTGTTCAAAAGAAGGGCCTGCCGAAGCAGCCTTTCGCCGACAGCCGGTCAGAGGCGAAGGTGCGGGCAGGCGCCGGTTAGGACCTGGCAGCCGTTCTCGGTGATCAGGATGTCGTCCTCGATGCGGACGCCCAGCTTGCCCGGGATGTAGACCCCCGGCTCGATGGTGAGGATCTGCCCGGCCTGCAAGGTCCCTTCGGACTCCGGCCGCAGGAACGGGTCTTCGTGGATTTCCAGTCCGATGCCGTGACCGGTGCCGTAGCCGTAGACGGGCAGCCCGCTGTCGCGGATGACCTTGCGCGCGGCTTCGTCCACGTCACGAAGTTTCGCTCCCGCCCTGGCGGCGGCAATCGCGGCGGCCTGCGACCGGGCGGTCACCTCATAGGCGCGCCGGTAGGCAGCGCTGGGCTTGCCCAGGACGAAGCATCGCGTGATGTCGGCGGTGTAGCCGTCGTATCGGGCACCGAAGTCGATCAGGATGGTGTCGATTTTCCGCAGCCTTCTGGCGCCCGGCTGGTGGTGCGGTCGGGACGCGTTGGGCCCGAAGGCGACGATGGTTTCGAATCCTGGCTTGCAGCCCAGCCGGCGGATTTCCAGGTCGATGATTCCCGCCAGTTCGCTTTCGCAGATTCCCGGCTTGAAGAACGCCGTCGCCTTCGCCAGCGCCTGGGCGGACAGCGCCGCCGCCTTCTTGATCTTCGCCAGTTCCGTGGCGTCTTTGACACTGCGAAGTCCTTCGGTGATCCCGCTGATGCCCTTGAGCGGGCGGCGCAGGCCCTTCTTCAGGGCCTGCCAGGCGGCCAGAGAGACGGCCTTGTCGATCGCGACGGCGTCGCTCTTGAGCTTCCTGACGAGCTGGGCGGCGGCCTGGGTTATCGGTCCGGTCCGCTGCACCAGGGTCGTGCGCACGCATTCTTTCCGGGCCTGCTCGATGTAGCGGCTGTCGGTAATGAGGTAGACCGCCTTCGGGGTGACTGCGGCCCAACTGTCTTCGCCGCGGAAGGCGGTCACGTACGTGACGTCGACGGCCTTGGTCAGGATCAGGCAGTCGAGGCCCTCTTTGCGAAGCCGGCGGCGAATGGCCTTTACACGTTGCGGAATCGGTTCGGTCTTCATGGATTCTCCGGCAGATTCTCGGTCGTCGTGACGGCGTCACGGATCGGCAGACATAATTAGCAGGAAACGGCCCGCGGGGGAAGTTTTTTCGACGCAACGTTTGGCCCCCCGCCCGTCACTTCTTATACTTTGTTCAGAAGCGGGACGGATGCGGAAGGAGGGCGGCCTGAAACGGTCGGGCTGCGTGTTTTCCGTGAGGGGAAAACGACTTTTCTTCAAGATTCATTTCCACGAGGAGGACGGCGCCGGCCGTCCTTTTTTTCTGCCTTGCCCGAACGCCGCGGGGGCATTAGACTGTCTGCCTGTTCCGATAAGACTCTCTAATCCTCTATAGAATAGTCTCTGCTATGCTGTTGCCGATTCGGGTGAACATCCAGCCGCGACGCACGCCGTATGCCAACTACGTGCTCATCGCGTTGAACGTCATTGTCTTTATGCTGGAGTTCACGGTTTACCCGCCCACCGGGCGGCTTGTCTACCGGCTCTGGGTCGAGGATTTCATGCTCGTGCCCGGATTCTCGCCGTGGTGGACGTTCGTGACGTACGCCTTTCTCCACCATGATTTCTGGCACATCCTGGCCAACATGTTCTTCCTCTATCTCTTCGGCAAGAACGTCAACGACAAGCTGGGCAACCTGGCCTATACCATGTTCTATGTTTGCGGGGCGGTCGTCAGCGGGTTCGGCCAGGCGCTGCTGCACTCGGCGGTCCCGGTGCCCACGCTGGGGGCTAGCGGCGCCGTGGCCGCGGTGACGGGGGCCTATCTGGTGCTGTTTCCCCAGTCGCTGCTGACGATCATCTACTGGTTCTTCTTCATCGGAACGGTCGAGGTGCCGGCGCTCTACTTCATCGTGCTGAAGATGATCTTCCTGGACAATATCCTGTCGCGGGGGCAGGGCAGCATCGCGTACGACGCGCATCTGGCGGGCTACGCCTTTGGCATCGTGATGACGCTGTTGCTGCTGGCAGTCCGTCTGGTGAGCACGGACGGGCTTGATCTGTGGGCCATGATCAAGCGATGGAATCGGCGGCGTCAGTACCGGGACGTAGTCGCGGGCGGCTACGATCCGTTTTCCGGCACCGGGACGCGCCGGCATGTGGAGGCGGTGGAGGTGAAGAAGACCGTGGCCCAGATGCAGAAAGAGGACGATGTGCGCGACCTTCGCGGTGCGATCAACCAGCGACTGGATGAGCACAACCTGGCGGCGGCGGCCGATCTCTACGTTCAGTTGATGAACATCGACAGCGATCAGGTGCTCCCGCGCCAGCACCTGCTGGACATCGCCAACCAGTTGGCCAGCAGCCAGCGGGCTTCGGAGGCGGCCTGGGCCTACAGCCAGTTTCTGGCCCATTACGGCAGTTACGAGCACGCCGAGCAGGTGGAACTGATGCTGGGGCTGCTGTTCAGCCGGTACCTGAACCGCCCGAAGGAGGCGATCGAGCACCTGCAACGCGCCGCTGAGAGGCTTTCGGACCCCGCCCAACTCCGGATGTGCCGGGACGAGTTGGCAAAGCTACAGAGCTGACGGCCCGGACTTTTTCGGTCTGTGCGCCGCCGTTTCGACTTGATGCTTGACAAAATCGCCCAGAGTCGGTAGTTTCACAGGCGAAGAAGGATGAAGGATCGACCTGCCAGCGGGCCGTTTCTGATGCATCGAAGGGAATACTGTAAAGGAGGCACGTAGGATGCAAGCTCGCATGAAGTCACGAGGACGTGCGGTGCGCATATCGTTTTGGGGGCCGTTGTCGCTTACCCTGTTGTGGATTGCGGCGGTGAGTCTGCCGGGTCCGGCGTGGGCCCAGCAGGACGCCAATCTTGCGGTGACCACGGAAATGGCCCGGTCCGCCCCGGCGGCCGAGGGGCCGTTCGTCGCCGAGGTGATCGGCAACGACGTGCACGTTCGCTCGGGTCCCGGGACAAATTTCTACCACTGCGGCAAGCTCTACCGGGGCGATCGCGTCCAGGTGCTCAAGAGCCAGCAGGGCTGGTCCTGCATCGTTCCGCCGCCGGGGTGTTTCTCCTGGGTGGCGATGCAGTACGTCAGCATCAACATGGAGAACCCGACACAGGGCATTGTCACGGGCGACAACGTGGGCGTGTACGCCGGCAGCGACTACGTCGAGCCGATTCACTCGACGAGCAAGCAGGTCGTTCTCAATCGCGGTCAGAGCGTCAAGCTTCTGAGCGAGGAGAAGGACGACTACTACAAGATTGCGCCGCCGGAAGGGGCGTATCTGTGGGTCAGCACGCAGTTTCTCCAGCCGGTCCGCTCGCCGGCGGACGCGACGACGCCTGTGGACATCGTCACCGGGCCCAATGCGCCCCTCGAGACACCACCCACGCCGCAGGAGATGCGCACGGAGTCCGATCTGCTTGACACCTACTACGCCCTGAGCAAGCTGGTCAAGGAAGAGCGCAACAAGCCGATGGCGCAGCAGAACTACACCGAGATCAAAGAGAAGCTCAAGGCGATCGCGGAGAACAAGGAGGGTGGACGTGCGGCCCGCTACGCCGACTTCACGCTCAAGCAGGTTGAGCGGTTTGAGCTGGCCTGTACCGTTGCCAAAGAAGTGGAGATGCAGAGCAAGGAACTGGAGAAGGTCAACGAGAAGATCGGCGAGGCGCGTCAGGCGCGGCTGGCGCAGATCGAGGACATGAGCCGGTACGCGGTGATCGGAAAGCTGGAGAGCACGAGTATCTATGCCCCGGCGGTCGGTCAGCCCAAGCGGTATCGTCTGCTGGATGAGTCCGGTAAGACGATCTGCTTTGTCTCGCCCACGGGGGCGGCCGCGGGGCTCGACCTGGACAAGTTTATCGGGCGCAAAGTGGGGCTGGTCGGGGTGATCCAGCCGCATGAACCAACCGGCCGAGCGTTCGTGGAATTCTCCGAGATCGTTCCGCTCGATTAGAAACAAGGAACGCAGATCCCTTCGCGGTACCGGGATTCGCGTTCATCTGGCAAAAAAAAAGAAGTCGCGTCCCGGAAAGACGCGACTTCTTTTCGTTTCTGCTTTGGCAGACCGAGCGGATTGCCTGCTCGGTTCGGCGTGTGACTAATCCTGGCCCGGCACCGGCGCGATATCGTCCGGCGGCGCGACCACTTCGCCCTTCTCGAAGTCTTCCGGCGTCGGCTTGAGCGTGAGGTTGTAGTAGGGCGAGTTCTCATTTTCCACGACGTCTTTCCAGCGAACGAGCTTGCCCGTATAGGCCGAGATCCGGCTCATGATCGCCGTCAGGGTCGAGGTCGCGACGTTGTGCGCCTCGTTGATGGGATTGCCGCTCAGGATGCTCTGGAGCAGATTGACGTGCT
The DNA here is from genome assembly GCA_035448545.1 of Sedimentisphaerales bacterium. Lineage (GTDB taxonomy): Bacteria > Planctomycetota > Phycisphaerae > Sedimentisphaerales > Anaerobacaceae > Anaerobaca. The sequence goes on along the minus strand of DAOTJE010000016.1, from coordinate 74,024 downwards.
CCTGGACGTACGGATTGCGGTCGGGGAACTCGGGGATGACGATCTCCTTGGTCGCCTTCAGTCCGCCACCGCCCCAGGTTTCGCCCTGGGTGCCGCGGAAGAACTCGCGGACGCTGCCGTCGGTGCCGTTGATCTGGCGGCACATGCTGTGGATGTGAAGACCCTCGCCGTAATCGAGATCGACGCTGAAGAAGTCAAACTGGTTGCCGGTCTTGCGTCGGGCGCGGCCGCCGAAGCCCAGGGCGGACGTCGGCGTGCGGCCGATGTACCAGTTGGCGACATCCAGGTTGTGTACGTGCTGCTCGACGATGTGGTCGCCCGACATTTCCGTGAAGCTGACCCAGTTGCGCACCATGTAGTCGGCATCGCTCTCATTCGGTTTTCTGGTCTGGTACCACAGGGCGCCGCCGCACCACCAGACCGCGCCGCCGGCGATCTCACCGATGGCGCCGCGCTCCAGCGCGTACTGGACCCGCTGATAGCCGGCCTGATGGCGGCGTTGCGTTCCAGCCACGACGGCCAGCCCCTTCTGCTTGGCCAGTTCGCCGGCCGCGATGATCTTGCGACCGCCGGGCGGGTCCACCGCCACCGGCTTCTCCATGAAGACGTGCTTGCCCGCGCGAATCGCGGCATCGAAATGCACCGGACGGAAATTCGGCGAGGTTGCCATCAGGACGACCTCGACGTTGGTATCGAGCAGTTTCTTGTAGCCGTCGGCGCCGTCGAAGCAGCGTGATTCCGGCACGTTGTACTTCTTGCCCGCTGCCACGGCCCGGTCCTTGAACCAGTCGGCCGTCGCGACGACCTCCAGATCAACGTCGAGGATTCCCGCCGCCTCGAAGCAGTTCTCCAGGGCCCCGGTCCCGCGACCGCCGCAGCCGATCAGGCCCACGCGGAACTTCTTCTTGGCCTGGGCCGCGAACAGCATGTTCTTGCCGGCCAGCGCGACGGCCATGCCCGCGGCCGAGCTCTTGATGAAGTGCCGACGCGAGAGATTTTTCAGATTGTCGGTGAGATGGTGATGCATACCACGTTCCTTTCGCACAACGGATGTTGTACCAGCCGTGTCCGACCGAGGGATCAGACCTCGAAGTCGTCACAGGCTCGGTAGGCGTCGATCACGGCTCGTTCGCCTTCCTTGCCGCCTTTGCTCTTGCCGTGCTCCATGCACAGCACGCCTTGATAGCCTTTCCTGTAAATGTGTCGGAAGATGTTCTTGTAGTTGATCTCACCCGTGCCGGGCTCGTTGCGGCCGGGGTTGTCGCCGAGGTGGAAGGCGCCGATCTCGCTCCAGGCCAGATCGATGTTCGGAATGAGATTGCCCTCGCTGATTTGCTGATGGTACAGATCGTTGACGATCTTGCACGAGGGGCTGTTGACCGCCCGGCAGATCAGGTACGCCTGCGGGATCTTCTGGAGGAACAGGCCCGGGTGGTTGGCCCACCAGTTCAGCGGCTCCAGCACGATCACCAGGCCCGCCGGCTCGGCGATCTCGACGCAGCGCCGCAGATTGTCGATCAGGTTGGCGGTCTGGTAGTCCACTTCCATGCGCTGGCTGATGCAGCCCGGCGCGATCAGGGTCCACTTGGCTCCCGTGCGCTTGGCGACCTCGACGGCCTCCTTCGTGCGGCTGACGATAGAGTCCTGGAATTCCTTGTCGTTGGTGACGAAGGTGGGCTTGCCGAATTCGGCGTACATGACGTAGGGGCCCAGGGTCATGCCCAGCCGGTCCATCTCCCGGGCGATCTGCTCCTGGAGTTCCGGCGGGCGGCCCATCAGGCCGTTGTCGAACATGGCGGTGAAGCCCTCGTCGGCCATGAACTTGAGCTGGTCGATCGGGTCCTTGCCCGCGTGGGCCTGGAATTGCCCGAGACTGGGGGCATACTTGAGTTTGAACTTCTTGTTCGTCGGGGCGGCCCTGGCCCCGGAGGACAGGGCGGAGGCGGTCATGGCCGCCACGGCGGCGGTCCCGAGGAAGCGGCGGCGCGACACGGAATGGTGATGGTCCATGGTGATGCTCCTAATGGCTGCGACTGGAATACACCCCTCCTCCGCGAACGCGAACGCGACTCGCGGCAGGTTGATTGGGCCCGGAGCGATCATCGCCCGACGCACCCGGCGTCGGGTGCGTCGAACGATGGTCTCGGCTCAGGGCAGATCGGTTGATGGGCTATTTCTTCATGGGCGTCCATTTTTGCTTGCTCTTGCTGCTGGCGACGACGGTCTCGATAAAGAGCATGCCGCGCACGCCTTCGTTGACGCCCGGGAAGTCGGCGGCCAGCGGATCGGGCTTCTTGCCTTCGAGGACGCTCTTGACGGTCTCGGCGAAGTTGCGATAGTTGTTCGCAAAGGCCTCGAGGAAGGCTTCCGGGTGGCCGGAAGGAATGCGGGTGTTGCGAGCGGCCGCGGCGCTGTAGGCCGCGACGTAGTCGTTGCCTCGCTTCCAGACCTCTTCCGGCCGGCCCGGCCGACGAACGTACAGATAGTTCGGGTGCTCCTGATGCCATTCGAGACTGGCCTTCTCCCCGTGGACCCAGATGGCCAGGTTGTTCTCTTCGCCGTGCGCGATCTGACTGGCGTGCAGCACACCCTTGGCGCCGCCTTCGAACTTGAGCAAGCAGTTGCAGTCGTCGTCGAGCGCCCGACCCGGCACGAACGTCGTCAGCTCGGCGCAGATGTCCGTGATCTTCAGGCCCGTGATGTACTCGGCCAGATTGGCCGCGTGCGTCCCGATGTCACCGACGCAGCCGCCGGCGCCGCTCTGCTTCGGGTCCGTCCGCCAGCTCGCCTGCATCTGCCCGGTCTTCTCCAACGCGGTGGCCAGCCAGCCCTGCGGATACTGCACCACGACCTTGCGGATCTTGCCCACGTCGTTCTTCTTGACCATGTCGCGGGCGAGTTTGACCATCGGATAACCGGTATAGTTGTGCATCAGTCCGAAGACCAGGCCCTTCTTGGCGACCAGCTTCTGGAGTTCTTTGGCCTCCTTGCTGGTCAGGGTCATGGGCTTTTCGCACATGACGTGGAATCCCGCCTTGAGTGCGTCGCGCGCGATGGGGAAGTGCCAGTTGTTCGGCGTTGTCACGGCGACGAAGTCGATCCGTTCGTCCTCCGGCAGAGCCGCCTCGGCCTTGAGCATGTCCTGGTAGGTGTCATAGACGCGCTGCGGGTTCAGGTAGAGCTGCTTGCCCATCTGCTGGGATTTCTTGGGATCGATGTCGAATGCTCCGGCCGCCAGCTCGATTTCCCCATCCAGACGGGATGCCTTGCGATGCACCTCCCCGATGAAAGCCCCAGGGCCTCCGCCAACCAAACCCATTCTCAACTTGCGGTTGATTGCCATACCTGCTCCTTTCCATTCGACTGTGCTGTGGACGAAGTCCGTTGGGTGAACATATCTGCCAACTTCATGTGCCTAACAAGCGGTGCCTCCCATAGACAAACCTCCCGCGATTATAGGGGTTCCGAATCGCAACGCAAGCGCCAAAAGCAACGGTGTCGGGCGGGGTTTCGGTGTGCTGTGCGGTGGTGGGCGCGAGGCATGCCTGGCCCCTGCGTTGGGTTTTCAGGCAACGGCGCTGCGGCGGCGAGGGCCAAGTTTGGGTTGACAGGGTACGGCCGGGCCTATACACCTTCACTGGCGTTGCCACGTCGGTCTTTCAGACTGTTCTGTCAGATGAATGAGGTGGTATGGAGGCGGATATCCGCACGGTATCGACGGATTTGTATTTCCTCCCCGTTCAGACGCGGGTTCCGCTGAAGTTCGGGCCCGAGACGCTGACCTCGGTGATCTGCGCGCGGGTCCGCCTGGGTGTGACGGACCGGCGTGGGCGGCGCACCGAAGGCTGGGGCGAGACGCCCTTGAGTGTGCAATGGGTCTGGCCCAGCCGGCTGAGCTACCAGGAACGCTGCGACGCCATGCAGCGGTTCTGCGTGGTCCTGGCACAGGCCTGGGCCGATTTCTCCGAGCAAGGTCACCCGATCGAGCTGGGCCATCGGTTCACCGAATCCGTCCTGGGCGGGCTGCTGGAGCGGTTCAACGCCGAGCGCGGGGCGAATGCCGAGCCGATGCCCTGGCTGGCAGCGCTGGTCTGCTGCTCGGTCTTTGACATCGCGCTGCACGACGCCTACGGCAAGCTGCTCGGCCGTGACATCTATACGACCTATAATGCCGAGTTCATGAACGTTGATCTTTCGCATTTCCTGGAGCCGGCGGCGGGCAGCGATGTATCGTTTGCGGGCAGGTATCCGGCCGATTTCCTCGTTTGCCCGGCCCCGTCGATCCTGCCCGCCTGGCATCTGGTCGGGGGCAAGGACCTGCTCGATGCCTCCGAGCTGACGGGTGACGAGCCCCGCGATGGCTATCCGGTTCTGCTGGACGACTGGATTCAGCGCGACGGCCTGATGTGCCTGAAGGTGAAACTGCGGGGTGACGACGCCGAGTGGGACTTCAAGCGGCTGGTGAGCGTCGGGGAGATCGCCATCGAGAACGGCGCGATCTGGCTGACGAGCGATTTCAACTGCACGGTGACCGAGCCGGACTATGTCAACGCGATCCTGGATAAACTGATGTGGGAGCAGCCGCACATCTACCAGATGATTCTTTACGTCGAGCAACCGTTTCCGTACGACCTGGAGGCAAACCGGATCGACGTGCACAGCGTCTCGGCCCGCAAGCCCCTCTTCATGGACGAGAGCGCCCACGACTGGCGGCTGATCCGGCTGGGACGCGAGCTGGGCTGGACGGGGGTGGCGCTGAAGACGTGCAAGACCCAGACCGGCGCGCTGCTGAGCCTGTGCTGGGCGAAGGCCCACGGCATGACGCTCATGGTGCAGGACCTGACCAACCCGATGCTGGCACAGATTCCGCACTGCCGGCTGGCGGCCCACGCCGGCACGATCATGGGGGTCGAGACCAACGCGATGCAGTTTTATCCGGCCGCCTCGGCGCCGGAAGAGGCGATCCATCCGGGGCTCTACCGCCGGCGCGACGGACACGTGGACCTTTCCACGCTGAGCGGACCGGGATTCGGCTACCGGCTCGACGAGATCGAGCGCCGATTGCCCGCGAAAGCGGCGGGTTTTTCGAAGTGACGCCGCCCCTGAAATGAATATGGGAGAAGCTGAACATGGCCAGATTGAGCGCGTTTGCCGACGAAGTGACGGAAGACTTTCGCGGCCAGGTGGAGTTTTTGGCGAAGGAGAAGGTCGGGTACATCGAGCCGCGGTTCATCAATCGCAAGAACATCATGGACCTGAATCAGTCGGAGCTGAAGGAAGTGCGAAAGATGATCCGCGATCACGGGCTGAAGGTCAGCGCGATCGGCTCTCCGATCGGCAAGGTCCGTCTGGATGAGCCGTTCGAGCCGCACCTCGACAAGTTCAAACACGCCGTCGATCTGGCGCACTTCTTCGAGACGCCGTTCATCCGGATGTTCAGCTACTATGCGCCGCAGGGCAAAAACATCGACGATTATCGCCAGCAGGTGATGGAGCGCATGGCCGCCAAGGTGCGGGTGGTCGAGGGCACCGACGTGACGATGGTGCACGAGAACGAGGCGCACATTTACGGCCACACCGCCGAGAATTGCGTGGACCTGGTCGAGACGATCGGCTCGGAGCGGCTGCGGCTGGCCTACGACCCCGCCAATTTCGTCTGGGGCGAGAAGATCACCAACAACGTCGAGGTCTGCTGGCCAATCATGAAGCCCTACGTGGTGCACGTCCACATCAAGGACTGGAAGCTCGGTTCGGCGGACGTCGGCAGCCTCCCGGGGCAGGGCGACGGGCAGATCAAGGAGCTGCTGGCGGCGCTGGCGGCGGCGAACTACGACGGGTGCCTGACGATGGAGCCGCACCTCAAGACAGGTGGGCAGTTCGGCGGCTCGACCGGCCCCGAGCTGTTCGCCAGGGCCATTGCGGCAGTTCGGGAACTGGCCGACGAGGTCGGCCTGGCGTGTGACTGATTCCTTGCACAGATGGAGATTGCGATGAAGACGTGGAATTTTGGCATCGTGGGATCGGGCTTGATCGCGGATTTTCACGCCAGGGCTATCGGTGACATTCCGAACGCGAAATTCACCGCGTGCTGTGACAAGATCCCTGACCGGGCCAGGAAGCTGGCGGACAGATACGGCGCGCAGGCCTTCGACAGCTATGAGGCGATGGTCCAGAGCAAGGACGTGGACATCGTTACGATTGCGACGCCGAGCGGGCTGCACATGGAGCCGACGATCGCGGCGGCGCGGGCGGGCAAGCACGTGCTGTGCGAGAAGCCGCTGGAGGTCACGCTGGAGCGGATCGACGCGATGATCGAGGCCCACGCGAAGGCCGGAACGCGGCTCGGCGGGATCTTCCCCTATCGTTTCAACAACCTGATGCTGCCGCTGCGCGACGCGATCCGCGCGGGGCGGTTCGGAACGATCACCTACGCCGGCGTCTATGTCCCCTGGTGGCGGACCGACGAGTACTACAAGGATTCCTGGCATGGAACCTGGAAGCTCGACGGCGGCGGGGCGCTGATGAACCAGTCGATCCACATGATCGACATGCTGTGCGACCTGATGCCGCCGATCGAGTCGGTGCAGGCGTACACCGCGACGCTCGGCCATCAGATGGAGGCCGAGGACACCGCCGCGGCGGTCGTTCGCTATGCCAGCGGCGCGCTGGGCATCATCTATGGGACCACGTCCTCGTTCCCCGGCCAGTACCGTCGTTTCGAGATCACCGGGACCCGAGGCACGGTGGTCAACGTCGAGAACAGCATCACGCTGTGGGAGTTTGCGGACCCGCACCCCGATGACGTCGAGGTCCGCAAGCAGTTCATGAAGATTGAAGGGGGCGGCGGGGTTGCCGATCCGGCGGCGATCAGCTACGAGAACCACCGCCGGAACTTCCAGGCGTTCCTCGAGGCGCTCGAACGCGGTGAGCGTTTCTGGATCGACGGTCCCGAGGCCCGCAAGGCGGTCCAGGTGATTCTGGCGATTTACGAATCAGCCCGCACCGGGAAGCTCGTCAGGCTGTGAGGCCGGTCCGCGAAGGGGCAGGGTATGCATGGCACACCAATGCGGCAGCGGAAAGGTGTGCGGTGCACACCCTACTTTGGGTTACCGGTCTTGAGCTCCGGCGTGACGGCCTCGCCGGTGTCGGTCCCCGGGACCCGACGGTACTTGTGCACGTCCAGCTTCGACGGCTTTTCGCGGGTGAACTTGAGCCCTCGGCCGGTGACGATCTCTTTCTGGTCCCGAATGAAATCGATGTACTGCAGCAGAGCCCAGGCGCTGTTGTTCCACCGCATCTGATAGCCTCTCTGGTGGGCCTGCCGCTCCATCATGAATCGCTTGGACTCGTTGAAGACCAGATAGTCGAGCGCCTGGGCGATCTGCTCGATCGAGGGCTCGCCGGGGTCGACGAGAATGCCTCGCGCGAACCGGCCGATGATCAGTCCTTCCGGGCACTTCTTGTTCGAGTGGATCAACTCGCGGGCGTAACGGAACTTCGTCGTGATGGCGATGCGGCCGGAGCCGAGCGTGTCGGCCAGAATCCCGCTGGAGATCTGCTGCATGTTCAGGTACGGCAGGAGCATCACGTTCGTCGCGCCGTAGAGCTTCAACAGCGTGTGCTCGTCGAGAAAGGTGTCGAGAAACACCACATCGCAGTCGGCGAAGTTGGCGGCGCCCAGCTCTTTGACCCTGCACCAGGTGACATGCGCCTCGTCGAGGGCCTGTCGGAGCGTGTCCATGAACCGGTGGTACGGCAGGCCACCTTCGGCCTTGACGAATTCCGGATGGGCCTGGCCCGCAATGAGGTAAACGATCTGCTTCCGCTGCGCCTCCGTGCAGGATTCCTGAAGGAACCGGCCGTAGGCGCGGATTCCGTACGGCACGCCTTTGTCCGGCGAGAGCAGGCCCAACGTGGTGATCAGAAAGCGGTCCTCCAGCCCGTACTCCTGCTTGATGGCCAGGCGGTTGAACTGCGACGGATTCTGCATCCGAATGCCGTGGTCGATGTGCTTGAGCTTGATGTGGGGGATTCCATAGGTCTCGGATTCGAGAATCTGGATGGCGCTTTCGGTGGTGACGATCAGGCCGTCGCTGTACCGGGCCAGGTCCTGGATGACCTGCCTCTGGTGGGCGTCGGGTTCGTCGAGGACGGTGTGCAGATAGACCAGTGTGTCCAGCCCGCGATCGCGGAAGGCCTGGGCCATCTGAACGAAATGGGTGCCCTGGCCGTCATTGCCCTGGGCGTCGGGATCGAGTCCGAACTCGTGCTGCAACACGACCACCGTCGGGTTCCGGGCCTCAACCGCCCGAGTGCAGATATGAACAACCGTGTCATGCCAGGACCGGGGGTTGTACTGGTCGATGACGAGATCGACGGGGATGTCGTAGGGTCCGTGTCCATTGTCGATGGCCGCGATGCGGATGTGCCCGACCTCCGCCGTGAAATGCGCCAGCGCCGTTGCCAGGTCGCGGGAGAATGTTCCGATCCCGCACCGGCGGGGCGGATACGTGCTGACGATTCGAATGTTGTACGGCATCAGGGGCCACCTCCTGTGGCCGAGCGGGCGGCCCGAACCATCCGAGCGGAATCCGGCCGCCGGCACACACGCCGTCAGAGCGAGGCCATAACGCCTCGCACGTAACCGACCGATTCGGCCAGACCCGGCATCGGATCGTTCTCGTCCTTTTCATATTCGAAAGCAACGATCCCGGCATAGTCGATATCGACCAGCGTCCGGACGAATTTCGGGATATCGATCACGCCGCGACCGATCTCGCACGTGCTGCCTTTGGCCGTGGCGGCAGTCACGTCCTTGATGTGCACGTCGAGCAGCCGGTCGGCGTACTTCCGAGCCGACTCCGACGGGTCCACGCCCGAGCGCATCGTGTGGCCGATGTCGTTGCACAGACCGATTCGTTTGTCGAGGTCCTTGATCTTCTCGTAGGCCGTCTCCGGCAGCGGATACACCTTGTCGCCGGGGCCGTGGTTGTGGATCGCGACCTGGATGTCATATTCCTTGACGAGGTCGTTCACCAGCGGCAGCAGGGGGTACTGCGGCACGCCGATGATGACCTTCATACCCGCGGCCCGGGCATAGGCGAAGGCCTGGCGGACCTCGGCCTCGTTGTTCATGTAGATCACGCCGCCGCCGTAGAGCTTGAGCCCCGCGTCTTCGACCTTCGCGACGGCCTCCTTGATTTGCTCGGGCCTGCTGTCCAGCGCCAGGTGGAAGCTCTTGAACGCGATGTAATCCAGACCGACGCGTTTGGTCATCTTCAGGGCTTGGTCCAGATCGAACTTGCGCAACGTGTACGAGGCCATGCCCAGGTGGAATCTGGGCTTGCGGCTGCCGCGATCCTTGGCTTGGAGGCCGGCCTGCGAACAGCTCAGGCTGGCCAGCGAGGCGGCTGCTCCGATGGATGCGATCTGAAGGAACTCTCTGCGGTTCTGCGTGGACTTCATCAGTTTGTTCTCCAAATAGGCCGACATTTCCACCGATTCGAGCGCGACAGGACCCGGCGCGAACAGTGCGTATGATACCACAAACGGGCGCGAAGATTCAGGTCAAAAAGTGGACCGTCCGATGGTGTGACAGGGGCTGTCGAGCGGCCTTCAGGGCGTGTTCTTCACGCCATTGACAGGGGGGGAGCGCCGTGTTAAGCTCACACATCCAATGACTGATGCGGCTTGGCCCATTTCGAGGAGCTTATCATGAAGAATGAAACGCCCGCACACGCCAAGAATCGTACCCCATCCAACATGCGGAATCTCTCAAGGCGGAGTTTTCTGAGGAATTCAGCCGTTTGGGGCGCCGCTCTGGCGCTGCCGACCATCGTGCCGAGCAGCGTCTTTGGAGCGTCGGCCCCGAGCGAGCGGATCACGGTCGGTTGCATCGGCGTCGGACGCATGGGCACGGGCGATCTGAGAGAGGCCCTGGGGTTTCCCCAGGTGCAGGTTGTTGCGGTCTGTGATGTGGACTCCCATCGCCTCGAGAACGCCAGGAAGCTGGTCGAGGCCCGCTATCGGGCGCGAAGCGGCGCCGCTTCCTATCAGGGCTGCGCCACCTACGGAGACTTCCGTGAGCTGCTGGCCCGCGCGGACATCGACGCGGTGCAGATCGTCACGCCGGACCACTGGCATGCCATCCCCACGGTCGACGCGGCGCGGGCGGGAAAGGACATCTTCCTGCAAAAGCCGCTGTCCCTGACGCTGGAGGAAGGGCGCATCATCAGCGATACGGTCCGCCGATACGGACGCGTCTTCCAGATCGGCAGCCAACAGCGGTCCGACAGCCGGTTCCGGAAGGCGTGCGAGTTGGTCCGCAACGGCCGCGTCGGCAAGCTGCACACCGTCAAGGTCGGTTTCGGAATCGATCCGGGTTGCGAGCCGCAGCCGGTGATGCCCGTGCCCGAGTGGCTCGACTACGACATGTGGCTCGGCCCGGCTCCGTGGGCCCCGTACACCGAAAAGCGTGTCCATCCCGAGAAGATCGATGATCGCCCGGGCTGGCTGCGCATCAGCGACTACAGCGCCGGCATGATCACCGGGTGGGGCAGCCACCACAACGACATCGCCCACTGGGGCATGGGCACCGAGCTCACCGGACCGGTCGAGATCGAAGGCCGGGCGGAGTTCCCCAAGGAGGGCCTCTGGGACGTGCACGGGCGGTTCCACATCGAGTACACCTACGCCAATGGCGTCCGGGTCATCTGCGCCGACGAGCAGGAGAACAAGTCGGGTGTGGTCTTCGAGGGCGACGCGGGCTGGGTCCATGTTACCCGGGGGTTCATCGACGCGCAGCCCAAGTCGCTGCTGGAGGAGACGATCGGCCCGGATGAGACGAAGCTCTATGTGAGCAACAATCACAAGGCCAATTTCTACGACTGCGTCAAGTCGCGGGCGGAAACGATCGCTCCGGTCGAGGTGGCGCACCGCTCGTGTTCGGTCTGTCTGCTGGGGGACATCGCGATGCGTCTGGGACGCAAGCTGCGATGGGACCCGGACAAGGAGCAGTTCCTCGGCGACGAGCAGGCGACGCGGATGATGGCGCGCACGATGCGCAGTCCCTGGCATCTGTAAGGCATCGGGTGGACCGCTCCAGGGGATGGGAGGACACCATGAAACGATCGCAGGGATTCGTGCCGGCGGTGCTGCGGGTGGCATGTCTGCTGTGGGCCGCGGCCCGTTGTGTGGCGGCGGCTGATTCGCAGACGCCACATGTTACCGCGCGGCTCGAAGCCGAGCGCATGCGTCTCGTCGTCGACGTCGACGGCAAACGCTTCACTTGCTACAAGTACGGCTCGCTCCAGAAGTATCCGTACTTCTGGCCGGTCAACGGTCCGGCCTCGGGCCGGTCGGTGACGACGGAGACCTCGTGGCCCTGGCCGCACCATCACTCGCTGTTCTTCGGATGCGATCAGGTCAACGGCGGCAACTACTGGCAGGACGCGAACGAACGGGGCCAGATCGTCTCCCAAGGCCCGAAGATCACCGTCGCCGAGGGACCGTCGGTGACATTCGTCGACGAGTGTCTTTGGCGCCAACCCGGCGCCGAGCCGGTCATCCGCGACCGTCGTACGATCGTGATCTCGGTCCCGCGTGCGGACCTGCGTGTGATTGATTTCGAGGTCACGCTCGATCCGCTGACGGACATTCGCATCGGCAAGACGAACCATTCGTTTTTTTCCGGGCGCGTGGTGCCGGAACTGAGCGTCGATTCCGGCGGGACCCTGGTCAACGCCGAGGGTGATTCCGGCGAGAAGGGCACGTTCGGCGTCGCTTCGCCCTGGTGCGACTACAGCGGCACGTATGAGGGTGTCACCGAGGGGCTCGCCATCTTCCAGAACCCGAACAACCGCTGGTATCCGTCGAAGTGGTTCACGCGGAACTACGGATTCTTCTCGCCCACGCCGATGTACTGGCCCGACGGCGAGTACACTGAGATTCCCAAGGGCCGGCCTCTGACGCTGCGCTACCGCGTTGTGGTGCACAACGGCGATGCCATGCAAGCCGGCGTCGCGAAGCTGTTTGCCGAGTACGAGGCCGCAGCGAAGGCGTCGGGCCGGGGGTCTGCGAATCGTTGACGAAGGCCGCCGCGGGTTGCGCCGCTGACAGACAAGGAGAGCTCCATGAACAAGAAGACCGTTCGCGCCGGGATTGTCGGCGCCGGGTTCTCGGCCTCGTTTCATTTCGAGGCGATCCGAAAAGTTTACGGTACGAATGTCGAGATCCAAGGGGTGTACGCGCTCGAAGGGGCCAAGGCCTACGCGGACAAGCGAGGAATCGCGGTGTACGACAGCCTGGAGGCCCTTCTGGATGACGTGGACGTCGTCCACTGCTGTACGACCGCGTCGGCCCACGAGTCGGTGGCGATTGCGGCGCTGCAGCGCGACAAGTACGTGATCGTGGAGAAACCGCTGACCGGCTTTTTCGGCGACGGTTCGGAAGATTTCAACGGCGAGCATTTCTCCAAGAAGGCCGCGAGGAAAAGCGCGCTGGCCAGCGTCGAACGCATGCTCAAGGCGGAAGCCGGGAGCCAAGGCAAGATCCTCTACGCGGAGAACTGGATCTACGCTCCCTCGATCCAGAAGGAGCGGGAGATCATCGAAAAGACCGGCGCCCAGATTCTGTGGATTCACGGCGAGGAGGCCCATTCGGGCTCACACGCCCGCACCTACGCGTACTGGAAGTACTCCGGCGGCGGCGTCATGATCGGCAAGGGCTGCCATCCTCTGACCGCGGCGCTATATCTGAAGCGCGTCGAAGGCAGGACCCGCGACGGGGCGCCGATCCGTCCGAAATCCGTCACCGCGCGGATCCACGCGTTGACCCGCATGCCGAACTTCCGCGACGAGGGGCATATCCGCTGCGATTACTTCGACATCGACGATTTTTCGGTGATGCACGTGGTCTTTGAGGACGGCATGCTCGCGACGATCTTCGCCTCCGACATCGTCCTGGGCGGCATCCACAACTGGCTGGAGGTCGCGGCCAACAACCACCGGTCGATCTGCAACATCAACCCGAATACCGCGATGCAGACCTACAACCCGGTGGACGCAAATTTCAAAGACATCTACGTCGTCGAGAAGATCGGCACCAAGCAGGGCTGGTCGAACCCCTCACCCGATGAGGACTGGTTCACCGGCTATCCGCAGGAGATCGAGGCGTTCTATCGCACCGCCGCGTACGGCGAGCCGGTGGAAACCGACAGTTCGCTGGCGGCCGACTGCATTGCGACGATCTACAGCGCCTACGTCTCCGCCGAGCAGTCGGGCACGGAGGTCGAGGTCAAGAGGTTCTGAGACTGCCTGGGGACAAGGGACGCCATGACGAACGAGCAGTGGAAGAAGCTGTTGGCGGTTCTTGGTGGTGAGCGGGTCGATCCGCTTCCGGTTGGTTTCATCATCGACAGCCCCTGGCTGCCGGGCTGGGCGGGACAAACCGTCCTGGACTACTACAGCAGCGATCGCACGTGGCTCGATGCGAATCTCAAGGCGATCCGCACCTTCCCCGACATCCTGTTCCTTCCCGGCTTCTGGTCGGAGTACGGCATGTGCACCGAGCCGTCGGCGTTCGGAACCAAATGCCGGTGGGAGGAGAATGCGCTGCCCTACGCGGACAAGATCATCCGCTCCATCGACGACATCGCCAACATCGAGAAGCCCAATCCGAGGACCGATGGCCTGCTGCCGTTTGTTCTTCGTCGGCTCAAGCTCCATCAGGCCGCAATCGAAGAAGCGGGGCATCGAATCCGATTCGCGGTCGCCCGCGGACCGTTGAACATCGCTACTTTCCTGATGGGGACGACCGAGTTTCTCATGGCGCTGCGCACGGACCCCGAGCCGATCGCGAAGCTTTTGACGCTGATCACGGATTTCTCGGTCGACTGGCTGTGGCTCCAGAAGAAGTGCTTTCCTTCCATTGAGGGCATCTTCATCCTCGATGACATCGTCGGCTTTCTCGGCGACGCGGACTTCCGGCAGTCGGCGCTGCCTTATCTGAAGCAGGTCTTCGGCTGTCTCGACGTTCCCGTGCGGTTTTTCCACAACGATGCGCAGGGTCTGGTCTGTGCGCCGTACCTGGCCGAGATCGGTGTGAACCTCTTCAATTTCGCCTTCGAGCATTCGTTGGGCGAGATGCGCCAGCGGGCCGGCGACAGCGTGACCTTACTGGGCAACATCCCGCCCCGCGACGTGCTGGCCCAGGGCACACCCGAGGATGTGACCTCCAGCGTGCGTGCCGCTCTGGACTCCGTGGATGACAGACGGCGAATCATCCTTTCCTGCGGCGGCGGTATGCCCCCCGACGTGCCCACCGAAAACATCCGGGCCTTCCTCCGCGCCGCCCGGTAGAAATCACGATGCCGGATATCTGCTATAGCGATTGCTCGGCTCAGAGGCGGCGCCAGCGACGGCCGTCGGCGGCGGGCAGGGCGTCGGCCTGTGGGAAGCTCTCGCTGCCGGCGGGATATTCCGGCAGGGGAGCCCGGTCGGCCTGCCAGGCGTCGAGGACGGGTGTCAGCAGCCGCCAAGCGAGGTCTACGGAATCGAACCGCGTGAACAGCGTCTGGTCGCCCGTCATGCAATCGAGCAGGAGCCGCTCGTAGGCCTCGGGCATCTCCGCGTGGAAGATATCTCTGTAGGCGAAGCTCATGTTGAGCGTGCCCATGCAGATTTTGGAGCCGGGCCGCTTGGCCTGGAAGTGGAGTGACATTCCCTCTTCCGGCTGGATGCGGAACACCAGGACATTGGGCGGCAACTCGTCAAGCCCGACCGAACCGAACAACGAGTGCGGCACCTGCTTAAACGTGATGGCGATCTCCGTGGTCTTGCGGGCCAGCCGTTTGCCGGTCCGCAGATAGAAGGGGACATCCTTCCACCGCCAGTTGTCCACGAACAGGCGTGCGGCGACGAAGGTCTCGGTGGTCGAGTCCGGCGCGACGCCGCGCTCCTCGCGGTAGGCCGGCACGGGCTGGCCGTCCATGACGCCGGCCCCATATCGGCCTCGCACGAATGAGCTGTTCCACTCGTCAAACTCGAACGGGCGGATCGAACGGAGCAGCTTGGCCTTCTCGTCGCGGATGCGGTCGGCGTCGAACGAGCTGGGCGGCTCCATCGCCACCAGCGCCAGCATCTGGAGCATGTGGTTCTGGAACATGTCGCGCAGCGCCCCGGAATGGTCGTAGTAGCTGGCGCGGTGCTCGACGCCCAGCGTCTCGGCGATGGTGATCTGCACGTTGTCGATGTGGCTGCGGTTCCAGACCGGCTCGAAGATGCCGTTGGCGAACCGGAAGATCATGAGGTTCTGGACGGTTTCCTTGCCCAGATAGTGGTCGATCCGGTAGATTTGCTCTTCCTTGAACCACTGATACAGGACTTGGTTCAATTCCGTGGCGGTTTGAAGGTCCCTGCCGAACGGCTTCTCGACGACCAGTCGGGCGCACTGTTGGCACTCGGGCTCGTCCTTGCACGAAAGGCCGGCGGCGCCGAGGTGCTCGGTGATGCGCCCGTACAGGGCCGGGGGGACCGCCAGATAGAAGATGTTACAGCCCGAGATGTGGTGTCGGGTCTTCGATTCGGCGAGCCGGTCCTTGAGGCGCTGATACAGAGCCGGATCGCTGTAATCGCCGCTGCGATAATAGAGCTTCTCCACGAATGATGTCGCCGTGTCGTCGGAGATGCCCTTGGCATTCCTGCGAAGGGCTTCGCGGGCCATCTGACGGAACTGTTCGTCGGAATACTCCGTCCGTCCGCAGCCCAGAAGGCAGAACTGCTCGCTGAGCAGACCACGCTGCTGAATCTGGGCGAGGCTGGGCAGGAGTTTGCGATGCGCCAGGTCACCCGAGGCGCCGAAGACGACCATTGCCGTGGGCGGAGCGGCGGTCTCGGCGCATACAATTTCCATGGCGGCAAGAGAAGGGTGAATGTCCTGGACCGTCATTTTCGCACTCTCCTGCGGGCCCGACGCTTGCCCATGACATCGACAGGAATGGCAGACCCGAGCCTCTGGAACCCGGAGGCTCGGCAGTCCATCGTTTGTGGCGCAGGGGGAGCCGGCCTCAGTCGTCGGCAGGCTCGAACTGGTCTTTGCCGGCACCACATTCCGGGCAGACCCAGTCGTCCGGCAGGTCGGCGAAAGCGGTTCCCGGCCGGACCCCATTGTCGGGATCGCCGACGGCCGGATCGTAAATGTAGCCGCAGAGAAGGCACCGGTACTTCATCACTACTTCCTTTCATTCAACGCGATCAGTTGTTTTCTCAGATCGGCCACATGCCGGACCTCTTCCCGGATGATGCCCTCAACCTTGTCTCGCCCGGCCTTGGCGCTGACCAGGTCTCTCAACCCGACGTAGAACAGCACCGAATTCTTCTCGGCGCCGATGGCAATCTCCAGCAGTTCTTGGGGGGTCTCTTTGCCCGTCAGCTTCTCCGTCGGGCTCCTGAGCCCCTCGCTGCCTTTGCCGTCCGCCATCGTCTGGAGATACAGCGTCGCCTCGTTGTAGGGGTCAAAGACGGTCGGGTCCTTCTCTTGGGCCGCCAGCTCTTTTCTCATGGCCTCGAAGATCTTGAGGTGTCTATCTTCCATCGCGGCCATGTTCAGAAACATGTCCTTCATGTCGCGGCCGGCGGTCTTGGCGGCCGCTTCACGATAGAACTTGGCGCCGTTGCGTTCGATCTGCTCGGCCATTTCGAAGACTTCGTTGGCGTTGAATGTCGCGCTCATGCGGTGCTCTCCTTATCCTGGCGGTGATGGGAACGTTCACTGGCCCGGCTCGCGGTCGACCGGGAACATCGCACCGGAGGCCTTTTCGGCCATCATATGCCTGTGGACGATCCTGTCAATCAAGCTCTCCCGCCAGATTGGATCGTCGGTTCTTCTCTCCATTCTCTCCGATGCGAACCGAGACGGCGTCACTTGACGATGCCGATCGCTTCGTGCCGACGGAAAATCTCGCTGGCCAGTTGATCCAGCGCCAGGAAATCCTCATCTTTCGGATGGCCCTTCGCGACGACGGGCGGGATCAGCTCGACCTTGAGGTTTGAGATCAGGCCGGCGAGCTGCTCGGTCATTTTGCCGGCCCATCCGAACGACCCGATAATCGAAGCGAACCGCGTTTTGGGTCGCAGTGCGTTGGCGACGAGTGCTGCGTACGCGGCCTTGGGATGCGCGCCCGTCAGGACGGTGGGCGAGCCGAGCACGACCGTGGCAGCGTCAACCAGCGCGATGGCCAGTTTGCCCAGGTCGGTGACTGTCAGATTGAACGGCCGGACCGTGATGCCGCGCTCGATCAGCGCGGCGGTCAGGTGCTCGGCCATCTTTTGCGTGCTCTCGTGCATCGAAACGTAGGCAAGGACCACCTCGTTCTTGACGTCGTCACTGACCCAGTCCTTGTAGGCATCCACGATCAGACGGGGGTTGTCGTAGACCGGCCCGTGGCTGGGAGCAATGACCTCAATGTCGAGCCCCTCGACTCTTTCGAGATTCTTGCGGATGGCCGGGCGAAAGGGCATCATGATCTCGGCGTAGTATCGCTTGGCGGCTTCCAGCACGAGCGGCTCGTCGGCCACGAACAGATTGCTCTCCGCCAGATGCGCGCCGAAGAAATCGCACGAGAACAGGACCTTGTCCTCCTCCAGGTAGGTGCACATCGTCTCGGGCCAGTGAACCCAGGGCGTGTTAAGGAATCGAAGCGTCTTGCCGCCCAGAGGCAGCGTCGCGTTGTCCTCGACGACGAGGAAGCGGTCCTCTTCGATGTGCAGCAGGTCGATGAGCATCGAGCAGCACTTGGCGTTGGTGACGACCTGGACGCCCGGATAGAGCATCAGGATGTCGGGGATCGACCCGGAATGGTCCTGCTCGGCGTGATGCGCAACGATATAGTCGATCTTGTCGAGGCCCAGGGAGACCAGGTTGCCCATCAGCGTCTGGTTCCTGGTCGGATCGACGGTATCCAACAGAGCAACCTTGTCGCTGCCTTCCACGACATAGGCGTTGTACGTCGTTCCCTCGGGCAGAGGGATCAGCTCATCGAAGAGCCGGCGGTCCCAATCGACGGCGCCGATGGAAAACACGTTGGGTCTGATCTGCCTCATCTCTGCGTTCCTTTTCAGTACTCCGCTCTCGGTTCAGGCTCCACTCAGAGCAGCTTGCGGGCGGCGGCCAGGGCCGCTTCGTAATTCGGCTCGCTGGCGACTTCCTTGACCAGTTCGGTGTATCGGACAATGCCCTGCTTGTCCACCACGAACACTGCCCTGGCGAGCAACCGCAGCCCCTTGATGAGCACGCCGTACGAGGTGCCGAACGCGGCATCGCGATGGTCCGACAGCGTCTTGACGTTCTTGACGCCCGCGGCGCCGCACCAGCGGGCCTGGGCGAACGGCAGGTCCATGCTGACCGCCAACACGACGACGTCCTCGCCCATCGTGGCGGCGGCCTCGTTGAAGCGGCGGGTCTCCGTGTCGCAGACCGGCGTGTCCAGCGACGGGACCGACGTGATGATCCGCACTTTGCCCTGAAAACTCGATAGTCTGACCGTCGTCAGATCATTCGCTGTCAGCTCCACGTCCGGCGCCGCCTGGCCGACTTTGATCTCCGGGCCCAGCAGCGTGACCGGATTGCCTTTCAGCGTCACCAAACCTGTTCGCTCTTTCATGGGTGTCTCCTTGGCCCCGTGCGGGCCGTCACATCCGGTTGCCGCGATCATGGCGGCCCAGATCAGCAGGCATGCGCGGGTGCTGGTCTTAGTAGTTGACCGCTTCGATCTCGAAATGGGCCTGGGGATGGGCACAGGCCGGACAGACCTTCGGCGCATCGGGGCCCTCATGGACGTAGCCGCAGTTTCGACACACCCAGCGCACGGGCGTTGGGCGTTTGAACACAGCGCCATCGGTGATGTTCTTCGCCAGCTTGACGTATCGGTCCTCATGTCGTTTCTCCGCTATGGCGATCATCTTGAACACCGCGGCGATTTCGACGAACCCTTCTTTCTGAGCGACCTGGGCGAAGCCGGGGTACATCTCGGTGGTCTCGTAGTGCTCGCCGGCCGCCGCTTCCTTCAGGTTCTCCACCGTCGTTCCGATGACGCCGGCGGGAAAGCTGGCCTGGATCTGAGCTTCGCCGCCTTCGAGGAATTTGAACAGGCGCTTGGCGTGCTCCTTCTCCTGGTTGGCGGTCTCTTCGAAAATGGCCGCGATCTGCTCGTAGCCTTCCTTCTTGGCCTGGCCGGCGTAATAGGTGTAACGATTCCTCGCCTGCGACTCGCCGGCAAAGGCGGTCAGCAGGTTCTTCTCCGTCTGGGTGCCCTTCAAACTCATTCGGTACCTCCCTTGAACACAATGCTGATATACCTGGATTTATGACAAGCGCCCGTCGTCACGACTCCGGGAGGCGACATCGGTCGCACAAACCTTCGACGCACACGGTCGTTCTCAGTACGGTGAACCCACCCGTCAGATTCTCCGGTACGGCGATTCTGTCGAACGGTTCGTAGTGGAAATCCACAATTCTCTTGCACCGGACACATTTGAGGTGCTGATGGTTGCCCAGATTGGGGTCAAATCGTTTGGCGTCGCCGGAGCCTTCGACGATGAACGCCGCGCCGATCTCGCTGAGCGTCAGGAGCGTCCGGTTGACCGTGTCGAGCGAGATGTTGGGATGGACTCGGCGCACCCGCCGGAAGACCATCTCCGCCGACGGATGCTCGTCCGTCTCCAAAAGGGCCTCGTAGACCGCTATCCGCTGAGGCGTTACTTTCAGCCCCGCCTCGTGACATCTGGCCCGAAACGCATCCATCTTCTGCGTAATCTCTTTGCCGTCAGTCGTATCCGGGGTTCCACTCATGCAGGATCCCTGCGAACACTTGCCTGCTCCTGTTACGCCATCGACTCACCTAAGTATATTAGGAGTAGCTACTATATTGTAGGTACTCCTTTTTGGCAAGCACTTTCTTACAGAGTAGGGGATTTTTTTCCGCCCGCGCAAGTTCGCACCAGCAGGAACTTTACGCTGTGATGGGTGTGGTGGTTCTGGAAAACACCCCTATCAACTGGGCTTTTCACAACCAGGGACGAGAGGTCGTACCACAGCCGGGTTGCGGCTTCTCACTTCCAGCTACTTCGGCGCATGGGCAGGCGGTGGTTGCCGTGGCAGTCTGTGCAGAGCGTGTGCTGTGCGCTATCGGCGAAGAGCGGCTTGTGCTCGGTTGTATCGATCTTGTCCTTGGGATGGCAGGCCATACACGATGGGTTGACCCGCTCCTTCGGGAACATGATATCGGGCGCGGTGCCGTTGCCGCCGGAAGCCCATGATTCGTCGGCGATGTGCGCATCGCTGGCGCCGTGACATGTGGCGCAGCCGATCCCCGCGCGGGCATGAGTGCGCGCGATCTTCTCGTCGAGGTAGTTGGCGTGGCAGACGAAGCAGCGACTATTGTTGGCCGCCGGTTGGTCCGACGTGGTCGTCGCGGGTCCTTCGTCGAGCAACAGCAGCGGCTCGTCGTCTAGCAGCAGGGGTTCGTGAGCGGGTGCGGACGATTGTCCGGCCGGTGTGGGGGCCGCGACGTTCGTTTGAGGAGGGGGTACGCGGGCCGTCCGTTCACAACCTTGGGCAGCCGCGAGAATGGCAGCCAAGGCGCCGATGGCAAGACGGGCTGTTGGTCCGAGGTGTCTTGACGTGATGATCTGGGGCATCCGTGTCTCCGGTTTCCGTCGGCGCAGCGCCGGGGGTGTTGGTCAGACGTACTGCCAGTTCTTGAGCCACTGGTAGTGATTCGGCAGCTTGGCGAAGGTCTGCCGGCCGACGGTTTCCAGTTCCGCTTTCTCCTGCACGTCCAACTGTCGCCGTTCCGAGACGGCCTTGATAACGTTGTCCAACTCCTCCATGCGGTTGATCCCCGGGATGGGAATGACGGTGTTGGTGTGCAGGATGTAGCGCAGCGCCAGGCGACCCCGGCGGTTGTCCTGTTCCGCATCGCCGGTGAACAGGGACGCGGCGGCGAACGGTTTGATCCCGAACGCGCCGACATCACGTTGCTTCAATGCATCGAAGAGACTGTCCTGCGGGGCCTTCTTCGTCATCGTGGTGAAGGGAAAGCAGACCACTTCGATCTGCGGGAAGTACTCGATCATGAACTGAATCCAGCGCCGGTCGTGCGAGGAAAACCCGATGAAGCGGGCCTTGCCCTGCTTCTTGGCCTTTTCCAGAGCGTCGACGATCTCGCAGGCCGTGTCGAACGTGTGCCGGCCGCCCGGCTCCAGGCAGGTGATCCGCCACAGATCGGTGTAGTCCTGGTCCGAGTCTCGCAGCAGCTCATCGAGCGATTCGAGGAGCTTCTTCGACGTGCGGAAGTCCTCGTTGCGCACCTCCTTGGCGCCGTGCGACAGCGCCAGGTACACCTTGTCGCGCCGTCCCTTGAGCGCCTTGGCATCCCGCTTGACCTCGTTGTCCCAGCAGGCGTCGATGTAGTTGATGCCCATGTCCATACACCGGCGGATGATGTCGGCGCGTTCCCGGTCGTTGGTGCGCGAGTGTCCTCCGAGACCGACCGCGGAGACCATGATATTGGTCTTGCCGAGCCGGCGGTACTCCATGTCGGGATGGTAGCTGAGAATCCTGGACGTGTCGGTGGTGTCCTCGGCCGCTTTTGCCGCTTGGCCGGCGGCGCCGAGGCCGACCGCGAGGCCCGCTATGGCGGCGGCCGTATCGCGCATGAACTGGCGTCGTGTCTGTCGTGCGTTTTCCATGTCTGTCCCCTTTGCTATCGAGACCGGGTCAATGGACGGCTGGTGTCCAGCGTGAAAAGAGCGTGAATCTCGTCTTCCGATAGAACGCGGCTGTAGATCCGCAGATCGTCGATCAGCCCCTTGAAGTTCCGCCCGATCCGGACGTCGAGCTCATCGCCCGTATCGATGGGCCAGAGGTCCAGAAGCCCTATGTCGTGGATGACGGCGACCTGGCCGTCCAGATAGAGCGTCACATCGTCGTACAGGTTGGGCGTTTCCGCCTGCCGGACCACAACCGCGACGTGATGCCATCGGTCGTCATGGGTCTCGGCGTTCATGTACAGGTACCCGCCGTGAGGCGTGACGCCCACGCGGCCGCGGATGAAGCCCAACGTCCACATCTTGCCGAAGTCGACGGCGCCCCAGGAGACGATCTCTCCCGAAGCCGTTGCCGTCTTGATCCAGGCTGCGAGCGTCCGAGGCCGTGTTCCGCCGATGCCCTTGTACTTGGTCACAGTGAGATAGCCTTCCCCTCCGTCGAGGCGGACCGCCTGGCCGATTCGGCCGGCGGCGGAATTCTTGTCGAACGACAGCTCCGCTGTGAATGCGGCGACTCTCTCATGCTTCGACGCATCGGCCGCTATCTTGCCGGCGGTCTCGTCGAACTTCCACCATGCCGCAAGATTGGGGTCCGTATCCAGCGTGATCGGATCATCGTCTTGAGCCGCCAAGCCATTGCAGGTCAGGAAGATGCCCAGCAAGAGGGCCGAACACATGTGGACACCCTTGCGATCCATAGCTTTCCTCCCAACTTCGTTCTTGCTACAGGTGCCAGGGGCTTCGCATCGCTCTCGAGAGCAACGTGTTCGCCTCGTGGCTGTCGGCAAAACGTTCGTTCACCGGGTCCCAGTGGAGCCTGCTCTTGAGCTGCATGGCGATGTTGCCCAGGTGGCAGATCGTCACCGAGCGATGGCCGACCTCGACCGGAGCGGCGGTCTGGCCGCGCGTCTTGATGCAGTCCACAAAGTTGCGGTGGTGATCGTTGCTCTCGTAGAGGTGAATCTCGTCCGGGCCGATCACGGTGGTCTTCAGCGATTCGGGCTGGCAGGTGATCTCGTCGGAATAGGTCGGGACCTGGATCCAGCCCTCCGTTCCTTCGAAGCGGTAGATCTCGTCCTCCTGCGTTTTGCAGACCAGCTCGGCGCCGTTGGCATAGCGGGCGCGGAAGTGGACCTTGGTGGCGGTGGTGAACAGGCCGTCGGTAGGAAATTCGCCGCCCAGATCCTCGATTTCGACCGGCCCCGTGTCGTCGGTGCCGTTGGCCCACTGGACGATGTCGATCCCGTGCGCGCCGAGGTTAGTGGTCTGCCCGCCGGAATAGTCGGCGCCGAAGCGGAACGTGTAAAGGCAGCGGTCCTTGTGATAGGGGGCCCATGGCGCCGGCCCGAGCCACATCTCATAATCCAGCCACTCGGGCACGGGCATTGGCTGCCAGTCGCTCGGCGGCGCCTGCTTGTTGTTCGGCCCGATCGCAACCAGAGCCCTCTGGAGCTTGCCGATCCGCCCATTGCGGACCACCTCGCAGACGAAACGGTACAACTGGCTCGACCGGCGTTGGGTGCCGGTCTGGAAGACGACGTTGTATTGTCGAACCGCCTCGGCCACCGCCCGGCCCTCGGCGATGGTCAGAGTCATGGGCTTCTCGCAGTAGATGTC
The DNA here is from genome assembly GCA_035448545.1 of Sedimentisphaerales bacterium. Lineage (GTDB taxonomy): Bacteria > Planctomycetota > Phycisphaerae > Sedimentisphaerales > Anaerobacaceae > Anaerobaca. The sequence continues at coordinate 50,583 of DAOTJE010000016.1, read as the reverse complement.
TTTGCCCGCCGCGGCCGCCTGGATCGCGCAGATGGCGTGCCAGTGGTCGGGCGTGGCGATACACACCGCGTCGATGTCGTCCCGCGCGATCAGGTCGCGGAAATCCACGTACGCGGCACACCCTTTGTACTGGCCCGAGCCGGCCTTGTGGCTGTAGTCGTCCTCGACGATCTTGGCCGCCGGCTCGCGGCCGAACCAGGCTCCGTTCCAGCCCTTCTTGTACCAGTGTCCGTATTCGTCACTGGCCCGGACGGGATCGCAGACCGCCAGCACCTGCACATCAGGTTGGGCGAGGAAGGCCCGCATGTTGTTGGTGCCCATGCCGCCGACGCCGATAAACCCCATCGTCACGCGTTCGCTGGGCGCGACGGTTCCGGCTTTGCCCAGGGCGGAAGACCGTACGAGCATCGGGAAGGCCAGCGCGCCGGTGGCCGTGGTCTTGAGAAATGTCCGTCGATTGATGCGTTTGCCGTTCATGACAGGCCTCCCTTGGAACCGTGTTTTCGTCCGTGGGGAACAAGATGGGACCACTTTGGGTCTGAACGAGATTGTACCAACTGTCGCGGCAGCCTGCAAAGGCCGGTCGGATCTTTTTCATGCGCGCCGTCCGGCGCTGGGCTCCGGCACCGGTTGCATTGCAGACGGGCAGAGGTCGCGGATAGTCTGCAAGACGGTGTGCAGGTTCTGATGCTGGTTGGAGGGGTCCCACCAGATGTTCCCTTCGACGATCACCGCCCCGGCGGGGGTCAGCGCGACGTCCCACCCGATGGTTCGCACGGGCAGGAATCGCAGAGCGGCCCGGCGCACCAGGTCCGTCGCCTGGGCCCAGAGCGGCACGGGAAAACCTTCGAGGTCCTGTCCGGTATTGGGGTGTCGCTGCAGCAGGATGTACCCGGGTGTATTCGCTGAGGCTGTGACCGGACGAATCAGCCGACCATTCTGAAGATCGACACGGGCCTGGAGATTGCCGGTCAGTCCGCCGTCGAAATTGTCGGTGACATTCGATCCGGTGATCAGTTTCAGGTGGGCATGGATCACGTGAGCCTGCTGATCTGCCCCCACCAGAGTGGTCAGGCGCACCGTCTGAAGGTACTCCACGCCGGTCAGCTCCAGCAGTCGTGGGTGATTGCGGAGGCGCTCCTGGATCAGAAAGCCTTTACGATAGCTGTTGCGCAGGAACTCCCAGATCGCAGCGGCAGAGTACTCGGCGCCGGCCGCGTCTGTAAATCGGCCGTTCTGTCGACGGAACAGGCGAACGCCCTGGCCGAACGCGCCTTCCACTGGTTTGACAACGAACTCGACGGGCAGCTCGCGCTCCACGAAGGCCAGCCACTGTTCGGTTCCGCCGGGAATCCACCCGAGGTGCGTCCAGTTACTTGCCTGTCCGAAGCCGATCGCGTACAGCGCCGGCACAGGAATGTTCTGGGCCAGGCAGAACCGGTAGAAGATGGCCTTGTTGCGCAGCAACGGCTCCAACGAAGGAGGGTTGAGGGACCTCTGGATCTTCGTCATGCGCTTCCTGCTACAGTAGCGGTTGCAATCGTCCGGTCGAAGGTCCGGGTCAAAAAGCCCCAGTCGAAACGCTTCCTCTCCCGTGAACTGGTGCTTGCGACAGAGAGAGACGGCACGTGCGAACAGCGTGATCGTACCGGCGTGATATGCCGACGAAGCGCGGCATGCGTGCTTCGCAAGACGGACGATTTCCCGTACTTCCTCTCGCAGTTTTCTACGCATAGAAACCACAAGTCATGGCGCCGCACCGTGGCGGTCCGTACTGTTCTGTCGGACACAGTATAGTGGCGTATATCACAGGCGTCCATGCGCTTCCATCGAGTCGAACCTGCGTCATCGGCAGGCTCCCGGGGGCTCCTTCGGCCGTGGATTTGCAGATGCTGCGGCAGGTGATGGCAATCCGGTCCAGACTGCGGTAGAATGCCGGCCTGTCTTTCATGGATTCGTGGGCCACAGAAGGGAACTGCTATCGTTGCCAGAAGAATCCTGTATCTGTCCAAAGGCGGCAATATCGGCGGCAGTCATCGCCAGCTCTTGCTGCTTCTGAAAGGCCTCGATGCCTCCTATGAGCCGACCGTGGTCTGCACGACGGAAGGCCAGATCGTGGACCAGTTGCGCTCGGCCGGCATTCGTACCGAGGTGCTGTCGCTGCGTCCCTGGCGGAAACCTCGTCACGTCGTTCACCGGTATCGGGACGCCGAAAGGCTTGTGGCGTTTGCCCGATCGATAGCACCTGCCTGCCTCCACGCATCCGACATGTGGCTGGGCAATTACGTGAACTGGCTGCGGTGGCGCTTGCCGGTTCCTTCGATCGTCCATGTACGCGGACCCGTGACGTGGCGGGGGATATGGAAACACCGGTTGTACGCCGCGACCGGTCTGATTTCCATTTCGCCGAAGATCACGCGCGTCCTGCGGAGTGCGTACATCCGTGCGGACCGGATCGTTCAGATTGAGGGTGCCGTGGACGTCGATTCGTTCAGGCCCTCGAAGAACCGCCTGGCGGAATTGTCCGGCTGCCCCGGAGACGGTCCTGTGCTTTGTATCGGTCTGGTCGGTCGCATTGAGCCGGCCAAGCGGCAACTGGAGTTCATCCGGACGGCGCTGGAAGTGAGACGCCGTTGGGGCCGGCAGGTGCGCTTCGTGCTCGTCGGGGAGGTCCGCGACCGCGCCTACGGTGCCGAAGTGAATCGTCTGGCACAGACCGGTGATTTGAACGGCCAACTCGTCCTCCTCGGCCGCAGGGATGATATGCCCGATGTGCTGAACTCACTCGATGTGCTGGTGAGTCTGTCGGGCGGATCGGTCATGTATGAGGCCATGAGTTGCGGTCTGTGCGTCGTCTCCGCCGGCTTCACCAAGCCGGGCGAATCGATCCACCTTCGCGACGGCGAAACGGGCATTGTCACCCCGACGGCTGACCCCCGCGTGCTGGCCGCGATCCTTGGCGATCTCATCGAACACCCGGACACACGACGTCGGCTTGGCGACGCCGCGCGAAGCTGGGCCGTGCGGGAGCTTTCGCACACCAGGATCGCGGCGCAAACGACCGCATTCTACGATCGGGTATTGGCAAAGCGGGCGTTGTAGAAGTCTGTGGTGTGATGGCCCGAGGGGTCCGAGAGGCGCAAGAAGAAGGCCCCTGTCGCAGCAGGACACGAAGGTATTTGCCAGTGCGTGTGTCACGTTACACGAAATACCCGCCTGCTGCTCTCACAGGGGCCCGACTAAGTTATTCGTGGCTCTCTCCTTTTGTTCCTAACCGCCCCGTGCTTCGTCCGGCGTTGGATGCAACAGGCATGCAAGAGTAGATCGACGATGCCGGTTCTGGCTAAGAGGACCTTGCTGGTCTTCAGCTTCGAGCCACCGTTCTGAACTTTTTCCTTCTTTGGCATCGGCCAGACGCACGAGTTTTCTTGAGCCCATTTTCGAGAAGAATCTGACCGTGTCAGGGACAGCGAAACACGGAGACAAGGGTAGATTCCCGTGAGGCTTTCCTTCCTGTCGCGAGCTGCGCAGAATGCCAGCTTGGGGCGAACGAGAGCCTTGACCAGTTTGCCTGCGTGTTCCTGGTTTGACCGGCGCCGCGTCATTGAGACGGTACGCCGCGGCTTCAAAAAAAAAGAGCGCAAGCGAAGAAATACGCATCCACATCCACGCCACGTGCACGCCTGTACACGTGGAACGGCGCGAGGTGGACCGAGTCACTTGGAGCACCGCCTGAATCCCACTCGGCTCCGAAGGGGCGCCTACCACTTCGCGGCCTTCATCGGCGGTGCTCCCCCTTTTTCCTCTTGCGAGACGTTGAAAGTCTATCGGCCAAGTCGGGATTCGAGGTCTTCGCCGCACGGTGTCTGTTTGCGACGGAATCTTTTGACATAAGGTCCTATAAATGAGATAATTCTATAGTTGTCAAGTACATAGCACGGCGGGTGACGGTCGGGGCAGGGGCCGGTGCCGGAGGGTAAAAGTGGCTCCGTTGTCGGGCCCCTGGCTGAGCCGGCGGACGCTGCCTGAGGCGCTGACCGAGGAAAGGACAGGGTGATGAAGGGGATTGGGATACGACTGCTTCTCGTCGGGTTGGCGAGTCTGATCGTGGGGTGCTCCGTTGCGCCGCAGGGGTCCATGACCGCCGCCCCTGTCGCGGCTGGTGACGGAGCGTCAACAGCCGCTTCCGTCCGGCAGGCAGGAGAGTTCACCGGCTCGCACGCGTCGCTGGTACGTTGCGGGTTTGCCGTCCGGGATTTGCGTGCGATCCGCGATGAGTATGGCAGGGTTCATGTCCTCGGCGAGGTCGAGAACGTGGGAGCCGCGGCGCGCGGCGTCGAACTACAGGCGGCCCTGCGCGACGCCGACGGGCGCCTGCTGTCGGTCGGGCACTTCTGTCCGGCGGCCGGCAACAACATCGTGCCCGGCGAGATGTGGCCGTTTACCTACTCCTTTGGCAAGCAGGACCAGGGCGCGCTGGCCGAACTGCGCATCGTCGATGCCTTCCGGTCCATGGGGGACCCCGACCCATAGCCGGTGCGGGACGCGGCCACGCGGGGCGCATCCCGCCGGTCCGACCGGCGGATTCGGATTGGACCTCACTGCTCCAGCGGCATCAATTCCACCTTGCGGAACTCCAGCGGATGGCTCTCGGCCTGGAGGGCGACATAGCCTTCGCGGAGCATGGTGTTCCCGTCCTGGATCAGCTTCTTGGCGTCCGCGTCACTGTCGTCGAGCTGGGGCTGCTCGTATTCCAGCACGAGCTGGCCGTTGACGAAATGCCTGACCTTTCCGTTGCCGTGGACTTCGATCTCCATCGTCACCCACTGGTCGCCGTGGTACGTCTGCGATTTGGAGTTGGTGCAGTGCTGGGTAATCAGCTTATCGTTCATCACGATGTGCGTTCCGGGCGTGCAGACGTTAGCGGTCGAGCGCTCGTCCGTGCCGTTGCCGCCGAGCATCTGCGCTTCGATGGAGACGGGGAAGTCCTGGTCTTTGCGCATGGTCTTGGGCGGCTGGCAGTGAAACATGATGCCGCTGTTGCGGAAGGCCCAGCCGGGACCGCCGGGGGTCTGCTCGCCTACGAAGCGGTACTCCACGCGCATGCGATAATGTGAGAAGGGCGTCTCATAGAACAGGTGCCCGAATCTGCCGTCGAATTCCTCATACTGGTCGTAGCAGACCTTCAGGACGCCGTCCTCGACGCGGAATGTGTTCCCGAAATTGTCGTCCAGATCGTAGCCGGTGATCTTAGGGTGCCAGCCCTTGAGGTCTTTTCCGTTGAAAAGGCTGATCCATCGGGGCTCGTTCGATCCGCTCGACTGCGACGCACATCCGGCCGAGCACATCATGCCCACGAGTGCGAAACATACAATCGCCGACAGACTCGGTTGGCGGTTGACAGGGGACAATAAGGACATCGTGTTGTTCATCATGGTTTCACTCCTTGGGTTGTTGACTGTGGTCTGTCTTCCGGCGGCATCGAGGGCACGCCTTATGCTCCATTGCCGACGCGGATAAACAGGTGAGTAATTGCTTCGTAGCCGTGTTCGTTGCTTCGCCGGACGGTGGCGATGTAATGACCCGGCCTGGAATAGGCGTGTTTCGTCACCGCGTAGCCGTCGGGTTTGTGAGCGTCTACGTTTCCGTCGGACTGCACGGTCACCTCGGGACTGCCGTCTCCGAAGTCCCAGACTTCGTGACCATGCGTCGTGCGGAACGTGCGGACCTTGAAGGTCAGCTCGTCACCCGCCTTGATGTCGGACGTTGGGTAATACGCCGCATGGATGGTAGGCGGCAACAGATCGGGATGGGCTTTGTCGAAGATCTGGACGACCGCGAAGTCGTAATCGACGTTGCCGCGAGAGTCGGTGATCCTCAGAATCTCGTTGTACTCGCCCGGCTTGTCGTAGGTGCGCCGCACCTTCGCGCCGAGCGCCGATCCACCGTCGCAGAACGTCCACTCAAACCTCTCAATCGTCCCGCAGCGGCTCCAGGACCGGCCGGCGTCCAACTCCACCGGCTCGCCTGTCCAGGCTACGCAGTGCGGTCGAGCCACCGCGATGATCTCGGGTTGGTATTGGCGCTGGTAGGCCTCCCAGGCGAATGCGTAGGCGTCCTGGATGCCCCACTGGCCCGAAGGCTGGCGGCAGGTGATGTCGAAGTGCAGATGGGACCAGCCGCCGCTGGCGCCCTCCTTGCCCAGCAGCCCGATTTTCTGGCCCATCCGGACGCGCTGGCCGGGCTTCACCGAACCGTCTATCTGATACAGGTGGCTGTACCGGTAGAACCAGCCGCGGTCGTCCACCGTGTAAATCACGTCGTATCGGGGGCTTACAGGAGTGTCTTCATAGCCGCTCAGCGTCTCGGTGCCCGCCGAGACCACCAGGGCGTCGGTGGCGGCGACCACCTCGACCAGGCCTTCGGCGCCCCCGAAATCCAGGCCGTAGTGATAGTAGATGTTCTTCCTCAAGGGGATCTCGCCGCCGTCCACGAACACCGGGACGTTGGCCATCTGTGTGTCGGAGGCGAACCACCGCTGCCTGACCGGGTAGACGAATGTCTCCGGCCGGATCAGAGGCGAATCCGCAGGCCAGAGGCGGATTCTCGCGTCCTTGACCAGCCCCCAGGGATTGTCCTTGCTGTTGTCCTGGGTGTAGCCTCGGGTTACGGGGCAGTCGATTCGCACTCCGGCTGACGTTATCGGCAGATGATACGTCGAGGAGACCAGCGATATCGGCTGGCCGTTGATCTCGACGTCCACCGTCGCCCGGCGAACAGCCTTGCACACGCTGTCGCGGATCTCCTCCAGAGCGACCAGCCTGACCGTCGCCTGGGAGCCGTCGTGGAGTTGCACGGTCTGGGACTGACCGACGTTCAGGTCGACCGTCCTCACTAGAGGGGTCAGCTTGGGCGCGACGGGCTGGGCCGGTGCCGCCGCCGGCGCCAGCAGGCTCGACAGGAAAAGACCCGACAGGTGAACGAAGCGAGACGACCGTCTGCGGATGTATCCCATGCAGCACCTCCAGAGTTGCGGCCCATATGGCCAAGCCAATGGCGGTTTTCTGGGATTCGACGGTAGCGGTCCGGCTCGGAATCGTCAACCTTGGATTGCTCGAAAACGTAGACACAAAAGGGGTAATGGAGCCAATGGGAGTCGAACCCACGACCTCTTGCATGCCATGCAAGCGCTCTCCCAACTGAGCTATGGCCCCGTGGACCCGTATGTTAGCACACCCCCGGTGGGGTGGCAAGCAAATTTTTCGCGGGTATTTTGCTCTTGCAGCCGGGGGAGGCGCCAATAGACTCTGGGGGGCCATAGTCCGCCGCGGACATGGGGATTTTCGGACCTTCGCGTGGCGGCCCCTCGACGAATTGGGAAAGGATAGCTCGTTTTGGTCAAACGAGAGCGTATAGAGATAACCGGTCAGGTCCAGGGAGTGGGTTTTCGGCCGGCCGTGTACAGGCTGGCCTGCGAACTTGGCCTGGCGGGCACGGTCTACAACGATACGAAGGGGGTCACGGTCGAGCTTCAGGGACCCAAGGCCCGGATTGACGAGTTCGTACGCCGCTTGCAGGCCGGAGCGGACAAGCCGCCGCTGGCCCGAATCCGGTCGTGTGTAAGAATAGATACAGAGCCGGTCAAAGGGCAGAGGGTTTTCACCATCGGCCGGAGCGAGTCGGCCGGGACCGCCCTGTCCCAGGTGACCGCCGATATCGCCACCTGCCGGGATTGTCTGGCCGAACTGGCGGACCCGAGCGACTTCCGCTATCGCTACCCTTTCATCAACTGCACCAACTGCGGACCGCGGTATTCCATCGTCAGATCCATCCCGTACGACCGGCCCAACACGACGATGGCGGCCTTCCCGATGTGCCAGCGCTGCGCGAGCCAGTACGCGGATGTGGCCGACAGACGGTTCCACGCCCAGCCGGTGGCGTGTCCGGCGTGTGGACCGAGCATCCAACTGGTGGACCCGGCCGGCGCGGTCCTGCAAACCGGCACCGATCTGGTTCTCTCCGAGGCCGCTCGTCTGCTGCGCGAAGGCAGTATCCTGGCGATCAAAGGCGTCGGCGGCTTCCATCTGGCGGTCGATGCCTTGAACGAACAGGCGGTGCGCAGGCTCCGGCAGCGCAAGCGTCGCGACCACAAACCCTTCGCGATGATGGCCGGTTCGGTCGACGCGATTCGCAGGTACGCGGTCGTCGACGATCTCGCCGGGCAGATCCTCGCGAGCCCGCTGGCTCCGATCGTGTTGCTGCCCAAGAAGCAGGGGACGCCGATCGCGCCGTCGGTGGCCGAGGGAGTCAACACGTTCGGGTTCATGCTCTGCTATGCGCCGCTGCACGTGCTGCTCTTCGCGGAAGGGCTCGACGTGCTTGTGATGACCAGTGCCAACCTCTCAGACGAGCCGCTGATCTGCAAGAACGACATCGCACTGCGACGGCTGGGCGAGGTGGCCGATGCGTTCGTCATGCACGACCGCCAGATCTACCGGCAGGTGGACGACTCGATCATCCACGTGATCGACGGCGAGCCGGTACCGCTGCGCCGCGCGAGGGGATATGTGCCGACGCCGATCTTGATCGAGCGAAGCGCGGGGCCTGATATCTTCGCCGCCGGGGCCGATCTGAAGAACACGTTCTGTCTGGTCAAGCAGAACCAGCTTATCCTCAGCGAGCACATCGGCGACCTGGAGGATGCCGATGTCTATCGGCATTACGTCGGCTCCATCGAGCATCTGCGCAGGCTGTTCGAGGTGGAACCCGAGGTGGTCGCCTGCGATCTGCATCCTGGATATCTCTCGACTCGATATGCCCGATCGCTCTCGGGCGTGAGGGTCATCCCCGTCCAGCATCACTGGGCGCATGTCGCATCGGTGCTCGTCGAGCATGGACACGCCGGAGCGGTCATCGGCATCGTGTGTGACGGAACCGGCTACGGCGCCGACGGCGCCATCTGGGGTTGCGAGTGCATGATCGCTTCGCTGACGCAGTTCGAGCGGTTCGGACATCTCGATTACTACCCGCTGGCCGGCGCGGATCGTGCGAGCAAGGAGGCGATTCGGCCTCTCTTGAGTCTGCTGCGGCAGGCATATGGCGACGACTTTCGCCCCAGTGACTTCGCCGGGCTGCTGGAGCGCATCGAGCCGGACCGCGCGAGGCTCGCCACACTCCTCGAACAGATCGACAAGGGTGTCAACACCGTCAGCACGTCGAGTCTGGGACGGGTCTTCGACGCCGTTGCGGCGATCCTCTCGCTTGGCGAATACAATCACTTCGATGCGCAACTCCCGATGGCGCTCGAATCGATTGTCGATCCTCGCGTCGATGCCTGCTATCCGTTCGACCTGGTCGAGCGCGAAGGCGAACCGGTGAAGGTCGATCTGCGTGCGATGATCCGGCAGATCGTGGATGAGACCCGGCACAGCGGCGATGCGGGCCGCGTCTCTGCGAAGTTCCACAACACCGTCGCCGAAGCCCTTCTGGCTGTGGCTCAGGCCGCCCGACGGAAGACGGACTTGAACGTCGTCGCATTCAGCGGTGGCGTCTTCTGCAACCGCTATCTGGCGAACCGTCTGATTGCGCGTTTCAAAGAGGCCGGTTTTACGGTATTATGCAACCGGGATGTCCCCGCCAACGACGGCGGCATCGCCCTCGGCCAGGCCGCCATCGCCGCCTGTCTCCTTGATAGGGATTCGTGATAGGGTACAGTTCACTATGTGCTTAGCCATACCGGCGAGAATTGTGGAGTTGCAGGACGATCGCGCGATGGTCGATGCGATGGGCAATCGCTTCAAGGCCAAGACGACGCTGCTGCCCGACGTGAAGCTGGGCGACGTGGTGCTCGTTCACGCGGGCTTTGCCATCGCGCGGGTCGATGAAGAAGAGGCCCGCAAGACGTGGGAACTGTTCGCCGAGATCGAGGACTTCGAGAAGACGCAGAACCGGGTCTCGGGATAAAGCCGTATGCTCGACAGGATCGCCAAAGCGCAACAGCAGATCGACGAAGCGTGCCGGACGCTGGGCCGGCCGATCACTGTCATGGAAGTCTGCGGGACCCATACGGTTGCCATCTTCCGCAGCGGCATCCGGTCCACGCTGCCCAAGGGGCTCAAGCTTCTGTCGGGGCCCGGCTGCCCGGTCTGCGTGACCGACCAGGGCTACATCGACGCAGTCCTGAAGCTGGCCCGGCGCGACGACTGCATCATCGCCACCTATGGCGACATGATTCGCGTGCCGGGCAAGGATGGGTCGCTGGAAACCTGCGCCGCGAAGGCCGCCGTGCGGGTCGTGCTCAGCAGCGAGGATGCGCTGCAACTGGCCCGCGACAACGCCGGCAAGACCGTGGTGTTCATCGCGGTCGGGTTCGAGACGACCGCGCCCGCTTCCGCGGTGGTCGTCCAGGAGGCGGCCCGGGAAGGGATCGAGAACTTCTGCGTCCTCAGCGGTCACAAGCTGATCCTGCCGGCGATGCGTGCGCTGCTGAGCGGGATGAACGACCGTGTCGACGCATTTCTCTGTCCGGGGCACGTCAGCGTCATCATCGGATCCGGCGCGTTTGCGGAGATCGTCAACGATTTCGGCCGGCCGTGCGTCGTCGCGGGTTTCGAGCCGCTGCAGATCATCGAGGCCCTGGCGGAGATTTGCCGTCAGCTCTCCAATGGCAAGGCGGAGCTTAAGTCGATCTACAACGCCGTGGTCACCGAGCGGGGCAATCTTGCCGCGCAGCAAATCATCGCGGAATGCTTCGATGCGGCCGATGGTTACTGGCGCGGCCTTGGAAGAATAGAGAAAAGCACGCTCGTGCTGAAAGAGCAGTACAGGCGATTCGACGCGTTCGCACGATTCGGCCTGAGCGATGAGCCCGGCGAGGACTTCAGCGGATGTCGATGCGGCGAAGTCCTCTGCGGACTCATCGAGCCGATGCAATGCCCGTTGTTCGGCACGCGCTGCACGCCGGCCAAGCCGATCGGACCGTGCATGGTCAGTTCCGAAGGCACCTGCGCCGCGTGGTACAAGTACGGACGAAGGAGTTAGGGCGAGCGATGGCACGAAGTGAACCGGAGAGAGTCCTGCTCGCCCACGGTGGCGGGGGGCAACTGACCAATCAACTCATTCGCACGCTCATTGTGCCCCATCTGAAGAACGACCCGCTATCCGAACTCGGCGATTCGGCTCGTCTGGAGCTGGAATCGACTTCGATCTGCCTGACGACCGACAGCTACGTGGTCAAACCGCTGTTTTTCCGCGGGGGCGACATCGGCAAGCTGGCGGTCTGCGGCACGATCAACGATCTGGCGGTGGCCGGTTCGAGACCGTTGGCGCTGACGCTGTCGCTGATCATCGAAGACGGGTTCGAGATGGGGCTGCTGGAGAGGATCCTCGAGAGCATCGGGCAGACCGCCCGAGAGAACCATGTCTCGGTCGTCACCGGCGACACCAAGACTGTGGAGCGTGGTGCAGCCGATGCGCTGTTCCTCAATACCGCCGGGATCGGTATCCGATTACCCGGCGTCAATCCCGGCCTGGAGCGCATCGAGGTCGGCGACAAGATTCTCCTCAGCGGCACGATCGGCGATCACGGCATGACCATCATCTCACAGAGAGAGGGGATCGAATTCGAGTCGCAACTTGTCAGTGACTGCGCCGCGCTGGCAGACCTGACGTGCACGCTGTTCCAGAGGACCGACGGTGTCAAGTTCATGCGGGACGCGACGCGCGGCGGACTGGCGGCGGTGCTGAATGAGGTCGCTGAAGGTGCGCACCTGGGCATTGAGATTCGCGACGCGGATATCCCCGTCAAGCCGTCGGTGCAGGCAGCCGCCGACATGCTCGGCTTCGACGTTCTGAACATCGCCAACGAAGGCAAATTCATCGCGATCGTATCGCCGGAGGCAGCAGAGGTGTGCCTGGAGCTGTGTCGAAACCATCCCCTGGGCCGCGACGCCGCCGTGATCGGCGAGGTGGTCGCCTCACAGGGCGCGCCGCTCGTCGAGCTGCGCACCCGGATCGGCGGCCGGCGAGTCGTGCAGATGCCCTACGGGCGTGAGTTGCCGAGGATCTGCTGATGCACGAGACGGTAGTAGCTCAGGGGCTGATCGAGGTGATCCTCGGCGAAGCGGGAAAGCAAGGCGGCAGGCCGATTCGCGCGAAGATGAGCTGCGGCATGCTCAATGCGGTCAACGATGAGGTCGTTCGCTTCGCGTTTGAGGCCGTCGCGGAGGGCACGGTCTGTGAAGGGATGACCCTGGAGATTGAGCACAAGCCTTTGCAGGCAAGATGCCGGACGTGCGACAGCTCGTTCACCGTGTCGCTGTCGGACGCGCGGTGTCCGCGCTGCGCCGCCACCGATTTTGAACTGCTTCCCGACGCCCCTCTGGTGTTGGACGAGATCGAGTTTGAGAAGGATTAAGCAATGGAAAAGGTCAACGTCGGCGCGCGCATCCTCGGCGCCAATGAGCAATACGCGATGAAGAACATCGAACTCCTGGCGCAGCGCAAGCAGTTGTGCCTGAACATGATCTCGTCTCCAGGCTCGGGCAAGACGACGATCCTCGTGCGCACCATCAGCGATTTGAAGGGACAGCTCCGGATCGGCGTGATCGAAGGCGACATTCAAACCGACATCGACGCGCAGCGCGTTCGCGCGACGCAAGCGCCGGCGATCCAGGTCAACACGCAAGGCGCCTGTCACCTTTCGGCCCGGCAGGTGTATGAGGCCCTGGGCAAGCTGCCTCTCGACGCTCTCGATGCAATCGTCATTGAGAACGTCGGCAATTTGGTATGCCCTTCGGCGCTCGAATTGGGTGAAACTGGGAAGATTGTCGTGCTCTCGGTGGCGGAAGGCGACGACAAACCCGTGAAGTATCCCGGCATCTTCGCCAAGAGCAAGGCGCTGCTGGTCAACAAGATCGATCTGCTGCGCGGCGGGCTCGTCGATTTCGACCTCGACCGGGTGAGGGCCGATGCGCGGCGGCTCAACCCGGACATCGCAATCTTCCCCCTCTCCGCTAGGACCGGCGAAGGTATGGGCGACTGGTACGACTGGCTCGGCGCACAGGTACGTCAGTCGCGTTTGTAGAGCCCGCGTCGTTGGATGTAATCCCACACCTGGGGGCAGAGCATGTCGCGGACGTCTTTGCCGGCCGCCAGATGCTCGCGGACCTTCGTGCTGCTGATGGCAATCGACGGCGTCCGGATCACGTTGCGGCGGAGCTTCTCTACTCGATCGGCTCCCAGCGCTGCCAGGTGTCGGTCGAATGACGGCGTCTCGTATCCTGCTCGAACCATGACCGCCAGATGGCAGGTATCGACCAACTCATGGATGCGATGCCACAAGACCAGGTCATCCACGCTGTCGGCGCCGAGCAGCCAGTAGATCGACGTTTCTTCGCCGTATTCCCGCTGAAACCGTCTGACGGTGTCGAGCGTATAGCTCGGCGCCGGCCGGCGCAGTTCGCAATCGCTCGCCGAGAATCCTTCACAGCCCTGAATGGCCAGCTCGATCATGCGCAGTCGATCGTCGTCAGAGGCGTGAGGAAGGAATCCTTTCAGCGGCGAACACTTGGCGGGAATGAAGATGACTTGCTCCGCTTCGATCTGCTTCGCCGCCGCCGCCGCCACCTGTGTGTGACCGAGGTGAATCGGGTCGAACGTGCCACCAAACAGTGCGATCTTCCGTTTCGTCATGAACAATTAACAACGAAGCTGTGCGATTCTTTCCGTCGAATCAGACGGGGACGCGCAAGAAAATTTGATCCCGACATCCACGTAGAAGACACGTTGCAGGCAGGAAAGTCAAGGGGTTTGTCCGTGTGTGACGTTGCGGTGTGACCGCGTCTCGGGCCCGAGTCCGTGACCGGTGTGGAACCGGAACGGATGCGATTGTGCCCGTGCAAATCAGCGATTGGCGCCCCGCGCGTCACGCGCCGATTCCTTGCACATCGTGACGTTGTTCGCAAGTGTTGCGCGGCGCCGGGAACGGATTCGCCTGATCCGTTCGACGCGTGTCGCGCGCTGGACGGCATCGCATGCGGGGAAATTTTTATGAAGTATTTCGGAATAAATGGACGATACAAGGCGTAACAGATGCTATGATCGCTTCTCGTGATGATGCGAGCATCGTGTTATCGAGTAAAGTGAATACACAAAGCATTGATTGTGGTCAGCTTGAAGGAGAAGAGTAATGGCCAAGAAGAAAGCAGCAAAGAAGAAAGTCGCCAAGAAGACCAAGAAGGCCGCGAAGAAGGCGACGAAGAAGAAAGCCACCAAGAAGAAAGTGGCCAAGAAGAAAAAGTAACACCCGTCTTTGGCCTGGAGCCTGCGAACCCGACGGCGGTACGGTCTCGGGCGGTTCCATCCGGGTGGCGTCTGAAAGGGTGATGCCAACAAGATTCGTGTGGAACCAAGCAGGCTTCCGGAAAATGGAAGACTCTCCTGGATCAGGGGAGTCTTCCATTCTTTTGGGGGGTGTCCGCATGCGGAGGGCGGCGGGCGGAGGGGACTGCGGTGGCGCCGGGGACGCCTTCTGCCTTCTTGCAAACCGGTCCGTTTCTCCTATACTGTCGTCGCGGCACGGCTATCCGCGCGGGTGCCGCCGGATATGGAAACTGCTTGAGGAGAAACCCGGTCGATGGACTTTTTCAATTACCGAGCGGGCCGGTTGCTCGCCGAAGAGGTGGAGGTCGAGCGCATCGCGTCGGAGGTGGGCACGCCCGTCTATGTGTACAGCAAGGCCACGTTGCTGGACCATCTGCGCAAGGTCCGCGCGGCGTACCAGGCGGTAGAGACCACGGTGTGCTTTTCCGTCAAGGCGTGCAGCAACGTGAGTATTCTGAGGCTGATGGCCGCGGAGGGCAGCGGCTTCGATATCGTCAGCGGCGGCGAGCTGTATCGTGTGCTCCAGGCGGGAGCCGATCCTTCGAAGGTGGTCTATGCGGGAGTGGGCAAGACGGATCGCGAGATCGTCGAAGCCCTCGACGCCGGGATTGGATATTTCAATATCGAGTCGGAAGAGGAGCTGACGAACCTGATTCGCCTGGCCAAGGCGCCGGTGGCGGCCGAACGCGCCAAACCCAAAGCGGCCCTGCGCGTGAACCCCGACGTTGACTACAAGACCCACGTCTTCCTGACGACGGGCAAGAAGGAGACGAAATTCGGGGTCGACATCGAGCGGGCGGTCGCCGTCTTCGACGCGTACGCGGACAATCCCTCCGTCGATCTGTGCGCGTTGCACGTCCATCTGGGTACCGGCGGCAAGACCATCGATCCCTACGTGGAAGCGGTCGAAAAGGCTCTCGTTCTGGTCGATCGACTTCGCGAGAAAGGGTACCGCATCGAGGCGCTGGACCTCGGCGGAGGCTATGGCGCCGACTACGAGACGGACACGGTGCCCTCGGCGGCGGAATACGCCGCGGGAATCGTACCGCTGATCCAGGGCCGGGACCTCAAACTGATCCTCGAACCGGGCAAGAGCATCTGTGCCAACGCGGGGATTCTGGTCACGCGCGTGCTCTACACCAAGCAGGGCGGAAGCAAGCGGTTCGTCATCGTCGATGCGGCGATGAACGATCTTATTCGCCCGTCTCTGTACGATGCCTTTCATTTCATCTGGCCGGTTCGCGTCGAGCCCCGCTTCGAGCCGGCGGTCCGAAGCAGGGAGCTGGATATCGAAGGCAGCGAAACGGTGGACGTCGTCGGACCCATCTGCGAAGGCGCGGACTTCCTGGCGAAGGACCGGCCGATCCCGCACGTCGAACGCGGCGACCTGATGGCGGTGTTCACCGCCGGCGCCTACGGGTTTACCATGAGCAGCAATTACAACGCGCGGTGTCGCGCCGCCGAGGTCCTGGTCGACGCAAGAACCTTCCAAGTAATCCGCAAGCGGGAGAGCTACGAAGACCTGGTTGCCCTTGAACGATGAGGCGGAGACGCCGGAGGGGCTGCTTCGGGGTGATCAGAAGGTACGCTCGACGAATCCCGTGTCGGTCTTGCCTTTGACGAACAGGTTGTGCGACAGGATCGCCAGGCAGGCGGGAATCGTGGTCTTGACGGGCTCGATGGCGAATTCCTGCAAGGCGCGTCGCATTGTCGCGATCGCCTCGGCTCGCGTTTCCTGATGGACGATGATCTTGGCGATGAGTGAGTCGTAGTTCGGCGTGATTGTCCAGCCCTGGTGGACGTGCGTGTCGATGCGGACCCCCAGCCCGCCGGGAGCGATGTATTTGGAGATTGTCCCCGGCGAAGGCGAGAAGTTGTTGGCCGGGTCTTCGGCGTTGATCCGGCATTCGATGGCCACGCCGTGGTGCTTGATATCCTTCTGACGCAGGGTAATCGGCTCGCCTCCGGCGATGCGGAGCTGCCATTTGATCAGGTCCTGGCCGGTGACCATCTCGGTGACGGGGTGTTCGACCTGGATGCGGGTGTTGACCTCGATAAAGTAGAAATTGCCCTCTTTGTCCAGCAGGAACTCGACGGTGGCGGCGTTGACGTAGCGGGCTTCCTTGATCAGGCGGATCGCGGCTTCCGCCAGACGCTCGCGGTCCCGCTCTTCGAGCACCGGGCAGGGCGATTCCTCGATCATCTTCTGATGGCGCCGCTGGATGGAGCAGTCCCGCTCGAAGAAGTGAACCACGTTGCCCTGCTGGTCGGCCATGACCTGGACCTCAACATGTCGTGGTTCGACGATGAACTTCTCCATGTACACGCTGCCTTCGCCGAAGGCGGCCTCCGCTTCGGCTTTCGCGGAAGCCATCGATGCACGCAGACTGATGTCGTTGTGCACGACGCGCATGCCACGGCCGCCGCCGCCGGCCACGGCCTTGATGATGATCGGATAGCCGATCTCGTTGGCCAGACGCAGCGCCTCTTTTTCGTCCTCGATCACGCCCTCCGAGCCGGGAACCACGGGGACCTTCGCCTGACGAGCCAGCTTGCGGGCTTCCACCTTGTCGCCCAGCAACCGCATCGCCTCGACGGGAGGTCCGATGAAGGTGATCCCGCAGTCGCTGCAGATCTGGGCGAAGTTGGCGTTCTCGGCCAGGAAACCGTAGCCGGGATGAATTGCATCCACGTTGGTGATCTCGGCGGCGCTGATGATGCGTGGGATGTTCAGATAGCTCTGGTTGCAGTCGGGCGGTCCGATACACACCGCTTCGTTCGCCAGCCGCAGGTACGAGGCGTTTCGGTCGGCTTCAGAATACACGGCGACGGTCTCGATGCCCATCTCGTGGCAGGCCCGGATGACACGAAGGGCGATTTCACCTCGGTTGGCGATAAGGACTCGTGATAACATTCGCGGCAACTCTCTTCCCGAACGGCGTCCTCGCGGCGTCCCGTCGGGATGCCACGGGGGACGGTTCACGTGTTATTCCGGCTTGACTTTGAAGAGGACCTGCCCATACTCCACGGCCTGTCCATTGGCCACTCGCTTCTCCACGACCGTGCCGCTGACCTCGGCCTTGATCTCGTTCATCACCTTCATCGCTTCGACGATACAGACCACGGTCTGGGGGTCAACATGAGAGCCGATCTCGACATACGGATCGGAATCCGGACTGGGGGCCTCGTAGAACGTGCCGACGATGGGCGACTTGATTTCGAGCAAGTCGTCTTGGACCGTGGTCGCAGCGGGTGCTGCATCCGGCATGCCGACGGGGGCCATGATGCCGGGCAGCGAGGCGATGATGGGACTGGCCACCGCAGCCGGATGCGACGGTTCGGCTCGCCGCAACGAGATGCGATCGTCGCCGTGCTGGATATCGATCTTCACAAGATCGTTCTCTTTCATTATCTTGATCAGATCTCGTATCTTCTGCACATCGGCGTCTTTCTCGGCCATAGCTTTGTCCTCTCTGGAAACCAGCAGCGATTCCCCGGAAGGCCCCTACAAAAAGTCCCCTGGCGGGGATCTGGATAGCACTTCGAGTTTTGTGCCAGTATAGCGGTTTGTCAGGTCCATGCAATACAAATTCCCGGTCGCCTGCCGGTGGAAGTGATCGGGACAGTCCACCCTGCCGCGTTTGCGCCTGCCGGCCGGTGGGGATACGGAGAGCCTCGGAAGGGATGGAATCGGACCACGACGCCTCCAAAAAGAAGCCGCGGTGCCTGGGGCACCGCGGCTCAATCACCTGGATGAGGGGTCCTGATCGGGCCTACTGCTCGTAGACGTGTGTCGCCTCCGTGTGCTCGATCGGCAGGGCCAACTGATCCGTGTGCATGCTCACCTTGAACCGCACATCGCCGGCCCGGGCACCCCGGACGACGACGCGCCAGGTGGCCTTGGCCTTGGGTTCGAGGGTTCGCAGCGGCGCGAAGTTGACCGTCTTGCCCATGATCGATCCGGCGGTTGCACCGGCCGAGGAGACATACTGGACCTTGTCGTCGAGCGTGCAGACGATGCGGACGTTCGAGTCGGCGGCCGAGCCTTCATTGACGACCGTGATCAGGTACGTCGTGGTCTGCGAGACCTCGACCGGGTCTTCCAGATCGATGACCTGCAGACGCGAGGCGGGGATGCCGGTGATCGTCGTCTTGGCCGAATCACTGACCGTATCCGCACAGTACGCGGTCGCGGTGGCGGTCGCCATTACCTCGCCCTCCTTCATCGGAGTGTACGAGACGCGGACCGTCTTGGATGCATTGGGCTCGAGTGTGCCGAGTTCCCAGACCAGCTTGGAGCCGGCGGTCTGCGCGCCGGCGGTTGCCTCAATGGAGCTGACTCCCGGCGGGATCAGGTCTTCCACCATCGTGTCACGAGCCGGCCCGTCACCCTTGTTCAGGACCGTGATCTCGTAGGTCACGGCGCGGCCGAGGTACTGGCGCTGCGGCCCGGACTTGGTGATGCTCAGGATCGGCTGGCGAACGTTGGTCAGCGTCGATTCCGACTCGGCCCTCAGGCCGGAAGCGGATGTGGCGATGGCCTTGCTGACGTATGCACCTGTCTTGGTGGCGCGCAGCTTGATTGAGAACCGTCGCGATTCGCCGGCGATCAGCGTTCCGGCGTCCAGGATCACCTTTCCTTTGCCGTCGGTGGTTTGCAGCCCGACGGGCAGCGTGTCGACGATCTGAACGTTCTGCGCGGCCCCCGTTCCCGTGTTGGTCACGACGTAGTCGACCGGAATCGGTTCGCACAGAACCGCCTCGGCGGGAGCGACTCGCCCGAGTTCCAGTGTCGGCTCCACCACCTTGACCATGGCGCAGTCGCGAACCGTATGGGTGATGGCGGTGCAGTGCTCCAGCGGGTTCGACCCGGT
Organism: Sedimentisphaerales bacterium; assembly: GCA_035448545.1. Lineage (GTDB taxonomy): Bacteria > Planctomycetota > Phycisphaerae > Sedimentisphaerales > Anaerobacaceae > Anaerobaca. The sequence goes on along the minus strand of DAOTJE010000016.1, from coordinate 31,327 downwards.
GGCCACGCCGGTGATGCGGATGCTCTTGCTGGCTTTGGGACCGAGCGAATCGATCTCCCAGACCAGCTTGTTGTTCTCATTCTGAGCGGTGGGTTCGGAGCCCTTGAATTCGAATTCGTTGGAGAGCGTCTCGGTGATGGACACGTCGGTCAGCATCATATCCGTGAGGTTCGTGACTTTGATGACGTAGGCGAACGGCGCGTTCAGGCGTACCTCTTGCGGCATGGTCTTGTCGACCTGGAGGATGCCGTAGTCGGCGCGTGGATAGGTCATCGACAGCGCGTTGGCGCCGCTTTCATCGACGGCCACGAGGTCCGGTCCGATCGCGACTTTCGGGCTGTAGGACGGTGCCGGGGTGGTGACCGGCGTTTTCACCGGCTTGAGGTCTTCGACGGTAGCAGTGACCACCTTGGCTTGGGGCTCCGGTGTTTGTGCCGGGGCTTCGGGCTCGATGTAGAGGCCGGCTGGAACCTCCTGTTCCGAGGCAAGTTCAGCTTCAACGTCCTGGGTCTCCGTCGGCCGGGCCTCTCTTCTGGTGGGCACAGTCAGCGTGGGTCTGAGGTCCTTGTCCCAGAAGTAGCTGCGGCCCGATCGGGACACGGCGGGTCGGGTCTGACCGCTGCCCTGGCTGCTGTCCGACACCTCGCAGCCGGACAAGAGCACAGCACAGGTAAGAAACGATATCGTCAATACCTTCTTCATCACACCGCTCCTTTCAAACCCTCAAGCTTGCCGGTAGCGACCGGAACCGCCCGGATAAGAATCTCGGTGGAAAGCCCGTGGTCGGTGGAGGAGGTTGGCGCTGCGGAGCGGCCGATGGCGCCGGCCTGACGCCGGACAGGCCGCTACTCCTTCCCCCGTGCAGAAAATAGCCCTCTGCCATCGCTTCGCGACCTCGCCCGGTAGCGACAAGAGGCGCCACTAACTGCTGATACGGAACTCTTCCAACTATAGTATAAGATAGAAAGCCCCACTGAACATTGAGCACGGATCGTGAATTATTGCCGCATTATACCATTTTGTGCAAGTTAAAGTCAATGGATATATGGAGTTAATATGGGTAATGCTTCCTTGCGTTGATTGCGGAGACCGGCGTGTTCTCGGACCGACGGGGCTCAGCATAGGGGTCTGACGGTGATAGGGTCGCCGACTGAGCCGGTGTCCTATAAAACCAGCCATCTCAGCCGTCTAAAGAGTCCCAAGGTTGTAGCGTCCGACACTCGGTTCAGAACCGGCATGCCCGGGGAGGAGGCGTGCGAAAAGGCTTGCGTTAGCGGAATCGTGCCGTTATTTTGCGCAGTATTGCCGCATGGCTGAGCGAAAACCTGCTGGGGGGAGAGCTTCGGCGGTCTGGGAGTGTGTTGGCGACCGATGTCTGCTGCTTTGGCCGGCGATGCATCGGATCCCAACGGTGGCTTGTGCAGACAGAACACGATGGGGCAAGAATTGGATCGCAGCGCATTTCTTAAGCGGGTCTCGGAGCGAGTTCTGCTGGGCGATGGGGCTATGGGGACCATGCTTTACCAGCATGGTGTGTTCCTCAACCGGTGCTTCGACGAGCTGAACGTGGCCGACCCACGGATCGTTCAGGGGATTCATACCGGCTATGTCGAGGCGGGAGCCGACTTTATCGAAACCAACACTTTCGGCGCCAATCGGGTGAAGCTCTCTTCATACGGGCTGGCCGACCAAGTGGAGAAGATCAATCGTGCCGGGGTCGAGGTGGCCCGAGCAGCGGCGGGACAAACGGTGCTGGTGGCCGGAGCGATGGGCCCGCTGGGGTGCGAACTGACCGAGTACGGCCCGATGACTCACCGGCAGGCCGGTCATATCTTCCGCCAGCAGGGTGCGGCCCTCGTCGAAGCCGGCGCGGATTTCCTGATTCTCGAGACCTTCTCCAATACGGACGAACTGCTGGTCGCTCTCGACGCGGTTGGAACGCTGGCGGACATCGCCATCGTGGCCCAGATGACGATCAACGAACGCAATGAGACCGTGTACGGGGAGCGGGTCGATCAGGCGATGCGTCGGATCGCACAGCACGCGGCGGTCAGCGCAGTCGGGCTGAACTGCGCGGTTGGCCCGTCGGGGATGCTCAGCAGTCTCGAGCTGATTCGGACGATCACAGACAAGCCGATTTCCGTGCAGCCGAACGCGGGGATGCCCCGTTCGGTCGAAGGCCGCCAGCTCTACATGTGCACGCCGGAGTACATGGCCGAGTACGCCAAGCGGTTCTACGAAAAAGGGGCGCGCATCATCGGCGGCTGCTGCGGCACGACGCCCGACCACATCCGGGAGATTGCGCGGGCGGTGCGTTCGGTCGACAAGGCCGTCGGTCGGGCCATGGTGTCCGTGGCGGTCGGTCCCGCTCGGGCGCAGGAAGCGGCCCCGGCGCCGGCCGCACCACTCGAACGAAAGTCGCGGTTCGGCGCGAAACTCGCCGCCGGAGAGGAGGTCACGACGGTCGAAGTGACTCCGCCCCGTGGTGTGGACATGACGAAGATCATCGAGAAGGCCAGGCAGTGTGTCGCCGCGGGCGTCGATGCGATCAACATACCCGATGGCCCCCGCGCCAGCTCGCGCCTTTCGCCCATGGTGACCGCCGTGAGGATTCAGCAGGAGGCGGGGATGGAGACGATTCTGCACTTCTGCTGTCGCGACCGAAACCTGATCGGGATGCAGTCCGACATCCTTGGGGCCTCTGCGATCGGGCTGCGGAACCTGTTGATCATCACGGGGGACCCGCCCAAGCTGGGTGACTATCCCAACGCCACGGCGGTCTTCGATATGGATTCGGTTGCGCTGACCAACGTCGTGCGGAACCTCAACCAGGGTCTGGACATCGGGGGCAATCGCATCGAGCCGCCAACAGCGCTGACGATCGGTGTGGGTGCCAATCCGGTGGCCGCCGACTGGGATCGGGAGGTCGAACGGTTCCGGCGCAAGGTCGAGGCAGGCGCCGAATACGCGATCACGCAGCCGGTATTCGACGCAGATTCGCTGTTTCGGTTCCTCGATGCGATCGACGGCTTCCGGATTCCGATCGTGGCGGGCATCTGGCCGTTCACGAGTTTCAAGAATGCCGAATTCATGGCGAACGAGGTGCCCGGCGTGGTCGTCCCCCGGGCGCTGCTGGATCGGATGAGCGCGGCGACCACGAAGGAGCAGGGTGTGGCCTTGGGGGTCGAGATCGCGCGCGAGCTGGTGGCGAAGATTCGCGGCCGGGTGGCCGGCTTTGCCGTCAGCGCGCCGTTCGGCAACGTGCAAACGGCCTTGGCGGTGTTGGGCAAGGAGTGAACATGGATCAACCGATTTGCCCGCGGGCGGCGGGTCGCCTGGAAGTGGAGCTGGTCGCCATCACGCCCGATCCGCAGCGGGTCATCGAGCAGGCCGGACGGACGTGCTATCTGAGCTTCGATCGCGTCGAGGACGATTCGCACGAGGGTTTCATCCGACGGCTCATCAAGATGGGTCACGAATCGCCCCTGGAGCACGCCTACGCGACGTTTCGCATCCGCAACTGCTCGCGCGCCATGACGCACCAACTCGTCCGGCATCGGCTCATGGCGGTCTCGCAGCAGTCGCAGCGCTATGTGGACGAGGAGGAGTTTACCTACGTCGTGCCCGTGAGCATGCCGCCGGAGTTCGCCGACGACTTCCACCGCGACATGAAGACGATCCAACAGATGTACCGCAAATGGCGCGACCGCGGCCTGCGCAAGGAAGATGCACGCTTCGTGCTGCCCAACGCCTGCACGAGCGAGATCGTCGTCTCGGCGAACTTCCGCGAGTGGCGTCACATCTTCAAGCTGCGCACCAGCGCCAAGGCCCAGTGGGAGATTCGCGACGCCTGCCTGGCGATGCTGAGTATCCTGGCCGAACATGCCCCCGCCTGCTTTGCCGACATCGTCCCCGACGAGAGATAAGGATCGGCGTTGGGGTGCTGCTACAGCTTGACCGTCGTCATCTCCCAGAAGTTCGCATGGAGGTAATCGGCGGCCGTGACGTAGTAATAGGACGGGTAGCTGTCTTTGATGTAGTAGGTGATCGGCGAACCGTCGGCGTCGTAGTCCGCCCCATAGACTAAGAGCGCGTGATTGCGGATGGAGATCACGACGGGAAACCCTGCCAGCAAAGCCTGCCTGATCCGGCCGGGGAATTCGCCGTGCGGCATGTGCCACGACACATTCTCCCACCGGGCATCCGGGTCCGGGTGCGCGTGGAAACCGCTCAGGGTCGATGAGGGTGTGTAGCTCTGCCACACATCGCGTCCCAGTACGAACCGCGCGAGTTCGCCGACGTCGGCGGGTGCGTCGGTGGCATTCGGTTCAGCGGCGCCCAGGACGGGAACGTGGGTCTGCGTGGGCGGCGCCGCATAGACGATGTCCAGTCCCTCGTACAGGGCGATGATCTTGTCGGTGAATGTCTGCGCGTCGGCGATCATGCCAGCGATGTTCGCGTAACCGTAGGTGTCGGCGACGTCGGCGTAATCGTCGAAGGACACGATGCCGTTGGACTGAATCAGCCGCAGCGCATCCAGCACGATCCCGCCTTCGCGGATGTACGTATTGACCTGCTTGATGGAGCGGCGGTAGCGATCCTCCATCGTGTAGTATTGCATGGCCCGGCGGGAAAGCTCGAGGTCCGGTCCGTCCGGATGGCGGACCAGGTGAATCGTCTCCAGGGCGCTGAGCGTGGCGTACGCCCAGCACAGACCCGTGCTCCGCTGGTTGAACCCCCGGCTGACCGGAAGCAGGACCGTCTCCGCGACGGGCGGATCCTCCGGCCGCGTACGCGGCATCGCGCCCAGGGACAGTTCCTCAGCATGCAGAAGGCTGCGGACCCGCATGGCCTCCTTGTAGTCCCCGTCCACGCCGCTGGCCGGAGAGGCAACGATAAGGCACAGAACGGCGCACGTTAGCATCGACAGCAGCAGCGCTCTCATTCCATATCCTCCATCATCGGCGTCCGTCCTTCGGCTCCGCTCAGAGCTTGCCCTGAGCCTGCCGAACCAGATGACGCCTGCAACCCCAGCCACTACTATACGTCGTCAGTCATCGATTGTCGAGTCCCCATTACAAACGCGTATCGTCCAAGCCTCCGTCGATCCACCAGATACCTACGGCCTCACCGCCCGGCCGCAGACTCGCGAGTTGTTGATCGGGGCTACGGTGATTTGCTGGCTTGGGGCGTGCCGCCGTAGGCGCCCATGTTGATGCGGCCGCCATTGGGCTTTGGTTCATCGCCGACCGATGCGGCTGGATCGCCCGCATCGATGCAGGGACTGCTCACATCGTCCTGCACCCAACTCCCGCTCGCCGGGTCCCACCGTCCTGTCTGGGACTTCAGATGGTAGTCACCATTTGAGGGATCGGCGAACAGAGGATCAAGGTCGATATTGCCCTCGCCCGGCCAGCCCCCCTGGACGTCGCAGTAGGTCGCGGTCGCGCCGCCGAAAATCTGTCCCGGTGCGTTGTTCCAGAGGATGCAGTTCGTCAATTCGAGAGGCATCGTGCCCGAGACGGAAACAGCCCCGCCAGCCATGACCGCCGCATTGTGGACCATCGTGCAATTCGTCAGCGTGATACCCACTGTCGTCTGTGCGTTCACCGCACCGCCTACAAGGGCGGAATTGCCTGCAAAGAGGCAGTTCGCAATCACCGGACGACTGTCGCCGCTGATGGAAAGGCCGCCGCCAGACATTGAGGCCGAGTTGCCTGTGAGCACGCAATTTCGAATGGTCGGACTGCTGCCCTTGATCTGAACGCCGGCACCATTTGTTCCCTTTCCTCCTGTGATGGTGATCCCTTGCAGGACAGTCTCCGGACCTTCGCCGGTCTGGAAATCGAAGCCCCGTCCCTGCCCCTGACAGTCGATGATGCAGTTCTGCGGGTCGTTCTCGCTGCGGATTGTAATGAGCCTGCCGCCAAAGTCGATGTTCACGTTGCCTTGCCCACTGTAGCGGCCATCGAGAAGGACAATAGTCCTGCCGGGGAGGGCACAGTCAATTGCTTCCTGGATTGCATCGAAGGGATGTTCCGCCAATCCGTTCTCACGCGGATCGCTGACGCTGGGATCGCCGGGCCCCGGATCGTTCGGCGCATCGTCATCGACATAGATCGCCGGAAGGCTGTTGGCCAGAGCCATCTCCACCGCCGCACACGCATCGACGCGACCCCAGCCGTAATACTCATCCCAGCCGGGATCGCCCAGGTCCTTTGCCGACCGGTATAGAATGAAACGGACGTCTTCATTCGTCAGGGTGGGATTGACAGAGAGAATCAGAGCCGCCACGCCTGCGACAATGGGACAGCTCGCCGAGGTACCTCCCCAGTACTCCCCATAGTCCAGCAGAGTCATGTCTGAGTTGCGATCGCTGTATCCGCCTGGTCCCATCTGGTCCGTCGACCAGAACGATGCCATCTCTCCGCACCATGAACCGTCACAGCCGCTCGGCGCCATTAAGTCCAAATCGGGTCCATAGGTGCTGTAGTGCCAGAGAACGTCGCTGTGGTCCGTCGCACCAACAGCGATGACCTCGGGATACCTGTTCGGATAGTCCATGGGAAGCCCGGGGCTGTTCCCCGCTGCGAATACCACTACGCACCCTTTGCCGCCGCGACCGAGGCCGCCCGGTTGGGTAATGTCCACGATGGCCGAGTAGAGGTTGGCTGTGGTGCTCGTGCTCCAGCTCCAACTATTGCTCAGCACATCGGCCCCATGCGTGGCAGCCCACCGAAGCGATGTGGCTATTTGACTTCCGGTGATCCAGACCGTGGCGCTTCCCACTCGAATAGGCATGACCCTGCAGTTGTAGGCAACGCCGGCTAGGCCGATGGCATTGTCACCCTGTGCGGCGATCACCCCCGCACACATCGTTTCATGTGCGTCTTCCCAGCCCCCGCTGTTCCCCGGCTCCGGTGTACTGTCGTCTTCGAAGAAATCGTATCCGGGTACAAGATTGTTGACCAGGTCCGGGTGGTGCATGTCCACCCCTCCCCCAATCACGGCGACCACAATGTTCGGATCGCCGGTGGTGATTTCCCAGGCTTCTGGTGCGCGGATGTCGGCGCCGGGGGTGCCGCCGGACTGGCCGGTGTTGTACAGGTGCCACTGCATGGGGAAGTACTCGTCGTTCGGGAAGACGCCGGTCCTCTCGGGCTCTTCGCCGGCCGTCATGGAACGCGCTTGGCCCGACCAGGCAATCTGATTCGGCGTCGTCTGGCCGGCCAGCTTCGGCGGCATGGCCGTGTTCGGACAGGCCCACTCAATCACGTCCACGTCGTTCAGTTGCTCGACCGCCGCGAAGACCGCCTCGGCGTCCGGCCCGAGCACTTCCAGCAGGTACTCCTGTGTCGTGAACTCCATCGGCTTGATGACCGCCAGGGCCAGGGACTGGCAGAGGAAGTGGACCTGCCGCGCATCGACCTCGGGTCTGACGCGAATGACGATCTCCGGGATGACCGCCACCATGTCGCCGCCGCAGGAGAACAGCGGCGCGGCGTACGTCGCATGGCCGCCCGCCCGCAGCGCGCGGATCATCTCTTCGTTGCGTCCTGCGGGTCCCTCGTTCTCCACCGTCCAGACCCCGCGTCGATCCCGCCCGCCAACCGGTCTGACGTTCTCGGTATCCAGGGCAGGCAGGCCCGCCAGTGAATAGAAACCGCCAGCCCGCTCCGGCACCTTCACGACATACCCCCTCTCCGGCTGTGGCACGAACTCCATCCCCTCGCCCGCCACCGTCAGCCGGTACGCCTTCGCCGACACAGGTGTGCAGAAGATGTAGAATGCGGCCGTCGCCGCAATAACCCACGCAAGACTCAGGATGCTCCTTGTGGTGTTCATGGTCGCATGCCTCCGTTTTTCGGTCGCGTCTGTGACCTGCTTCCGTTTGTGATGTCGCCTACGGCCTTACCGCCCGGTCATAGATTCGCACGTCATCGATCAGGCCCGACCAGAAAGTGCCGGCAGTCATGTCCTTATCGCAGCCGATGTTCAGATCGGCGTAGCAGCCCGCCGGACCACCGACCTGCGTATCTTGAGCTGCCACGATCTCGTCGACGTAGAGAGTCCGACTGTCCCCGTCCCACACCAGACCTACCCGGTGCCAACTCCCATCGGAAATCATCGTCTGCGAACACAAGGCGCGGCTGTCCCGCCCCTCCCCTTCAAGATCGGTCCTAAGCGCTCCTGTTGACGGATCAGCGAGAAGCCAGTTCGCGCCGGGCCGCTTCGAGTACGCGCCGCCGGCTTGCGAAACGACCACTTGACCCGGCGCGCCTTCCCTGATCCAGGCAAAGACGCTGAAGGGACCGTCCGCGGGATTGACTATGTGTGGCGTTTCGAGGTAGTCATCCACGCCATCAAGTTGCAGGGCACCGCCAACCATCCCGCCTTCCGGCTGCCACACCGGAACGCCTATGACCGTCGCATCGTTCTTGCCCACGCTGTCGTGAGCGACCACGCCCTCGGTCTCATCCAGCTTCCAGTGGGCAATCAGGCTGAACTCCGGGATTTCGGTACCGGAATAGTGCATCAGAAGATCCAGATCTTGTTCATCGACGACGCCATCGCGTTTCGCTGCTGGGGCGATATCGGCCGACAGGTCGTTGGCATCTACAGCCTCAAGCAAAATAGCCTCGTCCTCCTCGTCCACCTTCCAGTCGTTATTCAGGTCGCAGCGTTTGGCCAAGACCATATCCAGCGCCGCACACGCATCGACACGACCCCAGCCGTAATACTCATCCCAGCCGGGACCGCCCAGGTCCTTCGCAGAGCGAGTCATAAAATGTCTGACTTCTTCATTAGATAATTCGGGCTCAATTGACAGAACCAGAGCCGCCACGCCTGCGACAATGGGGCAACTGAGCGAGGTTCCGCCGCCGTACTCGGAATAATCCAGCAGGTTGGGATCCGAGTTGAGAATGCTGTATCCCCCTGACCCGGTCTGGTCCGTCGACCAGAAAGATGCCATCTCTCCGCACCACGAGCCGTCGCAGCCACTCGGCGCCGTTAAGGCCAATTCAACTCCGTAAGTGCTATAGGGCCAAAGGACATCTTCGCGGTCCGTCGCACCAACGGCGATGACTTCGGGATACTTGTTGGGATAGACCATCTTAGGCCCCGAACTGTTCCCCGCCGCGAATACCATGACACACCCTTTTCCGCCGCGACCGATACTGCCCGCCTGGGTGGTTTCCACGATTGCGGAGTGGAGGATGGGCGTGGGGCTTGTTGTCCCCCAGCTCCAACTGTTGCTCAGGACATCCGCTCCATGCACCGCCGCCCACCGAATGGCCGTGGCACATTCCTCGGCTGTGGCCCAGCTCTGTGCGTCACCCAGTCGGATTGGCATAATCTTGCAGTCCCAGGCGACCCCTGTGATCCCGATGCCATTATTGCCCCGTGCAGCGACAAGCCCGGCGCACAAAGTGTCATGCGCATCCAGCCGATCTCTGTCCGCGGGGTCCGGGTCGTCGTCATCGTCGTAGAAGTCATAGCCAGGCACAAGATTCTCGACCAAGTCGGGGTGATGACAGTCCACACCGGTGCCAAGTACAGCGACCACGATATTCGGATCCCCGGTGGTGATTTCCCATGCTTCCGGCGCGCGAATATCTGCGCCCGGTGTGCCGCCGGACTGGCCGGTGTTGTACAGGTGCCACTGCATGGGGAAGTACTCGTCGTTCGGGAACACGCCGGTCCTCTCGGTCTCTTCCCCGGCCGTCATGGAACGCGATTGACCCGCCCAAGCGATCTGATTCGACGCCGTCTGGCCGACCAGCTTCGGCCGCATGGCCGTGTTCGGGCAGGCCCATTCGATTACGTCCACTTCGTTCAGTTGCTCGACCGCCGCGAAGACCGCCTCGGCGTCCGGCCCGAGGACTTCCAGCAGGTATTCCTGTGTCGTGAACTCCATCGGCTTGATGACCGCCAGGGCCAGAGACTGACAGAGGAAGTGGACTTGTCGTAGATCGACCTCGGGTCTGACGCGAATAACGATCTCCGGAATGACCGCCACGGTTTCGCCGCCGCAGGAAAACAGCGGCGTGGCGTACGTCGCATGGCCGCCCGCCCGCAGCGCGCGGATCATCTCTTCGTTGCGTCCTGCGGGTCCCTCGTTCTCCACCGTCCAGACCCCGCGTCGATCCCGCCCGCCAACCGGTCTGACGTTCTCGGTATCCAGGGCAGGCAGGCCCGCCAGTGAATAGAAACCGCCAGCCCGCTCCGGCACCTTCACGACATACCCCCTCTCCGGCTGTGGCACGAACTCCATCCCCTCGCCCGCCACCGTCAGCCGGTACGCCTTCGCCGACACAGGTGTGCAGAAGATGTAGAATGCGGCCGTCGCCGCAACAACCCACGCAAGACTCAGGATGTTTCTTGTCGCGTTCATGGTTTCCTACCTCCCATTCATGCACTGCTCCGAGTACGCATCTGAATCACTGCTCATTTGATGACTGCGACGCGTCTTCCTTCTCCCAGTAGGTGATGAAGACCTTCAGGTCCTCGATGTCCACCACGCCGTCACCCCAGGCATATGGTCCAATGTCATAGAGCGTGTTGTCGGTGCCCCAGTTGTCGATCAGGAGCACCAGGTCCGCGAAGTCAACGACTTCGTCAGCGTTGAAATCGACGACGGGAAGGATCGGCGCCTGCCAGTTCTCCCAAGTCGCATAATCCTCGCTCTGCGCGGTGCTGAAGTATAGTGTGGAACCATCCGGCGAGATAAGCGGACAGATCTCGTGCGTGGAAGTGTTCACCTCAGGCCCAAGGTTCACGGGAACCTGCCAGGGGTCTGAAAGGCTTGCACGCCGCGTCATCCACATGTCGGAACCCCCACGCCCACCCGGCCTGGGGGGCGTGCCCGTCTCCGGAACGTTATCGGCGAAGAGGAGAAGCCGCCCATCCGGTGAGACCGAAAAGGCACAATCCTGGTACGGACTGTTCACTACGTGGCCAAGATTCTCTGGCTCACCCCAAGGATCATTGGTTGTTGCGCGTCTTGTCACGTAGGTGTCGCCCAGACCGTACCCATTGGGCCGCCACGAGGTGAAGTAGAGTTCCAGACCGTCGCGAGAGATCACGGGGTCCCCGTCAGTGGCAGGACTGTTCACGGTCGCACCAAGATTGACAGCCTGGCTCCATAAGTCGCTTCTTGTCGGGCGTGTCGTCATATACAGGTCAGTACTACCATACCCTCCAGGCCTATTGGAGTAGAAATAGAGCGTGAGGCCGTCAGATGAGATGCTCCCGCCTGATTCAATCTTGGAGCTATTGACATTCGGGCCAAGATTCACGGGAGGGCCCCAGTCCTCTTCTATCGAGTTACGCTTCAACACCCAGAGGTCAAAACCACCTTGTCCGCCGGGACGGTCTGACATGAGGTAAATCTCGTGCCCGTCGGATGAAAGGCAACTGATACTCTCATGCACAGGGTCAATGGCCGGGATGACCGTCCTCAGGTTCACCGGCTCGCCAAACGTGAAATCGGCCTTCACATCGGACGTGATACCAATAGCAGTAAGGCCGCATACAAAGACCACAACGGTTCTTCTGGCGTTCATGGTTCTTACCTCCTGTTTTGCGTGGTTCAAGTTGTCGATGCTGGCTTGGTGGTTCCGGCCGGCCGCGCAGACTCCGGGTCTGCCGGAACGTTATGTGCCGGTTGGTTGTTGCCTTTCCATCTGTCGTCTCCTTGTCAAGAACCGGATTCGACGAGCGGCTTTCACAAAGGGAGCACACCCTTCCTTACGAATCCTGTGCGCTGGCGGCGTTGCATTGGGCCGTGGCCGCCGAAATGATGGTCAGAGAGGGCACCGATGCTTTGGAACGTGCGTGCGGCGTGCATTCTTCTGCCCTCCCGACAAGCGAGCCTGGCATGAACAGCGGCTCGGCATGAAACCAGCCTGTGGCGATCTTCGCAGCAGCCGGACCCCACTCGTCGCCGCAGACCACACCTTCATCGTACCATCCGGGCCCTGCCAATTCGATTGTGGGGACTACGTATTTTGTGTCGCGGGGAAATTCGTAGCGATGCCAGGAGGTGTTGCCTTCCGTGGGGTCTCAGTGGGATGCCGTGAACCGGTGGAGGGGGTGCGGATTGGCCCTGTGTCGTTTGCCGGTCGCGTCAGCGGAGTCAGGGGATTTCGAGGCCAACGAGGGTGAAGTCGTCGACTTCCTGCGGTGTGATCTGGCGCTGGCTCTGCAGTTCCGTCAGCGTGTCGACGATCTGATGGATCGGTGCATCCCGCAGTGCGAGCAACTCTTCGGTGAACTGGAAGCCGGCGTTGTCGACGAGTTGGCCGACCAGGGCTTCGGCGCCGTCGGAATAGAGCAGCAGGCGGTCTCCGGACTGGAGCTGGACGGAGGTCTGCGTGAATTCGGCATTCTCGAACACGCCGAGCAGGGCGCCGCGCGTCTCCAGTTGCTGCGGCTCATGGCCTTTGCGAAACAGGATCGGATAGGGATGGCCCGCTCGTGCGAAGCTCAATTGGCGCGTCTTGACGTTGAGCAGGCAGTAGCAGCACGTCGCGAACTGGTAGCCCGACAGCTTCTGGCCGACCATTTTGAGATTGAGACTGGTGATGACCTCCGTCGGCGAGAAGATGCGGTAGCTCTTGTCGGTGGTCTGGCGCATCACCATCGCCTGCTTGATAAAGATCGTCAGCAGGGCGGCGGGCATCGCGTGTCCGACAGCGTCGGCGATATAGAAGCCGATGTGCTGCTCATCGATGCGCGTCACATCGTAGATGTCGCCGGAGACCCACTCGGCGGGGATGAACGTGACCGCCCATTGCACCGCGTCGCTGTTGGGCAGGTGGGCCGGCAGGAAATCGCGCTGGACCATTCCGGCCAGCCGCAACTGCTCGGTGAGATTGTCCGTGTGAGGCTCCGATTCACCCGAGGCCCCGTCGGGTTTGCTCGTCGCGAACCGCTGGGAGGCGCTGAGGGCCGGCGCCGGCTTGACCGCGATTCCTGATTCCTGCTTTGTTCGATCGGCCAGGTTGACGCTGATCCGCGCCCATAGGGCGTCGAGCGAAATGGACGGGACCTTGCCGGTTATGGAGAAGCTGTTGTCCGACGGCATCAGCGAGAAGCTGCGGACCGGGCGCTGGACGCGCTGGGTCAGCAGGATGATGCCGAGGTTGTCCCGCTCCAGCGACTCGAGGATTCGCGCCAGTCGCTGATCCTGCAAGGCGTCGATGCCCTCGGCGTCGATGATGACGGTGCCGACGAGATCGGGACGACGGTGGACCTGCCGGTAGCCCTCCAGGGGCAGCAGGCGGTACGACAGCTTCTTCTGCCGGAACAGCCGCCTGACTTCGACGGGCAAATCGGGTTTATCGGACAGAAAAATGACGTCCGTGAAGCTGCGGGGTGCTTCCACACCGCTTCCTGCTTGTGTTTTGCCCATAGTGGTCGCCTTCTGTCGTGCAGCGAAACGCGCGACACCCCGTCCATGCGGGTTGTATTCGCTACCGTAGTGTCGTCACGATCAGGGGGCGACTTTGGGGATTTCCCCGTTTTTTTTGATCCGTGGGAAGGCCGGCCGCTCGTGGGGATCGGCCCTCGATGGATTACCTTCCCGTATCCCTCGCACGGGCACATCAGGAACCGGCGAAGATCGCCGAGCCGATGCGTAAGATCGTCGCGCCCTCTTCGACGGCGATCTCGTAGTCGGAGCTCATTCCCATGCTCAGCTCTGTGAATTGCGGGCCGACGATCTTTTCTCCGCGCATCTCACAGAACAGTTCATGGGCTCGCGCGAAGCACGTTCGGATCACGTCCCGGTCGCGGGTCAGCGGGGCCATGGTCATCAGGCCGATGAGCTGAAGGTTGGGCAGGGTCTCGATCTGCTCGGCCAGGTGCGTTGCGGCTCCGACGGGCACGCCGTACTTCTGCGGCTCGTTGGAGGTGTTGACCTGGAGAAGCACCCGCGGACGCAGGCCCAGCCGGGCCGCAGCAGCGTTGATCTCTTCGGCCAGGCGCAGCGTGTCCACCGAGTGGATCAGGGAGGTAGTGGGCAGCACCTGTCGAACCTTGTTGCGCTGGAGGTGTCCGATCATGTGCCAGTGAATGGTCTTCGGAAGGGTCTCGTCGTCGGCATGCTGTTGGAGGAACTCGGCCATCTGGCCCGCCACTTTCTTCAGTTGCAGCACGCGGTTTTCGCCCAGATGATGGTATCCGAGCCGGACAACTTCTTCGATCTCCTCGATCCCGACCGATTTGGTCACGATCACCAGCCGGACCTCCTGCGGCTCCCGGCGCGACCGTGCACACGCCGCCAAGATCGTCTCTTTCACGCGCTCAATTCGTTCTGCGAGTTTGGTCATCTGTAGAAGGTACGGATGAAAGGAGGAATCATCATCTTCGTTCAGAACACATTGTCCACTGGGCTTGTTAGTTTATGGAGTTCGGGCGTATTCGACAAGCCATTCGCGGAAAAATGGGGGTAGGTTTTGCGGTGCCCGATCCGGTGTCCGCCGTACTCCCGCGGCCCGGCGAGGCGGCGGCGGGCCTATTAAAGTAATACTGGATATTGTTTATGTATATATTGGTGGAGGGTTGAACGGGTCCCCCATCGGGGAAACCCCGGACCGGACCGTCGGACGGCATTCGGCCGTCGAGTTCCGGCCGCTTCGACGTCGTTTCGATTCCCAGCCCGGCGTGATGGACGCACATCCGGGGCCGGCGTTCACAGGGTGCGGTTCGCAACGTATTGCTCCAGCGGGGTTTAACGTGACCCCGAAACGCCGGTGCCCGCGGAGGAAAATGCGAAAATCAGGCTTTTTTGTCTTGCATCGCGGTGTTAAACGAGGTATAATCAGTTTGTTCAATGGAGTGAAATGGGGTGGCTATATCACCCTGGTACGTGCTCGGTTTTTCACGGATATCGTTTGACAGGTCGGTTGGAAGCGTTATACTCGCTCTTTGACGCGGTAGAATTGGGCGATATGCCAAGGCTAATAAACCTCGGCGAGGCAGCGTGGTCCACCGGTCTCCCCCCCAGCCGGAACCACCACCTCGCCATTTTTATGCGCGTTCCACGGCTTGGCGGCCAGAGGATTACCGGGTGTCGCCTCCATCACTGGCGTGAGGATCATTCCCCGCAGACCTGCACGACGACCTTTCTGTTGCGCGGGCCGTCGAATTCGCAGAAGAAGATTCCCTGCCAGCTTCCGAGCGTCAAACGTCCGTCGTACAGGAGCAACAGCTCACTGGCCCCGACGAGGGAACTGGCGCAATGGGCGTCTGAGTTGCCTTCGCTGTGGCGATAGCCGGCCCGATCGTGCGGCAGCAACTCCTTGAGTGTCAGGAGGATATCGTGTGGTACGGCCGGATCGGCGTTCTCGTTGATCGTAATCGCAGCAGTCGTATGCGGGCAGAAGACCACGACTTGGCCGTTGGCAATCTCCGAGTCGCGGACAATCGACTGGACCTGTGCGGTAATGTCGATCATTTCGTTGCGGCGGTGAGTGCTGACGCAGAAGTCCCTCTGTACCACTTTCATGGTGCTCCCTCACATCTGGTCGACGACCGCGATGCCCAGCAGGTCGCAGAGACCATGACGAATCGTCCGGGCGGTCAGATCGCACAGCAGCAGTCTGGTCGGTCGCTTCTCAGGCACTGCATCGAGCACCGGGCAGGTTGTGTAGAAGGCACTGAATTTTTGTGCCAACTCGTACAAATAGGCGGTCAGGTAGTTGGGTCGATAGTCGGCTGCGGCTGATGCGATCGCTTCCCCGTAGCGAGCCAAGTGCTTGCCCAGGTCCAGTTCGCTCGGCTCGCTCAAGTCGAGCGAGCGAATCCCGTGCCGTTCTTGCTGGATGTCGACACCCTTGCTCTCGGCCTTGCGCTCGATAGACTTGATGCGGGCGTAGGCATACTGCATGTACGGTGCGGTGTTGCCGTCCATCGCCAGCATCTTGTCAAAGCTGAAAACGTAGTCGCTCGTGCGATTATTTGCGTAGTCGGCGTACTTGACGGCGCCGATCCCGACGGCCGTGGCCACTTGGGCCTTTTTCTCGGGCGGCAGATCGGGGTTCTTCTCCTCGACGACCGCTTTGGCCCGCTCGACGGCCTCGTCGAGCAGTTCCTTGAGTTTCACGTTCTCGCCGGAACGTGTCTTGAGCGGCCGGCCGTCCTCGCCCAGGACGCTGCCGAACGTGACGTGCACCAGTTCGACCTTCTTGCCGTCCCGCCGGTCCCAGCCGGCCATCCCGGCCACGGCAAAGAGCATCTGAAAGTGCTGAATCTGTCGGGCATCGGTCACATACACGATCCGGTCGGCCTTCAACTCGTTGACTCGGTATCGCAGCGCCGCCAGGTCCGTCGTCGCATAGAGGAAGGCGCCGTCGGACTTGCGGATGATGAAGGGCAGGGGCTGGCCCTCCTTGTTCTTGAACCCCGGCGGGAAGACACACGCCGCACCGTCCGATTCAACCGCCAGGCCGGACGCTTGCAGATCACTCACCACCGCCGGCAGCTTGTCATTGTAGAAACTCTCGCCGCGAACGTCGGCGTCGGTCAGTTGGACGCCCAGCTTCTCGTAGATACCGCCGCAGTGCTCCAACGTGAGCTTGCGAATGAACTGCCAGGCGTCAAGCTCCTGGCGGTCCTGACGCTGCAGCATGACGGTGATCCGCCGGGACAAGGACTCATAGGGGATCGCCTCTTCCTGCCCCCGATTGATCGTGCGGATGGTCAAGCCCATCCCCGCAAGAGCATCCTCGAGTGCGTTGACGTACTGGTAAACGCACAGGAACTGCTCCCACAACCCTTCGACATCGCGCTCACCGAGCCGCGCCAGAAACGGTGCGAAACGTTGCTCGCCGGTAGGGTCGTCGCTCCAGTCGCCTTCGTGGCGGTCCCGTATCTGCGTGCAGAACTCCTTCAAATCCTTGCCTGATTCCTGGAGGCGTCGGAGTTCGTCGAGTTCGGTTCGATAGTAAAGCGGCTCGCCGTGCTTCTCGGCCATGCACATGTGCCACAGGCCGAGGATGACGCGGCCGAACTGGGTGCCCCAGTCGCCGATGTGGTTCTGGCGGATGACGGGGTGGCCGAGGAATTCGAGGATGCGGCAGACGGCGTCTCCGAGGATCGTGCTGCGCAGGTGTCCGACGTGCATCTCCTTGGCGATGTTGGGACTGGAGAAGTCGACGACGGTCTTCTGTGGCTTGGTGGTCGGCTCAATGCCGAGGCGGTCGGAGTCGTCGGCATTGATGCGGAGCAGTTGCTGCGCGACGCAATCGGGCTTCAATCTCAGGTTGATGAAGCCCGGTCCGGCGATCTCGGGCGGTTCGCAGAGGTCGGAGACGTCGAGCCGCTCGACCACCTGCTCGGCCAGTTTTCGCGGATTGGTCTTGAGTCGCTTGGCCAGTGCCATGATTCCATTGGCCTGGTAGTCTCCAAACCTCGCGTCGGCGGTAGGGCGTACGATCGCGGCGCAGTCGTCGGTTCCGGCCGCGGCGGCCATCGCCGCACCGATGCGTTCTTCGAGCAACTCAACGACCGTCTTCATGGACTGTTAGTCTTCAATCGTCAATAATCAATTCTTTCAGCGTCGCCCCAGAGCAGTTCGAGGTCGTAGTAATCCCGGTACTCGTTGTCGAACAGGTGGACGACGACGTTGATGAAATCGAGCAGGATCCAGCGGCCCTGTTCGTATCCGGCCCGGCCGAAGCGCGTAAAACCCAGGTCGCGTCCGGCGTCGGAGATCTCGTCGGCCACCGTGCGCATCTGCCGGTCGCTGGTCCCGGTGGCGATCACGAAGTAGTCCGTCGCCGGAGAAATGCCCCGCAGGTCCAGGACCGTGATATCGGTGCAATGGTTGGCGTCGGCCAGTCGGGCCACCGCCAGTGCAAAGTCCCTGGCGTCACTGTCTTTTCGTTTCTTCAATCCTCACAACTCCCGGTCATAAAACAAAAAGGGTGGCCGTTTCGGCCACCCTTGCAGCTTACTTTGAATCCCTCGCGGCGTCAACCACGTCGCGTCCATCGTGTGGCCCGGCGCGAGGGGCGATAGCTTACTGACTGCCCAGGTGCAGCCATTGACTGACTGCCGGTGCGAACTTGACGATCACGCCGGAGAACACCACGCTGACCATGGTCATCAGTTTGATCAGGATGTTCAGACTCGGCCCGGAGGTGTCCTTGAACGGATCGCCTACCGTGTCGCCGATGACTGCGGCGCCGTGCACCGGGTTCTTCGTCCCGTCGGGAAGTCTCTTGCCGCCATGAGCGCCCTTCTCAATGTACTTCTTGGCGTTGTCCCATGCACCGCCGGCGTTGTTGAGCGTGATGGCCAGCACGAACCCGGTCGTCAGGCCACCGGCCAGCAGGCCCATGACGCCCGAGACGCCCATGAGCAGACCGGTTACCACCGGCACAACGATCGCCAGCAACGAGGGCAGAATCATCTCCCGCTGGGCGCCTTTGGTGGAGATCGAGACGCAGCGGGCGTAGTCCGGCTTGCCCTTGCCTTCCATGATACCCGGGATCTCCTTGAACTGCCGGCGGACTTCCTCGACCATGGCACCGGCGGCACGTCCGACGGCCTTCATGGTCATCGCGCAGAACACGAAGGCCATCATGCCACCGATAAACAGGCCGCCGATCAGCTTGGGATTCATGATCGTCAGATCGTAGGCATTGACGAAGTCGGCCATTGTCGCGGTCTTGGCGTTGATGGCCCCGGCCACACCGTCCGTGGCCGCAAAGGCCATGGAGCCGACACGGTAGATGCCGTCGGCGCCCTCCTGGGCGAGGCGGCCGATCCAGATGCGGACCTCTTCGAGGTAGGCGGCCAGCAGGGCCATGGCGGTCAGAGCGGCCGAGCCGATGGCGAAACCCTTTCCGGTCGCCGCGGTGGTATTGCCCAGTGCGTCCAGCGCGTCGGTCCGTTTGCGGACTTCCGGATCGAGGCCGGCCATTTCCGCGTTGCCTCCGGCGTTGTCGGCGATCGGTCCGTAAGCGTCCGTGGCCAGAGTGATACCGAGTGTCGAGAGCATGCCGACGGCGGCGAAGCCGATGCCGTACAGGCCCATCGCCACGTTCGAGAAGCCGCCGGCGAAGCCGTAGGCACAGAGGATGCCGATCACGATCGTCACGACCGGCAGACCCGCCGAGTACATGCCGTTGGCGAAGCCGTCGATGATGGTGGTCGCCGGGCCCATCCGGGCCTGGTCAGCGATACCCTTGGTGGGCTTGTACTCGTCGGACGTGTAGTACTCGGTGAACTGCCCGATCAGCACGCCGGCGATCAGACCCGAGACCACGGAGCCGAAGATACCCCAACTGATCCAGTCCGTCATCGCCAGACCGGCCAGCACGATCAGAATCAGGACCGAGCTGCCGAGCGTTCCGAGCAGCAGGGCGCGGAGCAGATTCTTCTGGCTGGCGTCCTCCTTGCAGCGGACCATGAACACGCCGACGATCGACAGCAGAATGCCGATGCCTGCGACGATCATGGGGGCCAGGACGGCTTTCAGCGGGTCCATGCCACTGGCCTGAACCGCCGACAGGGGCAGGGCGGCGCCGAGGGCGGCGGTTGCCAGGATCGAGCCACAGTAGCTCTCATACAGGTCAGCGCCCATGCCGGCGACGTCACCGACGTTATCACCGACGTTGTCGGCGATGGTGGCCGGGTTGCGCGGATCATCTTCCGGGATGCCGGCTTCGACCTTGCCGACCAGATCAGCGCCGACGTCCGCGGACTTGGTGTAGATGCCACCGCCGACGCGGGCGAAGAGGGCTTGCGTTGAGGCGCCCATACCGAAGGTGATCATTGTCGTCGTAATTTCGACGAGCATCCGCTGCGGGTCCATGCCCGGGTGAACGAGGGTCAGCCCGAACAGTGTCAGGCCGTTCTTCATATGTTCGGGCGTGTAGACGAGCTTGTCGAGGATCAGATACCACAGCGAGATGTCGAGCAGACCGAAGCCCACCACGACCAGGCCCATGACGGCACCGGACCGGAAGGCCACCTGCAAACCGCTGTTGAGGCTCTTGCTGGCGCCCTGGGCGGTACGCGAGGAAGCGGCCGTGGCCGTCTTCATCCCCAGGAATCCGCAGAGGCCGCTGAAGAAGCCGCCGGTGAGGAAGGCCACGGGGACGAACGGGTTCTGGATCCCCTTGTACGCCAGGAAGGCGAAGAGCGCCACAAGCACGACGAAGACAATAGCGACCACGCCGTACTGACGGCG
Organism: Sedimentisphaerales bacterium; assembly: GCA_035448545.1. Taxonomy (GTDB): domain Bacteria; phylum Planctomycetota; class Phycisphaerae; order Sedimentisphaerales; family Anaerobacaceae; genus Anaerobaca. The sequence continues at coordinate 11,121 of DAOTJE010000016.1, read as the reverse complement.
GAGGTAGGCGTAGGCGCCCTCACGCACGTACTGGGCGATCTCGATCATCTTTTCCGTGCCTGCGGGAGCCCCCATCATCTTCTTGTAGAAGTAGAGGGCAAACCCCAGAGCGCACAGCGCGGAGATGGGAGCAACCCACCAGAACAGCGTTGTACCTGATGCCGTCTCGGCATTGATGGGCCCCCCGGCGCTCTCCGCGGCGCTGGCCGCCGCACTGAGGGCCAGGACCGGCACCGACAACCCCACAATTCTCTTCAGCGCACTCACTTCTAAGCTCCTTTCGATTAGACTTGGTTTGGCGCATACGACCGGCACAAAATCCCAGACAGTGTACAGAAAGGCAACTGCATTTCAACTCTTTTTAGGCCGGGGACGGCAGAAATCGCGCCGTTCGGAGCCTGCCGGCGCAGATTGGCTCCCGATGAGGTCGCCTTTTCTCCAAGTGTCCATCGCCGAAGGCCCGTGCCTTTGCGCCGCTTCACACCTACGTGTGGTAGTCGGCGTTGATGTGCACGTATTCGGCGCTGAGGTCGCAGCCGTAGTAGAAGTCGCCGGCCCGTCCGACACCGAGGTCCACGGTGATCGTGTGCTCTCGCTGCGAGATGATCCGAGCCGCCTTCCTGACGTCGAAGTCGGTCGGGGTCCCATTGCGGAACACATAGAGATCGTTCAGCTTGCAGGAGAGCCGCTGGGGGTTGAGCGCGACGCCCGAGGAGCCGACGGCGCAGATGATGCGTCCCCAGTTCGGGTCTCCGCCGTGGACGGCGCACTTGAAGAGGGGGTAATCGGCGATCGCACGGGCGGCCTTCACCGCGTCCGCCTGTGTCGCAGCGCCCTTGATGACCACCTTGAACATCCGCGTGGCCCCCTCTGCGTCGAGGGCCATCTGGCGGACCAGGTCGGTGCACAGATCGGTCAGGGCGGCAGAGAATCGTTCGTAGTCGCGCGAGCGATTCGCGATTCGCGGGTTGCCCGCCCGGCCCGAGGCGAGAAGGACCCCGGTGTCGTTGGTGCTCTGATGGCCGTCCACGGTGAGCCGGTTCAGTGAACTGCCGACGGCTTCCGTGAAGGCCCTGTTCAGCAGCGGCTTGCTGATGGCGACGTCGGTTGTGACAAACAGCAGGGTGGTCGCCATGTTGGGCCCGATCATCCCCGCGCCTTTGACCGTTCCGGCGATTCGCACCTGCTTGCTTGACAGCATGATCTGGCGGAACGCCTGTTTGCATCTCGTGTCCGTGGTCATGATCGCGTGGGCAAAGGCCAGACCCGCTCTTGGCGCGTCCGACAGGGCCGCAGCGGCGCGGCTGATCCCGTTCGTCACCTTCTCCATGGGCAACTGGTGGCCGATCACGCCCGTCGAGGCGACGAGCACCTGATCCGGCCGGATCTCCAGATGCGCGGCGGTCAGCTCGCACATCCTGCGGGCGTTGGCCAGGCCGAGCTTGCCGGTGCACGCGTTGGCGCAGCCGGAGTTGACCACGACCGCGTAGATCCTCGCGCTGCGGGCGTGCTCGCGGGAGACCTCGACCGCTGCCGAGGTGATCTTGTTCGTCGTAAACACCGCCGCGGCCGCCGCTCCCGTCGGGCAGACCAGCAGCGCCAGGTCCGGCTTGCCCGAAACCTTGATCCCGCACTTGACCCCCGCCGCCACAAACCCCTTCGGCGCTGTAACACTATTGTTGTTCATGCTGACCTCATCAATGCGACTGTGAAATCAAGAATCGGTGGAAAAGCCCCCGACTCAACCGTGTCACTGCTCCAGCAGCTTCTCAAAATCGGCCAGGACGGTGGTCTGTTCGGGCAAGCTTCCGAACGCGGCGAGCCAGTGTCTGAGATAGGACAGGTCGAGTTTATCCCTGTTCCTGGCTATCATGTGTCGCACGTCTTCCAGATCGATGGGCCTGCTGGCCACCATCTTGTGGATAATGACATCCTCGCACTGCCTTGGCCACGCGCAAATCTGCTTCGAAATCGTCCCAGATATTGGCCGAACTGATTGCTCACAGGGCCAGAGCCTCCTGGTGCAGCGACTCATAGATTCGTCGCGCCTGCTCGTAGGAGAGTGTGTCGTCCGCCATCTGTCTTCTACAGAAGTCCTCGAATTCGGGCGTGTTCACGATCATCATTCTCTTCCGGGATAGTCACTGCACATCGCGTTCCACTTATTCTAACAGGCGCGACCTTGCGATGAAAGGCCCCGTCTGGGCGCCTTGGCACACTACAGGTCGGTTGTGTTCCTGGATCGGGGGTCGTCGAGAGGGCCGGGGCCGTTGGTCAGTCGGCCGGCGATGGCCAGGTCACGGAAGTCTTTCATCGGGTCGTAGAATTCGCGGCTCAGGTCCACGGTGCTGACGAGCATTCCCGGCTCGTTGCCGGTCAGTTGGCCGGCGATTACGCCGTCCGGCTGAATGAAACAGGATGGATATGGACTGTAATAGGCGCTGGAATTGGCCATGCTCACCCAGAAGAAGTTCGTCGCGGCGTGGCACTGCATCGTCTGTCGCATGATGTGGGTGTGTACGCTCGGGCCTTCCTGGCGGGCGTTGTAGAACGACTGGAAGACGCACTGCGCGCCGAGCTTGTACAGCTCGCGATACAGCTCGGGAAAACGCAGGTCGAAGCAGATCAGCAGCGCGCACTTGACGCCGTTGAGCGTGAACGTGACAAACCGATCGCCCGGCGTGAAATGCGTCAGGTCGCCCGGCGTGCCGAATCGCTTGTCGTAGCGGTCGGCGATTTGGCCTGCGGCGTCGATCAGGTACAGGCAGTTGTGGGGCTTGTGCGGCTCGGTCAGCGGATGCATGCTGCCCAGCACGACCCAGAGTCCCAGGCGTCCTGCCAGGAGCATGATCTTTCGTGTCTCCTGGCGCAACAGAGACCAGTCGTAACCGTCCAGCGTCTCGAAGTCCGTGCCGGCGTAGCCGCTCAGCGCGCACTCGGAGAAGTGGACGATCTCGGCCCGAGCCGCATTCGCCTGGTGCAGAAAGCCGCAGATGTTCTCAGCGTTCTCCTCGATCGATGGGCCCACCGCAAACTGGCACGTCGCGATTGTAAGCGTTCCACCCTTCACGCGCTTCGCACCCTTCACACCGTTACTACTTCAGTCCCATGACCTCATCGAAACCGAACAGGATGTTCATGTTCTGGATCGCCTGGCCCGAAGCGCCCTTGACGAGGTTGTCGATCGCCGAGAACATCGCGAGCTGACCCTTGACCAGGACGGGAAACACATGGCAGTAGTTCGTGCCGGCGACGTCCTTGACGGCCGGCGGGGTCTTGCAGACGCGGACAAACGGCTCGGCCTTGTAGAAGTCCTGGTAGAGCGGCAGCAACTGCTCATTCTTGAGGCCCCTGGCCGGACGGGCGTAAACACTCGACAGGATGCCGCGATCGAACGGTCCCACGTGCGGCTGGAACAGGATCTGCACGCCGGTCCCGGCCACCTCGCCGGCGATCTGCTCCATCTCCGGCATGTGCCGATGCGTCCCGACCCCATACGGGAAGAGGTTCTCGTTCATGTTCGGGAAGTGGAACTTGCTCGACGGGTTCTTGCCCGCTCCGGAGGCGCCGGTGACCGAGCTGACGATCACCGAATCGGTCTCGATGAGCCCTTCTTTCAGCAGGGGGGCCATCGCCAGAATCGCGCCCGTGGGGAAGCAGCCGGGGTTGGCGACCAGGTTCGTGCCCTTGATCTGCTTGCGGAACAGCTCGGGCAGACCGTAGACCACCTTGGCGAGATTGGCCGTGTCGGTGTGTTTCTGATAGAACTTCTCATAGACCTTCACGTCCTTGATACGGTAATCGGCGCTGAAATCGATCACCTTGACGCCGGCGTCGAGCAGCTTGGGCACGAACCCCATCGAGACCTTGTGCGGCAGGCAACACAGCGCCACATCCGCCGACTGCGACAGCTTGTCCAGGTCCAGCGGCTCGATGGCCAGCCCGCAGCGGCCGCGAAACTCCGGAAAGACCTCTTCCACCGGCCCGCACTCCTCGGGAAGGGCGGTCAGGTAGGTCAACTCGGCCTGGCTGTGCCGAAACAGGATGCGGATGCTCTCGGCGCCGGTGTATCCGCTGGCGCCGATGATGGCGACTCGAATCATATGTGTTCTCCTGCAATTCGTGCTTCTTGCACAACAGTCCTGGTGACGGGCGAGGATGGCCCGTCCTACAAAAAAAGCCGCCAAGAGCATCTCTCGGCGGCTGTCGTAAGCGAGGAATCGATGGTGGCTTCTAACGCTTGGAGAACTGGAACCTCCGCCGTGCACCCGCCTGGCCGGGCTTCTTCCTTTCGACCATTCGCGGATCACGCGTCAGGTGCCCGCCGTCACGCAGGGCCTGGACGTAGTTCTCATCATAGTTTTTCAGCGCCCGGGCAATGCCCAGCAGGGCCGCCCCGGCCTGGCCGGTTGTGCCGCCACCCTTGACGTTAATGAAGATGTCGAACGCCTTCTCGGCGTTCACACTCTTCAGCGGCGCCACCACCGCCTTGCGGTCCTGCTCCCGCGTGAAGAAGCTGTCCAGCTCTCTCTTGTTGATGATGAGCTTTCCGCTGCCGGGCCGGATTCGGACTCGGGCGACCGAGGTCTTTCTCCGGCCGGTACCCCACCAGTAGCCGTACTTCTCTTTGCTCTTGTTGCCGGAACCCAGGACGGGTTTGGCCGCCGGTGGTTTGACTTCGGGTTTGGCTTCAACGTTTACGGTTTCTGGGCGATTCTCGGTCATGGTTCGCAGTTCCGCTTAGAACAGTTCGATCTTCTCGGGTTGTTGGGCCTGGTGCTGGTGCTCGGGACCGCGATAGATCTTCAGCTTCTTGAGCATCTTCCGGCCCAACGCGCTTTTCGGCAGCATTCTTCGGACCGCCAGCTCGACTACTCTTTCGGGCTTCTTGTTCATCATCTCGGCGAAGCTGACTACCTTGCGACCGCCGGGGTAGTAGGTATACCAGTCGTACTGGAGTTGTTCGGCTTTTCTGCCGGTGACTCTCACCTTGTCAGCGTTGACGACGACGACGTAATCTCCCACGTCCACGTGCGGCGTATACGTTGGCTTGGTCTTGCCCATCAGAATCGGCGCGATCTTGGCGGCCATCCGCCCCAGAACCGCGCCCTCGGCGTCCACCAGGAGCCATTTCTGCTGGACTTCTTTGTTTTTGGCCATGAAGCTTTTCATAGTCGGACTCTCTATGCTGTTTCCGGATTAGAAACCGTGCATTTTAGCAGACAGCGACCCCCTGTCAAACCATTTTGCACCGAATTTTCCGGATTTTGGCCGGATCCTGGCCCCGGACTGGCCCGGCCCTGTCTCGTGGTGCGTCGGGCCATGTGCCCTGAAGTTGCGTCAGGGGGTTCCGAGGTTCTTCTGGCGGGCTATTGGGCCTCGCCGGTTGTCTTGCTGTCGCTGCGCACCCTGTAACACAGACGTTCTTCTTCGCCCTTCAACCGCGTCGGGGTACCGGGGCCACCCATCGTAGAAAGGACTGTCCGTATCCGGCTCGGGGCTGGGCGAACCTCCGATTTGCAGGTAGTGCTCCCACGGCTGGCCGCTGAGGTGCCATCGCCGCAGAGGAGTGAGCCGATACCACCGTGCCCGTTCGCCTGCGACAGTGTCTTCCACGTTGGCGATACCCCTGATCTCATCGCAGTCTGAAGGCCCTGACAAGCCACTCGCCCATTCCAGCCAGTTGCAGTAAAGCAATCGGGCGGGTGACATACGGTCATCCGCCCGACTGGTCAATCAGCAACAGTCAATTGTCAATTATCGACTTACGAGCAGCCCATGGAGTTGCCGCAGTTGAAGCACTTATAGCAGGTTCCGTTGCGTACGGTGATCGCGCCGCAGATGTCGCAGGCGGGGGCATCGTCGCCGAAGTGGGCGAACTGGGCGCTAAACTGTTGCATGACAACGGCTTCGGATTCTATGGGGCCTTCCGGCTGGGGCAACGTCGAGCCGACGAGGGCGCTGATCCTCCCGGCGGCCGGCTCGGTCAGGCGGTCGGTGTGGATGACGGGCCCGGCTTTGGCGTCTCGTCCGGCAGGCACGGGTTTGGAGCCGTTGTCGCGCCCGGTCTTCTTCTTGGCGCCGTTTCCGGCGGCCTTGGCCTCGGCGATCTTGTGCGCCAGGTCTTTGGTCTTTTCCACCAGCTCGCGGGCGGTCGTGGTCGTCTTGCTCTCGGTGCCCACCGCGCCCGAGCGGTTAGGCAGGTTCTTGTCCGCGTAGCCCGGGATGAACTGGCAGCCCAGCCAGCAGAAGATGTAGTCGATCAGGCTCTTGGCGAACGGGATATCCCGGTTGGACGTCATTCCCGACGGCTCGAACCGGGCGTGGCGGAACTTGTCCACCAGGGTGATCAGAGGCACCCCGTACTGCAATGCCATCGACGTGCACGTGCCGATCACGTCCATAAGGCCACCGACGGTGCTGCCCTCCTTGGCCATAGTGATGAACATCTCACCAGGCTGACCGTCCTCGTATAGCCCCACCGTCAGGTAGCCTTCGTGTCCGGCAACGGAGAATTTGTGTGTGATGCTCTGGCGCGTATCCGGCAGCCGCCTGCGGAACGGGCGGGCCGGAGCGGCTTCAGCCACAACTTTGGCCTTCTCTTCCTTGTGTTTGTCGGTCGACACCGGCTGGAGCCGCTTCGACCCGTCGCGATAGATCGCCACCGCCTTGAGACCGAGCTTCCAGCCCTCCATGTACGCGGCCATGATCTCCTCGGTCGTACTCTCCTTGGGCATGTTGATGGTCTTGCTGATCGCCCCGGAGATGAACGGCTGCACCGCGGCCATCATCTTCAGATGGGCCTGGTACTTGATGAAGCGTTTGCCGTTTCTCGGCTTAAAGGCACAGTCGAAGACGGGCAGATGGTCCTCGATGAGCTTCGGTGCGTTTTCGATGGTCTCGTGCTCATCGATGTAGTCGCAGATGGTCTTGATGTCGTCCGGGCTGTAGCCCAGCCGTTCGAGGGCCATGGGAACGGTGCGGTTAACCAACTTGAGCATGCCGCCGCCGGCGAGGAGTTTGTATTTGACCAGCGCGATGTCCGGCTCGATCCCCGTTGTGTCGCAGTCCATCAAGAAGCCGATCGTTCCGGTCGGTGCCAGGACCGTCGTCTGGGCGTTGCGGAAACCGACTTTGCTGCCGGCGTCGAGCGCCTGGTCCCAGGCGTCCTTGGCGGCGTTTCGCAGATAGTCGGGGCAATGCGTCTCCGGGATGTCGTACGCATGCTGGCGGTGCATGTTGATGACCTTCAGCATGGGGTCCTTGTTCTTGTCGAACTCGGCGAAGGGCCCCTTCAGCTCGGCGATCTCCGCGCTGACGGCGTAGGCGGTGCCCGTCATGATGGCGCTGATCGCCGAGGCCAGCGAGCGGGCCTGGTCCGAATCATAGGGCAGCGCCAGACTCATGATGAGTGAGCCGAGATTGGCGAAGCCCAAGCCCAGCGGCCGGAATCGATGGCTGTTGATCGTAATCGCCTTGTCCGGATAGCTGCCGTTGTCAACCAGGATTTCCTGAGCGATGATGAACAGGCGCACCGCCTTCTTGAACCCGGCGACGTCAAACGTTCCGTCGTCCTTGCGGAATTTCATCAGGTTCAGCGAGGCCAGGTTGCAGGCGGAGTCGTCAACGAACATGTACTCGCTGCACGGGTTTGATGCGTTGATGGCCCCGGAATTCGGACAGGTGTGCCAGCGGTTGATCGTGCTGTGGTACTGGACGCCCGGGTCGCCGCAGATGCGTGTACCCTCGGCGATCAACTGCATCAGCTCGCGGGCCGAATGTTCACCGAGCTTCTCGCCCGTGGTGACGGCATGGGTAACCCAGATGTCGTCCCTCTCGACGGCTTGCAGGAACTCGTCGGTGACTCGCACGGACAGGTTGGAGTTCTGGAACATGACGCTGTCATAGGCTTCGCTGTTGTACTCGCCGCTGTAGCCGGCTTCGATGAGCGCCCAAGCCTTCTGTTCCTCGATGGTCTTGCAGGTGATGAACTCCTTGATGTCGGGGTGGTCAACCTTGAGCGACTGCATCTTGGCGGCGCGGCGGGTCTTTCCGCCGGACTTGATCACCGCCGCGATCTGGTCATACACCCGCATGAAGCTCAAGGGACCTGAGGGGCGGCCCCCGCCGGACAGCTTCTCCTTGCTGCTTCTCAGTGTTGATAAGTCGGTTCCAGTCCCCGATCCGTGCTTGAACAGCATCGCCTCACTGGTGGCCAGACGCATGATGTCTTCCATCGAGTCCTTGACGGACTGGATGAAACAGGCCGAGGCCTGAGGGTATTCGTAGCTGTTCTCGCAGGGCACCGCGGTCTGTTTGCCGGGGTCCCAGTGGTAATTGTGTTTGCTCCCGGCGATACCGTAGACGTCGTAGAGGCCGACGTTGAACCAGACGGGCGAGTTGAAAGCCCCGTACTGATTGACGCATAGCCAGGTCAACTCGTGGTAGAACGTGTCCGCCTGGTGTTCGGTGGCGAAATAGCCGTCCTTCAAGCCGCGATCGGCGATGGTACGGCAGACGCGGTGAACCAGTTGCTTGACGGAGTTCTCTCGCTGGCCCGCTTCTGCGTCCCCGTAGAAGTACTTGCTCGATACCACTTTGGTCGCCAACTGGCTCCACGAAGCGGGCACCTCGATGTCGTCCTGCTCGAAGATTGCTTGGCCGCTGTCGCTGGATATCTTGGCCGAGCGGGTCTCCCAGGTGATCTCCTCGAACGGGTGCACCTCGGGGGTGGAGAAATGCGTCTCTATCCTTAAACCTTTCGCATCCTGAGGCGAAGAGCCCTTCCGGGCCTGCTTGCGCGCGTCTTTGAAAGGGTTTTCCGGGTCAAATCTGTAGGACATTCAGCGCCTCCATGCGAAAAAACAACGACCACAACATATAGCGTGCGTGGACGGGATCTTAACAAGGTATTGTTGGAACAGCCATGAACCAGATATCGGCAACTTAATGAGAATCGCATTGGGTGTAAAGGGCAAAGCGCGGATTTTTTTGCGTCCGCGCGACAGAGTTTGCTCTTAACCCTTGCGATTGCGTAATCTATGGCATGCTGTCCGACCGCAAATTTTTCGGACAGTAACATCGGCTGCAAGAGGGGTGGCTCTGGGCGACGAGAACAGGATTCATACACACGCAAACCCTTTCTCAAATTGCTGTTCCCGGAACGTCTGAGTTCTCAGCGAGTACGTCGCGGAGGTCCCTTTTTCTGCACTGCAAATGCGGTCTCCCGAGCGACATTGAGAATTAACGAATTGGGTGTTACTTGCCGCCGCCTGATCTGCGACCGGCAGGCGCTTCTTCGTGCGGCAGACGACTGTCCTTTGGGTGATGGCACGGCGTGCTGCCGGCGGGCTTCTGCGACGGCACCATATGGACCGATAAAGATGTGCCTTTGCAGTGTGCCAGGCCAATCCATCGCACCGGTCCGTGTCCGGCAAACCCTTCTTTCCTGTCGCCCGTAGCGTTACAATGATGCGGTTGCGTGCAGGTGGAGGACGGATTGTGCAGGGAAGAGCAACAGACGATGGGCAACGCTGAAAACGAAAGGCTCGAACGGATTCGCGCGCGGATCAGGGAATTGCCCACCTCGCCCGGCGTGTATTTCCTGAAAGGCGCCGACGACGTGGTCCTCTATATCGGCAAGGCCAAGAGCCTTCGGTCTCGCGTCGCCAGTTACTTCCAGCCGGGCAGCGACCTGGCGGCTTCCCGCGGCCCCAAGATCGTCGAAATGGCCGGCAAGGTCTGTGCCGTGGATTTCCTCGAAACCGAGAATGAAGTCGACGCCATGCTAAAGGAGGCTCGGCTGATAAAGGACGTCCGCCCGCCGTACAACACCGACCTGACCGATGACAAAACGTTTCCCTATCTGGAAATTACCACGCGGGAAGACTTCCCCGGCGTTTACATCACTCGAAAGCCGCAGGCAAAGGGAACGCGGCTGTTCGGCCCATTCGCCAATGTCAAGGACCTGCGCGCCGTGCTCGTGGAACTGCAAAAGATCTTCCGATTCCGCACATGCGGCCTGGAAATCCGTCAGGACGATCCGAAGCGGCGGTTCTTTCGTCCGTGTCTGCTCTACAGCATCAAGCAGTGCACCGCACCGTGCGCGGCCCGGATTGACAAGGCCGACTACCGAAAGGTGATCCAGGATTTCATCCGCTTCCTGCGGTCGAAGCGGTCCACCGTCCTGCGATGGCTGCGCGAGCAGATGGAGGAGGCCTCGAGCAAGCTGGAGTACGAGAAAGCAGCGCTGTTCCGCGATCGCATCCGCCTGATCGAGGCCCTGGACGACCGGGGAACGCCCGATGAGCACGTGCAGCCGGAGGTGTTCGCCGTCGATCCGACCGAAGCTCTGGTCAAACTGCGGGATATCCTCCGGAGTCCGGATCAGGTCCGGATCATCGAAGGGATCGACATCGCCAACTTGGGTGGCCAGGAGGCGGTCGGCTCGCTGGTGAAGTTCATTGATGGCCGGCCGTTCAAGAGTGGTTACCGGCGGTTCAAGATCAAGACCATCACCGGTGTCGACGACTACGCGATGATCGCGGAGGTGGTCCGGCGTCGGTACAAGTACGCCCTGCGAGGCGAAGAATTGTGGCCCGATCTGATTCTGATCGACGGGGGGCTGGGGCACCTGCACGCCGCGGAGGCGGCCTTCCACGCGATGCTCGCCCAGTGCCGGGCGGAAGGGCACGCGGATGTCGAGCCGCCCCATACGAAGATGGCCTCGATTGCCAAGCGCGAAGAGGATATCTACATCCAGGGCCAGTCGCAGCCGCTGAAGCTGCCGGCGCATTCGCCGGTCCGCAAGCTGCTCCAGTACGTTCGCGACGAGGCCCACCGCTTCGCCCAGCACTACCACCACATCCTGCGTGACAAGAAGATGTTCGACGAAGGGTAGTGGGGGCCTGCCCGGTCCGCCTTTCCTCCGTCCTCCGGGCCGGACCCTGCGCCCATCGATTGCGGCCGGATTGTTGTTGAATTGCGGCCTGCCGATCTGGTATAAAGGAAGGCGAAGAATCTCGTGGTTGGCATTCACACTTGGCCTTAGAAACGCAAGGTTTTGAGTCTGCCGAGGAGCGGATATGGCCGGGAATGTTACTTCACGCCGAAGCACATCCA
>DAOTJE010000015.1:0-115139 GCA_035448545.1 Sedimentisphaerales bacterium | reverse complement strand
CGTGGCCATGGGGTCGGAGGTCCCATTGCTGGTTGCTATGACATTCGCGATCGGGTAGGCAAACGGCTCGGCTGTGAAGCTCCAGACCTCGCCTTTGAAGATTGTATTGTCGGGTGCGGCGTTGACCTCATCGACGCGCCAGTAGTACGTCGTCTCGAAGTCCAGCACGCCGGGCGGGTCGTAACGGGAGGCAGCCTGTCCCTGGCTGACGAGCACGCCCATCGGATTGCTGCGACTGGCATTGTTGACATCGGCGAAGGAGGTCCCGAAATACACATCGTGGGCCACGGCAAAGTCGCCGGCACTCCAACTGAGGATAATATCTCGTGGCACGTCGTCGGCGCCATCGGTCGGATAGGGGTCCGAACTGATTGCGGCGTTGCCACGCATGATCTTGCGGATCTCGTTCTCCGCTACCGGCGCATCGTAAATCTGGAGTTCATCCAGGCTGCCGCCGAACCACTGCCGGCCGTTGCAGCCGGGATCGCCGCCGATGTAGAACGGGTCCGTATTCTGGTACGGCGTTCCCGCGGCGACGCGATTCACTTCCACACCGTCCTGGTACAAGACCAGGGTCGTCCCGTCGTGCGTGGCCGCGATGTGCACCCAGGTGTCGGGTGCCAGGGGTGTGACGGCCGCGTTATAGGCGCTGCCGCCCGAGGTCCGCGTCGCAAACAGCAGGTTCCCCTCGTTGCGTGGGGCGTCGGGCTCACCGCCGCCGACGCCGAGGTACCAACTGGCCCAGGTGCTGCAACCCTGGCCGACCATCATGATGACGCCGTTGTCAACCTTCTCGACCTTCACCCAGGCCGCGACCGTAAAGCCGCCGCCGCTGCGCAGCTGCGTGCGTGGGTTGTTTGGCAGCGTCACATAGTCGCCGTTGCCGTCGAAATGCAGGGCGCTTCTGCTGACGCCGGCCGTCCAGCTCACGTCGCCGGTGAACGTCCCGTCGCCGTTCAGGCCGGTCGCATCGGTCACGGTTGTTCCTGCGCCCTCATCGAAAGGCCAATAGCCCACGAGTTCAGCCGAGGCGACGCTGCCGAGCGTCAGCAGCTCGGCCAGACACATCAAGACAATCCACTTCTTGCACATGATGATCCTCCTTCAGCAAAAACTCAAAACACCAACGTTTGGGCCCCGTTTGGAGGCATACGTTTTCGCACCGATTCGCACTCTTGTTCTTTCGGCGCCTGTATTTGGCTGCTTGAGCCGTCCGGAGCTTTGCTCCTTCGATGAAGGTGTGGAATCTGTCTGTCGGCAACCTCCTTTGTACGTAGAAATACGTATATCGCAAGAAACGACGAAATGACTCTCAGAATCCCGTATAAGGCGGGCACCCAGTCCCCCCGTCAGCCACATGCTTGCGATCACGCTCTGCATGAGGGCCTCCGATCCAGCGGCCGTTGTGCTGTCTACGGAGTGGTGAAGTTGCCTTCCGATCGCACGCGACCTGCCTACTTTATATCAGATGGGATGTTCGCGTGCAACGAGATTCCCGGCTGTTGGCTGCATCGACGCCGTCCTGTGGATGTGCGGTATGAGCCACCCGGTTTTCCCGAAAGTGGTGCGTAGCTCCCTATACCCAGTCTCCGCTTGGGGTTGCCACCCATGGCGGGGTGGCTGCTTCATGGGGTTCCGATTCTCACCTGGATCGTGAAGGCGCCGGGAACGGGTTGTTCGGAGGCGACGAAGAGATACCCGCCGCCGCAGCCGGAGTACATCGCGCCAGGATAGCAGGACTGGTAGAATCTCAATAGTTCGATGAGGTCGACGCGCAAGGTCCGGTGGTGGACGGTGCCGGGCAATATGGCCTCCCAGCATTTCATGCACTCGTTCATCGACGCGCCGAGTCGCTCGATGTCACGGGCGATGATGGCGTCGTAGCAATTGCGGCCGGAGCGGCCGAGGCGGGCGATCCAGGCGGGGTCGAGGTTCTTCGTTTCGAGTGGGTTATAGCCGTCGGGACGCGGGGCGACCGGCAGGATGTGCAGCACGTGCGCCAGCCAGGCGGCGACGGCAGGGTCGTTGCACGACTCGATGTGGGCGGGGAACAAGCCATCGTGGCAGCGGAAGTCGTAGTCGAGGCGGCTGATGCCCGGATAGATCAGGCCGATCATGTCCTGCGAGCCGGAGGGTTCGGCCCGGCCTTCATTTTCGGCGCGGTAGAGTTCGCGGACGAGCTGCTCAGGGTCGCGGTTGGGCAGCGTGCCGCCCCAGAGCTCCAGAGCAATCTGGCGGGTGCTGCCGCAGATGCCGGAGCGGTCCATCCAGCGGAATTGCGGCTCAACTGCGACGACGACCATTGCGCCGGGTGGGTCGGGGTTGAGCCGGGAGACAAAAGGCTGATCGATCCAGCCCCCGGCCAGGGCCAGACGGTACTGGAGCTTGCCGATAACGTCCGTAATCTCGGGTCTTTCTGTTGCTTTTGGCACGAGCCGGGCCTTTCTTGGTTGAAAGCCGGGCCACCTCGACGGGCGGGCCGGCGTCTGCCCCGATGGCCGACCGGTGCTCGGGTTGCGTCCCCGCAGAGCCCCATCCTCCGGCCGACCATCAGAGCATAATCGAAACCGAACAGAAGGCAAGAGATTCAGACGTGCAACCCGCTGAAGTCGCCGACCCTGACCCCCAAACTGGTTCTGACCGAGGGGAGTAGTCAGAAGGCTACGACAGCATTTGGGGAGCAGTCGCCCCACGGGAAAATGAGAGAGGCCGTCGCGCGAGGGCGACGGCCTCCGGGGCGCTAACGGCCTGTTTGATGTCAGGGTTGCTTGACGGGGGCGCGGAGCAGCGTGATGCTCAGCGGCTTGACCGCGACTGCGCCGGTCAGGTCGGTCGGGTCGGCGCTGGCGATGTCGACGTTGCGGGGCTCGCCCGGCTGGTTGTAGGCCATCGGATCGTCGCCGGCGATGATCCAGGTCTGAGCCGCACCGGCCGGTGCCGCGTTATTCAGATCGAGTTTGAGCCGGTACGTGTCCCGCGTGGGGTTCACGATGCCCACCGTCAATGCCTTGCCGTCGGTGGTCAGGGCCGCCGAGACGTCGAGCGGAGCTACCTCGTGCTTGACTGCCACCGGAACCGTCCCAAACTGCTTGCGGTACAGCATCAGAGGCAAGCCGGTCGAGTCGAAGTCGGCGGCCGTCTTGGTCGTCTTGATGCAGCCGATCACGTTGACCGTCTGGGCGTAGTTGGCCATGAAGATGATGTCCGTATTGCGGAAGTACTCGTGCAGACCCGCCGCGATGCCCAACGCATCCTTGAGAAAGTACCGCGTGCCCAGTTCGCCGAAGACGTGCGGGCCGTACCAGTAGTTCCACTCGTCAAGCGCCACCCGGATGTCCTTGCCCTCCAGCACGGGGATCGTCTTGCGGTATTCGCGATGCGCATCGGCGATCCGCTTGACCTGGTCCGGGATCTGCCGGACGTGCTCGGCGATGTCTTCCTTGTCGCGGCAGTAGAAGTGCTCGCTGAGCAGGTCCATGTGCTCGGCGCAGTTCGTCAGCATGCCTCTTGACCAGCGGCCATCGCGCCCGATGTCGCCCGACCCGATGGTCTTGATCGTCGGATCGACCTCACGCATCTTCTGCTCGACCCAGTTGTGCTTCAGGACATAGTGGTTCAGCGACATGTAGCCGAGCTGCCAATTGCCCCACATCTCGTTCCCGACGCACCACCACTTGACGCCGTACGGCTTGGGGTTACCATTCTTCGCCCGCCACTTGCCCATCGGCGTGTCGGTCGAGCCGTTGGCGTACTCGACCTGGGCTGCCGCCGAGTACGCATCACCGAAACCCGTGTTGACCGCGATCATCGGCTCGGTGTTGATCAGGCGACAGAACCGAATGAACTCATCCATGCCCATGTCGTTGGTCTCGATGCCGGTCCAGGCGGGATTGGTGCGGGTCGGTCGCCTGTCGCGGTCGCCCAGGCCGTCCCGCCAATCGTAACCGCTGACGAAGTTGCCGCCGGGCCAGCGATAGACCGGTGCGTCGAGCTGCCGGAGCAGTTCGAGCGTGTCCTTGCGGAAGCCCTCAATGTTGTCGGCGGGCATCAGGGAGACGCAGCCGATCTTGAGCGTGCCCTCGCCTGAGGTGGTGATCTCCAGGCGGGCGTTGTCGGTGGCCTTGCCGGCGGTGAACTTCAGCGGGCTCTTGGTGTACCTGTCCCGGACCTTCTTGATCGTGACGCTGTCCTTGTCCGACTCGGCATCACCCCAGATGAGGCTGACCACGACGGGGCCGACCTTGCCTTCGCCGGCCAGGTAGATGTAGCCCGTGTAGTTCTTGCCCTGGATCAGGCCCAGCTCTTCCTGGTAAATGCCGACGGGCCGACCGCCGGGAGCCGTGATCTGCGGCGTGTGCTCACCCACGAAGGCATCCTCCTTGACCATCTTCACTGTGCCTTCCGGACCGATCACCTTCCACGGCGAGGCTGCCAGCACGCGGGCCTGTGCACGGGTCAACCGCCAGATATCGCCCTCGGCTGGCACGGGGAAATAGAACTTGCGGTCTTCGAGCATCTCGGCCCATATGCCGCCGTAGATGCAGCGGCCCAGGTGCTCGATGAACTGGCCATAGATATACGGCGAGATCGGCTCGGCCTTGGTCGCCGCGTCGATCGAGATTGTTGCCTCGATGATCGTGGAGGCCGCCGTCGTGTCCTGTGCACGGATGCCGACGCTCAGGCCAGACAGCAGGCACAGGCCCGCCAGCAGGAGCAAACGAATGGGGAGGTGCATGGCTGTGTCCTTTCAAATCAGTGACATTGACGGATCAGACCTTCTTGTCGGGACACGAGGATACCGATTCGACACAGGCCAATGCAAGCGTTCTTCGGGAGCAAATGGGATAAAATGTTTCCCCCGCGCCCGGTACACGGGCATAATTGATGCCAGTCACCGCGTCGGGCAAGCTTGTTTCGCCCGATCGCGGTTTGTGAAACGCCAAAATGCGAAAAAGGATGGACAATGGCCTTATCTCGACGACGGATTTGGAGCAGACGGACCATGAGAAACAGACGCTGGATCGAGCGGGTGTCCCTGACTGTCGTGCTGGTGCTTGTTGCAGCAGGCGGTGGGTGCCGCAAGAGCGGGACGACCGGGGAGTCGAAGTACACGGGTTCATGGGCGCAGGTCCCCGACATCCTGGCGCAGATCGGCGAGCCGAACATCCCAAAGCGGGACTTCGACGTCACGAAGTTCGAGGCCGTGGCCGACGGCACCACCGACTGCCGGCCCGCGATCATGGCGGCGATCGCCGCATGTGAGGAAGCGGGCGGGGGACGTGTGATCGTTCCGGCGGGCACCTACCTCGTCAACGGTCCGCTCTATCTGGTCAATGATATGGAGCTGCATCTGGCCGAAGGGGCGCGCCTGAAGTTCGGGTCAAAGTCCGACGACTATCTGCCGCTGGTTCTGACGCGATGGGAAGGGACGCAAATCTACAACTACTGCCCGTTCATCTATGCCTATCGCCGCAAGAACGTCGCTTTGACCGGGACCGGGACGCTGGACGGCCAGGCGAAGGACACATGGAGTACGTGGGCCCAGAAACAGGACAAGGGCATCGAGACGGTGCGCCGCTGGAACCAAGAGG
This sequence comes from Sedimentisphaerales bacterium, assembly GCA_035448545.1. Classification (GTDB taxonomy): domain Bacteria; phylum Planctomycetota; class Phycisphaerae; order Sedimentisphaerales; family Anaerobacaceae; genus Anaerobaca. The sequence continues at coordinate 109,548 of DAOTJE010000015.1, read as the reverse complement.
GGACGCCCGTGGTGGACCGGTTCCTCGGCGACGGCTATTTCCTGCGGCCCAGCATGGTCGGCTTCCTCGGATGCACGAATGTGCTGGTGGACGGTGTGACGATCGTCGATTCGCCGTTCTGGTGTCTGCACCCGATCTACTCGAAGAACGTCACGATCCATAACGTTCGGATCGACTCGCACAACCCCGACAACGACGGGATCGTGCTGGATTCCTGCGAGTATGTGCACGTTCACGGCGTGACCGTCGCCGGCCGCGGCGCATGCGTCGCCGTCAGGTCGGGCGCCGGGCGCGAAGGCCGCGAGATGAACTGGGCGAGCCGCAACATCTATGTCCACGATTGCACCTTCGACGCCGAAACGGCCGTGTCGATCGCGGGCGAGATATGCGGTGGCGTCTATAATGTCTTCGCCGAAGACTGTCGCGCGGGGCAGGGGCTTCAACCTGCTGTGACGATTGCGGACGTGCAGACGCGGGAAGGCGAGATCGCGCACGTGCGTTATCGCAACGCGTTCGGTCTCGACGTGCGAGACCCGAACGCGGCGAATCAGCCGCCGGACGTATACGCCGGACCTGACGTCCAACTCGGGGAGCAGGGCGGCACTGTGACATTGAGCGGCTCGGTCGTGGACGACGGCAAGCCATTGGGCAAGCTGACGTATGCGTGGTCTGTGATCCAGGGGCAGGCCGATGCCGTGAAACTCGCGACGCCGGCAGCCCTGAAGACACAAGCGACCTTCTCCCGGCCCGGCGTGTATGTCCTCCAGCTCGAAGCCGGCGACGGTGAGGCAGCCGGACGCCATTTTTCCGTCGTGAAGGTCGGTGAGCAACCCGACGATATGATAAGCATCACGCGGCCCGTTTTCCCGGCCGGTGAGTCAGTCGCAGGCGGCAAGGATTCCGTATGATCAGAAGCTGCTGTGTCGTGCCGGCCGTAGTGCTGACTTTGGCTGTCGGTGTGCAGGCGCAGGTGCCGACGCCGGACCACACGACCGAGAAGACCTGTTTCCAAACCGCCTCGCCCTGGGCGCCGGACCTGGATGTTCGCTCGGACATCGCCATCGTTTATGGTATGAACGACAGCTTCGGCTCGCGGCTGGCCGGCTGGCGCGACCGGGGGTACGTCACGCACTTCATGACCGGCATCGCTTGGGGCGGCTATCAGGACTACTTCGCCGGCAAGTTCGACGGCGTCACGCACACCGAGGACGGCCAGGTCGAGCGCAACGGCCAGATCATCTGGCATGGACGCGACGTGCCCTATGTCGTGCCCTCGCCGACGTATCTGGCCTATATCAAATCGCTCGTCAAGCAGGCCATCGACACCGGTGTCGCCGCCATCCACCTCGAAGAGCCCGAGTTCTGGGCCCGCGCCGGCTACAGTGAATCGTTCCGGAGGCAGTGGCAGGAGCGCTATGGCTTCCCGTGGATGGCGCAGCACGAATCGCCGGAGGCGACGTACCTGTCGTCGAAGCTCAAGTATCAGCTCTACTTTGATGCGTTGAAGGAGGTCTTCCAGTACGCCAAGTCATACAGCGAGAGCAAGGGCACGCGCGTGCGGTGCTACGTGCCCACGCACTCGCTGCTGAACTACTCGGCCTGGCGCATTGTCAGTCCTGAGGCGAGCCTGGCGGCGCTGCCGGGGATGGACGGATACATCGCTCAGGTCTGGACGGGCACCAGCCGAGAGCCGATTTATTTCAACGGCGTCCGCAAGGAGCGCGTCTTCGAGAATGCGTTCCTCGAATACGGCTCGATGGTCTCGATGACCGCGCCGACCGGGCGCAAGGTCTTCTTCCTCACCGATCCGGTCGAGGATTGGCCCCGCACGTGGGACGACTACAAGCGCAACTACCAGGCGACGTTCACGGCGCAGCTCATGTACCCGATGGTCGACAGCTACGAGGTGATGCCGTGGCCGAGCCGCATTTATCGCGGCCGCTTCAAGGTCGAAGGCAGCGATGCGACGCAGCCGATCCCCAGAGCGTACGCGGCGCAGATGCAGGTGATGGTCAACTCGCTCAACAACATGCCCCTCTCCGGCAACCGCATCGAAGGCAGCCACGGCATCGGTGTGCTGCTGGGTAATTCGATGATGTTCCAGCGGTTTCCCACGCACAAGGAGTACGAGGACCCGCAGCTTTCGAACTTCTACGGTATGGCGCTGCCTCTGCTCAAGCGCGGCGTGCCCGTCGAGACGGTCCACATGGAGAACCTGGGCTTTGCCGACACGCTCAGGGACATCCGCGTTCTGGTGATGAGTTACGCGAACATGAAGCCGCTTTCGCCCGAGGTGCACCAGCATCTGGCGGCGTGGGTCCGGCGGGGCGGCGCGCTGCTCTACTACGGGCGGGACAACGATCCGTTCCAGGAGGTCAGGGAGTGGTGGAACACGGATGGCCGTCCGTACAAAGCGCCGTCGGAACATCTGTTCGAGTTGCTCGAGCTTCGGCCGACCGCCGACCGGGAGCGATACGAGTGCGGCCGGGGAGTCGTGTACATCGTCCGGCGTGATCCGAAAGAGCTGGTGTTGGAGCCGGACCAGGACGGCGCTTTCGTGGCGACGATCCGGCGGGCGTACGAGCAGGACGCCGGGGCCGGAACGCTGCAGATGAAGAACCACCTGCGTTTGCAGCGCGGCCCTTACGACATCATCGCGGTGATGGACGAGAGCACGGATGCCGAACCGCTGCGGGTCAAGGGGCCGGTGATCGACCTGTTCGATCCCGAATTGCCGATCCTGTCGGAAAAGGTGGTGGCCCCCGGCCAGCAGGCCTATCTCTACAACCTCGGTCGTGTGACGGACGCGGAAGGTCCGAAGATTCTGGCCGCCGCCTGCCGCGTGTATGAGGAGCGCACGGAGGGCCGTTCGTATTCCTTCGTGACGAAGAGCCCGTCCGGCACGCAGAACGTCATGCGTATCCTGATGCCCGCGGCGCCGGTCGAGGTCGTCGTGACCGGGCCGGATAGGCGGCCCGTGAACCAAGTGGAGCAGTCGTGGGACGCGGGAACGCAGACCTGCCGCCTCAAGTTCGCCAACCACTGCGATGGCGTTCGCGTGACACTGACCTGGTGACACGTATGTCGGTGAGGGCAAGAGAATGAAGATCGCACGCAGAGACATGTTGATGACAGTCGCTGCCGCAGGCCTGACAGGGGCGGCGCGCTCCTTGCTCGCCGAAGGCCGGCCGCAATTCTCGTTGAGTGTGAAGCGCCTGACGCTGAAACACATCTGGACGATTGCGCGGAATTCGAGCGACTACAAGGACAACGTATTCGTGCGGATCGAGCGGGACGGCATTGTCGGCTGGGGCGAGGCGGCGCCGAACGTTCGATACGGCGAAAGCGCCGAGAAGACGCTGGCGGTCCTGGAGCAGGCCCGCCCGTTTCTTGAGTCGGGCGACTGGTTCGAGTACGTCGATTTGCGCCGGCGATGGGAGACCTTCACGAAGGACCAGACGTGCGCCGGCGCGGCGCTCGACATGGCGGTTCTCGATTGGGTGGGCCGCAAACTGAACGTGCCGCTCTGCCAGTTATTCGGATTGGACGGGAACAAGGCGCCTCTCACGACGTTCTCGATCGGGATCGACACGCCGGATGTTGTGAGGCAGAAGGTTCGGGAGGCGGCGGATTTTCCCGTCCTCAAGATCAAGGTCGGCCGCGACAACGACGCCGAGATTCTGGCCGCTGTGCGCGATGTAACAGACTGTCCGCTTCGCGTCGACGCCAACGAGGGCTGGCGTGACAAGCGGACGGCGCTCGACAAGATTCGCTGGCTCCAGGACCTGGGCGTCGAGCTGATCGAGCAGCCCATGCCCGCCGCGATGCTCGAAGAGACCGCCTGGCTGCGCGACCGCGTGGATATCCCCATCATCGCGGATGAGGCGGTCAAACGGGCCGCAGACATTCCGAAGCTGGCCCACGCCTACGATGGGATCAATATCAAGCTGATGAAGTCCGGCGGAATCCAGGAAGCGCTGTGCATGATCCACGTCGCCCGCGCTCTCGGTCTGAAGATCATGCTGGGCTGCATGATCGCCAGCAGCGTATCCATCACCGCCGCCGCCCACCTCAGTCCCTTGATCGACTACGCCGACCTGGACGGCAACCTTCTGATCGCCGACGACCCCTTCACCGGTGTCACCGTCGACCGCGGCCGCCTGATCCTGCCCACCGGGCCCGGCCTCGGCGTCACGGAGCGCAGGGTGTGATGCGTCGTTCCTTCCTGTCGATGCACCATCCCCAATCCGCCTGCAGCGGATGAGGCTGCCACCGACCTTGGGTGGTAGGGGCGAGGCATGCCTCGCCCTGGCACTCCTCAAGGGCCCAGTTTGCCTTGACATTGGCGGGGCGGTTGCGGTAACATAAACCGAGTGACTGACAGAGGTTTGTGCTTGGGAGAGCTGCCATGACCACGTTGAATTCCAGGCGGTGCGTGCAAGCCGCGGTCGTTTCCTTTGCCCTTGTTCTATCGCTGTCGACGGTCGGTCGGGCCCTGTCCGAGACAGACACGCAGCAACTCGAACGCGATCGCATTCTCATCACCGATCTGGCCTTCAAGCAGATCTTCGAGGCGTACAAGATCACCGGGATGCCGTTCTTCGTGACGTCCGATTCGTTGCTGAACGCCTACCATGTCCTCTATGAAGAGTCGATTCTGCGGCTCGAACAGGCCAACGCGCAGAAGCTGCCCGACGTGCTGCGTTTCATACTGGGCCGCCTGGACGCTACTGCAGCCGGTATCGGTGAACAGGGCGAACTGACTGCCGCTGCGAAACGGCGGGCCACCATCGTGGTGGGCGTTGCGCTGAAGCTGCTCGACGACGGCTTCCGAATCACCGACAGCGATATGATGGCGATCATTGACGAGGAGGTGGCCCGGATCGTAGAGGCGCAGATGGTCATGAAGCCCGCTTGGCTGGGGCCGCCCGAGCCGGATTTCATGTACCTCGACTACAGCCGCTACAAGGTCCGCGGCTTCTACACCGAGAGCGAGAGGCTGACCCGCTACTTCCGAGCGGTGGCCTGGCTCCAGTCGATCCCGTTCCGCGTCAGCCACGACGACGAGCTGCTCTCGATCCTGATGCTGGGCGCCTGCATTGGCCCCGATGGCTCCGAAGCCGATGACGCTCGCTACCAGGCGCATCGCACCTTCTTCCGGACCTACACCGAGTTCCTGGGACTCGGTGACGACTGGGACCTTGTCACGGCCAGTGACGCCGTGACGGAGGGACTTGATTTCGATCTCGAAGCCAAGCGAACGGAGCTGATCGCCCAGGCGGCAGATGCTCCGCAGATCAACGACCAATGGCGGTACGCCCCGGCGGACCCGAATATTGTGGCCGAGCCGAACTTCCGGATCATCTCCGCCTACCGCCTGCCCGAGGCAGTGTTGTTCCAGCGGACCACCGACATCCGACAATTCCCGGCTCGGTCTTTCCCGAGCGGTCTGGAGGTCTGCATCGCGCTGGGCTCGACCTTCGCCCGCGATAGGCTCGACAGCGTCCAGAAGGCCGACGTGCTCGCGACGATCGACGAGAACCTGGGGCTGTTCGATGCCGGCACGAGCCTCTATTTCGATTATCTCCGCATGATCGCGACGCTGCTCGATGCGCCCGAGCCCAACGCGCCGGACTTCATGACCGCTGAACCCTGGCAGGCCAAGAGCTGCGGCACCGCCCTGGCTGGCTGGGCCCAACTGCGCCACACCTGGGTCCTCCAGGCCAAGCTCAATGTCATCGCCTTCAGCACAGGCAGAATCCCAGCCGGGTTCGTCGAGCCGGAGCCCGAGTTCTTCCGTCGCATGGCCGATCTGGCCGCGCGAACCCGTGCTCTCCTCAATGCGGCCGGTGCGCTCGACCACAGTTGGTTCAGTGTCATCGATGCCCTGAGGGACCTGGCCGACCTTCTCGATCAGTCCGTGACCGAGGAGGAGTTTTGGCAGATGATCTCACAACTGCCCGATGAGGATAGTCTGCGACTCGGTCATCTCAGCTATCTCTTGGATTGGCCGGATTCCGACGACCTGCCCGAGGAGGAATGGACGGCTGCGATGGCAGGCTTGCTTCGCCGGATGGCGGACGATCTGGGCGAGGGGATCGTCGATCCGTTGCTGGCAGGGATCATCTGGATGTATGACTCCGATATCACCAGCCTGTGGTCCTTGCTCGAGGAGGTGAGCCTCAGGCTGGAATCGATCGCACGCAAGCAATTGGCCGGTTCAGGACTCGATGCGGCCGGCGATGCCTTCATCGCGAGCTATGGCGACCGGCTCGCGAAGATCATGGGCTACGACGGCAACTACTCTTCCGAGCACCCCAAGGACGATGCACCGCGGATTGCCGACGTCTACTCGAATCCGGAGGTTGGGGGCAACCTGCACGTCGGTGTCGGCCGGGCGCGGGCGATCTACGTGCTCTATCCCTGGCAGGGCCAGAGCGTGCTGTGCCGGGGGGCCGTCATGCCGTATTACGAGTTCGTCGACAGCGGTCGGTTGACCGACGAGGAGTGGAAGGCCCGACTCGACAGTGACGCCCGCCCTGACGTTCCCGCCTGGCTGCGGCCGATTGTCAGCGAGACGGGGCTGTCGGCTCCCGATTTCATTGCTTCGAACGGGCGCTGAGTCACGGCACGACGATGAACACGGGACGCTCGGTGACGTCGATCTCTATTCGATGGTTGTCAAAGTGCAATTGCGTTTTCTGTCCGGTGGTGCTGTCCGGCTGTAACGCGATTAGAGTTGCAGCGGCCGCCTCGGGCATCGCGAAAGAGAAGCCCTGGACCTCTTTCTGGTTTGCCGTCGGGCACCAGATCGCGTAAACGTGTCGCGGCGAGGGGTCGTCCGAGCGGAAGCGGTAGATGCGAACGCGGTCGTCGCCCGACTCGATCTCGCAGTCGAATCGCGTGCCGGCGAGGACGTGTCGCAGCGTCGCGACGTAGTACCACGACGGCTTGGGCTGATGACTGTTGCGTTTCTCCGTGGTCAGGCCCGAACTGCTGAACTTCTCGGTGTTCTGGGCGTCGACGTCGCGGAGCATGAACTGCTGGGCGCGATCGACGCCCGCCGCCGCCAGCGCCAGGTAAGACCGCACGAGCCATTGGGCCTGGACCTCTTCGTTGCTGAAGCTTCCGATCGCCGGAGCGCGGAAGACCGATTTCGGGTTCGTATCGTAGCCGAACTCCGAGACCCATACCTCCTTGCCGGGCAGGCAGCGGTCGCGCCACTCGACGACGCGCGCGAACCGCTCGCGAAGGCCATCCGCTTCTGGGCTGATGCCCGTGGTGGCCTGACCACCCTGGCCTCCGGCGTCGGTGCTGTAGTGGTGCAGGTTGATCACGTCGAAGGGCATGTCGCCGGCCCGATGGAGGTCGGCCCAGAACTTCATTGCGCGGAGGTATTCGACATCGGGCCGGGCCAGGCCGCCGAGGACGAGCTTCATCGTGGGGTCGGCATTCTTGACGCCCACGGTGTGGCCCATCGTGCCGCGATGGCCATCGTAGTCGGCGCTGCACATTGCCGCCAGTTCGGCCGGCAGAAAATGTGCATCTCGCCCTTCCCACCATTTGTCGGGCTCGTTGCAGTTCTCGATGTACCGGACGAGGCCCAGTCCGCTGCGGACCGGCTGGCCTGCCTTGAGCTTCAGCAGACTCGCATCGACGGCGGTAGCGCCGTAACGGGCGGCAAACTGGAACAGGTAAGACGCGTGCGCGACATACGACTCCGGCCGTGTCGGATCGCCGCCGGGCAGGATGGGCTTGTCGTTCCTGCGGTCAGGGTTGTAGCCGACCACGTAGAGAGCGCTGCCCTGAAGACAGGGTGACACCTCGATACCTGCTTCTTTGAGCTGACGATAGAACGCGTCGAAATCCCATCCCCAGCCGGGCCCACTGACCCAGCTCGGACTCCAGGCGAGTTCGTGGTCGGGATAGCCCCGGTACGACGCATCGGTGTTGCCCTCGTCCCATTGCCAGTGGTGGTACTCGCGCAGCGAGCCGCAGGCGGCGAGGCGTTCGAGCGGGTCGTCGACGAAGCCGTTGGTTCCGATGAACGTGTCCATCAGGGGCCGCTCGCGTGCCGCACGCGGAGGTGCGGCGGGCCGCTCACCTCGCGCGGTGCCGTACAGAAGGACCTCGGCGATCTGCGCCCCGGGGTTCGCGAACGTCAACCGCAAGTATCGCGTCGTGACATTCGCCTTGCGTGAGACCCACCGGCGATACTGCTTCAGATCGTCGGCAAACAGCTCCTTCCAGTCGCCGCGGTCACGGTACGCGACAGTCAGAAGGCCATCGCCCTCGACGTCGAAATAGCAGATATCGCTCAGTTCGTGCGCGACGCCCAGATCGATGGCGACGGAGAGCGGGTAATAGAGCTGCCAGTTCATCCATCCGTTCGAATAGCTCGTCTGAGGAGGTGCCGCCTGCCCGGTTCGAGGATCGCCCTCGATGTTCTGCTCGTCGGCCAGTTCAACCGCCGGCTTCTGGCCGGACAGGTTGACCAACATGTCGTTTTCGAGGCGTACCCGCTCGCCCGCCCCGGCCGCAAGGGCCGCGGCCAGCACGATCCCGAGGACTACCCGGAAGGGTCCGGATTGGCTTTGTCGCCCCGGCTCACCCTTGTTTTTGGCCCCAAAACGCCAGAAATTGGCTTTGTTTTGCATCCTTCCTGTCCCATTCGTGTCCAGCCGACCCTCCGCCCGACGGCGGCTGTGTGGCCTCTGCCCGACCCTCCGGAGCCCATCGGACCCCCTTCTCAGTCCCCCCGTACCGATCCGGATTCTTCGACATCTGTTCTGTGGATATCATACATACAGCAGCCGAGGTGTCAAGGCCGAGAACAACGAATTCTCGCGCGGGCGGGCGGTCGCACGGGTCAGGGCAGTTCGAGGCCGCACCAGTAGCGGGAGGTGTTGTCCTCGGCGGCGAGCCAGGCGGCGTGGCCGTCGAAGAAGAGGTTATTGCAGCCTTTGCCTCGGTGGCGGTTTCTGGAGACACGCCGGATCAGGTTGCTGCCGACCGTCTCGGCATCGGAGGCGGGCAGGTGCGTGGTGGACCAGACGTCGAGCAGATTGAAGCGGGAGGCGACGTTCAGTTCGTCGCGGCTGGTGATGACGGGTCGCCAGGGGCCCGCCTCGTTGTCGGCCAGGTAGATGCGCTCGCCGGCGGGCCGGATGTCGCCGAGCTTGGTGGGCTCATCCTTCTGCTTGCCTTTGTCGGCCGTGGTCAGGCTCGGCTCGTCGAAGTCCCACGCGTTGACCACGTAGTCGACGGTCTGGTCGGCGTTGGAGCGGCCGTTGAGCCCGGTGCCCGCACGGGGGAACGACGGGCACTGGTACACGTCCACCTGGCGGTAATCCGTCGCGGTTTCGTATTCGGTCCCGAGGTACGGCATGAACGCGAGAATCCATTTGACTTCGTTGTCCAGTGCCCGGGGGATGAAATCGTCGTTCGCCTGGGCGTAGGCCAGCGTTGCCAGGCCGAGCTGACGCAGGCTGTTGAGGCAGTAGACCGCTCGCGCCTGCTCGCGCACCCGCCCGATGGCGGGCAGCAGGATGCCCATGAGCAGGGCGATGATGGCGATGACGACCAGCAGCTCGATCAGTGTGAAGCCTCTCTCCACGCGTCCCATCGCAGCATCTCCATCGAAACTGTATTCCCATGCCATCGGACCGATACCTTTGATTGTATCGCGAGGCACCGGCGATTCATACGACGAATCCAGACTGGTTTCTGTCCCCAAGCCGGTGCTCGTCATCTGTCCGTACAAGGAAGAAAGGGCATCGGCCTGAAGACCGAACAGTCACGGCGGGGCGGTCGAGAACATCCGCGTCGGCAACATCGTTATGGCCAACCACCCCGTTCGGTGTTGTCACCGGTCGCCGTGGACGGGGCGGTCCTGACCTCGGCTTTGAAGAAGAAATAGCTCCATCTGTGCGTCGGTCGGGCTCAGCCCTCGTGGTGAGGCATGCTCAGGCGGCCCCGCGCGGTTTGGAGTCGCTCCAGGAAGTCGCTCTTTCGGAAATCGGACGTCCATTTCCGGATAGTCAGCCAGCCGCCGAAGCGGATCACGCGGCGAGCCCAGCGTATGTACCAGCGACTCCAGCCAGCCTGCAGGTTGTGCAGCGAGAACAGCAGCGACGGAAACGTCAGGATACTGGCGCCGACCAGGAACATGTACTGGAAGCGATAGAACCATCCCATGATCTGCTTGATGCCGTGCTGCATTTCCTGTGCCGTCACGGGCGCATCGGGCTCGAACAACGGGAAGTTGCCGTCATAGTATTCCCAGCCCACATCGTCAGACGGATAGACTCGATGCTGGCGTTCGAGTCTTTCTCGCAGCCGCGTGCCCGGCAAAGGCACCGGAAGCAGCACCTGAACGGTATCGAGCCGCGCCTTGCGGATGAATCGCCGGAAACACCGGACTCGTTCGGCGATCGGCATGGTGAATGCCTGTTCGGCGGTCGATGGATAGCCGAAGATGAACATGCCGTGCACCCAGAAGCCAAACCGGCGGAAGACCTTTACCAGGGAGAGCATCTCGTCGGCCTTGACCTGCTTGTTCATGGCCTGGAGCTCTTCGTCGATGGGCGATTCGAAGCCGATGGCCACGTGTGCGATCCCCGCCCGCCGCATGGCCCCGAGCAACTCCGGGTCTTTGGCCCTGTCGAGTCGGATCTGGGCCGTTGAGATCAGGCGTCTGCCGATCTGCTGCTGGTAGGCCGCCATCATCTGACAGAACCGGAGGGCCTCGTCGCGTTGCTGGCCGAACAGGTCATCCACAATGAAGAAGTGACATGCGTGGCGCGTTTCGACCAGGTAGCGGAAGTTCTCGAACAGCCGATCGGCCGAGGCGCATCGTGGCTTGCCTTTGACTGTGCAGAACTCGCAGTTCATGCAACAGCCTCGGACTCTCTCGACCGGATAGATGCGGATCCTGGCATAGCGAACCAGCGAGAAATCGGGAAAGGCAAAGCGGTCAAAGTCAGTCAGTGGCTCGCGCGGGGCCGTTCGGAACACCGCGCCATCTTTCAGGTATGCGATACCCTTGACGGCGTCGAGGCTGGCTCGTCCCTGCCAGGCCTCGATGAATTCGCGGATGGTCTGTTCTGCCTCTCCGAAGACGACACAGTCGATGCCGTTGGAAAGGGCTTCGTCGACGTTCTCGCCGACGAAGTGCTGCCCTCCGGCAACCGTCGTGACCCCTTGTTGGTGATACCATCGGGCCAGTTCGTACAGTCGGGGGATGGTGCTGGTCAGGCCTCCGTAGAATCCCACGACGTCGGCAGGGCGCTGATCCTGCAAGAGTCGGTGATCAGCGCCGACATCGCCTCTCGGTCCGTAGCGGCCCAGATTGTTCTCGTCGATGACCTCGACATCCCACCCGCCCATCTCGCGAACAGCGGTGGCCACGCAGACGGGGCCCAGCGCGGTGGTTTTGCATGCGATGCGAGAGTAGATGTTGAACGTGGGGTATGCCGGCACCACGATTCGAAGTCGGTGTCTTTTCATGGTTCGCCTCGAAGCTCTCTGCGAGACCTGTCTCGTTCCGTCGATCGGTGTGGGTATCGTCGGTGCGGCGAAAGCGTACCGAACGGATGCCAACCCCGCATGCGAATGCGGATCGCATGACCGTCATCTCGATGACGTCAGAAAAGACCGTAACTCCGCGGACCCTGGGATGCAAGCGCGAAGTGGCGCGTTTCCGAAGAAAACCAGGGATATGATTACGACGAGGAGACCGAACCCGTCGCCGACGTGGCCTACAGCACCTTCTTGCCTTCGCCCTTCTGGATCGACGGGACGTAGTCCTCCAACTCGCGCAGGACCCGCGAATCCGTCAGGTCGATCACCTTGCGTTTCTCGTGCGACATGTAGGCCGCCAGGATCAGCATGGTAATCAGCTTGCCATACTCGAGGTTGAGCTTGGCGTCCTTGCCCTGCTCGAACGCGGTCAGCGCGTCGATCCATTCGGCGACGTAGCCGTACAAGTCGGCCTCGTTGGGCTGCAGGATCAGCGAGCCGCGCGTGGCTTGGGATTTCTCCAGAGCCAACTCGCTGTCCACGACGGCGGCGGCCGCCGCATCGCTGATGAAGATCCCGGATGGCGATTGCAGAGAATTGACCGTGTACGAGTAGCCCGGACCGAAGGTCTCCATCAGCAGCCGCAGACCGGGGGCATCGTAGATCCAGGAATTCGTCGCCTGCACGACGCAGCGACGGCCGCTCTGGGGGTCCTTTAGCTCAAGCGTGACGGTCGAGTAGTCCTCCGCCGGTGTCTTGGTATAGTCGACACCACGTGCCTTGAGTTGGCTGAGCCAGGGCTCCTTGCCCCATTTCAGAAGGGCCATGGTCGCATTGATCGAAACCGGCTTGAGGTAATCCAGTGGCTTACCCTGCGGCGTAAGCATGAACATCCCGCAGGCGATGCTGTGGCAGCCCATGTCGCAGCAGACGCCGCCGCCCTGGGTGGTGGGGTCCCAGAACCACGGTTCGTGAGGACCGCCATGCTCCTCGGCGCTGCGTGCCAGGTGAGCCGGTCCCATCGCCTTCTCGACGCCGGCGAGCTGGTGCCGCGCCTGAACGATTGAGGGCATGTGGATCTGGTTCTCGAAATACGCGGTCGGAATGTTCATGGCCTTGGCGATCCGCACGAGCGTGTCTGCCTCTCGGAGGGTGCGGGCCAAAGGCTTCTCGACGATGATTCCTTTCAGCGTCGCGCCGCCCTCCACGGCCTGGGCGATCTGACGCATGATCTCGAGACGGGCGAAGTTTGGAGCGAAGATGCATACGACATCGACCGCTTTGGCCAATTCGGCGACGCTGGCGTAGACCTGCGTATCTCCGAGGCGGTCCTGGCGGGCTGCCCGGGCCAGTTCCTCGGCACCCTTGGGGGCATAGACTCCGGCGAACTCGCCGATTCGTACGGAACGCAGGGCTCGCTCGTGAAATCCCGCTACAAAGCCGGCCCCAATCATGCCTATCTTCAGCATCGTCGGTCTCCTTTAAAGACGCTGGTTCATTATGATCGCATGCCGTGTCGACATGGCGACCTCGGCACGTCGGCCCGATGTCCTTCGAGTCTGTCACGGTAGCCTTTTGTCTACAGATAGTCCCCCTCGCAGGCAAGCAAAAAAGCCGGCCGGTGCAGATCGGCCGCTGCCGCAAAGGATTGCGTTTGCGGTGGGAAAGACGGCCGTCTTGGGGCTGGCCGAGGCAACGACAGGACGGATCGGGGGGATGCCAGGCCGGGCTCAGGTTTTGGAAGAATCTTGTTGACAATTGAGCTTTTTTGATGTAACATTTTTTTGATTTTTGTCGGTGGGCGTTCTTCACCCCCTCAGGAGCAATGCTCTCTGACAGAGTCGTGGCGTCGCATTCCAGTAGCAGAGAGGGACGAAGGAGTAGCATCGTGAGCACAGGTAAGGTGAAGTGGTTTGATGCCAAGAAGGGGTTCGGTTTTATCACGCCGGACGACGGAGGCGAGGACCTGTTCGTGCATTTCTCGAATATCGAGGCCGACGGGTTCAAATCCCTGCTCGAGGGTCAGGAAGTGGAGTATGTGGTTGGTCAGGGGAGGAAGGGACCACAGGCAACGAACGTCCGTCCAGGGTAACGGTACGGCAGAGGATTCGGATAGGAAGGACCTTGGGCCCCGCTCTTCGAGCGGGGCTTTTTTCTTGTTCCCTTCAGGCGAGCGGACAATCTATCGGAACGGTCGGGCCCGCGTCGGACGCCGTCCGCCAATGCCGAGTCCGCGAGGGGGGATTTGTATAAAAGACACTTGATAGTCCTGCCGAGGTGTTCTTGTGGAGCCGAAGAAGGGCGGTTCTCAGGGCACAATATCCGGCTTCATTGGCCTGCCGAAATGCGGGTGTTTCATCCGAGCGAGTCTGGAGCTATTGCGGACCTGGAGGGTTCTTGTTGACTTGGCTGTGCATTCGTCCCTTCGGGCAGGGGGGCGACGCGATCGGGTGGTCACGACGGAGGAGTTGACGATTGGCTCAGGTCCTTGCGGAGCTGGCGAATCTGCTTCATCACCTCGTTGATCCGCCACTCGAGCGAGGAGAGGATCCAGAATTCGAAATGGGCGATGCGCATCTGGGCGTGGATCAGATAGATGATCTTGACCGACAGCGTGACGGTGGCCAGTTCGATCATGGGCAGTTGTCACTTCTCGCCGGCGACGATGGACACGATTACGCACGAGACGACGATGACGATGAACAGGGTATTGACCAGCCGGACCCGCGTCTTGGGCACGCCGCCGATCTTGCCGATGATGGCGCGGACGCGCTCCTTCTCCTTCTGGAAATTCTCCAATTCCTTGCGAAGATCTTCGAGCTCGCTTTCGATCTGGTCGGCTTGTCCGCACGCGTGTTCCTCGGCCATAGGATTCCTCTGGTCCCATTCTGCAGGGGCACTTCCGTTGTCCCCGTTTCGACCCCGGCAGACTATCGGTTCACGGGGGATTCTGCAAGCACGGTCTTGGCCAAAGCACCAAGCCCTTTACCGGCGCCCCACCCGCTGGGCGGCTATGTCGAGGTTCCTGTTGCAGCGGGGACAGCGGACCGTCTCGCCCCGGAAGTTGGGGGGGACCTTGAGGCCGAGGCCGCAGGGACAGGCCAGGAAGGCGAAGCCGTTAACCTTTCGCATGATATCACCGATCTGGTGGATTTGTCTTGGGGCCTTCTCGTCCCCGGGCGACGGCGTCTGGCCCGGCCGCAGATCAACCGCCTCGTCCCTCAAAGCGGTCGCCGGGACGATGTTCTTCGAACGCGTTACCTTCGTGAAGGCCTCGGCATAGTCTCGATACGAAGCACCCTGGGACATGCTACGCAGGATGCGGATGCGTTCGGAGATCGGCGGGTGGGTGCTGGTCAGATCGGACAGCTTCATCTGGCCCTTCTTCTTGAAGGGATTGACGATGTACATCGGTGCGGTTGCCTGATTGGCCGGGCCCAGTTGCGGGGCCGGATCGGAGGCGATCTTCTCCAGGGCGCTGGCGAGCCCTTCGGGGTAGCGCGTCAGCCTCGCGGCGCCGGCGTCCGCCAGGTACTCCCGCCGACGCGACAGGGCAAAGTAGAGCAGTTGGGCCATGATAGGGGCGAGGATCGCGACGAGGACCGCGATCAGGAGCAGGACGATCTGGGCCTGGCCCTGGCCGCGGCCGCCGCTCGAATAACGTCGCCTCGACCCCATCGAGCTGTAGAACATCCCTCGCAGAAAGGTCTGCGACAGGAGCACGATGCCGCCGAGCATGATGCCCGCAAGAGTCACGTAGAGGATGTCGCGGTGGAGGATGTGGCTCATTTCGTGCGCGACCACACCCTGAAGTTCGTCGCGGTTGAGCCGGGCGAGCAGGCCGGCCGTGACGGCGATGGATGCGGTTTGAGGACTGCGGCCGGTGGCGAAGGCGTTCGGGGCCGGATCGTTGATGATGTAAACCTTCGGCATGGCCGGCAGACCGGCCGCAATCTTCATCTCCTCGACGACGTTGAACAGTTGCGGATGAACATCGTGGTCGACTCGCCGAGCGCGACTGGCCGCCAGCAGGATCTGGTCGCCCGAGGACAGACTGATCAGAGCCAGCACCAGCCACAGCACGGTCGCGACGCCCAGACCGATCCATCCGCCGTCAGGGCCGAATACCGCCAATCCGATCACGCCGCCGACCAGCAACAGGACGAAAGCCATCAGGGCCATCAAGAGGATCGAGTGTCTCTTGTTCGCTCTAATCAGTTCCCACATGCGCCATCCCTACATCCGTTTGTCCCACGGAGCGGTTTCCTCTGGGCATACCACCTCCTTTGTCCCCCGATCCGGCCCACGCGCCGGGCACGCCAGGAGCACGAGACCGTTCTACTACGAGAAACTGACCTTGGGGACAGCGCGCTCCGCGGTGCTCTCAACCTGGAAGAAGTCGCGCTTCGTGAAGCTGCACATTCCCGCGATGATGCTCGACGGGAACATCTGGATCTTGTTGTTGTAGAACAAGACCTGGTCATTGTAGTTCTGGCGCGAGAAGGCGATCTTGTTCTCCGTGCCGGTCAGTTCTTCCTGAAGGGCCAGGAAATTCTGGTTGGCCTTCAGTTCGGGGTAGTTCTCGACCACGAGCATGAACTTGCTCAGCGCATCGGCGAGCTGGCCCTCGGCCTTGGCGGTCTCGGCGACGCTCTTGGCGCCCATCGCCTGGCTGCGGGCCCGGGTGATGGCCTCGAAGGTCTCACGTTCATGCTTCATGTAGCCCTTGGCGGTCTCGACGAGGTTCGGGATCAGGTCGTGCCGGCGCTTCAACTGTACGTCGATCTGCGACCAGGCGTTGTCCACCTGATTTCGCAGCCGGACCAAGGCATTGTAGATGCCGATCACGAACAGGGCCAAAACAACCAGCAGGCCGACGAAGACCAGCAGTACGATCAGTGCTCCTGACATCGGTTCTCCCTTCAATTGGACGGAACGATTCCGTTCGCGTTATGACGATTTGCCCTTCTTCAGAATCAATGCCACGACAATCAGTACAGCCGCGACGCCCACGAGGATCAACGTCCAACTACTCATTCCTGGATCCTTTCCAAAACGTACTACAGCCAAAAACATGAAAGTCATGCCAACACGCTGTATCAGGGACCGGGCAACTCGCCGGTGAGCCAGCGGCGGTCGAATCGCGCCAGGATGATCCGTTCGTATGGACTGGCTTGGCCACCTTCAAACAGACACGCGATCGCGCCGTCGGGGAGGACTGCCAGGGACGAATAAGCGGCCGGTCCGGGCCAGACAAGCCGTTCGACGGGCCAAGTCCTGCCCCCGTCGCGACTGAGGCGGACGGTCATGTCCCGGCGTACGCCACTCTCACCGTGCGCGGGGTTGGAGAACAGCAGGCAGTCGCGGTCCTGTTCTTGTGGTCCATCGTATCGCACAAGGCTTGCCTGACAGATCGGCTCGACGAGGGCCGGATCGTGTCGGACCTGCGACCAGGTCATTCCGCCGTCCCGGCTGGTCGCGACAGCCCGTGTCGTCACGGACCGGTCGTAGTTCCGCATGTTCATCAGGAGCGTCCCATCAGCCAATTCCACCACCTGGCACTCATTGACCGCCGGCCGGATCGCGCCGCCGAGCTGCCAGGTCCGACCGTGGTCGTCGCTGAAGATCACGTGCGAGTTATAGCCGGTGGGGTCCTCGGGGCAGACGACGCTGTGGTCGCAGGGAATCAGCAGCCGACCCCGCCAGGGGCCTCGCTCCAGTTGAATCCCGACGCCCGGGCCGGTGGCGTACCAGCGCCACTCCGGTCGTTTGGTGGTTTCGGTGATCTGGCGCGGCGCCGACCATGTCCGGCCGTCGTCTTCGCTGTACGTCACGAACACACGCCGTGTGTCCCGACCTGTGTTCTGCATGATCTGACTCTCTGTGTCCTGCCCGTGGTTCCAAGTCATGGTCAGCCAGATCGTGCCCGTCTGTTGGTCCACGACTGGACATGGATTGCCGCAGGTGTTGTCCGCATCGTCCCAGACGACCCGTTGGGGGCCCCAAGTCCTGCCGCCATCCTCCGACCGTCTGACGAGCAGGTCGATGTTGCCCGAATCGCCCCGACCGCTTTTTCGTCCCTCACAGAACGCCAGAAGCGTTCCTTTCCCGGTCACGAGCAGGGAGGGGATTCGATACGTGTGATATCCGTCGTTGCCAGCGACATAAAGATCGGTCAAGGCGACTTTGCGTTCCGCTGCTCGCTGATCCAACTCCGAGAGCTTCAGGCGGACGCTGACGATGTAGGGCTGCTCATCCCGGGTCCAGTGGCCATAGGTGGTGGTGATGAACGTACCGTCGTCGGGGAGCAACTCGAGGCCCGGATAGGCGCAGTCGGCCCCTTTGGTGTTGTCCATCAGGCGGACGCGGTACTGACCTTCACGGCCTTCGACGATGTCGTCGTATGTACCCACCCAACCGACCCAGTCGCCTTTGGTGGGGCTGATGTGCGTGGTGTCTCGGAACGTGACGAAAAGGCGCCCGTCGGGGGCATACTTGCCCACATGACGGTCCCCGGTCAGTGCGGCCGGAAGCTCGCGCGGCTCGCTCCATGTTTGACCTTCGTCGTCGGAAAAGATCACAAAGGAATTGAACTTGCGGCTGTTCTCCCGCAGCAGGACGGCGATCTGCCGTCCATCCGGCGAGCGGATCAGGCCCGGCTCGCACAGGTGAGCCTCCGGATGCTCGGCGATGACGGTTGGTTGACCCCACGTCAGCCCGCCGTCCTGCGAGAGGGTCTTATAAACGCGGAACCGCGTCACCTTGCCCTCGTTCCGAAGGAATCGGCCGTCGTCGTGGAACAGGGCCATGTAGTCGCCGTTCGCCAGACGCTCGACGGAAGCCATCGCCACGATCCCGCCGAAGTCACCGATCGGCTCCAGGGCGGTCCAGTTGTGGCCGTCGTTCTCAGAAACGGCCATCCGGATCGGGTAGAGACCGGAGAACAGAATCAGCCTCTTGCGGCCTTCGTGATCGACGACACGGTGTATCGTAGGGGTCTCCTGCGACGTCGCCCAGTTTTCGGGCGTCGGCAGGCGATCCGACCAGGTCAGGCCCGCATCGGCGCTGCGCTTCATCACGATCGCGCCGCGACCGTGGCCCTTGGGGTAAACAGCCAGGATCGTGCGATTGTCCTCGAGCAGCACCGTGGTGGGATGTCCCAGATACTGGCCGGCCTCGCGATCGACCACCGTCTGACGCTGCGTTTCGCCCGACAGATCCACCACCGGGATGGAATAACTCTTCGGCAGGGCTGGTGCCGCGCCCTTCCCGGCAGCCGGCAGCAGCAGGAGGGCCAAGGCCACAGTGATGCGGAAGATTACGTTCGCCATTGTCGCGCCACCTACTTCTGCTTCGATTCGTCGTGAGCGAACATATCTGCGAGCAGCTTCTGGACGCGGCTGTCCTCGTCGATCTGTCCTCGATCGAGAACGTCCTTCAGTTCGCCGCTGTCGAACCAGAGCCCGTCACCCCGGCGGCACTTGTCGATCAGGAGGGCGGGTTTGGAACGACCCACAACGACCTTGGCCATCCTCTTGTCACAGATGGGACATTTGCGGACACGCTCAGTGGCGGAGGGCTCCTCCTGGAACGAGGCCAGCAGCGCGGCCGCCTTTCGCGGGTCGTCCAGGAGCAACTCCAACTCACCGGCGTCGAGCCAGATGCCGCCGCAATCGACGCAGTAGTCGATCTCGACATCCGCCAGTTCCAGCGTGATCATCGCGTTTCCGCACGACGGACAGTCCATTTGTGGCCTCCGGAGCCCTTTGATGCCTCAGAGCAGGCCCCTGTGCTACCGGGCCGCCTGTCTCTTCTATCGGTACAGACGCCCGAGGCGGCCCAATATTCGACTCACAACGTTCGGACCTGCTGACTTCGCCTCCTCACCGGAGGTCCGGACTTTTGCCTGCGGCGTCGACAGCCTCAGCGGGACACATGCTATAGCGGGAGTTGCGAGCCGTCAAGACATCCCGTTGTTGTGCCGCGACGGGACAGATCCCCATGGAACGCCCCCGCCGAAAAAGGACGCGAATTCTGTCAGGTGTCCACAGTGGTGTCCCGGCCCTCGCTATACGTCTTGGGAATACCCTCCCGGAAGCCGGCTCGTGGACCCGGCGAAGACGCAGGCGGCCGACGGGCTGTGTCTTCGCCACTTGTGTGCTCGTGCCCAAGTGCCGCATGCTCTTGGGGTTCGGACGTCACGAGACCATGCCTGAGCTGCGACACGCGGGGGTGCAGAGATTTGTCCTTGACCCCAACTGCCGTAACACTTAAGATGCAATGCCTTTACAGCGGTTGGTCAGGCGCCGGCCGCGATTTTCGAGGAAACGCTGCATGATCGTTGATTGTCATACGCACATTCGGTCCCTGGACGAGGCCGATATTGCGGAGCACCTCGCCGCCGCCGAGACGGTCGATGCCTGCGTCGTCCTGGCGACGCTCGATGGATCGCGTGACCGGGTCAACCGGACCGTAGCCGAATACGTCGGCCGACACGGCGACCGGATGATCGGATTTGCCGTCGTGGATCCCACCGAGGACCGGATCGATGACAAGAGTCTGATCGTGCTGACCGAAACGCTGGGCCTGAAAGGGTTCGTTCTGTATTGCTCCATGTCCGGCTTTCACCCCACCCACAGCCGGGCCATGCGGTTCTACGAGGCCGTCCGTGAGGCGGGCAAGCCTATCTTCTTCCATAACGGCAGCCACTCCCTCAAAGCCTCGGCTATTCTCGAGTACACCCAGCCCTATCTGCTCGACGAGGTGGCCCGGACGTTTCCCGACCTGAAGATCATCCTCGGGAACATGGGAGTGCCATTCGTCGAACAGACGCTGGCGATGGTGGGGAAACACGATTGTGTGTTCGCCGACCTGACCATCCGGCCCAGCAAGGTCTGGCAGACCTACAACATCGTCGTGGCCGCCCATGAGCGGGGCGTGATGGACAAGCTGCTGTTCGGCAGCGGCTTTCCGCTGAGCAGTGCCGGCGCGTGCATCGAGACACTCCTGGGCTTTAACATGCTCCTGTCCGATACAAAACTGCCCACCGTCCCTCGGGGCAGCATCCGCAACGTGATCGAGCGGGATTCGCTGGAGCTGCTCGGCATCGAGCACAGCCAGATCAAGCGTCAGGAGCGGCGGGCCCAGCCCGCCGGCCAGGAGCGTCCGGAAGAATAGACGCATCGGGTATGCAGCCACGTGCGTGAGCGACAGGCAGTGCCTATGGCAGAACCACGCAAGGAACCGAGAGAGGCCTGGGGCAGTAAGCTGGGAGTCATTCTCGCTGTTGCCGGCAGTGCCGTCGGCTTGGGCAATTTCCTTCGCTTTCCCGTCCAGGCGGCCAAGAACGGCGGCGGGGCGTTCATGATTCCCTACTTCATCTCATTTCTGCTGCTGGGGCTGCCGCTGATGTGGATCGAGTGGACCATCGGACGGTTCGGCGGCGGGTTCGAACGCAGCACCGCTCCGGGCATCTTCGAAACGGTCTGGCAGAAGAACCGGTTCATCAAGTACTTCGGTGTCATCGGCATCTTCGGCCCGACGATCATCTTCGTCTATTATACGTACATCGAGTCCTGGCTGCTGGGCTACAGCGTGTTCGCCCTGACGGGCCGGTATGCCTCCTGCACGGACCAGCCGAGCATGGCCGCTTTTCTGAAGGGCTATCAGGGGCTGGTGCACAACGAGTATTTTTCCGGTATCGGCACGGCGTATCTGTTCTTCCTGATCACCTTCGTAACCAACATGCTCGTCGTCGTGGTCGGGTTGCGGGCCGGCATCGAGCGAGTCTGTAAATTCGGGTTGCTGGTGCTGTTCGTCTTTGCGATCGTGATCATGATTCGCGTGTTGACGCTCGGGGCGCCGGATGCGGCACAGCCGGAGTGGAACGTCAACAATGGGTTCGGGTTCCTCTGGAATCCGCAATGGGCCAAGCTGAAAGAAGCCAAGGTCTGGCTGTACGCCGCCGGCCAGATCTTCTTCTCGTTGAGCGTCGGATTTGGTGTGATTCTGACGTATGCCAGCTACCTGCGCAAGCAGGATGATGTGGCCCTCTCCGGGTTGACGGCCTCGACGGCCAACGAGTTTGCAGAGGTCATCCTCGGTGGCAGCATCGTCATTCCCGCCGCCTTTGCCTTTTTCGGACCGTCGGGGACCCGGGAGATCGCGGAGGGAGGCGCCTTCAATCTGGGGTTCGTCACGATGCCGCTGGTGCTCCAGAAGGTGGCCTTCGGCCAGTTCTTCGCCTTCGCCTGGTTCTTCCTGTTGTTCATCGCCGGGGTCACCAGCTCCATCTCTCTGGCCTTGCCGGCGGTGGTGTTCCTCCAGGACGAGTTCAATCTCGATCGCAAAACGGCCAGCATCCTGTTCGCCATTGTGACCTTCAATCTCTGTCAGGTGGTCATCTTTTTCAATGGCCGGGGCGCCCTCGACGAGATGGATTTCTGGGGCGGGACATTCTGCGTGGTGCTCTTTGCGATGATCGAGGTCGTTCTGTTTGCCTGGGTCTTCGGGATGGACAAGGCATGGAGCGAACTGCACAGCGGCTCGGATATTCGCATCCCTCAGGTCTATCGGTTCATCATCAAGTACATCACTCCGCTGTTCCTGGTGCTGATCCTCGGATTCTGGTTCGTCCAGGAGGGTTGGCCGACACTGCTGCTGGAGAAGACGCCGGCGGAGAATGTGCCGTATGTGATTGGTACGCGGGTCCTGCTGATCGATCTGTTTGCGGCGCTGGCGTTTCTGGTCTGGCTGGCTTGGAGGAAACGTCAGAACGGGGAGACGGCGCGATGAGTCTGTCGGGATGGGTCTTTCTCGTGCTCAGTTGGGGCGCCATCCTGGCGCTGGTCGTTTTCTGTCTGAGCCGGACCTTCAAGAAGAAGACGTAAGATTCGCGCGACAGCCCACGATGCCGCCTCCGACCGCGCCGATCCTGCGTTTGACGTGGCGGGGCAATCCCCTTGCCGGCCTGCAGAAGGAGCGACCTGTGCATATCTACTTGGGCTTGAACCCGTCCTTGACGCGGCCCTCCGTGTACTTGCGGCAGGCGTCCTCCAGGTCGATGTCCGTTATGTTCGCCAGCGTGCACAGCCAGGCAAACACGTCGGCAAACTCCTCCGCCCGGTTCTCCGGGTCCCCTGAAGCCAGTGCCGTCGCCAGCTCTCCGACTTCCTCGATGAACCAGAGAAACGTGCGGGAGACACCGCGTTCCATGTCCCGCTCTTTGTATTTACGGGCAATCAGTTCCTGGAATTCCCGAATCTCCATGCTGCGCGCACAACCCAGCCGTTTCGAAATGTCCGACACGTACCACGATGAAGGCGCCGCCCACGGCAAATCCGGCGGCCAAGGCGCTTACTTCGCTGTGAGCAGGGTCGAGAGCTTGGCCTTTTGGAATACGCTCCTCGCCTGGGAAATGGCCTTGTTGTAGGCCTGTTCGGCCTTGACGCCGTATTTGTCCTTGCCGGCCTGCTCGGCCAGATTCAGTTCGCCCGTCAGCGGGCCATCCACCGCCTCGATAATCTCCAACATTGTGATCTTGCTCGTGGGCTTGGCCAGCGAGAAACCGCCGCGCGGACCCCGCTTGCTGCGCAGCACGTTGGCGCGAACCAGTTGCTGCAGGATTTTGAGCAGGTATTCCAGCGGAATGTCGTATTCTTTCGAAACGTCCTGGGACAACACCACCCCTTTTCCCTGGTGCTTGGCGATATAACCGACGGCCAAAAGGGCGTATCCTGTCGATCTGCTGACTCTCATGTCGTTCTCCTTCTGTCCTTCCAGAACTACCGGTGATTCCTTTTCATCCTCTTCCATGCAGCGGTCTCGGCATCCGCCGAGCACGTGGGGCCCGGCTCTCGGGGGCCTGCATAGAAGACCCGTGGCCGGGAGAGGAAGCACTGCAATTCAGAACGTCTCATGGACCCCACGATTGCCTGTCTGTTGTGTCGGCGACCGGCCACAACACTCCCGCGACCGCCGCGCTGATCTGCCAGTAGTATCCATTGTCTACTCCGAATAGCAAGAGATTTCTTGTCAGAAAAATGGGAATTTGTCCGGCGCGGAGCGGCCGGCCCGGGCCCGTGAGAACCGGGCAAAAATCGCGGCGCGGTCCAAAATCCTTGACAGGAGTGTGGATGTCCCTTACGATGCATGCTTTCTTGGACGTTTTTTCGGGAGACCTGAGCCATGGCTGCCATTCAGCCTCGAGTCAGTGTGGAGTATCTGGAAGGTGCCACCGTGGTGGCATTCACGGATGACAAGATTCTGGAGGATATGGATGTGCGCGCTCTGCGGGAATCCATCGAGGCTGTGATCGAGCAGGCCGGGAACCTCCATCTGATCCTGGATTTCCGACACGTCCGTTTTCTGTCCTCGGCCGTATTGGGTCTGCTGATCCGCGTCAGCAAACGCGTCGCCGAGCAGGGCGGGCAACTGAAACTCTGCAATATTCACCCCGGAATCTACGAGGTCTTCAAGATCACCCGGCTGACCAACGTATTCGATATCTATGAAGATGTGAACAGCGCGACGCAGAGTTTTTCTGACCATCGATAGACGCGCCGTTTGCGGTTGGGGTAAGATGGTGACGGAGTCGGCGGGTGGCCGGGTTGACGCCTACCGACCCTCCGGAGTTAGACACGGGAAGGTATTGCGCTATGGCGTCCGAGGCGCCGATCCAGTGTTCCATGATCGTGGAAAGCAAGCCAACCGCTATGAGCGGTCCCTGCCGGCAGATTCTGCAGGCGATGAAGGAAAAGGGATTCGGCAAGGACGACGTATTCGCCGTGCATCTGGCGCTGGAGGAGGCGTTCCTCAATGCGGTCAAGCACGGCAACAAGATGGACCCGCGCAAGACCGTAACGATTGAGTATGCGATCGATCAGGAGAAAGTGGAGATCCGTATCCAGGACCAAGGGGCGGGGTTCAATCCCCGGAACGTTCCCGATCCGCGTATCGGGGAGAACCTTTATCGGCCGGAGGGTCGCGGTCTTCTGCTGATGAGTGCGTACATGCACGTGTTCGAGTACAACGAGCGTGGCAACGCCGTTCACATGATTCGGTACAAGGATCGGCCGATCGCCGGTTCCGGTGATATGGCGGAGGCGTGATCGCTACAGGGTGCTGCTCTGCCAGGTCGGCCAGAAAGCAGGCCTTGCGGACTCCCGTGTTCCTGCTGCCGGCCTGCCCCATCTGTTTGCCTCGCCTTCCTGCGTGGCCGGAACGATTCGTCCAGCCGGTCGCATCAGGCATGCGGATCCACCGCTTTGACCGTCCGATAAGTCCAAGGGCTGCCCTGTCCTGGGCCGACATTCGGCTTGCGGAAGCGGATCGCGGACATCGACCGAATCGTTCGCAAAGTTGCCGCCGCATCTGGTCGAATTCCATTCCGATGAAATGGTTTGTCGGTTTGATGGGAAGGACTCAACGCCATGGATATGTACGATGCGGTGTTCTCCGCCAGCTACGCGCTGAACGAGCAAGTCGCCCGACGGGTCTTTGATGCCCTCGGGGAAAGCGGTCCGCTTCTGGCAATCATGGATCGCAGCGGCAACTGCTGGGCCAGTGATCCGGAGGTGTTCGACCGGATGTGTCCCGGTGACACTGTCCTGGAGGACCTCTGGGCCCAGGTTGATGACGGTCACGAACCCGTCATCACCCAAGTGGCAGACAAGAGTGTGGCGACAGCCCAGTTGGCCACGGAGCACACCAACTGCGGCTATCTCGTACTGATCCTGGCGGGTCGCGAGGCGCCGGGCAACCAGACCGTCCGGGACCTGGTGGAGGCGCTGTTCAGCCAGATTGCCCTGGTGGCCAGGCTCATCGAGACGTCCAGCCTGCTCAGTGACACACAGGTCAAGTGCTACAGCGCCTACGGCACGAGCGACGCACCGGCGAACTGACGGGCTCGCGCCGGGTCCGGCGCGACGCGGGGCCTGTGAGTTTTGGGATTGCGACCGGCGGTGTCCGTGCTATAATGCAGCGGTTCGGCGGCGCCAACGTGATGCAGGCCGCAGGGCGACGGACGTCAGGTGAGATCGGGGCGATGTAGTGAAGTTCCAGGTATTCAAAGACGGCAAAGCGGTCGAGTCCTTTACTCCGTGTGGCGCGTATCTCTTCGGTACCGACGGCATCAGCGTTCGTCGTACGAAGATCGTTTTCAAGAAGGGCTGCATCGAGTGCATCCGACCGAACATGGAGACGGCGGGCCTGACCCTGCTGTGGCCCATCGACGGTTTCGGCCGGATCATGCTTCCGACGACCTGTCTGCCGGAACGCGAACGCCCGTACATCCTGAACGTCGAGATCGTCCGGGCCAAACTCATGCAGATCACGAATCGCCGCGAGGACTGGTTATTCTTCGACGAGATCGAGGGGATGGAAGGGGTCGCCAAGGAGTCGCAGAACCTGTTCATCGACGCGATCCAGAACCTGCGCGATCCGGAGCGCGCCTCGCAACTCGCCGACGAATCGCTTCGCAAGGCGATGATCTACTCCGAGAAACTGGCCGTGCGTCAGGGCAAGATGCTCTTCGACCGACGCCGCAAGAGCCAGGGTTTCAGCCGGGGGTGTCTGGGATGTCGGATCGATCCGGCTCTGATGAACAAGTCGGTGTACGTCGATCGGCTGGCGGAACTGTTCGCTTCGGTTACGGTCCCGATCAATTGGGCGAGGATCGAATCCCGACAGGGACACTACGATTTCTCCGATCTGGACGCGTGCATCACGATGCTCAGTCGGCGCAAGGCCGTTCTCAGCGCCGGCCCGCTGCTGCATTTTTCGAAGGAGAGCCTGCCGGACTGGCTTCTTCGCTCCGGCCTGGGGTTCGAGAAGATTCGCGAGGCGGCCTACCAGTTCATTTCGAAGGTCGTGGGACGCTATGCGGCGGTAGTGCACCGCTGGTACGTCATCAATGGACTCAACGCGGTCAACCAGTTCAACTTCAACTTCGAGCAGATTCTGGAGATGACGCGCGCCGCGAACATGGCCGTGCGGGCGGCCGGCAGCCGCGGCGTTCGCGTCATTGAGGTCAGTTGCCCGTGGGGCGAGTACTACGCCACCACCCCGGGAAGCATCCCGCCGTTTGTGTACATGGACATGGTCGTCCAGAGCGGGACCAGTTTCGACGCGTTCGGATTGCAGATGCGATTCGGCAAGGACGAAACGGGAATGCACCTGCGGGACATGATGCAGATTTCATCGATTCTGGATTGTTTCGCTCCGGTGGCCAAGCCGTTGCATATCACGGACGTCCAGATTCCCAGCGAGAGCGGCAAGGGGCCGTTCGACGTCGAGGTGGCCGGATTGTGGCACCGTAAGTGGGATCAGACCCGACAGGCGCAGTGGCTCGACCGGTTTTATAAGATTGTCCTGAGCAAGCCCTTTGTCGAGGCCGTGAACTACGGGACGCTGGCGGACGGTCCGAACGATGTCATTGCCCACAGCGGATTGCTGACGGAGCAGTTGGAGCCCAAGGAGGCGTTTGCGACGCTGAAGCGGCTTCACGTGTCGATGTTCAAGCGGTAGAAAATCAACCAGCCGGAAGCGAAGTACAGGCGTGCTATGACGCTGAACGATTCGTGTGCGAGCGAGGGTGAGTGCAGGCGGTCCCTTCAGTCCATCGGACTGCTTGTCTGCTCGTTTCTTGCCATGACAGTCGCGATCTGCTTTGGCATGCGGGGTCTTGTTGGCGGCGACGCACGAGTGATCCACCCCCACGAGAAGATCAATCCCAACACGGCGCCAGTCGGCAGTCTGATTCGACTGCCCGGCATCGGGCTGACGCGGGCCCGCGCGATTGCGGCCTACCGTGATGTTGTGCGCCAGCAGACCGACGGCATGGCCTTCGCCGGCCCCGAGGACCTTGAGCACATCAAGGGGATCGGCCCAAAGACCGCACAGGACATCGCAGAATGGCTCGAGTTTGGTTCGTTTGCCGTCGACGGTTCCGTGTATCCTGCGGGCGATCCGCCGGGTCGATGACCCATCTGCGTGGTTCCTCGCCTCGCCGTACGGTTTGTGCGCGCCCCGCCCAGGCCATCCGCAATTGACGTTGGACGGCGGTTTGTGGTACAATCAGACCGTCGGGCTTCCGGCTGCGTCCGGGAAGGCCTTCTCGCTGAGGAAAAGCAGCGACGCCGCATCGATTCAAAAGGGAGGACCAAAGGTGGGCATGTCGGTCAGAACCCTCGGTGTTGTCGCGCTGATGCTCTGCACAGGGGGCGGTTTGGTTGCGGCTTGTTTCGGGCAGGACGGCGCCTCTGTGGTGATCAACGAGTTGCTGGCCTCGAACCATCAGAATGGGAAGGACCCCCAGGGCCAGTATGACGACTGGATCGAGCTGTACAATCCAACTGATGCGTCCATCGACGTCGGCGGGATGTATCTGACGGACAACGCTGATGATGCGACGCGATGGCAAATGCCGACCCGCAGTCCTTCTCTCACGCGGATCGCGGCGGGGGGCTTTTTTGTGATATGGGCCGACGGCGATGTTGACGATCCGGGTCTGCACGCGGGGTTCCGGTTGAACGCGGGAGGAAATGAATTGCGTCTGTATGCCGCCGACGGCAAAACCCTGATCGACCGCGTGAAATACGCAGAGCAGTCGCCGGACGTCTCCTACGGCCGGCTTCCCGACGGCGTCGGTTCCTGGCAGCTACTTGGACTCCCCACCCCGGGATCGACGAACGTCTCGGTGTACGCCGGGTTTGTGGACGACCTGCGTTTCAGCCATGAACGCGGTTTCTATGATGCGCCTTTCGAACTGCGTATCACGTGTGACACGCCCGGCGCGACCATCTACTATACGTTCGACGGCAGCGAGCCCGGCGCCGACACCGGACGCGGACGGACCGGCACGGTGTATACCGGTCCCATCTTCATCATGGGCACGACGTGCCTGCGGGCTTGTGCAGTCAAGGAAGGATGGAAATCAAGCCCCACCACAACGCACACCTACATATTCCTCGACAACGTGGTGGCTCAAGCACGGTTCCCTTCGGGCTTTCCCACCACCTGGGGCGGGACCCCGGCCGACTATGAGATGGACCCCGACATTGTCAACGACCCTCGGTACAAGGACCTGGTGAAGCCGTCGCTGTTGTCGATTCCCTCGATGTCTCTGGTGACAACCAACGAGGATATGTTCAGTGCGCAGAGAGGCATCTACGCCAACCCCAACTCGAGGGGGGAATTGTGGGAGCGGCCCGCCTCGGTCGAATGGATCTACCCCGACGGTCGTGACGGCTTCCAGATCAATTGTGGCGTGCGAATCCAGGGCGGGGCCTTTCGGAGCTGGAGTCTGACGAAGAAGAAGTCGTTTCGGCTTCTGTTCAAGAGCGCCTACGGGGCTTCGAAGCTGCGATATCCGTTGTTCGGGGACGGCGCGGTGGACCAGTTCAACACGATTACCCTGCGTGCGGGGGCCAACGACGGCTATGCCTGGAATGCGGCAAGGTATACTGAGCAGTACACGCGGGACGAGTTCGGCCGTCAGCTCCAGAGAGCGACGGGGCACGTCGCACCGCACGGGATGTTCGTCCATCTGTACGTGAACGGTCTCTATTGGGGTCTCTATAACCCGGTGGAGCGTCCCGATGCGTCTTTCTCCGCCAGTTACTACGGAGGTGATGAGGACCAGTGGGACGCCCTTCACGTCGATGAGGTGGAGGATGGGGACCGCAACGCCTGGAACCAGATGGTGAGCCTGTGCCGCAGCGCCGCCACGTCGCAGGAGGCGTACCAGAGGCTCCAGGGGAACAATGCGGACGGCACACGCAATCCGGGTTATCCCGTGCTTCTGGACGTGACCAACTACATCGACTATCTCATCGTCAATCTCTGGGGCGGCAACTGGGACTGGCCCTGGAAGAACTGGTGGGCCGGACGCGACCGCTCGTCCGAGAGCACCGGATTCAAGTTCTACACCTGGGATTACGAGAACACGATCGGGAACAATCTGGACCGCTCGCCGCTCAACAAGAATGCGTTGCAAAACAACTTCTCCTCAGCCGGCGAGCCGCATCAGTATCTTGTGGGCAATCCCGAGTATCGGATGCTCTTTGCCGACCGTGTGCATCGCCTTCTCCTCAACGGCGGCGTGTTGACGCCCGAGTCGCTGATTCCTCGATACGAGAGGCTTTCCGGGCAGGTGGAGCTGGCCATCATCGGAGAGTCCGCGCGGTGGGGCGACGAGCACCACAGCACGCCGCTGACGCTGGAGGACTGGTACGACCGGGACGAACGATACAACGACGGACGGGCCGGACGAGGCTGGATTCTCAACTACTACTTGCCGCAGCGGACGGGGATCGTGCTTCAGCAGTTTCGCGATGCCGGGTTGTATCCCAACGTGGACGCGCCTGGTTTTTATGTCGAAGGTCGCTATCAGCATGGTGGCGCCGTCAGCACAGGAAGCGAGATCGCGATGCGAGACGCGGATGGCACAATCTGGTACACGCTCGACGGAAGCGATCCGCGACTTCCTGAGCGCACGGCTTCGGCCGGCGCTGACGATGCGTTGCTGCTGGTCGCGGAGGATGCGGCCAAGCGTGTGTTTGTCCCCTCGATCCCGATCGATCCGACCTGGCGAAGCAGTCCGGCCTTTGACGATTCGGCTTGGACCAGCGGCACGGGAGGGGTTGGTTATGAGCGAAGCTCAGGTTACGAGACGTTCTTCGATATCGACGTCGCCGGATCGATGTATGGTCGCAGCACGACCTGCTATATTCGAATTCCCTTCGATGTTTCTCAGGATGTTCTGGCGGATCTGCCGAATCTGATGCTCAACGTGCGGTATGATGACGGGTTCGTCGCGTACCTCAACGGTGTGGAGGTTGCACGACGCAATTTCGAGGGCGAGCCGATCTGGACTTCGGCGGCCAGCGCCCAGAATTCCGATCTCGACGCTGTCGAATTCGAAGCGATTGATATCTCCGCCGGGCGCGACGCACTGCATGCCGGGCAGAACCTCCTGGCCATTCAGGCGCTGAACATCTCCTCGACGAGTTCGGATTTTCTGTTTTCTGCCACGCTCGGGGCGGTCCGAAATGCCTCAGGCGGCACGGGCGGTGGGATCTCGCCGGCGGCGGTCCGCTACACGGAACCGCTGACACCGAGCCGGAGCGTGCACATCATGGCGCGCTCGTTGCAGGGTGGCGTGTGGAGTGCGTTGAATGAGGCGACGTTCAGTGTCGGGCCGGTGGCCGAGAGTCTGCGGATCAGCGAGGTCATGTACCATCCGCTCGATCCGAACGCCGAGTACATCGAGCTGGTCAACGTCGGCCGCGAGGCGATCAACCTGAATCTCGTCGCGTTCACCGACGGCGTGGACTTTGTTTTTCCGGACGTCGCGCTGGCGGCAGGGGCATACGTGCTGGTGGTTCGTGACCTGTCTGCTTACGAAGCGGCGTACGGCGACGGAGGGAATATCGCCGGACAGTATGCCGGCAGTCTGGACAACGCGGGCGAGCGAATCGAGTTGCGCGATGCGGCCGGACAGGTCATCCAGCACTTCCGTTACCAGGACGACTGGTACGATCTGACCGATGGGGCGGGCTTCTCACTGACGGTGCGAGACCCTCGGACGGCCGGAACTGAGAGGCTGGACGAGAAGAGTCTCTGGCGTCCCAGCGCCGAAGCGGGCGGCTCGCCCGGCTATGACGATGCGGGGCTTGTTCCGGAGTTGGGGGCGGTGGTGATCAACGAGATCCTGGCCAATCCCGCCGGCGGGGCCTGTGACTGGATCGAGCTGCACAACACGACGAGCGAGGCGATCGACGTGGGCGGCTGGTTTCTCAGCGACGATGCCGACGACCGGAGGCGGTACGAGATCGCCTCGGGTACGGTGCTCGGCGCCGGCGGCTATCTGGTGTTCGAGGCCGATGCGACGTTTGACAACGGCGAGGATCCGGGCTGTCGGGTTCCGTTCGGACTGAGCCGGAACGGTGAGACGCTGTACCTGCACTCGGGCGTCGACGGGGTGCTGACGGGCTACAGCGTGCAGGAGCAGTTCGACGCCTCGGAGCGGGGCGTCCCGCTGGGCCGGCATCGCCAGAGCACGGGAGGGTACCACTTCGTATCGCTGAGCGTCCCGACGCCGGGAGCGGCGAACGCCGAGCCGCGGGTCGGTCCGGTGGTGATCAGCGAGATCATGTACCATCCGGCCGAGACGCCGGTGGCCGAGTACGTTGAGCTGCTGAACATCAGCGAGGGCCCCGTGACGCTGTACGATGCAGCGCTGGGTATTCCGTGGCGGTTCACCGACGACCCGGATGATCCGAGGATCGATCTGCGTTTCCCGTCCGATCCGCCGATCACGTTGGCGTCCGGCGGGCATCTGCTGCTGGTGAAGGACCGGCTGAACTTTGCCATCGCCTACGGCGAGGTGTCGGGGGTTCCGCTGTTGCCCTGGGGGCCGGGCAGGCTGCCTGACGATGGCGGTAGGATGGAGCTGAGCAAGCCCGGCGCGGTGGCCGACGACGGCACGGTGATCTGGATTCGGGTGGATCGGGTGGTGTACGGCGACGGTTCGCATCCGGGGGCCTTGGGCGAGGGGGTTGATTCGTGGCCGGCTGAGGCGGACGGGCGAGGGCTGTCGCTGCACCGGACCCCTGCGGCCTCGTACGGCAACGACCCCGCCCACTGGCAGGCCGCAACCCCCTCCCCCGGAGATGCTCCCCGATAGCATAGCTGTGTAACCGCCGTCCGGTCCGTTCGCTCTACCATAGTGCTGCAATAAAGCCGAAAAGGGTTTTTGCGGGCACGGCAGGGGGAACGAACCCGGGTGTCTGCAGGGTCCGCTAACGCGATTCTAATAGTCCCTTGACGGGGGCAGATGACTTTTGGTAAAATAGGAAAAGAACTGGGGCTGCGCTCAGTGTATCCAGCCCCTGAAATGGCGGTGTGAGTGGAGGAATTCTTGCTGGGGGTACGTGGGCTTTCCAGTTACTTCTGGCAAGGCAAACTGCGCCGGCTTCGAAAACAGACAACCGGACGGGGGATTCCCGAACGCAGCGACGCCCATTGGATTGGTAAGAAACATCAGCATGACGACAGGCCAGACAACGGGAAAGACGGGAGACTGCGTTCCTTCGCCGGCGGGCAAGCACAGGGCCGGTCCGGTGCCGACGGCCAAGAAGAGCGGCGACCGCATGTTGGCGTGCCGCTACGAGTTGAAGTACCTCGTCAGTGACGCCAAGGCGGCGGCGATCGAACGGTATGTGCGGCCATTTCTGGAATACGACCGGTACTCCAAGCTTCAGCGCGGCGGGATGTACCCTATCGTCAGCCTGTATTGTGATTCGCCGGACATGCAGTTGTGCCGGGAGACGCTGACCGGCCAGAAGAATCGTTTCAAGCTTCGCATTCGAAGCTACACGGATGAGCCGGAGTATCCTCGTTTCTTTGAGATCAAGAGACGGATCAACCGGGTTATTATGAAAAGCCGGGCCCGGGTCATGGATGAGGACGTCAAGCCTCTGTTGGCAGGACGGCGGTTGCCGCCGCGCGGGTATACGACGGACGAAACGGCGTTGAACCAGTTTCAGTTTTACGCGAGGACCATCAATGCCGGGCCCCGTGTGCTGATTCGCTATATGAGGCAGGCCTTTGAGAGCACGTCCGAGAACCGGGTGAGAGTGACGTTCGATCGGGAGTTGTGCTACAAGGTCACCGATGCGCCGGTGGTTCGCCTCGGGGGTTCCGGCTGGCAGCGGAACGCTTTGACCGAAGGATATGCAATACTGGAAATCAAGTTCACGGGGACGTTTCCGCCGTGGCTGATCCGCCTGGCGGAACTGTTCGAGCTCGACGCTCGATCGGTGTCGAAGTATGCGACGTCGATCGAGCAGGCCTGCGCGCTGGGTTTCTGCGCTCCGGTAGTGAGGAACGGGTGGCATGGATAGACTGTGGCAATTGATGGAAGAGACGCCGACGGCAGGGCCGTTCAACCCGCAGAGCGTTTTGCTGAGCCTGCTGCTGGCTTTTGTGCTGGGACAGGTGATCGCATGGGTTTATTACGCCACACACAGCGGCCTGTCCTATTCCCGCTCGTATGTGCAATCGTTGATTGTCATCACCGTAGTGGTCGCCATGGTCATGGCGGTGATCGGCAACAACATCATCACGGCGGTCGGCCTGATGGGCGCCCTGGCGATCATCCGGTTTCGCAACGTCCTGAAGGACACGCGTGACATCTCCTTCATCTTCTGTTCCCTCGTGGTCGGTATGGCAGCCGGCTCGCACCGGTATGCCACGGCCATCATCGGGACGATCGTGCTGTGTCTGATCATTGTCTATCTGTACTTCGCAGATTTCGGCGCCCATGAGCCGCACAACGGATTCCTGCGTTTCAGCCTGCGTGGGTCGATCGGTCCGGATCATCCGATTCCGGCGGTTCTGCGGCGATTCTGCGGGAGTTACACGCTGATCTCGGTACAGGATTCCGGCTTCGGCGCACCGGCCGACTACGCGTACCAAGTGATGATTCGCAATGCCGCCCGGAATGAGCAATTGATCTCGGAACTCGAGCGCATCGAGGGAATTGAGAACATCAGTCTGACCATGCAGGAGCAACTGCTCGAGGTTTAGCCGCGACATGAAAACCAAGCGCTCTGCAGACGACCATATTCGCAAACGCTACCTGCTGCGGCACGTGCTGCCGGCCACCGTCTGGCTGTCGGCAGTGGGCGCCGTGGTCTGGCTGTTCTATCAGCGGGCCGAACGGTTCCAGGTCGTCGGGATCGCCCAAGGCCAGGTCCGTCAGATCGCCATGAATTGCACCGGGCGCATCCGCAACATCTCCGTCGATCTGTTTGAGCCGGTCAAAGCGGGCCAGACGCTGGCGATTGTCGATACACTGCTGGACAACGAACAGACGCTCGAAGCAGATTTGCGAGCGCAGTTGGCTGTCGCGGCCGCGGAAGCGGAGCACCTGGCGTCGCTGCTGATTCCTACCCAGGACCAGTTGGAGACCGACGTCGCGGGTCTGAAGATCGACCGAGCGGACAACGAACGGAGATTCGCGGCCGACGTCGAGAATCTCCGGCTGCGCATTCTGGAGTTGCAGGCGGCCACCGCGTTCGACCGCGGGACCCTGGACGACTTGGGGATGGAGGTGAAGATCCTGGAGGATCTGCTGAGCAAGGGAGCGATCGCCCCATATGAAGTGGAGAAGGCGCGGATTCAGTACAAGACTCTCGACGGCAAGGTGCGGGAGAACGAGCGGCTGCTGGAGCAGGCCCGGGAAGACCTGCGCCAGGCCGAGGAACGGCGCGACCAGTTCTCCCGGCAGGGGCTGCCCGAACCGTCCGTCGATCACGCCCTGGAGGCGATTCGCAAGGAGATCACGGTCCAGGAGGAACTGATGAAAGGCTTGCTGGGTCAGTTGACCGCGCTGGAATCCCGCCGAAATGTGGAGCTGAAGTCTCCGATTGACGGCGTGGTGATCGCCGTCCACGGGCGGGCCAACGACGCTCTCCTGCAGAGGCCGGGCGAGCAGATGGTGCGGCGTGCCGGAGAGGTGGTGCCGGCCGGCGAGCCCATCCTGGTTGTGGCAGAGACCGAGCCGACCGAGATCGTTGCCTATGTCAACGAGAGTCAATTGCGGCTTCTCAAGGATCGGATGACTGTGAAGCTCGTCAAGGCCAGGGAGCCGGCGCAAATTGCAGAGTCGCAGGTGTTGCGGATCGGCCCGGTCATCGAGCTGATGCCGCAGCGTCTATGGATCAATCCCAATGTCCCCCAGTGGGGGCGTCCGGTGTTGATCGGCATCCCTCCGGGCTTGTCGGTGGTCTCGGGGGAGGTCGTCGGCATCAGCGGGCTGTAACGTCCGCGCGGTCGTCTCGTCGGCGTCGGCGGATGTTGTCGGCAGGGTAAAGGCGGATGGAGCAGTGACAATCGCACGGCACAACCGATACTGGATCGCACGGAGCATTCCGTGTGTTGCCTGTCTGGTTCTCCTGATCGGTTGCGGTCCGAAGAGCTACAAACACGATGCCGACGAGAAAGTCTACGGTTTCGTCGACAGCCGATGGGAGCCCGATTTCGGGCCGCAGGCGAACTACCGTGTCACGGGCGCGACCCCCTCGCCCAACGACATCGATATCGACCGGGTCGAGCAGATCGAAACCGTCGTCTCGCAGACGGGAATCCTCACGATTCCCCAGGCGGCGACCATTGCCCTGGCCCGCAACCGTGACTACCACCTCCAGAAGGAGTTGCTGTACACGATGACGCTCGACATGCGTCTGATTCGCCACTCCTACGAAACGCAGTTGTTCGGGGGCGGCACGGCTCTCTATTCCAACGATGGCATGAACGAGCGTGTGGTCGTGGAACCGAACCTCGGCTTCAACCGTCTCCTGGCGACGGGCACGGCCGTCGGGACTACGGTCGGTGCGCGATGGGCGGATATTCTCATCGGGCTGGGAAAACACGGCTGGACCGGCACGTTCGGCGCCAGCGTGGTTCAGCCTCTCTTACGTGGCAGCGACCCGCGTGTCGTCCGCGAGCCGCTGACCCAGGCGGAGCGAAGCGCCTTGTACCAGATCCGCACCCTCTGCCGTTTTCGTAAGCTGACGATTGTCTCCGTCGTTACTCTGTACCACGAGGCGCTGGAACTGCGGGAGATGGCGCAGAACGCGGCCACCTACGTTGAGTCCCTCCAGATGCTGGAGACTCGCGTGGAGCCGTTGGTTGCCGCCGGACGCCTGCCGCAGGAGGAACTGGCCCAGGTTCGTCAGGAGGTTCTGCGGGCACGCGATGCCCAGATCCTCGCGCAGAAGGAGTATGAGCGATGGCTCGACCTCCTGAAGATCACGATGGGTGTACCGCCCAGCCTGGAGTTCGATCTGGACGCTCAGGTCTTCGAGATGTGGAAGACCCACGGGATTCCCTATCCCGACATTTCTCTGAATGAGGCTATTGAGACGGCGCTGGTCCGACGGCTCGATTTGACCAACCGCGCCGACGCAGTCATCGATGCCCAGCGAGCTGTCTACGTCGCCAAGGACGCCCTGCGTCCCGGCCTGAACATTTTCGCCAGCGCCGAGACGCGCACGGACGGGGAGCGGAATGTGGCGGCGGGCGCGACCCTCGATCTGCCCCTCGACCGTGTGGCCGAACAGGATTTGTACGCCAGGGCCTTGGTCACGCTGAATCAGCGGCTGCGGGAATACGACCAGACGGCCGACACCATTCGTATGGAGGTTCGTGAGGCCTATCGCAAGCTGCTGGAAACGGCGCAGCGGTACCAGGTCCTGTCCGAAGGGGTGCGTCTGGCGGAACAACGCGTGGAGGATACCTTCGAATTGCTTTCCTACGCACGGGTGAGCAGCCGGCGGGTACTCACGGCGCTGGAGGATCGGTACGACGCCAGGAACGAGGCGGCCGATGCGCTGACGGACTATGCCAACGCCGTGCTGAACTTCTACCGGGACACGGAAGTCCTGGAGGTTCGTCCGGATGGAATGTGGGAACTGCGGCCGGGAACCGTTCCCGTGGCGCAGGGGGGAAGATCTGTAAACGAGTGACCGCGCAGTCGGAACGCAAGGCTGGGCAAGATAGACACCAGAACGGCGGTCGCACAGGGCGACACGCCCCGTGTTGGGTTTCGAATCAAGGACAAGGAAAGGGTGGAATCATGAGCAGCAGCAGAGTGATGGCAGCTGTGGTCGGGCTGGTCCTGATGTCAGCAAGCGCCTGGGGGGCAGACGTGATCCTGAACGAGTACAACGCCGTGGACGGCCTCGAATTTCTCAACGGCGGTGACTCCGCGTCCGATCTGGACGGGGGACGGGCCTCCGACAGCTACTTCGGACGTGTCCAGGGCAACGGCGGAGACTGGTTCGAGCTCGTCGTGATCAAGGACCATCTCGACATGCGGGGTTGGCATCTCGACATGCTCGAAGGCGGTATGTTGGATGAGACGCTCGACCTGACCCAGAACGCGATCTGGTCGGACCTGCGCAGCGGAACGATCATCACCGTGGCCGAGGATGTGCCGAGCGACATCAGCTATAACCCGGAGGCCGGCGACTGGTGGATCAACGTGCAGGCCAAGGACGGCGCGGACGGCCTCTATATCGAGGCTTCTTCGTTTCCGGTCAGCAGCAGCAACTGGCAGTTGCGGATCCGCAATGCCGCCGGGGCGATCGTGTTCGGTCCGGCCGGGGAGGGGATCAGTCCGACCAGCGGCGTTGGTGACACCGAAGTCTTCCGCCTGGAAGAGGACCCGGATGACACCATCACACCGTACTCCAATGACTATGACGACGGCTCCGATTTCAGCACGTTCGGTTCTCCGAATCGATGGGGCGTTCAGAATCTCACGGACCTCCGCGTGGTCGAGCCTGCTGTGGCGTCGATTTCGCTGATCGATCCCAACGGAGGCGAGTCTCTGGTCGCGGGCACTGTGACGCCGATTCAATGGGAAAGCGACGGGGCGATTGGGCAAGTCCTGATCGAGTTCTCGTTCGACGGAGGCGCCAGTTGGATGGCGGTTTTCCCGGCCAACGTCGGCAACAGCGGACTCTATGAGTGGACGGTCCCGCCGGTGGATTCGGAGCAATGCCTGATCCGTGTGTCCAGCGCGACGCAGTTCTCGGTCTACGACACCAGTGACGGTGTGTTTGCGATCGTTCCGGCGGAGATGCCTGAGCAGTAGGTTCCGGCGGTCCATCCACAGTTTCTCCCGTCGGGCGTCCTGGACGCTTGCAGGTTCATTGCCTTCGTGGCACTTGGTGTTCGATGCCCCACGGCGCGTATGAGACGCGTCGGCGGCCGTGCGTGTGCGGTCCCTGCGCGCGGTCGGCGCTTCAACGGCAGAGGTTCTATCGGACCTGCCGCCCGGTTGCGCCCATCCCTTCTGCCGCTTCGCAAGTTTTGCTACAAAGAACCGGCCAAATGCGGTATAGTACCTCGTCCGGTTGGCAGGGGGGGGCGGACGGCTGCGCCTGCGGCGGGCCGGATTGGGTGCGGCCGCGCCGGATGGCGGTAGATCTGGGGTCTTCAGAAAGGTTGCTGGATTGATGAGTACGACAGAAGGTACGTACGATTTCACGCAGATCGAACGAAAGTGGCAGGCGTACTGGGAAGAGCACAAGAGCTTCAAGGCGATTGACTGTGACGCCTCGAAGCCGAAGTACTACGTCCTGGACATGTTCCCCTATCCGAGCGGGCAGGGGCTCCACGTGGGCCATCCGGAGGGCTACACGGCGACGGACATCGTGGCTCGCTACAAGCGGATGAAGGGCTTCAATGTGCTGCACCCGTTCGGGTGGGATGCCTTTGGCCTGCCCGCCGAGCAGCACGCGATCAAGACAGGGACCCACCCGGAAGAGACGACCAACCAGAACATCGCCAACATGAAGCGGCAGACCAAGTCGCTTGGGTTCAGCTACGACTGGGACCGGGAAATCGCCACGACGGACCCGGAGTACTACCACTGGACACAGTGGATTTTCCTGAAGCTGTTCAACTGCTTCTTCGACGAAAGCCTGCAGAAGGCCCGGCCGATCGAGGAACTGCCGATCCCCGAAGGCCTGAATGAGGATCAGAGACGCCGGTACATCGACGACCATCGGCTGGCGTACCAGGCGGATGTGCCGGTGAATTGGTGTCCGGCGCTGGGGACGGTTCTGGCCAATGAGGAAGTCGTCGGCGGCGTCAGCGAACGGGGGGGGCATCCTGTGATCCGCAAGCCCATGCGGCAGTGGATGCTGCGCATCACCAGGTATGCCGAGCGGCTGCTTGATGATTTGAAAGAGGTTGACTGGCCTGAGTCGATCAAGAAACTTCAGATCGATTGGATCGGACGCAGCGTCGGCGCCGAGGTGTGCTTCCGGATTGACGGACGCAAGGATGATCTGTGGGTCTTCACAACCCGACCGGACACGCTTTTCGGCGCCACCTACATGGTCGTCGCGCCGGAGCATCCATTGGTGGATGCGATCACCACCGATACGCAGAGGGCGGCGGTCAAGGCGTACTGCGAGGCGGCCGCCCGAAAGAGCGACTTGGACCGCACCGACCTGGCCAAGGACAAGACGGGTGTCTTCACCGGCGCGTATGCGATCAATCCGGTCAACCAGGAGAAGATTCCGATCTGGATCAGTGACTATGTGTTGATCAGCTACGGGACCGGCGCGATCATGGCGGTGCCCGCGCACGACGAACGCGACTTTGAGTTTGCCACGAAGTTCGAGCTGCCGATCATCCAGGTGGTACAGCCGCCGAGCCGCGAAGACGCCGAACGCGTCGCACGGGGCGAGCTGTGCTTTACAGGAGACGGCACGGCGATCCACAGCGGGCCGTTTGACGGATTGCCGACGGCCGAATTCAAAGAGAAGATTACCGCCTGGCTGGCCGAACGAGGTCTGGGCCGGCGGACGGTCAACTATAAGCTGCGCGACTGGCTGTTCAGCCGGCAGCGGTACTGGGGCGAGCCATTCCCAATCCTTCACCTGGCCAACGGCGAGGTTATGGGCATTGCCGAGAGCGAATTGCCGCTGCGCTTGCCCGATCTGGACGACTACAAGCCGCTGGGGACGGGCGAGCCGCCGCTGGCCAAGGCGACGGACTGGGTTCATGTCACGCTGCCCGACGGGCGCACCGCCCGGCGGGAGACGAACACGATGCCCCAGTGGGCCGGAAGCTGCTGGTACTACCTGCGCTATCTCGATCCGCGCAATTCCGAGCGCGCCTGGGACCCGGCGAAGGAGAAGTACTGGATGCCGGTTGATCTGTATATCGGCGGCGCCGAGCACGCGGTGCTGCATCTGCTCTACTCGCGGTTCTGGCACAAATTTCTCTACGATCTCGGCTATGTCAGTACGAAGGAACCGTTTAAGAAACTGGTAAACCAGGGGATGATCCTGGGCGAAGACGGGCAGAAGATGAGCAAGTCGCGCGGCAATGTGGTGAACCCCGACCAGGTTGTCACAGATTACGGCGCCGACTCGATGCGGCTGTATGAGATGTTCATGGGGCCACTGGAGGCGATGAAGCCGTGGAGCATGCAGGGCGTCCAGGGTGTCCACCGGTTTCTGCAGAAGACCTGGCGGCTGGCCATCGACGAGAAGACGGGCCGGCTTTCGCCGAGCGTCCAGACGGCGACGCCCGAGGAAGAGACGCTTCGCCTGCTGCACCAGACCATCAAGAAGGTGAGCGACGACATCGAATCGTTCAATTTCAACACGGCGATCAGTGCGATGATGATCCTCGTCAATCACCTGGGAAGGCTGGAGGTCCGGCCGAAGTCTGTCCTGGAATCGCTGGTGCTGATGCTGGCGCCTTTTGCGCCACACATTGCCGAGGAACTCTGGCAGCGGCTCGGGCACGCCCAAAGCCTGGCCTATGAACCTTGGCCGAAGCATGACGAAGATCTCGTCAGACAGAGTGAAATCGAGCTGGCGGTTCAGGTCAACGGCAAGATCCGGGACCGCATTGTCGTTCCGGCCGAGGCAGCCGAGCCAGCCATCCAGGCCAGAGCTCTGAGCTGTGACAGGGTCGTCGAAGCCTTGGCGGGGCGGGCGCCGAAGAAGGTCATCGTCATCAAGTCGCGACTGGTCAATATTGTGGTCTGAGCGCCATCGAGAAGCGCAATGTACGTGGAGATCGAAGCGAAACTGCGGGTGCCTTCGTTCGAACGGGTCGAGGAATGCCTGCGATCGCAGGGTGCCTCGTTCGTCTCGGAGATGGTCCAGACCGATTCTTACTTCGACACGCCCGACGCGGATCTGGCGCGGACGGATCAGTGTCTGCGCCTGCGGGTCGAAACGACAGGAACCGCCAAGCGCCTGGTCCTGACCTACAAGGGACCCAAGCAGGCAGACGACTTCAAGAAGCGCAAGGAAGTGAACCTCGATGTCACCGACGCCGAGGCCGTCGAGGCGCTGCTGGAGGCGCTGGGATACCGGCGGGCCCTGGCGTTCAACAAGAAGCGCCGCGAGTGGAA
This sequence comes from Sedimentisphaerales bacterium, assembly GCA_035448545.1. Lineage (GTDB taxonomy): Bacteria > Planctomycetota > Phycisphaerae > Sedimentisphaerales > Anaerobacaceae > Anaerobaca. Next base: position 68,072 of record DAOTJE010000015.1, on the reverse strand, counting down.
GCTGGCCGCATGTCGGATCGCCCTGGACACGCTGCCCCTGATCGGCACGTTTGTGGAGATCGAAGGTCCCGATGCGCAGGTCATTCGGAACGTGCAGAAGAAGCTGGCGCTGACGGAGGCCCCTCACGTCCCGGACAGCTACGCGTCCCTGATCGATGTGGAACTGGCTCGTCGGGAAGCGACGCGGAGGGAGGTGTTTTTGTGAGGCAACGGTCCGGGCCGGTATGAAGCCATCCGACGGCTATATTCTGTACATCGTCAATCCCAAATCGGGCGCCAGCAGCGGCAAGTTCACCTGTCGACGTTTCCATCGCTATCTGACGGACCGCCGGTATGAGGTGCGCGCCGGCACGACCACGTCGCTCGAACACGCCTGCGAGCTGGCGACGGACGCGGCCGTCGATCCGGATTGTGCGCTGGTGGTCGTGGCCGGAGGAGACGGGACGGTCCGGGAGGTGGCCCACGGTCTGGAGGGCAGCGTCAAGCCACTGCTGGTCGTGCCGTGCGGCACGGAAAATCTCCTCGCCAACGAACTCGGTTTCGACGGACGGCTGGGGACTCTGATTCGGGCATTCGAGGGCGGTGTTGCCCGCCCGCTCGACGTGGGTACCGCCAACGGCAGGTGCTTTGCCTCCATCGTCGGCTTCGGGTTCGACGGGGACGTTGTCGATCGGGTCAGTCGGCATCGCACCGGACACATCAACCATTTCAACTACGTCGACCCTCTGTGGCGGACGTTCTGGAATCACCGGTTCGAGCCGATCACGGTGGTGGTGGACGGGCAACCGGTGTTCGACGGCGCCGGCATGGTGTTTGTGGGCAACATTTCGCGGTATGCGATCGGGCTTCAGATCCTGAGTCATGCGGATTTCAGCGACGGCCTGCTCGACGTCTGCATCTACCGGTGTGCCGGTCGAATTCATCTGGTCAAGCACTCGATTCTGACGGTCCTGAAGCACCACGCGGATTGCCGTGATGTGATCTATCGGCAGGGCAAGCACATTGCGGTCAGCTCTCCGGTCGGCGGGATCAAGACGGAGATCGACGGCGATCCGGGTCCTTCGCTGCCCGTACACATCGAGGTTGTGCCGGCCGCAGTGCGCTGCCTGGTTCCGCCGGGCGCCAAGCCGGCCGGCATTCGCCGCCGCATCGCCCGATCGTTCCGCTGAGGGCAACTGTGCCATGGAGAGTGGTGGGGTGATGGTAACAGAGCTTTTTTGCCGATGTCTCCACCGTTGCCCAGCATAGGCGGGATATGAAGCAGATTCGGGATCGAGCCTCTTGATAATCATTAGCAGACCAGCGGGCAGGCCATGATCTTGGATCGAGGCATGGTGCGTTTGTCAAGCAGGCCGGTGATGTCGGGTCGGCCTGCGCCGGGTGGTTCTTTGCTGAACGGCCTGCTTCAGGGCCGGACCAGCGGGAGGTGGCTGGCAGCAGGAGTCGTACCCGCTGGGCGGAAAGGGGACGCACGCCTTGGTCTGGCTGTACAGCAAGGACTCCAGCAGCGAGAGCAGGTCGGATCGTGGGTGGGCAGACTATCTCCCCTGGACGCCGGACGCTGCGGGCTCGTCGGGTCAGTAGATGGAGCGGAGGCCCTTTTCGCTGACTTTGTCGACGAGTTCCTTGAAGTCCTTCAAGAGCACGTTCAACTGCTCGGTGCTCTCCAGGAGCCTCTCGTAGAGCCTGCCATCGTTGACGAGGCGGCCGGCGGTGCCTTGGCCGGCGTTGACCTTCTCCATGGCCAGCCGCAACTGCGAGAGGGCCTTGCTTACATCGGCGCTGGTGTTGACCAGGGAGGCTACCAGTCGCTCGGCCTTGGCGTCGGCGCTCTTGAGCGTCTCGGTCCCGGTGACCGCGAGCTTCTTGTATTCTGCCAGCGTCTCTTCGGCGCTGTTCATCACCTCCGTGGCCCGCTTCATGGCGACAGAGATGTTCTCGGTCGCCGTCGAGAGATGGGCAAGCGTGGCCTTGACATTCCCTTTGTTGTCAGGATCACCGATGATATCGTTGGCGTTGCCAATGAACCGACCGATGTCGTCGACGAGACTGTTCAGCTTCTTCTGGCTTTCCTCCGGGAAGAATTCGCTGGTCAATCCCGTCGAGCCCTGGAGCGTGAGTCCTTCGACCAGGAAAGCGGTTTCCGGCCGGTTCGGGTCCACCGGCGGCGCCGGCAGCTTCTCCGGGTCCACCTTCAGCTCGATGTAGCTGCTGCCGAGCCCTCGCGTCATGAGCTTGGCTTCGACGTTGGAGGGGATGTCGGTGTAGCTCTTGTCGATACTGAGGACGGCGAGCGTCTGGTGGTATTTCTTGCCGGTGTGTGCATCCTCCATGACTCTCGGGGCCATGACCGTCGTGACTCGGCCGATCTGGTAACCGCAGAATCGCACCGGGGTGTCCTTTTGTACGCCGGGGGCAGTGGGGAATCGAACATAGATCTGGAAGGATTTCATCCGGCTGACGGCGGTGGGCAGGTCGCCGAACTTGAAGATCATCCATCCGAGGGCGGCCAGGCCCACGATGACGAACATGCCGACAATGACGTCACGCCGCCTCTGGGCGGATTCATAGTCACTCACCACTGCGTCCTTTCAAATCCGTTCGGCCTTCCATGAACAGCTCCCGAATCGCACGGAGCGGATAGCCACTGTCGTTCAGCTTCCTGATCAGGCGGATGCGATCGACCGCCTTCTGATCGAACAGGCGTCTGCCGGTCGGCGTGATCTCCGTGGGTTCCAGCAGGCCGACCATGAGATAATATTGCAGAGATTGGCGCGAAACGCCAGCTTTTTCTGCGGCCTGCCCGATGGACATCAGTTTGGCATTCTCCGTCACGGCGTGTTGTCTCCCCTTGTTCACGTCCGCCCTTCAGGTGGGCGGACCTGCCCGTTCTTCTCTGGTCCGTCCGGCATCGGATCGGGCCGAGGCCGCTCGGCTGATTCGGTCTGGCAGCAGGTCCGCACGAGGCCGATCAGCGAGGTTCGGACCTGCTGCAAGGTGATCCCTCGAATGGTCTCGGGACCGTGTTGCGGGTGCCTCAGTCTTCTGGCCATCCCGGGGGCTACCATCACGACGTAATCGAACCCGCCCGGGATCTCTTGCGGACTGAGCCGGAACGCCTCGCGAATCAGCCGCTTCAGGCGGTTCCTCACGACGGCGTTGCCGCACGATTTGCCCACCGAGACTCCGAGACGGGCGTGGTCGCGCCGATTCTCGGCTGCCCAGACAGTCAGCAGCGCATCACTCGCACGGCACCGCCGGTCCAGGACGGCCTTGAATTGGCGGTTGCTCGTCAGTCTCCTGTCTTTTGGAAGCGTCAGACGTTTCAAGGGCCAAGCGATCTCAAGAACGACCTGTGCCAGGCTCACCTGCTTCCGCGACATTCGCGGTAGATTCCTTGGATGCAATATCGTCATTTTCGAGCCGCCGTCGCCACCTTTCGTCGCAAGCATGAGCGGCCGAGGAAAGGGGAAAACCATCTTGTGGCTCAGGGCAGAGAAGTTATCGGGCCCGGAGGACGACGTGACAGCATTGCATCCGGGGCAAAAGTGCCCTTGTCCAGACTTGCCCTGCCGGCTGCGGTACCATCGGAGGCAGGGCATATCTGCCGAAGGACACCCGGTCGGTGGAACGCGGTGCCCGGACGGGTGAGCATTCTCCCCTTTCTTTCGCGTCGAGCAGGCTACTTCCTGCCGGCAGTGATCCCCGGCCAGTCGTCCGTCCGGAAGGGCGAAGCCGGCAAACCTGCGCCGTTGTAGAGGTTGCAAACGGGGTTATTTGCCCACGCGTAGCGCACCGCCACCGGCCTGGGGACCCTGTCGCTGTGGACCACGACGGTGTCGCCGTCGATCTCCGCGTCGGCCCAGACGAACCTGCGGTCTTCTCCGGCGATGGCAAATCCCTTGAGCGGCTCTCCACCGCCGGCTACGAGGCCTCCGTTGATGTGATCGAAGTGCAGGATGATCGCATCGTCGCGGATCTTCATCGATTTGTAGAGAGGGCCGGAATAGGCGATGGCCTTGCCGTGGGTCTTTGCCAGCGCCCAAAGGGCCAGACGTTTGCCGACATCCTGCTTGTTTTTCGGGTGGATGTCGTTGGCCTCGCCGATATCGATGATGACCGCCATACCTGTATTGGGCAGCGACAACGTCATAGTCTGGGCCTCGCGAAGCTCCGCCCACTCGCAATCGCCGGGCTCGGGCTGCGTAGCCATGTAGTTGGCCAGTTGCACGAACAGAAACGGGAAACGGCCCTGTCCCCAGTCCTGACGCCAGTTCGTGATCATCAAGGGGAACAGCTCGCGATACTGGTACGCTCGGCCGGCATTCGATTCGCCCTGGTACCAGATGGCGCCTCGGATGGCCAGAGGGGTCAGCGGTGCGATCATCCCGTTGTAGAGGACCGCGGGTGCGTTCGGGTTGTTGACCCATACCGGTGGCTGCGGCCTTGGCGGCATCGACGCGAGGTCGCAGCCGACCTTGTACCGCCACGGGCCTGCCAACGGGATGACGGCGTCTCCTTCAGGTTGTTGGAGCTTCATCTGGTCGGGTTGGCCATAGACTCCGCCGCCGCCACCGGTATCGAGCACCTGGACCACGATGACATTCCGGCCGGTCTTGACGACGTCGGCCGGCACCTTGTACTGACGAGCGATCTGCCACTGTCCGGGCTCGCTGTGGGCGCCGACCTTGACGCCGTTGACCCACGTCGTGTCCATGTCGTCGATGGGACCGAGGTCGAGCCTCAGTTCCTTGCCCGCCCAGGAGTCCGGGACGGTGATCGTCTTGCGGAACCAGACAAGACCGTCGAAGTTCGACAGACCTGCCTGCTCCCACAGCACAGGCAACTCCATCTCTTTCCAGTCCGCATCGTCGAAGTCCGGCTCGATGCAGCCCGCGCCTTGAGCCTCGGCCGATTCGATCGTCTTCTGCCATTGGGCCAGAGCCTCCTCGTACTTCTTGATGGAGCCATCGGGGTCAGCCTTGGCCTTGGCGATCTGTTCCATCTGGGCCTTGAACTCGGGCATCTTCTCGAGGGCCTTGGCACTGGTCCAGGCCTCGGCGACGGTGCCGCCCCAACTGGTGTTGATCAGCCCGATCGGGACCTTCAGTTCCTGATGGAGATGCCTGCCGAAGAAGTATCCGACGGCGGAGAAGCCTGGAACAGACTGCGGGCTGCAGGGGCTCCACTGTCCCACACAGTCGTCCTGAGGTGTGTCGGCGATCTTCTTCTTAACGGTGAACAGCCGGATGTTGGGGTAGTCGGCCTCTGCCACCTCCCGGGCCCCGTCAGCGGCTGATTGGAGTGGCCATTCCATGTTTGACTGGCCCGAGCAAACCCACACATCGCCCGACAGGACGTTTCGGATGGAAACGGTGTTCTTGCCCGACAGCGTCAAATCGTAGGGGCCGCCCGCCGGCGGCGATTGGATTGAGAAAGACCATTTGCCGTCCTTGTCCGCCGCAATCCTGCGTTGCGTTGTGTCCCAACTCACGTCCAGGCGAATCTCTTCGCCGGGATCGGCCCAGCCCCAGATGGTCGCTTTCTGTCCTCGCTGGAGCACCATGTTGTCACCCACGACGGCCGGCAGGCGGATGTCGGCGCAGGCCATGTGAGCATCGATCAGCAGCAGTATCACGGCAAACGCGACGAGGTTCCTTTCAGGATGGAAGATGCTTCGACGGTCCATTGTTCAACTCCTCGAATTATGAATCAAGATGGCATTGAGCTGGGCATGGATTGACCTTGCGGCCCAGAGATCACTTCTTGTCAACCGTCAGGCCCGGCCAGCCGTCCGTTCGGAAAGGCGAGGCGGGCAGGCCCGCCTTGTTGTAAAGGTTGCAGATCGGGTTATTCGCCCAAGCGTAGCGCACCGCCACCGGCTCGGGGACCTTGTCGCTGTGGACCACGACAGTCTCTCCTTCGATTCGCGCGTCGGCCCAGACGAACCGGCGGTCTTCTCCGGCGATGGCAAAGCCCTTCAGGGGCTCACCGCCTTTGGCAACGAGACCGCCGTCCACGTGCTGGAAGTGCAGCACAACCTCGGAACCCCTGGTGTTCATGAACGAGTACAGTGGCCCGGAGTAGACCACATCCTTCATGTAGGTTCTGGCCAGGGCCCACAGGGCCAAACGCTCGCCCACATCCTGCTTGTTCTTGGGATGGATGTCGTCGGCCTCCCCGATGTCGATGATGACCGCCATGCCTGTGTTGGGCAGGCTGAGCGTCATCAGTTGTGCTTCGCGCAGCTCGGCCCATTCGCTCTCGCACGGTTCTTCCGTGACCTTCATGTAGTTGGCCAGTTGCACGAAAAGGAAGGGGAAGTCGCCCCGCCCCCAAGCCTGCCACCAGCTGCGGATCATCGCAGGGAACAACGAGCGGTATTGGTATGCCCGGCCCGCGTTGGATTCGCCCTGGTACCAGATCGCGCCGCGAATGGCGTAGGGAATCAGCGGGGCGATCATGGCGTTGTACAGGCCCGACGGCGCGTGCGGGTGCCCGGGGCCGAGCGGGGCATAGGGCCTGGGCGGCGCGCTGCGGCCTTCGGCCTTGGCCTTTTCTGCGTCCTGTTCCCATTTCTGGAGTTTCTCTTTGTACTGCACCATCGCCTGCGGGTAGTTGGCCACTGCGTCTTCATATCGTTTGAGGATGGGTGCGAATTCGGGGTCGGCCCTCAGCATGGTGTCGGAGGTCCAGGCCTCGGCCGGTGTCCCTCCCCAGGAGGTGTGGATCAGACCGATGGGCAGATCCAGGTCTCTGTGCAGACGCCGGCCGAAGAAGTACGCCGTGGCGGAGAATCCCGGAATTGTCTCGGGACTGCATTCGACCCAACTGCCTTCGCAATCACTCTGCGGGGTATCGGCAACCATCCGCTTGACGCTGAACAGACGAATCTTTGGATAGCGGGCGGCCGCGATCTCTTGTTCGGCGCGGGCCGAACTGCGAACATCCATCTGCATGTTCGACTGACCTGAGCAAACCCAGACCTCTCCAACCAGGATGTTCTTGACCGACACGGTATTCTTGCCCTGGAAGGTGATCTCGTACGGTCCACCGAAATCCGGGGCGGCCACCCGGAACGTCCACGTACCGTCCTGCTCGGCCTGAATTCGCGGCACCGCCCGGCTCCAGCTCATACGAATCTCGATTTCTTCGTTGGGGTCGGCCCAACCCCAGAGCGGCACCCAATCACCTCCCTGCAGGACCATGTTGTCCCCGAGGATTGCCGGGAGACGCACGTTGGCCAGAACGTGCCCCGAGCAGGTCAAGCCGAGGAGAAAGGACAGAATCACAAGAGCGCGGAGGCTGGGGGCGGCAACGATACGGTTCATCTCGACTCCTTCATTTGCACGTTTGCCTTGCATCTGCATGCCGATCCGGCGGGATGCACTGCCTGGTTCGACGCCGGATGGGACTTCCTCTTCCAACTATATAGGGGGACCATCCGGCAGTAAACACCAAACAGACGAATGGCGCGGGCGACGCAATTCGGTCGAGATGGCGATGTCCGGCTCTTGTGCGGCAAAAAATTGTGGGTAGGACCTTTACCCGCTCGGTATCGTTGGCTATAGTGTTCTACCATATGAGAATTACCCAGGGAGGATATTCCTATGGCTATCAGGAGTAGAGTTCGATGGTTGTCTCTGGCGGCGTGTGCCACCGTGGCGTTGGCAGTCCTGGCGGGTCCGGCCGGGTGTAAGAAGAAGGCCCCGGCGCCGGCAGCGCCCGACACCGCCAAGACGCCCTCCGCCACCTCAGACAAAGACCAAGCCGGACTGGACCCGCTCGATGCAGCCGCCAGTCTGTTCCGTGAACCGTCGGTGAGCATTCAGAATGTCGTCAAGGCCGCCAAAACCTGGAGTCCGGCCGCAGAGCAGTGGTGGGGCAAGATCGCCCAGGATTTCACCCTGACCGACATCAACGGCAACGCCCATAGGCTCAGCGACTACCGGGGCAGGAACGTGCTGGTAGTCATCTGGACCACCTGGGTGGCGACGTGCAGGCTGGAAATCCCGCATCTGAAGGAATTGCGGGCGGCCTATCCCGAGAAGGACCTGGCCATCCTGAGCGTTTCGAACGAGCCGCCGGCGCTGCTGAAAGAATATGCCCTCAAGGAGAACATCGGTTTCAGCGTCCTGTCCGGCGGCGGCAGCAGCCTGCCGGCCCCGTTCGGGGAGGTCCAGTTCGTGCCGAGCTGCTTCTTCATCGATCCGCAGGGCCGGTTCAAGGTGGCATCCACCGGTTTGATGCCTGCCGAAGACGCCAAGGCGATCATTCAGGCGCAATAGGGCGGCTGAATTTCTCCAAAATTGGGCTGGACACTGTGAACGGGAATCATTATATTCACTTGTTTTAGTAGTTTTCCACGGATTTAGGGTAGAAGATTCCGAGGTAATAGGCTATGGCACATAAGAAGGGACAAGGTTCTTCGAGGAACGGACGGGACAGCAATCCGCAGTATCGCGGCGTGAAGCTCTGTGCCGGCCAGAGGGCCAAGGCGGGGGCGATCCTCGTGCGGCAGTGCGGCACCCGGTTCTTTGCCGGTTCCAACGTGGGCATGGGCAGGGACTACACGCTGTTCGCCAAGGTGGATGGGACGGTGTCGTTCCACGGCCGCAAGGTGCATGTGCTCTGATCGCTCGGAGCATCCTGCAGCGTGATCTCCAAAGGATGGTGAAATGCCATCCTTTTTTTGTAGGTGGGTTTCATCTCGGGTATCCCCCAGGGTTTCCGTGGTGCCATGTTTGTTGACGAGGCGCGAATCTGGGTCAAGGCGGGCGACGGAGGCAACGGGTGTGTCAGCTTCCGGCGAGAGAAGTTCGTGCCCAAAGGGGGGCCCGACGGCGGCGACGGCGGTCGGGGCGGACATGTCTATTTTGAGGCCGCAGGCGACCTCGATACGCTGCTGGATTTCGCGGGCAAGCACCACTGGCGTGCCGAGAACGGCCGGCCCGGCCAGGGCTCCAACAAGTCCGGCGCCGACGGACAAGACCTGATCATTCGTGTGCCGGCCGGGACGCTCATCTACGACACCGACTGGAACCTGCTGCTGAAAGACCTCAACAAGGTCGGCATGAGAGTCCTGGTCTGCAAGGGGGGCAAGGGGGGCAGGGGCAACAAAACCTTCGCGACCGCGACACATCAGACGCCTCGCGAGTTCGAGCCGGGCAAGCCCGGCCAGGAACGCAACCTCCGGCTGGAGCTCAAGCTGATTGCCGACGTCGGCCTGGTGGGTCTGCCCAACGCGGGTAAGAGTACGCTGATCTCCCGCTGCTCGGCGGCGCGGCCCAAGATCGCAGCCTATCCGTTTACGACGCTGGAGCCTGTGCTGGGCATTGTGGGCCTGAGCGGCTTCCGGCGGTTCGTAATGGCGGATATTCCCGGCTTGATCGAAGGCGCCAGCGAGGGCGCGGGCCTCGGCCACGACTTTCTCAAGCACATTGAACGGACCGCCATCATTGTGCACGTTCTCGATGTTCTGCCCCTGGACGGCGCCGATCCGGTGGATAATTACCACACGATTCGCGCTGAGCTGGAGCGGTACAGCGAGGTCCTGGCCCAAAAGCCCGAGGTGATCGTCGCCAACAAGATTGACCTCGACCCCGAAGGCGCCGCGCTCGCCCATATCCGGGACGGACTCGGCTCGGACGTCCTGGCGATCTCGGCCGCCACCGGCGAAGGGATCAAGGAGCTGACCGAATTGCTCTGGCAGAAGATCACGGAGCATAAGGCCCAGCCATAGCGCCGTCGGTGCCAAGAGAAACGGTCAGACCACCCAGATGCCACGCCTGCCGGGGTGGTCATCCCCGCTTGCTCGGCCTGGCAGGACTTCCGGGCGAGGTTGACAACCCGGTCAGAATACACTACAAGCGCCCTTCGTGGCGCCAGGATGAGACGCCGAATCGCAGATCTGAAACTCCCGAGTGTGACTTATGAATATCGTGGCGGTGGATATCGGCAACACCAATGTGGCGGTTGGGCTGTTCCTCGACGGCAAGGAAGAGTCCATTCAGTCGTTGCCGGGCGGTGGGCAGGCGGCTCTGAGGGACTGCCTGGTTTCGGCCTGGCAGAAGATTCCCGTTCTGGAGACCTCGATCGAGGGCAAGCGGGATGGGGTCATCGTCGTCAGCAGTGTCAAGCCGGTGTGGGCCGAGTTCATCCGCAAGGTTGCTGAGGAGGACCTTGGTGAGAAGATCCATGTTATCGGGCAGGACATTCCGCTGCCGATGCCGGCCTGGGTGGACGAACCGACGAAGGTGGGGACTGACCGTATCGTGTCGGCGGCGGCCGCCTATGATGTGGTAGAAGATGCGGTGGTGGTGGCCGATTTCGGCACGGCCGTGACGATCGACCTGGTCGATGCCAACGGGGTTTTTCAGGGTGGGGTGATCTGCCCTGGTTTCGAGATCAGTGCTCAAGCCCTGAAGGACAGCACCGCCCAGTTGCCCAAGATCACCGTGCACCGCCCGGAAACGCCGTACGGCAAGAACACCGCCGACGCGATCAACTGCGGCCTGTACTACTCGATCATCGGTGCGATGGAAGAAATCGTGCGACGCTACGCCGAGCAACTCGGGCGTTGGCCTCAGACGATCATCACTGGTTCGGGTGCGGCCATGATTAAAGACGACTGTCCTTTCGTTGACAATTATGTCCCGCATCTTGTCGTCAAAGGCATTGTCCTGGCCTACATGAAGCACATCGAGAAACAGAGCGAGACGGTCTGACCTCATGGCGGCCTTCGCAGCAGTCATGACCGGGTCGGGTGCGGGGGCGATTGCCACGATCCTGCTTTGCGGCGAGTCGGTCCAAGCGGTTCTGTCGGAGATCTTTCTTTCCTCCGGCCAGGGGTCACCTGCCTTCGAGCCCGGTCGTATCCGTCTTGGTCACATCGTCGATGGCGCTGACGTCATCGATCAGGTCACCGTTGGGTGTGAAGGACCTGACGTTTTCGCGATTCACTGTCACGGGAACCCGTTGATCACCGAGAGGATCATGAGTCTGCTTCGGAGTCGGGGCGTGGATTTACTCGCTGCTGAGTCTGCGCTGGCCCGGACGCTTTCTACCGAACGGCCCGATGATTCGATTGCGATCGAGGCAAAGCTGGCCCTGACGAAGGTCAAGACCATCGAAGGGGCTCGGATCATCGTGGCCCAGATCGAGGGAGGGCTGGCGCAGACAGTCCGACGGTGGTCCCGGGAAAAGGATTCGATCTCGCTGGCCGAGATTGCCGGCCAGGCCAGACAGATACTCCGTGACAGCCAGACCGCTCGCCTGATCGTTGATGGCTGCACGGTGGCACTGGTCGGTCCGCCGAACACGGGCAAGAGTACACTGCTGAACACCTTGGCCGGATGCGAGAAGGCCATCGTCACCGACATCGAAGGCACCACGCGAGACTGGATCTCTGCGGAGATTCTCATCCCGCCCCTGGCAGCCACGGTCATCGACACCGCTGGCCTTGGCGCCGATGCTGTTGCGGCAGACGGCGATGGAATCGATCAGGCCGCCCAGGCGAGAAGCGTGGAGATTCTCCGCCGGGCCGATCTGGTCCTGCTGGTTCTCGACCTCAGCCGGCCGGATCCCCACATGGGCGAGAAGCTGCTCGAAGCGCTGGCCGACAAACGCGTTCTGACCGTCCTGAACAAATCCGATCTGCCGTCGCGTCTCGACCTTGCCGCGTTGCCTGCCGACACGGACAAATCCGTGCGCATCAGCGCCAAACAGGCCGTCGGCATCGACGACCTGGTCCGTGCCATCCACCGGACTCTCGGTGTTGCCAGCTTCGACCCCCACAGCCCCGTCGCCTTCACTGCACGCCAGCGGACCCTGCTCGGACGCCTGGCGGTCACAGGCATGGTTTCGGACGCCGCTGCTATCGTCGCGGACATCCTCCGCGGTCCAATTCAAGACTGATGGTTGGGCTGCGGCTGTGTGAGTGCCCCAATCTGCTCTGACTGAGCACCGAACAACAGGGCAGAGTGTACCGAGTTTGATTCCGCGATTCTGTTGACCTACCCTCAGGGTCTGTGCTATCCTTGTTGTGGATCGCTTGCGATTGGCAGAAGTGACGGGGCCACATGACGAGGTGTATACCATGAGTACAAAGGAATTGCTTATCAGCGAGATTGAGGCGGTCCCCGAGCCGCTTCTGGCGGAGGTGCTCGACTTTGTCTATTTCCTCAAGGCCAAAATGGCGAGGGAGAAGCTCGCTGTCAGTATCGCGAGTGAATCCGCTCTGTCCAAGGATTGGCTCCGACCCGAGGAGGACGAGGCGTGGCAAGATTTGTGAAAGGCGATGTTGTTGTCATACCCTTCCCCTTTTCCGACCTGAGCCAGTCGAAACGCCGCCCGGCTCTTGTCATCGCTCCACTTCAGGGAGATGACGTCATTCTGTGTCAGTTAACGAGCCGGACGATCGGTGACAACTACGCCATTTCCGTCGATGACAAGGACTTCGTATCCGGAAACCTCAAGCAGTCAGGTAACATAAGGCCCAATCGTCTCTTCACGGCGGATACTCACATCATCTTGTATCGAATCGGTACCATCAAGAGGGAGAAGTTGGCCGAAGTCGTAGACACACTCGTCCGGATCATCAAGGATTGAGACGGGTCTGACATCCTCAGGCCAGTCCAGACTGTCGCGCCTGCCCGGAATAGGCCACTGCGCCAAGAGACCTATGTTTGCAGTGCGCCGTGCTTGCTACCGTTCTCGACGAAGCTCATTGATCTCGAAGATCCAGTCGCACACGTCACATTGGTACGAGTGTGCTTCGCTCGCTTTCTTCTTGCGGTTTGCGACCGGGCGAATATCGCCCTTGCAGTTCGGGCAATACTTGACTCGTGGTTGTGGGCCGGGCCTCGGGCCCTTCTTCGCTACTTTGGTCATGGCGACCTCCTGTCTTCGCGCAGCGCATCCGCGACACTTTCAGCCTTCAAACTGCGATCGGGTGGCAACGAAGCCATCTCCCGCGGGGGCTTTGCTGTGTCCGTTTTCTGGCCTCAAGAGAGGTCTTGCCGAACAGCCAGAACGTATCACGTGGCTGTAAGAGAATCAAGCACGCTCCTCAACGAACCAACAAGGGGACTGGGCGGTTGAGAAACGGGCCGGTTTCGGTATAATCGGGGCATGACGGAATCGAAGGACAACCTGACCCCGGCGATGAAGCAGTTTCATCACTTCAAGGCCAAGCACCCGGACTGCATCCTGTTTTTCCGCATGGGCGATTTCTACGAGACGTTCTTCGACGATGCCAAGACGTGCTCGAAGGTGCTGGGTCTGACGCTGACCAGCCGGGGCAAGAACGGTCCCGACCCGGTCCCGCTGGCGGGTGTGCCGTACCACGCGGTCGACGGTTATCTCAAGAAGATGCTCCAGGCGGGCTACCGCGTCGCGGTCTGCGAGCAGGTCGAGGATCCCAAGACCGCCAAGGGCGTGGTCAAGCGGGACGTCGTTCGCATCGTTACGCCGGGAACGCTGACCGACGACATGCTGCTGGAGGACAAGAAGAACAACTTCCTCTGCGCGATCCATCTTGATGCAAGGGGATACGCCGTGGTCAGCTGGGTCGATATCTCCACGGGACATTTCTTCGTCCAGCGCGTCCCTGAGCGCGACCTTCTCGACGAATTACAGCGCCTCTCGCCGGCCGAGTGTCTCCTGGCCGACCGGCGGGGTGAGCTGTTCGACGCCGAGACGCGCCGGCTCGCCGCTGACGTGGGGCGGTTCACCCATGCGATCGTCACCGAGCGGCCTGCCTGGTACTTCGACCCCTACCAGGCACGGCAGCGATTGCTTCAGCACTTCGGCGCGGCGACCCTCGAAGGATTCGGCATCGGCGACAGCGACCAGGACCTGATCCCACCGGCTGGAGCGGTGCTCGAGTATCTCAACGAGACGCAGAAGACCGCGCTGGGCCACATCCAGAGCCTTCGCACGATCAGCCGCCGGAACTTCCTCCAGATCGATCCGACCTCGTTGCGGTCGCTCGAAATCCTCCAGACGATCCGCAGCGAGACCCACAAGGGCTCGCTGTTGGCATGCCTTGACGAAACGCTCACCGGCATGGGGGGGCGGATGTTTCGCAACTGGCTGTGCATGCCGCTTTGTGACGTCGAGGCCATCGAGGCACGGCAGGATGCTGTCGAGAAGCTGGCCGAGCTGCGGCAGCGGCTGGCGAACATCGCGGACATCGAGCGGATCGCCGCACGTATCAGCACGTTCCGCGCCGGTCCGCGGGACATGCTGGCGCTGGCGGGTACGCTGGAGCAGATGCCGGTGCTGCGCGATTTGCTCAGCGGCTCCGAGGCCGAACTGCTTCGCACTCTTGCCGAACAATGCGACAGCATGGACGAGCTGGCGCACCTGCTGAAAGCGGCCATCGATCCGGACTGTCCCGCCCACACGCGTGACGGCGGGTTCATCCGGCCGGGCTTCTCTGCCGAGTTGGATCGCCTTCGCTCGATCTCAAAAGACGGCCAGACTTGGCTGCGCGACTACCAGAAGCAGCAGGCCGAGCGGACCGGCATCGCCAATCTGAAGGTCGGCTACAACAAGGTCTTCGGCTACTACATTGAAATCTCGCACGTTTCCTCCGACAAGGTGCCGCCCGACTATGTTCGCAAGCAGACCATCAAGAATGCCGAGCGGTACATTACGGAGGCTCTGAAGGAATACGAGAACGAAGTCCTGACTGCACAGGACCGGGCGCTGGAGCTGGAGCAGCGTCTGTTCGAGGATGTCCGACAGGAGGCCGCCGGCTACGTGACTCGCTTGCAGCAGCTTGCCGACACGATTGCCCAGTGCGACTGTCTCGCGTCGTTTGCTCACGTCGCGGCCAGGCGGAAGTACGTCCGACCGAAGATCACCACCGACACGCGCATTCTCATCCGCGAGGGCAAGCACCCGGTCCTGGCCGAGGCGCTCGGCGCTGCGTTCGTGCCCAACGACATCGAGTTGGGCGCCGGCGCCGGGGACATCGCGGTGATCACCGGCCCGAACATGTCGGGCAAGAGCACCTACATCCGCCAGACGGCGCTGCTGACCCTGATGGCCCAGACCGGGTCGTTCCTCCCCGCCAAGGAGGCGGAAATCGGCCTGGTTGATCGCATCTTCACGCGGGTCGGCGCCTCGGACGAGCTGACCCGGGGCCAGTCGACCTTCATGGTCGAGATGACCGAGACCGCCAACATCGTCAACAACGCGACGTCTCGCTCACTGGTGATCCTCGACGAAGTGGGGCGGGGCACCAGCACCTACGATGGGCTGGCCCTGGCCTGGGCGGTCACGGAGCACCTGGCGACGAAAGTGACCTGCCGTACCCTGTTCGCGACGCACTATCACGAGCTGACCGAACTGGCGGAGCTGTTCGGAAACGTCCGCAATTGGAACGTCGCCGTCCGCGAGTGGATGGATGAGGTGGTTTTCCTGCACCGCATCCTGCCGGGCGGCACCGACAAGAGCTACGGCGTGCACGTTGCCAAGCTGGCGGGCATTCCCAAGTCGATCCTCCACCGCGCCCAGGAAATCCTCGAGGAACTCGAATCCACCTTTGCCAGGGAGGCTACAGGCGACCGTCTCGCCAAGCACAAGACCAGGCAGCCCGAAGGCGACGCTCTCTTCGTCCAGAAGCACAAGTCCGTCCTCGACCGCCTGGCCTCCATCGATTTGGACAACCTCACCCCCATCGAAGCGATCAACCTGCTTCACCAGATCAAGACCGAAATCACCGGCGAATGAACCTCCAACAAGGTGCGTCGGCTACCACCTCGCTTGCGGTTGTGAACAGGGCAGGCGTCAAGCGAGGGAGCGGAACATTGCGGATGTGAATCAGGCTGTCAAATCGCGCCCGGCTGGCAGAGCCGATTGAATTGCCCGCCGAAACAGCCAAAAAGGCGTTGCGTAGGAACAGGGGCAGCGGCTTAATAGAGGGCAGGTGTGCATCGGAGTCCCGGCTCGCCGGGATCACTGCGACGATGATTGCCTTTTGGACGAAAGGGAGAACGGCCATGAATGCGGCGAAGAGATGGTTATTGGGTTGGCTGACTGGCTTGGTGGTCTTGGCGGCCGGCTGCACGGAAGTGGGGATCACAGGGCGGCGGCAGTTCAATCTCGTCCCCGATTCGATCATCAACTCGCTGAGCGTTCAGCAGTACACCCAGTACCTGTCCGAGAACAAGGTTGTCGCCAACACGCAGGATAGCGAGATGGTCAAGCGGGTCGGCAGCCGCATCGTCGCCGCCGTCAACGAGTACAGCAAGCAGAATCTGGAGAAGGACCCGTTCGAGGGCTATGAGTGGGAGTTCAACCTCGTGCAGGACGACGCTGTCAACGCCTTTGCTATGCCGGGCGGCAAGGTCGTCGTCAATACGGGCATCCTCCCTGTGACTCAGACCGAGGCGGGGCTGGCGGTGGTCGTCGGTCACGAGATCGCGCACGTTTTCGCCAAGCACGGGGCCGAGCGGATGACACAGGGGCTGGTCGTCCAGATGGGCGGAATGGCTCTGTCCGTAGCGCTCAAAGAGCAGCCGGAGGCGACGAAGAACCTCTTCGTCTCGTCGTACGGTTTGGGCACACAGGTTGGGTTGCTGCTGCCGTTCAGCCGCCTGCACGAGAACGAAGCGGACCGGCTCGGCTTGATCTTCATGTCGATGGCCGGCTATGATCCGCAGACGGCGGTGGCGTTTTGGGAGCGGATGGCGGCGCAGAAGAGCGGGCAGCAGACGCCGGAGTTCCTCAGTACGCATCCGGCCGATGCGACGCGCATCCGGAACATCAAGGAGTTGATCCCGGAGGCGATGGAGTACTACAAGCCGGTCAAGTGATGGGCTCCCCCGGCGGCGGAGCCGGCCAAGGCGCCGGTAGAGAAGCACATCTGGAGATTGTAGCCGCCGCAGGGCCCGTCGACGTCGATCACTTCGCCGGCAAAGAACAAGCCGGCACAGATCTTCGAGCCCATCGTTCTCGGATCGATCTGACGCCGGTCGATGCCCCCGCGGGTCACGGTGGCTTCGGTGATCGGCCGGGTCCCCGTCACGTGCAGCGGCAAGGCTTTCAGGAGCTTCCGCAGGGCCCTTCGCGTTTCCTTTCTGATTTGGCCTGCCTGTGTGTCTTCATCGCATCCGGCCAACACGCAGAGCGTCGAGGCCAGTCGTCTCGGCACGAATTCGGCCAGAACGTTTGCCACAGTCTTCTTCCCGTTGGCAGTCAATTGCCGCTGAAGTTGCCCGTCCAGTGCTGTCTCCTGGACCAACGGCATAAGGTCGATCTGGAGGCCGATGGTATGGCCTCCCGCCGCCAGTTCATCGGCCAGCAAACGGCTCATGTCCTGTGCGGCCGGTCCACCGATGCCGTCCTGGGTGAACACGATAGCCCCGCTCGACACGGTCTTTCGCGATGCCTCGGCCGGGCGGATCCGCACGGCCGAAAGAGTGACGCCCGCCAGGTCGCCGGGCCATGTCTCTCGGCTTACGAGAGGAACGAGAGCCGCCTTCGGAGTGATCACCGCATGTCCCAGCGCCGAAGCGAACCGGTAGCCATCACCGGTCGAGCCGGTCTGAGGCCAGGAGACGCCACCGGTGGCGACGATCAGACGCCTGGCCGTGATAGCTTGGGCGGGTGTGGCAACGGTGAAGCTGTCGTCTCGCAAAGTGACTTCGATGACAGGGCTTTCGCAGAATAGACGCGCGCCGGATCGCTCGACTTCATTCAGGAGGATTCGGAGCACGTCGCCCGCGCGGCCTTCCGCAGGGAAGACGCAGCCGTCGGGCTCGACCACAGTGGCCAGGCCGCGGTCGTGGAAGAATGTCCGGACTGCGGTCGGCGGCATCTCGTGGAAGCTGTAGCGCAGGAATCGGCCCCCCTGGCCGAATGCGCGAACGAGGTCGTCGATGGTCGCGTCGTGCGTGAGGTTGCATCGCCCGCCTCCGGTGACCAGGAGTTTGCGGCCGGCGGTCCGATTGGCTTCCATCACCGCGACGGTGGCACGCGCTCGTGCGGCGCAGATGGCGGCCATCAGTCCGGCCGGTCCGGCTCCAATAACGCAGATGTCGGTCTTCATGTTGCGATTGCCTTCATCGGCCGTCTCCGGTCCGAACCGCAAACGCCAGTGCAAGCAGGGTTCGAATCATGAGGAATCCCGTTGCATCGCCACAAGCGATCTATTTCCGATCAAACCTGCATTGTCGCCACTGAGGGGCCGCAAAGCAAGGCACATGCTGCGCCGGACGCGATTACGGGTGCACTGCGTGTTTGTAGGTAGGTTCCTGCAGAGGCCAGGAACGGGGCTGTCATCTCGAAGAGTGTGGCGGATGTCATTTCGACTAAGGGCGAAGCCCGCACGGAGAAATCTGGCCGAGGATAAGGCAATAGCCCGTTCGCAGCCGGATTCCTCCACTCCGCTGCGCTCCGGTCGGAATGACAAAGTCGATTGCAACCCCCGTGCCGGTCTACCTACAAACATCAAGTGCACCCCGCGATTACCCGTTTCGGCCTGGGGGTGGTTGAGGGTCCGTCAGGTCGAGCAGCAGCGGCGTATCCGGCTGGACCTGGCGGGCCACGTGCTGACGATAGGCGGTCACGGCCTTCTTCAGGTCGCCTCGGGGACTGGTCAGATGGTTCAACAGACGCTTGTCCTGATAGAGGCGGTCGGAGCAATCGTCGCGAATCCAGCGGCACCGTTCCATCATCACGAGGGTTCCCGAGAAGAGGATGCCGCGAACGGCCTGGAGGAGAAACCGCTTTCGCGGCCGGTCCACCTGCGCCTGCATCGGAACGAGAAACTAACGATATCCTAATCCGACGTAAACGCCAAGGTGCTAAAGTCTTTTGCAGCAATGGGTTGTTTTGGACAGACGTGGCGTGGAAGACTCTGTTTCGTGGCTCCGTCGTCATAATCGTCGCCAGGAAAAGCCATGAATCTGCGCCATCCTCTGGATTCGCAAGGGCATCCCGACCGATACAACAAAGGAACCGGCTGAGTCGGTCCGTAAGGTCGAAAGGTCGTCGTGAATTGCAGGGATATGTTTGACAAGACCATCGCACTGGGTGTCGCGTGCCGTTTTGAGAAGGAGCACGCCCTTTGTGTGAGCAGGCTGGCGCTTCGGTTGTTCGATCAACTCCAGCCGCTCCACGGCATGGGCAACACCGAGCGGAGATGGATTCATGCCGCGGCCCTTCTTCACGACATCGGCAAGAAGCAGAATCCGAGAGGCCACCACAAGACGGCGCGAGACATCATTATCGGCTCTTCGGACCTGCCGTTCCGACGGCACGAGCGGGTCATGATTGGGCTGGTCGCCCGTTACCATCGCGGACCGCTGCCCAGCAAGCGGCACTCTTACTTCGGAGACCTGGAGCTCGATGACCGGCAATACGTGGCCAGACTGGCGGCGTTGCTGCGTATCGCGGACGGCCTGGACAAGGGACGAGCCGGTTGGGTCAAGGACCTGCGATGCGAAGCGCGGTCGCGTTCCGTGAGGTTGACGGTGTTCGGCCACGGCGTGCCGGGCGTCGTCAAAAGCCTTCGCAAGGCCGATCTTTTCGAGAAGACCTATCGCAAACGTGTGGTGATCGACATCGAAACGGCTTGCGGGTACCGCCGCTTTGGCCTTGCTTCGGCGGCCGGGGCGTCGTATGCTTCCATACACTGAGAACTGAAGGCAACCGGTTCGTCGTGCGAGGGGTACTGTGGGACGTCTGGTCATTCTTTCCGGGCCATCCTGTGTGGGGAAGGGGCCGCTCTACGCGGCGCTGAAGAAGTTCCACCCTGGTCTGGCCGGCCGACTGACGAAGTTCGTGCTCTACGACAGTCGGGCGCCGCGTCCGGGCGAGGTGGACGGAGTCGACTTTCACTTTCGAAGTCGCCAGTTCATTGAGGGCCTCGGCGACCAACCGCAGTTCCGCGTTTTCGAGGTCCGCAGCGACCTGCAGGCGATGGATACCCGCGAGTTGCAGTTGCGATGTACGTCCGACGCGAGTGGTGATGTGTTTTTCGAGGGAAACCCGTTCATCGGCTCCGGGCTGCTTGATCTTGCGGAAGCGCTGCACGTGCCGGTCCTCAGTATTTTCCTGTCGCCGCTGGCAGCCGAGGAGATCGTCGAATTGAAGACGCGTACCCCAGGCGTGTGCCTGGCCGAATTCGTCACCGACGTGATGCGGCGCAAGCTCCTGCGACGTACGACGAGACAGAAGGGGAGTCTTTCGCAGAAGGACCTGGAGAATATCGAAATCCGCGCGGCCAGCGCCTACGGCGAGATGCAACAGGCGTGGCGGTTCGACCACGTCATTCCCTGCCACGACGGCGAAGACAGCGAACACTGGGATGCGTTTTACTACCCCATCGGCGATGCACGCCAGGCTTTGGGTGCTTTTGCCGCTCTGCTGGAGGGCCGGAACGCGGCCCGGGTCGAGAAGTGGTCGCAGGACCTGCTGGCCTGAGGTCCAATGGACCCGGTGAAGGAACCGATGAAAGACAACCAACAATACGCGAAGCCCACAGAAGGCAGCGCGGATCCGAGCTACCGACTTCTGGCTTGCCAGTACGTCAGTGCACAGCTCGACACGCTGGTGGAGGAAATGCACCGTGTCCGGGAGAACAAGGACCCTGAGCCGGTGCACCAGACGCGGGTCGCGTCGCGGCGATTACGGGCGGCACTGGGCATGTTTGCCGAATGTTTCGATCCGAAGAAGACCCCCGCGTGGCGAAGACGCCTGCGAAAGCTGACCCGAGGACTTGGCGCGGCCCGCGACCTTGACGTGCAGATCACTTTTGTGGAAGGGGTCTTGGCCGGTCTGGATGCGAAAGACCGCCGGCGCCGTCCAGGCATTGAGCGCTTGTTGTTGCGGCTGCGGCAGGACCGCGCTGCCGTGCAGTCCAAGGTTCTGCACGCGCTGAATGCCCTGAACCGGAGCGATACCCTGGCCGACATGCACGGTGAGGTCGAGAAGATCCGGTTCCTGTTGAGAACGCACGATGTGCCGTTGCGTAGTCCTGTCGTATTGGAGCGAGCGGCCGCACATATCCTGCGACGCAAGGGCGAATTGCTGGCCGCAGAGCCTGCGCTGAACGATCCGCAGGATATCGACGGCCACCATCAGGTTCGGATCGCCGCCAAGAGATTGCGATACACGATGGAGATCTGCGCCCCCGTTTTCGAGCGGCGACTTGACGGGACCATCAGTGCAGTCAAGAAGGTGCAGTCGCTTCTGGGAGATATTCACGACTGTGACGTCTGGGTGAGGGACCTCGGAACGTTCATCGAACAAGAACGAAAGCGCACGATCGAATACTTCGGACACGCCCGGCCGTTCAACCGCTTCAAGAGTGGGCTGGAGTTCATGCGGGACGAACGGACAAGCCACCGGCAGCAGGTGTTTGCGGATTTGCTCGAGTACTGGCAACACCTTCACGCGGAGGGGTTCTGGGACGATCTGGAGGCGATCCTGCAAGCGCCTGTGGAGGTCTCACCAGAGCCGGACCTGGGGACGCAGAGTGAGCCGATTCATGGCACGGAAGACCCGATCGACGAAGATCGCGCTGCTCAGTGACATTCACGGCAATCTGCCGGCCCTGGAGGCGGTGCTGGAGGATGCGGCGCGCGAAGGAATCGCCGAGACGTGGCACCTCGGAGACATGCTCGGATATGCGCCATTCCCGAACGAGGTTCTGCGACAACTGAACGAAGTCGAGGCGGTCAGCATCATCGGCAACTACGATCGGAAAGTCCTCGATTTTGCGCACAAGAGAAAAGAGTGGAAACGCAAGAAGCCTCCCGCCAAGTACATCGCGTTTCAATGGAACGACGCTCACTTGACCGGCCAGAGCAGACGTCTTCTCCAATCGCTGCCGGAGCAGGTGCGTCGCACGCTTGGCGATCTCGACGTGTTGATGGTGCACGGCAGCCCGGCATCGATCGATGAGTTACTCGGTTCGAACACGCCCCAGCGGCGTCTGGCGGAGTTGGCCCGGCTTGCTCAGGCCGATGTCATCGTTTTTGGGCATTCCCACGACCCGTTCGTTCGGCGTGTGGGAGAGGTGTGGTTCGTCAACCCCGGAAGCGTCGGCCGGCCGGAAGGCGGCGATTGGCGGGCCTCGTACGCCATCCTGGAGGTCTCCGGGGCAGACCTCAAGGTTGACCACCGCCGAGTTGCTTACGACATCGACCGGGTGGCGCGGGCGGTCCATGCCGCCGGCCTTCCAAAGGAGTTCGTCGATGTCTTCCGCAAGGGCAAGAGCCTGGACCAGCTTCGCGAGGAGCCGCAATCATCCGAAGCACATGGCTCGCCACGTGCGGATGCGGAATTGCAGGCGGTCCTCGCACTGGCGCAGCGCTGCCGATACGAGCGCACGCACACACACCACGTTACGAAGCTGGCGCTGATGATCTTCGACGGGTTGAAGGCCGTTCACCAGATGGGGCTGCGCGAGCGGTGTCTGCTTCAGTATGCCTCACTGCTGCACGACATCGGCTGGGTGGACGGTCCGCAAGGGCACCACAAGGCCTCCATGCGGTTGATTCTGTCCGATCCCGGCCTGCCGTTTTGGCGGGCCGAGCGGCAGATGGTTGCCCTGATAGCACGCTATCATCGCAAGGCGTTGCCCAGCGAGCGGCACGAACATTATCGGAGCCTCGGTCGGGCCGCGCAACAGCGGGTGCGCATGCTGGCCGGGATGCTGAGAGTGGCCGACGGTCTGGATTGCAGCCATAGCAGCGTGGTGCAAGCCGTTCGGTGCGGGGTCTCGGACTGCCGGGTTGTGGTGGTCTGTGACGTACGAGAAACTGCCCAAGCGGAACTGCGGAGTGCAGCGCGAAAAGCCGATCTGTTTCGGGAGGCCTTTGGAATGCCTCTGATGTTGAAGACCGCCTCCGGTCGCCGTTAGGGTAGACGCAGCGCCGCTGCCGGAAGCAACAGCGCAGCAGGTCTCTGCGTTCTGACGAAGCAGCACAGCACGGATATGCCGACAAAAGACAAGAAATCCAGGACGGTGGCCCTGGCTGAGACGATGGCGGTCATTGACATCGGGTCCAATTCGATCCGTATGATGATCGGACAGGCGCTGCCGGACGGCCGGCTCGAAATCGTCGAACGTCTTCGACGTGCGGTGCGTTTGGGACAGGACGTCTTCCGGACCGGTCGTATCCGCGCCGAGACGATGCGCAGTGCGCTGGGTATCCTGCGCGACTATCGACACGTCCTGAACACCTACGGCATTCATCGAA
This sequence comes from Sedimentisphaerales bacterium, assembly GCA_035448545.1. GTDB lineage: Bacteria > Planctomycetota > Phycisphaerae > Sedimentisphaerales > Anaerobacaceae > Anaerobaca. Next base: position 44,850 of record DAOTJE010000015.1, on the reverse strand, counting down.
TCCGTGCGGTCGCCACCAGTGCCGTGCGCGAAGCAGCAAATGGCGACAGCTTCGTGGATCGCGCCTTGATGGCGGCCGGACTGGAAGTGTCGGTGATCAGCGTGACCGAGGAAGGACGGTTAACCGTCTCGGCCGTACGCAAGGCCCTGGGCGAGAAGCTGCTGCGACAGGGTAAGGCCCTCGTCGTGGAGGTGGGGGGCGGCAGCACCGTTCTGAACCTGTTGAACCACGGAGAGATCGCCGCGTCGCAGAGTCTTCCCACCGGCTCGGTTCGAATGCAGGAGGTGCTGGCTACCACGATGGAACGGGCCGACCAGGCCGCCCGCCTGATTCAACATCAGATCACCAGCGCGATGGCGGCGTTCCGGAGCCTTCTGCCGCTCAAGAGTGTCCAGACCTTCATCGCGGTTGGAGGAGACGCCCGGTGGGCCGCGGCCCAGGTCGGCAAACCAATGAAGGCCATATCGCTTGTCACAGTCTCGTCCAAGGCTCTGGGTAAACTGCTCGATCGCTGTCGGCTTCAGACGGCCGATGAGCTGGCGCGGTCCTACAAGATTGCGTACACCGATGCTGAGACGATTGTACCGGCTCTGCTGGTTTACCAGGTGCTGCTGGAAACGACGCGCGCCGAGCGGATGATCGTATCCGATGTGTCTATGCGCGATGGGCTCCTCCTGGACTTGGCGCGGAGTGCGGCCGGGAAAAAGGACGACGCAGCCTATCGAGAGATCATTCAGTCGGCCCAGAGCGTTGCGCAGAAATACCAGGTGGACACCAGTCACGCCGAGCAGACGCGCTGCCTGGCGGTGCAGTTGTTCGACCAGTTGGCCGGTGAGCATCGACTGGGGGAACGGCATCGGTTCCTGCTGGAAGTGGCGGCCATTCTGCACGAGGTCGGGACGTTTGTGGCCAGTCGGGCCCACCACAAACACAGCTTCTACCTGATCGCCAACTCCGAGATCGTCGGATTGACCCAGGATGAGCTGGCGGTGGTGGCCAACGTGGCACGGTATCATCGTCGCAGTCGACCGAAGCCGTCGCACCTGGACTACATCGCCTTGCCGCGCGAGCGGCGAATGATCGTGAACAAGCTGGCGTCCCTGCTGCGCGTTGCCGAGGCGCTGGACAGCAGCCGGACCCAGCAAGTCCAGAAGCTTCAATCGCGCATCGAGGGCAGCAGCCTGATCATCTCCGTCAAAGCCGGTGGCGACTACACGCTCGAACGCCGTGCTCTGGCCGAGGTAGGGGATATGATGTTGGACATCTACGGACTGGAAGTCCGGCTGGAAGAAGCGGGCCAGGTGTGACCATTCCTCCGAGGATCGCTATGGGAAAGAAAAACCTGAAATCGCCGGACCTGTTTATCAATCGGGAATTGAGCTGGCTGGCGTTCAACGACCGGGTCCTTCAGGAAGGGTGTTCCGAGATGGTGCCGTTGGGGGAACGGCTGAAATTCCTGTCCATCGTCAGCTCCAATCTTGACGAATTCTTCATGATCCGCGTGGCCGGCCTCAAGCAGCAGAAGGCGGCGGGGGTGAGGCGAAAAGACCCCAGCGGCCTGACACCTTCCCAGCAGTTGTTCTTCGTCAGCGGCAAAGTGAACGAGATGGTGACGCGGCAAACAGCGGCCATCGCCCAGGTATTCGAGGAGTTGAAATCGTACGATTTCCACCTCGTTCGGCGTGGGGATTGGGCGCTTCATCAGCGGCAGTTTCTGGCCGGCTTCTTCGCCAAGGAAATGCTGCCGGTGCTGACGCCGCTGGCGGTGCAGGACCTCGATCCATGCCCGTTGTTGCCGGGGCTCCAACTGTTCGTGGCGATGCTGGTGTCCACCTCCCGGACGAATCCGTCCCAGCAGAAGCTCGTGGTGGTTCCTGTGCCCGGTTCGCTTCCCCGTTTTGTGAACATCCCGAGCGAGAAGGGCGTCTACGTCACTGCCATAGAGGAGATCATCCTCGACAACGCCCGGGCGATGTTCGGTGGATGCCGGATCGGCAAAGAGGCGGTGTTCCGCCTTACGCGCGACGCGGACGTGGCCATTCAGGAAGACGAGGCAGCGGACCTGCTCAGCCTGGTGCGGGATGCGGTACATGCCAGAAGGCACCGTGGAGTGGTTCGCCTGGAGATCAGCGCCCGGCCCGACCCGCGCATCCGGCAGTGGCTCCGCTCGACTCTGCAACTGCTGCATCACGATATCTACGAGATCGAGGGTCTGCTCGACGCACGGGCGTTGATGCAGTTGATCGACATCCCGCCGGTACAGGATCTTCGCGCCGGCGACTGGCTTCCTCAGGAGCCGGCGGACCTGATCGGGGCCGAGGACCTCTGGCCGGCGATTCAGGCACACGATGTGATGCTGTTTCATCCGTACGAGCGGTTCGATCCGGTTGTCGAGATGGTGCAGAATGCGGCGGACGACCCGGCGGTGCTGGCGATCAAGCAGACCCTCTACCGGACCAGCGGGGACTCGCCTGTCGTCCGTGCCCTGGCCCGGGCCGCCGAGAACGGCAAGGAGGTGACCGTCCTGGTGGAACTGAGGGCGCGATTCGACGAGTCCAGGAACGTCAACTGGGCGCGGCAGCTGGAGGACGCCGGATGCCATGTGATCTACGGTATCGCGGGCTTCAAGACCCATGCCAAGGCGCTGTTAGTGATCCGCCGGGAAGCAGGGCGCCTGCGTCGCTACGCCCACCTGAGCACGGGCAACTACAACGACCGGACCGCCCGGCTCTACTCCGACATTGGTCTGATGACCTGTGAGGATGAACTGGTGTCGGACGTTGCGGCGTTCTTCAACTTGCTCACCGGGCTTTCCGAGGCGGTTCAGTGGCAGCAACTGGTGATTGCGCCGACCGACCTGCGCACGAGACTCAAGGACCTGATCGAACGCGAGATTCAGGTCTCGACGCCGGACCGCCCCGGCCTGATCATGGCCAAGATCAACTCGCTGGAGGACCGCGACATGTGCCGGGCTTTGTACGAAGCGAGCCACGCGGGGGTGGACGTCATGCTCAACGTCCGCGGGATTTGTTGTTTGCGGCCCGGGCTCAAGGGGTTCTCCGACCGCATCTGCGTCCGCTCGATCGTCGACCGGTATCTCGAACATGCACGCATTCTCTATTTCGCCAACGGGGGGCACGAGGAAGTGTATCTCAGCAGCGCCGACTGGATGAGACGCAATCTCGACCGGCGGCTCGAACTGCTCTTTCCCGTCCGGGATGCGAGAATCCGTCGGCGTCTCGTCGGCATTCTCAAGGTCTTCTTTCAGGACAACGTCAAGGCCTGGGAACTGCTGCGTGACGGGCGGTATCGTCGCGTCGCTCGCAAGGGCCGGGCGGTACGTGCGCAAAAAATATTCTACGAGGATGCGGTAGCGGCCGTGCGTTCGGCCGAACCTGGTGCGCACCGGTTTCGCCCGTTGACGCGCCCCAAGTGAGAGACCGCCTTCCGGCATCGGAGTTCTCCTCTCCAACCGCCCGCTCCGGGAGCTGGACCGTGCGCCTCGCTTCTGCGATCGGACGTGACGGACAGACCCGAGCACCGGGATGTTTTATCGGTCGCTCGGCTGACTCCAGCAGATTTCCACAGAATCTGATGTGGTTGTTCAGATTCGAGGCTGAACAGGTGGGCAACCGGCTATGGATTAGTCATACTTTGGACGGCGTCCCAATTGCTCCTCCATGACTGCGACGGTGGCGGGATTGTCGAACGGCAACACGTTCGGGCCGACGTTCTGCAATAAAGTTGGCCAGGGAATCGGACGACTCTAAGGATGAACCACGACCTACTTGGAGATCTGCCAGATGGATCAGAACAATGAACGCCGACAGGAGAAACGACTGGGCTATCAGTGGCCGGTCTGGTTCAGCGAGGATTTCGCCGAGACGCTATGCCAGGGACTGATGCACGATGTCTCCAGCGGCGGCATTGGGTTCAGTTGCGGGCCAAACGACCGTTGCCCGCGTGAGGGTCAGCATCTGACGGTTCGCTTCAGCATCCCCCGGTTTGAGGGGGATGATCCGACCGCGACGATCAACATGACACGCACCGGTCACGTTTCCCGGGTCGAACGCGGCGAATGCGGAACACACCGCATTGCCATGGCGTTTGACGTGCCCCTGCCGCTGCGACCTGCCGAAGTCTCGACGCTCAATTCTCTCTGTGGGAGCGATCCCGAGTAGCCCCGCGGTGCGGCACAGATCTACGCAGGAGGATGACCTCTGACGTCGCTGTGCCGTGCCATCGAATCGAGACCCCACAATCCTGCGAAGCCAGACGGGCGCCCAACGCAGACATGGACCGTTCGTCAGGACGAACGGTTGGATTTCGGTTTGAGTCTCTTGGGCGTAATGGGTGTGCCCATCCGTTTCGCCTTGTCCGGCTGGGTCATCCTGGCGCCGCTCTGCAGACGTTTCTTCCGCCTGGCACGGACCTGTCCTGCCGTGCCGCGCTTCTTCGGGGCCGTTCGGGCACGACGGTGCGTGCTCGCCTTGACTGTTTCTGTCAGCGGCTCCGATGTGCCCGTGGCACGGGTTGGCGTACCCAAGGTATCCATCCCGACTTCCGTACGCGATGCCTGCGCCTCTTCGCTCGGATCGGGACCGCGGGGTATCGCCGGCAGTCTCAGGTCATCGGCTGATTCGGCTGGTGGGTGTGCGGCTATCCTCTTCTGGAGTTCGCTGATGATGATGTCCTTTTCCCGGTCTATGCGGCGGCTCTCGTCCAAGCACTTCTGGATCTGGGCCAGTTGTTGTTTGATGGCGACGAACTGACTGGCCAGGGACGTCGATTCGAGATCCGGTTCGAGATCGAGGATATCTTTGACTACCTGAATGGGCTTGGCCAGAATGTCAAGCAATTCCATAAGTCCTCCTTCGTTACGACAGGTTTTCTCCCCGTTTGTCCATCCGCCAGGCTCTCTGCAGGTACGATTGAAGCCGGTCCTATGTAGATTCTACCAAGTAATCAGACGCACGAGCCTTTGTGGAGACTACGTATTCTCGCCCGTCCGATATTCGCAGGCGCCAACCATCCTGCTCAAGGTCAGACGGACTTGGCCACGAGGCCTGGTGTAACGGCGACTTGTCCGTTCTGGGTATCGTGCGCCCACGCATCAAGAAAGTCGCCAATGGTGCCCTCGTTGCACCTCTGCTTGTACTCCGCAAACGGCCTGTTTCCGAAGAGGTCTGTCATCGTACGTTGAACCTCTGATGGCTTCCAGCCGAGTTCTTCCTCCAACTTCTTGCGAGACAGGGGTTGTCGATCGCCTGAGGCCGTGGCGGAACCATGGTACTCGATCAGTATGGCAAGCAGTTGCCGGCGAGCACTCATCTGGTCGGCCTTCTTGTTCGGTCTTGGTTTCGGCAACACCAGCCGCGTACTTGAGATCGGTGAACTACACGGGGTCAGGGCCGGAGCCGTTCGCTTCGCGGCGAGCCTTTGGAAGTATGTTTGATATGGCTCTTGCGATAGCTGTCCGCCGGACGCAGATGGTTCGGTGACCGCTCCACCGTTCTGCACGGTGCTGTCTTTGTCTTTGATCTCTCGGATATCTTCCGGACTGCTGTGTACCCCACCGGTCATACATTGGCACAACACCTGGTCTGGGATCTTCTTCGCCACTTGTGGCCTTGCGGGGGAATCAGCCGGTACGTTGCTGTTTGAGTCTGTTCTTTCGCCGACGGTCTGGTCTCTGCTCTCAAGACCTTTCGGAGCCTTTGGGTTGAGTGGTGGGCCAGCGATCTGGCATTGGGTCGGCATGTTCTTGTTCTGATATTGATCCGGGTGCGACTTCACTGCCAACGGGGCCTCGTGAGCGCTCTGCTCGGATTGCGGCTGCTCGCACAGTTCGCTGTCCGCGTGCCCGTCCGCGCAGAGCAGTTCGCCTTCCTGATGCAGGGGGGGGAGATTCTCTTGCGCCGACTCCGGAATGCTGTGGTCGTCGGGCGGCGTCACGGCGCACGAATTGCCAGCCCGTCGTGTGCCGTCCGCTGCCTCTTGGTCTTGGGTGGCACTTGTTACGGGCAAAGCGATTGACACTTGTGCCGCACCTGAACCACCGTCCTGGGGCGTTGGTGCGTGAGCGGCTGTGTCGGCGGGGCGGTGTTCTGGCGGAGCGCTCTGGTCCCGAGAGGCGTGGTTCTCGGTCGGTACGCTCTCGGTCCATTTCACCGACCGGGGTTGCCGCGTGGTTCTCGGGGATCGCGACGTCGGCAAGTCGGACAGCCGGACTTGTCCGTCGGCGGAGTGCCGTACTGGCCACAGGGTGGCAATGACCTCCTGCCCCGGGTTCTTACCTCCCAGTATCCTTGCCTCGCGATACGCGGATTGCAGCTTGGCCAACAACTGGTCCAGCCGGTCAACATAGGTCCAGTGGAGTTGCAAAGCCTCCTGTCGCATGTGCCTGTCGATCGATATGTCTGTTAGTTCCCCGATCAGACCGGCGCAGAGTGGATTGGCCGACAGCGATGTTCGGATGGCCTCTATGTGCCGGAAGACCGCTTTGAGGCGAACCGCTTCTGCACGCTGCACCAGCCAGCAGGTTCTTTCGTCGGCCACATCGCGCGGCCACGTATGGAACAGTGTCTCTTCGTAGGAATGGGGCATGGCCGAGGTCGCCTGTGTCCACGACCTCTTCTTGGCTTGGGAATCTGCTGTCCATTTGTACGTGCAGACAATGCTCCCGCCGTCGCGTTTGGGAACGACCTTGAGACAGCCGAGAACCCGACCCGGATGCACGCGGAGCAGTTGTGGTTCTCCCCAGCCTTTGCTGGAAAACAGTATGTAGGGGCCGCTGGCAGGGACTTCGTTGACGATAATCAAACGGGCTTGCCGCAGCATACAGACCAACGCTGCGATTTGCTCCGTCGCATTGACGCCGGGGTCCAGGCCGGCGAAGTGGAGAGCCATTGCCGACGTCATTGTCTCCAGAATCAGGGCGGATCGATGGAGCAGCCGGGCCCCCGCGTCCGTCTTCATGAGGTCTGCAAAGGCCTTTCTTCTCTTCCTGGAAATGGTTCCCTCCAGGAACCCCTTGTCATTTGCATACGCGAGAATCTCCTGTGCGAACTTCTCGGCATCGAGAGCCTGGTCTCCACCCATCGCATGCAGCGCCTGGAGCCAGAACTTGAACCAGTCTGGCTCATTCTTCAGGTGTTCTTCGTATGTATCCGCATGGAGAGTTCGCCTCTTGTAATCCACGTATCGCAGCACGTCAAAATCCAGTTCAGATTCCATCGCTTCCATCTGTGCATTGGATCTGAACAGGCCTGTCGGCGATTCCTGCTCCGCCAGCCACAGAGAGAACAACAGATGGGCGCAATGCGACAGGAGGAAATACATCTTTTCCGGAAATACGAGCGCATGACGTTCGTACTTGTAGTAGCGTCGTACCTCTTCGAGAGCTGCCTGACTCTTGAGAAGAATATCGGCAAGTTCTGGCTCTCGGTCTGCGTTTCTCGTCGGAGTCATATATGCCTCCTGATTAGGAGTTTCCAGGCGCCAAACTACCCGTATTTCGGCAAAAAGACGACGTGAGGTTAGTCAAGGCCCTCCCATTGTTTGCGGGTTCCGGAGAGAGCAGATTCGGCGCATTTTATTGCCCCCGGACCCCACGGAATGACGTGACGACATACATTATGGGTGGTTGGAAGAAGCGTTGAATTCGTGCGTCACGGGTCGAACGAGGGTCCGGCCGCCCGGCCCGCCGTGATCCTCGCAGGGAAGCAGTGCGAGTGAACGGCCATTTTTGTTATCTGGCACTAAACTCGCCGCCGTGTATGCCGATAGATAGCGAGAGTATTCTGTGGCTTTGTATATGGAGATCTCTGGTGCTACAAACGAATGCGTGGTTGATCGAACCTGACGTGCTGTGCGTTTCTCTCCCGGCAGAGCCGAAGGTGCAGTCCGAGTTGACACTGCTCCGCAAGCGCCTTTCCGAAAGAGAGCCGTTGCATTTGATCATCGATCTATCCCACGTGGAAATCCTGTCCTCCCCCGGAATCGGTGGTCTTCTGCTTCTGCGTCAGATGCAGATCGAGCGAGGGAGCCATCTCGTTCTCTGCAACGTGGCGCTGGCAACAAGATGTGTTCTTCGTGTGGTGGGATTGGATAGTGTCTTCGACTATGCCAAGAGCAAGCTGGATGCACTGCGGGTGATCCACCATGACGAGGGATCCGAAGAGGAAGCGGCCGTTTGTGGAGAGTGCTTCGGACGAGCACGCGGACGAACCGCGCACGGAGTCTCCAGGGACTGTGTTGTCGGGGGATTCGTCGGAATCGGCGAGAGAGAAAGCACCAGACAGCCGGAGGGTGGACTCACCAATGGACTTGAGTGAAGCGCGAGAAGTGGCCTTTGACATCAAGAAGCCGCCGGAAGATATCACGTTCCTGGGATTACTGGACGGCCTCGGCGGATCCCCCGGGCGATTGACGGCTCTCTTTGACTGGCGATGTCAGGAATGCGGAGAGGTCAACCGCGATGCGGTTGTCGTCGAACCACAGCAAGGATTCCTTGCCCGCTGGTCCTGCAGGAGCTGTGCAAAGGTAACGGTCCTGCGGTTTCGAGCGCGCGCAAGCGCGGAATGGATTGCCGAACACACACTTGCGGTTACTGGCAGCGCTCTCTGTCACTTGGCGGAGAGTGAGTCTGTCGCGGGTGCTGGGAAGGAAGCGGGCCGACACACGGCAGTCCATCAACGGCTGTTTGCCTTGATTGCAGTGCCCGGGCTCATGGCAATCGTTCTCTTCGGACTGAGCGATCTGCGACGGCTGACGGGCCTGTCCGCCTCTCCCCTGGAGGCAGAGCCGGGGACGCGCGGTTCGACCGCGTTGTCCCGGCTGCCGGGATCCTGGGAGAGTGAAGATGGTCGCGATCAACTGTACGTCAGCCACGTGGACGAGACCTCGCAGATGGGAACCTATATCCGTTTCTCCGAGAGTCGCCGGCCAGGTGACTATGTCCGGTTTGCCGTCATTCATGAGGACCCCGAGCGGGAACAGATTGTCATCCGACAATGGAGGGTGCTCTCCAGTACGTCGCAGACCGGCCTCTCCACCGTCGTCGAAGGCGAAGCGACCCTGCGTCTCCCCTTTGACGGGCAATCCTTGACGTGGATCGATGCCCGGGGGACGCGGCCGACATTCAAGGTATACCATCGAGTTGCTGACACCTCTGCGCCTTGATTGCAGACTTCTTCCAGACTCGCAGAGAACTAACGCGAGTCTAACATTCGCTTAGCAATCCCATCGTATCTTCCACATAGTAATTCGAGCCACGGAGGTGGACGCTGGAAACGCGCGCCGTGGGTCCACCGGTGATGTGCAGGGACTCTTTGTGGGGATCAGGCGTGGTCCCTGCGGAGCATACAACGTGGATACGCAGTTCAACGTCTTTGAAGTGTTGCAGATCGCCGAAGAGATCGAACGCCGGGCCGCAAGATTCTATCGGAAGGCCGCCGAGCAGTTCAGCGATTCGGTGCAGCGGGGTATCTGCTACGCTCTCGCCTCCTGGCGCATCAGGCACGAGCAGGCCTGGATTCGCCTGCGCCGCGAATACTCAGAGCGGACGGGGGAATTCGGCACCTTCGATCCCGACAACTACGTCCGCTCCAATCCTCAGGTTATGGCGGGCCTGCCCTGGTTCGGTATCGGCTGCAGCTTGCGTGACCGGCCCACGGGACGGGAAAACGGCGCGCAGATTATTCGCGATGCCATTCGGCGGGCAGAGGGCGTGCGGACGTTTTACCACGGTCTGAAGGAGTTTGCTCGCGACCCGGCCGGCCGCGACATGATCGAGGCTATGATTGACGAGGAAGGCCGCCACATCCGGCAGTTAAACCGTACTCTCGAGCAGACGCTCCGATCGGCAGGGGACTCCATACGACCCGCTTGTCACGATTCGATCTGCGTGCGAGGCGACCATTGACGGTTTCGCCAACCGCGTCCATTCCTCGTCTTGCTTGGGACGTCGGACACCTCCGGCAGTCTGATCCTGCGCGATCCAGCCGCATGCGCCTCCATCTGTGCTTTCACGCTGTCTGCTGTTAAGCAGGTGGTCCCGATGGCCGATAAAGAGCACAAAGAAGATATTTCCCTTTCATGAAACAGCTCTTGCGCTTCTGGATACGCAGGAGCTGTTCTTTTGTCTTGTGACGACGCGGCGTCGCAGGGCAGGCACCTACTCCTGCGGCTTCTCGTCCTTCTTCTTGCCTCCGAGCAGGCCGCCCAGCCCTTCGACGATGTTCTTGCCCGGCGCCTTGAGGGTGTCCTTCAGTTGCTCGGGGACTTTGTCGCCCAGCTTGTCGCCGAGCTGCTCCTGAAGCTTGGCATCGATCTCCTTCTGGAGGCGGTCTTTGCCGGCCTTGACGAGGGCCTGTTTGAACTCCTCTCCCAGTCCTTTCGTGTCGAAGACGACGCGCGGCGACGTGACCGGGCCAACGACGCGGATCGTGGTGCTCAGCTCGTTCATGACCTCCATGACCTCGGAGGTTTGCTGGGCGCCGAGTCCGAGAACACCTTGGCCCTGTCCTTTGGCCTTGAGATTCTTCAGGTCTATCTTGAATGTGAGATCGACGAGTTCCCTGGTCAACTGGCCCGTGAAGGTCCCGGAGGCAGCGCCGGATTCGAAGGCGATGCCGGCGTCCTGGCCGAGTCCCGCCTGGATCTTGCTCAGGTCGAACCCTTCGAACGTGCCGGTCACGTGGGGCGTGCCCGACGAGTAGTCGACCTGGGCTTTCAGGGCCGCCGGGGTTTCGTGTGACGTCAGCTCGAGCGTGATTGGCTCGCCCAAGGCGTGCGGCGCATCGCTCAGGTTGGTCATGAGAATCCGGCTGTTGCCGAACAGCTCGCTCGGCAGATTCACCTTGTCCGCCAGGACGCGCTTGGCGAGCATGGTGACGGTCGGACTGGTCGCTGCCTTGGCCCGCAGGTATTCCCGATATGACTGCGGCGGCTGCGTCTCCTCGGCCGGGCCTTTCTTGCCTTCCGGCAGCCACTTGCGCAGCTTTTCCAGTTGTTCCTTGAGCTTCTTGGCGTCCTTGACGTACTTCTCGACCTTGGCGACGTCGTTGGCGTCGATGGTGTACGCATTCGGATCGAAAGGCTCTTCCTCGGCTGGTGGGACCGCGAGCACCTTGCCCGGCGTCTGCCGAGCCTGATTGAACTGCACACCCGAGACCTCGACATTCTCCATGATGACCTTGCCCAGCAGCAGGTCATAGATGCTGGCGTTGGCCGCAACCTTCTCGACCACGACCTGATTCTGCGTGGGCTCTTGCGCGTTGGTGACCTGCAAATCCTCGGCGGAAACGCTGCCTCCCGTCAGCGAGATCCCGAGACTTCCCAGGTTCACCTCGGCCCCGTTGGCGCGCGTCAGAGACTGGGTGGCGTAGTTCTTGACAGTGGTGTCCTGAAGGAAGTGCGCCGCTGCAAAAAACGCGCCGACCACGATGATTGCAAGCACGATGCCGGCCTTGCGGATGTACCTGGTCTTGGCGAACATGCTCTTGACGTCTTTGGTTCGCTTACCGATCAGAATCCAGTCAAGAATCCGGACCCAGGTCTTGGAGTAGTATGTACGGAACTTCTCCGACTTTTCGTCAACCTTGACCATCATCCGGCGGAACTGGATCACCGAGAAGGCCAACATCAAACCCGCGATCGCTCCGATGACCGGACCGACCACCAGGGCGCCGGCCAGGGCATACCGGCTGAAATCCGTCATGCCCACCACCGGGATCGACGACAGCACGTTCAGCAGACCGGACAGGTGGTCCTGGACGTAGATACCCACATGATAGAGCACGGGGGCCGCCGCCAGGCACACTGCCTTGCCCACGCCCAGCGACAGCAGGAACAGGCCTATATGAATGTTGAGGATCAGCACCACGACCACCAGGGCGGTGTGCAGGCCTGACCAGCCCGGCATCAGACCGACCCAGAAGCCGATCATGACCGACAGCAGAATCAGCGGCGGGGCCACACTGCCCCGAAAAACGGCCGACAGTCTTCGGATGGATCCGGGAAGAATCATGGTTCTGCCTCCCTGCAATGTGTTCGTCGTCTGTTATCTCTTCTATTCGTATCGAGGGCCTCATTATACAGCCCCGGCCGACGGCCGGGCAAAGCAATTCGAACCCATTAAGCACCTTGGGCCTGGGGGGCAGAGAGGATCGATTCCGGGCTTTTTTTCCAAAAAGTCTGGCGATTTCGGACATGTTATGCCGATACACATGGTGGAAACCGTTTCATCTTTTTCTCCGGCGTCGTGGCGTACGCGACGCCTCTTTTTTTTGTGGTTGCGTCGCTTTGTGCGGCGGTTTCTGAAACGGGCTGGCCTGTCGTCCTGTTTTATGGGACGTATAGTCTGCGTTGCGAATGGAGCCGGTGATGGAACAACTCGCAAAGATTCCTTGCCTCGATGCCCGCGCCGCCGGTCAGGGCACACCCTCCTTTCGCGATGGGGGCGCCCCCGCACCGCCCAGGAGGATGTCTGCATTGCGGCCGTCGCCGTCGAAGACGCCGGAGAAAGGCAGTTCCTCGTTACCGATGGTGGATGTCAGAGGAGCCGCCAGTTCGCCCATGTCGATGTCCGCGACCAATCGGAAATGCCGATTCCAATTGTCCCCATCCAGAGTGAGATCGGCGAGGTCTGGCGCCGTCGCGATACGATAGGGATCGGGTTCGCTGCCGGCGCCTCCGCTGTAGGTGGCTTCGCTGTACGATGCACAGATCAGCATCAGGACGACAGAGAGATACTTTCGCTCCGCTCTTCACATGGACCTGCGATTCCGCCTGCCGCCGTGCCCTTGTGGGAGAACGGCGTACGGCCGATGGGAGCACAGAACTTCCCCGGCATCAACTCGGTTGCGACGTCAACGGGACAGACGCACCACGAGTCTCGGAGACGGCGTCCGCAGATCGTTCGCTTTTCCAACATCCCGTACCCCAGGGGAACGGCTGTGCTCGTGTTCCTGCTCCTGCGGCAAGGGAACTACATCCGCATGTATGGCACCAATCCTACCACACGCCGCCAGGCCTCGTCCGAGGTTTTTGCCCACGGGCCTGAACAAGGCTGCGCGGTGTCGCGTTCTCCCGGCTGAGATCGGGTCATGGTGACGACCTGCTCCTCCTGGGTCGTACGGGAACGGGGGCAGGCTCGGAGCCTGGCGGCGAAGGGGGCCTATCCTGAGCTACTTGCCTGCTCTGACGGGAGGCCCGTCGCACCCCGAAGGCGGCATCGCCGAAAAGCTAACCGCAGAGGTCTTTTCACAAGACAGGTTCTCGCCGGTGGAATCTCCGCGACCCGGATTGCGACGGAGACTCTTTGGTGTGATCCGTGCGACCTGCCCGGCCCGGCGCGTCGGACGTTCCTGAGAATCGGATTGCTTTCTCGCGGAATCGGCGCAATGAGGAGTGGTTCGATGCGTCTATATGAGTATAATGCTCACAGATGTAACTGTGGATTCTGTTTGCGGTTGGTGACTTGGGAAGGGATTGATGGTGAGGTCGGCTCGCGTACTTGTCATCCTCCTGGTGATCGTCCTGGTCTTGGGTGTCTTGGGAGGGGGTGGATTCGTCCTGGTCCGGGGCCGTGGCAGCGCGGCGAACAAGGCAACCGTCGTCCGCGTGGAAGAGGCCCGGATCGGAGAGCTGATCGAGATTGTCAGTGCGCCCGGCGAGATCGAGCCAAAGATCAACGTGGAGATCAGCGCCAAGACCTCCGGACGCATTGTCGAATTGCCCTATGCGGAGGGCGCGACCGTTACGAAGGGCGATCCGGACGCCGATCCGCCGATTCCGCCCTCCGTTCTGGTACGCCTTGACGCCAAAGACCTGGAGAGCCGTCTGCTCTCGGCGCAGGCCAGCCGGGCCGCCCAGGCGGCCCAGATCGAAGTCGAGAAGGCGAGGATTTCCAGTCAAGCCGCCAACCTGATGGCACAGGAAGCCACCGTGGAGAAGGCTCGGCGCGACTACGAACGGCAGTGTGCGCTGCTGCGCACCAACGATGTCAGCCAGGTGACGTGTGATGATGCCCGTTTCAAGCTCGAGGAATTGGAGTCCCAGTTGGAGGGGGCGCGGCACAATCTGGAAGCAGCACGTCTCAATCTCAAAGTGCTCGAACACAACCTCCAGGTGGCCGACGAAGGGATTGCGCAGGCCAAGGAGGCACTGAGCTACACGACGATCACTTCGCCCATCGACGGTGTGATCACGCGCATCAACGCCGAGGTCGGCGAGATGGTGGTCACGGGAATGATGAACAATCCCGGTACAAAGATCCTCGAGGTCGGGGATCTGTCCGAGATGCTGGTGGTGGCGCAGGTCGATGAATCGGATGTGGGCAAGCTGCGGGTGGGCCAGGCGGCGCGAGTGCACATTCAGGCCTGGCCCGACAAGGTCTTTCCCGGCAAGGTCCGCGCCATCGCGCTCAGCCAGGATGTGGGGACCCAGGGCGCCAAGTACTACGAGACCGAGGTTCTGTTGATCGACCCGAGTGAGCGGATTTTCACCGGGATGACGGCCGACGTCGATATCGAGGTCGCCAAGCACGAGGAGGTCCTGGTTCTGCCGAGTCAGGCGGTGCTCGGGCGAGAGGTGGACTCTCTGCCCATTGACATCCGGGACCAGCTCAGCGAGGAGGAGAGGAGCAAGACTTTTGCAACGGTCGTCTATCGCTTTATCGACGGCAAGGCGGTGATCACTCCCGTCCGGATCGGCGCCAGCAATGCCACGCACACGATCATTGAGGCCGGGATCTCGCCCGGAGAGAAGATCATTGTCGGACCGTTCAAGGAGCTCGAGAAGCTTCAGCACAACCAGTCGGTCAAGGATGAACGGGAAGCCAAGGCTGAAGAGGATGCCAAGAACAGAACGGAGAAGGCCCCAGCCGGTGACTCCCGCGATGTCAACAATGTCCAACCTTCCAGCGATGCCAACGCCGCATAGCAAGATTGTCATCCGGCTCGACAACGTCACACGGATCTATAAGGTGGGCGTGGAGCGCATCCGCGCGCTCGACGGGGTGAGCCTCGAACTGCGTCAGAACGAGTACGTGGCCGTCATGGGCCCCTCCGGCTCGGGCAAGAGCACGTTGATGAATCTGCTGGGATGCCTGGACCGTTGCACGAGCGGCGTCTATGAGCTGGACGGCCAGGATACGACCCGTCTGGGGGCCGGCGGCTTGGCGCACATCCGCAACACGCGCATCGGGTTCGTGTTCCAGTCGTTCGAGCTGATGGGCCGTTCCACGGCGCTGAAGAATGTTGAGATGCCATTGATCTACTCGCGCGACGGCTGGTGGGGCCGACACAAACGGGCCAGGCAGATGCTCGAACGGGTCGGACTGGGCGACCGCGTCAAGCACCGGCCGAACCAGCTCTCCGGCGGAGAGAAACAGCGCGTGGCCATCGCGCGGGCTCTCGTCTGCAACCCGAGTATTCTGCTGGCCGACGAACCCACTGGCAATCTCGACAGCAAGACCAGTGAGGAGATCCTCAGGCTGTTCGATCAGCTCCATGCCGAAGGGCAGACCATCGTACTTGTGACGCATGAGGAAAGTGTGGCGCGTCACGCCAAGCGGGTGATCCGCATGAAGGACGGCCGCATCTTCACGGACCTGTCCAGCGAAGAAGACCAGGCCCAGCGAGCGGCTCTGGCCGAGCACTTCGGGGAGGTGCTGAAATGAGGGCGATCCTGGGTATTCCGCTGGCCTTCCTGAAGCTGTTCTATCAGAGCATCTACCTGGCGCTCGGCCAGATCTGGGCGAACAAGGCGCGCTCGATCCTGACGACGACCGGCATTGTGATCGGCGTCGCCTCGGTCACGTCGGTGATCGCGGCTCTGACGGGCCTGAAGGCAAACGTGTTGAGCAACTTCGAATCGCTCGGGACGAACAAGATCTTCATCAGTCCGCACTGGCCTCGCGAGGGCCGGTTCAAGAATGCGTCCTGGCGTCTGATT
The DNA here is from genome assembly GCA_035448545.1 of Sedimentisphaerales bacterium. GTDB lineage: Bacteria > Planctomycetota > Phycisphaerae > Sedimentisphaerales > Anaerobacaceae > Anaerobaca. The sequence goes on along the minus strand of DAOTJE010000015.1, from coordinate 28,890 downwards.
CGTTTTCGTCCCGAGCTGTTTGAGGGACTGAAGGAGCGTTGCCCGTCGATTGATGATCACACCCTCATGACCGAGCGCACCGAGACCGTTCACTATGGCGTGGAGAATATCGATAGCGCCCGTATCTATGGCATTAACCCGTCCTGGCACCGGATCGAGAACCGCTCGGTCATTATGGGAAGACCGTTCACTCTGATGGACGAAGAGAACGGCTGGCAGGTATGCCTGATCACGCCCAAGGTGCGCGACGAGCTGAGGATGGACCGCAATTGCATCGGCAAACGGATCGTCGTCGGGCGACGCAGTTTCACCATCGTCGGCGTGGTCGAGCAGCGGGTCGAGTCGTCCATGTTTGGCGGCATGGGTTCATCCCAGGAGGTGTTCATTCCCTTCCCCACGGCGTGGAAGCTGTGGGGTCCGTGGACGTGGATGTATGCGATCGCCAGTTGCCGTAAGCCGGAGCTGTCGGCCGAGGCCCAGGCGGAACTGCGGTTCTTCCTGAGGCGAGCCCGGCGCCTGGGGCCGGGCGATCCCGATACGTTCCGTCTGGAAGTCATCGAAGAATACCTCAAGCAATTCAACACCGTGGCCAAGACCACCACCGCCATCGCCGGCGGGGTGGTAGGCATCTCCCTGCTGGTCGGTGGGATTGGGATCATGAATATCATGCTCGTTTCTGTCTCGGAACGCACGCGCGAGATCGGTTTGCGCAAAGCGGTGGGGGCCCGACCGGCGGCGATTCTCTTCCAGTTCCTGGTTGAATCGGTGGTGCTGTGCCTGTTCGGCGGTTTGATCGGTGCCGGTTGCGGGCAGTTGCTGACCGAATTGATCGCCAAGATTCCGGGGGCGTCTCTGGACAAGGCGCACATCCCGCTGTGGGCACTCGGCCTTTCGTTCGGCTTCGCTGCGGCGACCGGCGTGTTTTTCGGTATGTTTCCGGCCGTCAAGGCCGCCCGCTTGGACCCCATTGAGGCGCTCAGACATGAGTAGAAGATGGTATCCTTCGAAATCGCCCTGTGGTGCGATGATGGCAGTCGTTCTGGCAGGTCTGCTAAGCGGTTGCGATGCCTACCTGCCCGGCCCAGGCTACGAAGATGTCAGGATTCCGCAGGAGAAGCTCCGTCAGATCGAGACGCTGGAACTCCAGGAGGCCCGGTCCGATCCGGTCCCGACCGCCGATGCCAATGGACCCCCGCCGGCTGTGCTGGAGCTGTCTCTGGAGCAGTGCCGGGCTCTGGCGCTGAGCAACAACCTCGAACTGAAGGCGGCGTTGATCGATCCGGCCATCGCGGCCGAACGACTCAGCGAGGAAGAAGCCAAGTTTGAATCCTCCTTCTTCGCCAACGCCAGTGCGACCAAGTGGGAACAGCCCAGCGGCCGGGTCGTCGATATTGGAGACGGCACTTTCATTTCCGTTGTGGATGCCTCTCAGACGGAGCAGACGAATGCCGATCTGGGGGTCCGGGTACCCCTGCGAACCGGGGGCAATGTCACGTTTGATCTTGCCGACAGCCGTCGTAACGACCTCAACGGAGACCCCAACTACAACCCCTCTTTTGAGAACCGCTTCTCGGTGTCCATCAGCCAGCCGCTGCTGCGCAATGCCGGCAGGTGGGCGAATATGCATTCCATCCGCGTCGCCGGGTACAACCGTCAGGCGGCCGACGCCCGCGCCAAACTGGAGGTGATCACCGTCCTGGCGGCGGTGGACCGCGTGTACTGGCGTCTGTACGCCGCCCGCCGGGAGCTCGACGTCCGCAAGCAGCAGTACGATCTGGCCCAGGCCCAACTGGAACGGGCACGCCGCTTCGTTGAGCTGGGGGAGCGCTCTCAGGTTGAGGTCGTCCGTGCCGAGGCCGGTGTGGCCCAGCAGTTGGAGGCTATCATCGTTGCGGAAAACAACCTGCGGGACCGCGAGCGCGAGCTCAAACGCGTCATCAACAGAGCGGCGCTCGACATGCAGACGCCCACGGTTCTTGTTCCTCTGACTGAACCCGATCCCGTCTTTTACACGATGCGCCGCCCGGAACTGGTTCGGACGGCCATGGAGTCGCGAACGGAGTTGCTCGAACTCCAACTGCAACTCCTCAGCGACGCCAGCACGGTAGACTACATGCGCAATCTGGCGCTGCCCCTGGCGACGCTGGAGTACAGTTACAACATCAACGGCACCGGGTTTGCCCGAAACGATTCCTTCGATCTGCTCTACGACAGCGATTTCACCGGCCATAGGCTGAATGCCCAGATGGTGGTCCCCATCGGCAATAAGGCGGCCAAGAGCCGGATTCGTCAGGCGGTCTACCAGCGGCGCCAGCGGATGGCGACCCGCCACGATCGCGAGCGCATGATCGAGCTGGAGGTGCTCAACGCCATCGACCAGGTTGAAGCGAACTGGCAGCGGATTCTGGCGGCCCGACAGAATAGCATCCTGAACGGCCGGCTGTACGAGGCCGAGCGGCGCCAGTTTGAACTGGGGGCCCGCACCAGCACCGACGTGCTTGACGCCCAGACGAAATTCGCCGATGCCCAGAGTGCCGAAATCACCGCCTTGGCAGAGTACCAGATCGCCTTGGTGGACTTGGCCTACGCCACTGGGACGGTGCTGGGAGCGGCGCGTATCCAGTGGGAGCCGATCGTGCCCGATTCCGACACGCCCTGATGGGGCAGGGCGGCGCCGTCCGAAAACCTGCTAATTGTCTCATGCCTTTGTGCCGATAAGACCCGTAGATTGTCCGCAGGCCATTCGCTTGCGTGCGCATCCGCGATGGTCGATTGGAGTGATCCGATGAGATCGAGCAAACGAACGTATGTCGCTATTGCGGCTGTAGTTATCGGTATTGTCGTCCTGGTGCTGTCGACATCGGTGGGCCAGAACCGCAGGAATTACGACGTGGAGGCCCAGGTCTACACGACGCCGGAGTATCGCACAGAGGCAAGCCGGGCCATCGACGCCTACGAACGCGTGATGGAACGCTACATGGACGCGACCGAGCAGGGTTTCGCAGGGATCGCGGCCGATCTTGGGGCTGTGGCCACCAGGCTGGAATCCATCGACGCCAGGCTGGCGAAGCTGGATGAGCGTCTGGAACGCATCGAGCGTCACCTCGGCATTCTGCCTCTTCGGCCGCCGGTGCCTGATCCCAACGCGCCGCCACCTCCGGTCCCAACACCTCTGTCGCCATCCGCACCTCATAAACTCGGCGGCCAGTAGGCCCTCCCGGCAGAGCCGGTCAGCCCTCGCCTCGGGCGTTGTAGATACGTCCGCCGGCGGCGAGGTAGTGCCGGAGTACGGCTCGGGCCTCGTCGCGACAGATGTCTCGGACAACCTCAATTCCCCGACTTCGCAGAGCGCCGACCCAGTCGCCGGGTTTGGCTCCTTCGTCGAATCCAATGGCGCAGGCGTCCTCGCCTCTCGCGCCGCACAGGACGCGGCGGACGCCGGACCACGGGATCGCGCCCAGGCACATCGCGCAGGGTTCAGTGCTCGTGACAAGCTCGTAGACCATGCCACCTGCACCGAGGTCGTACGAGCCCATCGCCTGCTGCGCCAGGGCGATGGCGACCATCTCGGCATGGGCGATCGAGCAGTGCAAGGGCTCGACCAGATTGACGCCGGGCGCGAGGAGACGCCCGCTGCGGGCCTCGAACACCGCCGCACCAAACGGGCCTCCCGTCTTGTGCTCGACGTTCCGCTGGGCCAGATCGATGACGAACCGCATCTTCGCCTCCGCGCTGCCGAACGGACGTTCGATCAGACCGGCGGCTTGCCGCAACCACAAAGGCAGCTGCAGCACCACCTCGTCACATCGCCTGTTGGTCTTGACCATTGCTGCTCCTTGCCTTGGGACCGATCTTCGCGATAATACTACGCGGCAGGTACACGGCGATCAATTCTATTGGGTGGCGACGGACAGCGCGCAGCATGGGAAAGAGCCAAGATGTGAAAGTGCTACCACCGACGACAGCGGACGATTGTGTTGCCGGGGTCGGCGGTCGCACCGTGTGGCCTGTGCCGGGTTCGAACCTTGAATCTTGCCAGAGGTCAAATTCTGGATTCCGTCTGGAGCGATCCGCCAATGGCTGGCTGGTGGGGCGGTTTGCGGGGTTGGAAGCGATCGGCGTTCCGCATCTGGTCACGACGCGGCAGGGACCGGGCGTCGAGCGGATTCGCCATGACACACGCGCTGTCGGGCGTGAGATTGCACGGTTTCTCGGTTTGGACGATGCGGCGTTCCTGGATCAGGTCCACGGCGGCGATGTCCTCACGTGCCATGCGGCCGGTTGCACCGGGCGGGCCGATGGATTGGTGACGACCAGCCCATCGCTGGCTCTACTCGGCAAGAGCGCGGACTGCCCCATTGTGCTGGTTGCGGATCGTCGGCAGCGTGCCGTCGGTTTCGCCCACGCCTCATGGCGTGCCACCGTGGCCGGAGTCACGTCCGCTGTTGTGAGGCAGATGATTGCATTCGGCTGCGTTGCGGAAGATCTGGTAGCCTGCATCTGTCCGTCGGCCGGACCGGAGTGCTACGAGGTCGGCCACGAGGTCCGCACGGCGGCGATCGAGAATCTCGGTCCTCACGCGGTGACCTTCTTTCACCCCGCTCGCGACGGCAAGGGTCACTTCGATCTGTGGGCAGCCAACCAGAACGCCCTGGTGCGGGCAGGGGTTCCCGCATCGGCTATCCATACGGCGGGAATCTGCACACTGTGCCGCAATGACGTGTTTCCCAGCCATCGCCGGGAAGGGGAAAATGCCGGACGATTTGCCGCCGTGATCGGTCTGCCTGGCTCGTGACGGGCGCTACTGGTTGGTACGAGGGTCGATGGCATACTGATCTCGGAAGATCTCGCCGGTCAGGTAATCGGTGAACGTCACCTTGACGGTGAGCGGCTCAGCCAGGACATCCAGCTCCGGCGGCGCGTCGAATATCAGACGGTAGTTGGCCGAGACCAGCGTGTCGTACCAGAGCTTTCGCAGGTCATTCGGGTCGACCTGCCACTGGCCCAGCAGGGCTTGGCCGTTGAGATTGTTCAGGTTCCACAGTTGCACGTTTACCGTGCCGGCGGCTTTGACGGCGTCGCCGTCGAGGTCGATGGGCTCGATGTAGACGATGAGCTTCTCTCGCTTGCCGTCGTTGTCTTTGTCGTAGAAGTTGGTGTACCGGGTGATCTTGACCCGCTTGAGTCTGTAGGGATTGAGGGGCTTGTCTTCGGGAAAAACCGACAGAGCTTTGATCTGCTCGGCCAACTGTTGGTTCTCGGCCTTCGCCTGCTGGAGGTCCCGCATCAGCTCGGTTTTCTCCCGGGCGATTTGCTGGACCTTGATCTCCGCCGGCGCCTTCCTCTCACTGCCGATGCCGCAGCCAGCCGCCAGCACGGCAATGAGCATCAGGCCGCAAGCCAGGGCGACGCCGTGCCCGCGGGCGAGAGCGGCACGGTTGCACGTGGTTCCGGCGTCATTTCTGGTTATCGTCATCCTTCTCACGGTCCTTCACGATCTCCGGGGCCTTCTGGAGGATCCGGTCGGCCAGCCCGTACTCGATAGCTTCTTCGGCGCCGAGCCAGAGGTTACGATCGCAGTCCTTCTCGATTTTCTCGGGGCTCTGCCCGGTGTGTTTGGCAAGGATACCATACAGGCGGCTGCGGAGGCGGAGGATCTCCTGGGCTTCGATGTCGAGATCGGTGGCAGGGCCCTCCATGACGCCCATAATATGCGGCTGATGCAGGAGGATGCGATTGTTGCTGAGCAGGAACCGCTTGCCCGCATGGCCTCCCGCCAGCAGCACGGCGCCCATGCTGGCGGCCTGTCCCACGCAATAGGTTGCGACGTCGCAGCGGAGGAACTGCATCGTATCGTAGATCGCCAGCCCGGCCGTAATTGAGCCACCCGGCGAATTGATGTAGAAGTGGATATCGCTCTTGCTGTCCTCATTGCTGAGGAACAGCATCTGGGCGATCATCAGGTTGGCCACGGCGTCGTTGACCGGCCCGCCCAAGAAGATGATCCGGTCCTTCAGGAGCCGGGAGAAGATGTCGTAGGCCCGCTCTCCGCGCCCGGTCTTCTCGATCACGATAGGCACCAACTGCTCGTTCACCACCATCAGTGTCTTTCCTTCGCTGGTCAAAGTCGGCCGGACAGGCTGCAATCGGTCAGCCCTTGCTATCCGACGACGTCGTGTCTGTCTTATGCTCGCTCTTGGCGCTCTTGTCCTGGGTGCTCGCGGGCTGGTCCTTCTTCTCGTCCTCCTGGAGCACCTCGTCGATCAGGCCGTAGTCCTTGGCCTCCTGAGCGCTCATATAGCGGTCGCGCTCGGTTTCTTCGATGATTTTCTCGACGGGTTGCGCGGTGTGCTTGGCAAAAATCTCCGCGAGGACCCTCTTGGACTTCAGAATCTCCTCGGCCTGGATCTTGATGTCGGCGGCCTGTCCCGTGACACCGCCCCAGGGCTGGTGGAGCATGATTTTGGCATGGGGCAGGGCATACCGGCTGCCTTTGGTCCCGGCCGCGAGGATCAGCGCGCCACCGGACTGGGCCCGCCCGATGCAGTAGGTCGCCACCGGCGAGCCCACGAATCGGATCGTGTCGTAGATCGCCATCGTGTCGTCGACGGTCCCGCCCGGCGAGTTGATGTAGAGACTGATCTCACGTCCGCGCTTGAGATTATCCAGGTACAGCATCTTCATGATGACTTCGGCCGCCCGGGCGTAGTTGATCTCGCCGATGAGAAATACGATCCGGTTTTCCAGCAGCATGTCGTCCAGACTCATCTGGCGATACCGCTGGTATTGGCCCCCGCCGTACTGGCTGTACGCGTCGTTGTAGCCGTCGATGACCCGCAACGGGTGTTCCAAGGACATGCGATACCTCTCTACTGATCCGTCTTTTCAGCCTTATCCTCCGCCGATTTTTTGGCGGTTTTCCTGGCCCGCTTGGGTTTGTCTTCTGCCGGCGGGGCCTCTTGTTCCGTGATATCGGCTGTTTCGAGGAGTTTGTTTATACATTTGTTCTGCCGAACGTCCATGCGGAACTGGGCCAGGGAGCCGTCCCGCTCCATTTGTTCCTTCATTTTCTCCGGCCGCTGTCCCCGTTGGATCGCCAGTTGAGCGATATGCCCGTTAATCTCTTCCTCCGTGACCTCGATCTCCAGTTTATCGGCCACTCTGTCCATGATGAAGAACGTCTTGAGCTGTTCCTTGGCCTGCTCTTCGCTGCTGGCGCGAAGCCGTTCCATCTGTTCCTCGATCTGCTGACGGGAGAAGCCTCGCTGGAGCAGGTTGATGTACAGGCGCTGCAGGATGGTGCCGGCCTGGCGGGCCACGATGTCGAGCGGCAGGTCGAAACGGGTGTTGCTCAGGAGGTACTGGTAGATCTGTTCGCTCATGTCGTTGCGGATGCGGTCCTCTTGCCGTTCTTGCAGGGTGTCCCGGATGCGCTCACGGAGCTCCGCTTCACTCTCGACGTTGTAACGTTGGAGGAACTGCTCGTTGATCTCGGCAGGCCTGAGGTGCTTGATCTCTTTGACCTCGATGGAGACGTCGACTTTTCGACCGCGATATTCCTCGCGGAAGTAGGTCTTGGGGACTTCGACAGTAGTCGTCTTGATGTCACCGACCTTGGTGCCGACGAGCAGTTCGTCGAGCTTCTCGACCGGGACGGCCCCGACGAAGCCGTTGGGGCGAACGTAGACCTCGATGTTGTCCAGCTTGGTCTCCGCTTCGAGCGTCTGGCTTTCTTGGGGTTCCTCGCCGCTCTCCGCCTTTTGCGCCGCCTCGGCCTGCTTGGCTTTCTCTTCCTCGGTCAATTCCGGCCGCAGCAGCACGTCGGCAATGACTTGGTCGTCCAGTTCGACCGTACCGCCTTCACGGGGGGTCCAGACACCCGACCAGCGACGCAACTGCTCGATCTCGCGGTCGATCTGCTCCTCGGTAACCTCCAGCTTGTCCCGTTTGACCGGGATTCTCTCCAGCTTGGGAAGCTCGAACTCCGGGCGGACTTCCGCCTCGAACTCGAATTTCATCGGGCCCGACGCCGGGAGCTCGACTTTCTCAAAGTCGATATCGGGATCGCCCAGAATGTCCAGTTTTTTGTCCTTGATGGCTGCTTCGCTGGCCTCCGCCAGGAGCTTGAGCTTGATCTGCTCGTTCGTCTCTTTGCCGAAGCGTTTCTCCAGGAGGCGGCGGGGAGCCCGACCCTTGCGGAAGCCCGGCAGCACCACCTCTCGGCTCAGTTCCTTGTACTGCTCGTCGAAGGCTTCCTTGATGCTCTCTTCAGGGATCTCGATGGCCACCTTCTTCTTGCAGGGCCCGGCATCCTCGACTGTGACGATGTTCCTGGCCGTACGCGGCGGTTTCTCCTGCTCCTGGCTCGTTGCAGCGGTCGAGTCCTTCGTTTCTTCCTCCATCTTCGTGCTCCCAGACAGACGGTGAATTCTGCTTGATTCCCATAAACAAAAAAGGCCTCAGGGAGGACACCTCCCTTAGCCCGATGATCGCCATGTCCGGCCCGGCCGCCACAGGCGACCAAGCTTCAGCATATCGGCGACCAACGCCAAACTACCCGTTAGCCGGTAACTCGCCGATACTATATGGTTCCCCGACGCAGATGTGCGTCCAAAGGGTCCCATCCATGGGAAAAACGCCCCAAAAAGCGGGCGATGAGACTTGAACTCACGACATTCACGTTGGCAACGTGACGCTCTACCACTGAGCTACGCCCGCGAAACAACAAGAAGAGTATAGTGGCTCCTTTTCCTCCTGGCAAGTGCATTTTCGGCAAAAAATCTGACGTTTTCAACGGCAGACGCCCGGACGCTACAAGGCAGGGGAAGGCCCGCAAAAGGCGGCCGCCGCGAGAATCAGCAGGGCGATCGCCAGTTGGGTAATGGAAAGACCTCCGAAGCTCTCCATCTTCCGGCCCTCCTTCGAAGCCTGAGTTCCTTGGTGGCTCTATCGGCACCAGACAAACGTCGCTGAAGCAGATCCGCCATTTCGTTGGCGCTGTTGGGCCAGAATCTGCTGTCCGGCGGACTGCGTCTGTGAGCGTGGTGACCCCGCGAGGCACTCAACTTATGGCCACGACGAGAATTGCGTGCAGACGGCCATTGCGCGCGATCAAGTAGCCGCAGCACCCCTGCGGGCCGTTCCACGTTTCACTCGGCGACTCGAAATACCACAATTGATCGCCGGCCTCGTACTTGCGTCCGAATACGTGCCAGTGGTCCCATTTCGTGTTCCCGATGCCCGCTTCGTCAAGGCTGCAGCGCTCTTCGAGGAGGATGCGAGACGAATCTGAACCGAAATGAGAGCGGTAGTGCTGCCGGACCTCTTCAAGCGAGTTCAGGGGGACCCGTTTCCACGTCATCACTTGATCTTCTGTCGCGACTCCACGCAAGAGGGACTCGTAATCCGAGTAACTGGCATGGAAGGTCACGGCTCGGTTCAGGAGCATCGCGGCAAGTCTGCCGTCGCGCACGATGATGTACCCCCGTGCGGGGTTGTACCTGCCCCCCGGGGCGGGCGGACAGGTGAAATGCCACAACTCGTCGCCTTGGCGGTACTTCTCGCTGAAGACCTGCCATTCGGGCCAAGTGCTCCAATCCGGCGCGAATGTGTCTTTGACCAGATCCGGCAACTCCTGGAGGGAGGTCTCGATGTAGTGCTGCTGCACCTGGTCCAGTGAGTCGAGACGCTGCCCGCGGTAGCGCAGAATGTCCGCCGGGCCGAGGGTTCCGTCCAGCAGATGCGCGTAGTCGGCATATGTGGCTTCGAATTGGCTTTGTATGTTGGGATCAAATCCGTCATCGTCCGCGAATACGACGCAAAGACTCAGTGGGTCCGAGGAGGTGTTCGCGGCCTTCTTCTCGTCGATGCACGAGGCGCCGACCGCGACAAGAACGAGCGAGAGAACGCCGAACACGACGTGGGTAGTTCTGGAAACGAGATGTCTCTTCATTTTTCACCCTTCTCCTGAGGCCGAATCTGCGGCCCTCTGTCCTCGCATGCGGCTGCCGTGGGTCGCCAGGGCATAGTCCGCCTGCTGTCCGCTGATATCGGCAGAAGCCGGGGGTCGGATGAGTGAAAAATACAGCCAAATCGCGAATCCGGGTTGGTTCGTCCGGCCGCGGGGCAGCCGGTATCAGTTACCGGGCGGCAGGGCACGGGCCGAGGCGGACACGGCTGATTCACTCGGCAGGCCCGGTTGCGTTTGCGGACCGTTCCAGACCCGCAGCTCGGTGATCTCGATCTCCGCTTTGATCTCGTCCAGGGGGCCGACGTCGTACAGGTGGCCGCCGGAGCACAGGAATCGCCGCCGTGAGCCCGGCATGATCGGGCCACGCCAGTCGTGGTCGGCGGCAAACGGGGTCGCCGCCCACTCCTGGGACTCGCTCAGCAGACCCCCGTTCTCGTCCAGCAGGACCACGCGGAGCGACAGCAGCGAGACGACCTCTTTGCCGTTGTTGGTGATCTCGACGGCGGTTTGGGCCCGCCCGTGCGATCCGGGGCGGGTAACGACCTTGGCGTCGATGGCCAGTTCGCGGCAGTAGTCGGGCTGGCGGCGGTCGTCGAGCATGTCCGACAAGGCCGGCGGCAGCGCCTGGCGGAACTGGGGCAGGCCGTGGATAGCCCCCTGGGCCAGGGAAATGACCTGATCGGACTTTTCGCTGGCCAGATGGACCCCGTAGAGCAGCAGCACGGTCAGACTGACCACGACCGTGATGACAATGGCACTGAGCCCGAAGGCCGCGCTGGACAAGAACGAATGCTTCCGTACCGTGATGTGGGAATGGTCCGTGTTCATGTCGAATACTCCTTCAAGAGGGTGTTTTCACACTTGTCTGGTTAGTCGCCGCAGGCCGAGGAAGATTTCAGACGACCTGCCCTCTTTGCCGGGTTCCGGGCCCCTACGTGCCCGGAAGACCCGGCAAATACGGCGTCTGACAGGTGGGAATGGCCTTGACAGACCAGCAGAAAACGCGGATAATCTGGGTTATATCTGGGAACACAAGCGGTCGGATGTGCATCTTTGATCTCGAACGGCAACGCTATGGTCAGGATAAGGAGTGCCATCATGAAGCGAAAAGCGGGGTTCACACTCATCGAGCTACTGGTCGTGATCGCGATCATCGCCCTGTTGATGGGCATTCTGATGCCCGCGCTGAGCCGCGCCAGAACGCAGGCGCGCATGATCCGGTGCCAGTCCAACTTGGGCCAATACGCTCTGGCGGCCAAGATGTATTCCAACGACAATGACTTCGATTTCCCTTATTCTTTCACGTGGCTCTACAACAAGGGGGGCGTCAACCACAACTGGCACGATGCCAGCAACAATCTGGACCTGCACCCCGAACTGGCCGGTTGCATGTGGCCGTATCTCCGGGGGCTGGGCATCCACCTGTGTCCCGACTTCGACGTGATCGCCCGATCGCATGGTTGCGGCGGTACCTGGGAGCAAGGCACCAGGTGCAGCATTCCCATTGAGCCGCAGTACAGCTACACCATGAACTCACATCTCAATGGGGACGCGTGGGATTCTGTGCCGGCCCAGTTCAAGGCGGGTATCAGCAAGTTCAGAAAAGAGACCATGGTGAAGAATCCATCGCATGTGTTCTATTTCTCTGAGGAGAACCCTTGGGTGATTCCAGAGCTGAATGTTGCGGGGATCAACGACAACAACACGCGTTGCAGGCCGAACAATGCGGCCGACAGTCTCGGGACATTCCACAAGGCTCCTCGCGGAGATCTCAACAAGGGCGTTGTCAATGCGAGCTTTGTGGACGGCCACGTCGAGATTGCTTCGGCTTACCCGGCTGACGAACCTCCGTTCAACAGTTTTGTCCTGAGTTGGCCCGCCGGTGCACCAGTTCCCGTCTTCTAATCAGGGGACCCGGCCACACGATTGATTGCCTGAACAGCCCCGGTCAGACGTCGACGAGTTCCCACACGCGTTTGAGGGCGTCGGAGGTCTTCTGTAAGGCCGCCTCGGCATCCATCTGCCGCAACTGCTGATCGAACGGCTCGCATTCGACGGGGCCATCGTAGCCGATCTTGACCAGGGCGTTGATGAATCCCTTCATGTCGATTACCCCTGTCGTCACGGGCAAGGCCCGGCGGCTATCGACCTGCTCATCGATCGCAATGCCGGCGGGGGCGTCGTTGACGTGGACGTGAACGATGTCCTTGTTCGACAGCGTCAGCAGCTCTTCGATGGTCCCGTGCGATGTATACCAGTGCCAACTGTCCATGAGCAGCCCGACGTTCGGCGCGCCGATGGCATCGACCAGTTCCATCATGTCGCGCTGCGCGCAGATGAAGGGAAAGCGATTCCTGGCCCGGCTGGTGCGCGGCCCGACGAATTCCAGGCCCAGCCGGATGCCGTGATCGCCGAGCACCTTGGCCGCCTGGCGCAGCCGCGTCTTGTGTTGTTCGAAGTTCTCCAGATAGGTCAACTCGCTGTGGCCGGGCAGGATCCAGGTTGCCACACGCATGACGCCGAGTTGCTGCAGGATGGACGCTTCCCTGGCCAGGTTTCCCATGCCTCGTTGGAAGCTGTCCTGGTCCCGCCGGAACTCTACGGATAGGCCGGCGGCCCCGTAACGAACGCCCTTGCTCTTCATCGTATCGACCCAGTCGCGGATCTCGGCGGCCGAACGGTTCTCGAATTCGGCGGCGTTGGGGGTGATCCCCTCGAATCCGAACCTCACCGCGTAGTCCAGGGCCTGTTGCTGGTTGGCACGGACGCCGATGTGGCCGTGCCCCAGATTCTTGAAGAACTTCACTTTGGCGTTGCTCTGGGAGGCCCGGGCCGGGGCGCTCGCCAGGCCGAACGTTGCGGCGGTCGTTATCACTGACCGGCAGAAGGCACGTCGTGAGAGGATCGTCGATGGTTCTTTTCCTGGATCGGTCATGGTCGTATCTCCCGAGTTTTCTCTGAGTGTGTTCCCGGACTATCTGACTCGGATGGCGCCGCTGCCGGAACGGACCAGAAGGCTGCCGGCGCCGTTGCCTACCGTTCCACGGATGTGGTTTCTGCCCGGCTTACTCTGCATCGCGATCGGCCGGATCATGCGGACGGTGCCGCTGCTGGCCCACAGATCAACCTGCCCGCCGAAACCCCGAGGCAGGGCGACGCCGATGCTGCCGCTGCTGGATTTCATGCCGGCGGCGAGGTCGCCAGGTGCGTCGGCGTCAAACGCCACTGAGATATCTCCGCTGGTCGATTCGGCCTGGAGTCGCTCACACGAGACCCCACTGGCGGTGATGAAACCGCTGCCGGTGTGGAGGTGGATCGCCTCCGCCTGTGCGTCGTTGAGGGTAACGCGCGAGCTGGACGAGGCCATCCGAATGGAATCGGCTTCCACATGCCGGGCGGTCACGGGCCCGGAGGCGGCGGTCAACTGGCATACGCGCAGAGCCGATCCCTCAGTGAGGCGGACGCCGCCGCTGGCACTTTCGAGATAGACCTCTGCTCTGTCGGCCCGGTCGCAGGAGACCGAACCGCTGGACGAATGCAGGCGGATTGTACCGGCGATGCCGGCCGCATCGATCGAGCCGCTGGCCGTCCGCGCGCTGACCTCGCCGCTCAGGTCGGCCAGATTGATCGAGCCGGAGGCACTGGAGCAGTCGATTCCGGTCTGCCTGGGCACCGTGATCTCGTAGCTGATGCTGATGAACCGCCGGCTGTGAGGATCAGGTTTGTCTATCTTGATACCAAGTCCCTCGGCGGTCTGCTCGAACCGAAGACTGACCTGCTCGGCCAGGTTTTGAGCTTGCTCTCTGGTCGCGGCGCGGGCCACGACGGTGGCGACGACGTGCACGCGGTCCGTATTCTGGCCGCTCACCTCGATCGAGCCGCTCGTCGTCGAGACCGCCAGTGCCGATCCGGACCCAAGCGCCTGCTCCAATTCAATTGTTCTCTCGTAGCTGGCCTTCGGCATACTGCCCGAAGGCGTGTTGCAGCTTGGGAGAAGCCACGCCGCTGCCATGAGGACGAACGTCCATCTGATCCATTGTTTTGATTGCATGCTCCGGCCCTTCTTGCATTTGGACCTCGATCTGCGGTTTTTTCACGCACGACATGGTATACGTTCCGCCCCGCGCGGGCCACCTGTTTTGCGACGGCATTGGCGCCTGACCGTCAGCAGCGTTCCACTCGGCACAGGGTACCGTGCCGGCCGTGGCTATCGGGCGACCGCGATCTCGTAGCGGACTGCATCCTTGGATCGTCCACCCTTGGGAGGCGGCACCTCGAGGACGGCTTTCGAGCCATCGAGGCGGTATGCGCACGGCGTCCCATCGGCAGAGACCTTGACGTCCGCGACATCGGCCAGCCGGGTGGGAAGCGAGCCATTATGTGTCGCGACATGGTGACGCAGCGCCTCGATGCACTGAAGCGCGACAACGGTTCGGTCAAGCCGGTTCATCAGTTGGCGGACCCGGTCGAAGGAGGACTCCATCTGTCGCCGCATCATGTGGCGCGTCGCCTCGCTGTACTGCGAGTTCGCATCGAGGCTCTTCAACTCAGAGGAAATCGGCCGGTTCAGGTCGATCAGAGGGTGCGGCAGGGCCTGCATGGCATGGTAGAGGTTCGGACTGCCCGGCGCCTGGGCTGCGTCCTCGACGCAGCGAAGCACCATCGCCGCGACGGCGATGCCCACCATTCCCTGCACCACCGTCGGGCTCTCTCCAACATGTCGGGCCATTGCCAGACCGGTCCGTATCGTCGCGATGGCATCGTCATATCGCTGCTGGGCGATCTGGAGTCTTGCCTGGAGGCAGAGCAGACGCGCCAGATCGCGGTATCCGTTGAGGTTGGCAGGCATCATTCCCGGCTGGAAGGGCGGCCAGTCGCAGTTCCTGCACCTGGCGCCGCGGCTCGCCAGCTCCACAGAGGTCTTCGCTTGCTGGAGAACGAGCTGCACATCGGCCGCCGGCAGTTCGGACAGCGGCGCGCCGAGCCATCGCTGCACCTGTTCGATGCTCAGACCCTGGGGAAGGGCCTGGACGGCCTCGGCGTAAAGCTCTACTCCGTCGCCTTCGGTCAGCTCCTCGGGCCCGGGAAGCAGCGACCGTGTCTGTGCGGCGTCCAGTTGCGCCGGGGTTATCGCCAAGCTGACCACGCGGCCCGATCCGGAATCAGGTGCTGTTGGTCTGCCCGGCTGGGCGCTCGGCAGCAAATCCAGGACCACCGCGAGCAAAGAGAGGACTACAGAGCATGTCATAACGTCGATCTCCTCTGGTTGGGAATCCGCCTGGAACGTCGCGCCCACGCGTGCAACCTCGATGGTGGGCTCGGCCTGCACCGAGGCTCATCTCAACTATAGACATATGCTTCCACCTTTTCATCAAAAAAAGTCCGGATGAAACGGCCACCGGGAACCACCTGGCCATGTCCTGATTCGGCGTGCAATTCCTCCGCCGGGGCTGTACAATATGAGCACAAGGGCGCGGTGGTCGTCGTATCCGTAAAGGGGCAAGAATGCCGTAGGGGATATGACCATGGCGGCTGCGAATCGCAGGAAAATCGGCCCACGCGAGCATTTGGGACTTCTCTTCGCGGCAGTGCTGCTGCTGTCTCTCTGGTTTGTCCGCCATACGGCGAGGGAACCGGTTTCCCTTTCCGTTACCGAGCATCAGAGCACAGAAAAGCAGGAAGGAGCTTCCGAGCCGAACCAGCCCGAGTCCGTCCGATGCGACCACAGCCATCGGGCCTTCAGCGAGCGGGTCGCGGAACGGCAGAGGATGGTGGACTTGCAGATTCGTCGGCGCGAAGTCAGGGACCCGAATGTACTCAAGGCGATGCAGATCGTGCCCCGGCACGCCTTTGTTCCGGCGGCCCAGCAGCGGTACGCCTACGACGACAACCCGTTGCCTATTGGAGAAGGTCAAACCATCAGCCAGCCCTACATCGTGGCGTTCATGACCGAGGCCCTGAAACTGGACCCGAATGCCGTCGTTCTGGAGATTGGAACTGGATCGGGCTATCAGGCGGCGGTGTGTGCCGAGATCGCCCGCCGTGTCTACACGATCGAGATCGTTGAACCGCTGGCGCAGACGGCACAGGCACGTCTGAAAGAGCTGGGGTACTCGAATGTATTTGTGCGAGCGGGGGATGGGTATTACGGCTGGCCCGAAAAAGGGCCTTTCGACGCGATTATCGGCACCGCCGCCGCCGAGCGGGTTCCGCCCCCGTTGATCGAGCAGCTCAAACCGGAGGGAAGGATGATCCTGCCGGTCAGCAACGAGGTTGGTTTTCAATACCTGATCCTGATCACCAAAGACGCCCAAGGGCAACTGCATCGCAAGGAGGTTATGCCCGTCCGGTTCGTGCCCATGACCGGCCAGGTCCAGAAACCGGATTAGGCGTTCCTCCAATCGTGTGGATTGGGCATGATCGGAAATCAATACCACATCTTCAGCGCCCCGGGCAGGACGCGAAAGTCGAAAGTTGTTCCCTGACGATAGAGATTGCCGTCGGTCTGGGCATGCCTGGGTTGTGCCACAGCGATGCGGATGCGGCGTCCCTTCTCATGCCGACCGAATCGGTTGCCATCCAGGAAGGATGTGGCGAGGCTCTGGACGAGTTCGCCCCAGCCGGAGTTGATCGCCAGCAGATGAAGGTGCCCGTCGTCAAAGACGGCATCGGGAACAATCTTCATCTTGTATCCATAGTAGGCGATCTTGGTTACGATCGCGGTCACGGCGCCCGGCACGACGAACGTTCGATCGTCCACGCTGATCGTCATGTCGGTGCGCTCCAGATCGGCCAGGAACGAACCGAACGTAGCCATCGCGTAGGCATGGGGGCCCCGCACGCCGCCGGCCTGAAGGGTCTCGCGGCGGTGCAGGATGTCCGCTTCGAGTCCGACACTGGCCATGAACGCCTTGGTGGATTCGTCACACAGAATCAGGTCGAGGGCGTGCAATCGCCCGTCGCGAATCTGTCGGGCGACCCGTGACACCTGCGGGGGCAGGTCCAGGGCGTAGCGCAGGGCGCAGCCGGACCCCAGCGGCATGTACGAGAGAGTCACCTCGGAGCGAACCGCGTTGATGATGTCCGAAAACGTTCCGTCTCCGCCGGCGACGATCAAGACGTCTACTTTCTCCGCCAGGTCCTTGGCGCAGAGAAGAAACTCCTCTCTGGAGGTCGTATCGAGACCCGCGAGCACGGTATTCCCTCCGAGAATCTGCGAGGCCTTTCGCAGAGTCTCCTCCTTGCGAGCGACACTGGTCGCGCCGGACTTGGGATTGGCGACGATGCCGAACTTCATCGATCTGGGCGATCCTTCTTCCTGCCGTAACCACCGTCCATCGGGCTGCTATCTTACCTGCTTGTTTGTGTGAGGCAACAAGATTTCCCCTGCCGCCGGCTGTCTTGCCGCCGCCACATTGCGTGGTGTCCGTCCGCGGTCTTGCCTCCCCTGAGGGGCCCGTTCAGTGATTGCGTCCACGGATTCGCAGATCAGTCCGTCGCGGCCGGCTTGCCGAATCCGATATCGTCGACGAAGACCAGGCCGCTGCCGCCAGCGATCGGATTCTCGCGGTCGCCCACTCCGATGGACACAGCACGGATACTGTTGACCTTCAGGCCGGCCGATTCGAGATCGCGCTGGGGAATCCGCCACTCGCGCCAGCCGGGTCTTGCGGTCGCGATGGGGTCCGCATGCCGGATCATCTTGACCTTCCCGGCATGGTCCTCGACGGTGACGTAGAGTGGCTCGGCCGAATTGCCTTCCGGCTGCGCCATACCGATCTCTGCGATCTGCCACGAACCGGTGATGTTGCCGGTCATCGAGACGTTGGAGAATTCGGCGCCCGTCGAGATGGCGGTGTCGTGGCTGGTCAGCGCCAGGCCGATGTAGACATCGGTCGCCATCGGAATGTTGACGGGCGCGGAGACAGCGATATCGACCCAGGTGACGCCATCGGCCGACCGCTGCGCCGTGAACACATTGCCCGTCCGCGTCAGCTTGACCCAGTAGGGGGCCGCCAGACCTGCGGCATCGGAATTCTCGCTGGCCGCGTTTGCGGCGGGCCTGCGCTGGAAGGAGATGCCGCTGCCCGGCGTTACGACCACCATGGCGTGCTTGGAGCCGGCTTCCAGACCCTCGCGGATCATTACGCCCGCCTTGGCCCACGCGTTGGAGTTCAGTACGCTGTCAACCCGCGCGACCACGGAGCCGTTGCCGCTCAGTCTCTTGTGGGCGAAGCGGAACTCATCGGCGCTGTTCCAGATGTCCGATCCGATCGCATTCATGAGGATCTGACCGTCGGCCGTCTCGAGGAACGCCGGGGCTCTGCCCTGAACGTAGAGCACGAGGGTGTTGGCCCCGTGGACGGTCCAATCCTGAGGTATATCCCAGGTTCGCTGGGCCTCGGAGAACCAAGGCGCACGGGCGTTGTCGTACTGGAGAGGCATCGATTGCCGGCCTGCATGGACGATGCGCTGCTCGGCGAACGGGGCTTCGAAGTAGCCGACAGTCGAACCGCTGTTGTTGACCCAGCCGTCGATCCAGGTGTCGAAGATGGCCGCACCCGCATCGAGGTTGTCGGTATAGTGCTCGAAGTCGTCGATGACAGCGTACTCCTGTGTCGAGAAGCTCCAGAGATCGCCTGTCCAGGAAGGGGTCGTCTCGGCGTTGTTGACCTCCACGATCTGCCAGTAGTACGTGCTTCCAAACTCCAGGCTTGTGGGTGCGAAGCCGGCTGTGGCGACGGTGCCTGCCAGGGTCATCGCCTCCGGGGCAGTGCCAAGATGCACCTCGTGCGTGGAGGCCTCTCGACCCGCGCGCCAGGTCAGAGCGACGTCGGGGGCGATCCCGGTGGCACCATCGGCCGGTTTCGGCTCTCTCGGCTGCACGGGAATGCAGGTGAAACGGACCTCGCTGAGGCCGTACTGGCCCATCGGGCCGAAACCGCTGTTGACGATGAGCCGGATGTACCTGGCGGCCACGCCGGCAAGATCGATGGTCGTGTTGCTTGCGTAGCCCGACCTGGCGGTTGCTTGGGCGAATTCGAAATCACCCAGTGCGGTCCACGCGGCGCCGTCGGTGGAGTACTCGATTGTGGCATTCTTGATTCCGAAGCCGAGGGCCTTCTCGAACTGGACGTTGTAGTTCCAGACATGCAGTTCGTGCAGTTTGAGGACTCTTTCGAACTCGAACTGGATCCACAGAGCATCTTCGGCGGTCGGCGTCGCCAGCCACATATCAGTGGCCTCGATGGAGTGCCGGTCGTCGGCATTGAGCCCGGAACCATTGACAGTGTTCTCGGGTCCGGCCCCGTCGTCGGAGGTGCCGTTGGTCGTGGCAATGATGTTCTGTGCCGGATACGCGAACGGCTCGGTCGTGAAGCTCCAGATATTGCCTTTCAGAATGGTGCTGTCGGGCGGCGCGTTGACTTCGTCGATTCGCCAGTAGTACGTCTGTCCGAAGTTGAGCAGTTCCGCCGGATCGAATACCGTCGCTGCCTGGTCCTGACTGACCAGCACGCCGGAAGGATTGCTCCGGCTCGCCTGATTGACATCGTCGAATGTGGTCCCGAAGTAGATGTCATGCGTCGCGGCATATTCCCCAGGCGTCCAGCTCAGCACGACGTCGCGAGGCACGTCCACGGCTTCGTCGGCCGGACGTGGACCGGTGGCCAGGCCGGGCCCGCCCGGACCTTTCATCAGGACGCGAATCTCCGCCTCCGTCAACGCTCGACTGAATAACCAGACGTCGTCGATCTCGCCCCGGAACCAGTCGCCGGTCGCGTTGAAGACGTTGCCCCCGATGCTGAAGAAGTAGGATGATGTGCCGCTGGACATGCCACCCTCGTCGCTGGCCTGCTCCTGCCCGTCGATATAGATGACAATTCTCGTCTGGTCTCCCGCCAGGACGAGATGATGCCATGACGGATAGGAGAAGCCGTAGTTGGCACCCACAAAGGCCCAGCCGTTGCCTGCCATCCAGGTCCCCAACTGTCCGCCGTTCTCCGTCGTGAATCCGAACTCGATCAGGTCGTTCTGGCCGAACAGGCTGGAGTAGACTCCGGTGTTGCCGGCACTGACCCAGCCGGCCATGGTGAAACCGGTCAGGCCGTTAAGCAGGCTCTTGCCGGTCCCGACGTACGCGTTCTGCCCGTCGAATTGCAGGGCGGTGCCGTACATCCCGGCGACCCACAAGGGATCGCCGTTAAGCGTGCCGTCGTTGCCGTTGCCCGAGCCATCGGCGGCGATTGTGCCCGATCCCTCGTCGAACGACCACCAGCCGAGAAGGGCTGGGTCTTTGGCGGGATCGAAGCGGCCGTAGGCGGTGCCCGAGGAAAGCACAGTCAACGCTGCCACAAGAAGAATCAGGAGTGATTTTTTGCCCATGATGGTCCTCCTTCCTGTGAAGATTCGGATGAATGCCTGTGTTTCTCGAATGAATCCGCTGGCGCCTTCCTGGCTTGGTGATTCTGGGTCCCGCCGGCCCTTTTTGCGACGGTGCTCTTGCGCGATGCCGTCGGTCGGGCAGACCCGGCGCGACCGCCTCCAGACACCCTCATTAGACCAAAGGGGCAATCTGCGGGCAAGAGAAAAGGGCTGTGAGCGATGCCCACAGCCCTTCGGAAGGTCATGTTGACGGTAGGTACCGGCACCTGCGTCGTGTCAATGGCTGCTACGGTGCGGCGGGCCGGACATACAGGGTGACCTCCGCTACAGTAACGTCGGTCGCTCCCGGCGTCAGTTCGCCGATGTCCACGTTTTCTCCCCTGACGCGCCAGCTTACCGTTGCGGTCCCTGGTCCGACGTGGCCTGGGTCGGGATCGAACCAGGCGGTCCAGGTCCCTCCCGCTGCCGATGCCGCCGATACCTCCAGCTTGAGCTCTGCCCGGAAGTTGGTCTCGATCTGATGCGAGTACGATCCGTTGAGGGTGACCGGATAGGTGATTCCCGTGGGTACGTCAAATGTGATTTCGAAGGTTCTGAGAGCTTCCCACACGTATTCCGGGTGCGGTGCGGCGGCGGAGCCCTCATACGCCCCCGAGTCAACCTTGCTGCTCTGCACGCGGTCCGCGCCGGCCAGGTCCAACGGATGGTTCTCACTGGTGTTGCCGTCGCCGTCCACATCGGCATGATCGGCGGGAATCAGGCTGTTGCTGCCATGGTTGATCCCCTGCGAGGTGGCCTGGAGGTGGTAATCGCTGTCAAGGTCGATCCATTCACCCTCGATGCTCCACAACCCGCGGCTGACAAAACGCGGATCAACGTTCAGGTTGCCTGTGCCGGACCAGCCACCCTGGATCAGACTGTAGGAGGCCACGACCATGGCTGGGTCGTTGCTCCAGATCAGAGAGTCGTCGCCGTCGTTATACAGGATGCTGTTGTTGATCCGCACCGCTTCGCCGGACGAACTCGCATAGCGGAAGTTGAACAGAACGATCTCGTTGGGCCAAGGCCCCACGTTGTCGGCGAGCGTGCAGTTGCTGACGGTCACGTGGGCGGCACCGCCTCCCATATTGCAGATCGCCGAGCCACCGCCGACGCTGCTGCTGCCGGCGGAGTTACCCGTCAGCAGGCAGCTTGCCAAGGTGGTAGTGCTGTCGTGATTGTACAGAGCGCCGCCATATAGCATGGCGCGATTGCCCGACAGCTTGCAGTTCGCCAGGTACGGTGAGGCTCCAAACGCGGCCAGACCTCCTCCGTAGACGCCTGTGTTGCCTCGCAGGGTACAGTCAACGATGGTAGGCTCGCCGGCCTGGACCAGGATTCCCGCTCCGCAGTGATGGGGGTACAGGCCGTCGGCCTGCCCGTCTGCGATCGTCAGTCCGTCGAGCGTGGCATTGCCCTCGACGGTGACGACATGGTAGCAGTTGTCGTCCCGGTTGAGGATGCCCCAGAGGTCATCGCCGTTAAGATCGCCGCTGAGAACCGTCGGGTGAGCTGCCGGGTCCCGGGCGTCGGGGTTGGAGGCTCCGTAACCGGCGTAGCTGCCTCGCAGGATGACACCGCCGGGGACAACAAAGGATGCCTCTCGATCGCCGGCGGTCTGCCCTGTGCCCAGGTCCGGCTCGTAGGTCCCGTCGGCGATGTGGATCTCATCTCCTGCCGCGGCGGCGGCCAGCGCATCCTGCACATTGCGATAGGCGCGATACCAAGTCGTTCCGTTGGGTGACGGTCCGGTCGCGGAGCGGTCCACGTAGATCACCTTTGCCCCGCCTACGGTGAACGGAATTTCCACCCCGAGCGTCTGGCAGCGAAACGTCCACTTGCCGTCCGACAACGGCCCGAAAGTCCCCTCCAGGCCGCAGACGGGTTGCCAGATGAGCGTGCACATGGTGGGCGCCGGGCCCTGGAACCACAGGCTGACTGTTCGAGTCAGCGTGTTGACCGTCAGGTGAGGCGTTCCGCCCAGGTTGGACTCGGCCACGCAACTATTGCCGTAAACGGGCTCATCCAGAGGTCCGCTGAACGAGATGATGCTCGACGAAGTCGGATTGGCCGGAGACAGCGTCCAGGACGCCGGAGGCGACTGGCCCTTGGTCCAGGACACGGTTGCGCCCGAGACCGTACCGCATACGAGCGCCATGACGGTTACGCACGCGACAATCTTGCCCGTTGCCATCTTCGTACCCTTTCAATGAGACGCACCTGGCTGACTCACCCTCGATGGATAACGCTATGGATGTGAATGACCCTGATAAGGGCGTCGAAATGAGGAGGAAAGCCACGTACACATCGCTCACGACGATGCGCTGGTCTTGACTTCGCGCCACCCGGCATCCGCACATCCTCCTCCTTGCCGTTCGGGTCATCATGATCCTGCCGGCGACTGCCCTGAATCAATGATAGACGATCCCCTCGGGGGATTCAAGCTTCTTTCGTGAGAAACCGGGGCAAGCGGTAGCGCGTGGCATCTGGGTGGGTGATCGAAAGGACGCCAGAGAAAGGACAAAGCAGGGCGGCTGCGGAGCGCTCACCGCAGCCGCCTGGATCGCAGGGTTCTGTCGCAAAACGGCCGGTCAGCGACTCGGAAGGGACTGCGTCTGATACGTGAGCGACAATCCGCCCCACCATGAGCAAACTGCGCCCCACCATCCGGTTGTCCCGACACTGCCGCCCTTGACGCTCGGATTCGCCGTCTGGCTCATGGCACCCTTTGGTGAATACATCTGTTGATTTGCGTAGGCGCTGCCGCTGGCAAATTGGCCGAATGATGCGCCACTGCCGTATGCGCTGGTGCTCTGGACAACGCCCGTGAAAGCGATCTGGGTTTGTGTTCCGCCGGAACTCTTGCCGTAGTGACTGTTCTCGCTGCCAAACGATATGGCTGACATCAGCAGCAACACAACCGCAATGAATAGTATCTTCTTCATGTTGGACACTCCTTTCTCTCACTCTCTGATACGCATCCGTGCGCAGAACCCTGCCGTTCTGCCATCTGTAGAGCTGACAAATCCTCTCGGACGGGAACCGCTACCGTGGAGTCTGCAGAGCGCGCCTGCAGCCTCCCCGCGTCGGGCCGTCCGTGACCCAAGATTGCACCATTCCTCGGAGCGCCGGTGTTGTCTGGAACTGAGGCCTCCGGTCTGTTCCATGACGCTGCAACAAAACTATCCATCGTCCGAAAGCAGTCAATTGTGGCAAATACGTATTTCGCATCCTTTTTTTCCGTGACTGTGACAAGACGGCAGGTATGCCGCACGTTCGAAAGGTGCATCGGAGACGGCCGTTTTTCCTGCGCGTACGCGTAGCTGTTCTGAGCGGACCGTACCGACATGAGACGGGAATCCTTTTGATGCCGAGGATCCACCAGTCCCATCCAAAAGAGATGGCGATGCACAGGAATCGTAATCATTAAACGGAATTGCAGCTATACAATAGAGCCTATTCTGTTGGGAAAGGCTCGATGATCCGGCAGAGGTGTTTGCCTGTCCCATGCTTCCGCCGTGCCATGGCAAGTAACTTGCACGTGCGGCTTGCGTTGAGGATGTGCCGCATCCGCGCAGAGCAGCACGGTCGGACGCCCGGAAAGGCAAACCGCTGGATCAACGGAGCAGGAGGGATTCGAACCCCCGGGACCTTTCGGTCCAACGGTTTTCAAGACCGTCGCCACAAAATGGCAAGCCTTGTGTTCACAATGACTTAGAGCAAGGGCCATCCGGCGCTTACAAACCAGCTTACAAACGAAACTCGAAAACGGTCGATATTCCAGCGTCCGAACTGCCTCCAGACTTGGCCGAGGTCGTGACATGCTGGCCGGAGTTGCCGGAGCATATCAAGGCGGCGATCACGACGCTTGTGCAGGCCCACAGCAAAGGAGGGAAGTGACGATGGCACGCAGGAGCGCTCGCAAGCGAATCCCTCTGGCGCAGCAGATGGTCTATGACGACATGCGCGAGCAGTTCGAGGCGATGGGCACGGGAGGACAGTACCACCAATGCCAGAAGGACTACGCCCTCAAGCTCATCGGCAAGTACGGCGTCCGGGCGACGGCACGGATTCTGGAGATTCCACGCCGAACGCTGCAACGATGGTGTCGTCGTCAATCGAAGCGGGTTCGCCGGTGTCCGGCCTGGGTCTATGCGTGGGCGGCCAGACGACGCGAGAAGCGCGCGTTCTGGTCACGAAGAGGCTACGGCTAAACCGTCTGCCAAGCCCAAATGTCGCCACTTAAAAAGGGATTCCAGCCGATTGATGGACAGCATCCGCAGGCAGGATCAGGGTTCCCGGCGCGTTCCCATTGGTCCTTTGCCGGTGTGCATACTATTTCGCGATAATTGCTTGTGGGGCAATTATCCCATCTGTACAATGCAACCATGAAGAAACGCATGGGACAACTCGAAACACGGCTGTTCGCCTATGTTCAACTGCGCGGACTGACCGCCATACGAACAGGCCAACTGCAAGGGCCACTGCAACTGACCGGCACACAGGAGCGGGAATTGTTGAGCCGGCTGGAGAGGGCGGGATTGATCGCGCGGGTGTGGCGCGGTCTGTATCTGGTCCCGCCACGATTGCCCCTGGGCGGCAAGTGGAACCCTGACGAGGCCCTGGCATTGAACACGCTGATGGCAGCCAAGCAGGGCCGGTATCAGATATGCGGGCCGAACGCCTTCAACTTCCACGGCTTCGACGAACAGATTCCCGCCCGCGTCTACGCCTACAACAATCGACTCTCGGGCGAGCGCCAGATCGGCACGGTGGCCCTGACGCTTATCAAGGTGGCCGATGAGCGACTTGGGGACACGGAGAAGGTCCGGACGCCAGACGGCGGCACGGCGATCTATGCCTCCCGCGTGCGAACACTCGTAGACGCCGTGTATGACTGGTCGCGATTCAACAGCCTGCCTCGGGGATACGATTGGATTCGCCGCGAGCTGGCGGCCCGGCGGGTCGGAGCGGCCGAACTGGTCAAGGCCACGTTGCGCTACGGCGACACAGGGACCATCCGACGGATGGGGGCGCTGCTGGAGCGCGAGCGGGTGGATGCCCGGCTGCTGCGCCGGTTGGAGCGGGCGTTGAATCCGACCACCGGTCTGATCCCCTGGATTCCCACGAGGCCCAGGCGGGGCACGGTGAACCGACGATGGGGCGTGGTGTTCAATGAACAAGCCTGATCCAACGGCCATCCGGGTCCACAAGGACCGGGCCATGTTCCTGGAAGCGGTGAATTTCACGGCGGCCCAGACCGGATTCTCGCCGCGACTGATCGAGAAGGACTACTTCTGCACGGTGTTGCTGCGATACCTGGCAACGAGCGGCATGCTCGTGTTCAAGGGCGGCACGTGCATGGCGAAGGTGCATGCGGAGTTCTACCGATTGAGCGAGGACCTGGACTTTGCCATCCCCATGCCCTGCGATGCGATGCGCGCCGAGCGCAGCAGGCAGGCGAAGAAGCTGAAGAAGACTGTCGCGGAGCTTGCGGCGGAACTTGAGGGCTTCACTGTGGTCGAGCCGTTGACGGGGGCCAACGTTTCGACGCAGTATGTCTCGGTCGTCGGCTACGATTCTGTTCTCAGCGGGCAGGCCGAGGGCATCAAGATCGAGATCGGTCTGCGCGAGCCGCTCCTGACGCCGGCGTTCGATGGGGCTGCGCGAACCGCTCTGCTCGATCCCGTGTCGGGCCGACCGATGGTCCCGCCGGTGGCGGTGCGCTGCATTTCGAGGATGGAGGCGTTCGCCGAGAAATTCCGGGCGGCGCTGTCACGTCGCGAGGCGGCGATCCGCGATTTCTACGATATCGACTACGCCGTGCGTCGGCTGGACCTGCGACCGCAGGACCCGACCTTGGTCGAACTGGTCCGACAGAAGCTGGCTATGCCCGGCAACGAGCCGGCCGATGTGTCCGAGGCCCGTCTGGCGACGCTCCGGCGGCAGCTCGATGCACAGTTGAAGCCTGTCTTGCGAGACAGGGACTTCGCCGAGTTCGATCTGGAGCGAGCCTTCCGCACCGTCGCCCGGATGGCCGAGAAGACCCGCTGAGCCGGCATATCCCGCGTGCCGTACCGCCACCCCATATTTTCCCAAGACGTCGGTAACTGTTCGCAACCACCGACATTTCGTACCAGTCCTGAGAGAGCCGGCAAGCGCAAAGGCTGGACACAAGAGGTCAGAATCGCCGGCCGTCCTGACGTCCGAACCCCTGGTTCTGGGCCATCGTCAGCCACACTCCACGCGGCGGGCAGTCCGCGCGGACCCAGGCGGCGAGTTCGTCGTACCGCCACAATCTTCGCGTCCCCAGCTTGAGAGACATTGGGCCAAGCTCGCCGGTGTTGCTGATCTGATAGAGCATGGAGCGGCTGATCGACAGCATGCCGCGACGGCCTTGGCGTCGAGCAGCAGGGGAGCGACGCCGGCCTGATCCTTCCTCTCGGGTTGCTCCGGAGGCTTCTCCATCATGAGGCCAGATTGTATCGCCCGTGACATGGAAGGAGCAAGGCTCTGGCCCCTTGCAGCCGTTCCTGGCACGGAAAATCAAGTTGTGACGCCGATTGGCCGATAGTATTATGAAGATTATGGGGCCGGGGGGATAACCCTGGGTGTATCCTGAGAGGGCGACATGGCGGAGAAGCTGCCGGTCATTATGGATGATTGGGGGACGATGGGGCTGTTGCCGCGCTGCCGCACCTTTCCAAACGGCTGCGCAGTGGACACAGGTAGAGCAAGAGCGAGGGAGTGATGGATAGCGAGCGAGACTTTCCAATTGGTCGGCAAACCAATTTGCCGGGGCATTTTTCGGAGCCGGTCGTTCTGGAAGCTGTCCGGCCTATCGGAAAAGGGTACGAGTGCCGTGTTCGCCTTGCCGACGGCAGCCTTGACGAAGTTGTTATCTCGGCCGATGAGGCAGAGGCCCTGGCGAAGCCATCCTGCGTTTCTAAAGCAGCCCGCTTGGTCGATCCAGAGGACATGCAGTTGCTGGTGGAGTCCGCCCGCATCCGCCTCGCCTATGCCCACGACCGTCAATTTGCCGTCAGCCTTTCCGGCATTCGCACGCTCCCGCACCAGATCGAGGCCGTCTATCAGAAGATGCTGCCGCAGCCGCGTCTGCGATTCCTGCTGGCCGACGATCCCGGAGCCGGCAAGACCATAATGGCCGGGTTGCTCATCAAGGAACTCAAGCTCCGCGAGGCTGTTGACCGCATCCTGATCCTCTGCCCGGCTCCGCTGACAATCCAATGGCAGGACGAAATGCAGCGGTGGTTTGGCGAGACATTCGACATTATCTTCGCTGCCGTCGATCAACATCAATTGGCCAATCCCTGGGACCGCTGTACCCAGGTTATCGCCTCCATCGACTACGCCAAGCAGGCCGATGTCCGCGAGCGGGTTTGGCAGCAGCGGTGGGACTTGGTCATCATCGACGAGGCCCACAAGTGCTCCGCCCGAACGAAGAGCGGCGGGGCCGGCCGTGCCCCCCAGACCGATCCCACGAGACGCTACGAACTGGCGTTCAAGCTCTCCGAGCAGAGCGACCACGTGCTGCTGATGACAGCCACGCCGCACCACGGCGACGAGGACAAGTTCGCTCATTTCCTCCGTCTGGTCGATCCCGACTTGTTCGCCGAGCCACACCGTCTTGGAGAGCAGGCCGCCGATTTGCGGGGTGATGTCTTCCGACTCGGGAGCGATTGCCCCTGGATGCTCCGCCGGCTGAAAGAGGACCTCAAGGATATGGACGGCCAGCGGCTCTTCCCCGACCGCCACGCCATCACAGTGCCGTTCACGCTCAACAGCGAGGAGTTCGCTCTCTACAAAGCCGTTACCGGCTACATCAACCAGTTCATCCCCCAGCAGCAGGGCCAGCGCAGGACCTCTGCCGCATTGGCTCGTACCGTTCTGCAACGCCGCCTGGCTTCGTCCGCCTGTGCGATCCACGAATCGCTCCAGCGCCGGGCCAAGAAGCAGCAGGCCCTGCTGGACGAGCTTGAAGCCCTGCCGCCGGCACAGCGCAGCCGTAAGCTCGCAACCCTCCAGGGCCGACTTGTAGACGCCGAGCGGGACGAAGACGACCTTGACGATACCGACCGCGACGTGCTGATCGACGAGTTCACCGCTGCCGTCGAGCTGGACCAGCTCCGTACCGAGATTGCCGCGCTCAACGACCTGGTAGAGCAGGCCCGCAGGGTCCGCGAAGCTGCCAACGACTCGAAGCTGAAAGCACTCAAGGATTGCTTGGCCGGCTCCACGTTCGCGGAGCTCAAAGACGGTCGTGGCAAGCTGCTGCTGTTCACGGAACACCGGGACACGCTCAACTACATCAAGGAGCACCTTGGCCGCTGGGGCTTCACCACCTGCGAGATCCACGGCGGCATGAACCCCCACGAGCGGAAGCGAGCGCAGGAAGCGTTCCGCACCCAAGCTCAAATCTGTGTTGCGACCGAGGCCGCCGGTGAGGGCATCAACCTCCAGTTCTGCCACCTGATGAT
>DAOTJE010000014.1:0-117242 GCA_035448545.1 Sedimentisphaerales bacterium | reverse complement strand
CCTGGCTGGACGGCTGGATCAACGACACGGGCTCGACGGTTGGCTACTTCAACGCGCCGTTCGCCGAGCGGAAGATCGTGCACAGCGGCAAGCAGTCTATGCCGGTGGCCTACGACAACACGAAGTCGCCGTTCTATTCCGAAGCGGAGCGAACATTTGCCGAATTCCAGGATTGGACTATCGGGGGCGCGGACGGCCTGCGCCTGTACTTCCGCGGCGATGCGGCGAACTCACCGCAGACGCTGTACGTCACTCTGGCCGACAGCGCCGGTCGCACTGCGACCGTCAGCCGTACCGACCCCGACGCCCTCCTGTCGATGGAGTGGCAGGCGTGGCAGATCGCGCTGAGCCAGTTCGGTGGCGTCACGCTGAGCCGCGTCCAGACGATAGTCATTGGCATCGGCAATCGCGCCGCTCCGGCCGCCGGCGGCACCGGCATCGTCTACATCGACGACATCGCCTTCGGACGCATTGCTCCTGCCGAGTAGCATCCGGGAATCCGCAGGATGGGCACATCGCGTGCCCATCCTGATTCTGAGGCGAAAGACCATTGCATCTTTGCAGTTGACAAAATCGGGAAGATGCCGTATCATGTCTGCAACGTTGGAGTGAGGAGAGATGAAAGGTTCCGATCCTGCCCGAGCTCTCCCGCAGTGGGGTGCCATCCATAAATTGCCGGCCCGCAAGGGGGGCGTTCTCACGTTATGAAAGGGGAGATTGATGAGACGAATCGCTGTTGTTTGTGCCGTATCGATCGTTGCGATGATGGTTGTTCTTCCGGCCGGTTGCAGCTCCACCTCCTCAACCTCAAGGCAGAACGAGTGCCTCATCACGAATGAGGTCATGTTAGCCGGATACGAAGCGAGTGAGGTCGCCGGCTCGCTCGAATGGCTGGGGATGGAATTCTCGATGCCGTTCTGGTTCCTCTCGGGCAACTGATCGTCGGCCGACAACCGGAGCCCGTCACCACCTCGACACCGAACCCGTCGCTTCCAGCGTCTTCGCTCCACGGTTTCAGCTGGCCATGGTCTGCGCGAGGCGGGTCTGTGGTCAAAACTCGTCCTTGAGGGCAATCATCCACTGAGGCCAGTCGTTGGGCTGGACGCCGCCCGCCTTGGTCCAGGCGCCCTGGGTGTTGAACGACTTGTGCCATCTCAGGGTCCAGAGCTGCTTGAGGGCCACTTTGCGGACTGACCAGTCGGCGAACAGGACGAACTGGGCGCCGCCGTGCCGGTTGACGCAGAGCCGCTGCATCTCGTGCCCGCTCATGATCGGCGTCCTGTCGCCCCAGGGCGGCGGCTCATCGGTATCCAGGGGCCAGCCGTCCACCCACCAGCCTTCGGTGAAGACCGGAACATCGTAGGCGCCCTTGACCTGGTAGGTCCGCCAGTAGTCTTTGGCCGGACCGCGCCCCCACAGGCTGTCCATGCCCGCCGGCGGGTTGCACATCCAGCCGTTGGGGGCATAGCTGCCTACGTCGCCGCCGTGCGAGGCAGGGACGCGCCAGGCGTCGAAGGGAGTGGTCGCAATCGCCATCGCATCGACAGAGGTCCCGGATCGGTGCTTGACGGCGGTCGGGCACAGCCACATCTTCTTGTCCCTCGACAGGGGCCGCATGCATTCCCGCCACCAGTCGCCGTGGGCGACGTCGGCACCAAAGTTCTGCATCAGGCCGCTGTAGAAGTACCCGTTGTTGTCGTCGCAGTACATCGCGAAGATCAGACCCCACTGGTGCAGGTTGGACTTGCACCCGACGCCGCGGGCCTGGCGACGCACCCGCTCGAGGGCCGGCATGAGAATGGCCATCAACAGCGCAATGATCGCAATGACCACCAGCAGTTCAATCAGGGTGAAAGCCCGGGAACTGACGATTGAGGATGGATGATTGATAATTCGTCTTGCTCTGTCGGTCATCGTGTCCACTCCTGTCGGGCGACTTTCCACAGCCTCCGTCTCCCCGCCTTCATTATGCCGCCGGGCCCCCGCAGGGACAAGCAAAACCAGGAAGATCACAGCCAAGAGCCAAAGACTTCATCAGGGTGGACGCACAGGTCGTTGACAGTGCGGCGGGGTGTACGGATGATGGGGAGCGAGGTCCCGCCCGGGAGGTCGAGCGATATTGGAGTGGGCGCGGCCCTGGAATCCGCACGGTGAGAGCATCGCAGGAGCAGAGCAGATGAGAAATGCATCGGTTCTTTCGTTGGTCGTCGTGGCGCTGGTCGGATCGGCAGTGCAGGGCCGTTCTCACTATATCACGAATCGGGCGCCATTGGCGGCCAAGCCGTACACGGAGCTGCCTATCGGCGCGATCGAACCGATGGGCTGGCTGCGGCGACAACTGGAGATCATGGCCTCCGGCATGACCGGCCGGCTCGATGAGTTGTATCCGCAGGTGTTAGGCCCGCGAAACGGCTGGCTGGGCGGCGACGGCGACGGCTGGGAGCGCGGTCCCTATTGGATCGACGGACTGCTGCCGCTGGCTTACATCCTCAAGGACCGCGCGTTGATCGAAAAGGTCCGCCCGTGGGTGGAGTGGACGCTGACCCACCAGACCCAGGACGGATACATCGGGCCGGTGCCGTTCGAGACGCCGCCGACGCCGGAACCGGGCATCCAGAAGAGTCCGCGGCGCGACTGGTGGCCCAAGATGGTCATGCTCAAAGTCCTCCAGCAATACTACATGGCCACCGGCGATGCCCGCGTGATCGACGTGATGACGAAGTACTTCCGCTATCAGCTTCGCGAACTGCCCAGGACGCCGCTGGGACACTGGTCGTTCTGGGGCAACCGCCGCGGCGGCGACAATCTGCTCGTGGTGCTCTGGCTCTACAACATCACCGGCGATGCCTTCCTGCTGGACCTGGCCGAGCTGATCCATGAACAGACGCACCCCTACACGGAGATCTTTCTGGAACGTGGCGACATCGCGCTGCACCGCTATGAGCAAGGCGCCGACGGCGCCAGCGCCTTCCACTGCGTCAACCTGGCCCAGGGAATCAAAGAGCCGATCGTCTACTACCAGCTTCACCCCGAGGACAAACACCTCCGGGCGGTGAAGAAGGCGTTCGCCGACATCCGCAGGTATCACGGCCAGCCACACGGGCTCTACGGGGCCGACGAAGGCATGCACGGATGTGTTCCGACGCAGGGCAGCGAGTTCTGCACGTGCGTCGAGATGATGTTCTCACTGGAAAAGATGCTCGAGATCACCGGCGACGTCGCCTTCGCCGACCACCTGGAGAAGCTCGCGTACAACACGCTGCCCACGCAGGTGACGGACGACTGCATGGCCCGCCAGTACTTTCAGCAGGCTAACCAGGTGACGTGCGCGATGCACAGGCACAACTTTTTCGACCACACCATCGACGGCGTCGTGTTCGGCCTGCTCACCGGCTACCCCTGCTGCACATGCAACCTCCACCAGGGCTGGCCCAAATTCGTCGGGCATCTGTGGATGGCCTCGGCCGACAACGGCCTGGCGGCGCTCGTCTACGGCCCCTCGAAGGTCACCGCCAAGGTGGCTCAGGGTCAGACGGTGACGATCACGGAAGAGACGTGCTACCCGTTCAGCGAATCGGTGCGATTCACGGTCGCGACGAGCGAGGCTGTGACGTTCGCGCTGCACCTGCGAGTTCCGGCGTGGTGCCGGGATGCGAGGATCACGGTCAACAACAAGCCACTGGAAGGCAAGCTCGAAGCCGGACAGATCGCCAAGGTGCAGAGAAGCTGGAGCGACGGTGACACCGTCGAGTTGACGCTGCCCATGACGATGCGGAGCGAGCGATGGCACGAGAACAGCGTGAGCATCGAGCGAGGACCGCTGGTCTACGTCTTGAGGATTGAAGAATCATGGACGGCGCACGAGCAGTATCGCGAGGTTCGGCCGGCCAGTCCCTGGAACTACGCCCTGCTGGAGGCAAGCCTGAAGGACCTGGATGCGGCGTACACGGTAGTAACAGGCGACATCGCGACGCTGGAACCCTGGAACCTCCGCAACGCGCCGATCGCCATTAAGACCAAAGGCGTGCGCCTGCCCCACTGGCAGCTCTACAGCGGCATGGCAGGCCCCATCCCCTGGAGCCCGCAGGACAGACAGGACGACTGGCCCGTCGAGGACATCACGCTGATCCCCTACGGCTGCTCGACGCTGCGCATCGCCGCCTTTCCCACCGTGCGGTAGGGGCGAATGATTATTCGCCCGCACCAACGCCCCGACGCACGGGATTGTTCTCAAGCAGCGTCCTCCGGCGGCCGGATCACGAAGTCGCCCCCGGCCGCAACAAACGACATCGTGTGTGCCATCATCTCGACGCCGAAGCCGACGCCCAGAGAAATGCCCAAACCCCAGGCCAGATAGGGTGTATCCGGGACTTCGAAACGAACGAAACCGTTGTCTTCCGCCAGGTAGACTCCGTCATGCACGGCGATCCGCTTTTCGCCGTCGTAAATGTGCACGTCCCGCACGAAGGAATCGATGGAGCCCGTGGTAAATCGCAGCATGACCGAGTCGATCTGAAGACGCACATCGTTGATAATCACCGGCGTGGGGATCGCAAAATGAAACCAGTTTGTCGTACCGGGTTTGCCCTCCACCTGGAAGGCATAGCCAACCGGAACGGCGCTGACCAGACGCTCCGGATACTCGATCGCCATGCTGTGGCCGTGAATCCATGATGCATAGGAGATCTTGAAGTCGCCCTCCGCGGCCGAGGCCTTTCGCGGCGTCAGAGCGCTCAGTGCAAGCCCGCCCAACGCTCCCATCCCTGACAGTTTCAGCAAGTCGCGACGATTCGTGTTCTGTTGCTCTGCCATGGCACACCTCCCGGATTCGAATGCTAAAGACAGAAATGCTCGACTCCATCCACCCTGCGGCTCCGTCCGTCCCTGCGTCATCCCATGCTCACTTTCGTTTCCCATTAGGGGTTCGTCAATCCGTAGAAATACGTATTCTGGGGGGCATCGGCGGCAATCCACCCGATTTACAGGGTTTCGAGGAGGTCGATGTAGGCTTCGTGCACGAGCTGGTCGGAAGAGATGCCCAGTCGAGCCATGAGGTCACGGGCAATATCTGCTCCATCGGAAGCGCTCTGCTCCTGGCGAAGAACCACCTCCAGTTCGACGAAGTCTCCGAGCCCTTCGACCGAATCGAGATGGATGCGCGTCGGGCCGACGAGATACAACGTGCGGCTCTTACGCACCATGCCCCGCACGCCCAGAGCAAACGACAGCGTCCTGGCCAGACCGTCGGGGTCCGGCGTGCGACTGATGGCGTACCGGCTCTCCTTCGGCTCGGCCGAATCGGGCCGCTCGTAGTAGATCAGTTCCCCTTCCGTCGGGCCGAACCTGCGGAGCTTGAGCCGACCTCGCGGACAGACGAAGAACGTATCCTCCTGCACCCGCGTCACGGGCCCTTCATCGGCCAGTTCCTGCGCCCGCCGCGCCATCACCTCCCGCGACGCCACCCGCGCCTTGATTTCCACATTCCGATTCATCGCGCCGGCCTTTCACATCCACGCCAAATCCGCACAGCGGCTCCACGGTACGGCACGCTGCGCTTGTGAACGGGTCATTGTCCGAGCGTATGAACTGTCCGCAAGCGAAAAAGGGATGGCGTCCGCCTGCGGACTGTGGTATCTATTCCCGCCTGGGGTGTACAAAACGACACATGAAAACGTTTCGCTCAAACCGGGAGTGGCCATGACAACCACGCACAGACACCTGAGCACCGTCGCCCGATTCCTTCTTCTTGCTCTGTCCCTGACTGCTTTAGGGCGCGTCGAGGCCCAGGTCCCCGAGCTGGTCAGCGACCGCCCCGACCAGACCGAATCGAGCGAGACGGTCGGCCCTGGCTACGTCCAGTTCGAATTCGGCTGGACCCGCAGCGAATACGACGACGGCGGCGACGTGACCTCGGACGCCTTTCCCGAGACGCTCGTTCGAGTCGGTGTCGCGAGAGATCTCGAGTTGCGTTTCGGTTTCGACGGCCACATCTGGGAGAAGCCCGATAACGTCGGCAGCGAAAACGGCGCCGGCGACCTCGCAGTCAGTCTGAAGTGGAAGCTGTGGGAGCAGGCCGGTCGGCGACCCCAGACCGCGGTGCTGGCCGGCACGAGCATACCGGCGGGCGACGCGCCTTTTTCCAGCGAACGGTTCGATCCCTCCATCCGCTTGGCGTGCTCTCATACCCTGAGCGAGAGGCTGAGCCTCGGGTACAACGCGGCCGGGCTCTGGACAACCGAAGAGGATGCGGCGGCAGACCGTGACACAACCGCTTCGCTCGCCTACTCGGCCGTGCTCGGCGTCGCCCTGTCGGACCGGTTCGGGACCTTTGTCGAGTTCTTCGGCGCCCGGCCGACCGGCGCCGGCAAGCCGGCCCACTCCTTCGACACCGGCCTGACCTGCCTGATCGCCGAAAACGTCCAGATCGACGTCGGCGGCGGGATCGGGTTGTCCGATGCGGCCGACGACTGGTTCCTCGGCGCCGGTCTGGTCTGGCGTGTCCCTCGCTGACCCTCCGCGCAGCCTGGGGGTGGGCGTGCTTGCCTCCTTCTTGCACCCCTTGCATATCCAGATTCGGTCGGCCGAAGGACGAACCTGATCAGCGAGATCGCGGCCGGCAAAGCCGCCCGCCAAGCCATCCCGCTGGGCGATGGTGACGACCTGAAAGAATTCAACTCCTGAGAGCACATACGTAGGGTCGAAGAGGGGTCGGCCTTCCCGACGGACACCGGGATGAGCCGGCCCCTTTTCCACGGTGCAGTCTGCCGATGAACCGTTGTGACGATGGGGATAATTCGTTTTGGGCGGAGCCCAGCGCCCGGAGGTTAACGACGGCGCGACCTGCCCAGTATGCTGCCGAGCACGCCTCGCCAGATGGAGCGGCCAAGCTGGCTTCCGGCGGTACGGGCGGCCTGCTTGGCCAGCGTCTCAACCATGCCCTGCCGGCGCTTGGTGCCCCACAGCATTTCGCCAAGTCTGCCTCGTTCAGTGGGTTTGGCGGTCTGGCTCTTCTTTGACGGCGGCGCGACGGGTTCCCTCTCCAGGGTCCGCCGACTGAGGATCTCGTAGGCCGACTCACGATTGACCGGCGTGTCGTACTTGCTGCCGAGCGGGCTGCGCGAGCGCACGGCGGCGCGCTCCTCCGGCGTGAGAGAGCCCATCCGACAGCGCGGCGGACAGATGACCGTGTGTTCCACCGGCATCGGAACGCCCTTGTCCTGCAGCATGGAGACCAGGGCCTCGCCGACGCCGAGCTGCGAAATGACTTCGGCCACCTCCAGGTTCGGATTCGGCACAAAGGTCTCGGCCGCCGTTCGTACCGCCTTCTGGTCACGCGGCGTGTAGGCGCGAAGCGCATGCTGAATGCGGTTGCCGAGTTGGCCGAGGATTTCGTTCGGCACGTCGTCGGGGAACTGCGAGCAGAAGTACACGCCCACGCCTTTGGAGCGGATGATTCGCACCACCTGCTCCACACGCTGACGCAGCATCGCCGGAGCATCGTCGAACAGCAGATGCGCCTCGTCGAAGAAGAACACCAGTTTGGGCTTGTCGAGATCGCCCACCTCGGGCAGGTTCTCGAACAGCTCGGAAAGCAGCCATAGCAGGAAGCTCGAATACAATCTCGGCTTGAGGATCAGTTGATCCGCCGCCAGGATGCTGATCACGCCGCGTCCAGTCAGGTCGGTCCGCATCAGGTCGTTCAACTCCAGGGCTGGTTCGCCGAAGAACGCCTTGGCGCCTTCCCGCTCCAGCGACAGCAGTGCCCGCTGAATCGCCGCCACGGACTGCACGCTGACCAGGCCATATTCCGTCGAAATCTCCTTGCGATGCTCCGCGACGAACCCGAGCAGGGCGCGAAGATCGTCAAGGTCGAGCAGCAGCAGCCCCTGATCGTCCGCCAGCTTGAAGGCGATTTCAAGCACGCCGGTCTGCGTGTCGTTGATTTCGAGCATGCGTCCCAGCAGAGTCGGTCCGATCTCGCTGATCGTGGTGCGCACACGATGACCGGAGTTGCCGAACACGTCCCAGAGCAGGACCGGGCTGGCCTCATTCACGTAGCCCTCGATGCCGATCCGGGCCACCCGCTGCTGAATCTTGTCATTCGTGGCCCCGGCCATCGCCAGGCCGGCGACGTCCCCCTTCACATCCGCCATAAACACCGGCACACCCATACGCGAGAAGCCCTCCGCCAGCACCAACAGAGAAACGGTCTTGCCGGTGCCGGTAGCGCCGGCGACCAGGCCGTGGCGATTGGCATACTTGGCGAGCAGGTGAACCTGCCGCTCGCCCTTGCCAACGAGTATCCGATCCATGCACAACCCCCTTTTCGTGCTGCCCTCGTGAACGGGTCGCCGGGATGGCCTACCCCGTGCGTTCCCGACATCCACACAGGGGCGAATGATTATTCGCCCCTGCCGAGGCGCAACGCCGTCGGCAGCAGACCACCTGAGCCAATGTAACAAGATCGATGATCGAAACAACTGCCAATACGGCCACAGACTCCGGGACCGGACGGACCCGCTCGAAATCGACCCCGCCGAAGTTGTCACCGGAGGCGCTGGGCGACTTCGGAGAAGATGAGCTGCTTGGCGTGGTCGATCGGGCCGGGCAGGAAGGTGCCGGCGGCCATCTTGTGGCCTCCGCCGCCGAACTTGGCGGCAATCTCGCTGACGTCGACAGGGCCCCGGCTGCGCAGCGAGCAGCGGACGCGACCATCTTTCAGCTCCACCAGCAGCGCAGAGACCATCACCGAGGCGATACGATGGCACTCGTTGATGAAGTTCTCCGTGTCCTCGTGGGCGGCGCCCGTTCGGGCAAAATCCTCCTGGACCAGATGCTGGACGGCGTAGCGGCCGTCGAGGTGCAGTTCGAGCCGGTCGAGCATGGTCACCAGGAGCCGGAACCGCGACGGCGAAAACGTGTGAAAGAGCCGGTCATACAGATCGGTCGGCGAGGCACCCAAATCGATCAGATCGGCGGCGCAGCGGTACACCCGGCTGGTCGTGTTGTTGAACTGGAACCATCCGGTGTCGGTGGCGATCGCCACGAACAGGGCCTCGGCCATCTTCGCGGTGATGGGCACCGCAACAGCTTTGAGGAAATCGTACACCACGACACCCGCCGCCGCCGCGGTCGCATCGACGATCTCGACGGTGCCCAGGCCATCACTGGTGACGTGATGGTCGATCACCAGGATCGGCGTATCGACCCGCTTGAGGTGCTCGGCCAGATGGGGCAACTGACTGTAGCTGTTGGTATCCACGACGACGATCAGGTCGCACCGCCCGAACGGACTCGTCGCCAACTCATCGACCTGCACGTCCTCGCGCAGGACGGGCACCGTCTCGTCGAAGAGAAACGCATACCAGGAAGGCACTGGCGAGACAAACAGCGGCCGCACGACCTGGCCCCTCGCGCGGAAGACCTGCATCAATGCGGCCACGCAGCCGCACGCATCGCCGTCCGGGCGGGTGTGCGTGGTGATCAGAACCTCGTTCGCCCTCTCGATCAGCGCCAGCGCCTGCTGATACGTCTCTGTCATTCGGCCCCTTTCATGTCACAGGAAGAACATCGGCTCCCATCCGATCCGCCCACGGACGGACCATCCCGGCCATTATAGGGACGCGGACGATTCCTGCAACGCGTTGCCGCTGCGGTCAATCGTGCTCGAAGACCATCTTCTGCACATCGACGCCTTCGATTTCGCCGAGCTTGTCGATCAGCTCGAAGATGGGTTTCTCGTCGCCGGCCATCTCCAGCAGGACCAGCCCGTTTGGCGAGCAGTAGTTGTCGGAGACCGGGTGGAGTCCGATCCGGGTCTTGATGCTGCAACCGTACTGGGTGAACAGATCCTGCACCTTCTGGGCGTGATGAATACGATCGGTGATATGGACGCCCAGCACGATGTGACGTGGCTCCTTCATGGTGTCTCTCCTTGGACGAATTCTCTCAGCGCGGCCCGGGCCTGATCGCAGTCCCTGGCGATCTGGGCCACGAGTTCATCGGGACTGGCGAACTTATGCTGCGGTCGCAGGTGACGAACAAACTCCATCACCATCCATTTCCCGGTCATGTCGCCCACGGTCTCGTCGAGAACATGGGCCTCGATCAGGAGAGGATGCCGCTCCTCGAACGTTCGAATCTCGCCGATGCTGAACGCCGCGGCAAGTCGCTGCGCTCCGGACGGCAGCGTGTCCGGATCGTCGGCAATCTCCACGAAGCCGGCGTAGACGCCCTCAGCGGGAATGACCTGGTCGGGCCTGGCCATATTCAGCGTCGGGAATCCCAACTGGCGGCCCCTTCCGCGGCCGGACACGATCGGTCCGAGCAGGCGATACGGACGCGACAGCGCGACCGCCGCATCGCCAACATGGCCGCTCTCGAGCATGTAACGAATGACGGTGCTGGAGACGCGAATCGTCTCGCCCATCGGCAGCGTCATCTGCTTGGGAGGTACCACAACGACTTCGAAGCCCTTCTGCCGTCCGAGGGCTCCCAGCGTCTCAATGTCACCGGCACGACGGGCACCGAAATGGAAATCCTGGCCCTCCACGATGAAACGCGGCGCAAAGGTCGCCATCAGAAACTCGTCGACGAACTGCTCGGGCGACAGTCTCAGTAGTTCCCGGTTGTCTTCCAGCACGATCACGCAGTTGTCGGCGTAGGGGCGCAACAGATCGAGCTTCAGCGGCAGCGGCGTCAGGACGCCCGGGGCCTTCTCCGGATGAAGGACCGCGACGGGATGAGGCTCGAACGTCATCACGACCATCTCGGTGCTGCAGTCGGCAGCCAGGGACCGCGCCGTGCGAAGGATCTCCTGATGCCCGATATGGACACCATCGAAATTGCCTATCGTCAGCACGCACCCTTTCCGGATGCGTCTGAATTCCGATAACGACTTGAGTACCTTCATTGGCCAGGCTCTCTGAACAAACTGAACCACAGGCGTGGCAGAACCACCGCCCTTCGGCGGATGCACACCAGAGAGAGTGTATCGCGGCATGGCATGGACGCAACGGGTTTTCGCGGGCAAGACAGCCGGACGCAGGCACAAGGGACGTGCAACGAAGACAAACGGTGCCCCGGGAATCAGGGTTCTCATGGGGGGCAGATGATAACCGCGGGGACGCACACCGGCGTGTCGAGACCAAACCGCAATCAGCAATCCGCCGGGCCTTTGACTCAACCGGCCTGGGCCGCGGTCTGTGTCGCTTTGGCGGGCTCGCCCATTTGTGTGTGGTGCGGGTAGTAAACGCGAAGTTCTTCGCGCGTGAACTTGGCCTTGGCCTCGTCGCCCAGCTTCTCGTAGCACATCACGAGCATGTCAAGGGCGGCCCGATGGTAGGCAAACTGGTCCGGCGCGTAGCGATTCGCGCGGTCGGCCTCGACCTGGCGCACTTGCTCCAGGTACGGAACCGCCTGCTGCAACTGGCCGTCCTGAACGTACATCAGAGCCAGCTCGAAGTTGGCCGGCACGTTGGCGGGATCCGCCTCGGTCGCTTTCTGGTAAGCGCCGTAGGCCGCGTCGAGTTCCCCTTGGGCCTTGTGAAGGCATGCAAGCACATACCAAGCCCGGCCGTTGTCCCCGTCGATCAACAGGGCTTTGTCACATTGTCGCCGGGCGTCGTCATACTGGCGCAGGGCAGAATAGGCATCAGCCCGATCGAGGATGTGGCGGACCATAAGCGGCCGGATCGCAATCAGCGCGATCACGACCAGGATGATGCTGTACGAACCGTTGGCGACCAGTTCCCGCAGTTCCCGCCAGTCCTTTCGTGGCCTGGGATAAATGACCTGTCCTTCTGCCATAACGCCCCCGTCAACCCACCACAGTGAGGTAAATGCCCACGATCATCAGTGCGTTGCCGGCAACCAACTGGACCCTCCGTTCGAGCGAACAGATGCGGGTCCGTGCGCGGTCGATCACGTCCGGCTTCATCAGAGCGGTCAGCACTCCGACCGCCAGCACCGGCACGCTCTGGCCCAGTGCAAAGCTCAAGAACAGCAGTAGCCCGTACGCCGACAGCTTCTTGGCGACAACGATGCCCGCCAGGATCAGCAGGCCCGCCCCACAGGACGGACAGCCCGGTACAAGCAGCAGGCCGAAGAGGAATCCCAGCAGAGCCGCCCCCGGGAAGGTGGCCTTTTGAAGCTTTGGCCCCAGACCATGCCATTTCTCCGGCAGCAGGTGCACATTCAGAATACCTGAGACGAGCAGTCCTGTGACGATCAGCAGGGCGCCCAGAAGCCAGAAGAAGTACTTGTTGAGGCCGAGGAGCCTGCCGGCAATCCCGCCGGCGGTGGTCATGAGCATCCCCAGCAGAACATAGCTGAGGACCAGGCCGGCCGCGAACAGACATGTCAGGAGGATGGCGCGCTTCTTGGACGATTCGATCCCGCCCACATATCCAATCACGACGGGCAGACGAACGGCCGTGCAGGAGCTCAGCGAAGCCACCGCCCCGATCCAGAACACGATGAACAGGGCCCAAGCAGGCGATTCATCGATCAGTCTGTCAACTGCCGCAATCACGGTGTATCGCTTTCAATGCGTAAGGATCTTCCATTCAGTACAGCAGTCCGATCGGGGGTCTCGGTCCGTTCCAGATAATCGGAAGCCCGAACAGCGCCGCTCGCCCCCGCCTGCATCCGCACGAACGGGCCAGAAGGCAGAGCCACCCGGCCGTACTTAAATCCTACGAAATAAACCCACCTCAAAAAATTTGCAACTTAGTTGCATTTTCCGTCGAACAGACTACAATGATCGTTCGAAGACACGGTTGAGCTGCTGTAACGGAAGGTCGGAAGGCGGTTTTTCATGCAGGCAAGAATCGCGGCCGTCAGTGCTGAACTGAGACATCACGCCCCATTCACGCTCTTCGGAGCGGCCACGGGGATCGTCTGCATGCTTCTGTTCCACAATGCCGGCGAGGCAGTCAACCACCGACTTTTCCAAGTGTTCCACCCGGCTCACGTAGTGCTGTCCGCCATCGTAACTGCATCTC
The DNA here is from genome assembly GCA_035448545.1 of Sedimentisphaerales bacterium. Classification (GTDB taxonomy): domain Bacteria; phylum Planctomycetota; class Phycisphaerae; order Sedimentisphaerales; family Anaerobacaceae; genus Anaerobaca. The sequence continues at coordinate 104,238 of DAOTJE010000014.1, read as the reverse complement.
TTTTCAAGATTTACGAAAACAGAGTCAGCCTGCTGAAGCTGGCGGTCATCGGGTATCTCGGCGCCGTGGGGGTCGCAACGCTGAGCGACTGCATTCTTCCGTTCTTCGGCGAGAGCATCCTGGGGGTGGCCGTGCCGAGCCATGCGGACGTGCACGGCCATGGACAAGCAGTTGGGGCACACGATCACGAGATGGCCGAACAGGAGACCCATTCGGACGGGTCCGGCGGCGCCGTCCGCCCGAGACTGCATCTGGGCTTCATCGAAGACTGGTATGTCGTAAACCCCGCAGCACTACTGGGGATTGTCATCGCGTATTTCTGGCCAAGAACCAAGTTTCCGCACGCCGCCCACGTTCTGGTCAGCACCTGGGCGTCTTCCTTCCACGTGCTGATGAACACCCATGCGGAACTGACCGCCGCGCTGCTCGTGGGCATGTTCGTGGTCCTGTTCGTCGCGGTCTGGCTGCCCTGCTGCGTAAGCGACATTGTCTTCCCCCTGCTGTTCGTCAAGTCCACGCCGTTGCAGATGCACGGTGCCGCCAAGCTGGAGGCTGCACATGAGCATTAGTCTTGATGAGAAATGCAACGGAATGCTCAAGCAGGCACAGTTGTACCGCACCGGGGCACGCGTCGCTGTCCTGAAAGTGCTGTTCGAGGCAGCCGGGCCTCTGCGGCAGGATCAGATTGCCGAGCGGTTGCCGGACAAGGGGCGGAACAAAGTGACGATCTATCGAACGCTCGAATCCCTGGTCGATGTCGGACTGGTCCATCGCGCTTTCATGCAGGAGCGCGCCTGGCACTTTGAGCTGGCCCATCACTGCACCGACAAACAATGCCATCCACACTTCACCTGCTCGAATTGCGGGACGACGCACTGTTTGAAAGAGTTTTCGCTGCCCATGGCGCCGAAATTCTACAAGGGATTCCTCATTCAACACCAGCAGGTGCGGCTGGAAGGGCTCTGTCCTGCATGCACCGGGAGCAAAACGACGTGAAGCTGCCTCTGCGACAGATCGTTCTGAGTCTGGCGACCGGGTGCTTCCTGGCGATGACCTTGGGTCTGGTGCTGTGCCTGCATCTGCACCTGGCCCACAATCACGAACCGTTTCACCATGACTCCGAGCACTGTTCCCTCTGCCAGCAACTGCTCGTGGCCATGAAGGACTTCGCGGCCCACACCGAGCCGGCGCACATCCAGATTGACCAAATTGGGCAACCCTTTGAGGTCTGCCTTGACGCGGCCCAGCCTCAGACCACCGCCCTGAGCCTTGGGGCCCGCGCCCCCCCTGCGTAAAACCACCTGCGCCGCAACGTGGCTCACAGTCGCCCGCGTCAGATGGGGCGTCTGCACCGGCGCAACATCATCCCGAACGAACCTCCGTCGCCAGAGAAATGGCGATCTTACCTGTTGGATACGCAGAGGAGTGAATATGATGACACGTAAGGGCACATCCGCCCTCCTGGGCCTGCTGCTTGGCGGGCTTCTTCTTGCGGCTCGGCCACCCGTCGCCCGGGCCGAGTGCGCCGTGGCGCACACACACATCGGCATCAACCCGACCTGGCGACCCGCCGACTGGAGCCGGCCGGCCGAGGGATCGGTCGATCCGGACCCGACAGACGACGACAAACTCTGGTTCTTTTCCCTGCCGCCGGGTCACGCCTGCGCCACGCCGGGCTGGCCGAACTGGACGCAGACCGACGGAACGCCCTTCCTCGTGCTCAGCCCCGTCCTCGATGAGGATCAGCGCATCACCAAGCCCGAGGAGCCTGCCAAGGTCCTGTACACATGCGCCTTCCATTACACCAAGGCCAATGGCTACGGCGATCCGAACGGACTGGAACACGTGGACGGGTGGCATTCCGCTCACGGTCCTCAAAAGGCCTGGAACCTGGAGAGCGTCGACGAGGCTACTGTTCCGGCATGGGACATCTACATCCGGCGCGAGTACCTCAGCCCGAATCTGGCAGAAGACGACTTCTTCACGCTCCTGCCCGACGACACGCCCGCGCTGGAACGTAACGGCGAGATCTACACACTGAACAGGCGGTGGATAACGGATGTAAACGCTTGGGGTTTCCACGACCACATGGGTTTCTACTTCTGGCTCGACGAAGAGGACGAGGAGGTCTACATCGTCGTATCGGCCCACGACGCCGGTGGGCTCTATCAACGTTCGGCCGATTTCGTGTTGCGATTTGCCCGGACGGTGGTCCAGCCGATCGCTGGCGATCTCAACAGTGACGGCGTTGTGGACATCCATGACCTGGAGATCCTCGTCGAGAACTGGGGCCGGTCCGGCCTCTACCACGGCGACGATGCGGAGCACCATGATCACGAGCATGACCACGGCGATCAGGCTACAGAATAGGGAAATGGCCATGCGAAGGGATTCATCTCCAAGCCGGTCGGCACAGGAGCGGATTGGGGGTGTCTGCGGATGCCCCCAATCCAGTCCTCCCCCGATACCTGGGTTCACGCTGATCGAGCTGCTGGTGGTTATCGCGATCATTGCGTTGCTGATGGGAATCCTGTTGCCGTCGTTGAGCCGCGCCCGCGAGCAGGCGCGCAAGATCGCCTGCCTGAGCAACATGCGACAGATGGGCGTCGCACTCCAGGCGTATCTGATCGACTCGGAGTATCGCCTGCCTCCCAGTTCCTGCCGTTGCCAGGACCCGAACGACCACTGGCTGCGCGTCCTGACCCGTTACACACGGGAGCCGCTCCTGGTCCGCTGCCCCAGCGACATGAGCAAAGAGTTCGTTGACTGGGACCGGCCGCTCAGCGAGCAGAAGGAGGCTCGATACTCGAGCTTCGCGGTCAACGCCCTGCTCGACCCGGTCCACTTCCGCTATGGGCCAAACACGAACCGCTACAACAACGTCAACAACATCCGGCGGCCAACGTACTGCATCTGGATCAGCGAGGCGCCGGAGACTGACAGCTTCAACCTAGCCGACCACATCCACCCCGACATGTGGGAAGGATCAATCGAATACGCCCGCCAGTCCGTCGCCTGGGACCGGCACAAAGGAACATCAAACTACCTCTTCGCCGACGGACACGCCGAAGGGTTGCCATTCGAGCAGACCTACACTTGGCCTGGCGACTGTTATTGGTATCCCGAATCGGCGCCGAAATGGCCCGAGAATCCGTGAACCCGGAGTAGAAGCATGAAACTCGCTGTGATAGGTGTCGTGACATTGATCTGTCTGTCGTACGGCGTGGCGGTGTGGGCCGACTGCCCCCTCGATCATCTTCTCATCGGCTGCAACCAGGACGGCATCGAAGGCACCGAGGACGACGCGAAGCTGTTCGCGGACTGCTCGCAGAAATACCGTGACAGCGGCGAGACGGATTACGCCAACTGGTTCTACCCGTTGCAGAAGAGCATCTTCTCAACCTACAGCTACCGCATCGGCGAGCCGGGCTTCGACGTCTTCCAGAGCACCAATCCCAATGCCGGACACACCTATGATCCCAATCGCGCGCCGGCGGGCGAGCCGGACCTCGACTTTGGCCTGATCGTCGAATGCTTCGCCCTCTCGGACGGACTGCGAGCCGTACATAAGGAGTATCCCCAGTTTACGATCGCCGGCGCGGGCGAACGCTTCGACCACAGTTCCATCCACGCCCTGCGGGGCGACGGACACGTGCACCTGTCGTATCAGGCCGTCGACGGCAAGAACCTGCACTGGATCACCTACCGCCTGCACGACCGGTGCGGCCGATACGAGTCGTCGGAGCCATTCACGATCGTCTTCAACGCCGAGCCCTTTGCCGGCGATCTCGTCGTCGACGGTATCGTCGGGCCGGATGACATGGCGGCGCTATCGCGCCGCTGGCTTCGCCGGGACGCCGCTCGACAAAATGATTTCTGGGAACGCGCCGACACAAACCGCGACGGCGCCGTCAACCTGATCGATTTCGCCCTCTTGGCGGCGAACTGGCGGGCCGCCGCAAACAGGTGATGCGACCCGCACCGTTCGAGAGTTCTACCGCGCGCTTCCCAAGGTCCTCCTGGTCGGGTAGAATTGGAAAAATGTGTACGCATGGACCGCTCCTCTCCGATAACAGAGGTTACATGAAGACAAGGACGAAGATCAAGATCGTTGCAGCCCTTCTGGCCCTGGTGGCCGTCGGCTGCCAGGGCCCATCGCGAACCACGCCTGCCGTGGTCACCACAGACCACACCATCAGCATCGAGGAACTGGCCAGCCAACTGGGCCTGAGTGTCGAGGACCGCGATGACGCATTCGTCGTCCTGCGGGGCGGTGGCAATACCGTCCTGATCTTCACGCACAGCGACGGCCGATTCTTCGTCAACGGAAAGCCCATCGGCTCCGTCGGAATAGTCCGCAAGGTCGGACAGACCGTCTATGTCTCTGAATCGCTGGTTTCTCAGATCAGGCCATATCTGGGCGCGCCCGCGGTGCCTTCGCGTCCGCAACCTCGTGTCCTGCGAGGGAATATCGTGATCGATCCCGGTCACGGCGGCCACGACCCAGGGGCGACGTCTGTCACGGGAGTCCACGAGAAGACGATCAACTACGACGTCGCAGAGAAGATCGCCGCCATCCTGGAACGCAGGGGCTTGTCCGTAACCCTGACGCGGCAACGTAGTGAGTACATCGAACTGGAGACCAGAGCGGAGATCGCCAACCGGCGCAACGCCGATCTGTTCGTGAGCCTTCACGCTGATTCGGCTCCCAGTCCCTCGGCTCAGGGCTTCACGATCTACGTCGCCAACGCCGCCTCGGCCGATTCCCAGCGTGCCGCGAGGGATATCGCGCGCGCCATGGCCACCACAGGCCTGGAAAACCGCGGCGTCCGCCGAGAGGACTACCGCGTCCTGAGAACGAGTCAAGTTCCGGCCGTGCTCGTGGAGATGGGGTATCTGTCGAACCGCCAGGACGCCACCCGTCTGCAAGACAGCGCCTTCCAGGATAAGCTGGCCGCCGCAATTGCCACAGGTATTATCGACTACCTGCAGTAGCGACGGAATGGTTAGAGAATTCGGCGTCTGCGCAAAACGACCAACCCCAGCACGCCAAGCGCGGACAATCCGAGCGCCCCAGGCAGGGGCACAACCGCCATACAGGCACTCGCCCCCAGCGTGACCGGAACCTGTCGCAGGCAAACCAATCCCGTGGAAGTGAACCACAGGCCCGTGACGAAGGCAGCCGCCTCGTCGGACCCGGGACTCAGCCCCGCTTCGGCGGCCAGAAGGCGGAAGGCGTCCACTCCCTCGCCGCTGAAGTCGTAGCGGTTGCCGGCCATCAGGTCAAAACCGGTGTCTTCCCACACGCCAAAGACGTCGTTCCACAGCCAGAGGTCATAGAGAGCGTCGGCAAATGTCGGCAGTTCGATCGCGGAGATGTTGGCGCCGAAATCCACGAAGTAGTCATAGCCCATCTCCGGTGGCGAGCCGACGAAGACCGCGTCCTCGACGTTGCCGATGTGGAAATCGAATCGCCAGCCGTTGTCGACCAGCACCGGCATCAACGGGTTTTCCGCGACCGTGCCCGGCAGATGACCGTTGCGAACAGGAAACACCCACAGTCCCCTGATCGCCACGTTGGACGGCGTGTTGGTCAGGTTCGCCAGATCCAGAACCGCCGCGGTGCCCGAGCCGGGCAGGATCAGGTAGTGCCTCCCGTCGCCGGCGTCATAGCCCGCCTGGGCCGCCGTGCCCCCGAGACCACCAATACCTCCGCTGGCGTCGCCCGTCGTCCACTGGAGTTGCCCGTAGCGAAACTCGATATCAAAGTCCCCCGGCGCGACGTCGTCGCGGTTTCGAAGCACCATCTGAAAATCGTTGGTCAGGTCGGCGTGCTGGTCGAAATAGCCGACCCCGTCCCATGTCACTATGACGGCGTCCGAGCCGGGCGACGCGACATAGACGGCGCCGCTGCCCTCGGTTCGAGTGTCGACATCGGCCCAATAGGGCGCGATCATTGGCTGACCGGCGGCGGGAAAGACCTGCGGCGTAGGTTCGGATACAGCCGTCTCGAAGGAAACGTTGCCGTTGTTGTTGACGAAGAACGAGTCGTATTTCGTGCCGAAGAGGTTGATCTGAAACGGCAGGTCCAGAAGGCCGGAAGACCCGTCGTCGGTGCGTCCCAGGGCCGGGTCGCCATATCCCGCCTCACCCCCAAGTCCATCGAGCATGACGCTGTAATCGAAGGCGTCTGTGAGCACTCCAGCATGCTGATAGCTCGGATAAAGCCGTACCCCCCGGGGTGCGTACGGCTGCATCAGATCGCCCGAGCCTTCCGGAGCATGGGTCCCCTGCCAGCTCACGTCGATCAGGTCGAAATCCGTGTCGGCCCTGAACGCGCCGTCGTGATCCAGGTCGTAGAAGCGATTACCGCCCACGCTGATGACGTTGGCGGCGTAGCGGTCCAGGGCGACGGTCCAGCCAATGGCGTGGGCAATCTCGTGCATCATGCCCCGCATGGCATCGATCTGACCGCCGGCGGGATCACGCGTCGTCCAGTTGTACTCAGAAGTGTTGACGTGAATCGTCGCGCGAACGGGGCGGCCCATCTCATCGGTGACCCATCCACTCGTGGTCGCCAGAAGAACATCCGTGCTCGTGGTGAAGAGAATATCGATGGCGTGCCCGCCGACCATGGTGACCCATCGGTTGATCGCCGCCTGGACCACATCCTGCTGGGTGGCGTCGAAACCGTCAAACGTCGCGTTGATGGTGATTGCACGCACAGCGGTCGCCGCGGCACAAACCGCCAGCACGCCCACAGAAATGGCACTTAGCCCTTTCATCCCGTCTCCTCCTTGAGACCAGCCGTCCTGTCAACACATCGCCCTCCATCCACAGGTGCGACGTTCATCTACGGAGGTACCGCGCCAGATGCTCCCGGCAAGGGATGCAAAATCATCGCGCTGTGATTGGGGAATGGACATGTGCCGTGCTCCGTCACAGCCTTGCTGGAACCATCCTGGCGATACATCACAGCCCACCTTATCGCAGGACGCTCATCCGTCAATTGTGGAATGTACGTATTCTGCGTGACTTTTTGCGACGCATCGCAAAGAAAACGCCTCGCACAGGGACGTGGACGCCTCCGGCCGCCGGAGGTAGAATGCCTTCCATGAAACCGTATCCGATGAAATGCGTACCGATCTTCAAAGAGCGAATCTGGGGTGGTCAGGCGCTCCGAACCGTCTTCGGCAAGGCCTTACCGGCCGGCGCGACGATCGGCGAAAGCTGGGAACTGGCCGACCTGCCGCACGACAAGACCGTCATTGCCAATGGGCCGTTCGAGGGCCGCCCAATCGCCGACGTCGTGCAGGAGCATCCGCGACAGATCGCCGGCACAGCCGATTTCCCAAGCCCTTTTCCCCTGCTGGTCAAGCTGCTCGACGCACAGGACGTCCTGAGCGTGCAGGTGCACCCCGACGCCGAGACCTGCCGGCGGATGGGCCGAGGCGAACCCAAGACCGAATGCTGGTACATCATCGATGCGCAGCCCGGCGCAGTTATCTACAAGGGCCTGAAAAAGAGAGTCACCCCAGAGCAATTTGCGCGGGCCATCGCAGACGGCACGGCCGCCGATCTACTCGCGAAGGTGCCGGTCGAGCGAGGCCAGTGTCACTTCCTGCCGGCGGGTACCGCCCACGCCATCGGAGGCGGGCTGCTCATCGCCGAGATACAGACTCCTTCGGACACGACGTATCGCATCTATGACTGGAACCGCGTCGACCACACGGGCCGCCCGCGACCGCTCCACATCGACGAGGCGCTCCAGAGCATCCATTTCGACGTCACCGCAGATCAGCTCCCGGTCACCACGGTCGGGCGACTCGTGGACTGTGAGCATTTCAAGGTCGACAAAGGCCACCGCAGCAAGGGGACCGAACTGCTGCTGGCGCGCGGCCGGCTGCGCACGCTGATCATGCTCTCAGGGGGCGGAACCATCGAATCGCGGCAGGCCGAGCCGGTGGAATTCGTTGCGGGTGATTGCCTGGTGATCCCCGCCGCCTACGACGGCGCTGCCACCTTCGGCGCCGATACGGAGTACCTGACGGTCACGCTGTAGCCGCTCATCCGTCACACACCGGACGGAGACAGCCAGACCTCGCTGTCGTACCGCAGCATCACGAGCCCATCCTCGAACCCGTCGAATGCGATGCGGGGCCGTTGTCCGCCGAGTTCCTGGAGGATCCATTTGGGGAAGTCTGCACCCGCCCGGATCGCCAGCGGCGCGCCGCCACCGAAACGAGGATTGACCTCGATAATCTTGATAGCGTTTCTCTTCGTTACGAACAGTTGCACCGTGATGACGCCGGGACCGGCGCCGAGCCGCCGAACCACTTCGGCCGCCGATTCCATGATGCGCCTGTCCTTGACGACCTGCGCCTTGCTAACCTCGCCCGAGCGCACCTCGATGCGCCGGCGCGGGACGACGCATCGCACGCGCCGCTTGGAATCGACGTACACGTCACAGGTGTACTCCGTGCCTGTGACCATCTCCTGGCAGATCGCGTTCGGGACCCGCCTGGCGAAGAAGAGCAGCTCGTTGCGGTCGTGCACGATGGTGTTTCCTTTGGCGGCACTGCCGTCCCAGGGCTTGATCAGGCAGGGCCATGCCAACTGTCCCCTCCGGTCGGCCTCCAGAGCCGCCCGCGGACTCCATGTGCGCGGACCGTCGAAGCCGTTCTGTCTGAGGAAACGGCAGGTCAGCCTCTTGTCCCGGCAGATATCGATGACGTCCGGCTCGCTGACCAGCACGTGGCAGCCCAACCGCTCGAAACGCGACCGGTGTGCCGCGAGAGCCCGCAGATCGAGGTCCGTCGTCGGGACAATCAGCTGGACCCCATGCTTCCGGACGATCGCCAGGAGTTGGCTGATGTACCGGGGATGCGTGGTCCGCTCAACCAGAAAGGCCTCGTCACAGCATTGCAGCGCCGGGCTGAGCCTCGTGACGTCCGTCCCGCAGAGGCGGATGCGGCGTCCCAGACGTCGGGCGGCATCGCGAAAGGCCTTCAGCAGCGACACGCGGCGACCGATGCAGGTAAACAGCACTGCCATGTCGCGTTCGGCGCGGCGACCGGATTTGCCCATCTTGGCTTTGCGCATCGTTGCTCCTGAGGCCCCAACAGCAGGTGGCGAACACGTCGATTGATCGTACGCCGCACCCTGCGGACCGTCAATCCGCCGGGTCGCCCAATCCGATCTGCGATTTCTTTGACAACCCCGCCGAACCGTTATAGACTCGGCACCATATAGGATTCGACCAGAATCAGACGCTGGTTTAGACGTTGTAGATCGCCGCAATCGCGCCGGAACGGTCGGCCCGGCGGAACGGATTCGGCTTCGCATGATTTCGGAGAGCGGAATTGCTCAAGATCAGTGAAAATCCGCCTGTCCTCTGGCCCCCGGTGGAGTCCATTCGGACCTTCGAGGGCCTGTGGTGGGTTGCGCATACCAAAAGCCGCAACGAAAAGGTCCTGGCACACGATCTGATGGCCAAGAACATCAGCTACTTTCTGCCTATGACGCTGAAGGTCAGCCGGCGGAGCCATCGCACGTTCAAATCGATGCTGCCCCTGTTCACCGGCTACCTGTTCTTCTGCGGCCGCGAGAATGACCGGATCGAGCTGCTCAAGACCAACCGCGTGGTCAACTTACTGGAGGTCCCGGACCAGGAAACCTTCCTCAACGAACTGGCCCGCATCGAGCAAGCGATCAGCGCCGGCGCTCCACTGGTCCCGCACAAATACATCGAGAAAGGCCAGTGGTGCCGGGTCATTGCCGGTCCGCTGCTCGGGCTCGAGGGAATCGTCGTGCAGAATCGCGGTAACACGCGTCTGGTGCTCCAGATCGACATGCTGGGCCAGGCCGCGAGCGTCGAAATCGATATCGACATGATCGAGCCGGTCGAAGAACGCCGCACCCAGCCGTCCATCTGAGGACTCGGCACAGAGACCAGGAGCCGGATGCCATACCCCGGTCAACGTCCGAGAACCCGGATATCTTCGACCCAGGCCACGGTGACGCTTTCGGCACGTGCGAAGCTTTGGCGAGGTGAATGCTGTGATTATCCGCACACAGGCCTATCCGAGAGCGGGGCTGATCGGAAACCCCTCCGACGGCTACTTCGGCAAGACCATCTCGTTCGTCTTCAGCAACTTCCGGGCCGAGGTCGTCCTGTATGAGACGCCGGAACTGGAAATCCTGCCCAGCCAGAAAGACCTTTCGTGCTTCAACAACATCGCGGACATCGTGCGCGACGTCCGTCTGCATGGTTACTACGGCGGCATCCGCCTGCTGAAGGCCGCCATCAAGACGTTCTACGATTATTGCCAGGACAACCAAATCGCCCTGCACGACAAGAACTTCACAATCCGCTACTGCTCCGATATCCCGCATGGCGTGGGGCTGGCCGGCTCCAGCGCGATCATCACCGCCTGCCTCCGCGCCCTGATGGCCTTCTACGGCGTCAGCATCCCCAAGTACGTCCAGGCCAACCTGGTGCTGGCCGCCGAGAAGAACGAGCTGCACATCCCCGCCGGCCTTCAGGACCGTGTCATTCAGGTCTATGAGGGCCTCGTGTACATGGATTTCGCCGAGGACATCATGATGCGACAGGGCTACGGCAACTACACGCCGCTGGACCCGGCCCTGCTGCCCCGGCTCTACGTCGCCTACCGTGACGATCTGAGCGAGCCGACCGAGAAATTCCACCACAACATCCGCCTCCGCTTCGAACAGGGCGAACGAAAAGTGGTGAACGCCATGCGGTTCTGGGCCCAATTGACGGACAAGGTCCGCCAGCGTCTGCTCAATGGTCAGGCCGACCAGATCGGCGAGCTTCTCGATGCCAACTTCGACCGCCGGCGGCAGATCTACAAGATCAGCGAAGACAACATCCGGATGGTGGAAGCGGCCCGCTCGACCGGCGCCAGTGCGAAGTTCACCGGCTCCGGCGGCGCCATCGTAGGGACGTATAAGGACGAGCGGATGTTCGCCGAACTGCGCAAGCGATTGGGCAAGCTGAACATCAGCGTCATCAAGCCGAAGATCTTCAACCCGGAGGCGAAGGCGAGGGCATGATACGCAAGGCCGTCATTCCGGCGGCAGGATTCGGGACGCGATTCCTGCCGGCGACCAAGTCGCAGCCGAAGGAAATGCTTCCCATCGTCGACACGCCGGTGATCCAGTACGTGGTCGAGGAGGCGGTCGCGGCGGGAATCTCGGACCTGCTGATGATTATCGGCAAGGGCAAACGCTCCATCGAAGAGCACTTCGATCGCAGCTTCCAGCTTGAAGCGCAGCTTCTGGCCAAGGGCAAGACGGACGAACTCGACGCGATGCGACGGATCTCCGAGCTGGCGGAGATCCACTTCGTCTGGCAAAAAGAGATGAGAGGTCTGGGCGACGCGGTCTACTGCGCCCGACACCACGTCCACGACGAACCGTTCGTCGTCCTGCTAGGTGACACGCTGATCGACGCGCCGAAACCGGCGGCCAGTCAGCTCGTCGAGCTGTACGAGGAACTCCAGGCGCCGGTCATCCTGGTCGAGGAAGTTGAGCCCCGAAAGGTTCACCTGTACGGCATCATCGACGGCGACGAGATCCGCCCGGGCGTGTATCGGATTCGGGACTTCGTCGAGAAGCCCAGCGCGGCCGAGGCGCCGTCGAACCTGGCCATCGCCGGACGCTACCTGCTGACGGCGGACATCTTCGACCTCATCGGGACAACCGGCCCCGACCGGGGCGGCGAGATTCAACTGACCGACGCCCTGCGAGCTTTGGTCCGACGGCGTCCCATGTACGGACTGAAGCTGGATGGACGACGCTGTGACATCGGCAACAAAGACGGCTTCATCCGAACCAACATCGAATTTGCGTTGAAACGCCAGGATATGGCCGAAGACATGGTTCAGTACATCAAGCGACTGGCGCAGAAGCTCTGAGATGGCGGCAGAATGATCCCATTCATCGACGACGCACAGAGGGGAGTAAGGATATGAAAGCAGTAGTCACGGGCGCGGCGGGGTTCATTGGCTCTCATCTGACCGAACGTCTGCTCCAGGATGGTCACACCGTCGTGGGCATCGACAGCTTTGACACGTTCTATGATCCGCAGATCAAGCGGCGCAACATCGCTACGGCTCTTTCGCATTCGAGCTTTCGCCTCGTCGAGGCGGACATCCGCGACCGGGCGGCCATGGAGCGGGCCATCGACGGTGACGTCGACGTGATCGTGCACCTGGCGGCGCGAGCCGGCGTGCGTCCCTCGATCGAGCAGCCGGCCCTCTACAGCGACGTCAATATCAACGGGACGGTGGTCCTGCTGGAGATCGCGCGCGCCCGCCGCATCGGGAAGTTCATCTTCGCGTCGAGTTCGAGCGTCTACGGCAACAACAAAAAGGTCCCCTTCTCCGAGTCCGACAACGTCGATTTTCCGATCTCGCCGTACGCCGCAACCAAGAAGGCAGGCGAGTTGATCTGCCACACATACCACCATCTCTACGGCATCGGCATGACCTGCCTGCGATTCTTCACGGTTTACGGTCCCCGGCAGCGTCCCGACCTGGCCATCCACAAGTTCGCCCGGCTCATCGAAGCCGGCAAGCCCATCCCCATCTACGGCGACGGCACGATGCGGCGCGATTTCACCTATATCGATGACATCATCAACGGCGTCGTCGCCGCCATCGACAAGTGCGCGGGCTATCACATCTACAACCTCGGAGAGTCGCGTCCCATCTGCGTCAGCGACCTGATCGCCGAGATCGAGAAAGCCCTCGGCAAAAAGGCCATCCGCAACTATCTGCCCGCGCAGCCCGGCGACGTCGATCAAACCTACGCCGACGTCGCCCGGGCGCACCAGGAATTGGGCTACCATCCCGCCACCCACATCGCCACCGGCTTGGCCCGTTTCGTCGCATGGTTGCGAGCCGAGGACTGACATCGCTCAGAACCGAAAAGGTTCAGTACCACCTGCCTTGGCCATCTTCTGCAAAATGCCAGTTCATGCAGGTCGTCGCCGCTGCGGAAGACAACTATGCCTTTCCTGATTTCGTGCACCACGAAATGCCCCAACTGATTCCCTTCTTTGACCCACCTCCCATCCGCCTCCGAACTGCCGGGCTCGGCGATGAGCGCCATCGACCGCCCGGGCTGGTCCGGACAGTAGCTCGTCCCATGCAACACGAAGTTCAGCGACGGCACCGCCGGATGGACCACCAGACTCTCGCCCGGCGGAAGACGAAGTGCCGGCTCCGCCGGCTGCTCCATCGCCGTCGTTGCCGGCGGGTCCAGATACGACGCCAGTTCCTGTGCCTGCGCCACCAACGGAGAGGTCTGTTCTTCCGTGCCTTCCCCGCAACTCTCTACACGCGCTCTGAATATCGCCGCTATATCGGGTTGGTCTCGAATCCTCCCCAGCTCCGCGTCAGGACAGACCCACAGCGCCGCGCACCGGGCAAACACGCCGCAGGTCGCCAGAAGCGCCAATATGCTTAGCAGATACAGGAGCTTCACCATCTTACCCTTTCCCGCCTCTGTCCAGCCCCCCACCTATGCTTGATCGCCAGACCCGCAGAGGGTCGCCTCAGCGGATGACAACAACCGCCTTCCGCATCTCGTGTCGCGCGACACGGCTCAATCGCTGCATTTCTTTGACGCGTAATACATCGCTCTCTGAGTTGCTGGTCGCACATATCGATGCCATGCACCGCGATGCCCGATCTCGCTCAGAAGCTACCACAGTTCTGGGGGCAATCCTCTTGTTGCTCATTAGCGCTGCGCGTGGGCCTCGTGGAGTTCCGCAGCAACCGCATTGACCTGCTTCTGCATGGTGCCTCTGTATTCAAGCTTGTCCGTCCGTCTCCTACGGTACGCCACACGCACCCATTCCATACCGGTCAACCCAACATCGTTCACGTTCGGTGTGCAAGGCACACCCTATCCGGCTGACGGATCACCGATCTGCACCGATTGCGACAGGACGCCGTAGACCAACGCTAGGATTGACCCTCTGCGCTCCACTCGCCACAAGCAGGTTATACATCCCTACATAAGAAGGCCCTCAGTGCTTTCTATCCACCCGGCTCAACTGTGATCGTTACCTCGATAGGCTTGCTCATGCCGCTCTCGCACGCGGTGTGTACAGACGTCCGGGGCGAGCCATCGTCAACCTGAAGCCGGAACACTATTGCCGTAGGCTTTTCAACTCGCGGAGCGACGAAGGTGGGTCCAGCCGTCTGGGCATTCAGTAATTCCACCGTCGGGCCTGAAACCTGTGTCCAGACATATCGGAGTTCATCATCATCCGGATCACTGCTGGAGGAGCCATCAAGCTGCACCGTATCGCCGATAGCAACCAGTCGGTCCGGTCCGACTTTCGCGACTGGCTGCTTGTTCGGGAACGGGACCAGCCATTTCTCCTTGTTCTGGGCCCACCAGGTTCGACACGTACCGATCCGTTGCTCAGGCGACAGCCCTGAGGTATCGGCCGCAGTACCCGTGAGTTGCTCAATTACCTCAAGGAGTTGGACAGCTGCTGCGTCTAGCTTCTCAATCAAATAGGGGAGGACGCTTATGCCCAACGCCTGCATTGTCCGTTGCCGTTCCCGTACCTGCCCGGTGTCACCTTGTTCACGAGAATATTTCCATTGGCCATATAGTGTCTCGAATCTGACCCGCGCTTGTTTCTTTCCACCGGACCACCAGTCCGCCATTGGTTCCTTTGCCCATGGGTTTATCATGGGATCTGGGTTCACGCGCGCCACATATAGCCAAGCCCAGACGATCCAAGCGAAATTGGGATCCTCTACGGATTTCTCCACTATGTACGGCAGTACCGCGGGGCCCATTGCGACAATCCTCTTGAAATGCTCTGACTGTAATCGGCTATTGGTGTCCGAACTGAATGCAACACGATCACAATCCCGCTTCCACGCCTCATACTCTCCTTCGAAACGCTGGCGATGTGCCGTTTGTTCCTCGAAAGGTAGCTGGGCGTACGCACTGGAATGCCACAAGGGATCTATCAAGAGGGCGAACAGCAGTACACGTATCACTTTCATGCTGAGTCTCCTTGAACAGAGGCTTCACTTGTGATAGCAGCTTCGTGCGCCATAGCCGGCCGATGTAGCTGCGATAGCTGCTCCAGCGATATGCACCGAGCATCGCGATCCGCTCGGGGACGGGCCAGCCGCGCGCGGCGGCCGTGAAGACCGGATTCCGTGGATGTGGTTGCTCATAGGCAGAACAAGTACAGGCGGACGGCAAGTCGTTCCACGCTCTCGCAAAGTGTGCGCAAAAACCACTGCCGGTCCGCGTCGTCCAGGAAGATCGCCCGCCGTTCGTTGCCTCTGGCCGTCACATGGTACACGGCCCCCTCGTATTCAATCCGCTGCGGCCTCGCCATATTCTTATGGTAGCCTTTCGATCCCTGTCCTGCAAGCAGAAAAAACCCGTTCTATCAGGCGGCCCGCCGCAACGAGCACACCAACACGCTAATGATTAACGCAAGGGCTGACCCTGTGACCTGTTACGAGGCGAAGAGATGCGCGGCTGACCTCCGGGCAGACTCGCCTGCAAAATAGAACCTAAATACCGACAAATACGTCAGTTGCGACGCGGCTGCGTACCTCACAGAACCAGTCTGCACCGGCCGTCGTATAGAAACAGGACGGTACTGGAGGCAATGCTGGGCAAATGAGGACCGGGGCCGGACCGCCTCGGGACATTGCCGACGCGCCGTCGCCACGGACCAGAACAAGATGAATGTGAAACCGGAACGACCGACCTGCTCGGGTGCGATCAACGAGGATGAATATGAGCCTCCTGACGAGCATGCTGCTGTTTTTGACCGTAGGATGCGGCGAGTGGTATCTCGCCTTGCGTCGTACGCTGGCATGTGCTCGTGGCGAGAAGGTTGTTCTCGTCTCCATTGTCTTTATCGAAAATCTCTTGGGGTTGTGGGTACTGTCGAATTTCATCCGGACGAATAACTGGCTGTTGGCACTGAGCTATTCGTCTGGCGCTGCGGCGGGCGCGCTGCTTGTCGCGATCAACAGCGAAAAGGCGACAGAGCCGAAGCATGCTCCACAAAACCCTCACCTCGCAACCGACACCTCCGTCACAGAAGATCCCTCCGCAGTCCCGGCGGTCCGACGTCGAATGTCACGCCGGCGTCTGTCCATCTATGCCGCGAGGCCGCCACGCGGCCAGACCAAACCCGCTGCGAAGTTGGTCCCGGCAACATCGTAGCGGCCTCGCCTGCGGCCCACGCTATTCGAGTGAGGTTTCCAACACCAAGGACGGAAGATACGCTTTGCCGTGAACGTCGTCGACCAGATCGACACTGGCCAGACAGAACTCGCCGTCGGGCGAGCACGAAACCGCGAAACCCGAGAAGTCGGCTCCCTCCGCGAGCAACTGCCGCACCGGTTCGGTGACATCAATCTTCAGCGTGTACGGTTCGCCCAAACCTGGATCAACAAGCCGGAACCACGACAGCGCAAAATCGGTGATCGGGGTCCCATCCGCGGTGCCGTCCATAGTCAGCCAGACCGCCACGTCGGCTCCTTCATGGTCGATCCGCTCGAAATCGGCCTGAGCATTCTCGAAACGCCCGACGACGCCGTCGCCCGCAAAGCAGTTGACGTACAGCGTGCTGGGCAGCAGGGCCATGTTGTTGCCGCTCAGTGCCATGTCCACAACCCGGTCGATCGTCAGCTCAATACGCGCCGAGACCAGATGGTTGGGGTCGAGCCCATACCACGAAGGCCGCTCCATCCTGAACTCCGTCAGGAGGGCGTGTTGCACATCGGCCGTCGCACCGGGAACCCGCCCGTAGTTGCCCAGGCTGAGCGGCAGATCGCTCGACCATTCTTGATAATAGACCTTCTCGAATCCTTCGGGGACGTCGTTCTCGTCGGCGATCAGGGCGTACTCTTCACGGACCGCGTTCCAGTAAACATGCAATGGGCTTCCATCCGCAGCAGAGGCGATCGCTTCGGGACGTTCCGAGTTGCGGCTGGGATCGGTGAAGACATCCCATTCGAGGATGCCGTCGGGAATCGGCCAGGTCACCTTCAGCGCGGGGCTGTGGCTGCCGGTCCATTCGCGAGCCGTCAGGTAGATGGCCTCGTCATTGGGATCATTGAAGACGTGGTAGGGACGGCCGCTGTGCTGGTCTCCTGTCACCGGCCCCGTGTCGGACGACGTCAGAACAAACCGAAGGGGTTCGGATGCCGTCATCTCAACGATCAGCGTGGGCAGATGTCCGGCAGGGTCCATGCTGGTCCAGTAGCCGCCCGCCGTGTTCGAGATCCAACGGAAACCGAGGTACCGCACATTGGGATCCTCTATCATCTGGGCCACCAGACTCGTCACGTCCACTTCGAATCCGATCATCCCGTAAATCATCAACTCGTCGTCGCCGAATCGGGCCGGATAGGGCTCGTCCGGGCCATACACCCCGACGACCGCCTGTCCCGGCGTGAACGGCCCTTCCGCTCCGGCCGCGAAACGCCAGCTATGGAGGACCTCTCCGGCCCAGTCGTCACTTTCGAAACCTGGTGATGCAGAATCGAGATCGTTGGCATCGGTTCCATCGACGATTCCATCCGCCGTCTCCGTATACAGCTCGAGCGTGAAGTCCTGCGTCGTCCAGGGCTTGGGAGACAGGCCCGGATAGATCACGTCGTCGAAGTAGAACCGCAGGACCGCCGACTGCACAGCGTTCGGCTCCGTCGAGACCCAACGCAAGGGGCTTAACGCGAACTCCGCGATCGCCCGGCGATCGTGCGTATACGTCCCGGCCGCCGGGAACGGCGTGCTGATGTAGGGCTTCGAGGGCACGCCGCCGTGGCCCATCTGAACGACCGAGTAGCCGTCACCGTCGTCATCTGACAGCGAGGCCATAGCCGTGCACGAATCGTCGTATGTCAACGTCACCGTCACTGCCTGGACCGGACCGGCCAACACAGCGACCAACACAACACCCAACACCCCATATCGTTTCACCCTCATCGATTCACTCCTTCCGTACTGATCCAGATTGATGCTACCACATTGTCGCATACACAAACTGCCGCGTTGTCTCATGGGTCCACTTCGCACTCCTCCTTTCGTTTCTCCACCGCGCAGGGGCTATGGCCCCACCGGCACACCGATGCCCTCAAGCGTATCGTAGACCATGCCCCAGAACACAGGTCTCTCCTCCGCGGAAGGGATCGGGCCTTCGAGTAACGACACGTGATCATCCGTCCAAAGCACGTTCATCCGCCCGGCGTGGCGATAGGCGACCTGCACCGTCTTGTTTTGTTCAGGGTAACCAGGCATCTCGTCGAAGTGCGCGCCGGGCTCGGAGGCGTACTGATTTCGCGTCAGAGCGACCGCATCGCACACCCACGCGCGGTAGGCAAAACCACAGTGCAGCATCACGCCGGCCGGGTGGCGCAGTTGGGTGATCTTGTTGCCGCCGGCACCGGCGTATTTCTTCGTCCGGCTGCTGACGTGACGCGTCGGCTGGCTGTTCAGGGCATAGGAAAGCCAGCCCTTGGGGTTCTCGACGCAATGGGGATTGAGCATTTCCGGATACGCTGCCTTGTCCAGGGGGCACCGCAAAATGTCCCGCCCGATGTCGTCCGGATGCTCCTTGGCGTGACCAACGTTCCGGTGCTCGAAGTACGGACCGAGTGTGTTGTACCAGTACTCATCCACACCCAAGTTCTGGGTGGCCGGCACGATCCACCCGTCGTGACTCTGCTGGTACATCGTGTGGGCCATCGCCAGTTGCCGCAGTTGCGAGGCGCACACGATCCGTTGGGCCTGCTCTCTGGCTGCCCGCAGACCGGGCAGTAAAACGGCCATGAGAACTGCCACGATGGATATCACCACAAGCAACTCGATCAGCGTCAATCCACGCTCTGCTTCATGCTTCAGAGGCATACTCGCTCCTTTCTCCTGCTGTGACTGCGTTAGGGATGCCGCTGCACTTCGCTTCGGGCGGTGTCCACGATCCACTGCGTCACCAGTTCGTCGGGCAGCAGTCCCTGTTCCGCCAATTCCAGATTCAAGCCCTGCAACGGGTTCTCCGCCGGTGGCATCTCGCCCCCCGGCTCGTTGAAACGCGTCATCCAGCGATTGTGCATCCTGCTGACGCCCATCGACAGATACGCACCGACGACAATCACGCGATCCTTGTATCGCGCCGCTTCCTGCATCGCGGCGGCCGCCCGGCTGTACTCCTGCCCGACGCCGACGGCAGCCCAATCCCCGTAGCTGATGCCGGTCTGCCCACAGATGTACGTCACGGTGCGTTTCATGAAGCGGTCCCACGCCGGAGGGATCGCCTCACTTCCGTGCGCCAGCAAAACGACCGCTTCCTGCTTTGTGTCACGGCTGAGCTGGCGAACGCGCTTGAGCATGATCCGCTCGATCACGTCGCTCTGGTCCAGAGTCGTCGTCACCGTAACCGGCACCTCCGGGCGCATCAGGCGCGCCCCCTCTTCTTGCAGGGCCTTCTCGACCTGAGGATCGCTGTGTATCCCCAGCAGCGCCGGGATGTCCCAGTGCGAATGAGACGACGGCGCAATCAGCAAAGGCACCGCCACGATGCGGCGGCAACCGGCCTTCACGAGAGCGCCCAGGCCGTCGGCCACGTTCGGCTCGGCAAACTCCATGAACACCACTTTGATGTCGGTAAAGGGATTGTCGTCGCCGAATCCCGCACGCACCTTCTGCTCCTGTTCAAGAACCTGCTGATTCCAGGCTCGGGCGGGTGATCCATGCGCGATGATCAGCAGGCCGGGACCTCCACTCTTCGAAGTCGCGCCGGAACCGTTGGACTGGCCCCATGCCGTAACACACAACACAAGCAGCCAGACCATCGCTGTGACAGCCGAGAACGGGACCGGCCTCGACGTGCTCTGATTCTCCGTGGTCTTCTTGGATTGGCAGTCCGTGCACTGCCCCGAACAATGGCATGTTTTCGCCGACGTCACTTCCTGAGATTCGATGTCCTTCATCTGTTCTTCCCTTTCTTTCCTCTTGCAGTTGCGTTCTTGCATCCACAGCGCCGAACCACCCAAGGCTAAACGAAAAGGAGCAGGCAAGACCTCGCTGGACAAAGGTCTCATCTGCTCCCTGGCTGGCACGCGGCTGGCTCGGTCGCGATGCGTATGCGTCTTGTGATCGCTCTACTTGTTCAGGATCAGTTTTCCACTCCGGGTCTTCCTCAATCGATATACCTGGTCTCCATGCCGGATGAGCACCTCATCCCGCTTGCCGAGAATCGTCTGCGAGTCGATGCAATCTGCGCTGATCTGATTCCGGCTCAGAACCTCAGTCTGCTTGTCAGAGACCCATCGTTCCACACCGTTCCCTTAACGCTTGAAAGTTAGGGTTATCTAACTATGACCGCAAAAAAACAACACACTTATCTTCCCACCACCGAGATCGCCACCGCTTCGCTTCTACGCAGGGCCAAGCGATACCCGCGAATCCTGATACGGATTGGATCGCCTGCCGGCGCGATCCCCTCGACCTCCACCAGGGCGCCACGTCCCAATCCCATGTCGACCAGCCGCCTGGCGAGGGCCCCTTCGGACCGCACCGCAACAATGGCCGCCTTCTGGCCGGGCCGCAGGTCGGCCACCGTAACGGACCTGCCACCCACGCGCGCTCGTGCGTCCACAACGCCACTACGCTCCGCAAGCAGTCGTGAAAGCTCCGCAACCACCTCCGGGCGGGCCCTCACGAACTCCGTTAGTGCCGCCAGACGGTCCGTCACATCCGCCCCGAGACAGTGCTCCATCCGGCACGCCTTCTCCTCAGCCGCCGCATCGTTCAGCCCCAGGACTTCGGTGAAGAACTCACGAACGATTGAGTGCCGCTGCGCGACCCGCGCCGCCTCATCGAAGCCCTCTGCCGTCAGGGTGACCGCCTCATAGGGCTGGTAGTGAACGTACTGCTTCTGGGCCAGTGCTTGCAGCGCCCCGGTGACGGAAGAAGCCTTGACTTCCAATTGCCTGGCGATGTCCTTCGCTCGGGCGGTTCCCTTGGCAGCAACCGTCCAGAAGATCGCCTGCAAGTAGTCTTCCAGGCTCGGACTCAGCGATTTGGCAGATTCGAACGTCATAGGTCCTTTTATGCCTTTGTTTTTAGGTATTCCTAATATTATTAGCTATGGCAAAATCCGTCAAGCAGAAATCCTCAGCGGTAGTGAGATTTTTTTCCACACGGCTACAGCCAGAGTCGTCCGACCTGGTAGACCAGCAGGGTCAACACGTAGGCCAGGCCGGTCAGGCCGAAGAACTGGAACAGGGCCCAACCCCAGGAGTTTGTCTCCTGCCGCGTCATGGCCACCGTCGCGATGCACGGAGCGCTGATCAGGCAGAACAGCATCGCGCAGAAGCCCACCAGAGGGGTGTAATCCGCTCGAAGCTGCTCACGCAAGCTTGGCGCCTCCTCGTCGGGGCTCTCGACCGCGTAGATGATCCCCAACTGCGAGACGAACAGCTCCTTGGCCGCCACCGAGCCGATCAGAGCTGTGCCGATCCTCCAGTCGAAACCAAGCGGCCGCAGAAGCGGCTCGACCGCCAGACCCACGCGGCCGACCATCGAATGCCGCAGACCTTCCTGGCGTGCCTCCTGGGCGCTCCGCCCTTCGAGCCGATCCGCCGGCGGTTTCGGGAAGTTCATGGCAAACCATAGCGCAATCGACACCGCAAGAATCACAGTGCCCGCCTTGCGGATGTAGAGCCATCCGCGCTGCCAGGTGTGGACGAACACACTCTTGCTGGTAGGCATCCGGTACGGCGGCAGTTCCATGACAAACGGCATCGTCTGGCCTCGAAAGACGGTCAATCGCAGCACTTTGGCGACGATGATCCCCAGCACGATCCCGATGAGGTAAATCAGCCACAGCATCGGTCCCTGCCAGTGTGGCCGGAAGAACGCCGGAATAAACAGGCTGTAGATTGTCAGCCGGGCGCCGCAGCTCATCAGCGGGACTACCATGATCGTCGTCAACTGGTTGCGGCGGTTTTCCAGGATGCGAGCCGCCATGATCGCCGGCACCGAACAGCCGAACCCGATCAGCATCGGGATGAAGCTCTTGCCGTGCAGGCCGATCTTGTGCATGATCCGGTCCATCACAAACGCCGCGCGGGCCATATAGCCCGAGTCCTCCAGCAGCGCGATGGCCATGAACAGCAGCAGAATATTGGGCAGGAACACCAGCACGCCGCCGACGCCTCCGATAACGCCCTCAACCAGCAGCGAACGCAGCCACTCCGCATGGCCCTCCGGCCAGTGGCGCGTGATCGCATCCGCCAACATCCCGAAGAGGGCCTCCAGCCAATCCATCGGGTAGCTGCCAATCTTGAACGTCAGGAAGAAAACCACGTACATCAGCAGCAGGAAGATCGGCAGCCCCAGGACGCGGCTGGTCACCACGGCGTCGATCGTATCACTGACATCGTGACGCCGCTCGACGGAACTCTGGATCGTCTCCTGGCAGGCACCCGAAATGAATCCGTACCGCCGGTCGGCCATGACGATTTCCGGCTCGTCCCCCAGGATGGTACGCAGATGCGCGACGCTGCGACCGACGACCTCCAGGACCTGCCGGTCGTGAATCTTGGACATGACGTCCTCATCCTGTTCGAGCAGCTTGATCGCCAGCCAGCGCCGACCATACCGGGCGACCACCTCACTGTTCGTCTTATCGAGGGCTTGCTGAATCTGAATCAGCTTGTCTTCGATCTCCTGGCCATAGGTGACCCGGTGGACTCGTTCCCGACGCTCGGCGGCTGCGGTTTCGACGATCGCATCCAGCAATTCGGTCCGGCCCTGCCCCTTGTTGCCCACCGTCGGGACAATCCGCATCTCCAGCAGATGCGACAACTGGTCCAGGTCGAACTTCAGACCGCGTCGCTCAGCCAGGTCGCTCATGTTGAAGGCCAGCACCATGGGCACGTTCATCTCCATGATCTGTGTGGCCAGGTACAGATTCCGTTCCAGATTGCTGGCGTCAACGACGTCCACCACGACGTCGGGCCGGTCTTCCTGGATGTGGTTGCGGGCGATCAGCTCCTCGGCCGAGTAGGCCGTCAGGCTGTATGTGCCGGGCAGATCGACGAAGGTAATCCGCCAATCGCGATGGGTGCACTGGCCTTCCTTCTTCTCAACGGTCACGCCGGGATAGTTTCCCACGTGCTGGCGCGCCCCCGTGAGCATGTTGAACACGCTGGTCTTTCCGCTGTTCGGATTGCCCGCCAGCGCCACTCTGATGGACTTCATAGACACCGCCTGTACCTCAAAGCCGTACCCTGCAAAAGTTAGGAGAGGCGAACTATTTGAACAAAAAAAGGGCACCTCTGCCCGCCCTACTTGACCAGAATCTTCTGGGCGACCCCCCTGCCCAGCACCACTTTGGCCTCTTTGACGATCAGTACGAAGGGGCCGGGATGTCCGTTGCTGACGACCTTTAGCTCGACATTGGGCACCAGCCCCATGGACGCCAGGCGGCTGTTCAGCCCGCGTCCGGCGTCGATTCGAACGAGCCGTACCTTCTCGCCTGCCTTGGCCGTCGATAAAGGTCGCATCTGCCTTTCCTTCACCTCAACGCTCGGATTCATGGCTTCGCCTTGCGGGTCGTGCTGCCCGATCTCTGTTTGTGAAACTGGCGGAACTCCTCGGCCACGTCGCGACCGTTGCGGTGGCTCTCCGTCACATACTTGATGAAACTCAGGAGGCGTCCGATGATCTCCGGACCGAGCGCGTGCTCCGCCTTGCAGGCCGCCTGCTGAGCGACATCGGCGTCCACCCCAAGCACGTTGACGAAGAACGACTTGAGGATGTTGTGCTTTCGCACGACCTCGGCCGCCAAGGCTCGGCCCGGTTCGGTCAGCGTGATACAACCGTAGGGACGGTAATTGGCCAGACCCTTCTCGCGAAGGGCCTGGAGCGCCCCGGTCACCGAGGACCGCGCGACGCTGAGCGCCTCAGCGATATCCTTGCTCCGCGCCCCTTCCGACTCGCCGGCCAGATTGAAAATGGCTTCGAGGTAGTCTTCCAGCGATGCGCTGAGTTGTTGTTCGGACTCGATCTTCATCGTTTCATCCAGTCAGCAACGATCGAATCATAAAGAATAGTTAGGGATGCCTAACTCTGTCAAGTCTCTTGTCCATGATTCTCTGGAAGACCGGCCGCTCAGTCCGATAATATGCGCGATTGCCCAGCCCTGTCCAAAACCCCACCGTGCTCCCCGAATCAGAAAAAAAACGCTTGTTCACCCGCCCGGGCGACACTACAATGGCTCCCGTCGCTCGGGGCGTAGCTCAGCTTGGCTAGAGTGTTGGTCTGGGGGACCAAAGGTCGCAGGTTCAAGTCCTGTCGCCCCGATTTTCCAATTCCCCGCCCGTCTGTGGGTCTTTGCACAGCCCGGCCGGCTTATCGTCTTGCCGCTCGGCGTGCTTTTGCCTCCTCCAGCGCGCTGTAGAGAACGGGAACGATAAGCATGGTGAGGACCTCGATGGTCATGCCACCGAAGGAGGGGATGGCCATGGGGACCATGATGTCCGAGCCTCGGCCGGTCGAGGTCAGCACGGGAATCAGCGCCAGAATCGTCGTCGCGGTGGTCATCAGGCACGGGCGGACCCGCCGGGAGCCGGCCGCAACAACCGCCTTGCGAATCTGTGGCACGGTCTCCGTCGGCCGGTTGCGGAACGACTGTTCCAGATACGTGCACATCACGACGCCATCGTCCGAGGCAATGCCGAACAGGGCGAGGAAGCCGACCCAGATGGCAACACTCAGATTGATCGGATGCACCTGAAACAGATCTCGCATGTTGGCGCCGAAAATGCTGAAGTCCAGAAACCAGGGTCTGGCATACAGCCAGATCATGAGGAATCCGCCTGCCCAGGCGACGAGGATGCCCGAGAAAACCAGCGCCGTGGTCGAGACGCGTTTGAACTGGAGGTACAGAATCAGAAAGATGATGAAAAGGGCCAGGGGGACCACGACGGTGAGGGTCTGGGTGGCTCGAATCTGGTTCTCGTACGTCCCGGCGAATTCATAGTGCACCCCTACCGGGACACGGAACTGACCCGAATCGATCTTGCTCTGGAGGTACTGCCGGCACTGCTCGATCACATCGACCTCGGCGTACTGCGGCCTGCGGTCGAAGACCACATAGGCCGTCAGAAACAGGTCCTCGCTCTTGATCGCCTGCGGTCCGCGCACATAGTGGATCTCCGCCAATTGAATCAGCGGAATCTGCGACCCATCGGGCGCCGGTACGAGGATCTTCTCCAGCGTGTCGATCTGGTCACGCAGCTCACGCAGGTAGCGGATTCGCACGCCGTAGCGCTGGCGGCCCTCGACCGTGGTGGTAAGGCGTTTGCCTCCGATGGCGACCTCGATCACGTCCTGGACCCGCTGGACACTGATGCCGTACCGCGCAATCCGCTCGCGGTCGATGTCGATCTCGAGATAGGGCTTGCCCACGACCCGATCCGCGATGACCGCCGCAGGCTCAACGCCCGGGACCTCCTTGAGAAACCGCTCGATCTCCAGAGCCACCTTCTCGATTGTGGCCAGGTCGGGCCCCTTGACCTTGACCCCCATCGGAGCGCGCATGCCGCTCTGGAGCATGACGATTCGCGCCTCGATCGGCTGAAGTTTCGGCGCGCTGGTCGTACCCGGAATCTCGCCTGCCTTGACGATCTCGTTCCAGATGTCATCGGGGCTGCGAATGTGATCGCGCCACTGCCGGTACGGGCGACCGTCGGGATCGGGGATGAGGTTGCCCTGCGCATCCCGCACGTACTCGCCGTTGGCCCGGTCGAACTTGAACCGCAGGCGATGACCGTCTGCGTCGGTGACATACTCGGTCTTGTAGTTGATAACCGTCTCGATCATCGAGATCGGAGCCGGATCGAGTGGCGAATCCACCCGGCCCAGCTTGCCCACCACCGAATCGATCTCCGGGATCGCCTGAAACGCCATGTCCTGCTTGGCGATCACGTCGAGGACTTCGCCGATTGAGGCGTGGGGCATCGTCGTGGGCATGTAGAGAAACGAGCCCTCGTCCAACGCAGGCATGAACTCCCTGCCCAAGCCAGGAAACACTTGCGCCGCCGCGGTCCAGGCACGATTCTGTCTCAGCGGCTCGGGTACGAAGAACAGAACCTTGGCGACGCCCTGCCAGACCATCAGACCCAGAACCAGAATGAGCAGTGGCAGGCTCAGGAACGCGATCTTGTGGTCCAGACACCATCCGAGAATGACGGGGTAGAAGTGCTGGAAGATGCGAAAGAACAGCAGCAGGCCGCCAACGAGCAGGGCCACGAAAGCGAAGTTTCGAGCGAAGCCTTCGACCGGGCCCACAGGCAGCCAATGTTGTGTGAGGACGATGCCGACAACAACTACAGCCAGCGCGTTGGCCAGCAGAGGCATCGCGCTGCGGGCTCTTGCAGGCAAACGATCCTGCGTGAGGTGGTACAGCCCGACAGCCGCAATGATCGCGCCGATCCACCAGGCGAAGAGAATCCCGGCGGCAACAGCAAGGCCGAGCAAGATGACGCCGAGTACGTAGCGTTTGATCCTGCTCCGGACGGTCTTTCTTGTGAAAAGGATGTGCGCCGCCGGCGGAATGATCGTCAGCGCCACGATGATCGACGCCAGCAGAGCGAACGTCTTCGTGAAGGCCAGCGGCTTGAAGAGCTTGCCTTCGGCTCCCGTCATCGTGAAGACCGGAAGAAAGCTGACGATCGTGGTGGCCACGGCGGTCACCACGGCGCTGCCCACCTCGGAGGAGGCTTGGTAGACGACTTCGAGCGCGTTGTCGCCTTCCTGCGCCTCGTCGAGACGTCGCAGGATGTTCTCGCAGATGACGATGCCCATGTCGACCATCGTTCCGATCGCGATCGCGATACCGGACAGAGCCACGATGTTCGCATCGACACCAAACTGCTTCATCGCAATGAAGCACATCAGGATCGCCAAAGGCAGCAACGCGCTGATCAGCACGCTGCTGTGCAGATGCATCACCATCACGATCACGACGATGATCGTCACCAGCACCTCTTCGGTCAGAGCGGTGTCGAGGGTGCCCAGCGTTTCGTAGATCAGGCCCGTTCGGTCGTAGAACGGCACGATGGTGACCTTCGAGACTGTGCCGTCGGCCAGAGTCTTTTCCGGCAGGCCCGGCGCCAGTTCATCGATCTTCTCCTTGACGTGCTGGATGGCCGCCAGCGGATTGTATCCATAGCGGACCACCACGACGCCACCGACGGCTTCGGCTCCACTTTTGTCCAGGGCGCCGCGTCGCAAAGCCGGCCCTGTCGAGACCTTCGCGATGTCCTTCACGTAGATGGGGACATTGTCATTGACCTTGATCACAGTCTGCTCGATGTCGGAGAGACGCTTGACGAAACCCAGGCCGCGAATGACGTACTCGACCTTGTTGATCTCGATGGTGCGCGCCCCCACGTCGATATTCGAACCCTTAACCGCTTTGACGATGTCTTCGAGGCCGACCCCATAGGCGCGCATCGCGTCCGGGTCGACGTCGATCTGATACTCGCGAACGAAACCGCCCACCGAAGCGACCTCGCTGACTCCTTCGGCGCCCAGCAGGGCGTAGCGAACGTACCAGTCCTGAATCGTCCGCAGCTCGTCGAGATCCCAGCCGCCGGCCGGATTGCCGTTCGGATCGCGCCCTTCGAGCGTATACCAGAAGACCTGCCCCAGTCCGGTCGCATCGGGTCCCAGCGCGGGCTGAACGCCTTCCGGAAGGGTCCCCGCCGGCAGGCTGTTGAGTTTCTCCAGCACCCGGCTGCGCGACCAGTAGAAGTCCACGCGTTCCTGGAAGATCACGTAGATGCTCGAGAAGCCGAAGAAGGAGTAGCTGCGCACCGTCTTGACGCCGGGAAGACCCATCAGCGACACCGTCAGCGGATAGGTCACCTGGTCCTCCACGTCCTGCGGCGAGCGTCCCATCCACTCGGTGAAGACGATCTGCTGATTCTCGCCGATGTCGGGAATCGCATCCACCGGCACCGGCGACCGTGGCGCCCCCGCGAGGTCCCAGTCGAACGGCGCCACCAGCAAGCCCCAGCCAACCACCAACAGAACGACCAGCGCCACTACGAGCTTGTTTTCCAGGCAGAAGCGTATCACTCGATCCAGGAGGCTCGCGCCGGCGCGGATGTCCCGTTGTCTTTCGTCCATGAGTGAGTGTTCCTATGCGCTATTGCTGAAACTGCGGCAGCTTCGCGATGTACTTCTCCGGATCGGCCAGAAACTTCTCCGGACAGGCCTTGCAGCAGAAATAGACTTTCTTGCCCTTGTACTCGACGAAGATAGCCTTGTTGATCGGGTTGCCTTCCATGACGGGACAGGTCTTCTGCTCGGCGGTAGCCGCGACCTGATCGGCCGCTTCTGTGGAGGTCTCCTGGGCCATCGTGGAAGCCTGGTCGCTCTGTGACGTGGTAGCGGCCTGGGTCGACCCGGTCTGTGAGGCCACAGGCTCCTGTTTCTTGCAGCCTTGGGCCACAAACAACGCGATGACGGCCACACCAGCTACAGTCAACGTCATGTGATATGATCTTCTTTCGATCTTCATGGTCTTCTCCTTCTCGGCGCGTCCAGGCGCCGGTCAATGACTGTGTGTTTGATTTTCTTGTCCCGCCTCCATCCGATGTTGATGTCCGCCCGGCATAGCGTCGCCCTCCGGATTCATCATGCTCGGTTTGGCCTGGATCTGGAGAGCGGAGTCAATCTTGAAATTGCCATTGGTAACCACCTGTTCGCCTTCGGTCAGCCCCTCCTTGACGATGTAGAAGTCGCCCGCTCGAGGCCCGAGGATGATCTGCCGCCCTTCGAACGTCGGATGCTCGGTGTCGGGCTTTTTCACGTACACAATCGCACGTTGGCCCGTGATCAAGGGAGCGGACGCCGGAACGACCAGCGGAAGCACGCCGGCGGACTGAGCCGTCACGTAGCCAAGCGATTCGGTGGTCACGAGGTCCATCCCGCAGACGTCACACGTCCCCGCCTCGTCCTTGACGACCGATGGATGCATTGGGCAGGTCCACTTGCCCGCCAGATCCGCGTCCATCACCTTGCCCTCCTGGGCCAAGTGGGATTCGACCACTGCCCGAACGAACATCTCGGGCTTGAGCCGTCCATCAGGATTCCGCACGTTGACACGGACTTTCATTGTTCTGGTTTTCGGGTCCAGCGTCGGCGCAATGAAGCTGATCCAGCCCCGGAAGACCTCGCCGGGATAGGCTTCGGCGGTGAACGTGACCTCCTGTCCATAGCGGATCCAGGGCAAGTCGGATTCATAGGCATCGAGCTTGACCCAGACATGAGACAGGTCGGCGACGGTGTAGATGTGCGTTCCTGTGCTGACGTACATCCCCTCGGTCACCATCTTCTGGACCACCACGCCGCCGATAGGCGAGTAGATAGTCACGTGCGTCACGGGCTGGCCCGACGTTTCGATAGTCTCGATCTGCCCAGTCTTGAGGCCCAGCAGACGCAGCTTCTCTCGGGCGGCGGCAAGCGTAGTCTGAGCGGAGTCCTTGAGATATTCCGATGCCTCGGCCGCGTCTCGGGAAGCCGCCTTGGCCGCCTGCAGTAACTCCGCCTGCGCGCCGAACAATTCGGGGCTATAGAGATCGACGAGATGATCGCCAGCCCTGACGCTGGTGCCGGTGAAGTCGACGTAGAGACGGTCGATGCGGCCGGGCAACCACGCGGTGATCGACTTGACGCGGGTCTCATCGTAATCGACCTTCCCCACCGTGCGAACTCTGTTCGTCACGGCTCTTCGTTCGACGGCAGAGGTCTGGATGTCCATCAGACGGGCGGCCGCCTCCGAGACGACCAGCTCGCGCGGCGTCGCGTGGGCAGCCATATCCGCAGGCATCGGGATCAAATCCATCTCGCAAATCGGGCACTTGCCCGGCTTGTCCCGAATGATCTGCGGATGCATCGAGCAGTACCATAGCTGCGGACCCGCAGCAGGCTGCATGTCCGCCATCGCCGCGTTGGCCGCCTCCGTTTGTGAGGTCGGTGAAACCACATACCCAAGAAGGAAACCGACCGCGATCAGGATCAGCACACCGACCGCCCACGCCCCCGACCGGATTATCCGCCGAATCGATGCCATTCGGGTCGCCTTTCTGAATCAACACCAATGTATACCGCCATAGTGGGATTTGTGTTCGCGGTATTCCGCTCTTCCACCCACAGGAACGCGTCTGCTCCCCTCAGTCGGACAACTCGGTTCCGACCAGCATCTCCAGTTCCGCCAGCCGCTGGTGCTGATTTGCGCGAGCCCGCTCGCATTCAAGGCGGAATCGCAGCAGCGTCCGCTCGGCGTCGATCAGGCTGAGAAAATCGACCGTTCCGGCCGCGTACGCGGTCTCGGACGCACCCACCAGCTCTTGGGCCTTTGGGACCAGCGCCTGCTCGTAGAGGCGCAGTTTCCGGCCGCTGTCTTCAAGATCGTAGAGAACACCTTGGGCTCGGGCCAGAAGCTCGTTCTCGATATCCTGCCTGTGATGCAGCGCCCGACGCGACTGCGCCCTCGCCTGCAGCTCGGCCGCACCGTAGCTCTTGCGCCAGATCGGCAGATTCAGGCTGAACATCAGGATCACGGGGTCCTTGCCACTGTCGCGCACGCCCGACATCATCGCGTCATCCGTAACGATCCAATCGACGCCGACACCGAGATCGGGATAGAACTTCTTTTTCGCCAGCCCGATCCGGTTTCGGGCGACCTCCACGTCGAAATCCATCGCCTGCAATTGGGGATTCTGCTTTCTCAGCGCTGCCAGCACCGTGGGCTGGTCCACCGGAACCATCTCTTGCGTCTCAGCCTTGGGCCAAGGCAACGGCTCAGAGGTGGGCCGGTTCAGCGCCGCGTTGAGTCGAGCGACAATCGGCTCGCGCAATTCCTGCAAAGCGACGAGCTTGTCTTGCAGCATCGCCAATTCGACCTGGGCACGAATGACGTCGGGATGGCCGGCGGTGGCCGCCGTGTACCGGGCGCGGGCCACTTCCTCAAAGTGCCGCACCAGATCGAGGTTCTCTCGGGCGATCTCGATGGCGCTTTGGAGATAGACGTACTCGTGGAAGGTGTCCTTGACGTCGTAGAACAGTTGCAGCTTCCTGGCCTCGTAGCGTTTGCGCGCGGCCTCGGCGGCCGCAGAGGCTGCATCCGTGCGGGCTTCGATCGTGCCGAACCAAGGGAAGACCTGCATGATGCCCAGACGATGCTTCTGTGGACCGACACGCGTCTCGACCTCCTCGATGAAGTAGCCGTATGTGAAGCGAGGGTCAGGCAGCGCCTTTGCCTGGGGCACTGCTTCCAGAGCCGCCTTCCACTCTTCGAACGCCGCTTTCAGCCCCGCGTTGTTCTGCGCCGCTTCGCGCAGGTACTCCTGCAATGTCTGCGGGGTATTTACATCGCGGACCTCGGCCGCCCCGACCGAAGAGGCCAGCGTGACAACGAACAAAGTTGCGACTGCTACTGTGAACTTCATCTTCACAAGACCGTCACTTTCAACAGTATGAATTGCCCGCAACGACGGCGATCAGAAGTAGTCCGGCTCATTGCCGGCCTTCCACTTGATGTTGCACCCGATGCTGGGCTTCTGCCTTTCGGGAATGGGACCGCCTTCCAGAATCGCATCGAGCGCCGCGCAGAGGTCGGCGCCGGTGATCGGCACACCGTTGCCGGGCCGACTGTCATCCATCTGCCCGCGATAAACCAACCGGCGTTTCTCGTCGAAGACAAAGAAGTCCGGCGTGCAGGCGGCGCGATAGGCCTTGGCGACCTCCTGCGTCTCGTCGTACAAATAAGGGAAGGTGAAACCTCGTTGCCTGGCGAATTTCGCCATCATCTCGGGCCGGTCGTCGGGGTAGGTCGCCACGTCGTTCGAGTTGATCGCGACAAAAGCGACCCCCCGATCCTGATAGTCCTTCACCAGATCGACGAAATCATCGATCACATGCTTGACGAAGGGGCAATGGTTGCAGAGGAACACCACAACCAGCGCCCTGGCGTCGTGGAAATCGGACAGCGACACCATCTTGCCCTCGGTGTCGGGCAAATGGAAATCCGGCGCCTTCGTGCTCAAGGGCAGCATCGTGGAAGCAGTTGCGGACATATAGAGCCTCCTTTACAGGAAACAACAGATCCTTTGACTCTACCTATATGCTGCTACCGGAGAGTTGTTCGGTCTTTCTCCCTGTTTCTACGGGGCAATCCGCAGGGCGATCTTGCCAAATTGCCGGCCCGCTTCCATTTTCGCCATGGCCCGGCGCACTTCCTCCAGCGTGAAAACCTCATCGATGACGGGCCGCAGCCGGTTGACGGCCACTGCTCGCAGCATCTGCCGGAAATCCTCATCCGAGCCCATCGTCGATCCGAGGATCGTCAACTGGTTCCAGTAGAGGGCCTGGAGATTTGTCTCGGCCTTCGGGCCCGTGGTAATGGCGCAGGTGACGATCCGCCCGCCCCGCCGGACACACGCGAAATCCACCGGCCATGTGGCGGCGCCGACGCTGTCAATTGCGACGTCCACGCCGCGCCCGCCCGTAATCTCCCGCACGCATTTCACGACATCCTGGTTGCGGTAGTGAATCGTGTGGTCGGCGCCGAGCTCGCGAGCGAGGGCGAGCTTCTCATCGGAGGATGAAGTGACAATCACCTCCGCGCCGATCAACTTGGCAAACTGCATCGCGCAGAGGGCGACGCCGCCCCCGATGCCGTGGATCAGGATGCTCTCACCCGGTCGAACCTGGGCTCGCGTCATCAGCATCCGCCAAGCCGTGACGGAGGCGAGCGACAGCGTGCCGGCCTCCTCGGCAGACAGATGCGCCGGTTTGGGCCATAAATTGCGGGCAGGGACCACCACACGCTCGGCAAACGTGCCTGGCCGGCTGAGTCCCACGATCCCGAACGATAGACATTCGCTCTGCTGGCCTCGGGCGCAAGACTCGCAGCGCCCACAACTCAAGGCAGGGTTCACGATGACTTCGTCGCCGACCTTGACGCCCTCCACACCCCTGCCCACCTCCTCGACGAAGCCCACCGCATCGGACCCGAGGACGCGCGGTGTATCGCTCAGCGATGTCCCCGGCCGGCCCTTCCGGACCCAGATATCCAGGTGGTTCAGGCCGGCACAGGTGACTTTCAGCACGACCTCCCCGGGCCCCGGTGAAGGCTCGGGGACATCCTCCACGTGCACAACGTCCAGCTCACCATTCTCGTGGATGACCGCCGCCTTCATGGAACAGTCCCCGGAAGAGAAGCGTCTACTTCGCCTTCACGTCGTAACAGAACAGGACATCCGCGTGCCGCAGATAGAGCCTGCCGTCGGAGATCACCGGATACGGCCAGGCCGTCCCCGTCGCCGTCGGGCGCTGCGGGAGCTTGAACGAGCTTCTTAGGTTGTACTTCTCCGGTGTCGCCTCGATCAGAACTGCCGTGCCGTCCTCATACAGGAAGTACAGACAGCCGTCTGCGTACAGGACGCATCCCGACCCCCTGCCGAGCTGGTCGGCGCGCCACATGACCTTGCCCGTCTTCATCTCCAGGCAGGTAGGCTCGCCCCGGTTGTGGTTGTGACCGCCATAGATGTAGCCGCTGACCTTCACGAAGCCGCCATGATGATTCTGAAACGTGTCCTTGTCGAGCCAATAGACTTCCTCGGCCTTGACGCCGCTGCCATCGGGCACCAGCCTCAGGAGCGCCGATCCCGTCTGGTAGGCGGTCGAGGTAAAGACATAGTCTCCGTCGATCACAGGCGTGGGGATGTTGGCGACACGGTTGGCGACGCGGTTGTAGCCCCACAGGAACTTGCCCGAGTCGGCGGCAACACCAATGAGGCCCTCATTGGTCAACTGCACGTATTGCTTCACGCCGGCGCCGTGGCTGATCATGATGGAGGAATAGCCCGCTTCGTCGCGGCCGTTGGGTCCGATATCGGGCATCGAGGTCTTCCAGATCACCGCGCCCGTCGCCTTGTCGAGGGCCGCGATCGCCGCGCTGTGGCCGCCGGGCGTGCACAGCAACCTGTCGCCATCAACCAGAGGCGACTCGCTGATCTTCCACCTCGGATTAGCCGCGCCACCCAGATCATCGAGCAGATTCTTCGACCAGACCAGCGTGCCGTCGCCGAGGCGCAGGCAAACCACATCGCCTTCGGTGCCGATGGCGTAAACGAAGCCACTGTCCAGCGCAGGCGTGCAACGAGGCCCGTCCTGATGCGCCGGGCCGATCCTCGTCGCCCAGAGTTGATTTCGCGTCACCAGATCGTAGGCGTAGACGTATTGGGCCTTCTCGCCAGCAGCCTGACGGTCCCCCATCGAGTACAACTTGCCGTCGAGGATGGCAACCGTCGAGTACCCGGCCCCCATTCCGGCCAGTTCCCACAGCAGCGTGGGACCGCCTTCGGGCCATTGCTGGAGCAGCCCGGTCTCGCGGCATACGCCATCGCGGTTCGGGCCGCGCCATTGCGGCCAGTCATCCGCCCAGCCGAACACGCCGAACACTGACACAAAAAGGTAAATCCCAACAAAGAAAGACCGCTTTCCCGTCATCGACATGCCGAACCCCCCAAGAGACTCCCTGCTCTGCTTTCACTCGACATCAGTTGCCGCCGCCCACATTCACGCAGACCAGGTCGCCGGCGGCATTGCGAGCGTAAATCCGCCCATTGGCCAACACCGGGACGGTCCAGCACTTGCCATCGAGAATCTCGGCCGAAGCCAACTCCTTGTACCCATCGGGCGTCGCTTCCGCGATCACCAGCTTGCCTCTTTCGCCCAGGACGATCAGCTTGCCGTCCGCGAGCATGAGTGAGCCGGTGCCCAATCCACCCTGGGCCCACTTGATCTGGCCGGTTTCGAGATCGAGGCAGGTGAGCTTGCCGCTGCCGCCGACCTGCCCGTCGAAGCCGTAGACGTATCCCTTCCACAACACCGAACAATTGCACTGATTTCGCATGTTCCTGTTGCTGTAGACTTCCGTGACCTTGCCGTCGCCGAGCTTCAGCAGGGCGCAGCCCTTGTTGTACCCCGACGAGATAAAGATATGGTCGCCGTCGATGATCGGATCGGCCGAATTGATGTCGTAGCTCGTTTTCCACTCGAAGCGCCAAAGGATCTTGCCGGTGGCGGCCTCCAGACCGAACAGGTGCTGGCACCCAAACAGTGCGACGCATTTCTTGCCCGCATGGATATAGGGCACAGGCGTTGCGTAACCGCCGGCATCCTTACCGTTGTGCCAGACCACGCGGCCGTCGGCCTTGCTCAGCGCCACGCCCGCGGTGCCCGCGTTCAGAATCACCAGATCGTCCACGATCAACGGCGAGCCGGAGAAATACCACGTCAGCTCCTTGACGCCGGGGTCTTCGTGCAGTCTCTTGTGCCAGACGACCTGCCCGGTCTCGGCCCGAAGGCGCAGAACATCGCCGTTCTTGCTGAAGACGTACACGGAATCGCCCTCCACGGTCGGTGTGGCCGCCGGACCACCCTCATGGTTCTTGTCGAGCCGGGGACAGGGATACGACTGCTTCCACTTCTCCTGCCCGGTAGCCGCATCGAGGCAGTAGAGCACATCCCGGCCATCGACGTTGCCCATGGCGTAGACGCATCCGTCGCGGACCGCCATCGACGCGAATCCCCACCCGAGAGACGTCTTCCATTCCACGGCCGAACCTTCCGGCAGGACTGCTCGCCAGCCGGTCTCATCTGAGATCCCATCATAGTTGGGACCACGATAGTTGGGCCAGTCGGCGCCGTACGCCGGGCCGAAGGCTTCCAGAACAACGGCTACACCGATGCCAAGACAGATCCACGACGGATTTTGGTAGGCACTACGCGCTTGTGACCTCATAATGATCCTCCTGAAAAAACGGTAAACTCGGCCAACATGCTTGGATGCTACGACAACACAATGTCAAGCTCGTTCTATCTCCATTGTATACGCACCGCCTCCAGAATCGGAGTGTGTCGCACGCCTATCACCCAGAATCAGAAGGAGAGCGCCGATGAAAAACATCACTCGTCGAGACTTCGTGAGAGATTCCCTTGCCGCCGGAGTGACGGCAGCCGCTGTCGCATCGACTGCCCAAGGAGCGGAAGGACCTTCGCGTAACGGCCTCAAGATCGTCGGCATCTCGTGCAGCCCCCGGCAGGGCCAGACGACCGCCACCTCGCTGAAAGTCTGCCTCGAAGCCGCCGGAAAGGTCAGCCCGAGAATCGAAACCGAGCTGATCGAACTGGCGGGACTGAAAATCAACGGCAGCCTGGCCGCCGGCATCCCCCTGGACCCCGGCGAGAAGGACGACTTCCCGTCGCTGATCCCCAGGCTCACCGACCCGAACGTCCGCGGCATCATCATCGGCACCCCCGTCTACTTCGGCAACATGAGCGCGTTGTGCAAGGCCTTCCTCGATCGCTGCATTGCGTTCTATCAGAATGACCTGGCGCTGAGCAACAAGGTCGGCGGCGTCCTGGCCGTCGGCGGCACCCGCAACGGCGGGCAGGAAGCAACTGTCCAGTCCGTCCAGGTCTCGCTGTTCTGCCAGGAGATGATCGTCGTGGGCAACGGTCGGCCATACTCCCGCTTCGGCGCCACCCTCTGGAGCGGCA
Organism: Sedimentisphaerales bacterium; assembly: GCA_035448545.1. Lineage (GTDB taxonomy): Bacteria > Planctomycetota > Phycisphaerae > Sedimentisphaerales > Anaerobacaceae > Anaerobaca. The sequence continues at coordinate 67,560 of DAOTJE010000014.1, read as the reverse complement.
TCGAAGGAGGCGTCACGAAGGACGAATACGGCATGACGACCGCCCGGAATCTCGGTCGTCGCGTGGCCGAGACAGTCCTGCGGATGCAGTCCTGACATAGCGAGCATAGCGTACCCTCCAGAGAGTCACCGATGAAGCACCTCCGCATCATGCGGACGGAGGCTCTTTGCCATCCTTGAAGGCCAGTGCACCGGTCGGACAGGCGGCCACGCATCGCTCAGCCGCCACGCGCAATCCGTCCGCAAGCGTTCCGTCGAACGGGACCGCCACGCGAACGTCGAACCCGCGACCGACGAACGTCAGGCCCAACGCCTCGCCGGCCTCCGAGGCGATCTGGATGCAGATGCCGCAGTCGATGCACTTGCCCGGCTCGTAGATTACGTCGGGGTGTTGTGTCCGCTGAACGAAGAGCCGCCGGTCCGCCTTGTACCGGTTCTGCCGGGCGCCGTAGGCCTGGGCATACCGTCTCAGCAGGCACGCATCGGGCTTGCGGCAATCGCAGCGAAGGCAACGGAGCGATTCGGCGCGGGCCTCGTCCACGCTGAACGTGCTGGCGATACCGAATGGCTTGGTTCGCGGTTCCGAACTGGCCGATTGCAGGAAGATGGACAGCTCGGATTCCGTGAGCTTGCCCATGCGGCTGTTGAACCGCTTCTCGGGACCGACCACCTCCTGCCCGCTGAGGTACTGGGCAATCGAGCGTGCCGCCTCCTTTCCGTCGGCGACCGCACGCACGGTCATTCGCCGCCGGCGAACTGCATCGCCCCCGGCGAACACGCCCGGCAGGTCGGTCGCATACGTAGTGCCGTCCACCTTGATCTTGTCGGCCGCTGCGAACCGGAGTGCTTCGGCGTCGCCTTCCTTCAATTCGCCAACGGCCACGAACACGGCGTCGAACTGCTTGCGCACCTCCTCCATCGAGATGGCCTGGCCGACGCGGATGCCGAGCCGGAATCGCACGCCGAGTTTCTCGATCTGCGCGATCTCGGCTTTCAGAATGTCGTGCGGCAGTTCGCTCTCCGGCACGCCGTACCGCAGCATCCCACCCGGCTCATCGTGTTCATCAACGACCACACAGCCGAAACCCTCCTGCTGGAGATAATACGCCGCCGCCAGACCCGCAGGCCCGGCGCCGATGATCGCTACGCGCTTGCCCTTGGGCGCAGCGCACTTCGGCGCGTAGGGTACCTCGCTGCTGAGGTCGACGTCGGCCACGTGACGCTTGAGCAGGCAGATCGAAACCGCCTGGTCATGCTGCGCCCGCCGGCAGACGTTTTCGCACGGCGCCGGGCAGATGCGCCCCAGCACCGCCGGCAGCGCGATGTCCCGCTTGACCGTTGCGATCGCATCCGCCAGTTGGCCGGCGGCGATCTGCCGGATCATCTGCGGGATATTCATGTGGGCCGGACAGCCCACCACGCAGGGCCCGACACAGTCGCCCACGTGATCGCTCAGCAGCAGTTCCAGCGCCGATCTCCTTGCGTCGAACACCTCTTCGCTGGTGCTCTCTACCTGCATTCCATCTCGCACCGGCGTGCCGCAGGCAGGCACCAGCCCGTTGCCGCCGACCACCTTCACCACACAGACCATGCAACTGGTGGTTGCGTCGTGGCCCCGCAGGTAACACATCGTGGGAATCTCGATCCCGAGCTTGCGGGCGGCATCGAGAATCGTCGCGCCGGCGTCCACCTCCACCTCACGACCGTCTATCGTAATCCTGGGCATGGTTATTCCACTCGGATTGCGGCGGCCGGGCAAACGCTCTTGCAGGTCCCGCACCGAACGCATTTGTTAGGATCGATTTCGTGCTTCTCGTAGGGTTTCATCTCGATCGCGCCGGTCGGGCAGTGCTGGACGCAGATCGTGCAGCCGATGCAGTCGTCCGTGATCGAGTACGCGATGAGGGCCTTGCACTTTCCGGCCGGGCAACGCTTCCGGATGTGGGCCTCGTATTCGTCGCGGAAGTACCGCAGGGTCGACAGTACCGGGTTGGGCGCCGTCTTACCAAGACCGCAGAGGCTGCCTTTCTTGACCATCTCCGCCAGGTGCTGCAGCTCGTCCAGATCGTCGACCCTGCCTTCTCCGGCGCAGAGCCGGTCGAGGATGTCGAGCATCCGGCGGGTACCGATCCGACAGAAAGTGCACTTACCACACGACTGATTTTGCGTAAACTGCAGGAAGTACCGCGCGATATCGACCATGCAGTCGGTCTCGTCCAGCACGACCAGACCGCCCGAGCCCATCATCGCCCCGGCGGCGGTCAGCGATTCGTAATCGATCGAGAGATTGTCCGACCCGACGGGAATGCATCCGCCGGAAGGACCGCCCACCTGAACCGCTTTGAACTTGAGGCCGCCGGCAACACCGCCCCCGATCTCCTCCACGATCTGCCGGATCGAAATACCCATCGGCACTTCGATCAGGCCACCGCGTGCAACCTTGCCCGCCAGCGCGAAGACCTTCGTGCCCTTGCTCTTGTCTGTGCCGATGGCAGCGTAGGCGTCGGCGCCGTTTCGTAGAATCCACGGCACCGCGGCATACGTCTCGACGTTATTGATCAGCGTGGGCCGGGACCACAGCCCCTTCACCGCCGGGTATGGCGGACGCAGCCTGGGCATGCCGCGACGGCCCTCAATGCTCGCCATCAAAGCCGTCTCTTCCCCGCACACGAACGCACCGGCACCCGCGACGATCTTCAGGCGCAGCGAGAAGTCGCTGCCCAGAATATGGTCGCCGAGATACCCGCGATCGGCGCACTTCTCGATCGCCTCGTTGACCCGTCGGATCGCCAGGGGGTACTCCGCGCGAATGTAGAGGAATCCTTCCTTCGCGCCGACGCAGCGTGCCGCGATGGCCATTCCTTCGAGAATCCGGTATGGATACGACTCCATCAACATCCGGTCCATGAACGCGCCGGGATCGCCCTCATCGCCGTTGCAGACGATGTACTTGATCTCCGCCTCCTGGGCCCGCACGGCCGACCACTTCAGGTGCGTCGGGAAGCCGGCGCCGCCCCGGCCTCGCAGGCCGCTCTTCTCGATCTGGGCGATCACTTCCTCCGGCCCGAACTCGCGAAGACTCTTCTCCAGCGCCTGGAATCCATCATGGGCCAGGTACTCGTCGAGGTCGGTCGGATCGATTTGGCCGCAGTGCTCGGTGGCGATATGAATTTGATGACCGAGAAAGTCCGAAACCGCCCGGTCGCGAACGTGAATCGAGTAGCGCGTCACCGGTTCGGAGTTCTCGTCGGTCAGCAGACGGTCGAGTACCCGAGAGACTTTCGTTCGCACCTTCCGAACCGGACCACGCGTGCCGAAGTGCCTCAGGACGATGGCCTTGGCATCTTCGGGCTGGACCCTTGCGTAGAGAGACGATTCCCCGTTCGGCAGGACCACCTCCAGCAGAGGTGTCTGATGGCACATGCCCACACAACCGACGCGCTTGACGGACACCTTGACGCCCGTCTCGGCCAGAGCCCTGTCGAGCGCCTCGTTGAGTCGCCCACTGCCGCGCGCGACGCAGCAGGAACCGAGCCCCACGCGCAATTCGCCGACGGCGCCGGCTTTTCCCTTGCGCCGGCGCTTCCCGTGACGAGCGGCCTTGGCGTCGGCGTGCCTGAGAAAGTCGCTCAGCACCTTGGGGACCGTCTCTCGCGTCAGATGGCCATACGTCACGTCGTCGATCTGCACCGCCGGAGCCAGCGTGCAGCAGCCCAGGCACGCGATCTTCTCCACGGTGAACAGCTTCTGCGCATCGGTATCTTCACCCTCGGGAATACCGAGATAGCGAAGGAACTCCTCGTACACCTGGTCGGCGCCCTTGACGTGACAGGCGGTACCCACACATACGTGAATGATGTGCTTGCCTGCCGGCCGGTGGCGGAACTGATCGTAGAAGGTCGAGACGCCGGTGATCGTCGCCGGCGTGATCTCCGTCAGGGCGCAGACCCGTTGAAGCGCCTCGGTGGGGAGATAGCCGTAGTACGTCTGAAGGGCCTGGAGAATCTCCAGCACCTTCTCGGCGCCCGTGCCGACACGCGCAACGGTTTGATCGACAAATTTCAGATCCAGTTCTTCCATAAGCGCTCGATTAGTCTGGTTTTCCGACGGCGGTCGGTCCGCCGATGCACCACAGATTCTCCAGCCCGCGGATGTAGATGCGCCCGTCCACAAACGCGGGGGACGCGTGGCATTTCTCACCCAGCTCGCACTTCGCCAGTTCCTTGTATTCGGGCCCCACCCGGCCGATGTACATGATCCCGTCAGCGCTCAGAAGATAGATCTTGTCGCCCACGATGCTCGGCGAAGCCATGAAGTCGGTCCGCAGGTCGTGGTCGAAGACCTTCTTGCCGTCGGCCACGCTACAGCAGATCAACAGCCCTGATCCTTCGAGCAGGTACACGTACTGGTCGTTGCCGACCGGGCTGCAGATGTCTGGGCCCCCTTCGTCCATCGTCCAGGCAACGTGGGTCTTGGTAACGTCCCCTTGTCCGGTGGGCTTGACTGCAACCAGGTGACTGTACGGCTCGACCGCCAGCACCAGTCCTCCCGCGTAGATCGGCGAAGGCGCCACGTCGCCGCCGGCACACTCGGCCCGCCAGATCTCGGCGCCGTCGACCGGGTTGTTGGCCAGCAGCCAGGGATCGGTCAGGGTAATCAGCTGCGGCGCGCCCCCGACCTCCACCACAATGGGCGAGGTCCAGGAATTCGGCACGTCCCGTTTGGCTTCCCACACGACTCGGCCCGAAGCGCCGTCCAGCGCGTAAAGGCGGGATTTGTCCTCGCTGCCGTCACCCTGATCGTACTGAACGATCACGCGGTCCTGATACGTCTCCAGTGAGGACGCATAGCCGTAGGCGCTTTCCGGCACGCCCAGACTCTTGTACCAGAGCCGGCGGCCGCCGAAGTCGAAGGCGGCAATGTCGCCGGTCGCAAAGATCGCATAGACGCGCCTGCCGTCGGTGGCCATGGTCGAAGCGGATCGGCCGGTATCCTCCATCACCTCGATCTTCGTCGCGATCGCCACCGGCGAAATCGGAACGTCGCCCGTCCAGAGCAGCCGGCCCGAAGCGGCATCGAAGCAGTAGACCTCCTGCTTGGTCTCTGTCGCGCCGCTGAGAAAAACGCGGTCGTTCCACACAATCGGCGAGTTGTTCCCGGCCAGCGGCACCGGAGTCTTCCACGCAATGCCCTTGCCGGTCTTGCCGTCCCACTCGGTGGGAATGTTGGTGAACAGGCTCACGCCGCCCCCGCCCGGACCGCGGAAGCGGTGCCACTGGACACGTTTCTCCTCCATCGACGCATAGGAAGGTCCTGTTTCGTTGGGCTCCACGATCGCGACAGGAGAAGCCTCCGTACCTTTGGCACCGACGAATGCCAGCGGCGCCTCGTTCGTCACAAACACCGCGATGATACCCCCCAGGATGACCAGTCCCGCGGTAACCGTCCAGCGGGCGCTGCGGGCCTCGCGAATCTGCTGGACGCCCGCGTCCGGAGCATGCTCGGGTTTCGGGAGCCGCTTGTTCAGCACGCGCGCCAGCTTGCCGGCGACGAAGAACACGACGATACTGGCCAGAAGGGCATGGCTGGTCTTGTGCGCGAAATTCAGCCGCCAGACTCGGTCACGCCGAATGCGAAGGTCCAACTGACGAATCTCCGACAGCTTCTCCTCTGTCGCCTCACCTTCGCGAAGCTGCGCCTTCATCGCGGTCAGGCGGTTCTCGCGCCGCGGCCCGATCACGCTGGTGCCGATGAAGTTGGCGACGAGCAACGTCAGGAAGATCAGCGAGAACGCGCCGGCGACCTTGGCCGTCGTGCGAGCGGTCCGGCATGCAAGGCTCGGCTCATTGGCGGGAATCTGTAGTGACCTGTCCGTCATCAGGGCCTCACCAACCTCTCTGTGCGGTTCTTCCATCGCTCATGCTCTTTGGGGCAGTATTCGTAGCATCGACCGCAGGCCAGGCAACTGGCGCGGTCCGCCTCGTAGTCGGTGCGTCGGCGCTTGACCGAAAGCGACAGCAGCTTGCCTCCGATCACCAGCCCGACAAAGGCGCCGAACAGAACGCCACCGATGCCGAATCGGTCGCGCAGCAGTGTCGCCTCGCGATAGAGCTCCGCGCTCGGCCTTCCGGTCGCACGGAAGGCGTCGCTGGCGTCCGTGGTGCCTTCGACCTGTGCGTTCTCTTCCAGGTAGATGCGCTGGGCCAGGCGCACCTGCGGATGGACCTGCGCCAGCCACCCGCGCAGCTCGTATCCGGCCCAACCACCGGCGCCGATCAAGATAGGCAGCAGCACGAGGAAGAAGGCCAAGCGCGCTTTGGCGATCAGGTATTCCTTCGCCGGCCACGGCTCGGTCGGCTTGCGAATCGCGCCGAAGGGACAGGCGTCTTCACAGAGGCGGCATTGGATGCAGTCGGTCGGCGTGATCGTGACACGCCATTTGGACAGCCGCGAGAGCTGCCGCAGGATCACGCCGTAGGGACAGAGAAAGCGACAGTACGGCCGGCCCACGAACACCCCGATCAGCAGCAAACACCCGCCGAAGACAAGGATCTTCCAGTTGCCTCCGAACCGGAAGAAGCCGACGAACGGATCGTAACGGCAGATGATGAACATCGCGCCCAGGGCAGCAAAAAGCACGGCGGCACCGAGATAGAGGTATGCAATCAGGCGAAGTCCGCTCTCCAGCCACCCAGGGACGCGCACGGGGTGGATCAGCACGGCGTCCTGGATCGCTCCGAGCGGACAGACCGCCCCGCAGAAGACCCGTCCGAAGAACAGCGCGAACACCAAGGGCAATGCGAAAAAGACCAGCACGGTGATGGGAATCGCATAGGTTGAGTCGAACACCGTGAGGGTCACATTCTGAACAGCACCGACGGGACAGACGCATCCCTTGCGGAAAAACCCGAAATACACCAGGCTGAAAAGCATCAGCGCAAAGATCCACTTGCGACTGCGCTTTCGCAAGATCAGGTATGTCGCCAGAAACAGGGCGACGACCAGAACGCCGACATCAACATACTCCCAGAAGCCCTGCGGCGGGTTCGGCACCGTCGTCGTGGGCCGGACATAGTCCGTCTCGAACTGGGGCGGGGGAAACCGCTCCAACCCGAACGCCGTCACGCCCGATGCGAGCAGAACCAACGACAGAATGAGAATGTGACGCGAATGTGTCATCAGGCGTGATCCACACTCTTGAGCAGATAGGGATGGTCGGCCGGGACGCGCCGGAACGCCTGCGACGGGCAGGCCGCCGCGATCGCACACTGGTTGCAGTTCACGCAGCGATCGTGACGCACCTGGAGGAACAATGAACCATTGCCGAATGCATTGCATCCTTTGACGCACTTGCCGCACCCGTTGCACAACGGTTCGTCGATCGTGTATTCGTAGTATGGATCTTCGACGTACTTGCGCCGGATGGCGCCGGTGGGACACATCTGATTCTCGGCACCCTCGTTGATCTGATACGGCTCCGGATCGAAGAACCCGAAGCAGATCTTGCAGTAGCCGCAGATCGCGTGCACGTGGGTGCACTTGACCGCTGATTCTTCGAGCACGCAGTAGGTCGCGCAGTTCCCGCACGCGATGCACTTGTACGGATCGATCTGCCAGACCCAGTCGGTCTTCTGGCTCTTGTGAGCGGCATAGCCCACTACACCGCCGATTCCGGCCAGGCAGGCGCCCCACAGTCCGTCTCGCAGGACGCGACGGCGCGTGACATCGTCATTTCGCTGGACCATGCTCACCTCGCTCGAAGGATCGTTTCGACTCCAGGGCCGCCGGCAGATCACAGCCACGATAGGCCGCACATCCCAGGCACAGACCCTCGTTGATGCACCGGCCCTCTCGGACCAAGCGGCGTCTCTTGGCGACTGCGAAGACTCCCGTTGCGGCCAAGCCGCCCAGCACTCCATAACGCAGCACGCCGGCAAAAAACGCGCGTCTGCTCTGTGTTGATGACAAGCGACTCACTCGGATCGACCTTTCTGGTTCTCTACGAAGATGCGGACCTTGTTCTCTATCGTGTCGAGCACGTAGATCCGGCCGGCGGCGTCGACCGCCACGTCGAATCCGCTGGCCTCGGCGTCCTCGGCGTTCTCGAAGACGCGAGCGGCACCTCCCTTAACCAACTGTTCGGGGCCGGCGACAACACTCTGAAACGTTCCCTTGGCATCATAGATTTTCACGCGAATCAAGCCCTTCTCGGCGGTCACATACCGGCCGTCGGGCAGCATAGCGATGTTGACCGGATTGCAGCAGCCGCAGAAACCGTGGATACGAATGCTGTTCTCGCCCCAGGAGAATTCCAGATCTCCATCAAAGGTGTACGCTTCGACCCGTGTGCGCCCGGGACTGACGACGCGAAGCAATCCATCCGGCGCCAGCGCCAGATCGAAGTACGGGCTCGGCACGACGAAGCCCGGGATGTCCCGCGAGGGGTCCTTCTCGCCGATGCGATTGATGGACTTCCCCGTCTTGTCATAGCGCAGCACCACGGCGTTTCCGGCATCGGCGACAAACACGCTGTCGCCGGCCACGAGGATACTCGACAGAAACGACCGGTCGCCCAGCGGCTCCCAGGCCGCAAGGCGCTCGCCCGTCGCATCGAAGACCTCGACGTGATTCCTCAGCCCAACGTAAACCCGACCCTCCGACGAAACGGCGACGCATCGAGGCTCGCCCGAGACCGCGATCACATGCTCCAATGTGCCTTTGTTACTCAGCACGCGCACGGCTTTGTCGCCGGCAATGTACAGCTGCCCCTCGCCATCGAGCGTCAGAGCCCGGGACCGCGCGAATCCCGTGGCGATGGCCGGCTCGACTTCGCGGTAGGCGATCAGGTTCGGATCGAAGCGGGCCATCATCACGGCATCCAGTTCGTACGCGTCGCTCAGACCGCTGCCGCTCTGCCCCGTCGTATCGACCCGCAGGACAGCGACGATCGCGACCAGCACCGCCGTGCCGATCAGCACACCGATGATGACGCCGGAGTCCGTTTTGCCTTGCGGCTGATTCATCGTGGTTCCCGTGTCCTTTCCTGTCCATCGTCGCGATTGTAGCAGAGCCACACCCGCCATTCAACGCCGCTCTACCGCACACCAATGTCCAGGCATACCATCCTGGTCAGATCGCGCAGCAGCAGCCGATTGCCGACAACCGCCATCGGACCCCAGGCGTCGATCCCTTCGAGCACATCCGCCTGGGCCAATAGCACGAAGCCGGTCGGCGTCGCCTCCGCGAGCGTCAGCAGCCCGTGGTCGTCCATGACATAGAGAAGATCGTTGATGATCGTGAAAGGTCCCAGGCCGAACCTGTGCGTGCTGCCGCTGGTCCAGACCACGTTGCCTTCGAGGTCCAGGCAAACGAGTTGCTCGTCGGGACGGACACCGTAGATGTGGCCCTCGTAGAGGATCGGCGTGTGCTGAGGCGATCCAAACACCTCCGGCGGAAGACGGAATTCAATCTCCGGCACAATCCGATCGTTCTGCTTCGTGAGCTTCACCATCATCGCACCGGCGTTGTAGCCGCCTGAAAGGAACAGACGTCCCTCGCCCACCGGGACCGGTGTGGGGACATTGGCGATGCGAATCTGCCATTCCGACGTCTCCCATAACACCTTCCCGTCCTCGGCCGAGACGCCGACGACGCCGCCACTGGCACACCAGACGTACATCCGCGTGCCGGCGCATTCAATTGGCACGATGGACGAGTGGGTCATCTCCCACTTCTTCGGATTCGGGGTCTCCCAGACCGCGTTGCCGGTCTCGATGTCCACCGCCATAATCAGGGACGTACCGCCAATGCCGAGGATGACCTTACCCTCTTCGATCAGCGGACACTGCCCCGCATACCAGGCGGGCACCTTGGCGCCGTAATCTTTGACCAGGTCGAGAAACCAGTGGAGCCTGCCCGTCGCCGCGTCGAGACAGGCGACGTGACATTTCGGTCCCATCGTGACGACGTACTTGTCGGTGACGGCCGGAACGGTCCGACTCATGCCATGATTGCGTTTGACCTTGACCGGATAGAAGTACCGCCAGATTTCCTTCCCGTCGGCCAGGGAAAAACAGCGAATCGCGTCGCCCTGCTTCTGCTGGTCGTAGTCGGCAACAAAAACCCTGCCGTCGCGCACCGCCGCTCCGGCGTACCCTTCGCCCAGATCCACCGACCACAGCACGGGCGGGCCTTCGGCAGCCCACTGCCGGGCCAGCGTGACATCCACCTTGCCGATCGCATCCAGGTTGGGCCCTCGGAATTGGGGCCACGCGCCGGGCAGGTCGGACGGTTGCCCATCGTAGGTCGTCAACTCCGCCTTCGCCAGGACATCTTCCTGGCCGCCCGCCGGTCCGGCCAGATCGGATTCGGCGGGGACGCGGAGTTCCAGTTGCGGCGCTGCATCGGCGCTGATCCAGAGGTATACCAGACAGACGACACCTGCGACAGCGAACCCCATCGGCACGATGTCGGCGATAGCGGCTTTTCTCATACGCGCCCCGTCAACGATCCACGGCTATTCCGTTCTCAGCGCATCGAGCAGCGCCCCATGCAGGGCCGCCGTCCCGGCGATCCAGACCCATAGACCGCTGAGGACGCCAATCCCTACCACGGTCATGGCCAGCCAGACAAAGGGAATTTGCCCGGGCGACGATTGCAGTGCCGGAACCACAGCCACCAGGGCCGCGACCACGCCGCAAAGCAATCCGGAGAGCACCAGACCCCAATGCTCGTAGAATATCATACGCTGCAACGTTTTGCGATCAAAACCAACCGCCCGGAGCATGGCCAACTCGCCCCGCCGTTCCAGCATGTTGCGAAGCACTACCAAACCCAGCCCGACAGTGCCGAGCAACAGACCAAGACCGCCCAAGGCCGTAAAAATCGACAGGTACGTATTCTCCACCGCGCTGAAAGCGGCCAACCGCTCGACCGCCGGCGTAAGTACAAGGCCAAAGTCCCTCAAGCCCGATGTCAGAGTCTGTTCGACTGCCGCAACCTTCTCGGACGGAGCATCGATCAGGAACGCGCGATACCCCGACTCCGACGGGAACCGCGCCATGAACTCGTTCTCGGCAATGACGAGGCTGCCCTGGAGGATGGAGCTTTCGAGCATGCCTACAATGCGCACCCGAAGCATCCGCCCTCTCTCGTCACTATACTCCAATTCATCGCCGATGTTCTTACCCAGGCCCCAGAAAACGGTGGGATAGTCACCAACCGCCGGCACGGAGCCGGCCTCCAGATCCATCCGTAGCAGGTCCCAGCCTTCCTCCTGCTGTCCAGCGTCGATGATCTGCGAGAACTTGAACGCTTCGCGCCGACTCAGCTCCTGCGGTCGTACGCCCAGCAATCGCGGCTGCTGCGCCCGATTGAGGTTCAGACAACTGGCGTCATCCCCCTCGTGCACCCGGAGTTGGACCACCTCAACCCCGTCCAGGTCTTCGCGACCCAAGCCCAAGGCATCGCGCCCTTCCTTCGTGTTCAGATCGTGAAGGATCGGGACAGCAGTCTCGCCGTAGAAGGCGAATCCGCCCGTGCCCGAGCCCCTGCTCCGGGGCTGCGCCATCGGGTCATGCCGGTTGGCGCCAACCGCGACGACCATAAAGACCCCGCACGCCAGCAGACCGACAATCGCGAGACTGCGGCCGCTCCGCCGGGCCATGTTGCGGAATCCCAGGCCCCCCAGAGATACCATAGGACGGGTCCAACCACCCGCGACGATCCGCAGCAATGCCTGAGAAAGGCCCAGACCACCGAGCAGCAATAACGCGCCGGCACCGAAGAACAGCCCTGCGACCGCCTGGCTGTTGCCCCCTCCCATGACCGCCAGGAAGATCGCCACGGTGACGAACGATGCCACCGCCAGCGCCAGACCCCATCGCCCGCGTGACCATGAGGCGCTGCGCGGCTGGGACACTTCGAGATTGCCGCTCATCAGTTGCCGGGGAGGCTGTGACACGTGCCTGCGGATCGTGAACCAGATGGCCAGCAGAGCCGCCAGCAGACCGCCCATGCCCCCGAGCAGGAGTGTCGCCGGCTCGGCATGGAAATGGATGTCCGTCCCCGCCACGGCGCCGCTCCACGAAGTCGAGAGTCCGTAGAGCAGCAATCGCGTATAGAGCAAGCCCACGCCGACGCCGATCACTGCTCCGGCCAGCGCCACAAGGCCCCCTTCGGCAACGAGCAGATGCTTGACCCGCGCCGCAGGCAGACCGACCGCCAGCAACAGGCCCACCTGCTCGCAGCGGCTCTCCACACCGAAGACGAACAGCAGGCCCGTCAGAATGACCGCGGAGGCAATCAGGAACATGCTCAGGCCCAGGAAGAGTTGGCCGAAGTCCGTCCCCTCGCGTCGTGCCTGGAGCCCGCGCAACTGAACCGGCTGGAAGAACAGGCCCACCGTCGCCGGATCGACCTTGCCGGTCAGATGCGCGACGATTCTGTCCTCGAGCCCGGCGTGCCACGGATAACGCACCGCGGTAAGATTGCCGTAGCGATTGCCCCAAAGCGACTGGCCGGTGCTGAGCGGGATGAATGCCTTGGGCGTTCCCCGGTACGCGTCCCAGTAGGCTTCATCTTTCGGCCTTATCTTATCCAGATCGATCGGAATTCCGGCCTCCCAGTCACGGCAGTTGTCGACATCCGCCAAGCCGGGAAAATCGGGCATCAGGTTCGGATCGACCGCGGCGCCTTCCAGCGGGACAATCCCGGCGACCTTGAAGACGCTCGTCCGTTCGTACAATTGGCGCATCGGTCCGACCAGATAATAAACCAGCTCGACGGAATCGCCCACCGCAGCACCAAGATCGTCGGCCAGCCACTGGTTGATCACGATCTCGTCGGGTCCCGTGCCGGACGGAAGGAGCGATCCGGCACCCGGGCGCGGGCTCACCGCCGCCACCATTGAGTACGGCGTCGCCTTCTCGCCCCGCCGAATCGCATTGACGAAATACGTCAGGATTCCCACCGCGCCGTCGGCGGCCTTCAGCGCCTCGCGGCCGGTGTCGTCCTCGATGAAGATGCGCCGGCTCCGCAGTTCGAGGGCCTGCGTCGCCTCAAGACGGCGCAACTCCAGATCCGCGTCGGCAAGCTTCCAGCACCTCTGAAGCGATGCGTTAAGCTGTTCGGCAGTGACGATCTTGTCGAGTTCGGCCGCCAGCAGGACGTTGGCGCGGCCCGGCTGCTCGATCCGCTCGCCCAGCCAGGCCAGAGGCACGAAGACGTTCAGCGGAACGGTCTGATTGGCCCGCAGATCAAAACGCCCGAAGGCCGATTCGCCCGCCATCGCCTGCACCCGCAGGCGGAAGGCAGCGGTTCGGTCCGCGTCGGACGCCAGAGGGACATCCCGTGGCATCAGGCCGGCCTTCTCGATGCGAAGCACCACCTCGTCGCCGACCGAGACACCCAGCGTCTTGGCCACTGCTTCCGCGACGACGACCGCATCACTTGTGTCGGCATCGAATGGGCTCTCCGCCCCGCCGATCGCGTAGAATCGGTCGTCGACACCGAGGACTTCCACGCGGTGGATTCGACGGGAGCCATCGTCGTTCGTGATGATTCCCGAAACATGCAAAGCGGGCGCAACCAGCCCCCCCACCTCTTTCGCGAGATCGTCGGCCAGTGCCGCACGGAAATAGCGATCCTGCGGGACGATGGCGAATTCCGTTCGGCCCAGACGGGCCTCCTGCGTTCGGCGCAGCGTGTACCGAACCGAATCGCCGACCGCCATCGCGCCGGTCAAGGTGCCGGTGGCAACCACGACCGCGAGCAGGACGGCGGCGTTGGTCCGCCAGTAGAACCGCAGGCTCCGCACCACCAGTTGCCGCAGACTCATGACCGGCTCCTGTCCATCAGGACGCCGCCGCGCAACTCCATGACGTCTCCGATGCGGCAAGCCAGCTTCTGTGAATGCGTCACGGCGATCAGCGTCACGCCCTCGTCGTGATTGAGCCGAACGAGCAGATCGGCGATGCTTTCTGCGGCGGCTTCGTCAAGTGAACCGGTCGGCTCATCGGCCAGGAGCAGCTTGGGCTGATTGATCAGCGCCCGGGCCACTGCAACGCGCTGCCGCTGGCCACCGGACAGTTCGCCCGGACGGTGCCGCATACGGTCCTTCAGTCCGACACGTTCCAGCAGCAACTCGGCCCGCTGTCGCAGGGCGCGCGATGTTCTGCCGTCGGCGCCTGCCAGCGTCGGGATCAGAACGTTCTCCAGAACCGTACACTGCGGCAGCAGATGGTGCAACTGGAAGATGAAACCGATGTCGCGGTTGCGCACCTGCGCCAGCTCGTGGTCGGAGAGCCCGGCCAAGTCACGCCCATCCAGAAGCACCCGGCCGCCCGTCGGATGGTCCAGCCCGCCGATGATGTTCAGCAGCGTGCTCTTGCCGCTGCCGGAGGGCCCGACGATGACCACCGCCCGGCCTCGGTCGATCTTCAGACGAACGCCCTTGAGCACACGAACGGCACTCCCGGCCGCCGACCCACCGTAATCCTTCGTGACATCGACCAGCTCAACCATCATTTTCCTCGCCTGGCCCGTCGGGCAATCTGTTCGTACGTGTCCGCCATCTTCCGCGCGGTCTCTTCGACATCGAATGCCCGGCGTACGCCCTGGCGACCTTCTTCCCCGAGTTTACGCGCGGCCTCCTGGTCCAGTAGCAGCGGCGCGATGGCGTCGGCCAACGCTTCCGGCGTGCCGGGCGTGTACAGCACGCCTCCGCCGGTCATCTCGAGGGTCTCCGGAAAACACCCGATCGCCGGCTCCACGACGGGCACCCCCATCGCCAGAGACTCCAGCACGTACAGGCCGTACGCCACCGGGTTCCGCTCCGGCACCGACAACACGGAGAGACTTCCCAGAAAAGCCAGCCTGGCGTCCTGATCGAACGAGTCGAGAAAATCGACGTCGTTCCGCACGCCGGCCGCACTCAGTTTGTCCTGCAACCGCCGGATAAACGGTTCGTCGGCGGCACTGCGTCCGCCCGCAATCCGCAGCCGGGTCGACCGAAGATCGCTGCGGCGCTTCAGTACCATGAACGCCTCGACCAGCGTATCAAGACCCCGCTCGGGGCACATCCGGGAAAGAAACCCAATCGTCGGCACAGACGGCCGGGCCAACGACGGCACATAGCTGTTCAGATCGATGCCCATGTGCACGACGTGCATCCGCTCCTCTTCGACTTCGAGCCGCTGCTGCATCGTCTTGGCGAAGTACGTGCTGACCGCGACGAAGCCGTCGATGTCACGCGCTCGCCGACGAACGACTCCCCAAGCTCGTTCGGCATAGGGGCTTGTCAGGCCGTCGAGAAAGCCGTCCTCATCCTGCAACAGGCAGATGACCGGCACACCCAGCCGGTCCTTGATCCGGCGGGCCAGCCCTCCGAGCAGAATATTGGACAGACAGACGACGCTCGGGTCGTGCTCGGTCTCCACGAGCCAGTCCACGAGGCGATCCAGCTCCTTCACCTGCCGGCCGTGCTCGCCTTCGAGCATGGAGATCGTCGTTTCGCCCAGGTCCTGCGCGTTGGTCATGCCCGCCTGTCGGGCCGCCCAGTTCAGGAGCCTGCGGGAATCAAACAGCTTGTCGATCCAGCGCGGGGTCCTGCGAAACAGAGCGAATTTCTGCTGGAGGAACACGTTGACCCCGCCGAAGAAGATCGGCGCATTGCTCACCGGCTCGGTCTTGTCCGCCTGCAAAGGCAGATACAGCGGAACCATCAGCACATCATGGCCGCGCCTTCGCATGGCGCGCACGAGGGCCGCGTCGCGCAGGCAGTTCTCACAGTAGAAATTGTCCCCGGAACCCGGACTGATCTGAACGATCGTCATCGCGCGATTCCCCTGACCGGCGCCGCCGCGCCGAATGCGTAGACGGTCCCATCATCGCAGCCGATCACCACCACACCCTGCGCCACCGCCGGCGAGGAGGCGATGGGCCGCCCGATCTCATACGACCAGATCGGCGATCCGTCGGACAGACGCAGCATGTAGAGACGCCCATCGCCCGAGCCAACGAGGACCTTATCGCCGCAGACCGCCGGCGAGCTGTCCACCTCGCCCAGCGTCTTGAACACCCAGAGACGCTGCCCGTTGTCGCGTCGCAGCGCGTAGACGTAGTTGTCGCGGCTGCCGAAGATCACCCGGTCTGCGGCGACCGCCGCCGATGAGAAAATGGGGGCTTCGCTCTCCGTGAACTTCCAGACGATCCGGCCGGTGTCAATATCCGCCCGCAGAAAGAGGTTGTCGTAGTTGCCCACGTACACCTGACCATCGAGAAAAGCGGCTGAGGCGGCAATGTAGGAGCCCGTGTCGATCTCCGCCACTTTGGCGCCGTCGGCCAGGGAGACGACATGGATCATCGCATCACACCCGCCAAACACGCATCGCCCGTCCGCCACCGCCGGTGAGCCGTTGACGTAGTTGCCGGTTTCGTATGTCCAGACGGCCTGGCCGCTCTCGGCGTGGACGCAGTGCAACTGATTGTCATAGCTGCCAACGAGAATCCACGTCTGGCGTCCGTCGGGAGAACGGGTCCAGTTCGGCGCACCAAGAATCTCGCCGTCGGTTTCATACTTCCACTTGAGCTGCCCCGTCTGGGCATCCAGCGCGTAGAGAAAGCCGTCGGAGGAACCCACGAACACGACGCCATCGATCAGGCAAGGAGACGATTCGACCGCGTCACCGGTCGCATACGACCAGAGCTTCCGGCCCTTGCGCAGGTCGATCGCGTAAACGTTGGCATCGGAAGAACCGATGAAGACACAGCCGTTGGCGATGGCGGCGGATGACTTGACCTCGGCTCCCGTCTTGAATCTCCAGAGGACCGACAGCGAATCGCCCAGTCGCGTCGCGGCCTGCCCCAAGAGGCCCGGTCCGGCTCCGAACATCATCCATGCGGTGCCGTCGTCACGCACCGCCGGAGGCGCCGCGCCCTCGTCCGAATGCAACGAAGACACGGCCAACCGACTGGTCCACGCGCGAAGGGCAAAGAACCCCAACACGGCAACGACAAGAACGCTCAAGAAAACCAGCCAGATTGTGGTCCTTGTAGCCATGAGCACCGTTCACGCGCCGCAACGCCGGCGAGGAAAACCGATCTTCGCAAGACACTGTAGCGTACGGCTTCGGCCTCATGATAGTTCGCACGGGCAGGTGACGCAACGTGCGTTTTCCCGAGGACACCCGCGCGGACACTGGGCAAAGCAGAGAGAGGTGAAAAGGATACGAGAACGAAGATGAGCGCGTGGTATCTGGCCTCGACCTCCTCCGCACAAGCCACTGCCATCACCAGGCGACCATTGGCCCGCGGACAGCATCCGCGGGCCAACGGCCTGTGCCCGGTCTATTTTCCCTTGATGTCGATCTGCGCCAGACGATCCTGGACGGTGCTGTCCGGCCGGGCCCGGAAAATCTCCACCTTGGAGGGAACGCGTATGCCGATGGCTTCCACATCCGAGTAGTCATATCCGCGCACCGTCACATATTCCTGCCGCGAAACGTTGCTCAGCCAGACCATGTCGATCAGCGAACTGGCCCGATTCAGGAACAGAACGCCGTCGGTCCAGTACGGCTGCAACGTCTGCGTATCGGTTTGCCCCCCCTTCTCGACCGCCACCGTTCCCGGACCGAACTTGACCTCGATCCGCTCGTACCACTGGCCGTTCATCCGGAACGGGACGGGCTCATGATGCAGCTGATTGCCCGGATCCAGCAAACGCACGGGGGCGGTAACGATTTGCAGGAAGGCATCGGCGTATGCCGCATACAGTCCAGCCAGCGGCGAGACATCCGCCGCCGCGGAACCTTCGAGCATTTCGTATCGTCCGGCCACCATCTTCCAGGCGAACTTGCCGCGCGGCTCGCTGGCGGTGATTCGAACGGCATTCGACCACGGATAGACCTCGAAGTCATGCTCCGTCAGGTAGAAGCTGTTGTCGGGTCGGTAGAGCTTGATCACGCCGACGGCGTGAAGCCGTCGGTTTTCCGCCCAAGAGGAGATTCCGCCGGAAGCATTCAGAATGGACACAACGTAGTCCGGCGGAACCACCTTCGCCAACACTTGCCGATCCGGACCGACCGCCAGTGAGTCAGCGCCACTGTCAGCCTGAGGACTCCGGGCGACCGGCCGGCTACACCCGGCCAACATCGATGCCACCAATCCAATCAGCACCGCATGGGTTCGAACCGTCTTGAACATACCATTTCCCCACCGTGGGATTCGGCGTTTGATCGTGAGGCGATCAGGCCCCTTTTTCGCCTTGCCCGCACTTCAGATTCGCCAGTTGCTCCATCAACGTGTATCGATCAGCCGCGTCACGATTGGCCAGCTTCATCAACTCGGCGGCCGCTTCCGGCTTCGACTGCTTCAGAGACCGATAGCGGTTCTCACCATAGGCATACTCATCGAAGGCCATCGTCGGGGCCTTCGAGTCGAGTTGCAGCGGATTCTTGCCGGCTTCTTTCAAACGCGGGTCAAAGCGGTACAGCGGCCAGTGCCCGCAGGCCACCGCCTTCTTCTGCTCCTCCATCCCCGTCGTCATGTCGATCCCGTGCGCGATGCAGTGAGCATAGGCCAGGATCAGCGAGGGTCCGCGATAGGCCTCGGCCTCGACGAAGGCCTTGACCGTCTGGGCCGGATTGGCGCCGAGCGCCACCTTGGCGACATAAATGTTGCCGTAGGTCATCGCCAGCAGGCCCATGTCCTTCTTCGGGGCGGGCTTGCCGGCTGCCGCAAATTTGGCGACCGCCGCTCTCGGCGTCGACTTGGACATCTGGCCGCCGGTGTTCGAGTACACCTCGGTGTCGAGCACCAGCACGTTGACATTGGCACCGCTGGCCAGAACGTGGTCCAGACCACCGTAGCCGATATCATAGGCCCAGCCGTCGCCGCCCAGCGCCCAGACGCTCTTGCGAACCAGGTAGTCGGCCACGGTGATCAGACGCTTGCAATCGGGGCAATTGCTCTTGCCTGCCTGGCTCTTGAGCTGGCCGACGCGAGCCCGCTGCTTCTCGATCGCCTCCTGCTCCGGATCGTCCGCCAGGGTTGCCGCACGAATCTCCGCCGCCAGACCCTTATCGACACAGCCCTTCTGCGCCACCGTCTCCAGCAGCTCCAGCGCCAACTGACGGAATTTGTCCACGGCCAATCGCATGCCCATGGCAAACTCGGCATTGTCCTCGAACAGACTGTTGCTCCAGGCCGGGCCGCGGCCGTCGGCGCGCTTGGTGTACGGCGTCGTCGGCAGATTGCCGCCATAGATGGACGAGCACCCGGTCGCATTGCCGATCATCACCCGGTCGCCGAAGAGTTGGGTCAGCAGCTTGACGTAGGGCGTCTCACCACAGCCGGCGCAGGCGCCCGAATACTCGAACAGCGGTTCGAGCAACTGGCTGCCCTTGACGGTGTTGTCTTTGAACAACGAACGGTCGGTCAGCGGGATCGAAAGGAAGTAATCGTAATTGGCGCGTTCGGCGTCGCGAATCGGCGCCTGAAGCGACATGTTGATCGCCTTGCGTCCGGTCGGTTGTTTGTCGGGGCCGCGCTCGCGCCCGGGACAGGTCTGCACGCACGCACCGCAGCCCGTACAGTCTTCCGGAGCGACCTGAACCGTGAACTTCATGCCCGCGAATTCCTTGCCCTTGGCGTCGATGCTCTTGAATCCCTTCGGCGCTTTGCCGTTGGCGTACTTGGCGTCGTAGGCCTTGACGCGGATCGCCGCATGGGGACAAACCAGCGAGCACATCCCGCATTGCAGACAAACCTCCGGCTCCCAGACCGGGATGTGGACCGCAATGTTGCGCTTCTCGTACTTCGTGGTGCCCGTGGGATACTTGCCGTCGACCGGCATCTTGCTGACGGGGATCGCGTCGCCCCGCATCGCCATGATCTCGGCCGTGACGGTTCGGACAAACTCGGGGGCGTCGGCGGGCACGACGGGCGGGCGGCTCCACGTGCTGGTGACCTTGCCCGGCACCTTCACTTCGTAAACACGGTCCAACGCCTGGTCCACCGCCGCGTTGTTCATCTGGACGATCTTCTCGCCCTTCTTGCCGTAGCTGTGCCGGATCGCATCCTTGATCGCCTTGGTCGCCTCTTCGAGCGGGATGATGTTGCTGATCTTGAAGAAGGCCGTCTGCATAATCACGTTAATGCGGGCGCCAAGCCCGAGTTCCTCCGCCAGCGAAATCGCATCGATGACGTAGAACTTCATCTTCTTGTCGATCATCTGCTGCTGCATTTCCCTCGGCAGGGTGTCCCAGACCTCATCGGGCTTATAGCTGGTGGTCAGCAGGAATGTCGCACCGTCTTTGGCCGAAGCGAGCATGTCGTACTTCTCGAGAAAGCTCGGATTGTGGCAGGCAATAAAATCGGCTTTGGCAATCAGGTACGGCCGGCGAATTCGTCTCTTCCCAAAGCGAAGATGCGAGATCGTCACCGCTCCGGCCTTCTTGGAATCGTAAACGAAATAGCCCTGAGCGTAGTTGTCGGTGTTCTCACCGATGATCTTGATCGAATTGTGGTTGGCGCCGACCGTCCCGTCGGAGCCCAGCCCGTAGAACATGGCCGCGTAGAGACCGCCGGCGGGGACTTCAAACGAATAGTCTACATCCAGACTGGAGCCGGTCACGTCGTCGATAATGCCGACCGTGAAACTGCGTTTCGGCTTGGCCGCGTCCAGGTTGTCGTAAACCGCCTTGACCATGGCCGGGGTGAACTCCTTCGAGCCCAGGCCATAGCGGCCCCCCACCACCACCGGGTACTTCTCGAACGGAGCGAGCCCATCCGACATCGCTTCGCCGATCGCCGTGCGGATGTCCAGATAGAGCGGCTCACCCAGCGCGCCCGGCTCCTTCGTCCGGTCCAGCACCGCGATCTTCTTGACCGTCTTGGGCAGGACCGCCATCAGGTGCCTGGTGCTGAAAGGCCGATACAACCTCACCTTCACGACACCGACCTTCTCGCCCTTGCTGGTCAGGTACTCGACCGTTTCTTCGACGGTGTCGGCGCCGCTACCCATGATGATAATCACCTTCTCAGCATCCGGCGCGCCGACGTAGTCAAAGAGCTTATACGAACGTCCGACGAGTTTGGCGAACTTGTCCATTGTGTCCTGGACGATCTTCGGTGTGGCCAGATAGAACCTGTTGACCGTCTCGCGTCCCTGGAAGTAGACGTCGGGGTTCTGTGCCGTTCCACCGAGCAGCGGATGATCGGGCGACAGGGCGCGCGCCTTGTGGGCCGCGACCAGTTCGTCGTCGATCATCGCCCGCATATCGTCGTAGGTCAGCTCTTCGACCTTCTGAATCTCGTGGCTCGTCCGGAACCCATCAAAGAAGTGCAGGAACGGCACCCGGGAAGCCAGCGTTGCCTGCTGGGCAATCAACGCGAAATCCATCACCTCCTGAACATTGGCCGAGGCCAGCATTGCAAAACCGGTCTCGCGGCAGGTGGTCACATCGGAGTGATCACCGAAAATGGACAGCGCCTGGCAAGCCAGCGAGCGAGCGGAAATGTGAAAGACGGTCGGCAACAGTTCGCCCGCAATCTTGTACATATTCGGAATCATCAGCAGCAGGCCCTGCGAGGCGGTGAAGGTCGTCGTCAGGGCCCCGGCGGCCAGCGCGCCGTGGACGGCGCCGGAGGCGCCGCCTTCCGACTGCATTTCCGTCACGGAAGGCACCGTGCCCCAGATGTTCGGCGTGTTCCGGGCGGTCTTGTCGTCGGCCATCTCACCCATCGGCGAACTCGGTGTAATCGGGTAGATCGCAATCACTTCATTCGTCGCGTGGGCGACGTGTGCGGCAGCGGTGTTTCCGTCAATCGTGACCATTCTGCGCTTCATAACTTCTCCATTCTCGGTAAGGATGAACGATACAACTCTGCTCAAAAACCCCCTCGCGAAGGTGGCCTTTGAGTGCTGCCCCGCTCGCCCGCTGGAGGCGGACCCGCCAAACGGGGGCCCCTCTCCTCCTGTTGCGGCCCGGGGCATGCCAAAGGCAGTTGTTTATACAGGTTTTTGTCCCGTCGGGCAACAAAATTTCCCGACTGGTGGCACTTCGCGCGAGCCTGCGTAACCTCCCGTGTGCAGCCGAGAAATGGAACGGCCCAGCGGAACAAGGTCCATTGGACGAAGTAGACGGCAGTAACGTTGCGGCTCCAGAAGCTCTGCAGCCGCAAACCGGCCGAAACGACCCACCGTCAGGAGTCCGCAGAAGGACAACCAGATCAGCACGAAGCCCACCGTGGCAAGCTGTGCCCCGGGCCCATCCTGAAAAAAAGTAGTGCCCAACGTCGAATCCACCCGACCGCGGAACGAAGAACGTCGCAGGCCCGACAGCAAAGGACAATGCACCAGCCGCCGCGCCGCGCTTCATCGCCGCGCTTCGACTTTCCTGTGTGAGCGGGCAGGGACTACAGACCATCGCGGCAAGAGGATGAACGACAGCCCGCCATTTGCGGGATATCGACCGCCCAGAGCGATGCGAGCGGTGAAGCCCGAATCATCGCGGAAGCAATCTCCGGCCCCGCAGCTGCCCCGCCTCCAGCCGAAGGGCTCAGTCATCGAGCCCAAACAGGTCGAGCCACTGTTCGGTTTCGCCTTCGGTCAGACCGTCCGCCTTCTCTTCCGGTTCCTTCGTGGTGCACCGGCCGCGGCGCAGCTCACCGAGCACCTGACTCCAGAACTGATCCGACTTGATCGTGGCGGCCTTCCTGGCGGCCACGGCCTGACGCAACCGCCGGTCGCTGCTTACCACCGTCAACCGGCGCGGCGCGGTGCTGGCGGCAACCTTCTCTTCGATCACTGTGTCGGCATCGCTGTGGAATCCGGAGAACACCACCCCCAGCCGGCCGACGACGCCGAACTCGCTCTTGTCGGGCGGCCCGGCCCCGTCGAAAACCACCTCCCCCTCCTCGCCCGTCAGCGCGAAGTATCGCTCCAACGTCCGGCACAGTTGAATCTCATCCGCCACGTCGGACTTGTCGCGAGCCTCCTGAATCGCCCACAACAGATTCGTTCCGTCAATGATAACCATCTCACCTTCCATGCCGAAGCAGAACACGATGCGGTGCCCGGGTCCGGCGCGAGGCTGTCTATGCTTCGAAGCGGAGCTCGCCTCCGACGAGAGTCTTCTGGACCTTGCCTCTGAGCTTCCAGCCGTGATAGGGGCAGTTGCGGCTCTTGGAGACGAACTTGTTGACGTCCACCACCCACTCGGCGTCGGGGTCAATGATCGTCACATCACCCTGGCGGCCCCGGCCCAACGTGCCCTTGTCGATCCCGATGATTCGGGCGGGATTCACGGTCATCATCCGGATCAGGCCGGGCCAGTCGAGAATCTTCGGCTCGATCAGCGCTTTGACGTACAACCCCAACGCACACTCGAGGCTGGCGATCCCGAACGGCGCCGCCAGGAACTCCAGTTCCTTCTCGCTTTGCAGGTGTGGCGCGTGGTCCGTCGCCAGCGCGTCGACCAGACCGTCGGCAATCGCCCCTTTGAGCGCATCGACGTCCTTCTTGCTTCGTAAAGGCGGATTGACCTTATAGTTCGTGTCGTACTCGGCGCACATCTCCTCGGTCAGCAGCAGGTGGTGCGGCGTCACCTCGCACGTCACCGGCAGCGAATCCTTCTTCGCCTGGCGGATCAGTTCCACCGAGCCGGCGGTGGAGATGTGCTGCGCGTGGTAGCGGACACCCGTCTTGCGAATCAGTTGAATGTCACGCCAGAGCATGCTCTCTTCGGCCAGCGCATCCATCCCGGGCAACCCCAGGATCGTCGAGTAGTACCCCGCGTTCATGACGCCCTGCCCGACGATGCGGTCGTCCTGGCAGTGCTGGGCCACCACGCGATCGAACATCTTGGCATACTTGAGGGCGCGGAGCATGACAGAGACGTCCTGCACGCCGCGACCGTCGTCGGTAAAACCCCTGGCGCCCGCCTCGGCCATCATCCCCATCTCTGCCAGCTCGATGCCCTCGCGCTTCTTGGTGATCGCGCCCATGGCATAGACGTGGGTCTTCCGCGCCTGGCGTCCTTTGCGATGGATGTATTCGATGTCGGTCTCGTTCTCGATGGTGGGGTTGGTGTTGGGCATGCAGACAACCGACGTGAAACCGGCGGCGACCGCCGCCGCCGAACCGCTGGCGATGGTTTCCTCTTCCTCGTCGCCCGGCTCGCGAAAATGCACGTGGATGTCGATCAGGCCGGGAGTGACGAGCTTACCTGTCGCGTCGATCACCCGCTCGACCGACTTGGCGACGGCACCGTTGAAACGGCCGATCTCCGCGATCTTGCCGTCGAGGATAAGTACGTCGCAGACCTCGTCGAGATTGTTGGCCGGGTCGATCACCCGCCCGTTCTTGATCAGCACATGGTCAACCATAGCACACCTGCACCTTACCGGCTCTTTGCATCCGTGCCAGCACTGGTAGTGATAACCGAAACGTCGGGAGAAGAAAAGAGGTTTCTGCCATGTGTGGCGACCTCAATCCCGATGCCCATCGGGATTGGGGATAGTTCGTGGTATTGGCGAGCCTCCAATCGATACGGTCGTCCAGCGGGCAGGCTTACAGCTGGGTGATCTCGGAGAGGCCTTCGATCTGGGCGGCGGTAATTTCGCGAATCCGCGTCTCCATCTGGTCCTGGAGGCCGCCGGTCTCGCGACGGAGCGTCTCTTCAAGCCGCGACTTGAACTTCTGCCGGGCCCGAGCGATTCGGGACGATGTCATGACGGTCCTGACGACCCACGCCGGGGCGTTCCAGTTGTCGGCCAGTTCCCGGGCCTTGGTCTTTCCATATCGAACCGCCAGGAACGCGGCGACGGCGCTGAGCAACGCTCCGGCCAGCAGTCCGACCGGCCCCGTCGTCACAAGAGCCGTGCCTGCCCCGCCGCAAATCATTGCGCCGATGCTGGTCGCCAGCCCCACCACGAACCAGCCGACGGTCTCCATGATCCCGCCGTAAAGGTCGGGCGCCTCCGGTCCGATCACGGCGCGCTGGACCGACACGGTACGGCCGTCCCCAACCGGCTTGTCGCCCACGCTCAGGCCATACGAGCCAAACCAGTCGGCCAGCAGCTCATTGAGCTGTCCGGGCAGACCCAGGCTCAACGTCCGCATCCGCTCTTCGATGATCTCCTTCAGCCGGTCTTCGTCCGCTTTGACATTGGCCGAAATCGTTTCGCGAAGAACGCTCACCGAACCCCCGCGGTCCCGAAAATCCTCCAGCACGGGCCGAATCGACTTGTCGAACACCTCCGAGGTCACATCGGTGGCGACGTCGGAGACGTACATGCCGGTGACACGCTCCACGAGGGGACGGACGCGGTTGCGGCAAAACTGCGGAAGATCCGCCCGCAACGTCTCGCGCGTCCGCTCAAACTGTTTCTGTAAGGCCGGCAGGATCGCCAGCCCCTGCGCGATGACGGCGTAAGGCCGGTCGCTTCGCAGCAGGCGGGACGGATCGACACTCAGTGTCTCTGTGACAACATCGGCGACGAAAGGCCACTGGCTGCTGCCGCCGGCCAGGACCACCAGGCTGATGTCCCCACTTCGAACCGCCTCATCGGAAAGCCCCTGGACGAGAGACCGCCGGAACCATCCGACCAGATCAATGGGATCGTCGCGCTGCGTCACGTTCCGGCAGCGCACGCCCATGCCCTGGAGATGATTCACCAAGGTCGAGCTCGGCACGTAATGGCTCGCCCGTTCCATGAAGGCCGGCCAGTCCATGCCACGCAGACTGCCGTAGCGACCGACGGACTTGTTGACGGTCTCGGAGCGATCCCGCGCCATCGTCAGCGAGAAGAATTCTTTGACCTCGCGACACAGATACGAATGAACGTAGTAGGCGTCGCCCGTCTCCTGAAGTTCCTCCAGGACGCCGGGATTCTGCTCGCAGAACCACTGGAAGAACAGATCGTCGAACAGGCGTCCGCCCAGCTCCATGTCGCCCCAGGAGCAGGTGACGCGCAGACTCTGCAGGAACGCGAAATCACAGGTGCCGCCGCCGAAATCGACGACGAGGATCCCCCTCTGCGCCTCTGCGGGCGAGAAATCCTTGCGCCAGAGGTGGTAGAGCAGCGCCCCTTTCGGTTCATCAAGCAGACGGACCTGGCCGTAGCCGGCCTTCCGGGCAACCTCGGTCAGTGCCGTGCGGAAATCGCCCTGGGACTCGCTGGGCATCCCGAAGATCACGTGCTGGTGGGCCGGGTCCAGGGCGATGTGCTGGCGCCGGGCCTGCGCGATCACAGTGCGCAGGAAATCGGCCGCCGTGTCGGCCGCCTCGGCGCTCCGGGCGATATCCGGTTTGAACTGCGTGCACAGGCGGTACTGCCTGCGCTCCTGCGCCGAGGCCTCTCCGAACTCATGCAGCGCCGCCTCCCCGACGAGGGGTTCGCGATCGCCACGATAGAGGATGGCGGTGGGCAGGCCGTCCCGCCCGGTGCCGAAATCCACGCCGACCGGCGCAATCTGATCGGCCGGACACTTGCAATAGTAAGAGTTCGTGGTCCCGAAGTCGATAGATAGAACGCCGTGATTGTCCATGTCAGGCCGTCTCTCGTACCTTTCTGACCAGCCCTCGCTCGACCACCTGGCCCTCGAAAACAACCGGCGAGCGTTCGACGGTCACGCGGTCGCCCTCGACAATGTGACCGAAGGTCTCGTATTTCGCGCCAAGGCCGCTGTTCCAGACGATCGTGTCCCTTGGCCGGTCGCGCCCGGCGGAAAACAACGCCGGACCGTCGAGTCCCTCGAAACCGTAGTTCTTGGCTTCCTGGATCAGTTCGTCCGCAACCACAGGCAACGACTCTCGCGGAGTTTCGTGCAGGGTGTAGATCAGCTTGCCGATCTGCTTGAAGGCGGCGTCTTTCTTCGTCGCCGACTCTCGCGGCAGAGCACCGTGCAGGCACAGCATGGTCAGCGCCGGGATCGCCCAGTCCAGCCATTGCTCGATACAGACGCGCACAACCGTCTCGTGGTCCTTGCGCGCGGGCCCCGACAGAGACCGTGGCTCTGACGACAGGCCGGGCAGGAAACGAAGCAGCAACCGCAATCGAGAGAGGCGATGCACGACAAGCACCGCCAGAAGCGCTCCGGCCGGACCGCCCAACACCAGCCCCAGATCGCGCATGTCATACGCCCAGCGGAGCAGCGGCGCCAAAGCGAGCATCCCGACCGCCGCGCCCACCAGCGCCGCCACAGCAAGAGAGAAAACCGTTGTCTCGCCGCGGACCGGCGGACGCGGAATCTGCAAGGGTCTGGCGACCGCTTCGAAACTCAGCTTCAGGCCGGCCAGCGTCTGCTCGTCAAGGTCCCGTCGGCCCGTAACGATCGACATGGTCTCGCTGCCGAGCAGACCGGCTCGCAAAACGCCCATCGCACGGTCGCGCGCCGCGTCGAAATCCCCCCTCGCCGCGGGACCTTCCCCACCGAGCGTGCGGAAATACTCCTTCACCGCGGTCCGGACCGTCTCGCGACGCAAGGCGCCCGTCGCGGCCCACACCCTGGAGATTTCTTCTTGAGTATCGAGCATAGAACCGGCATCCCCGCGCCGCAGCGACCGCGACGCGAATTCTACACCGAAAAACACCTGATTGACGCGGGCCATTCTACGGGATTAGACGCACAATGCCACAGGAAATTGCCGCAGGCTCTCGATGAAAGGTGGATCGGAATCTATGGCAGCGGTTCGGCGGCCGGGTCGAAGGGGTCGCCGCACGCGAGCCATTCACTCAACAGAATCGCCAGATCGGCGAAGTCGACGGAGCAGTCCCGGTTCAGGTCGCCCTGGAGCTTCCGAAGGCACGGGGAAATCGAAAACGGCCTGTCGCTGACGTCGTAAACCTGCGGACGGGTCCCATCGCGGATGCGAAGCAGACAGACCTCCGAGTTGGCTGCCGGTGCCGTCCACTCGTATGCCTCCGAACCGGCGACCTGATCAACGAACACCCATGTCGCCCCGCCGTTGTCGGAGTACTCGATGATCACCTCGTCGATGCCGGCCCCGCCAACGGTCTTCCACTGCACCGTGCACGGCTGCGAAGCGGCGAGCTGTTCGGCTCCATTCGGATACAGCACGACCGGCCTTGGTTCAACCGTATAGCCCCACACTTCCGCAGGCACATACGACGGCAGCAGCAAGGGGTCGCCGTCCCTGCGTTCCATCCAGGTCAGAGTAACGTCCGGGCCGTCGACGGCGACCAGGATGTAGCCGTACCGCGTGACGTGAAAGAGCTGCCGGGGAACGAAGTAGCTGTTGTCGCCCCCGTAGGGCGGCGCCCACGTGTAGAACGGCGCCCCGGCGGTCGCGACGATCAACTGGTGAATGTCGTTATCCGGCATGCCGTCGCGGTCATCCACCGCACCGTGATCGTAATAATGGTCGTGGCCGCAAAAATACGTGCGCCCGCCGGCGCGCTGGATGCTCTGCCAGAAGGCGTCGCGCCGCGCAGGGTACGCGTCCAGACAGTCATAATGATAGGTTCGAAAGGCCGGCTCGTGCCCGAAGAGGAACACGTGCGGCTGCGTGTTGCGGCCGAGCCTCTCATCCAGCCATCTCTGGTTGACGCTGTGGGCGAACGTATGCCGGAGTCCCCCATATTGATCCAGCGCCACGACCAGTGCGTTCTTGTGCTCGAAGGCGTAGGTCATGTGCTCTTCGCCGGCGGGGCTGTCGTCGGGCAGCATCAGTTGCGGATGAATGCTGTTGCCGAACACATGGAGCCATCGCAAAGAATGGTTGTCGCTCGGGTCGGGTGCAACGCCCGGATCGAGATCCCACACGTCAGCGACTTCGTGGTTACCCCGGCAGACATAGACGGGGATCCCGGCGTTGTACACCGGTCGCATGACGGCAACCCAGGTCCACAACTGCCGCTCGAACTGCTCCGGGGTGACCCGTACGCCGTGGACCAGGTCGCCCGGATAGAGCAGGAAGTCCACCCCCTGCCGCACAACCTCGGCCGCCAGTTCGGCCAGGACCGGTTCGTTGACCCCGCTCAGCGCGTGTCGGCTGTCGCAGGTCACGATGAAACGCCAGCGCTCGACGCCCGACGTCGGCACCACGACGAGCAAACCACAGAGCAAAGCACTCAGACATCTTGCGGCATTCATGGCTTGGGATGGCAGGAGACTCACTCCCCTGCCGGCAAAGGCAGCGCCGCGATCGGAGACGGTCAATTGGTGACCGTGTCCGTGTGCCAGCCGGCCCTGCGATTGCGGTTGGCGATCAGGCTTTCCAGATCGGCGGCGTCGAGGGCCCCGTCCGTGTTGATGTCCCCGATCACATAAGCGTCGGGCGAGGTCAGTCCCAACTTGCGATTGGCCAGGAAGATCCGCACATCCGCTCCGTCCACGACGCCGTCGGCGTTCAGATCGTGCCAGAGAATGCTGTTGGATTCCGGCTTGTCCGCCACCATCCAGGCCAATCCGTAGCGTTCGGAGAAAGCAACCGTCTGGCCGTCGGCGTAGGAAACGACCAACTCATACAGACGATACTCCGGGAGCATCGAGACATGGATGTGCTCGACGTTGTCCACCTTGCTGTCGCACATATCCAGCAACAGATCGTTGGCCGAGTTCTCGGGATCGATCGCCCAGACCTCGATCCGCAGATCGCTGTCGGTACCGGACAGGCGTTCGAACGGGAAGGCGTCGCTGTAGTGTCGGTTCCAGATCAGCGTGGCCGTGAACACCTTGTCCACCGATTCATCCACCGTAAAGCGATAGACCTGCGGAAGCTGCGACGCGGCGTCCAGCACGTTGAGGTCCCATCCCGTCGCAGGCACGTTGCCCGGCGCGGCCCGTCCGGCGGTCAGGAGCCGATGGGCCCTGACCGCGTTGACCATCCCGGCACCCTGAATGTAGTCGAGCGGTTCCTCACGATCGTCCTCGGTGGTCAAGCGTCCCTTGTGCCAGAACGGCAGCTTGGTCGCCGAGTTCATCAGGATCGCCTTGAGGGCGCAGTTGCCGCCGTTGGGCGAGAGAATCGGACTGAGGTTCTTGTCCATCCTGGCGGCTTGTATGAGCAGCCCAACCACCCCGGCAGTCACCGGCGTAGCAAAGCTCGACCAGTCGCCCGACATCGTATAGCCGTGGTCCTCCGTCGCAGCCGCCACCAGGCAGTTGCCTGGGGCGACGATATCCGGCTTGCAGCGGTCATCCTCCGTCGGCCCCAGGGTCGACTGATCGGGATAGGCCAGCGCAAAGTGCATCAGGTCCGTCACCGGGTTGCCGGTCTTGACGGAACTGACCACACCGACGCCGATGGCGTTGGAACCGGCCCCCGGATAGAGCGGCGGATCGGACGCGTTGGTGCCGTTGCCGACGCTGGCGATGACAGGAAGCCCGGCATGTTCGGCCAGCGACTCGATGCCCCGCGTCCACCAGTTCTCGAACTGAAACCCAAAACTGGCGGTGATCACATCAACGGACGGCGCGGTCTGCGTAAACAGGTGCTGCTCGCCGAAGTAGAAGTATTCATAGACGTGTCCTTCAGCCGCCGGGACAACCCCCTGGTAGAAGAACGGTCCGAGGAACGATGTCGTCGCCTCCGCGTCCTCGCCAAACAGGATCGAGCAGACCGCGGTCGAATGAGGCGAGATGCCGGGCGCCAGCAGACCCTTGTCGTACGAGCGAATCCTGGCGGCCTGGAAGCAGGCGTGCCGGACGTTTGGTTGATAATCGTTTTGAGGCTCTCCGTCCTTGTAGGTGACGCTTCGGCACAGGACGCCGATGCGAACACCCTCCCCGGTCAGGGCCGGATCGCTCTGGCGCAGTGCGTAGATCCCAACGTAGTCAAGGCCTTGCGGCTGGAGCAGCAAAGTATCCTGGGACTGGGCCATGCCGAGGCTCGCCAACCCGCCGACCAACAGGCCAACGACCCATAACCTGCGGACCCGGATAGCTGCTTGTTCGACCGCTCTACGCATCACAAAACCCCGGATGTGGTTCGGACCACTCTCCCGCACGCCATCACACCCCCAGTATCCAGCCTCCTTTGCGGACTGCTGCGCCCTCCCGGCAACGGAGTTCATAATACCAGAAACCCACCCCGTTTTCAAGCAAATTCCAGCTCCGCCGGCGAGCATACCCCCTCCGCCAGCACTGCCGAAGCGGATTTGGAAAACTCTCGCAGCCGGACTTGCGTTGGCGATTCGGCACTGGTATACTGCCCACAACAATCGCGTGGAGCCGGGTTTAGAGTGGACAGCTGCTTATGAAGGTAATCCTGGACGCAGAGCAGATCGACAAGACCCTCCGCCGCCTGGCTGAGGAGATCGCCGCCCAGACCTCCCGTGCTGATGATCCGGTGATTATCGGAATTCGCAGCCGGGGCGAGATCCTGGCCGAGCGACTGGCGGAGCATCTGTCCCGGCGGCTGAACCACTCGGTCCCGTGCGGCACCCTCGATATCACCCTCTACCGTGACGATCTCAACACGCCCCAGAGCGCCGATCAGCCCCTGGTGCGAACGACAGAAATCGGCTTTGCCATCGACGACAAGACCGTGATCCTGGTCGATGACGTGCTCTACACCGGCCGATCGGTCCGGGCGGCACTATCCGCCCTGATCGATCTGGGTCGACCCAAGGCCATTCGCCTGGCCGTCCTCGTGGAACGAGAGGGAAGGGAGTTCCCCATCCAGGCCGATTATATCGGCTATAAGGCCGAGGTCCGGCCCGGACAGTCCGTCCAGGTCAACCTCATCGAGTCGGACGAAAGAGACGAGGTTGTAGTCGAGTAGGGACCATGAGCCGCATCCTCAACATCGTGGAGCGACACACCCACCACAGCTCCGGGCGACAGCACAGTATAACTATGGCGATCATGCGAAAAGGCAAGCAGTTCAGATGGCAGCGTAAGCACCTGATCGGTCTGCGGGACCTCAGCGCCGAGGAGATCCTCTACATCCTCGACACCGCCCAGGGCTTTGAACAGATCAGCACGCGCTCGGTGAAGAAGGCCCCTCCCCTGCGGGGCAAGGTGGTCGTCAACCTGTTCTTCGAGGACAGCACGCGCACGCGGACCAGCTTTGCGCTGGCCGCCAGCCGACTCAGCGCCGACGTCGTCGAGTTCACGATGAAGAACAGCTCCGTCAGCAAGGGGGAGACGCTGCTGGACACCGCGCGGAACCTCGAAGCAATGGGCGTCGATATCGTCGTGATCCGCCACAACGCCGCCGGGGCGCCCAAGCTGCTGAGCCGGAACATCAACGCCTGTGTCGTCAACGCCGGCGACGGCTACTGCGAACACCCCACCCAGGCCCTGCTCGACGTCTACACCATCCGTCAGATGAAAGGCTCGCTCGAAGGGCTCAAGATCGCCATCGTCGGCGACATCGCCCATTCCCGCGTCGCCCGCAGCGACATGTGGGCGATGACCAAGCTGGGAGCCGAGGTCACGCTGGTCGGGCCGCCCACGCTCATGCCCGCCGACGCCAACCGACTGCCGGTGAAAACCAGCTACTCGCTCGACGAGGTGATCGAGAAGGTCGACGTGATCAACATGCTGCGCATCCAGTTCGAGCGGCTGGGCGGCAATCCTTTCCCCTCTATCCGTGAATACTCGCGGTACTTCGGTCTGACCGTCGAGCGGATGCAGCGGGCCAAGCCCGACATCGTGGTCATGCATCCCGGCCCGATCAACCGCGGACTCGAAATGGAGAGCGAGGTCGCCGACGGACAGAACAGCGTCATCCTCCGCCAGGTCGCCAATGGCCTGGCCGTCCGCATGGCCGTCCTGTTCCTCGTCAACCAGGCCGCCGCCGAAACCCCCGCCTGACCACGCGCCATCGTAGAGATACAGGCAACTCGCTCCTGAAGAGGAAAGGCGACAACTGCTTCCCGCATGTGGGCAGTGCATTCATCCCGCCAGACCACAACACGGCGCATTATACCCTCAAACGCCGCTCCTCCAACATCATTCCGTTTTGCCACTCACTCTCCACCTGCCTACCAGGGCAACGAAAGACATACCGCGCACCCTCAACTACCCCAGTACAGCCCCCCTACCGGCCCGGCGAAGATAGGGCTGGCCCTCCCTGGGCGGTCTGCAGATGGGAGAATTCAATTTTCTTCCTCCGTCGGGTCCAAGTTGTCGAACACCTTCATTGGCGTATCGGGTTGCAGAGCCCAACGATAGGCCGGGTGTACCTCCCAGTTGAATCCGAAATCACTGAACGTCGGAGAAAGATACCTGCTCTCATCAAAGTACTTCCGTACGATTCTGCCGTCGACTTCCTTGCGCGCCGTGATGAAACCGATCTTGTACATAAAGGCAGCCAGTTCTTTCGGAGACGCGGCAGATTGCTTGCCAAAAAACCTGAAAGCTTGATTTGAGGCCTGAACATTGCGAATCTTATGGAGCAACTCATCTGTTGTGTAGGTATATCGATGACCCGCCCTCCACTCCTTCTGGGACGGCTTCATACCAAGCAAAAGTGGCTCAATCGCAGGCAGTTCTGAACGGTATTCGTTGAACGTGTCCTGCAGTCGGCCTTGTGAGTACTCATCGAAGATAGAAAGAAAGTCGCCCGTGATGATGATTGAGCGTCCTTCACTAGCCGCTCTGTGGGCTGCTAACGTACAAAGTTTCACCAGATCTCTTGGGCGACGGCGGATGAGTGTCATGAGCATGCGATGGGTGGGGATGTTTTGCCATTTTCCATAGCCCTGGAAGCGTTCCTCCATGAAACCGTAAAGGAACGATGCCAGATCCTTCTGTTTCATGCGAATCAGCTCTTCTTCAGTTCTCTCGCGTCCGAGGAAAGACTCAATACGTTTCACCAGCATTGCCAAGATCTCGTGGTTTGTCCATGTGTGCCATACAACCGCACCCTCAATTTTGTCAGTGGATTCATCTGACGTTCGTACGAGAAAATACACATCCGATCGCAGAGCAACACGGAACTGCACTCCTTCAGATTCGCGAGAAATATCACGTAACGCGTTCAGCAGTGCTGAAAGCCGAGAGATACTTGCCGCCGTCGCTGCCCAACCGCGATCAAGGTCATCCAAGTATACGCGAAGCTTCCTCTCCTTCATAAACTGTTCCGCGACTCTACGCTGGGAGGCCTCAATATCTATCGCCCTCTCCAGCACTGGGCGTAAGACATCGGCAAGCAAATCCAGCAATTGAACTCCCTTAGCAATCATAGTAGTCTTTGCAGGGGATGGGACTCCGATCCTGCTGAGAACCATCTGATAAATGATGCGCAGCAGCCCTGCCTTCCAGGATCGGATTGATGCCAGGAGATCCTTTTCGTCTGTGTCGATTTCATGGACCTCGTCGGGACGAATCAGAACCGCGAGGATGCCATCATCAGTATCCTCCTGCATGGCGATCGATATCAGGGCAGACTTCCCAATTCCTTTATGCCCTACGAGAATGCGAAGCGGGAGATCAGAGCAGACGCGGTCAAATACCGAACTCTTGAAATAGTACTGGCGCAACCTGTCCTTGTCTTCGTCCTCTGCTGCTTCGTGTCCAAATATCGCCTGAATCATCTCCTCTGAGAACGGTCCATCTATCGCCATTTGACTTCTCCTATGATAGGCAGTTCTGTAATCGGCGACACCATTTCCGAGCATCCGTCGTCCGTTCGTGGACATGTCGTGGATGCACCTAATCACATGAGACAAGGTTGTGCCCCGGCTCCGTTCTCGCTGTGTTCGCTGCGCGCACAAGATCACATCGAAGCAGAATCGCCGAAGCAAGGGCGTAACGCATGATTAGTCGCCCATTACCAACCACATTGCCTGAGTCTGTCATGCATGACCGCATCGCAAGTCCTTCCCGTCACGCGATATCGCGGACCGGCCGCGTTTGCTCTCGCTCTTCACGCCCGTCGGGTGCGGCGGAGGGTTTCGAGGTTGGCTTTGGCGGGCGGGACCTGGTCGAGGAACTTATTGATGGTCTCGCAGGGGTAGTCGTCGCAGAGGGCGCAGCTTTTGACGTGTCGCTCCAGGCCGCACCGGCGGATCTCGCACTCGGCACAATGGCCGATGTGCGGGCCCTTGAGCTTCAGGCAGCCCACGCAGTTGACCTGCTCGGGCGGAATCTCGACGCCGAATTGCCTGGACCACTCCGTGGCGGTCTTCGTCCGCAGGGCCTGGTCGTCGGTCTGGTGGGCGATCAAAGCGGGACAAGCCGCACAGTCCAATCCGCACATCGCAAACATCTTCGCCATCATCGGTCTCCCGTCAAGGCTCCGGAACCGGCCCGGAGCGGCCGCACCGCCCTTGATGATCCTCCACCAATCCACTGTCCATTGTAGTGCCACGCCGGCGGCAAGGCAATTGCCTCTTCTATGAAACCAGGTTCTGAAATACGACACGTTCGGTTCGACGCAGCTTAAAGGGAGAACCCACTTCGCGGGCATCTTGACGGAACGGTGGCATAGGGTATACTGCCGGATCGACTCGCTTTGATCAACTTCGGTAGAGAGGTGACCATGCAACTTGTCTCCAGACGATCGCGACTACGCGGCAGCGTTCTAATCCCCGCGTCGAAGTCCCATACGATCCGCGCCGTAGCCATCGCCGCGCTGGCCGAGGGCCAAAGCCTCATCCGCAACCCCCTGTTCTCGGGCGACAGCGAAGCCGCCGTGCGGTGCTACCGCGCGCTGGGTGCCGAGATCGACACGAGCCAGGAGAACGTCTGGAAGGTCACCGGCGTTGGCGGCCGCATCGTCCCGCCGCAGGAGACCATCGACGTGCTCAACAGCGGCACGACGCTGCGAATCGCCATGGGCTCAGCCGCCTTGGCCGCACCAGACCAATGCACCACCTTCACCGGCGACGACCAGATCCAGACCCGCCCCGTCGGACCTCTGATGGACGCGTTGCAGGATCTCGGCGCCAGGTGCGTCAGTCTCGAGGGCAACGGTAAAGCCCCCGTGCGGGTTTGGGGCGGCCTGAAAGGCGGCCGCACCTCCATCGAAGCCAAGACCAGCCAGTACCTCACCAGCCTGCTCATGTGCACCCCCTTGGCACCGCAAGACACCGAGATCAACGTGACTCTGCTCAACGAGCCGGGCTACGCGCAGATGACCCTGGATTGGCTCGACAAGCAAGGCATCGTCTATGAGAACGATCGAATGCGCCGCTTCCACATCAAGGGCGGCCAGAGCTATAAGCCGTATCACCTGCCGGTGCCCGCCGACTTCTCCAGCGCCACATTCTTCCTCTGTGCCGGCGCCCTTTTCGGCGACCGGGTTGCGGTGCGCGGTCTGGACTTCTCTGACAGCCAGCCCGACAAGGCGGTGGTGGACTACCTGCGGGCTATGGGCGCGGACATCGTCATCGACTCCGACGGTGTCACCATCAGGGCCGGCTCGCTCAAGGGCATCGAGATCGATATGAACGCCACGCCCGACGCCCTGCCTGCCATGGCGGTCACTGCGGCCTACGCCGAGGGGACCACGCGACTGGTCAACGTCCCCCAGGCGCGGATGAAGGAAACGGATCGCATCGCGTGCATGGCCCAGGAGCTGGCCAAGATGGGTGCGAGAGTCGAAGAGCTGCCCGATGGTCTGGTCGTGCATCACAGCAAGCTGAAGGCCGGTCGTCTGGACGGGCGGGGGGACCATCGCATCGTAATGGCGCTCTCGCTGGCGGCGATGGGGCTGAACGAGCCCTGCACGATCGACACGGCCGAGGCCATCGCGGTAACCTTCCCGGAGTTCGTGAACCTGATGCGGTCCATCGGCGCCGACATGAAGCTTCTGGCCTGATGGCGGCTCGGCCGGCCCGGCCGCGGCCTTGCCTGCAACACGGGTCCTGGTGGGATCGTTGCGCTCCCCCATCCAGCAGACGCGCTTGCCTTGGACTGCCCTGGACTGTAAAATCACTTTGATATTACTGACTCCGTTTAGAAAGGGGATTCGGAATGCTTGGATGTCACCTTGGACGCAATTTCCAGCTGACCGTAGCGGGCGGCTCGTATCAGGAAGGGCTGTCCAGCACCATCCAGGGCGTCCCGCCGGGGCTGCTGCTGAGCGAGCAGGAGATCTACGGCGACCTGCTGCTGCGGAAACCGGGCACCGATGAGCTGAGCAGCCCGCGAAAGGAGCCGGACCTTCCGATCATTTATGCGGGCGTCAACGCGGCGGACACCATCGAGAATGCCGGCAACAAGAACCACACCAACGGCACGCCCCTGGTGATCCTGATCCCGAACCTGGACCGGCATTTCATTCACATCAAGCAGTACCAGGACACGAACCGCACGCCGCGACCGGGGCACGCATCCTATGCGAGCTTCGTGAAGTACGGCCCGGACGATGACGCGATCGGTGCCGGCTTCTTCAGCGGGCGATACACTGCGACGATCGTTGCGGCCGGCTCCGTCGCCAAGAAGGTGCTCCGCAAGTGCGGCATCGAGGTCTTCGCGTACATCAAGGAGATCGCGGGCGTCCGATGCCCCGAGGTGCCCTACGAGCAGGCCCTGCAATCTTGTGACCGTTACAAGGCGATGCGGCAAGCCCTGGACCCGTTCTACCAGGAGGTGTACGTTAGAGGCCGCATCCACATGGACATGCGCTTCCTCGAAAAGGCTGCGGTCCTGGCACAGATCGAGCAGGAGATCGACGCCATCCGCGACAGGGCCCCGAAGATGAGCCAACAGGAAGTCCGCGACAAGTACGGCGTCCACGCGGTGGTCAACTGCCCCGACATCGACGCCGGCCAGGCCATGCTCGACGCCTGCAACAGGATCTCCGCCGGTGGTGACTCAGCCGGCGGGCTGGTCGAAGTCGTCGTCCTCGGCGCGCCCATCGGACTCGGCGAGCCCGTTTTCGACAAGCTGGACGCCGAACTCGGACGGATGCTGGGCATCGGCGCGGTCAAGGGCGTCGAGATCGGGGCCGGCTTCGCGGTCAAGGACATGACCGGCTATCAGAACAACGACCAGATGCGATCCGTCGACGGTAAGGTGGTCTTCGAGTCCAACAACGCCGGCGGCATCACCGGCGGCCTGACCACCGGCCAGCCGATCGTCGCGCGTCTGGCGGTCAAGCCGACGCCCACGATCGACAGAGCCCAGAAAACGATCGACAAGTACACGCAGGAGAACACCCAACTGGCGGCCATCACACGACGCGACGCGACCATCGTGGGCCGAATCTGGCCGGTCGCAGAAAGCTATACGGCACTGGTCATGCTGGACCACCTGATGATGCATTACGGCTACCAGGCCCTCAAGGCCAAGGTCAAGTAGCCTTCGCGGGCACCGCGCAAACAACAACGGGCCGTCGCGACGACTCCCCTCGCGACGGCTCGCGTTGTTTTATGCAGTTCGACAGAGTTCCTGACGTTGCGTGTCGATGCCCGCGCAAGACTTAGCCCCGGCGCAGACGGCCGGGGCTAAGCGCAACCCTTGTATTCGACGCTGAGCCGAGGGCTATTGCCCGCCCCCGACCGCACCGCCACCGGCGGCATTCTGCTGGTCGGTCAGGGCCGGCTGCTCCGGTCTGGGGATTCCGACCACCCAGTCCGACCATTCCGTCATGTTGCCCGATGCGTCGCGAGCGCGGACGCGGAACTCGAGCCCTTGCCCAGACCTGCCGACGAGGACTCTGTAGATCGGGCTGGTTTGCCAGCCGCTGTCGAAACTGGTGCCGTTCTGCCTGCAGTCGAAGTAGTATTCGACCACGCCGCTGTCGTCGGTGGCGGTCACCGCCATCATTTCCACGTAGTTGTCGAACGGCGTAGCTCTGCTGGAACCGTCGAAGTCGTACTCGCGCGGCAGGCCGTTCGGATCGAACGCCATCGGATTCGGCGTCGGCGCCGTCTGGTCGGCCGGGATCGCGGTGGTGAAGCAGCTCCACGCCGAGTACGGGGTCTCGTTGAGGTTAGCCGACGTGTCCCTGGCCTTTACGCGGTAGCAGTAGGTCATGCCTGGCGCCAGGTTGGCGTCGGTATAGGTGTTCGTGTTGATCCAGCCGCTGTCGTGGGCACCCGGCGTGTTCGTGTCGAAGAAGTACTGCACGCCGTTGTCGTCGAACGCCTCGGTCGCGACCATCGTGATCGTCTGCGACGTCACTGCCGCATTCGGCAAGATGTACGGCTCGGGATACGGAGCCAGCGTGTCGACGTTGCCCGCGTAGCGGACCCGCGAGAATGCGGTCTCGTTGCCCAGCCCGTCGCGCGCCTTGACGCGGTAACCGTACTGCCGGTTGCTCGACAGACCCGTGTCGGTGTAGACCCGGCTGCTCTGCCACCCGCTGCTGTGGCCGCCGCCGCTGACGTTCTCGAAGTAGTACTCCACCGGCCAGCCCCACGCGTCCACCGCTTCTTTGGCCACCATCCGCGCCGAACCGCCGTCCAGACGAGGCAGAGTTTCCCACTCGGCCGGATCGGGCTCGGGCGGCGTGGTATCCTGGACCAGCCAGCAGTCCGCCAGCACTGCCAGGTCACGGGCCGTCACGGTCGAATCGAACGTGAAGTCGGCCTGATCGCACCAGCCATTGGCCTCGGAGCAGTTCTCGTCGAGCCAGCTCGTCGCAAACGCCGCGAAGTCCTTGAAGTCGATGATCCCATCGAACACCAGATCGCAGAACTTGCACGGTTCCATGAACGGATAGTGGTAACCCATGTCCACACGGCCCGTATCCGGGACGTGGTCGGTGCGGGTTGTGGAGCGTGACATGCCCACGTTACCGGCAAAGTCGCTGCCGGCATCGACCGCCGGACTCTGTCGCGACTGGCCCGCCCGGCGGTTGCTCAGGTAGAAGTCGCCGAGCGCACCACTGACAAAGATCGGGTCGGCGTGGATCACGCCCTGGCCATAGGTCAGCGTACAGCCGGTGTCGACCCAGATGTCGTTGGGCCCAACGCGGATGTCGCTGTACGAGACATTCAGCGTGCCGCAGAGCGGATCGAGATCGAATCCACTGCCGACCGCCAGCTCGCCGCCCAGACGTGCCGAGTTACCCCAGAGAATCGAATCGACCACGGTCGCCTCGCTGAGATACCCGCAGAAGATCGCACCGCCGAACCCGGTGCGAGCCAGATTGCCGGGCACGCCCGGTGCACCGTTGGTCACGAACGTGCAGTTGCGGATCGTCGGCTCGGCATACCAGTTTGTCGAGATGCCGCCGCCGTCGCGGTAGGCGCGGTTGTTGCGGATCAGGCAGTTGACGATCTGCGTGAAGTTCTGACCGCGCAGATAGATCGCACCGCCCGAGCCGTCGGACAGGTTGCCCGCAATGTTGCAGTCTTCGATCAGGGCGTTGGCCGAGGAGATCAGCAGGCCGCCGCCGATCGGCACGACCGCATCGTCATTCGGGTCGCCTACATCGGTGACCGCCCGGTTGTTCCAGATGAAGGACCCAGCCACGCCGATCGAACCACCCATGCCGGCCAGAGCACCGCCCCGCAGGGCCGTGTTGGCGGTCACGTTGCAGTCGATGACGCTGACGCCGGCGTTGATGACGTAGATGCCGCCGCCGGTGTCGGCCTCGTTGTCGACGAAGTTGCAATCGACAAAGGTCAGGTTGGCCGCACCCTCGGCCGCGACACCGCCGCCGAAGCCGACGTACGGGTCGAGACGGAAGTTCGGGTCCTGTCCGGCCGTCGTCGGGGACGCGATGTTGTCCTCGAAGGTGCAGTCAGTGAAAGTCACCGTGGTCTCGGCCGCGCAGTAGACACCGCCGCCGTACGACGGAATCTGGAACGGAATCAGCGGCTCGATGTTCCGCCCGGCGTTGCTGGCGACACCGCCCTGGCCGCTCATGCCGCCGTAGGCGCGGTTGCCCCGAATGACACACGAGACGAACTCGGCGCTGCTGTATTGGTCGATGTAAACGCCGCCGCCGTAACCGGAATACCAGCGGTAGTCGCCGAAGTACGAGCCGCCGCTGCCGATGATCCCCGTGGCCGGTGAGTACGGCTGCGTGCCAAACGTGGACTCGACGTCGGCCGCGTAATCCCACAGCCACGTCCGCCACAGCTCCTGCGTGGCCGTCTCGGCCCCGAGGCCGGCGGGATTGATGTCGACCATCACCGGGGGCGTGTAGTTGCCGCCGTAGTTGGGCAGGCCGCCGCCGTCGGAGAAGTTGCCGCCGTTGCCGCCGTTGCCGCCCTGGACCACGTTGTTCTCGATGACGCAGTTGACGAACTTGGGATTCGTGTTGGTCGCGCAGTAGATGGCGCCACCGCGAGCCCAGCCGCCCCAGCCGCCGCGGCCGGCGTTGGTTGTATCGTCTGCGTCCACACCGTTGCCTCCGTCACCGGCAACGACGATGTTGTTGCGGAACACACAATTCTTGACCACCGGCGCCGCACCCGGCAGCAGGATCATAGCCGCCCCTTCGATCGGCGCGCCGTCCTCGCCGTTGGGATGCCCGAGGTCGCGGTCGCCGTCGTCGCCATCGGCGGCATTGCCACCGCAGTTCTGGATCGTGAAGCCGTTGAACACGGTGTTGCGATTGGCGCCCGGCCCGAACAGCACGCCGAGGTTGTTCCACTGGTTGTTAGGAATCGCGCTGAGACCGTCGATGATCGTCGCGGCCACCACCGCCGGATCCTCCGGGTTTCTGGACGTGACCGTTACAGGCTTGTCGATGATCAGGGCAATGGCGTCGTAGCCACTGTAGTAGGTGCCCGGATCGACCATGATCGTGTCGCCTTCTCCGGCGGCCGTCACGGCGTCCTGGATTCGCGGATAGTCACCCGGCACGGTGATCACGCGCGACCGGCGCTTCTCAAAGACCACGGTCACGTGGCGATCCTGCGTCAGGGTCACCGTGTTGGTTAGCGTGGTCAGCGTGTCGTCGTCGGTGCCGGTCCACTTGGCCACCCTCCAGCCTTCCTCGGGCGTGGCGACGAGCCGCACGACGTTGTCGGCCGCGCCGGCGTACGCCACCGCAAACGCCGGACTGACCGAACCATGAACAAGGCCGTCCACGTCGCTGGGCAGTGCTTCGGCCGTCAGGGTGAACAGCGTCACGCCCTCGGCATAGTGGTAGCCCATATCGACGGCGTTGGCATCGGCCACGCCATCGGTTCGGGTCGTGCGATTCGCCAGAGCAATGCCCGGCGCACCGGCCGGACCGCTTCCGGCGTCAACGGCCGGACTCTGCCGGCCCTGGCCCGACGCCGTCTGGCTCAGGTAGTAGCCCGCGATGAACAGCGGGTCCTCCCCGATATTGCCACTGGCCTCGTCCCAGGCTCCCACGCTCGCATCCCAGCCGGGCAGCCGGGACAGGTCCGAAACATAGATCGACGGCGCCACGTGGGTGATCAATCCGATGCTCTCGATCACCGCCGCAGCCAGACGCTGCGGAGTGGCGGCGCGAGTCACCGCTCCACCGGTGCCGCCGGCCAGAGAGGTGTAGTACACCGAAGTCAGCGGGTCAGTGCCGATCTGTACCGCGAAGATGCGCTTGCTCGGCGTCAGCGAGGCTGCATTGACCACCGTGGCGAGTGTGTTGCCCGTCGGCGGTTCCGGATCGTGCGGCGGCCCATCCCCGATGAGCAGGATGATGCGGTTGACCTGTCCGCCTCGCCAGCCGCCCAAGGCGGTCCCGTTGATGGCGTTCATCAGGGCGTCGTACACGGATTCCGCGTCGGTGTTG
This sequence comes from Sedimentisphaerales bacterium, assembly GCA_035448545.1. GTDB lineage: Bacteria > Planctomycetota > Phycisphaerae > Sedimentisphaerales > Anaerobacaceae > Anaerobaca. The sequence goes on along the minus strand of DAOTJE010000014.1, from coordinate 24,977 downwards.
CCACCAGCGCCCGCGGGCGTACCCAGGGTGTTGATACCGTTGACAATCCGCGTCGGATCCTCGGTGAACGGCACGACAGCACGGAACGAATAATCCGTACCCGCCCCGAGGGCCGTGTCGTTGAAGTCCTTGAAGTCAACCAGTGCCATGCGATAGTCGGTCGATTGCATGGCAACGGACGCGACGATCTGCGCCGCCGCAGCCCGCAAGGCCAGAACACCGGCGGTCATACTGTCCGTTGTGTCGACAACGAAGACCAGGTCTAGCGCCGATCCTCCCACGAAGGCCGGATCGACACTGGGTTGAATGTTGCTGTTGCGGATGTGCAGAGTGGACGGGCGCGCCCCGTACTGGAAGCCGTTGGTCACCGCCACTTGCGAACCGTTCTTGTTGCTCGAATTGCCCCAGACAATCGAATCGCTCAAGACGGCGTTCGAGTCATAGGCCACGAACAGACCGCCGCCGTAGGCCGACCCGAGCGCACCGGTCACCACGTTGTCGGCGATAGTGAGATTGCTCATGACTGGCTCGGACTTCCACGTGGAGACACCGCCACCGTCGCGACCGGCGGTGTTCCCGTAGATCAGGCAGTTGTGCATGAGCGGCGCCACCGTGATATCCTGATCGGAACCGCCGAAGTAGACACCGCCGCCGGAGGACAGCGAGCGGTTCCCGGTGAAGATGCTGTTGTAGACTTCCACCGGCGAGTCGACGGCGCAGAGACCACCGCCCCAGCTCATGACACCGCCGAATCCGACGTTCGGATCGCTCACAAGGTTGGCGTCCACGCTGGACAGGAACGCCAGGTTGCGCTGGACGATCGTGCTGTCGATCACGGCGTTCGAGTCGATCACGTAGATGCCGCCGCCGTGGTAGGCGCTGTTGCCGACGAAGTTGCAGTCGATGATGGTCGGCGACGAGCCCGACGACCAGATGCCGCCACCAATGCAGGAGGTGTTGTTCTCCAGGATGCAGCGGATGAAGCTCGGCGAGCAGTCGTCCTCGAATGCCACCGCGCCGCCGTAGCTGACGTAGATGTCGTCGGGCACCGCCACGGTGTTCGTGTCGGCGAAGTTGTTCCTAAAGACGCAGCCTTCAAAAACCGGATCACTGCTGTAGCCGATGTAGACGGCACCGCCGAAGTTCTCGATGTCCTGATTTCTCTGCGGTGTGGGCACCGCGTTCCCGCCGACACCACAAACGCCGCCGGAGGTGTAGTTGTCCTCGAACGTGCAGTCGATGAACTTCGGCGAGCTGTAGTACTCGATGTAAACCGCGCCGCCGAGGCCGCTGTACTTCCAATAGTCCATGTAGGGCCCGTTCATCCAACCATCCCAGCCCGACAGAATCATCTCGTTCTCAATGGTCTGAGCCCATTCCCAGTTGCCGCCGCGCCCACCTTGCGCGCCCTGGTTGCCGGCGCCGCCGTCCCCGCCGTTGCCGCCTTGGGCATAGTTGCCGCGGAAGGTGCAGTTCTCGAACGTCGGGCTGCTGAGGTAGCCGATGTAGACCGCGCCGCCGTAGGCGTAACCGGCCCACCCGCCATCGTACCCCATCGGGTGCTCCTCGGTGCCGCCATCGCCCGGCGCGCCGTTGCCACCGGTCACAGAGCATTCAACGAAGTTGCAGTTGCGGATCGTTGGAGATGCGTAGGTCATATACATCGCGCTGCCCGGAACACCGGTTCCATCCGGTCCGTCATCGGCCGCCGTAGTTGTGTTACCTGGGCTCAAACCGATGAGATTGGTATCGCGGAAGGTGATCCCCTCGATGATCGTTTCGGGACCCACGTTGGAAATGACGAATTCGTATTGCCTCATGATGGTGCTGGCGACGACATTGGGATCATCCGGGTTGGAGCCCATCAGTGTGATGTTCTTGTTGCTGATCTCGATGTACGGCCACGGGAACACGGGTGCGTACGTACCGGCGGGCACAACGACAACGTCGCCCTCTTCGGCCGCATCAATCGCATGCTGGATGGACGTATACTCCGGAGCACTGCCGACCACGATTGTACGAGGCTGATCAAACTCGACGGTAACATGCCGGTCCGGTCCCATCACAACCAGATTGTTGATGCTCCTGGAGGCGTCGTCCGTGGTCCCGGCCCACTGCGCGACCCGCCAGCCCGATTCGGGCTGCGCCGTCAGAGGCACCGCGGTCCCGGCGTAATACTCGCCGCTGGTGGGACGGATCGAGCCGTGACCACCCACGACTTCAGCCGTCAAACGATACTTCGGCAGTTCCGTGTGATCGGGGAAGTGGAAGCCGAGGTCCACCACGCCGGCGTCCCCTTCACCGTCCGTGCGCGTCGTCAGCTCCGAAAGCAGGACACTCTCGGCCAGACCGCTTCCGCCGTCGACGGCCGGGCTGGTAACCTCCTGGCCGGCCTGCGCCTGGCTGAGGTACACCTTACCCAGCGGACCTTCCACAAACAGCGGATCAGCATTGATGTTCGTCACATCCAGCTCGGCGCCCACTGTCGTCTGGATCATCCTGGTCGACTCGTCGTACACACCGTAGTCGCCGTCGGGATTCTCATGGAATAGACTGTGCGTAAGGATCGAGTTGCCGAAGTCCGCTTCGGCCACCGCCACCTTGCTGTTGTTCTGGAAGATGCAATCGCGTACCGTCGCGTCGCTGTCCCAGTCGCAGAAGATCGCGCCACCGAGCCGCTTGGCAACGTTGCTGGCGAATGTGCTGCTGGTGATCGTAGGTGTGGCGAACAAGCCCACCCAGATGGCGCCACCGTGACGATTGGCGTGGTTGTCGATGAACAGGCAGTTCCTCACCACGTGATCCACATAACCGCCATAGAAGGTGATTGCGCCCCCGGAGCCCTTGGCACCGCCGGCCGTGTTGTTCTCGAAGGTGTAATTTTCGATCGTAACGCTTGTGGCGGCGCAAACCAGACCGCCGCCGATGTCAACACCCGCACCCTGCTGGGCTACCACAGTACCCAACTGAGCGGCCTGCGTATCGATACCGCTGCCGCCGATCGACTCGTTGTTGCTGATGATGCCGCCCATAAACTTGGCGTTGCCGGCGGTCAGGTACAGACCGCCGCCGTTCTTGGCGCGGTTACCGAAGAAGTAACAGTCTGCGAAAACCGCCTCAAAGTCCTCGAAGTGAACCGCGCCGCCCTGACCATAGACCCCGTCCACGGCGGAGTTGCCGCCGAAGCTGCACGATTCCAGAGTGAAACTCAGGATCAACGGCTGCTGTGGATCGCCCGTATCGACGTAGCCGTCCACGGCACCGCCGTTGCCGCCGGCCTTGTTGCCGGAGAAGGAGCAGCCGATCAGGTCGGCATCACTCATCAGGCGAACGGCGCCACCGCCGGTGGTGGCGGTGTTGCTGTAGAACTGGCAGTTGCGCAACGTCACGTTGGGACAGAGCGGCCCGACGAACAAGGCACCACCGGAATAGTCGATCAGCACGTTGCTGAGATTGAAGTCCTGACGGAAGACGACAACACCGTCGACTGTAATCGCGTAGGACCCCACACCCGCACTCTCCCCATTGGCCTGGTTGTGGCTGAACACGCAGTCATTGAAATCCACAATGCAACCGCTGTCGACATAGACGGCGCTGCTGATGTTCTTCGAGAACTCGCATCGCTCCAGATGGACGGTGTTGCCCGGACCGGAGTAGATGGCGCCACCTGGCATGTAGGTGTATAGCTCCTCCTGCTCAAGACCGAGCAGAGCCAGCGTCGGGTCGAGCGAAATCGCATTGTAGGCCATGTTCTCCGTGAACTGGCAGTCTATGAACGTCGGATTGGCACCATTCTGATACACCGCTCCACCCACGATCGTTCCGTTCGTGCTGACCGTCCCGCTGGCGCCCGGTCCGGCCGGGTTGGGATACGGATCGCTCAGATCGGACCCCGGTCCAGCCGCACCGGGGGTGCCCGCGATACCTGAGGTCGCGTGGTTGTTGGCGAACACGCAATTCCGGAAGACCGCATCGCTGCCGTTCTCACAGTAGACGGCACCGCCGTGGCCGTCGCCCGATGCACTGCCGGCACGGCCGCCCCAGCTTTCCCAACTGCTGCCCTCGTTTGGATTGCTGCCGCTGCCACCGTCGCCGCCCATGCCGCCGCGGGCCGAGCAGTTGCGGATCGTGACATTAACGAAGGTGGGCTTGCTGTGACCCAAGCACGCGATCGCGCCGCCGAAGCTATCGCCGCTGCCACTGCCGCCGTGGCCGCCCCAGTAGCCCTTTGTGTCAGAGCCTTGGCCAATCGGGTAACCATCCAGCCCGTTGCCACCTTGGGCGGCAACGACCATGCAGTCCTCGATCACCACATTGCGGAAGGTGGGGGAACTGCCGTTTTCGCAGAGGACGGCACCGCCGTAGCCAACGCCGGTGACGCTGGTGCCCGAAGGCATCTCGATAGGCGGATCCTGCTCGTCCGGGTTGTATTCGAGGATGGGACGGCCATTTGGATTCAGACCGCCGGTAACACCGACGGCGCCGATCCAGTACCCGTTGCGAATGGTCACGCCGGTGATCAGCGTATCGGGGCCTTCTCCGCGATGGAAGTGGAAGGCGCGTCGGCGTACGAATCGTGAGCCGGCGCAGTCGATGATCGTGTTGGCGACAATGTTCGGGTCATTCGGATCGGTCGACATGATCCGGACCGCCTTGCGCTGCAAGTCGATGCCTGCCGCTGAGCCTACATAATGAACTCCCTCTTTCAGGATAATATTGGTGTCGCCCGGGCTGGCGGCGGCCACCGCATCTTCAAGGGTCGTGAACTCGTCCGGCACGAGGATGTTGCGGGTGACGTTCTTCTCGAACTCGACGGTGACATACTTGTCACCGGGGTCCATCGTCACGACGTTGGTGTTGCGGTTCCAGGAGGGGTCGTCATCGGTGCCGATCCACTGGCGGACGCGATAGCCTTCCTGCGGATGGGCGGTGAGGGTGACCTGCTCGAATTCGTGATAGTAGCCGCCCGTGGGTGTGACGGTCCCGTGACCTCCGACGACCGTGACCTCCAGTTTGTAGCGTCCGCGTCCGGCGTAGTGGAAGCCCATGTCCACTGTCCCGGCATCGGGCACACCGTCGGTGCGTGTGGTCGCACCGGCCAGGCCAAGCTGAGAGGCCAGGGCGCTGCCGGCATTCACCGCCGGGCTGTCCTGACTCTGTCCGGCCGCGATCTGGCTGAGAAAGTACGACTCGACGAACAGCGGATCGGACTCGATGTTGCCCGCGAGCCAGTTGAGGGTCCGACCGGACTCGATGTGCAGGCCCAGACGTCCGTATTGAATGTCACTGTACGAGACCGTCAGCGTCGCCGGCCGCTGGATGTAAACCGGATCGCTGTCGCTGCCGATCGAAATCTGCGAGCCTTGCTGCGCCTCGTTGTTCCACAGGATGCTGTTGATCAGCCTGGTGTTGCTGCTGTGCGAAGCGACCAGACCGCCGCCCTTGCCGCGATTGGGCACGTTGGGATCGTTGGCGCGGTTCTCAACGATGGTGCAGTTGGTGATCGTCGGGGCCGCGAACCAGTGCGAGGCGATGCCGCCGCCGTCGACGGTCGCGGTGTTGGCCTTGACCAGGCAGTTCTTCAAGGTCGGCGTGTAGGGATCGCCGCCGAAGTAGATGCCGCCGCCGGAGCCCTGCGTCGTGTTCTCGCTGATGAAGCAGTTCTCAATCAGCGCACCGGACGACCAGCAGACCAGACCGCCGCCGGCCCCCAGACCAGTGCTTCGCGATTCGGGCACGTCCGGAGGCGTGAACGGATTGTTCGGATCGAACAGCGAGTTCGGGTCGTTCGGGTCGGGCCAGACATTCTGCGGAGGCCACGTCGTCGGGTCGTTCGGGTCCATCGGAGGCGCCGGGACATAGACGATGTACTGCGGCCCGGTCGCCTGGTTGCCCCGAACGCTGCAATTCTCGATCGTCGGCGTGCCGCGGCTCCAGTATAGACCGCCACCTTCGATCGCGGTGTTGCCGCGAACCACGCAGTTGGACACCCGCACGTCGGCACCCTGGCCGTACCAGTACAGACCGCCGCCGTAACCGGCCTGGTTGCCGGTGAACTGGCTGTTGCGCAGGTTCAGGGTGCTGCCGTTGTAGTAGTCGGCCGCATCCTCGTCCCAGATGCCGCCGCCGAACAGACCGCCGCCGTACCCCTCGTCGTCCCCGGTGCGGTTGTCACTGAACGTACAGTCGTTGACGTCCAACTTGCACTCGTAGCTGAGGAACAGACCGCCACCGTTGACGGCGGCCTCGTTGTCGAAATACCGGCAGCCATTGAGCGTGATCGTGCCGCCGATCTCAAAGGCCTGACCACCGCCATAGAGAGCGGAGGTGTTGCCTTCGATGGTGCAGCGCGTCAGCTCGGCCGTACAGTCGTTGGCATAGTACTCGCCGCCGCCGCTGTCGGCCTCGATGAGGTTACCGTTGATCGTGGTATTGACCATCTTTACGACGCAGTTCGCCATGTAGACGTTGGCGCCGCCGTAGTTGGTGGTAAAGCTGCGCAGGACCACACCCGCTCCGCCGGCTCCGCCGGGCGCGCCATCGGTCCCGGCCGCGCCACCGGCCCCACCGGTGCCAGCGGGGTCACCGTCGCCGCCCCTGCCGCCGGCACCACCGCTGCCACCCGGGCTGCCGCCGGCGCCACCGGCCCCACCGGCCCCACCGGCGTACGAAAGCGTCGGCACCGTCCACAGGGCCGAGCAACCGCTGATCGCGGTGTCGTGGATTTCAATGTTGCAGTTCTCGGAGAAGAAGATCGCTCCGGCCCACGACCGCAGGCCGTTGACACCCATCGCACCGCCCGCGCCACCGGCACCACCACTGGCACCGACGCCATCAGTCCCGGCCTGGCCGTCCTGACCATCGTTTGCGCCGCTGCCGCCTGCCCCGCCATCGGCCCCCGCGCCGCCACTGCCGCCGGCACCACCGGCACCGCCGGCACCACCGGCGTTGCCGAGGCCCTGGAGCGTTTCACAATCGATGATCGTGCAGTACCGAATCGTCGGCCGGCAGTTGGCACCGAAGTACATCGCGCCGCCCAGGGCTTCGCCACCGTCGCCGCCTTTGCCGCCGGCCCCGCCGGCGCCACCGGCGCCGCCATTGCCGCCGTTGCCGCCGTTGCCGCCGTTGCCACCATTGCCATCGGCACCGCCATTGAGGCCCGGACCGCCGTTCTGGCCGTCCTGGCCCTGCTGGCCGTCGCCGCCGTCGCCGCCGGCCGCTCCGTCCTGGCCGGTGCCACCGAAGCCGCCGTTGCCGCCGAGGGCCCTGCAATTGCGAATCGTCACGTGAAGAATCGTCGGCGCGCAATTCGGGTCGAAGTAGAACGCGCCGCCGTACCCGTTGCCGCCGCGACCGCCTTCGAGGCCGGGTGCGCCATCGGCGCCGGGTGCACCGTCGGCGCCGTTGGCGCCGTTGGCGCCGTTGCGGCCGCTGATGCCGTCGACCGGGGCATTCGGATCCCTTGCGTTCGGCGGAGGTTCAGCAGGATCCTCCAATGGATCGAGTGGATCAGCGGGCGCCGCCGGCGCCGCTGGCGGAGCCGGCGCCGCTGGCGGAGCACTGGCATCTTCGCCATTGCGGCCCTGCGCAACGCAGTTCTCAACAATCAGGTTGGACAGAGTCGGACTGCTGCCGTTGAAGCAGGCGACGGCGCCGCCGAGGGCGTCCTCGCCGGGTGCGCCGTTGCCACCGCTGTTGTTGGGCGTGGTCGGATCGAACACCGCCGAACCGTTGCGAATCGTGAAGCCGTCCACCACCGAGTCGGGCCCTTCGCCGCTCTGGAAGATGAACACGCGGCCCAACCGGGCGGCGTCGAGGATCGTCGTCGCCACGCAGTTCGGATCGTCCGGATGCTCGCTGGCCAGCGTGATGGCCTTGCCCCCGAAATCGATCGAGTTGACCTGATGGATGCCGGCGCCGACAATGATCTTGTCACCGTGATCGCTGGCGGCACGGACCGCCTCATGGATGGACCGATACTGCCCGGGCACATGCAGGCTCTTGGGCTGACGGAAACTGACGAGGACTTCCTTGTTGCCGTCAACGGTCACCTTGTTGGTGTTGGTCCACAGCGTGTCGTCGTCGGTCCCCTGCCAATGGTCCACGATGTAGCCGGAAGCGGGGGTGGCGACCAGATCGATCACTGTCCCGTCGGGGTAGACTTGTCCGCGACGATGCTCCGGACTGACAGTCCCGTTGCCGCCGGCGACCGTGATCCGCAGCTCGTACAGCGGGATTCTCTCGAACACCGCGATCATGTTGATCGGCCCCAACACCGGCAACGCAATCGTCGCCTCGGGCTCGATCATCTCGCCGGTCGTCAGCAGCCACTGTTTCAGGCGGTAGCCCTCGTCCGGCTGCGCGGTCAGTTGGAGAATGGAGAACTCGCGGAACGAGCCGCCGTTGGGATCGACTGCGCCGCCGATCTCGCCCGGGATGGGCGCGCCGTCGGCGTCGACCGTCATCAGCGTGAGGTTCAGCGGGAACAGGCGGGCCGTCGTGACATTGTAGTGAGCGCCCATGTCGATCACGCCGGCATCCGGACCGCCGTCCGTTCGCGTGGTCCTGGCCGCCAGAGAGGCGCCGACGTTGGGATCGCCCGCATCGAGACAGGGGCTGTTGACCAACTGCCCGGCCTCGACCTGACTGAGATAGAAGGAACCGAGCGGACCGGTGATCAGCAGCGGATCCGCGGAAATGTTGCCTTCGCCTGCGTCGCCGTCCTCAATGCACGAATAGGAGGCAAAGCAGTTGCGCAGGTCGTCCCCGTTGCCCCACAGGATACAGTTTGTGATCGTCGGATTGGATTGTCCCGAACACCAGATACCGCCGTCACCGGGCGGATTCTCATCGACGGCGATGGTGCAATTCGTAATCGAGGGCGAGGAATCTTCGAGGTCGAACTGCCCGCTTCCACTGGCGGCGGAGTTGTTCGTTACGAAGCAGTTGAAAAGCGTCGGATTGGCGTTGTAGCAGGCCATGCCGCCGCCCAGATTCATAGAGCTATTATTGCTGATGACGCAATGGGTGATGGTGGGCGATCCGTCCTCGCAGTTGATGCCGCCGCCCAGGCCGTCCTGGGCCAGGACCTCGTTGTTGCGGATGATCGTGTCGATGATGGTAGGCGAGCCGCCGAAGCAGTCGATGCCGCCGCCGTAGTACTGCGCCTGGTTGTCGGTAACGATGCAGCGGTCGATGGTCGGAGAAGCCCCTTCGATGCGAATGCCGCCGCCGTACTCGGCGACACCCCAGCCGATCGTCAGGCCGCGCAGGACGGTGTCGGCCCCTTCGCCGTTGGCGAAGGTCACGATGGAGCCATTCTGACCCGCGACGCCGACAATGAACGTCGTCTCCGGATGGAGGTTCGGATCGTCGGGATTCTCGACGTTGCCGCTGCGCAAGGTGATGGCCTTGCCCTTGAAGTCGATGCGCTCTTTGTAAACGGTATTACCGGTGGCACGGGTCTCGGCGATGATCACGTCACCCTCATTGGCGTCGTCGATGGCCGCCTGGATGGTCGTGTAGAAATTCGTCAGATCGCGCGTGTTGACGACGCGTCCGGGCTGCCCGGTGGGTGCGGCCGTCAGCACCGCGGCGAGATTGAGCCGCCCTTGCGAGGCGGTCAGACCAGCCAACACTTTGTCCGTGGTCTGCATCAGCGCATGCTTGACCTGGAGAGCCGACAAATCGGGATTCTGCGCAAACAACATCGCCGCCGCACGAGCGACTTCGGCCGCCGCGGCACCCGAGCCACCGGCCTCACCGGCCGTGGCCCCCAGATCCACATCGCTGCGCCCATAGTTCGACGACCAGACCACCTCCCCGTCCTCGTTTGTCGCCAGGACGCTGATGATATTGTACGAATCATAGCTGGCCGGATAGACCGGCGTCACATCGATATTGCGTGACTCGTCGCCGGCCGCCACCACGAACAGCACGCCTCGTTCTCCAGCAGCTTCAATCGCCTGCCTCAGACTCTCGCTGTAATCCGAACCGGTCCAGGAAATGTGGATGACCTTGGCGCCCGCTGCTACGGCCCGCTCGATCGCGGCCACCGCCGCATCCAGATCGACGCCCTCCGCACCGCCGACGTCCAGAGACGTCACCAGGGCATCTGCCTCGGCCTGTCCCGTGCCGGCCAGGTCCGCCGAGCCCGCCGCGGACGGAGAATAGTCACAGATCGACTCGGCATACAGCACGTCGGCGCATGCCGTGAACTTCACCAGCGCCTCGACAACCGAAACGCCCTCGGGCAGCGACACCGTCGCCAGACCCGGCACCAGACCGTCGTATTCGTTCTCTACGGATGCACCCGGCAGCACCGCCTCGCAAATCGCGTCACGCACCGCACGGGTCGTCAGCGGACCGGCCAGGCCCGAGCAGGTCGAAGGCGGGCCGTCCTGATCGACAAAACGGACCAGCAGTTGCTGTGGTCCCTTCGCGGTTCCCCCGCCGTCGATCGCATCCGACCAGGAAAATGACACGTCGTTCGCCGTTGCCAACCCTATCCCGGCGCAAAGAATCAGCGCCGAGCCAATCAGCAACCGCCAGTGGCTTGGTCGCTCCTGCATCTGCTTTTTCATATGTCCACTTCCGTTTTCGCTGTGCCTGAATCCGTAGAGCTTCATCGTCTGGGGAATTGCTCCCGCGTCATAGACTCCACGTGCCATCGGTTTTCCGATCCCGAGCCGTCAATACTGGAACTGCTCGGCGACGCCGGCCTCGAGAGCGGCCAGCGCATCGGCCTCGCGTTCCTCCTGAAGAATGATGGTCGGCTTGACCAGGATCAGCAGGATCTTGTTGTCCCGGATCGTGCTGCGATTCGAGAACAGCCGCCCGACCAGCGGGATCTTGCTCAGAACCGGAACCCCCACTTCTTTGTCGACCTCCGCCGTGATCTTGTGACCGCCCAGCAGCAGGGTGCCGCCGTCCGGGACGCTGACGCGCGTCATGACGGTCGAGGCCTCGGTCTCCGGGACCGTGACCTGATAGGGCACGGTCTGGATCTGGCCGCCGGTGCCGCCGTCGGTGGTGGCGTTGTCGCTGACGACCGCCTCGACGTCGTGGGTCCGGAATCGGAGCAGGTCGTTCTGGAGCGTAACAATGTGCAGCAGGACGTTCTTCTTGTCCTTGGTGATCGTCGGGCTGACGCTCAGATTGCTCCCGACCACGACCAGGCCGATGTTCTGGTAGATGCCCTGTGTCGTGGCCGTGGCGCCGGTCCCGCCGACCGCGGAGCTCTGCGTCACGTCCGGCGGCAGCGCATACGTCACCGTGTTGTTCAGCGAGAAGGTCGCCGACTCGCCGCTGAGCACCGTCACCTTGGGGGCCACCAGCGCCTTGGAATCGGTCCGGGCCTGCGTGGCCCGCAGCAGGAAGCTCACCTGCAAGTCGTCGAGGACGGAGCCGTAACCACCGGTCAAGCCTGCAGCCGGAGTCATAGTCAGCGCACCCAGACTGCCCGGAACCTTCGTCGAGGAATCCGGCGCCGCCGCCGTAGACGAATCCTGGGTGACCGTCATCAGGCCCCACCTGCCGCCGAAGTTGTAGCTGAAGTCGACGTCCAGCCCGACGTCCTCCAGGAAGTTCTCACTGACCACGAGGAACCGCGCCTCGATCGAGACCTGATAGCCGAGCGCCGTGCGGAGCTGATCGAGCAGGGTCGCGATCTGCTGATGCACTTCGGGGGTCTGATAAACCGCCAGCTTCTTGGGCGACTGAGTCGGGTAGACCATGATCGTGCCTTCCCCGGTGTCACTCAGCTCGTACCAGCTCAACGGGTCGATGCTTTCCTGGATGAGCTGCCGGAGGCTCTGGGCCATCATGATGCTCGCATAGCCGCCGCCACCCATCATGCCGCCGCCGCCCATGCCCATGCCGCCGCCGCCGCCCATGCCCATGCCGCCGCCGCCCATGCCCCTGCCGCCGCCCCTGCCGGACCGCCTCGGAGTGATACAGGCGCATCTCGGCCGCCCCTCACGCCGCCGCCCCTCATGCCGCCGCCCATGCCGCCGCCCATGCCGCCGCCACCCGTGCCGCTGCTGCCCCACATGTCGCTGCCGCCCAACAGGCCGCCGCCGCCGCCGCCGCCCTGGTCACCCGTGCCGCCGCCTTGGGGCGCAGTCATCATTGTGCCCATCATGCCCATCATCATGCCTGTCATCAGGCCCTGCATGCCACCGTAGTTGGCCGGCTCGCCGACAAGGTCGGTGATGTCATAGACGCGGGTCTCCATCTTCTGCGTGGGCAGAGAGTTTTCGGTTCCCACCGTCACCACGCCCTTGTTGACCACGTAATCCACAGGGGAGAAGGCCGTGGCCGGCGTGATGGCGCGCATCAGGTTCTCCAGGGCAATGCCCAGTCTGACCTTGGGCAGCCCGTCCATGTCGATCCTCGTGCTCGGCTCGATCTCCGCGTTGTCGTAGAGGTCACGCCAGAGAACGACGATGCTCAGCGGAGGCTCCACCGAGCCTCGAATGATCTCGATCGCCTCGCTCAGCGGCATCTCAGGACTCAGCGCCGACAGATCGACGATCGTGTCGAGCTGCTGGTAGACCCGCATGCTCTCCGGGTCCAGCCCGATCGGCTCGTCCGGTTTGCGACGCTCGGAGATCTCCCGCCAGTTCTTCGGATACGTGACTTCTTCGGCGTAGGGAATCCCCGACTCGGCCGTCTTCATGAAGATGTCCGCACGCTGCCTGTTGTATTCCTTGTCCAGCGCGATCTGCTTGCGCATGTAGATCATGTCTTCCAGTTGCTGCTTGAGCGTCAGGGCATCGTCGTGAAGCGGATCGATGGCCAGGATGCTCTCGACCTGTCCCAGGGCCGCTTCATATCGCTGCTGCTTCCAGTAGGCCTTGGCCCGCGTCATCAGCTCGCTGATCCGCTGTTGACGATCCGTTTCCGCCTGCTCGCGCAACCGCGCCTGATCCTCGATCGCCTCCAAGCGCTTCTGCTCGGCCAGTTGCTTTTCCCGGTCGGTTTGGGCCTGCGCGATGGATTCCAGAACGTCGCGGAGACGGTTGCTATGCAGTCGGTACAGCTCGTCGCCCAGATGGAGCTGGTTCTGGTTGACGAGGCGCTGGGCCTCGTCGATCGGCTCACGAGCCTGCTCGAACTGCCCCTGAGCCATGAGCGTTTGGGCGCGGCTGACAGCGTCATTGACCACCGCCTCCATGTGACTGCGGATGATGTTCCTTCGCCGATTGATGACCTCGATGAAACCGCCCTGGGAGTCGCTCGCCATGGGCGTTTCGGGCGTCACGACCGGTTGCGTCAGGGGCGTGGCCTGGAGGTTCTGGGCAGCCATCTGAAGCCGGTCGATGGTCGCGATGTAATCTTCGGGTCGCCGGCCTTCGGGCGCCGAGAACAGGCCGCTCTGCGCGACTTCCACGAAGCCGGCGCGCGCCTCTTCCAGTTCGCCCTGCGAATAGAGCTCCCAACTGCGGTTGTACAGTTGCTCGATGCGCTGCCGTTCGCTCTGGGGTTGTCCCACGGTCGGATAGACCGCCGGCATGCCCGCCAGGCTGTAGGATGCTGACGCCGGCGCCCCCGCGGTCGACAACGTGATCGGTTCCCTGGAACCGGCGCCCGGCGAGGCGCCGTCCATGTCCTGGAGATATCCCTGGATCGTCTGCGTCATCGTCGCCGGCATCAGACCGCTGTCCAGGACCTTGGCAAATCCCGCTCTGGCCGTGTCATAGTCACCGGCGTGATATGCCTTGACACTCTGATAGTACAAATCGGCGATGTGGGTCTTGAAGCGGTCGAGAGCATCCCCGGCGCGCGACTCGGTTGCCGGCGGGTCCACCGGTTCAGCCGACGCCACAAGGGCCTGCGCAGCCGGAGCAATGTCACTGGAGCCCGTCCCCGCCCGCCGAATGGTTTCGGCGACCTCGGCGCGCTCCTTCTCTGTCAGGAATTGGTTGTCGGTCAGAGCCACGAGATTCGCACGCCCTGCGACCGCCTGGCCGTTGGCAAGCTGTTCTTCGCCCGCCTTCTTGGCCTCCAGCGCGCGCTTCCGCTCGATCGCCGCCAGGCCGGCCTTCTCCAGCATCGAATCCAGTTTGCGCCGTTCCACCGGCTCGAGGTACTGCCCGTAGCCCTGAGCCATCTGGAGCGTCTTCTCCGCTTCGACGTAGTAGCCGCGTTCGTATTGCTCGGCCCCGACGCGCATGAAGTGCTGCACCAAATGGCGCATCATGCCGTCATCATCACCTGCTCCGCTCTGCGACGGGCTCACTTGGGCGAATGCCGTTACCGAAAGCAAGATCGATGCCAGGACGATCGACACGGACCCCCCCCGCAGAGACTTAGCGAATACACTTGGCCTGTCCAAAACCTAACCTCCTGCCTGCAAAAACATCACCCTCTTGCGGAAAACCTGCTACAATCGTTGGTTGTCAAAACCTCCAGTTCGAAGGATAAAGGCCAGAAAGACTACTGTAATCTATTAAAATAGCCAATTTTTTGCAAGGGAAAAATTATACCCCAGTCCCTTTGGCCGATAAAATCTAACCTTTTGCGGGCAGAACCGCGACGCCACGGCCCAAGGACCGGAAAATGCGCAACATGAAAACAAGGGACCTTGGGAAGCATGGAAAGGTTTCGAAAAACAGGGAACATGGACCAAGCAGAAACTCCCCGAAACACTCTAATTCTGGCCATGGAAACCTCCAGCCGCATCGGCTCGGTCGCCCTGGCACTGGGTCATGATCTGCTGGGCCAGACCACCTTCAGCGCCCCGATGCAGCACAGCGCCGAGATCATGCCCGCCATCGCCGGACTCCTGCGTCAGTCAGACCACGGCCCGTCCGACCTTGACCAGGTTCACATCTCCATCGGTCCCGGCAGCTTCACCGGCCTTCGCATCGCGGTCGCGGCAGCCAAGGCGATGCACCTGGCCAACGGCGTGCGGATCGTCGCGGTCGACTCTCTCGACGCCATTGCCGCCAACGTAAAGGACGCGCCCTGCGACCCGGCGTTTCAGTCCATTTCGCAGGAATCCGGCATCCCGCGTCTGGCCACGCTTCTCGACGCCAAGCGGGGCCAGTTCTTCGCCGCAGTCTATGAGTACCGACGGAAAGATCATGAGCCTCAGCCCGGGGACACATCCGACGAGCCGGATTACCGCATTCCCGCTCCGGCCGGAGGCTCCTGGCGTAAAGTGCTGCCTGACTGCCTCATAACGGCAGCCGAGTTGCTGGACCGCTTCGCCGCGCCCGGCCATCCGCTCCTCGTCGCCGGAGACGGCCTGCTCTACCACCTCGACCAGTTCCGGACCGAGGCCGTCCGCATCCTCGACGCGCGGTACTGGAGCCCCCGCGCCGAGAGCATCCACCTGCTGGGCTGCCAGAAGGCCGCCGGCGGTCGATTCTCGGACCCGCTGACCGTCGCGCCCTTCTACCTGCGGGGCCCTGAGGTCACACTGCGCAACACCACTCGCTCCTGACCGGATCATCCACCGTCAAAGCCAAATACAGAAGATATTTGTTCCTTCCTCGTCGGATTTCTGGTATATGCAGCGGAGCAACATCGGGCATCCCTCGTGGATTCGACTGCAGCTTCAGCACCGGGCGACGTTGGCCGGAATGCCCCCAGCGAAATCTTCTGTTTCAACGGAAAGGACGAACACATGAACATCTATGTGGGCAATCTGGCTGCGAGTGTCACCGAAGAACAGTTACGGGAGGCGTTCGCCACGATGGGAACCGTGGCCTCCGTGAAGATCGTTCGCGACGGCAGCAGCGGCGAATCGCGAGGGTTCGGCTTCGTGACCATGCCGCAAGAGGAAGAAGCCAAGGCGGCGGTCGAGCAGATGAACGGGCACGAGCTGAGCGGCCAGGCGATCAAGGTCGAGGCGGGTCGCAGCCGGACCGGCTCTCCCGGATTCGGCGGCGGTCGGCCGGCAAGCCGATCCAGTGGGCATTCCGGTGGGCGGCCGAGTGGCGAATACGGCGGCGGACGCCCCGGCGGCAGATCCGGTGGCAGACCCGGAGGCAGGTCCGGCGGTCGCCCCGGCGGTTCGGACAGAGGCTCGTCCCGCGGGCGCGGCCCCATGTAGCAAACAGCAGGCCCCGGTGGCTGCCCGTGAGGCGGTAGCCACCCAGCCGCATTGCGATCAACGATAGCCCGTCAACCCAGACGTTGCCTATGCGTTTGATTCGCCCGTATTGGAAAGGGGCCCCTGTCACGCGTTGGCAAGGGCCCCGAAATGTCTTGCCCCAAGAGCGTGGTTCCGGCGACTACTCGCTGGCTGCAGGTCGGCCGTAGCCGACGTCGTCGATATAGACCCTGCCGGTGCCTCCCGCCGTCGGACTGGTTCGGCTGCCCACGCCGATGGTCACCTTCTCGATCCTGGTCGGATTAACGCCGACAAACTCGCTCAGCGCGATCCGCCACTCCTGCCACTCGGTCGCCAGGACGGCGTCCGGGTCGGTGTGGCCGACGGTCGCGGCGTGTCCGGCGCTGTCCTCCAGCGCGATGTAGAGCGTCTGCGCCGAGTTGGCCGCATCACCACGGAAATACAGCCGCAGGCTGTCGGCGCCGCTAACAGTCCAATCCTGGGACTCATCAAAGATCCGCTCGGCCTCTGAGTAGAACGGGGCAGCGGAGTTGTCGTACGTCAGGGGCATCGACTGCCGGCCGCTGTGGACGATGGTCCGCTCGGCAAACGGGGCATTCAAGTACCCGACGGTCGAGCCGGTGCCGTTGACCCAGCCGTCCAGCCAAGTGTCGAAGATCGTCGTCTTGGCGTCGATGTCGTCGTTGTACGTCTCGAATCCGTCGATCAACGCAAACTCCTTGGTCGAGAACGTCCAGATATCACCCGCCCATGCGGCGACCGTATCGGCCTCGTTGACCTCCACGATCTGCCAGTAATAGGTGCTCCCGAACACGAGGTCATCCGGCGCAAACATCGCTTCACCAACCGTACCCACCAGACCGATAGACTGCGGATCGATCCCCAGGTAGACGTCGTGGGAGACGGCATTTCGGCCGGCACGCCAACTCAGGACAACATCCGGGGCGACATCCGCCGCACCATCGGCCGGCTGCGGTTCCCGGGCCCGGGCCGGGATGTGCAGAAACCGCACTTCACTGAGCCCGAACTGGCCTGCTGTGCCCCATCCGCTGTTGACACTCAGGCGAACGTACCTGGCCGGAACGCCGCCGAACTCGATGGCCGTATTGGCCGCATACGTGGCCTTCGCGGTCGCCTGGGCAAACTCAACGTCGTTCAGCGTCGTCCACTCCGTCCCGTTCTCGGAGTACTCGACGGTCACGTCTCTGAGTCCGAAGCCGAGGATCGGCTCGAATTCGACATTGTAGTTCCACACCCTCATCTCGTGCAGCTTGTAGACGCCATCGAACGCAAACTGAACGTACAGGGCCTCGTCGTCCGGCGGACTGGCCAACCACATGTCGGAGGCCTGGGTCGAGTGTTGATCGGCCGCGTCCAGCCCGGAGCCGTCGACCGTCCGCTGTGGCATCGAGGTCGGGTCCGAAATCCCGTTGCTGCTGGCGACAACGTCCCGAATCACATAGGCGAACGGCTCGGTGGTGAAGCTCCAGACCGCGCCTTTGACGACCGTGTTGTCCGGCGTGACTTCATCGATTCGCCAATAGTAGGTGGTCTCGAAATCGAGCATGCCCGGCAGATCGTAACCGGTCGCCGTCTGGCCCTGGCTGACAAGCACGCCCTTCGGATCGGTTCGGCTGGCGGTGTCCACCTCGTCCAAGACGACGCCGAAGTAGACGTCGTGCGAAGCGACCGCCTCTCCACCGGACCAGCCGAGACTCACTGTTCGACTGACATCGACAGCGCCATCCGGCGGACAGGGAGCGTCGGCCCTCCGCATGTCTATGATCTCGATCACCCTGCCGACCCCCGCGCTCAAGAGCATCCTGGCTCCATCATCCACCACGTCGAAACCCCAATTCGGGTTGGTGTCGCCTGACAGTGCGTCAAGTGTCTCTTTGGTGTATGTCGTATGCAGAGTCCCCAAAGTGGTTGCGTCGGTCATGCTGTAGACGTAGATTCCGTTGTGCGTCGTGTGGACGTACAGGAATCCATCCACTTCCTTGGCCGTCCAAAGTCCCCAACTGCCGTCACCGGTGACGTCCAGGGTCCCCAGCCGCGTGGAAACACCGGTAGCCAGATCGATGGCCCAGAACCCTGCGGCGTTCACGCCGGAGTCACCGTAGTAGGCGTAACCACTGTAGACGTCGCCCACCCGAACGTTCCGAATGCGCGAGGTGGCCCCGGTGGTCACATAGCCGTTGGCGTTCCAGGTCGTGTTGGCGCTGACCTCAAACGGGTTGGCACTGACGTCCGTCAGGTACAGATTGGACCTCAATCCACTCGCGTAGCTGTTGTGAATGATCGTGTCTTCGTCTACCCAGTCATACGAACTGGGTCTGACACCCAGATTCGTGGCGAACACCCGGCTGTCAAGGTTGAGGTCGGGGTCGATCCTCGAGAAGTAGTCATTGTCGGCGCCGCCGGCGAGCAGCACATACGCCGCGGCCGGGAACGCGTCTGCCATACGGGCCTCGGCGCCGTCTGCGATATTGGCCAGAGCCTCATACTCGGTCGAACCAACCGGATAGCAGCCTACGCCCCGATTGGGGGAGTTGATCTGTACGACGTAATTCTTGCCGCCGTACGAACGCGGGTTGTACATGGAGCTGCTGACGCCAAGGTCGTTTCCAAATTCAATGACCGCGCCAACTCGGAGCGCCGTAGTCGGCACAGGCACACCGAAAGCCTGCTGCGTTGCTGCAAACGCCACAATCAGGACAAAAGGAGCCAGAAGAGACGGTCTCTTGCGCATGATCATCCTCCCCTGAAAAAGTCAAACCGGCATTTCCCACGTGTCTGAGAGCCTGTCATTCTGCGCCGCACAGAACCCATCATACCGCCGCACGGCGCACAATCGCAATAGTTTTGGTCGTCAATCCGGACCGATCCGTCAAAATCCATCATTTCTGTTGTCAGATCGGCATTTCAACACCGCGTCGGAGGGGAGAATTACAGGGGGAGAACCGAAGGAGCCGCGTACGTCTTCCGGAGCAACGTTTCCCGTGTGGCGGACGTAAGGGTGTTTACGCTGAGCAGATTGTTGCTCCAAGGCCCGTGATCTGGTACAAGTAGAGGTTGCCGGGAAGGGTTCTTGAGGACGTGGCGCTGTTTCACGGCCGTCAGGGGCATCTGTCCTGCGGAGCCGACAAACGGCCGGCGGGCCCCGATCGGTTGGAGGCTGTCTTCGATGTGTTCTGCCTCGCACGAAAGCAGGACCGGGGGCGCAGAGTGCGGAGCTTCCTCGCATTGCGGCCGGTCCACATTCATTCCATCATTCGCCTGCCTGTCGGAGGAAGGAAGTGCGTTCTCACGACCTTCCGTCGAGCCTTGTATCCCAGGAGAACATCGCCCTCGGCGAGGGCCTGTTGCCGGGGCGGTCCATTGCGGCACGTTGCCGGAGGATGCGTTGCAGACGTCGGACATTGTCTGAAGGAGGACGAACATGTGCAAGAGACTGATTTGGTGTGTGGTTCCATTTGTGGTGCTGGGTCCGGCCGTGTTGACGATGGCCTTTGATGCAGGGCCTCAGCCGGAGCTTGTCGGATGGTGGCCATTGGACGAGGGCTCCGGAACCACTGCCCGTGACCAAAGTGGCAACGGAAACGACGGCACTCTTGTCAACGGCCCGGTATGGGCCATTGGGATAACGAATGGGGCGCTGCAATTCGATGGCGTGGATGATCATGTTGTGGTGGGAACCACGCGGCGGCCGACCGACACCTTCAGTTTCGGGGCGTGGCTGAAGACATCGGCAACCCACGAATTGGATGCGCAGGCCTCCTCCGGAACCGTCGGGGTAAACAATCAAAGGTACGCATTCGATCCGCGTCACGGAGGAGATCAGGACGCCGGCGCGGGATTGTCCGTCGGGACGAACGGCGTGGCCGTTTACGAGCACGGCAGCAACTACATGCCTGCCACGGCGGCGTATCCCACCGACTTGGGAGAGGACTGGAACCACATCATGGTGGTCTACGTGGACAAGCAGCCCACAATCTTCCTGAACGGCGAAGCCGTCCATACGGGCGTCCGGTCGCCCAGGCAGATCGTGTATGCGCCGATCCAGTTCGGCGGTATGGCGTACGGCTATTTCCAGGGCTTGATGGATGACGTTCGCATCTACAGCCGGGCGCTGACGCCGCAGGAAGTGCGGATCGTCATGACCGGCTACACCGGAAAGACGGCGTTCAACCCGCAGCCCGCCGACGAGGCCGTCGACGTGCCGAGGGATGTGGTCCTGCGTTGGGACCCGGCGAAAGCCTCCACTACCCGCGATGTCTACTTCGGAACGGCCTTCGACGATGTCAATGATGCCAGCCGGGCCGACCCGAGGGGAGTGCTTCTGAGCCGCGGACAGACGGAAACCGCCTACGACCCCCCGGATGTGCTCGATTTCGGCACGACCTACTACTGGCGAATCGATGAAATCAACGCGCCGCCGGACAGCACGATCTTCAAGGGCGACGTCTGGAGCTTCACGACCGAGCCGGTGGGCTACCCGATCGCAGGCGTCGTCGCGACCAGCAACGGGAATTTCGAGCCGGCCGCCGGACCGCAGAACACCGTCAATGGCTCCGGGCTCAACGCCAACGATCAGCACTCGACGGAGAGTGCCGACATGTGGCTGGCGATGCCCGGCGACGAACCTCTGTACATCCAGTATGAGTTCGATCACCTCTACAAGCTCCACGAGCTTCGGGTCTGGAACTACAACGTGCAGTTCGAACCGATTCTCGGCTTCGGGCTCAAAGACGTCACGATCGAGTATTCCCGGAACGGCGCCGATTGGACGGCCCTTGGTGACGTGGAGTTTGCGCGGGCAACCGCACAGGCGGACTACGCGGCCAACACCGTCGTCGATTTGCAGGGCGTCGCCGCGCGATTCGTCCGCCTGACCGTCCGCAGCGGCTGGGGCACCATGGGCCAGTTCGGACTCAGCGAAGTCCGCTTCTTCTACATTCCCGTCCAGGCCAGAGAGCCGCAACCGGCCGACGGCGCCGTGGGTGTGGCCGTCGAGAGCGCCCTGAGCTGGCGCGGTGGTCGCGACGCGATCGCGCACGAGGTGTATCTCGGCACCGACGCCGAAGCACTGGCGCTGGCCGGCGCCGTCAGCAGCAACACCTACACGCCCGGCGCGCTGAATCTGGCCACCACGTATTACTGGCAGGTCAACGCGATGCAGCAGGACGAGTCGTGGGACGGCGCGGTCTGGAGCTTCACCACGCAGGAGTATCTTGTCGTCGACGATTTCGAGAGCTACACGGACAACATCGACGCCGGTGAGACGATCTTCGACACCTGGATCGACGGCTGGGTCAACGAGACCGGCTCAACAGTCGGCCACCTGGAGACGCCGTTTGCCGAGCAGGCCATCGTCCGAAGCGGCCGTCAGTCCATGCCTCTGTACTACGACAACACCACCGCGACCTACTCCGAGACGACCGCGAACACTGCCGATCTCCAGGTGGACCAGGACTGGACGCGGCACGGCATTCAGACCCTGACGCTGTACTTCCGCGGCGCTCCCGACAATGCGGCCCAGCAGATGTACGTGAAGATCAACGACTCCAAGATTCTCTATGACGGCGTTGCGGACAACCTGAAGCAGACGCTGTGGCAGCCGTGGAGTGTGAACCTGGCCGATTCGGGTGCAAACCTCCGCCGGGTCACGGAATTGAGCATCGGCTTCGAGCGGATCGGAGCGACCGGCGGCAAGGGCGTGGTCTACTTCGACGATCTCCGGCTCGAGGCGATGGCGTCTGCGGCGGGGACCTTCTCCCTCCATCCGTGGACCGGCGATCAGGATTCCGGAATACGCAGTGACAAGGTTTATACACACACCGGGAAATTCAGTGGCACGGGAACCGACGGCGAACCATTCTTTGCGGGCAACGGCGTCTATTTCGAGCGCGATACGAATCGCTCCGGGACGAACTGGACGCTGACCGGGCCAGCGACAAACGTCTTCGACACCAGCAACCCCGTCAATGTCACCGGTGATTGTGCCGCCCTGGCGAGAGGGTTCTTCTACGGTGATCAGGACAACAACCATCCCGTGCTTACCCTGACCGGTCTGGTGCCCGGCACGGTATATGTCACGACGTTCTACACGGTCGGCTACGGCGGGGCCGGAGGCCGATTCACGGACATCACGCCCGGCGACAATCCACGCAATCCGACACGCATCGATCAGAACGGCGCCGGTTCCGGCAACGGACAACTCATCCGGTATACCTACGTCGCGACCGGCACCGAAATGAGCTTCACGTTCGACGCCCTCGTGACGGGCGATTCGTGGCACCATTACGCATTCTCGAACGAGGTCGCAAGCACCAATTGAGCGCATGGGTATCGGTGGAGGGCCTGTACCGACGAAATCGGCGCGGGCCCCCCTTATTCAGGTCCACGGAGCCGAAGGTGTCCGGGGCCTTCGTCGCGAGCGCAGGACGCACAGCGATCGCAGGCGATGGGGTGTCGGCCGGGGCTTGGTCAACGGCACGAAGCCCCCTGCTCGCGCCACGTGTGTGGACGCCGGACGGCTCGGTTGCGCATGTGGTACACCTGCCGGCCTGACGCCATCCGCTCCGCCCTCGCCATCACCACCTCTTCGGTTCCCCTATTGGGAGAAAACACGATGGACACCGCGAGGCACTTTCGGTATACTATGACTCGGATGCGCGAAGGGAAGCTATGCGTCGAGAGGTTCCCACAATCCGGCCCTGTGTCCCGACGGCGCGAGGCGATGCCGAGTGGTTCGCCCAGTCGGTCGAGTACTGCATAGCCTGCCCCGTTCGATCCCGATGCAGATCGGGACTCAGGGCAGGCTCTGAGCTTGCCGAAGGGGACAACGACGCCGCACAGAGCGGGACCATCGGCTCGGGGCAGGAGACCTGGATGCAGACGACGGTCGTCGGGCCCGGCAACGTCAGCTTCCGGTACAAGATGTCCTCGGTCAGTGGGGATAGCCTGGCCTTCTACATCGATACGAACTTGGCCGCCAGTTGGTCGCAGGGCAGCACCTGGCCCTGGACGGGCAATTTCGCGGTGCCGTCGGGCACGCACACGCTCAAGTGGAAGTACTACAAGTACTCCGGCTCGACCGCCGGCTCCTGCTGGATCGACGCCATCCAGTGGTCGGGCGGCGTGCCGGGATCGGGCGGCGGAGCCGACTGGGAGCAGATCACCTACACCTACGACCCCTCCGGCCGGCGGATCGCCAAAGACGTCGATGGCGTGGTGACCAGGTACCTCTATGACGGTGACCACTGCATCGCCGAGTACGACGCCAACGATGTCCAATTGCGGAAATACATCCACGGCCCCTGCATCGACGAGCCGATCTGCATGATCGAGGCGGCGGGCGGCTACGCCGGCACGTACTACTACCATTACGATGCCCTCGGCTCGGTGGTGGCGCTCAGCGACGCCGATGGCGACACGGTCCAGGTCTACGAGTACGACGTCTATGGCCAGGTCGCCGCCTCCGACCCGAACCATCCCAACCGCTTCATGTTCACCGGCCGCGAATTCGACAAGGAGACCGGCCTCTACTACTACCGCGCCCGCTACTACAACCCAACCATCGGCCGCTTCCTCCAAACCGACCCCATCGGCTACGGCGCTGACATCAATTGGTATGCCTACTGCGGGAACAACTCTGTCGCCAGGAACGACCCGTCCGGGCTTTGGGCCGCCTACGATATCATCTGGAGACCCGATTGCGCGCAACACATTATGGTGCTTTGCTGGGATGACGTCGAAAAGAAGCACCTCGGGACCGATTTCTATTTTGTAGACTACAATGAGCTCGCAGCGTATATTGAGAGAGGTGGTGATTTCTGCGATGTCACGCCGGACGACAACCGGGAACTCGTCTATTTTGTAGGTGGTGCTCCCAGTGAGAGCCAGTTGTACAAGATCACAAACGGCATGGGCGGGGCATACCTATCCCTGCCTGCGGACGAGGAGGGAGCGTCCGCTGCTTGGGCGGTGGCAGCGGTCGGTGTTCTCCTCGTTCTAGATGGAGTACCTGGCGACGAGATAATATACGGCAACTTGGTCGCAGGCTCCTTAATTGGCATGGCTTTGACTGCCCCTGAGAGCTTCCCCGAGCCAATCGCATATGGAACACATGCCGGAGATCTGCCAGCTACGGGTAAACCGAATAGCACGGCAGTGAAAGACTACGGAAATGGTGAAGGCCAGATCAGGGAGTATGGACCGGATGGCAAGGCAACGAAGGACATCGACTTTGGGCATTCCCATCATCACCCGGACGTGGGCAGCCCCCATGTTCATGATTGGGACTGGTCAAAAACGCCGCCACGCAACCCTGAAGCACGGCCTTTACGCCCAGGGGAGTAACACACATGAAGCCACTGCCAGGCATCGGAATTGAGGCAATTGAGAACCACGCGGCCGTTCTTGGTGTATTCGGTGCGTGGCCCTCATTCCACGATGGTGAGATACACTCTCTCATTCTCGATCGCAGTGGTCCAGATGGACCATACATCGAGATTTGTGCGCATGTCTTTACCTGTAGACCTGACTTGGACTGCGAGGGCAGATACGTTCGCGACAAGGAAGCGATGGTAAGCATGCGGTTCGCCAAGATCGAATCAGCGGAAATCGTTGGCTTCAACGAGCAGAACGCGATCTTCCGCCTGGACATAGAACGTGACGAGGACCGAATCAGAGTCGTGATTCATTCGTCATATGGCTGTAGTGCTTCCTTTCTATGCAGACAAGTTTCGATCAGAGAAGTTGTCCCGAAGTCGGTTGGAGGGGGGAGTGCCTGAGGGTTAAATAGGGACAGCCACCTATATTAGGTAGATACATCGCGAATTCACATGGTAAGCGCAACACAGGTATAGAAGAGACATCGCGAGCGGCA
>DAOTJE010000013.1:0-119486 GCA_035448545.1 Sedimentisphaerales bacterium | reverse complement strand
ACCGTCGGATTTGGAGTGCCGAAGAACTGGCGGCCTGGTGCCGGCACGGTATGCCCGCGCGGGGCCGGTGGTTGGAAATATGGCCGGCAATTCGGGGTGCGGCGCAAGAATCCGGCAGGATTGGCCTTCACGGCCCAGGAAGCGTGGCAACCAAGAGATCCACGGTCTCTTGTGGGGAGGGGAAACTGTGACCGACTACTTCAACACAGTCCGCGCGATTCTGGCTGTAAGGAAGATCACCGCCAGCGCGAAGTTGGTACTGATTCACCTCTTCGATAAGCAAGGTGGTAATGGGCACAGTTGGCCGTCAATCAGCACGATTCAAGAAGCCTGTGGGTTGGCGCGGTCAACCGTTGTCGCTGGTTTGGCTGAACTGACGAAGGCCGGCTTCATCGAGGTGACGAAACCCACTAAGCCTTCCGTCCGGGAATCGAACCGCTACAGTGTCAACCTTGAACTGGTACGAAATTCAAACCAGTCTATGCCTTCAACTGGTATGAAAATCGAACCAGAACCAGTCCGAAATCCGGACCAGTTGGAGGGCAACCAGTCCGAAATTCAAACCAGAACTGGTACGGAATCCGGACCAGAACTGGTACGAAAATCGGACCCTAACGTATCAGTAAACGACTCAGTAAACGACTCAAACAAGAAATATGGAGACTTCGTTCGGCTTACGGGGTCTGAACACGCCAAACTTGTCGCCCGCTTCGGAGAGGAAGGGACTCGGGAACGAATCGACCGTCTGGACAACTACATCGGGTCGAAGGGAAAGCGGTACAAGAGCCATTATCACACGATCTTGTCGTGGGAAGCCAGAAACAGCTCACGAGCCCCAAAGAGTCAATCCTTCGGGAGAAATCAGTATGACCGAAATTTCAGCAATCAGACCAGTGCCTACGGCCGGACCATCAAAGTCGGTTGACGTTCTTTGTCCGGACTGTCGGGTTGCCGAGCTTGAAGGCCGCGAGACTCGTTGCCGACGATGCGAGAAGGCTGCCCAGCGGCAGAGCGGACAGGCGGACCCGAATTACCCCGAACGTAAGCCGTCGATGCCATGGTTTCTGGACCGACAGGTCATTCCAAGCCGCTATGTGAACGCCCGCTTGACGGATCTGCCGAAGGGCCTCGTTTCCGCGTACCAAACCCTGCCGGCGGATCGTGGGCTTTATCTCTGGGGCGAACCCGGCACGGGCAAGACGCACGCAATGGCCGCGTTTCTGTGGGATCGGTGGTGCCAGGGATTCGACGTTGACCGCGTGCAATGGGAGCTGCTGTGCTTGAAAATCCGCGAAACGTATGGCCGGCACAAGTACACTGAGATTGACGTTCTCGATCCCTTTCTGAGTACCGATGTTCTTGTGCTCGAAGACGTCGGCGTGACTGTGTCGGACGGGCAAATCGAGAGCGATTTTTCGCTACGAATGCTGCTGCTCATACTCGACCATCGCCTCGAAAACATGAAGCCCACTTTCTTGACCTCAAACAAGGGGATCGAGAGCATCGCCAAGTCGTTCGACCAGCGAATCGGAAGCCGGCTGCATCAAGCCTGCGAGATCATCCGGCTTGATGGCCCCGACCGGCGGAAGGCGTCTGCGAGGTAGGCAAAGAATGGCACAACTAACGTCGAAGCACGAACGAGCCATCGTGGCCCTGTTAACAGCCCGGTCAGTATCGTCTGCTTGCAAGAAGACCGGCATCCCGCGTCGCACGATGGAGAACTGGCTGCGCGACCCGGACTTTGCGAACGCCTACAAGCGCGCCCGACATAGGGTGTTCAACAACGCGGTGGGCCGGCTGTGTCAGGCCGCGAATCGGGCAACAAGTACACTTATCGACGGCATGAGGGGCAAGGAGATCACGCACATGCAGAGGTTGTGTGCCCGGGACATCTTGACATTCGCGCGTGACGGATTGAGCGCCGACATTGACCTTCGCATAACTGAGATCGAAGCCAGAATCGAGCAGCTGGAAGGGGTGAACGAATGAGGCGGTTGGAGCGGATCGAACAACGTCTCTGTCGCGTGCAGCAGCGCATGCGCAAAAGCCAGATGAGAGGGGACATCCAGCGCTTCCACGAAACAGGGCAGTTGCCCCAGTCCGAACCGGCGGCGTCGTTCGTCAACCTGTTGCAGGCGTTCGACCGCATGATTGACGCGAGTGTTGGCGGTGGTGACTACGATCAAGCCCGCGAGGCGTATGAGGCGGCCTGTCGGCGTTGGGAGAAGGCTGAGAAAGGTATCGAATGGACGGCATGAGAATCCGAGCGCAACGCAAGAATCAGCGGGAACTGCCGTTTCCAGTGCCCCAGGGCGGTCCAGCAAGAGAGGCCGCGTCTACTGAGCGGCGGGAGCGGATCGTGAAGGCGGTACGGGACTTCTATCGGAGATCGGGCAAGTGACCAGCGCCACGTTGACAAGGTGGTATCCCTTGAGACCGCACGCCGAGCAACGGAGGCTGTGGGACTCTCCCTGCCGCTTCCGGGTGGTCCCGGCGGGCAGAAGGTCGGGGAAGTCTGAGCTTTCGAAGCGGTACGGGGTATCTCGGGCCATTGGCCCGCAACTGTGGTCGGATGCACGATACGTCTTTACTGCCCCGACGCACCAACAAGCCCGTCGAATTTTCTGGAACGACGTCAAGCGAATGATCCCGAAGTGGGCGTTGGCGGGGCAGAATCCGCGAACGGCGATCCGCGAGAGCGACCTGTCGATTCGACTTCACAACGGCGCAGAAATCCTTGTCAGCGGCTTGGATGTCCCCGAAAGAATCGAGGGCGTTGCCGTCGATTGGATTTGCATCGATGAAATCGGCAACTGTCACGCGGAGGTTTGGGGCGAACACATTCGGCCCATGCTGTCAGAGCGGAACGGGCAGGCGTGGTTGATCGGCGTCCCCGAGGGGAGAAATCACTATTGGTTGATGTCGCAGAAGGCCCAGGAGGATGCGAGCGGTCTTTGGTCGTTTCACACGTGGACATCGGCTACGGTGTTGCCCCCCGAAGAGATCGAGATTGCCCGCGCCGAACTTGATTTGAGAACCTTCCGCCAGGAGTACGAGGCGAGCTTTCTGGACGCCACGGGTCGGGTTTACTACGGCTTCCGTCGCGAACTTCACGCGGCCGAGCGGCTGGCGTATGATCCGACGCTGCCTCTCGTTCTGTGCTTCGACTTCAACGTCGCGCCGGGCGTGTGTGTGATTTGCCAGGAGCAGCAGTACAAGGGCAGCAATCCGGCCGTCGCGTCCACGTTCACGGCGGTGATTAACGAAATTTGGATTCCCAGCGACTCGAATACTCAGAGGGTCTGCCGCGAGATCATCGAGCGCTACGGCAATCACGCGAGCGATGTTATCGCGTACGGGGACGCCACGGGCGGGGCCAAGGGGACGGCGAAGGTGGACGGGTCGGATTGGGACATCGTCGAGAAGATGCTCCGTCCGGTGTTCGGGCAACCACGGACGCGGCCGGGGCGGGGCGACTTCGAGTGTCGCGTCCCGAACTCGAATCCGCGTGAGCGCGTGCGGATCAACGCCGCGAACTCGCGTCTGCAATCGGCCGACGGCAAGGTTCATTTGCTTATTGATCCGCGATGCGTCCACACAATTCAGGACTTCGAGGGCGTGACTTATCGCCAGGGCACAAGCGAAATCGACAAGAAATCAAGCCCGATGCTCACGCACTTGACCGATGCGTTGGGGTACTACGTGAACTACGAATTTCCGACAACGGAGCACCCCTTTGAGGTGGTACAATTTTGACTCCTTGCTGTGTGGGCGGGCCGTCGTTTCACGGACGGCGCGGCGGCCTGCCCCGTTTTGAAACCGGCCCGAGGGCCACTTTGGAAAGGAAAAAGAGATGGATTGCGTAATCGAGATTCTGCTAAAGGACACGAGCCCCGGCGCGGCGGAACACAAAGTCGGGCAGGTCATGGATCTTGCGGCCGACGGCTTCAAGGGCCGCGAGCGAGTGGCGTTCTATGCGTCGCCTGATGCGTTTGGCACGTTGGCGGGAATGGACGGCGGGACCGCGAAAGTCCGCGTCTGCAAAGTAGAGTAGTCACCTCTTGAATAGAAAGGGCCGGTAGATGGACTTGAGGAATCTGGTTTTGAGGGGTTTCAGCACGTCGAGCCTTTGCCAGGGCGGGGACGAGAAAACGCAATGCCCGAAGTGGCTGGGGGCGAAGGCTCAAGGGGTGTTGCTCAGCAAGATGCGCGAGCTTGCGATTCAGGTTGAAGCGGTTGACCGCGACGAAACGTTGTCTGACGTGGGCAAGACGAAGCGGCGGAGCGAACTTGGGCAGGCGGCGCTGGGAGAGCTCGAGGGCAGCATCGCCACGATCCGCAACACGATCAGCACCAAACTGAACACGGCGAAGTCCCGTCTTGCCAAGGCAGGGCAGCCTGCCGGGCAGAGTGACATCGACCGTCTTGCCCGGCTCCTGGAAGTCCAGGGCGCACGGCAGTTGCTTCTGAGCCTGAGTGGGCAGGAGCTTCTCGGGGAATTGATTCGCAGCACGCGCGAGGGCGACAGCGTGACGTTTGAGGCGATTGTCGGCCTTCCGGTGTTTGTCCTGAGAGACAAGGGCCTCGCGTCGGAAACGATCAGCGCCGCGCGGCGGGAGATGCTTGGCAGGCTGGACCCGTCGGCGGTGGCCGAGGCGGAAAGTGCCGAACTGATGTCGCAGTTGGTTGACGAAAGTCTGGAGCAGTCGCAGCGGGCGATCCGTGACTTCTGTGGTCTACCCGAACAAAGGACAATTCAAGTCTTGTAAGCCTGTAGCTGGCTACTGGCCCCCGGGCAGCGCGTCGGCGGGTGTTCGGCGCGCTGCCCAACTGTTTCTGTGAGGTTGTATGCCGCGCACGTGGGCATCCATCAGGGCAATCAAGCGGCACGTGGACAGCGACGTGCCGGCGGATCGTGAGCGGCTGGCAATCGTCCGTTCCCAAGTGGCCGACGTGTGCGACCGGGGCGGCTGGTGCTTCGTGTACTCGTATAACGACGGCCGG
Organism: Sedimentisphaerales bacterium; assembly: GCA_035448545.1. Classification (GTDB taxonomy): domain Bacteria; phylum Planctomycetota; class Phycisphaerae; order Sedimentisphaerales; family Anaerobacaceae; genus Anaerobaca. Next base: position 114,482 of record DAOTJE010000013.1, on the reverse strand, counting down.
CATCGCTATGTCCACTGGCTCGACGCGGTGGATCTTCTTTGGGAGCACAGGGCGACTCTGGTGGACGGGGTGAACGGCAACAACTTGGAAGTCGGCGGCCGGCTGTAGAAAAACGCAAGGGGCCTTCTGGAATCGGCCTTTTTAGGCGAAGAACGCGGATTCGCAAGAGAGAAATTCTCCCTTGCGGGCCGGATTTCTCTTGAGTGACATGATGGGATCGGCGACAATAAGGGCGTATGAAACCCAAAGACTCAAGCCTTGTTCAATGCACAATGACTTTCATGGCCGGGGACGGTCTATCCGCAAGGACGACCGGGCTTCTTTGGGGCCTCATACACCCCCGGCCGCTTTTTCAGAAAGAGGTGACGTATGAAACCCAAAGAACCCACCACATTCCCCACCACCACTGAGGAACTGACCAAGTTGGTTCGATCCATCGTCGCAGACGCGCTCGAATCGACGGCAGAGTTCTGCCGGCAAATGGATGGGCTTCCGACCACCGGCGACCGGTTCCTTGACGAAGCGATTGACAACCTCGACCCTGCGGCCCAGGCGGCAATCGTCGCGCTGCTGCGCCGCCACGGCAAGGACGAGCGCATAGACTTTGCCCTTGCCCGGCTCAGGTTCCACGTCAGCAAGTTCCAGGCTCCATCTACGGACTCTGTGCGCTACTGGGTCGCGTTCGGCAACTGAGGCATCCATCCGGGGCCGGCTGTGCGTTCTTCCGGCCGGTCCCTACTTCCTGAGGTGGTCACATCATGGATAACAGAGCAGAGAAACGTCGTCGGGCGGTCCTTGAGGCCCTTGCCCGCGCCACAGAAGGTGGACGCGGTAACAAGAAAACCCTTCCGCAGAAATCTGCCAAAGGGTTTAGCTTTATCGAGGTTTCGATGAAGATAAAGCCGCTGATTGCTGTGCGGGCGAAGGAGAGACAGAAGGCGGGCGGCGAAAGCCGAGAAGTGGGTCGTCAGAAATCTGACAAACCACTCGACACCAAGAAGGAAGCCGCCAAGCTGGCCGGAGTCAGCCACGACACCTTCCACAAGGGCAAAGTGGCGCTGAATCACGGTTCGACCCCGACGCCAGTTGGGTCAGGAACCCCCACACTTGGGGGCCAGGATCAACGAACGACTGACGGTGAGGCCCACGGGCAGGGTCAAGGGTAAAATCGTGGCTCCTGCGCGGCGTGGGAGCCTCTGACTACTTCTAACCAGAAGCAACAGGAGATTGAACCATGAGAGTGTTCAAGCCAAGTTACACAGTACCGCTTCCCGAGGGGGCGAAGATCCTCAGACGCAAGAACGGTAACGTCGCCAAGTTCACGAACGCCAGGGGCCAGGAGATCATCGCGCCGGTATCCAAGAGCGGCAAGCGGGTCGCCCTGGAAACGAACTCCTATCACCTTGAGTTCAGGGACCACAACAACTTCGCGAGGCGGCTGAAAGCCTTCACCGATGAAGGGGCATCGCAGCGGGTTGCGGCCACGATTGAAGACCTGTTGGCGGCCAAGGGCAGCAGTCAGGGGATCAACACGGACCTGAGGCGACGGATTGAGGCCCTTCCCAAGACCATGCGGATGGAGCTTGCCAAGTGGGGACTGTTGGACCAGAAGGCCAACACGGCGACGAAGCCCCTGCGCGAGCTTATCGCCGCGTTCGAGGCACATTTGAAGGCGAAGGAACGCACCAAAAGCCATATCAGCAAGACCATCTACGATCTTCGCGCCATCTGCGAAGCCTGCCAGTTCGTCTTCTTCTCAGACATCGACTGCGGCCGGCTGGAATCCTACCTTCGGCAGCGGCGTGAGGCCGGCAATTCATTTCGGCGGTCGAACCTGTTCCTCTCCGCCATGAAGGCCTTCTGTAACTGGCTGCTCCGGGAGCGGATCGTCACCGAGAACCCCGTCTTTCACATCCGGCCGTTGAACGTGAAGCAGGATCGCCGCCGGATTCGGCGGGCGCTGGAAGTCGAAGAGGTCCGGCGGCTGCTGTCTACGACGGCAAAGGCGAAGACGCGGCACAACCTCACAGGGCCCGAGCGGGCCTTGATCTACAAACTGGCCATCGAGACCGGCCTTCGTCGGGGCGAATTGGCCAAACTGACCATCGGAGCATTCCACTTCGACACGCTGACGATCGAGATCGACGCCACAATCAGCAAGAACAAGCGGTCTGCCACGCTGCCAATCCGGCCGGATACGGCCCACGAGCTGAAGGCCTACTTTCAGGGCAAGCTGCCCACTGCCAGGGCGTTCAAGGGTATCCCGTGGGACACAGCCGCAATGCTCCGCGATGATCTCGAAGAGGCGGGCATTCCCTACCGCGATGAACAAGGCCGGGTGTTTGACTTTCACGCGCTGCGAGGTCAGTGCGGCACGCTGCTGGCTCGGGCTGGCGTCCACCCGAAGACCGCCCAAACGATCCTGCGCCACAGCGACGTCAACCTGACCATGAACATCTACTCGCACGTACTCCGTGGCGCAGAATCCCAGGCAGTGTCCGCTCTGCCGGACCTGTCGATAGGTGGTGACAAAGAGGCGGCCAGGACCGGCACGGACGGGCAGTAGATTTCTTGCGTTTTTCTTGCCCTTCACGGGGACGGATAAGGGCGCACAAGGACAAATGGGGATAGCTGGCGATGTTAAAACCGCGTTTTCAGGTCAAACAAGAGGGTTTACATCCGACTCGCAGTCGCCTGGCCGCATCGCCGATGGATCGCCCCTGGATCATGGGCAGATTGAATCCTCCCGCTGCCTTCAGAGAGTTGGCCGCCCGAGCTGCGCCACCTCGTTGTATCGAAAGCAATCGGTGACGTGATCGTTTACCAAGCCCACGGACTGCATGAAGGCATAACAGATCGTCGAGCCGATGAAATTGAACCCCCGCTTCTTGAGCTCTTTGCTCATGGCGTCCGACTCTTCCGTGCGGGCAGGGATTTGGGACAGGGACGTCCAGGCGTTCTGTTTCGGTGCTGAATCGACGAACCGCCAGACGAACGTGTCGAAGGAGCCGAATTCGGACTGCACTTCCAGGAACGCGCGGGCGTTGCGCACGGCCGATTCAACCTTGAGGCGGTTCCTGATGATTCCGGGATCGTTCAGCAGGCGGTGGACCTGTTTCGGGCCGTAACGAGCGACCTTCTCGACATCGAAGTTGTCGAACGCCCGGCGGTAACCCTCCCGTTTCTTCAGGATCGTCAGCCAGTTCAGTCCTGCCTGGGCGCCTTCCAGAACCAGCATCTCAAAGAGCCTGCGGTCCTCGTGCGTCGGGACGCCCCATTCGCCGTCATGATAGGCCTGATAGATGGGGTCGGCGGTACACCATGCGCAGCGATTCATGAATCACCGTTGGCTTGATTTGCGTCGATCTGCATCGGAGGCAGATTGACAGGACCCGGATCGATTCCCCCCGCGCTGAGGGTCCCGAACTCGTACGTGACCGTCCGGCCGTCTTTCGTCACGACCGCGACCTTGGTGTCTTTCGACGACAGGCGAATCGTGCGGTAGTCCTCACCCAGCACCGGATCGACGGCGTGCTCCAGAAACCTCCCGTCGCGGAGAAGCTCTTCGTACGTCACCTCAGGAACGCGATTGCTTCGGAGGTAGGCGCTGCCGGCCATGACCACCTGCCTGAGGTTGGCCTGGATCGCTTTCTCGGGATACTGCGTTCGGTATCGCTCCCATTCGCTGCGGCCGGGCAGCTTCGACAGCAGAAACGAGACGCTGAAGGCAATGATCGCGAACGAGACGATCACGATGATGCCGGTCCGGGTAGGAATCGTTCTCATGATTTACCGCTCCTTAGCCCGTTCGCATTCTGAACCACGCGTTGTTGCGGCCATCGGCTCATACGTCGTCTCCAGCCTACCGTTGCGGCTTGCCGCCGCTGTTCGCAAAAGCAACAGCCATTTCCTCCGGTAGCTCGGATCAGGGGCGGCGAACCCGCTTCAATGTCTCCATTATGGGCGGGCAATCGGGCCAATGCAAGTGAATAAATCAGGCCGGAAAAAGGGAGACAAGCTGCTTACTGGGAGCGGACCTCCCGGCAGCCCTCGCGGCCGGTGAACATGAAGCGGTTGGGATGGTTCGGGTCGGAGGCGGCCACCTGGCCATAGACGTCGTACTCGTAGACCTGGACGGTGTCGCCGTCGGCATCGCTTAGCGCCACCACCGAGCCGAGGGCGTCGTAGTGGTAGAAGTACGTGCCGGCGTAGCCGCCCGCCGCTTCGATCATGCAGAATGAGCCTGCCCTGAGCGAAGCCGAACGGGGCTCGTCGATGCACGGGCCGTGGATGTACTTGCGCAGCAGGACATCGTTGGCATCCCATTCGGCAGGCTCAGGGCAGGCGTACTCGGCGATGCACTGGTCGCCGTCCCGTTCGACAAGCTCAGGGCAGGCTGCGCCGTATTTGGTCACCACGCCATCGACGTCCTTGGCGATCCGCCGGCCGGAGGGGTCGTAGGTGTAGGTGATCTGCTGCCAGCCCACCTCCCCGCTGATCCGGTCCTGAAGCACCCCGTCCACATAGAACGACAGCCAGTCGTAATTCGCCTCGGACGAGACCTTCCACCAGAACGTGACCGTCCCCGGCCCCTCTTGCATCACCCGCCTGTGCACAATACTCGTCATCTATTTATCTTGGCCCTACTTCCAGCGGAGGGCATGGAGTTCTTCTTCGGTGCGGATGAACTTCACGGTGCCGTCGTTTAGTAGGACGCAGCCGCCTTTGGGCTCGTGGTTGTCGAACGTGAACAACTCCGCACCGCCGTACTGATTCCACCCCGCCTTCGCCTCAAACAGCAGCACCATAGCGCCCGGTGAGTTCGGAGTGCAGTTTGGATTCATCGCGTAGTGCGAGTGTCCCTCGCCGGCACTGGGACAGGTCAACCAGGGGACCGGATACGTGCCAATGTGGCGGCGCAGGCGCTCATGACGCACCAGAACATCACACCATGCGTCCCACGCCGGGTATCCCTGCCCGCTTGTAGCGGATTTCTGCATGCCATTCCACATCTTCCACAGGTTGCGGGCACAATTCACCCGAAACTCGAAGGGAGCCGTTTCCGCCGTGAGGTATGCAAGCCCTTCGTTGGACTTGATGGCGAAACGCTCTCCATCCTCAGTGTGTATGTCTGGCCCGGCTATGCGAAGAGATGTCATACGCGCGTCGTCCCGGTAACACACGACATACGTGATGGGCTTCATAGCGATCGGACCCTTGAAAGGCCCGATATACGATGTCACTGCAATGCTCTCAGCAAAAGCCCTTATGCGTTCCACGTCGTCGATGATGAGTGGCGACGTCAACGAATCGAGGAACTGCTTCTCAGCGGGATTGAGAAGAGCCTCCTCACGCGGCAACACACATACGGCCTTGAGGGTAGACGGCCAGTATTTGACTTCCAGTCGCGTACATGCGTTCAGGTCTGGCGGCGAGACCAGCCCGGACTCGTCTTGCGCAGGCGTATCCAATGCCTCCGCATCGCGCTCATCCGCAGGCGTAGTTCCTTTCCGGCACGAGAGTCCCCACACGATCACGACCATCCCCACAATGACGGTCGCGAACAACGTGGCGAATACAACCGATGCCTCATTCTTGATAGTGACCAATCGTTGTCTCATAGCATGCCTCTCCACCTCGGGTGCACCGTACACAGACAATGCGTTCCAACGGTGACATGGTACACAGCAAGCCTCAGTAAGGTTGTGGCTCTGTCCGCCAAGATCTACCTACCCTGCGATACCAACGGCCATCCGGCCTCTGGACTGGCACGGACCATTTCTTATAGCGAAGGAATTCGCGATGCATAGTACCGTTGGGATCAGCCCTCCACAAATCTCCCTCGAACTGGTAGTCAGGAACGCCGTCGGCGGGGGTGTCCCCACCAAAATACGATATCTTGTCAGTGCAGCCTGTGACTGGCTGGCCTGTCCAGGCAGCCAGATCTCGGAGTTGATTGGGGTCAGCAGCGACGTAGCAGTGTCGAAAGTGAATGGTGACACCATCAGGAAGAGCATCCCCCAACTGACGCCAGAAATCATCGTAGCGGTCGATTGGAACAACGTTGTCCCCAAACTCCAAGGCATCTGGTGGGTATCCATTTGAGTGATCGAAGAAGTATACCTCTGTGATGTTCTCCTGAACGGCGTATTCTCGAAGCCAGTCAATGGGACTGCACTTGTCCATGTCAACCACATGATCGAAGTCATTTGCTGCAGTCAGAAGATTCATGGGTTTTGTTTCGCCCTTGTCATTAATGTATGTCTCATCGCCGTCATAGAAGGCGACCGACGCAAGTCCAAACGGATCAATGCCATTCGATGAATTGTTCCGACAGTAGGCATACAGGTTCATTCCGTCGTCGTAACCGATGGGGTCGGTTTGGAGGAAGCGGCCGATGGCTGGGTTGTAGTAGCGGGCGCGGTAGTAGTAGAGGCCGGTCTCGGTGTCGAATTCCCGGCCGGTGAACAGGAAGCGGTTGGGATGGTTCGGGTCGGAGGCGGCCACCTGGCCATAGACGTCGTACTCGTAGACCTGGACCGTGTCGCCATCGGCGTCGCTGAGCGCCACCACCGAGCCGAGGGCATCGTAGTGGTAGTAGTACGTGCCGGCGTAGCCGCCCGCCGCTTCGATCATGCAGAATGAGCCTGCCCTGAGCGAAGCCGAACGGGGCTCGTCGATGCACGGGCCGTGGATGTACTTGCGCAGCAGGACATCGTTGGCATCCCATTCGGCAGGCTCAGGGCAGGCGTACTCGGCGATGCACTGGTCGCCGTCATACAGATACTTCGTCACCACGCCATCGACGTCCTTGGCGATCCGCCGGCCGGAGGGGTCGTAGGTGTAGGTGATCTGCTGCCGGCCCACCTCCCCGCTGATCCGGTCCTGAAGCACCCCGTCCGGCAACGAGCCGCCCGCCGCAGCCCCACCTTTCATCACCCGCCTGCTCGACAAGCTCACCATGCCTCGATCCACGGTCACGACCCGCCCGTTGATCTGTTAATGATTATGGAAAGGCCTGACCCTGAATCTGCTCCTACTTGCTGTATGGTATCTGAACACCCTCAACCGAAATCCTCAGTCGTTGTTCCCCGAGGATTGGCGGCGGCCACTGGTAGGGTATAAGTATTTCGCCTTTGCCCTGTTTCCACGAAGTGTCAAGGGCCGAGAACGCATCAAAAGCATCCTGGAGATTGAACCCTCGGAAATAGAGAAGAAACGTTTCCATATTCCCGTAGCCGATGTCAGTATAGCTGAGCCCAGCGCACCGCAGTTTATCCACCAAATCGAGAACAGTACTGATCGTCCCCGGCAAATCACCCTCGAAATAACCGATCTCTAACGCAACACGCACTGCAGTTCCGGGACCATCCGTGGTACGATCGAAATCCGTAAAGAGAGTCCGATGCTGGATCGGAATCTCAAGCAGAAGCGATTCCTCTCGCTCCTGTTCCGGCTCGATGCGAAGAAACCGAGCGGCGTAGAGCACGGCAGCTGGGGTCGATACTGCTACGAGGCTCGACGAAATCTCAGTGTGCTGCCGTATCACGAGGGTCTGCCGATCACTGGCCACGTACACCTCAGGCTTGTTTGGGCAAGATCCCACAGCATAGCCGACCCCACCGCAGACCCATATCTCATGGGCGGAACAATTCTTGATCGTGTACCGGAGCGTGAAAGTGGAGTCATTCATGTCGAGTTGGTTCAGGGCGATTGTCACGGCTTCTACCTTGATTGAAGAATCCACACCATTCTCTTGGTCCCCTTCTGAGCACTGTGGCCACACCATGGGCAGCGCACACAGAACCAGCGCAACGGGCGACACTGCGTACCCCTTCATCTCCATGCCCTTTCAATAGTATACCTCATGTCAATCAATACACCAGAACCGCGTGGACAAACCGCCTATGCACCGGTTTGTGCCTGGCATCCCGACCAATGCTCTAACACCACGAGCCTAAGGCTTGAGGTATCTGAACAGATCGCCCCACTCAGACCATGACATGTCCGGGTGCTCATGGCTCTCAGCTCTCTTATATCTTCCCGAGCGGGCTGAGAATCCGTAGGCAGGTCGCGGCGCGACGTAGTTCGCCTGTCCCTCGGCACAGCCGGGCACCTTGCGATAGAACGCATACCGGCATATGTTCTCGAAAACACCAGCATACTGTGTCTCGGAATCAACAGCGTTAATGGTACCGCTTTCATCAGGGTACAGTCGTATTTGAGTAGAGAATGTGTTGGTCACAACAGCGTGGTGTGCGTGGCCTATTTCGTGGGCCAGGATGGCTAGACTGGGAGCCTTGTACCAATCCCGATCTCCTTTATAGAGCAGGCGAGTTGACTCTCCCTCGGGGTCCCAATGAATCTGGTCTTCCGTCCAACTATAAGTGGAACCTCCTGCGCCCTCTTCTGTTGAGACAGTAATGCTGGCATCGTCGATGTCACTGATCCATGATGCCATTTCGGGACAGTATTCTGAGGTCAGGAAGATGACGGCCTGTATGCTCCAGAATACCGCGTCGTTGCCCGCTGACATGTCCCAGCCCGGCTGGCTTTCTTTCCACTCTTGACTGAAGAAACGAAAGTTGCCAGACATAGCCCAGTCAACCCAGTCTTCAGGAGCAGCGAAACCGTAAGTGGCGACGATTTCACCGTCCGAATTGTAGACAGCGAACGTCAGCATGCCATCGATAGCACTGGGATCATCCCTATCCAGGAAACCATACGACAACGCCCAAAGCCCTGTTGGGTCGGCGAAATTGACCGGACTATTCCCACAGTAGCCGTGCCAGCCCATGCCGTCGGCGTAGCCGATGGGGTCGGTTTGGAGGAAGCGGCCGATGGTTGGGTTGTAGTAGCGGGCGCGGTAGTAGTAGAGGCCGGTTTCCTTGTCGAATTCCCGGCCGGTGAACAGGAAGCGGTTGGGATGGTTCGGGTCGGAGGCGGCCACCTGGCCATAGACGTCGTACTCGTAGACCTGGACGGTGTCGCCGTCGGCATCGCTTAGCGCCACCACCGAGCCGAGGGCGTCGTAGTGGTAGAAGTACGTGCCGGCGTAGCCGCCCGCCGCTTCGATCATGCAGAATGAGCCTGCCCTGAGCGAAGCCGAACGGGGCTTCAGCACGGCCGGTTGCCCTACCGCACTGCTTGGGTGGCTACCGAGGTGAACCGAAAACTCCTCGGACGGATCTCTCATCCGCTGGTCCTCCACGCCTTCGTGGCGCACTGGCTGTCCCTAGTTATCGGCTCTACCTCATATGGACGACCCCGCCAAACGCTATCATCTGGGCCTGTAACGAGTCTCCTCAATTCGCCAGACTCCATGGACCAAGTGCGGTGCTTCCTCAGGGAAGGCCGCATCCCACCGCATCTTGAATTCGCCCGCCTTTTCGATAGTCGGGAACAAGAGATACTGATTGAGTTCTCGTGTCAACTCAGAGACCTCTTGGGCCTCTGCTTCCGGGTGAAGCTTTGGCACTATCATGTCCTCCCACCACACGCTCATCAGGTCGTAGCCTACCAGCACCCAATCGCTTTGGATGCTATCCGGATTGGCCTCGGGATCGCGCGGCCATAGCTCTCTGTCTTGCGCTCGAAACATTTGCTCCAAATCCTCCGCACGGACCGTTATCGCAACCACCCAATACGGCTTTCCCTTGGCACAATGGTATGGGCGAAGGTAGTCCAGCATATCCACCAGATCGCTCCACAGAGGGTAGTTTATGCCGACACGCGACATGGGGGGCAATTCGATCATCCCAAGGCCTATTCTCTCTCGATCCTCTCCCACAACGTCCACACAACCCCAGTCAAATATCGAACCCCACAGGTCGTCACACAACGCCTTCACGAGCTTGCTGCCCATGCGAAAGTCACACGGCTCCCTGTACCACATCTCGCGCACATCATATCCAAGAATCTTCTCTTCCATCGGGCGTATTCCCATCTACATTCCATCGCACAGAAGACACCGATTAGCTCAAGTAAGTCGCAACTCGGCGACGCCGCAGCTTCTTTTCACTCAGCGCCTACAACTCGCTGAACATCCTGGCACCTTCCCAGCGATACACTTTTCTTCAAACCGCGCTGGGCCAACCCACATCCAACGTCATTGTGCTACCGAAAGACGACAGCCACCAAATAAGGAGAGGTCTCACGACGGTCCTCTATCCAGAAGACTCTTCACGCGAGCCGCGATCGTCATGAGTGCAGCAATCTGCCTGTGTCAAGACCATAGAGTACCTGCTGAGCCCCTTGCTGTCACGGATCAGCGCTTACCCTTTCTTCCTCCTTCCTCTTTTTGATCGAGGTAGTGAGGGTATTTTGTCAGTACCCTCCGGGCACGGGCCTGGGTAGTGGGTTAGATCCTCGTTTGCGTGCCAGTTCTTTCCGTCCCAGTTCTGCCACCACATGTGGTGATGAAGACCCGTAACGTACTTACCCAGTGTCTTATTGAAGTATGTACCATACTCTTCGCGGCATTTGTCCCGAGGTTTCCGCGGGATCGCGGCAACTTTAGACCTAGAGCCGACACCGCACAGACCCAAGGCCAGTATTTTGATACTCTCCCATAAGCCCCGAACGACAACACCTTCAGCTGGTGCGACCGCCCCTGGCTCCAATACATAGCAGTAGGCAGCACAAGCAGAAGCACCATTGTAGGGATCAGAATGGAGTTTTATTGGAGAGCATGGGTCCTGGCATTGACAGGAGCAGACCCACACAGTGCAGGGGTCGGGGGCGGCGGAGCCGCAGGGGTCACAGGCATCCGCAGAACCACATGCACCCGGGTGAGCCGCAGCGTAGGACGGGTTACAACAGTCACTATAGCTCCCGTATACCTCCTCGTAGTTGCTGCGCATTCCATACGCATCGGTCCTGTTCCAGGGATTGTTGTCGCAATACGCGTACCAGTTCACGCCGTCTTCGTAGCCGATGGGGTCGGTTTGGAGGAATCGGCCGATGGTCGGGTTGTAGTATCGGGCGCGGTAGTAGTAGAGGCCGGTTTCGGTGTCGAACTCCCGGCCGGTGAACAGGAAGCGGTTGGGATGGTTCGGGTCGGAGGCGGCCACCTGCCCATAGACGTCGTACTCGTAGACCGCTTGCAATTGATAATTGCGGATTGCGGATTGACGATTCGCACCCCGTAGGGTAGATCTCGCCCTGCTGGCCGACTGGGCGAACCACTCGGCGTCGCCTCGCGGCGTCGGGACACAGGGCCGGATTGTGGGAACCTCTCCACGCATAGTTTCCCTTCGCACATCCAGGGCATAGCGTACAGGAATCTCCCGGCGGCGTCAAGTGTGTTTCCCGGCCGGGTTCCGGGGGGAGTTTGGGATTGCGTGGCGGGGCGGGGGGCGGTATGGTCGGTTCCGATGCGGTGATTGTGAAAGGGGTTTGGACATGGTGCGATTTGTGATGGTGTTTGGAGTGGTTCTGGCTCTGGGGCTGGCGTCGCGGGCGAGTGGTGACGACATTAACGTGATTCCCCGGCCGGCCGCGGTCGAGCGGGCGGAAGGAGGCTTTCGCATCGCGCCTTCGACGCGCATCGTCGCGCAGGGTGCGGCGGCGGTCGAGGCAAAGAGGCTGGCGGCAGCGCTGGCGCCGGCGATGGGATTCACGCTCGAATTGGCGACGTCATCGAAACCCGGCGAGCGGGCCATCGAGCTGCGGCTGGACGAAAGTCTTTTGACGCTCGGCGCCGAGGGCTACGAGCTGCGCGTGACGGCGGAGCAGATCGCGATCGTCGCGGCGCAGCCGGCAGGCCTGTTCTATGGTATCCAGACGTTGCGGCAGCTTCTACCTGCGGCGATCTTCCGTCCGACGAAGGCGGACGACGTCACGTGGGACGTGCCCTGTGTCAAGATCACGGACTATCCTCGCTTTGCGTGGCGCGGTTTGCTGATTGATCCGGCACGCCATTTCATCCCCAAGGAGGACGTGCTGCGTTTCATCGACGTGATGGCGCTGCACAAGTTCAACCGCTTGCAAATCCATCTGACGGACAATGAAGGCTGGCGGATCGAGATCAGGAAGTACCCCAAGCTGGCGGAACTCGGTTCGCAGATGGACTGGAACCTCCGTCACCGGGGTGGAACTGGGCCGCGTTGCTTCGGCTTCTATGCCCAGGACGACATTCGCCGGATCGTCCAGCACGCGGCCGACCGCCACATCACGATCGTGCCGGAGATTGAGATGCCGTTCCACGCCGGAGCCGAGATCGTCGCCTACCCGGAGCTGGGCATGGCACCCGGGCGTCTCGCCTCGCTGGAGCCCGAGAAGCGGTGGCACGAGACGTCGGGCCTGATCGCACCGCGTCCGCAGACGGTGGCGTTCTTCCAGGATGTGCTGACCGAGGTGATGGAGCTGTTTCCGAGCAAGCACATCCACATCGGCGGCGATGAGGCGAACATCGAACTCTGGGCCAACGACCCCGAGATGCAGGCGCAGATGAAACACTTGCAGCTCAAGGACGCCCACGAGCTGCACAGTTGGTTCATCGCGCAGATGGACGCGTTCCTGTCGCGTCACGGCCGGCGGCTGGTGGGTTGGGACGAGATTCTCCAGGGTGGCCTGGCGCCCGGGGCCACGGTCATGTCGTGGCGGGGCGAGCAGGGGGGCATCGCGGCCGCCAACGCCGGGCACGACGTCGTGATGGCGCCGACGTCGCACACGTACTTCGACTACTATCAAGGCCCGGCCGAGTCGGAGCCTCTGGCCATCGGAGGGAACCTGCCGTTGGCCAAGGTGTACTCCTACGATCCCGTGCCGGAGGCCATCGCGCCGGACAAGGTCCAACACGTGCTGGGCGTACAGGGCCAGCTCTGGGGCGAATTCATCGCGACGCCCGAGCATCTGAACTACATGGCGTATCCGCGCGGGGCGGCACTGGCGGAGGTCGGCTGGTCGGCGAAGGAGGCGAAGGACTACGGGCAGTTCCTCGGCCGACTGCGTCACCACCTCGAACGGCTGCGGGTCCTGGGCGTCACGTTCCGGCCGCTCGAGTGAAGTACGGGCGAACGATGATTCGCCCCTACGGCTCCGACGTCTGCGGGACCAGTTCGATCTCGTAGATCTTGGGCCAGCACTTGCCGGTGACGAGCAGGTGCTTGCTCTCGGGGATATAGGCAATGCCGTTGAGGACGACGTTGGAGGGGCTGTGCTCGGGAGCGATGTAGAGTCCGGTCAGGTCGATCCAGCCGGTGATGCGGCCGGTCTGCGGCGAGATGATGGCGATGTAATCGGTCGGCAGGATGTTGGCGTAGATCTGCCCGTCGATAAATTCGAGCTCGTTGATCTGGCGCACGGGCCGGCGGTCGTTGTGGACACGGAGGCGCCCGGTCTCGGCGTACGTGTTCGGGTCGAGAAAACGCAACACGCTGGTCCCGTCGCTGAGGATCAGCCGGGTCCCGTCACTGGTCAGACCCCAACCCTGCCCGCTGAAATGGAACTGCTCCAGTTCGCGGAAGGTCGTCTTGTCGTAAACGAACCCCACCTCGGATTTCCACGTCAACTGGATGACCTTATCACCGAACACCGCGATCCCTTCGCCGAAGTATTGATCGGGCAGACGGAGCCGCTTGACATACCGGCCGGTTTCGAGATGACGCTTGGTCAGGACCGACTGCTTGTAGAGCCCGGTGCCTTCGTAGAGAAAGCCGTCCTCGTAGACCAGACCCTGGGTGAAGTTGCGTTCATCGTGCGGATACGTCCTCATGATGTTGTAGCCGTAGTAGACGACCGGGGTTTCCTCGGGTGGCGGCTCGGTCTCGGTGGCCCTGGAACTCGGCTCGGCGGTCTGCGGCGCGCCGCCTGCCTCACGCCCGGGCAGCAGGGTGACGCCGGCCCAGAGAACGACCAGTGCCGCCATGAGTAGGCGTTTGCGCGGATCGAGAGCCCCCGGCACATCCTCTTGTTGTGCTTCGATGCGGCCAGGCGAACCCGACGGCGGTTGGATCCAGTTTCGATTGGGCATAGGCCCCTTCTCTCGCGGCGAAATCACCCCCGCATACGTATCCATCGTACCGCAAGGCGGCAGCGGCGTCAAGCAAACGCGCCGATCCGTGGAAGCGGCGAAATGCGCTTGACGGCTGCGTGGCGACCCGGTAGCTTTGGCCCTGTGAGCTTTGGGCCGACGATCTCTTCTAAGGCATGCGTGTCGAAATGGGACGACACCGTGAGCGATGTCAATCGGACGCGGGAGGGGCGAATCCATTACGCCAGCAGGAGGTGTGATATGCGTGGTGCCATCCAGGCCGGGGCGCTCGTTCTTCTGTTGTTCTGTGCCGTCATGACGGTTGGTTCGTGCACGCCTGCGCGTTTCTGCTGCGAACCGCGGCGGACCGACCTGCTGGCGACCGGTCTGGTCGGCTGGCAGGTGATCGGGGGCGAGCAGGGCCTCTGGCGGCTCCATGGCGGCGTGCTCACGGGTCGAGCATCGTCGGATGCGGCCTCGGCGGGCCCGGACGCGCCGCCTGTCTCGGCCCCAGGCTGGCTGGCGACGGTGGACCAGTATGGCGACTTCGAGCTTTCACTGGAATTCCGACTCGCACCGGGCGCCGACGGCGGCGTCTTACTCCGATCTCCGTTGCGAGGCGATCCGTCTTATGCGGGAATCGAAGTGCAGATTCTCGACGACGCGTCAGAGGCGGGCGCGTGGAGTGACCTTCGGCCGGACCAGCTCACGGGCAGTCTCTATGGCGTGCAGGCGCCGTCGGAGCGGGCCGGTGGTCGAGCCGGACAGTGGCAGCAGATGGTGATCAAGTGCCGTGGTTCCCGCATCGCGGTGGCCCTGAATGGAAAGCAAGTCATTGACACGGACACGACTTTCTATCCTTATCGGCACGAGCGACATCCGGGCCTGACGCGTCGCAGCGGCTACCTCGGCCTGCGCGTCGAGTCGGGCGTTATTGAGTTCCGTAATATTCACATCAAGCCGTCCACGTAGCGGCCGGCCGAAACGGCAAGATTGGGGTGCAGCGATGAATGAAGGAATCAAGCAGGACGCAGTATCGAGACGGGACTTCATGAAAGGGGCGGCCGCCGTGCTTTCAGCAACGGTGACCTCGGGGCTCAGTCCGCGTGCATTTGCCGCCGGCAGCGACAAGATTCGCATCGGCGTGATCGGCTGCGGCGGACGGGGCATTCACGATACCTCGCGGTACCTGGCGGCGGGTGAAAACGTCGAGCTGGTCGCCATGGGCGACCTTTTTAAGGATTCGCTGGACCGCTGTCGCGCGGTGCTGACGCGCGAACCCAAGGAAGGCGAAGATCCGAACCCGATCCGGGGCAAGGTCAAAGTCACCGAGGAGACGTGTTTCGTCGGCTGGGATGCATACAAGAAGGTGCTGGCGACGGATGTGGACGTGGTGATCCTGACGACACCGCCGCATTTCCGCCCGATGCACATCAAAGCGGCCTTCGAAGCGGGCAAGCACGTGTTCGCCGAGAAACCCGTGGCGGTGGACCCGGTCGGCGTGCGCTCCGTGATCGCCTCGGCGGAACTGGCGGACCAGAAAGGCCTGACGTTTGTGGCCGGCACACAGATGCGTCGGATCTCGCATCTGGTTGAAGCCATGAAGCGCATTCACGACGGCGTACTGGGTACGATCCAAAGCGGGCAGTGCTTCCGGCTCGGAGGGGCCATGCGGGACTGGGGGCCATTGCAGCGAAGACCCCAGTGGTCGGATATGGAATGGCAACTGCGTCGTTGGCTGTTCATGACGTGGCTGAGTGGCGATTTCATTGTCGAGATGCACGTCCACGACCTCGACCTGATCAACTGGGCTATGGGTGGGCCTCCGATTCAGTGCTTTGCGTTGGGCGGCCGGCAGCAACGGACCGAGCCGGAGTACGGTGACTCGTACGACCACTTCGCGGTGGAGTACGACTACCCGAACGGCGTGAGCGTCTCCTACAAAGGTGCTCAGCAGGACGGGATTGCGAATCCGCACTACGGACACATCGTCGGGACCAAAGGCTCGGCGCGGGTGGACTTCGGCCGGGCCGTGTTCACAGGCGCCGAAGCCGCCGAGATTGCCTGGGACCAGTATGATCCCTGCCTGACTCAGCATGCCGACCAGATCGCCGCGATCCGCCAGGGAAAACGTCTGAACGAGGGCAGGCGGATTGCCGAGAGTACGATGACCGCCATCATGGGACGGATGAGCGCCTATACCGGCCGGGCCCTGAAGTGGGACTGGGTGATGAACGCCTCGAAGCTGGACCTGACGCCGCCGGCATATGAGTTCGGCGACCTGCCCATGCCGGAGGTGGCCATTCCGGGCAAGACGAGGCTGGTTTGATCGTCGGTTCACGTCGCACTCGATGAAAGGAGTGTCGAAAATGCCAAGCCGGAATAGAAGGCGGGCCCCCTTGGTTAGAGTTGCCAGCGTGATGTTGATCGCTCTGGCGAGCGGGGCGGCCGCCGCCGAGATCGCGACCGTGCCAAAGGAGAAGATCGTCCTGTTCAACGGGACGAATTTCACCGGCTGGAAGCTGTTCCTGGCCGATGTGAATGCCGATGTCGCCAAGACGTGGTCGATCGGCAACGGCGTGCTGCGCTGCTCGGGTAAGCCCGCCGGCTACATGCGGACGGAGACGTCGTACGCCGACTATCATCTGCACGTCGAATGGCGATGGCCCGCCGAGCCGGGCAATAACGGCGTCCTCGTGCACGCCAGCGGCACCGACAAAGTCTGGCCCAAGAGCCTCGAGTGTCAGCTCCAGGCGGGCAGCGCGGGCGATTTCTGGGTCATCGACGGCGTCGAGACCGCCCAGCACGCCAAAGGCGGCAGCCGGGTCCAGGGCCGGCGGACGGTCAAGCTCCGCGACAGCAGCGAGAAGGAGCCCGGCCAGTGGAACGCTTACGACATCATCTGCAAGGATGACTGGGTCGTCGTGCTGGTCAACGGTGTGATCCAGAATGTGGCCACGGAGTGCTCCGAACGCGGCGGCAGGATCTGCCTCCAGAGCGAAGGCGCCGCGATCGAGTACCGGAACCTCTGGATTCAGCCGGTCGAATAGGGATCCCGCGTCTGATGGGCTCGCACGGCGGGCCTGCGAAACCGTGAGAGACGTCAACGGGAGTGGGTGGACAGGCCCCGCTCCCGTTCTGTTGGTATAGCCGTCAGCGGCTGAAGGTACGATGGAACGGGCATGAAGGTACTCGTAGCGGCAAAATGCGGGTTCTGTCCGGGGGTGCGAAACGCGATCAGCATGGCGGAGAAGACATTGCGGCAGACCCCGGAGAACCAGTCCGTGTACTGCCTCGGTCCGATAATCCACAACAAGGACGAGGTGGAACGGCTGCGGGCCGCCGGCCTGCATACGGTCGATTCGGTCGATGAGATGGATTCCGGGACCGTCCTGATCCGCTCCCACGGGGTTGCTCCCAGCGAGCTGAGCCGTCTCCGGGACGAGGGCTTCCACATCGTGGACGCCACCTGCGTCCTGGTCAAACGCCTGCAGCAGATCGTCAAACAGCTCGAAGCCGAGGGCTACGAGGTTGTGATTATCGGCGAGGAGAACCACCCGGAGGTGCAGGGTGTGGTCGGATGCGTCAACAGTGTGGTTGTCGTAGCTGATGAGGCCGACCTGGACAAATTGCCTCGGAACGGGCGCTTGGGCATTGTCTGCCAGACCACGCAGAGCCCCGAGCATCTCGGGCGGATGCTGGCGGCCATTGCCCGCCGCAGTTTCAGCGAGCTGAAGGTGGTCAACACCCTGTGCAAGGAAGCGATCAAGCGGCAGGAGTCCGCCATCGAGCTGTGCCAGCAGGTGGACATCATGTTCGTCCTGGGCGGGCTGCACAGCGCCAACACCCGCCGGCTGGCCGAACTTTGCAAAAAACACAACGAGGCGACCTTTCACTTGCAGAATTGGGACGAACTTGATAAAAACGTGCTTTTCGGCAGGAAGGTGGCTGGTGTGACGGCCGGGGCCTCCACCCCGGATTGGGTTATTGAAGAATTTGTCAAGCACTTGGAGCGGTTTGGCGAAGAACAGTGAACGGTTCGACGCGTCGCGAGCGCGTTTGTCGTGCCTTCTGCTGCGTGAGCAGGGGGATTCCAATATCAACTTGGATTGATGCAAAGCAGCATTGAGGCCGGCTGATGTGTATGTGGAGCGTCGGTCGGTCGCACGGGAAGACTCCACAGGGGATTCAGAGTGTATGGTAGATCGAAACTTAGTCAACAAGCTGGGGTTGTCCGACGCGAAACTGGAAGAGCAGATCGGCGAGATGTTCGGGGAGGTGGAAAACCAGTACCTCGAACAGATGCTGCAGAAGAAGGTGGACTCGCGTCTGCCGGGAACGATTCTCAAGGGCACCATCGTCTCTCAGATTGGCAACGACGTGATTGTCGAGGTTGGTCTGAAGAGCGAAGGCGTGGTCGACGCAGGTGAGTTCAGCAGTCCCGACGAGATCACCCCGGGTCGCGAGATCGAGGTTCTGCTGGAGGATACCGACTCGGACGGGGGTCTCATCCTGCTGAGCAAGCGCAAGGCGGACACGATTCGCGGCTGGGAGCACATCATCAACACGAAGAAGGAGGGAGACGTTGTCAGCGGCAGGGTTATCCGGCGGATTAAGGGTGGCCTGCTCGTGGACATCGGTGTTCCGGTCTTCCTGCCGGCCTCGCA
Organism: Sedimentisphaerales bacterium; assembly: GCA_035448545.1. Lineage (GTDB taxonomy): Bacteria > Planctomycetota > Phycisphaerae > Sedimentisphaerales > Anaerobacaceae > Anaerobaca. The sequence continues at coordinate 95,840 of DAOTJE010000013.1, read as the reverse complement.
GGTTGACATTCGCAAGCCGGGCGACATCAGCCGGTTCATCGGTAAAGACGTCGAGTGCAAGATCCTCAAGATCGATGTGGAGAACCGCAACATCGTGGTCTCCCGTCGCAAGCTCATCGAGGAAGAGCGCCGCGCCAGCAAAGAGAGGATTCTCAGCGAGATCGAGGTCGGTCAGCTTCGCAAGGGTGTCGTCAAGAACATTGCGGACTTCGGCGTGTTCGTCGACCTGGGCGGCTTGGACGGCCTGCTGCACATCTCCGACCTGAGCTGGGGCCGCATCTCCCACCCCTCCGAAGTGGTCGATCTGGATCAGGAGATCGAGTGCGTGGTCATCGGCGTCGACAAGGAGAACGAGAAGATCTCGCTGGGCCTCAAGCAGAAGAGCCCCAGTCCGTGGGAGAGCGTCGAGACAAAGTACCCGGTGGGCGCCAAGGTCAAAGGCAAGGTCGTCAACGTGATGAACTACGGCGTCTTTGTCCGCCTGGAAGACGGGATCGAAGGCCTTGTGCACATCAGTGAAATGAGCTGGACCCGTCGTCTGGCGCATCCCAGCGAGATGGTCAACCTCGGCGACGAGATCGACGTCGTCGTGCTCAACGTCAACAAGGAGAAGCAGGAAATCTCGCTGGGGATCAAGCAGACTGAGCAGAACCCGTGGGAACTGGCCGCTCGGAAGTACCCGCCGGGAACCGTGGTGACTGCCCACGTGCGCAGCATGACAAACTTCGGTGCCTTCGTCGAGATCGAGCCGGGTATCGACGGCATGGTCCACATCTCCGACCTGAGCTGGACCCGCAAGTTCGGGCACCCCAGCGAAGCGCTGGAAAAAGGCCAGGAAGTCAAGTGCGTGGTCCTCGAAGTGAACGAGGCCAAGCAGCGGATTTCGCTCGGCATCAAGCAGATGACCGAGGACCCGTGGATTCGTGCCATTCCCGAGAAATACATCCCCGGTCACATCATCAAAGGCAAGATCGCCAAGCTGACCAACTTCGGCGCGTTTGTGGAGCTGGAGCCGGACCTGGAAGGGCTGCTGCACATCTCGGAGCTGGCCGATCACAAGATCGACAAGCCGCAGGATGTGGTCAAGCCCGGCGATGAGGTGGAAGTCAAGATCCTCAAGGTCGATCCCGAAGCCCGCAAGATCGGCCTGAGCCTGCGAAGGGTGCAATGGGCCCAGGAAGAGCACGCCGCACCGGCGCCGTCGAGAGTGCAACCGGTGGCCAGGGAGGAAAGCGCCTATCCCTCCGGCGGCGACACGCTGGGTATCACCCTGCGGTCCGCCAAGCCGGCCCCCGATAAGAAGGACGGTGCTGCAAGCTGACCGCCGGCCGGCTGATCGAAATGCCAAAGGCAGCATTGCCGACGCCTGGAGCGTTTTTCAGGGCTCCCCCCAGAGGTGGGGGAGCCCTTCGTCGAAATGACATCCGCCACGCTCGTCGAGATGACAGCCCCCTTTCCTGGCCTCCGCAGGAACCTACCTACAAACACGCCGTGCACCCCTTGGGAACCCGCGTCGGAGGTCCTGGTTGCCGGCGTCGCGGCCGACGACTATAATAAAGATGACTGCCGATCGAACGGACTGGCGATCATTGAAAGGTCGTGGCGATGCTACTGTGGCTGTTTCGTGGCGTATTCATCGTTATTGTGGTTTCCGTGCTGGTGGTCAACGCCTCCTCCGTTGAGCTGAGCAAGACCGAGAACTCCGCCAGCTGGTGGTCGGTTGTAATCAGCGGTGTCGGCCTGACCGTCTTCTTCCTGTTCCTGGACGTCCTGACGCCCAAGCGCAAGCTCAGTGCTCTGGCGGGCGTGTTCTTCGGGCTTCTGGTCGGCATCTTCATCAGTGGTGCGTTGGCCAGCGCCGTGGACATGATCGGCGAGTCGTACCGGATTCAGATGGTCGAGCCGGCCAAGGTCGCCATCAAGTGGATGCTGGGCATCTGCATCTGCTACTTCACCATCAGCATCGTGATGCGTACCAAGGACGATTTCCGCTTCGTCGTGCCGTACGTGGAATTTGCCAAGCAGACCAAGGGGGCGCGCCCCCTGATCCTCGACACGTCCGCCATCGTCGACGGGCGGATCTACGACCTGTCCGAGAGCCGTCTGTTCGACGCCCCGATCATCGTGCCGCGCTTTGTGCTCAACGAGTTGCAGCTCATTGCCGACTCGGCGGACAAGCTCAAGCGCAACCGGGGCCGCCGGGGTCTGGACGTGCTCAAGAAGATGCAGTCCAGCCAGGTGATCGAGGTGCAGATCGACGAGACGGCGGTGGCGGAGACGGAGGAGGCCAAAGGCGTGGATCAGAAGCTGATGGTCTTCGCGAAGGTCCACAACGGGCGCCTGGTCACCACCGACTACAACCTGACGAAAGTGGCCCAGGTTCGTGGCGTCGACGTGGTCAACATCAACGATCTGGCGAATTCGCTCAAGGTGGTGGCGTTGCCGGGCGAGACGATGCAGGTCAAGATCGTCAAGCCGGGCGAAGAGGCCGATCAGGGCATCGGCTACCTCGACGACGGGACGATGATTGTGGTCGAAGGGGGGCGCAACAAGATCGGGCGAGAGGTGCAGATCAGCGTGACCAGCTCCTTGCAGACGTCGGCGGGCAAGATGATCTTCGGGCGTTTCGAGTCCTTCGCGTCGTCGGACCGGCCCGACGACCGGCCGGACCGTCCGTCCCATCCGCGCTCGAACCGCATGTCCACTCGCTCATGAGGTACATCGCCGCCTGTCGGTCGAAGGCGGGTTCGGCGGATGGCCGATTGGCGATTGCGGATTGCGGAATGGCGCGTCGAGGCAAATCCGCCGTCCGAAATCAGGACAAGGAGTGAACCCCGCAGACTCATGCGAAGGATCTGGAACAAGCGACAATTGATTTTCCGGCGTCTGAAGCTGACGCCGGCCACCGAAATGCTGCTGCTGGCGGTTGTCGTCGGCATCCTGGGCGGGTTCGGCGCCCTGTTGTTCAAGAAGCTGATCTTTCTATTGCAGGGGGTATTCTGGTCGCAGCCCGATATGTCGCCGGATGCCTTGTTCGCGGTGGCATGGTACCGCCGACTGCTCCTGCCGGCCGTCGGTGGCGGGATCGCCGGTCTGTTGATTTACTTCCTGGCGCGCGAGGTCCGGGGGGATGGTGTCGCGGAGGTGATGGCCGCCGTACTCACCCGCAACAGCATCATTCGCCCGATCGTGGTGGTCGTCAAGTCGCTGACGTCGGCGATCGGCATTGCCAGCGGTGGTTCGCTCGGCCGGGAAGGGCCGATCGTGCAGGTCGGAGCCGCCATCGCCTCCGCCGTCGGGCAGGTGTTTCGATTGCCTGCCGTTCCACTGAAGACGCTGGTCGGTTGCGGCGTGGCGGCGGGCGTCGCCGCGACGTTCAACGCGCCGATGGCGGGCACGCTGTTCGCCCTGGAATTGATCGTCGCGGATTTCGGCCTGAGCGCCTTCACGCCGATCCTGGTCTCGGCGGTGGCCGCCACGGCGGTGACCCGTCAGTTTCGTGGCGACATCACCGAGTTCACGCTGCCATTGTTCCAGATGGTCTCGCACTGGGAGTTCGGCTTCTATCTGGTGCTGGGTCTCCTTGCCGGCGTGGTGGGCTACGCGTTTTCGCGGAGCATCTACATCGCCGGGGACGCTTTTGAAAAGACGCGTATTCCGTTGTGGATTCGACCGGCCTTCGGCGGGCTGCTGGTGGGTGGGATCGCGATCTTCTATCCGCACATCATGGGCGTGGGCTACGAATCGATCGAGGTCCTCTTCGAGGGCCGATTGACGTGCGGCCTGGCGTTTCTGCTGGTGGCGCTGAAGATCGTCGCCACGGCGATCAGCATCGGCTCGGGCGGCTCCGGTGGCGTGTTCGCGCCATCGCTGTACATCGGCGCGATGCTGGGCGGCGCCTTCGGCTACACGGTCCACCAGTGGTTCCCTCAGGTGACGGCTTCGCCCGTCGCCTACGCCCTGGTGGGCATGGCGGCGGTCAACGGCGCCTGTGCTCTGGCGCCGCTGTCGGCCATCGTCATCCTCGTGGAGATGACCAACGAGTACGCCATGCTGCTGCCTCTGATGTTCACGGTCGTCATGGCGTCGTTTGTGGCTCGCAAGCTCAGCGCCGAGTCCATCTACACCGAGAAGCTGCGCCGCCAGGGTATCCAGGCCCATCACGGCGAAGACCTCAACGTGCTCCGCGCCATCCCGGTCGAGGCGGTGCTGCGAACCGATGAGGCCTCCGTGTCGGAGAAGGCGCCGTTTGACGCCCTGGTCCGCCTGGCGCTGGAAACGCATCGCTACGTGATCTTCACGCTGGGCGACCGCGGCCGGCTGACGGGTGTCATCTCGCTTGCGAACCTCAAGCACATCCTCAGCGATCCGGACGAGCTACGGCACGCCTATGCCATCGTGGATTTCAAGGAGCCCATCGTGCCGATTCGCCTGACGCAATCGCTCGATGCGGTCGTGGACCGCTTCGCCCAGACGGGCCTGGACCGCCTGCCGGTGGTCGACGAGGAAGACCGCCTGGTCGGCTCGGTGGTCCACAGCGACGTCCTGCGTCGCTACAACCAGGAGGTGGCCCACCGCAACCTCGCGGTCGAGCTGGGCGCCCGCATTGCGGCCCACGACCCGTCGCAGACGCTCCACATCGGCGGCGACACCGTTGTGACCGAGATCGAGGTGCCCCGCTGGATGGCGGGCCGCAGGCTGGGCGAGCTGCAACTGCGGTCGCACTACCGCGTCAGCGTGTTCATCGTCAGAGAGCTTCAGGAAGGCCGGCCCGCCCGTTCCATCACCCCCGGCGCCGACTACGCCTTCCGCGCCGGCGACCGGATCCTCGTCAGCGGCACTCCCAAAGACATCCAGGCCCTCCAGGACAACCTGTGATCTCTTGTGCTGCCCTGACTGTCCGCCTGTTCGTAGTGACGCCGTCAGGCGTTATCCCGTCTGTGGTTGGGTATGCCCTTACGGGCACACTACGAACGAGAGCTCGCGGAGTCTATCGACGGGGCTTGTCTTTTGGGCGCCGGATGAAGTAGAATTGGTTCTGTTGTGAGCAGAGGCCCGAGCGATGGTCTGAGCGACGGAGTGTATGTCCTGCGAGAGCCTTTTGGAGGGAACATGGCGATGACGAGGCGAAGCGGATCGAGCGGGTTGACGCGATTGGATGTCCTGGTGCTGGTCGTGGCGGGTGTGTTTCTGCTGGTGCTGGCCGGACCACTGGCGTCAATGCCGCGAAACCAGGGGACGCGGGCGGTGTGCAGGGCGAACCTGGCGCGGATCGGCAAGGCCATGCTGGTCTATGCCAACGAGTATGACGGCGTCCTGCCTCGCGCCGGTGATCCTAATTCGGTGTGGAACGGGCCGGTGATGTGGAAGGCTCCGGACCGCGAGACGGCGTACAGCATTCCGCCCGATGGAAAGGGCGGCAAAGCGACGATCAGTTCGTGTTTCTACCTGCTGGTCAAGTACTCCCAGGTGCAGCCTCGAATGTTCGTCTGCCCGGCCGATAGGGGTACGACGGAATTCAAACTTGCCGATGAAGTAGTCTACAGAGCGGACTTCAAACTGGTGGACGCATGGGATTTCGGGGCCTCCCCGGCCGACAACTGCAGCTACACCTATCATATTCCTTTCGGCAGGTATGGCCTGACCACGTCGCGCGATCCGAACCTCGCCGTGGCCGCTGACCGCAATCCCTGGATCATCAGTCCTGCGTCCTATGCGCGAGACTTCACGCTTTTCTACCCCGATGTCGCTCCGTACAACGGCACAGTCAGGACGGCGCGCATGGGCAACTCCGTTTCACACCAGACAGACGGGCAGAACGTCCTGTTCCTCGACGGGCACGCGTCATTTGAGCATCGCTCCTTCTGTGGCCTCGACGATGACAATATATACGCGAAGGCCTCGTCGTATGTGAAAGGTGATGCCAAGGGATTCATGGCAGTATACGCTCCTGATATGCAGCCGATGAACGAGCGCGATTCGTTCCTCGTCCATGACCCCCATATGTTTGCGCATTCGTCCCCCGCGCGCTGAAAACGGAGATGTTTAGGCTCGCCCTTGGCTCAGACGTCCCAGTGGAGGGTTTCGTCGTTCGCCTGGAAGAGCCGTCCTTCTGCGTATGGTCAAGTGCACACCTGATGGACCTGAGGAGGGCTGTCAGGTTGCAAGGAACTGCCTGAGGTCGTCGTTGTCGATCTCGTGCCAGGAGTTGGGCGTCACGTAGAGGCTGACGTGGCTCTCGGCGTCGAAGGCCCTGTAGATTGTGCGTAGTTCGGCCAAGGCGGGCTGCACGGTTTCGTTGTAGGAGGCCGAGTTGTTGTCGGGTGCCGGCTGGTCCAGCTCTCCGTAGTGGAGCCGGATCGGGCGGGGGGCGTTCAGGCCCGCGATGTCGCTGCGGTCCATCCAGTTCAGAATGCCGGGGATGCCGTGCGCCGGCGCGTTGTAGCAGCGGGAGAAGATGCCTTCGAACGAGCCCATCGTGCCGCTGGCGTAGATCCTGCCGACGCGGTCGCTGAAGACCGGATAGGTCACCGCCAGGTCGCCGCCGTAGGAGATGCCGGCGACGTCGACGGTCCGCACGCTGCAATGCTCGGCCAGCCACATCTCCCAGCGCAGCAGGTCCTCGATGGTCTGGCCGATCACGGTCCGGCCGTAGAGGAACGCGTCGGAGACCAAGGTGAACTGCCGACCCCGCTCCGACCGCCAGTAGTCCAGGCAGTAGTCCGGGTCGCCGAAGGCCATGTCGCCCAGCGGGCCGAACCCGCGCAGGGCCGGGCACAGCACGAGATGGCCGGCCTGGGCCAGCCGCAGGGCGAACTGGTGGTGATAGTCGTCGTGCATCCCCACGCACGGCTCGACCGCCCCGTGGCCGTGGATCGTCATGACCGCTCTGTCGCGCTTCGCCTTCGCCTCGCCAGACAGCAGGTAGGCGGGAATCGAGAGATTCTCATCGACCTGCATCACCCACGCCTCGATATGGACGCCCTGGTGTTCGATCGACCGCACGAGCTTTGCCCGGCACGGCGCCGGTTTCGAGAAGCCGATCAGCTCGGCCAGTTTGTCGCGGCACGCCTCTCGCCACGCCTGGGGCGTGCCTTTGAACGTGGCGAACGAAAGGCGGCGTTCGGCCCCCGTGTGGCGGAATCTCAGCGTCAGCTCTTCGCGGCGAAGGAAGAACTCCTCGCGGACGGATTCCTCTTCCGGATCGTCCGCCACGTGAGCCGGCGTTGGGGCGAGGATGTCCCGCCCTTGCATCGCGGGCAGGATGCCCGCGACACCACCGGCCATCTTAAGGAAATCGCGTCGTGTGTTGTGCATGGCGGTCGCTCCTGTCACGCCGTCTGAACGTCCAGTTCCACCGCCGAGACGGATGCCGCCGGGAAGCTCCAGCGTCCGTCCTGCGGCAGCGCCTTCTCCGAGAGGACCACGCCGTTGGGCTCATCCCGGATGATCTCGTGTTCCGGATCGCCGGCCAGCTCGAAGACCTGGCCCGAGGTGATCCGCATCCCGGCGACGGCGATCTGCGTCGATACGGATTGCCGGCGGTTCGTATTGACCACGTGCAGGAACAGGCGGCTGGCCCGCCGGCTGGCGGTGACGTCGAGCCCGTCCGGCGTCCGCGTGACATCGACCGCCTCGTCGCCCGTGTGGTGGCGGTACAGGCACATCACCCGCGCCACCGGCATCAGGAAGGACTGGCCGCCGGGCACGGGAATCATGACCGCATTGACCTGCCAGCGTGTCCCGCAGAAGTCGGCCAGCGTCGCGATCTTGAGCCGGTCGCCGTGCCGCTCATGGACGTTCAGCAGGCGGGCGTTGGCCACGCCGGCGGCCCAGCTCGAGAGGACCTCACACCGGTTGCGGCCGGGCAGGGCGAAATGGCATTCCGTCATCGCCAGCGGCGTCGGGTCGTCGCCCACCTGCTCGCGCATCCAGCGGATGCGGGCGTCGTGAATCTCGTGGGCGTTCATCAGGTGCTCCCAAGTCCGCGCGGGGTCCTTGCGGTATTCCGTGTCGCGCAGGGGCGAATCGGCTTGGCCCTCGTCGGGGTTGAACATGTGGTGAAAAGCGATGTACTGAAGGTGCTCGCCGGCGATTTCGAGCATTCGTTTGGCCCAGCCGCTGTCGCCCCAGCCGATCAGCGTCAGCGTGGGGTCGGCCTGCCGCATCGCCTTGGCGAAGGCGATGGTTCGCCGGGCGGCCGTCTCGCAATCGTAGCCGTCGCGGTCGTACGAAGTCTCGTTGCCGAGCTGCCACATGCGGATCGGGCAGGGCTTTTCGATTCCGTGCGAGCGTCGCAGCCGGTCGTCGGGATCGTTGCAGTAGCGCACCCACTCGGCTGCTTCCTCCGGCCCGGCGGTGCGGATGCTGCCTTTGGGGTCTTGCTGCCAGTACTTGCGGCCGTCCGATTCAAAGTTCACGCACATCAGCGGCTCGGCCTCCACCTGCCGGCAGAAGTCCACGAACTCGACCGTGCCGACCTGCCCGCTGTCCAGGCCGCCCCAGCACATATTGAGCATCGGGATTCGCTTGTCGCGCGGCCCGACCGCTTCCTTCCACCGGTAGTAGGAGCTGAAACAGCCGCCCCAACGCATCATCGTGGGAGCCAGCCGGCGCGTCACCTCGATCACGTCCTGCCGCCAGCAGTCGTGCCCGAAGTCCCAGGCAGCGGCCACCGACCCGTCGGTGGTGCCCAACGGCTCCATGAACTGCATGTACAGGTACGGCGACAGCTCGAATCGCGGCGTGGGGTCGACGACGATCGCGTTGGAGGTCTCGGCCGCAGGGGCCGATGGAATGCTCCACGCGGCGGCGGTCGCGCCCACGGCTTTCAGGAATTGACGTCTCGTACTGTGGATCGGTGTCATGTGTGGCCTCCTCAGATGGATGGACTGAGCAGCGATGTCATCTGGGGAATCGAGGGCGTCTTACCATAGCTGCTGCTGAACCGAGTCATCGGCGGGGCTGGTCTTGCGAGATCGCTTCTTCGTGGCGACGATGTCGATCGCGCTGCGTCGGCAGGCGGACTCGGGGCACTGGCCGGTCCAGCAGTACAGGCAGAGCTGATGCTTGGGTTTGCCGATGGCCTCGACCATGTCGTCCACCGTCTGGTAGCGTAGCGTCGTGACGCCGAGGTCCTGGCGGACCACCTCGACCATCTGCTTGTACTTGTCGCTGGTCGGATCGATGTAGGCCGAGACATCCACGATGTCGTGCCCTTCGATCCGGCGGATGGCCTTGCGGGCGGCCAGTTCGTCGATCGAGCGGGTCGAGAGGTTGAAGCGGCAGGGGAACAGCAGGGGCGGGCATGCCGCCCGCACGTGCACCTCGCGGGCGCCGCAGTCCCAGAGCTTCTGGATCGCGTAGTTCCGCAGTTGCGTCCCCCGGACGATGGAATCCTCACAGAGGACGATACTGTGGCCCTCGATGACCTCTTTGATGGGGATCAGCTTCATTCGGGCGATCAGGTCCCGCGTCTTCTGAGAAGGGGGCGTGTAGCTGCGTCCGTACCCCGGCGTGTACTTGACCAGGGGCCGGCGGAACGGTTTGCCCGATTCCATTGCGTAGCCCAGCCCGTGGGCCAGACCCGAATCGGGGACGCCGCAGACCATGTCGGCGCCGATGTCGCCGTCCCGTTTGGCCAGCAGACAGCCGCTCCGCTCGCGGACCACCTCGACGTTGATCCCATCGTAGCTGGAGGCCGGAAAGCCCGTGTAAATCCACAGAAACGTGCACACCTGGACGGGACGCTTGCGCCCGGGTTTGCGCTGTACGATGCCGTCTTCGCTGACCAGGAGGATTTCGCCCGGCTCGACGTACTTGACGGTCTGGAACCCGAGGTTGGGAAACGCGCTGGATTCACTGGTCACCGCCCAGGAACCCTGGCTTCGACCCACCACCAGCGGGGTATAACCGAACCGGTCCCTGGCGACGTAGATGCCCGCGCGGGTCAGCAGCAGCAGGGAACATGACCCTTCGATGACGGCGAACATCCTCTCGATACCGTCGACCAGGTCGGCACCTTGGTTGATGAGTTTGCCGATCAGTTCGGTGGTGTTGACCCCTTTGCGGCCGACCTCGGAAAACGAGATGCCCTTGCGCAGAAGCTGGGCGGCCAACTCCTCGGCGTTCTCCACCATGCCGGCGGTGGCCAGGCAGAATGGTCCGAACCGCGAGTTCAGGTAGATGGGTTGTTCCTCGGCGGCGCTGATGACCCCGATTCCCTTGGTGCCGGTCATCTGCCGGCAGTCATCGAAGAACTTCGATTTGAACTGGCTTTGGCTCAGGTCGTGAATCCGTCGCGAGAACTCGTCGCCCAGGACGGCCAGACCGCCGAATTCCGTACCCAGGTGGGAGTGGTAATCGGTGCCGTAGAAGAGGGTTTCGCTGCAATTCGTCTCCGAGACGACGCCAAAGAGACCGCTCATTCAAAATCTCCCGTTTGAATCGAGGTGCGGAGCCGGCTGGCCGTGTCCTCCCGGCAGTGGCTCCGGCTGTTCTGTAGCTCCAGAATACCACGGTTTCCGGCGGAATTCAAACGCTCGCCGGCAAGTTTCCAAGGCAGAGGGCCTGTTGCGGTCCTGGGCATGGGCCTGCCGCCGGGCCTTTTTGGGGCCGGGCCGGCCGATTGCAGCCGATGGCCGCGTTCGAATATCTCGCCAGGAGGGCATAAAAAATGCTTGCCTCGAATTCGGTCGATCCGTATAGTACAGGTTTTCATGCAGGGCCGGTAAATGATCTTCTCAAGGAGACGGTTCGGTGAAGACTGAAATACTTGATTACGTTGAGAGCAAGAGCCTGAAGAATGTCCGTCCACACTTCGAGGTGGGCGATACGGTGGATGTTCACTGCCGGATCAAGGAGGGCGACAAGGTTCGCACGCAGATTTTCACCGGTACGGTCATTGCCCGGCAAGGGAGGGGCATCAACGAGACCTTCACGGTCCGGCGGATCGTGAACAACGAGGGCGTTGAGCGGAAGTTCCCGCTTCACTCGCCCAATGTGCTGGATATCCGTCCGATTCGCAGCGGAAAGGCCTGCCGGGCCAAGCTGTACTACCTGCGAGGCCGCACCGGCAAGGCGGTCAAGCTGGCCCAGCGCCACAGCAAGCACACCGTCGCGAAGTAGGGACCGCAGGCCCGCTGTGCGGGCGTTCGGCACAACGACCGGCAACGGGAGGCCGCAATCCTTGCGGCCTTTTCTCTTGGCGGCGCACAGGCGTTTTCTTGATGCGTGCGGCAAGGGCTCCGAAGCGGGGGCATCTGACGTGGTGTTGTTCAATCGACGCAGGTTGCTGGCCGACCGGGCCAGACTCGGCCGATGGGGCGAGAAACGAAGCGAGCGGTTCCTGAAGGGCAAAGGGTTCAGGACCCTGGCGCGCAACTTCTCCTGCCGAACCGGCGAACTGGACCTGGTGATGGTCGATCCCGACGGCGTCATCGTGTTCGTGGAGGTCAAGACCCGCGCCGGCGAGCAGTTCGCTCCCGCCGAGGCGATGATCACCCCCGGCAAGAAGGGTCGGGTCAGACGGGCCGCCCGCTACTTCCTCGCCTGCCACGAAATCCAGGACCGAATCTACCGCTTCGACGTCATAACCATTGTCATAGGTGATTCCGGCCCCCCCAAAATCCGCCACTACGAAAACGCCTTCATCGCATGAAATGAAAGGGTGCGGTTGTTCCCTTGATCTGCTAAGATGCCGTGCTGCTGATCGTGGTTCTCGCATCGGAACTACGCCATCGGTTTGGTGAATCGAAGCGGCGCCTGGCATGAGATTGATCGACACGCATTGTCATTTGACGTTTGAGCCCCTGGCGGATGATGTGCCGGCGGTGCTGGAGCGGAGCCGGCAGGCGGGGGTGGCCGCCTGGATCACCGTCGGGACAAGCCTGGCGGACAGCCGCAAGGCGGTTGAGCTGGCCGGCCGGCACGAGAACCTCTACGCTTCGGTGGGGATCCACCCGCACGATGCCAAGGACGCCGACGATGCGGCGATCGCCGAACTGAAGGAGCTTGCCCGAAACGACAGGGTCGTCGCCATCGGCGAGACCGGCCTGGACTTCCACTACAACTTCTCGAAGCAGCCCGACCAGAAGCGGGTCTTTGCCGATCATTTGGACATGGCGAAGGAATCGGGCCTGCCTGTCATAGTTCACTCACGCAACGCGTTCGACGAGACGCTTGAGATCCTCGATCGGCTGGGAAATGGGCTCAAGGGCGTGGTTTTCCACTGTTTCAGTGGTTCCGCCGACCAGGCCAGGCAGCTTCTGGAAAGGGGGTACTACGTTTCGTTTACCGGGGTGGTCACCTTCAAGAACGCCCGGACCGCCCGCGAGGCAGCCCAGGCGGTGCCTGCGGACCGACTCATGGTCGAGACGGACTGCCCGTATATGTCGCCGGAACCCGTCCGCGGTCAGAAGCCGAACGAGCCGGCCCTGATGCTCCATACCGCCCGCTTCCTTGCGGAACTGAAGGGGCTTTCCATCGACGAATTCGCCCGGCAAAGCACGCAGGCTGCTATTTATTTCTTCGGTCTGCCACTGGCGGCCGATGTGTGACAGTGGGATAGGCGGGCGGGATAGGAGGAGTGGATTCTGCCGTTCCAGACCGCCATATATCGGACCTGCGTCTCTTTTTGCTAAGTGTCCAAAAGTGTTTTCGGTGGCGTTTCTCAGTGCAGAAGGGGCCGTTTCTTGCCCATCATTTGACTTTTGCCCGCATCGGACCCCTATTTAATAGCCACGCCTCTGGAACCATTGAGGCGGGCTCTTATCTCTACCCGTGGCCTCGACGGGGTGGAGGATTTTCCAGAGCAAAACAGCGCTTCAGGAAGGATGTGCGTAGGCACTGATGGCAGGGATTTTCGATCACGCGGCGATCAGCCGGGTGCAGCAGGCAAATGACATTGTCGACGTGGTGGCCGAACACGTCAGTCTCAAGCGGAAGGGTCGAGAGATGGTGGGACTGTGTCCATTCCACGAAGACCATCGGCCCAGTATGTCCGTCAGCCCGTCCAAGCAGATCTTCAAGTGCTTCGCGTGCGGCGCCGGCGGGGACGTAATCAAGTTCATCCAGATGCGCGAGAACCTGACCTTTCCGCAGGCGGTGGAACGTCTGGCCGAGCGCGCCGGCATCGAGGTGACGTCTCGGCGGTCTGCAACGCGGGAGCGTCACAAGGCGGGTTCGGATGTGGATCCGAATCTGTTGGCCCGGGTGAACGCCTGGGCGGCGAAATTCTTCCAGCAGTGTCTGAACGATCCGGAACGCGGCAAGGTGGCGCGGGATTATCTGGCCGCACGCAAGATTTCGGCCGAGAGCATCGCTCGGTGGAACCTGGGCGTGGCTCCGAATGCCGTCGATGCGTTGGCGAAAGCGGCGGGTGCCAAGGTCCCGTTGTGGCTGCTGGAGCAGGGCGGTCTGGTGACCGGTACCGGTCAGGACAAGTTCGTCCACCGTCTGATGTTCCCCATCACCGACGCGACGGGACGTTTCATCGGGTTTGGCGGGCGCACGCTCGGCGAGGCGGGAGCCAAGTATATTAACTCTCCGACCACACCGCTGTTCGACAAGAGTCATACGCTCTACGGTCTCGAACAGGCCCGTCATCAGATTGGCATGACGGGGACCGCAGTGGTTGTCGAGGGCTACACCGACGTGATCATGGCCCATCAGTTTGGTTGCACGAACGTGGTCGCAACTCTGGGCACGAGTTTTACGACGGGCCACGGCCGGACGTTGCGGCGTTACGCCAAGCGCGTCGTCCTGGTGTACGACAGCGACATCGCCGGGGTGGAGGCGGCCAATCGGGCCCTGGAGGTGTGCCTCTCGCAGCGACTCGATATCAAGCTGGGATTCGTTCCGGAGGGCAAAGACCCGTGCGATTTCCTCCTCGTGGCGGGCAAGGAAGCCTTCCAGCGGATTGTTGAGGGGGCCACCGACGTGCTGCAGTTCAAGTGGGACCGACTGCGGGCGGCTTTCGAGAGCGACGACTCGCTCGCCAGCCGCAGGACGGCTTTGAACGAGTTCCTCCAGGCTGTGGCGACGGGACTGGCGGCGAACAACATTCCCGTGCTGGACAGTGGTCTGATCGTCAACAAGCTCTCGAAGATCATCGGCCTGACGCCCCGGGAGATCAATGCGGATCTGAGCCGGCGGATGGGGCGGGTCTCGAAAACAATGAAATCCGATGGCGATCGTCGGGATGGAACGGAGCCCATCGACTGGGGCCGGGGCGTGGACGCCGCGGCGCAGCGAGAGGTGATCGAAGTGCTGTTGAACGAGCCTGCTCTGTTTCCTGGTCGCCGGGAGGAGATTTCCGAGTCCCTGTTCAGCGTCCCGGCCCTGCGACAGATCGCCGCGGTGTTGTTGGATGTGCTGCGGTCGGACGACGGTTTCTCGCTGCCGGGGCTGCTGGCCCGGATCGAATCGGTGTCCCTGGCGGAAGGGCTCGTAGCGCTGCAGGCGGCCGGAGAGGAAAAGGGCAACTACGCTTCCCGGTTGGCAGATGCGCTGGAGGTGTTGGGGAGATATCGAAAAGATTCTCAGACCATGGGACTTGATCCGGAAGGGAATGAGGTCCGGGCGGTCGCCGAGGGGGATAGGGGTCGGCCAAGGCAGAACCCCCATAGTCTGGGCCTGCTGTGAGTCGGTCACGTCCGGTAAGGATGCGGGACGCGAACTGGGGCGAAGGACCGGCCGTAACAAACGTGAATTCAGATGTTCCGACGCCGAAATCGACGGTGTCGTGGAAATCGGGTGATGAGTGCGGACGTTAGCACTTTGGCTTTAGTGGAGTCGGTATTGTGGCGAAGAAAGTAAAGAAGTCCAAGAAGGCGGCAGATATGAACCCGACGCAAGTCACTCAGACAACCAGTACGCCACCGACGGAAGAGCCGAAGGCGCAAGATGTTGAGCAACTGATTAAGACGCTTATCGCCAAGGGCAAGAAACGCGGGTACCTTACGTACGAGGAGATGAACGACTCGCTGCCCGACGATGCCGTCAGCGCCAGCCGGCTCGAACGGATTCTCGGGACGCTGGACGAGATGGGCGTGCGTCTCATCGACGAGAGCGACATCGAGGCCCACGAGGGCCACAAGGCCGGAGAGGAGTTTGAGGAGGACGCAGAGCTGCCCGAAGTCGAACCGGCCGAGGAAGAGGATTCCCACGAAGAAGAAGACGAGACCATCGAGAAGGAACTGGTCGAGGGAGAGTCTTCCCGCCGTATCGACGATCCGATTCGCATGTACCTGACCCAGATGGGGCAGATCCCGCTGCTGACGCGAAAGGACGAGATCTCGCTGGCCCGCAAGATTGAGATCGCCCGCATGGCGTTCCGCCGCAAAATGCTCCAGTGCGACTATTGTGCCCGCAACGCGGTCGAGCTGTTTCAGCAGGTCTATGACGGGTCGATGTCGTTCGACCGTACGATCAAGACCGGAACGACCCCTTTGACGGTTAAAGGAGTGATCCGCAAACGCATGGTCACCAATCTCAAGACGGTGACCGAGCTTCTCGATATGAACCAGGCTCTGTTCAGGAAGATTGCTGCCGACCCCGAGAGCGAGGAACACAAGGTCGACGCGAGACGCCTGCGCCGGAATCGACGCAAGATTGCGACGCTTCTGGAAGAGCTGAGCCTGCGCACCAGCCGGATTCAGCCGATGAAGGTCAAGCTGCACGGCATCTGCGAAAAGATGCGTCAGCTCGAAAAGATCATCGCCACGGGCGTCACTGAGACGATGACCGTCGACGACATCACCGCCGCCCAGCAGGAGTTGGCCGGCCTGCAGGAACTGGTTCTGGAGACGCCGGACCTGCTCGAGAAGAAGCTCCGATCCGTGGAGCGTGTGTTCACCCAGTACGAAGAGGCCAAACGGACGCTTTCCAGTGCCAACCTGCGCCTGGTCGTCTCGATCGCGAAGAAGTATCGCAATCGCGGCCTGAGTTTCCTCGACCTGATCCAGGAGGGCAACACCGGCCTGATGCGCGCGGTCGACAAGTACGAATACCGTCGTGGCTACAAATTCAGCACCTACGCGACCTGGTGGATTCGCCAGGCGATCACGCGGGCCATCGCCGATCATGCCCGGACGATTCGCATCCCGGTGCACATGATCGAGACGATGAGCCGTATCCGCAGCGCCTCCAAAGTCTTGCATCAGGAACTCGGTCGCGAACCGACGATCGAAGAGATCGCCAACGAAGTGGGCATGTCCGTTCAGGAAACACGACGGGTCCTGAACATCTCCAAGCACCCGATCAGCCTCGACCGGCCCATCGGCGACAGCGAGGACTCCTACTTCGGCGATTTCATCGAAGACGACGACGTCGATTCGCCGGTGGCGTCGGCAACGCAGGAAATGCTCAAAGAGCGGATTGACATGGTCCTGAAGACCCTCTCGTACCGCGAGCGCGAAATCATCAAGCTTCGATACGGCATCGGTGACGGCTACACCTACACGCTGGAAGAGGTCGGTCGGATCTTCAAAGTGACGCGCGAGCGCGTCCGGCAGGTGGAAGCCAAGGCGATCCGCAAGCTCCAGCATCCGGTGCGGGCACGGAAGCTCGAAGGGTTCCTGGACCACAAGTCCGCCTGACCATGTCAGCGTACGAAACGGCAAGTCCGGCCGGAGGCTCCCAAATCCTCCGGCCGTTTTCTTTTGGGGGCTCCTCACCTGCCTCGTTCCGGGAAACGGAGCTGTCTGAGAAAAAGACAGGCTTCCTAAGGCAACGGCGGCCGGGGTTTGTTATATTGATGGGTACGGATCGTTTCCCGATACCCGCTTCAACGAGACTGGCGCGTGAGCGGTAGTCGAACCAGAACCCGGATTCCAGAAGGGAGGACACTATGAAGGCGAAGAGCATCCTTTTGTTGTCGGCGGCACTGACCGCGATCCTGGCCTTTCCCGCCGCGGCGCAGGACAGCCTGGGCGATATGGTGTACCAGGGCGGATACGACTGGCTGATCGGCCGGTGGGTGGCCACGACCGAGGAAGGCCAGAAGATCACGTTCGAACAGAGGTGGGTACTGGATCGGCACGCTGTCGTCACCACTTCCCAGATCGGCGATATGAAATACTATGGCATGATCATGTTCATCCCCTATCGCGAGGAGATCGTTCAGGTCGGGGCCGACAACCAGGGCGGCGTCTGGAACGGGACCTGGCGAGACGAGTACGGCAGTGCGGTCCATCGGATGGAGCAGAAGCGACCGGACGGCGAGATTCGCAGGATGGAGATCGTCCACACCCGGATCGACGCCGACACGTTCAAGGCCACCGCGTATCCGATCGACAGCAGCGGCTCGCGTGCCTCGGAGCCATGGGCGACGTTGACCTACAAGCGTCAGCAGGCGGACACGCCGGAGCCGAAGGCCACCGACGAGAGCGCCGCCTGGAGCGATCGAATGACCCTCGGAGATTTGCTGGCGCAGTACGGCTATGAATACATGATCGGCCGATGGCAGGCCCGCGACGACGATGCCGGAACGGACATCGACGTGCAGTACAAGTGGGCCCTCGACAGGAACGCGGTGCTCGTGGACGCGAAGATCGATCAGTACCAGTACTGCGGGATGATTGTGCTGGCGCCCTCGGGCGACGAGGTCATACAGTTCGGCGCCGACAACCGGGGCGGGACCTGGAAGAGCACTTGGTCCGAGAGTTACGATGGCGTCGTCAATCGGCACGAGATGCTGCGGCCGAATGGGACCAAAGAGACGATGGAGCACGTCTACAGCAAGATCGACAAGGACAGCTTCAAGGTAAAGGAATATGTGGTCGAATCGGGTGGTTACCGGGCTTCGAGCCCGCGTAGCGAGACGACGTTCAAACGTCGGGCCGCCGAGACTTCACAGAAGTGATCGCAGGGACTCTGATTGAACTGGGGCCCGGCGTCCGATGGATGGCCGGGCCCTTTTCGTGTCTGGTGACAGTCCCGATGGGTGTCGGGATCAGAAGCGGAAGCGCGCCCCGAACATGTAGATCGGGCCGCCGAAGTCGAAGCCCGAATCCTCTTTCTCGATATCGTATTGGAATTCGAACAGCAGTTCGGCGTTGTCGTGGATCGCGACGTTCACCCCGGCCATGACGAATGGAAAGAACCCGTCTCCCAGGGTCTCGGTGTCCTCGTCGCGGTCCGCGAAGGTGATATAGGTGCCGGGGAACTCCGGATCCTCGATCGTCTCGTAGTACTTGTCCTCCCAGGAGTCGAGGAACCAGAAGTAGCCGACGCCGGCGCCGAGGTAGGGCCGGATCGGGCCTTCCTGCCCCAGAGGATGCAGCCGGGCGGCCAGTCGGACATCGATCAGGCTCAGCTCGTCGGTAGAGTACAGCTCCCAAACGGCGCCGTCCTCGTAGACCCCGCCGTCGGCGTCCTTGTGTTCGCCCAGCGAGGAACCGCCGACCGACAGGGCGAAATCGAGACGGTCATTCGCAAAAAGCTGGCTGGCCAGCTCCAGCTCGTACCGGGTCCGCGTGGTGTCCTTCATGCTCACGGGGCTTTCGAAGGTCTGGACGCCCACCTTGAAGGCAACGCCCGGACCATTTCCGGCCGATGCACAAGTAGTTATGCATAAAAGTGTTATGATCCCTAAGCTCGCCGGAACCAAGGCTGCCCGTCGCTCTGAGCCTGTTGGTCTTGTCGATTTCATCTTTGCTAACCTCCTTCATTGGATTTCACGCGGTCAATCGTAACTGACTGTGCCTTCGATTGGTAGAGGCATTTCGACGCGCGACGGTAACAGGACAGCGTGCACATCGGGACGGAGAATGTGTCCGGCAGAGCGGTGATGAAGCCGCCGGATTCTGGTAGCATGGAACAGTCGGGTCGGGAGGCATTCCAATGAGCGTCTGCGTGACCCGAGGCATTCGACACTGAGAGGTACGCGTGAACCGGCGACGCCACATCCTCGTTGCGTCTGTGACCGTCCTCGTGCTTATCGCAGGAGGCCTGACCGTGTGCTTCTTGGCCCGTCAAGGCCCCGCGACAGCGTGGGATGCCAACCTCGAGCCCGCCGATCCATGCGTCGCATTGCGACTCGATCCTCCGTCTGTCCGTGAGGACGAGATATCTGCGCGCGTGACAGACCTTACCGACGCGACAGAAGCTGCTGCCGCTATGCCGAGTCTGCCTGCCAGCGAGCCTTCGGACATGAACGGCATCGGTGAACCTGGCGGTTCGAAGCAGGACACGGTGTCCGGCCTGGTCCGGACCGCGGAATGGCAGGCGGCCCAACGTGAGCCGGAGAAGAATGTGATTGATATTGCTTTGGTGGACGTGGAGGGCCACCCCCTTCCAGGGTTTGTCGCACTGGAAGGGGTGGTTTCCGATCCGAATGTGGAACCAGCGGCGCGGCTGTCTGTCCCGGAGCCGACGTTCCAGCCCCCGGGAGGACTGCTTGGCAGCGCCTGTGACGCGTCGGGTCTGCTCGGCCGGCGGTTCATCTGGCGTAAGGGTGCTCAGAATACTGAAATCACGCTTGTTCTGGAGCCGGGCGCGACGATTGCCGGTCGCGTGATTGGTGTGGACCGCAAACCTGTGCCCGGCGCTCGCGTCAGTCTGGAAAGCCTGATGCTCGACAACCGCTGGAGCGGGCTGCCAGACCCGCTCTTTGCCGCGACCACCGACGATGACGGGTACTTCCAGTTGCAGGGCGTCTCGGTAGGGCCAAGGGTCAGAGCCATTGCCTTTCTTGGCACTCTCAGCGGCCGTTCGGCATCACTCGATCTCAAAGGAGCCGAGGTGGCCGACGCCGGAGAGATTGTGCTGACCGGCAGCCGGCCGGGCTCGGGCATCGTTCGGGGGCAGATTACGGACGAGCAGGATTCGCCGGTGGCCCATCGCGTCCTCAGGGTGGGAATAGGACGGGCTAGCCATAACCTCGTCACCGACGCGGACGGCTGCTATACGCTGACGGACCTGCCAACCGATCGGTCCATTACCATCACGATCGACGTGCCTTCCTATGGCGTGTGGTCGAGGACTACGGTCGCCGACGACTACGCCTGTGATTTCCAACTCGTCCCCCAGGGTTGGGGCGCCCTGGGGCAGGAGGCACCTCCACTGGTTGCCGATGCGTGGTTCAATCACGCACCGATCACCCTCAAGGAGGTCCGGGGCCGGGTCGTGCTGCTGACGTTCCGCAGCTTCACGATGGACCGTGATCCCGGTTTGGTGACGATCCGCAGTTTGCTGGAGGAGTTCGGCTCGAACAGGTTGCTGGTCATAGCGGTCTACGATCATTTGCCCGGTGGCAATCCCGTTGCGGAAGATATTGTCACGACCCACCTCACAAACCTCTTCGAAGGGGCGCCCATCGCCGGGGTTCTCGACTCGGACCCCGCTCTTGTGGCCGACCTGATGCCCGCGGGACGGCCCCCCGGCGTGACAGCCGGGGCGACGCACTGGTTGTACCAGGTCCACGAGCGGCCGGTTTCTTTCCTGATCGACAAGAAGGGCATCGTTCGATTCTGCGAGCCAAGGGAGAACAATCTGCGAGAGCGGATCGTAGAACTGCTCGAAGAATAGGGCGTGAATTCCTTCGCGAGTGTTACCCGTGCGGCAAGGCGTGCCTTATAGCTACGGCTGAAGAACTCCAATCAAGGACGTGGCTATGAACCTCGTGCTGGTCATCCTGGAAATCGCGGTGCTCTTGACGGTCCTCCTTGCCTACGGCAGGGATTAGCGCGAGCGTCGCACGATCCACTTTCTTCAGCTCGTCTCTGCGAGCGCTTTCTCGATTTCGCCGATAAGCTCTGGGCTGAGCGGCTCGACCTTCGAATCGTACCGGCCGACCACGCTGCCGTCGCGACCGATCAGGAACTTGTTGAAGTTCCACGTCACTGGTCCGGCGCTGCCGCCGCCCGAAAGGGGAAACTCGAAGCACGAGATCCGAAATCCGAAACAAGCTCGAAGGCCCAAAGCCTCAAATCTGAAAGCGGCCTTCGGCCGGGGAGTTTGGGACATTCGAATTTGCGTCATTCGAATTTGTCTCGGATTTCGGATTTCGCGCTTGCGCCTTCGGGTTCCTTGATGCTGTTCGCCTTCGGCGTTCGCTGCACTTACTGGCGACGTTGGCCAGCAGCAGGGGCTGCGTGCTCGCCTGGGGACTCCGCCCCCGTGACAGACGGTCCTGCGGCAGGGGTTTTCTCTTTGCAGGAGGAACACACGATCGGGAGCGAGACCGACAGCAGACACACAGTCGCCTTGTTCATCGTACGCCTCCCTTGGCCCAGATCTCTGTTCTCTGTGCCGCCCTCGGTGCGGCAGCCGATACAGGAAGTACTCCGATCGCCGGGCCGCGTTCATGTCTACGAAGCGATTTCACAACCTCCCGCCAAGGGACGGCCTTGCCGCCAGTGTCTGTCAAGACACGCGCTTGCGTCATGCGATCAATCCAGGAAGTCGCCCAGGATCAGGATCGCGCCCGCGTACCAGGCCGTTCCGTCGAAGCGTTTGGGGTCGTCCATGGTTTCGTTTCGCTGGCGGAGAATCCTGGCCTTGTCGGGTTGCTCGGGATGAATCGTCAGAGTGATCTCGTGTTCACCCGTTCCCATCCCTTTGCCAACGGTCAGGCAACTGAGCCGGTGGTAGGTGCAGTAGGCGTCGAAGCGCGGTTGTACATAGGCCGGTTCGTCGTCCACCTGGATTGTGACCTGTCCGCAGTCGGGACCCACGAGATCGTAGATGCGGATCACACTGCCGCGAACGCGGAACCGGATCGACTCGCCAGGCTGGTCCGCCTTCCACACCTCGGGCAGCCTGTCGCCGAATCGCTTAGCCATCGTGTCAGTCTGGGGGTCGAGCTTCTTCCAGCCCGAGCTGAGTCTGGCTTGGCTCAGGGGGATCATCCGGGCCTTTTCCCAGTTGTCGCAGACGAGCGGGTCGCCCAGCAGGTGCGGCCCGGGCTTGCCTGCTTGCCGAATTTCGGCCATCGAGCGGACGACTGCGTCGAGATAGAGCTGGTGCCCCGTATCGGGGTAAGGGTGCACTGCATCGGGCGAGAACAGAATCTTGTTACCCAGAGCCGCCTTTTCCTGTTCGGTCGCAGGTTGGGGGCCTTGAAAGATCAGTTTGCCTTCCTTCTCCAGATGCGCGACCTCCAGGCCCATGTGGATCGAGGGGATGGCATAGTGCTCGGCGATCTTCTCCATCGCACTGGCCGAGCGCGGGAACGAGCCCTCCTGGAGCGTCTGTAGCATGTTGCCGGCCAGGGTGTAGACAAAACAGATGTCCGTGGTCGGATCGTTCTTCCAGGTCTGGCGGACGATGCCTTCCATGCAGCGATAGATTTGCTCGGGCGGCGCGTCGCCGTCGTTGACCGCGAACTCCACGAACAGCAGGTCGGGCCTGTGGACCAGCACATCGTGTTCGAGGCGAAAAACGCCGAGGTCTGAGCCGGTCCCGCCGATCGCGGCGTTGATCTCGCTGACCTTGGCTTGGGGAAACTGCTCGGCAAACCACGCCAGCGTCTTGGGTCGCCAGCCTGCCTGTGCCGTGATACTTCCGCCGAGGTAGGCGATTCGCACCTCCCGGCCCGCCTGGAGCTTGGCCAGCACGTTGGGCAGACCGCTACGGGAGTGACATTCGACCGCCGGCGCCAACGGCAGCTCGGCGCCGAAAGTCTGCAAGTTGATGCATACGCAGAACAGCAGGGCGATCCGAACGGTCCTCATAAAATGCCTTTCTCTTTCGTCCCATGTAACAGAGGCCGCGCCAGTACGCGCGGCCTCCCCAAACGCGCTGGGTCACACCAGCATCGATCTACTTCAGAACGAAGGCCAGCGTCGGGTCCAGAGGATAGCGTCCGAACTGCTCGCCGTAGAGGGCAATGCCGCCGGCAAGGGCCTCATCAGCCTCAAGGCGGATCACGATCTTGCCCTCCTCGGCGGCCTGGCGGAGAACGCGCTGGGGAATCTGGGCGCTGACGAGGTACCCGTACGAGCCGGCCTCGTTCAGCTTGCCGTCGCGCTTTTGCGCGTGCCAGGACAGGATCCCGCGATGGTCGGCCGGATCGTCGGGCAGATCGACCGTCGCGACTACCTCGCCGCCGATCCGGATGCGGACCGCGCTGGGGTAGGTAGTCTCGTCGGTCATCGGATACGAATTCGGGTTCAGGCTCGGATCATGTGTGCCCTTGCCTCGCATGTAGTCGCCTTCCTGCTTGCCGGCGCCTTCCTTGTCCTTGCCGAAGAGCTGCTTGGCGGAGATTTCCGCTCGGAAGTTGGCTGTTTCGACATCATCGACTGCCAAGCCTTCCGGCCAGGACACGTGATACTCGAAACAGCCCGCACCCGCGCCGTTGACCTTGAGTCCGTCGAACACATTCCATTGCTTGACGGTCCACTCGGCCTTGGCGAAGCTCTTGGGCGCGATGCGCACGACTTTCACCGTTCGGTTGCCTCGCGTCAGTGTCTCTTGTCGCGGCTGGGCGCCGTCGCGCACGGCGAACGTGGTGAAGTTGCGTCCGCGCACGACGCCGGACCGATCCTCGACCTGAACCGCCAGCACCACCACCGCCGGCTCTTCGGGCATCGTCACTTCCAGCGGCTCGATAGCCCCGCACTGCCAGGCGCGGTAGGGGATATTGCGTCGTGGGACGCGCCCGAAGTTGCGCTCGCGGCCGAGGCTGTCCCAGCCCCGCAGGGTGCCGCGCAGTACGAGGGTCTGGCCTGCCTGCGCGTCGGTCAGGACCGAGACATACAGTGGGACCTCGACGCTCGAGCCCGGCTTGACCTCCTGGCACATCTCCTCGCCCATCGCAATATAGACGTCGCCGTGCAGGTCGCGCAGACTCATGCCCGGCATCAGCTCCTCCATGCCAGTGTACTTCTGGGAGCGGTCGAATCGCCAGTATCCGTTCCATTCGTTGATCACGTCGTGGTGCTCGGTGTAGAGCCAGCCGCAGATTTGCGGATGCCGCCGGAACGCATTCATCATGAGGTGATAATCCCAGCTCCAATCCACGTCGCCGGTGCTGCCCTCGTAGCCCCAGACGTTGCCGCACTCGCTGTTGAGCAGTGGCTCGGTCCCTTGCTTGCGACCGCCGATGTAGTTCCACGTCGAGCCCTCGTAGGTGTCGCGGCAGACCTGGTCGAGGTGCTCGGTCCACTTGTAGCCGGGCAGATAGGCGTGCCAGCTGTTGATGTCCGTCAGGACGTGGTCGAGGTTGCAGGGCGAGTTGTCCTCTACCAGCCGCGTCGGGTCGAGCTGCTTGGCGAGGCGCACCATCGAGGCAACCCATTCCTGCGTTTGCGGCGTGTAGCCCTGGTCGCCCGACCGCAACCCCCACGTCTCGTTGAAGATGACCCAGCTGAAGACGGACGGATGATTGAAGTCCCGTCGGATCATCCCACGCAGGGCCACTTCCGCCTCGTTGCGCATGTCCGCATCGGGCTGGCCCCAACTGTTGGGCACATCCTCCATGATCAGCACGCCCAGCTTGTCCGCCCAGTAGAGCTTCCGCGGGATGCCGATCTTGACGTGGATTCGATGGCCGTTGAGCCCGATCTGGCGCGACCGCAGGATCTCGTCTCCCATGAACGCGTCACTCGGGAACGTGTAAAACCCCTCGGGATGATACGCCTGATCCAGGGTCAGCTTCAGGTAGATGGGCTTATTGTTCAGCGCGATGTAGGGAAAGTCGGTGCCGGGCAACTTGGTCACGCTGATCTTCCGCATCCCGAAGTAGGTCGAGACGACGTCTTCGGCTCCCGCGCCGGAGAGGACGGCCTTGACCTCATAGAGATACGGGTCTTCCAGCGACCAGAGCCGCATCGGCTTCATGGGGATTTCCAGTTCGATGTCCTTGGTGCCTTTGGCGACGGTCGCCTGCACGGCGCCGCCGGAACGGTCCTCGGGCTTGAACTGGATCGCAAAACGCATGGCCTCAGGCGCAGGCTGATTCAGCGTCGCCCTTACGGTGACTCTGCCGGCGTCGATGTCCGGCAGGAACTGCACCGTCTCCAGCGCGGTCTTGGGTCGGGCCTCCAGGTAGATCGTCTGCCAGATGCCCTTGGCCGGTCCGTAGCCTTGCTTGCCTTCGAGCTTGAATCGGTGGGGCGTGTCGTCGACGCGCAGCACGAGGGTCTGCTCCTGACCCCACTTGACGTGCTCTGTCAGCTCGAACTCGAAGGGGGTGTATCCGCCCTGGAATCTGCCGACCTTCTGACCGTCGAGCCATCCGGTCGTCAGCCAGTCGCAGGCGCCGACCACCACGAAGACCCGGCTGCCTTTCCACTCGCCGGGCACGCGGATCGTCCGCTTGTACCAAGCGATGTCCGCCTGGCTGTCCACGCCGGACAGCTCCGAGCCCCATGGGAAAGGCACGTTGATCGAGAGCGGAAACTCCGTCTTGCCTGATGCCCAGTTACTACCGAGCCCCGCGTCTTCCTTGTCGAAGCGGAAGTCCCAGACGCCGTTGAGATTCAGCCACTGTGATCGCTGGAAGTCGGGCCGCGGATGCTCCGGAAGCGGGATGTCCTGGGCCTTGGAGAGATTGCTCCAGGCTCCACAGAAGACTGTCGAGATCATTACGGTGATTGCAGGTATCGTTCGACTGACGTTTCGCATCGTAAACACCCTTTCAAGACGGGACTCCATGATCCACCGCAGGAGGCACACCCATACCGTACCGGAGCATCCGTCATCTGTCCACACGTTTTGCAGGCGTGAATCCCCTG
The DNA here is from genome assembly GCA_035448545.1 of Sedimentisphaerales bacterium. GTDB lineage: Bacteria > Planctomycetota > Phycisphaerae > Sedimentisphaerales > Anaerobacaceae > Anaerobaca. The sequence goes on along the minus strand of DAOTJE010000013.1, from coordinate 70,158 downwards.
TAGCACCCTGGCGCTTGTCAAACGGCATGTGTCTCGCTACGCTAGCGCCAACATGGGGCACCGAATCTCTATTCATCCATTCGAGGCACGAGCGAGAAGTCATGGCACCGGCATTCACGAAGACACGATGGGTTTTTGAAAAGGAGCGGGTGATTGTGGCCGCGGGACTGCTGGTGATTCTTGGGAATTACCTTCTGCTTGGCAGTCGCACGACGCTGTGGGATCGCGATGAGCCTCGGTTCGCCCGTGCCGCCGTCGAGATGCTCGAATCGGGCAACTACATGGCCATCACCTTCAACGGCGAGAGCTGGCCCGACAAGCCGGTGCTGACCTACTGGCTGATGGCGTTGGCGATCCGCATCCTGGGGCCGACGGAATTGGCCTGCCGCCTGTTCGGCATCCTCGGTACAGCCGCAACCTGTGGAATAACGTTCTCTATCGGACGCCGTCTACTGGGACGTGATGCCGGGTTGTGGGCCCTGGTGATCCTGGCGTCCACCTTGCAGGTGCTCGTGATCGGTGCGGCGGCCACGTCGGATGCCATCCTGCTGCCGTTCACGATCGGCGCGATGGCGGTCTTTGCGGCCGCCCGCCCGACCGGGGTTCGCCCGGTCCACGCCGTTGGGATCGGGCTGTTGACGGGTCTTGCGATGCTGGTGAAAGGTCCGATGGGATTGATGCCGGCGCTGGCCATTCTGACGGTTCTCCTGCTGGAGCGGAAGGAACCAACGGTCCGCCCGGCGTCATTCGCGCTGATTGCCGGCAGTGTCGTTGTGGGTGGGCTCATCTTCTGTGCCTGGGCTGTGCCTGCCAGCGCCGCAACCGAGGGCGAGTTCCTCCGTGTGTTCATAGGCCGCCACGTGATCGGACGGGCCCTGAAGCCGATGGAGCATCACGGAGGCAACTTCCTTCTTTATCTGCCGTACTACATTCCCGCCGTCATCTGTGGGTTTTTTCCATGGACGCTGCATTTGCCCGGCGCACTGTCGGCGCTGGTCCACGGGAGAATTGGAGGACCGTCCGGCAGACGCCTGTTCCTCGGTTGGATTCTGCCTCCGTTTGTCGTGATGAGTCTGGCGGCCACGAAGTTGCCGCACTACATCGTATTCATCTGGCCGGCCCTGGCCCTCATTGTGGGCGGGGCCATCGTGGCGGCTCGGGCGGGTGTCCTGACACCGCGTGACAGGGACTGGCTGCGTGGGGGCGTATGGTTCTTTGGCCCGGTTGCCGGCGCCATCGCCTTGGGGTTGATTATCGGCCCGTGGTTCGTGGCGGTCCCGGGGCTGCGTGGCTGGGGGGCGGTCGCCGGACTGGTGGTGCTGACAATGGCGGCGTTGGCGATCCGTGAACATCTTGCTGACCGGCCGCAGCGAAGCGCCGTCATCCTGATCGTTGGAATGGTCGTGTTTCAAGTCCCGCTCCAGGCCGGTGTATTGCCGGGCCTGGAGCGGATCAAGATTTCACCGGCCGTGGCACGCGCGGTGAACACCCGTACCGGGCCCGACGTACCTGTGTCGGCCTACAAGTATGGTGAGCCGACGCTGAACTTCTATCTGGGCAGACCGATTGAGTACCTCAGCGGCCCGGACGGTGTTCGCGAATGGGCCTCTCGTCCGGGACCCGGAATCCTGGTCATACCCAGAGACCGATTGGATCAGGTTCGAGAAGGATCCGGCCAGTTGCCTGTCAGAGAGTTGTCCGCTGTCAAAGGCTTCAACTACTCCAAGGGCAAGTACGCCGAGGTGCTGATTCTGTCGCGGAACCAGGAGCAGAAATGATGCCATGTCCGTCGTCCTCGTCATCCCAACCGGTCGCTTTCGGCTGGAACCGCTTTTTCCTGGGGCTGACCTTCATCCTGTTGGTGGGCAGTCTGGCCTCATGGGCGGTGCTTGACCAGGGTATCATCACATGGGTGGTCGATCGTGGGATAGACCCGGATGACAACCTCTGGGTGGAGTTGTTCACGTGGCTGGGCAAGGCATGGGTCCTGATATGGCTGCTGTTGGTCTGGTTTGCGGCTTCACGGCAGCGGCGTGACGTCTTGGGCGCCATCCTGGCCCTTGTTATCGTGGGGGCCGCTGTGACTGTGCTGAAGCTGGCCGTCGGCAGGGTCCGACCCTATTCGGTCTTGAAGGCACAAGAAGCGGGCGTCCCACTACGGAAGGCCTCCCATCATTTCTCTTTCCCCTCGGGCGACGCGGCGTCGGTATTCGCCGTGGCGGGGGTGCTGGCGCCGAGTTTGGGCTGGCCTGGGGGGCCGATGCTTCTGGGCGCTGCCGGCGCCGTCGGCGGTCTGCGAGTCACGTCACTGGCCCATTATCCTTCGGATGTGCTGGCGGGCATGGCCATCGGTCTGCTGGCTGGTTGGCTGGCGATGCGCCTCATCCCCAAATGGAAATGGGCGGATCGTCCTTTGCCGTTTGAGGAATGGCTGGTGCGAGCCGGGATTGTCGGCCTGCCGGTCGGCATGGGCTTCTCGGAAGGTCCCAGGAAGTTGTTCCTTTTCACGAAGAGTTACGGCGTGCTGGTCCTGGGTGCGGTGGCACTGGCCAGACTCTGGGGGCTATGGCAAAGACGAGGTCGCGAGGTTGTTCTGCCCTTGCTTGTCAGGACTCGCTATCTGGTAATCTCTTTGGTCATGGCAGCGTGTATCGTTGAGAACGTGGTTGACGGGGAGAAGCCGCACGAGCTGTTGCCGTTCCACGAGCCGATTTCGCCGTTTGCGGCCGTTGGTTTTGCGCTGGTCGTCGCGGGTGTCGTGACGAGACTCTGGTTCCTGTACGGCGTCCGGTTCGGCCGCCATCTGTCGGCCCGATCCGATGCCTCTGGCTTGCTCTGGCCGCAGGTTGGCACGTTTCTCATCGTGTGCGGGCTGCTGACACAACTGTCGGATTGGATGAACTGGCTTGTGGTTGTGCCTGTGTTCATCCTGCTCGAAGGGCTGACCAGCCTGTCGTATCGCTCGGCACAGGAACAAAGAGAGTCGGCCGGTGCGCAATTGGCGCCTGCTGAATCTCGGCATTTCTCGGGACTCTTGCCCGTTCACGGACGAAGGCCTTCCTCGATTACTGGTCGGCTCGGACAGTATTGGCTGACGGCCAGCTTGGTCCTGCTGCCCATCGCACTGGAACTGATTGTCGAGGAATTCATCTGTGAGACACTGCTGCGGATGAGTTGAGATTCTCTCACCGTCCGACGCGCACTTGCGGAGTCTCCACCCACACGTCCGACGCGGTTTTCCAGTTGACACCGGCTGCGCTGGATGGGATGGTACGCGAAAGCACGGCGCCTGCGGGCGCCGGCAGGATGATGGAGTTCCGGGGCTTCAAGTGCCGAATATGAACGTGGACGTGTTCGTGCAGACTTCGCTGTATTTCCTGGCGTTGATCAACCCGCCCAGCAAGGTGTTCCTGCTCTCGTCCATGGACCCTCCGTATTCGCGGGCCGAGCTGCTGAGGGTTTCGACGACAGCGACGTCGGTGGCCCTGGCGATCCTTCTGGTCCTTTCCGGCATCGGTCACGTTCTCCTGCACGCGGTGTTTCGCGTCGAGATCTACTCTTTGCAGGTGGCCGGTGGCATCGTGCTGTTTATCATCGGTCTGACGGCGGTGCGGAAGGGACGCTTCTATGAGCAGGACTTTCACGGGGGCACCGACATCTCGATCGTTCCGCTGGCAGCGCCTCTGATCGCCGGACCCGGCACGATCACCGCCGCCATTTCCTTCGCCGCGACGCACGGCGTCGCCATGACGGTCTTGTCGCTGACGACAGCTCTGGCCGCCAATTTCCTGGTGATGTTGATGTCGCTGTGGATCGGGCGAGTTCTGCAGCGGTTCCACGCCTTCGGCCCGCTGATCCGCATCACCGGCCTGATCGTCACGGCGGTGGCCGTCCAGATGACACTGTCGGGCCTGTCGCAATGGCTTGGCCCTATTCTGTCGCCAGTGACGACCGGGTCGTAGAGCAGGCCTTCTGCTACCTGCGGTCTTTTTTGAATCATTTCCGAGCGGGCATCGCCTTATCATGTGGAGAGCAGGCGATGGTGTTCAGGAGAGACGAAGATGGAAGCAGAACTCGTGTTGTTGCGGCGGTTCACGAGAACGGGGGATGCGGAGGCGTTTCATGAGATCATCCGGCGGCACGCCGGACTGGTTTATGGAGTGGCGCTGCGAATCCTCCAAGACGTGGACAAGGCCTCGGACGTGGCGCAGGAGACCTTCCTGCAACTGACGAAAGATGCGGCGACCGTAACGGGCTCGCTGCCCGGCTGGCTACACCGCGTCGCGACGCACAAGGCCATTGATGCCTGGCGCAAAGACGTCACTCGCAGGCAGAGGGAATCCCGGTACGCTGCTTCGAGACCTCGTGAGGTGGCCGAATGGAAGGACCTCTCGGCCTCGATCGACGAGGGGCTCAATGCCCTGGACACCGAGATGCGTGAGATTCTCGTCGCCCACTTCCTGGAGGGCCAGACGACGCGACAGATTGCGGGCGCGATGGGAATCTCCCAGGCGACGGTCTCCCGGCGAATCGATGCCGGCGTAACGGCGTTGCGACGGGTTCTCCAGACGCGTGGTATTCTGGTCGCGGCCGGCGCGCTGGGCACGCTTCTGACCGAGAATGCTGTGCAAGCTGCTCCGCAGGCTCTGCTGGGGGAACTGGGCAAGATGGCCCTGGTCGGTGCGCCGGCTACGGCGGCCTCCAGCGGGGGGTCCTGGCTCGCCCAGACTGTGGGTGGCGCCGCGCTGGCCGGGGTCAAGGCCAAGGCGGTTGCCGTCGCAGCGGTGGGCGTCATCGCAGCGGGCTCGGTGGTGACCTATCACGAAGTGACGAAGCCGTCTACCAATCATGAGATCACCGGGACGCAGCCGGCCCCGAGATCACCCGGTCCCGCTCTGCGGCCGGCGATGTCCACTCCTGGGCGAAGCGTCTCTACGGACGCGCCATCGCCGTTCGTACCGTGGTGGTCGCAGGCGGCTGGCGACGCCGACCTGACCGAGTTGCCGGTCGCGTCGGAGACGCAAACGCCTGCTGCGGACATGCCGATGCCCGGGGCCCAGACGGATACGGAGGACGACGCGGACGGTTTTGCCCTGGCATCCGATCCACATGCCGACCCGAACGAAGAAGAGGTCGTGCCGGCAGGGGGCCTGATGGGTGGCGGAATGATGGGAGGTATGGGAATGGGGGCCTATCGTGATGTCTACCCGAATGACGTCGATGACGATGACCCCAATAGGTAGCGATTTGCCGGATGGCAGCAGGGGCAAATAATCATTCGCCCCTACGAGCGATGAGCGGCCCCGTGGAGGTGATATGGACATGGCGCGACAGATTCGGGTGGTCTGGATACTGACTGTCCTCAGCGGGGTGGGGCTGAAGGAGGCCCCCGGCATGGAGGCGCGGACTCTGCACTTTCCGGCGGATCGGTCGCTGGGCAAGGTGCTGATCTGCGAGCCGGTGCCCGACAGGCCGCTGGAGGGGCTCTTCTACTGGATTCGAGGGGAAGACTGGAAGTACTTGGCCGATGCACGCGGCGACGTCGCGGTCCCGGCGGGCAAATGGATATCGCTGACTGTCGAATGCAAAGAGGCCTGGAGCGATCTTTCCCCGTTGCGGAACCTCCAGCCCGACGACCTCTATCAGCTCGGCATCCATGGCTGGTCCACGGGCGGCACCAAGCCGGGCGATGCGTGTATGACGTATGTCGCGCACCTGACCGGCCTGCGAGTGCTGGATCTGAGCCAGACGAACATCACGGGAGCCGGGATGAAGTGGATCGCCGGATTGCAGAACCTCCGGCGCCTGACCGCGCCGAATCGTATGGACGACGCCGGACTGGCCCACATCGCCGGCCTGCCCGCCTTGACCGGGCTATATCTTCAGGAGAGCCGAGTCACCAACGCCGGCCTGAGACACTTGGCGGGTTTGCAGAGTCTTGAGGAGTTGGCGCTGGGAGCAGGGCGGATCACGAACGACGGTCTGGCTCACCTGGCGAAGCTGCCACGTCTTCACTATTTGCTGCTGCAAGGCGATGGATTCAGCGACGCGGGTTTCGTGCACCTGAAGAACGTCCCTAACCTGCATATCCTCCATTGCGGGCATCTGCCGCAGACGACGGATGCGGGGCTCGCTCATCTGTCAGCCCTGTCACAGGTGCAGGACCTGAGCTTCCACTGGTCGCAGAACATCACCAACGAGGGAATCAGACATCTTGCTCGATTGCCGAATCTGCGCAGCCTGGATGTGCGCAACTCGAAAGTGACCGACGAAGGGCTTGCTTACCTGAGGGAGGTCAAGACGCTCGAATCGCTCGATCTGCCGGCCCAGGGCATCTCGGACCGGGGTCTGGCGTATCTGTCCGAATTGCCTCGGCTGCGGAAGCTGGACGTTATCCGCGTCCACCTCGTCGACCCCAGCAAGGACCATGGCTATTACACCGACAAGGGGGTTGCCATGCTTACCCAGTGCCATTCGCTGGAAGAGCTCAACATCGGCAGCATCGGTGTGACGGATGCTTCAATGGAGTCCATTGCCAGGCTGGACAAGCTCCGGGAGTTGAGTCTCTTTGGGTGTACGGCTGTCACCGACAAGGGATTGAAGAAGCTGGCTTGCTTGGGGAACCTCGAAGTCCTGTCGGTGCATGACGCGAACGTCACGATCTCCGGCCTGTCCTGCCTGAGCGAATTGCCCAACCTGCGAGAGCTCCGTGTCGACGGCGTCGAACAGGACTACACCGGGCTGGATCTTTCCGGCCTGAAGAAGCTGGAGCAATTGACTATCGGAACGCGACGCGATGGGGGCGTGATCGGCGACGCGGACGTGTCTTGTCTGGCCGGGCTGATCCAACTGAAGTGGTTTCAGATTGGGAATTCGGCGATCAAGCCGCCGAGCCTGACAGACCAAGGACTCGCCAGCCTGGCCGGATTGACGCAGATGGATCGGCTGACCATCGGCGGACCCGACCTGACCGACGAAGGCCTGGTGCACCTCCGGCACATGAAGAAGCTGGACATGCTCAACATCTACGGCGGCAAATTCACCGGGCAGGGCCTCAAGCACCTGGAAGCCCTTGACGCCCTGACGTACCTGACCTTGATCGGCGAGCACAGCTTCAGCCAGGAAGACATCCGCCATCTGTTTGAATCGCTGCCTCACCTGTACACGGCACAGATTGGCTCCGATCGACCTGGACAGACCTACCTACGCGACAGAGTTCTGTCGGGCGTACGCCGAAGTCCTCGACAGGGTGGCTGACGCGGTTGGCGGGATATCAGCTCAGCAGCCCGTAGCTCGTCAGCGTCTGTTTCAGAGCGGCCTTCTGGGACTCCGTCAGGGGGGTCATCGGCAGACGCAGCTCTTCGGAGGCCATATCGAGCATCGCCATGGCCGCCTTGATGGGGATCGGGTTGGTCGCCAGCGTCAGCATGTTCTTGCTCAGCGTGAAGAGCTTGCGGTGCCACTGGCGGGCCTTGACAAGATCGCCTTCAAGGATCAGGTCGGTCATCGCCTTCACGTCGGCCGGGACGATGTTGGCGACCACGCTGATCACGCCTTTGCCCCCGACGGACGCGATGGGCAGGGTCAGGGAATCGTCGCCGGAGAGGATCGTCAGGTCGCATCGCATCGCGATCTCCGACGCCTGGTCGAGACTGCCGGTGGCCTCTTTGATGCCGACGACGTTGTCCAGTTCGCTCAGGCGGGCGATGGTCTCCGGCGTCAAACCGGCCCCGCACCGACCCGGGATGTTGTACAGGATCATCGGCAGATCCACTTCCTCGCAGATCGCCTTGAAATGCTGGTAGAATCCTTCCTGGGTCGGCTTGTTGTAGTAGGGACAGACCTGGAGGGTCGCGTCGGCGCCGACTTTCTTGGAGAAGCTGGTCAACTCGATGGCCTCGGCGGTGCTGTTCGACCCGGCGCCGGCGATCACCGGGACACTGCCGCCGACGCCTTTGACGACGCGCTCGATCACCCGCTTGTGCTCGTCGAAGCTCAGCGTGGGCGACTCTCCCGTCGTTCCCACAGGAACGATCGCGTCGATGCCGTTTTCGAGATGGAACTCGATCAGTTCGTCGAGCGTCTCAAAGTCGATTTCACCCTCGTGGAAGGGCGTGATCAGTGCCACCATGGCGCCTGTGAACATCCTGCTGCTCCTGTCAATGCGGAAGTCTTGTAGCCAGATCCGAAACCGGCCTCCGGTCGGGAGTCTTGGACATTCGAATTTCCGTCATTCGAACTTGTTTCGGATTTCGTATTTCGAGTTTCTCGTTTTCGTGTTTCGCAATTGAGGCCCCAGGTAAGCAGTGGGCACGGCCCACCCTATGCCGATTTCTCGATCAGATCGATCATCTGCCTGGCTGCCTCGCGAATGCCGACGAGCACGGCGCGGGCAATGATGCTATGGCCGATGTTGAACTCACACAACCCCTCAATGCGGGCAACCGGGACGATATTGCGATAGGTCAGTCCGTGTCCGGCGTGGACCACCAGCTTGTGTTCACGGGCCAGGTCCTTGCCCGCCACCAGCTCGGCCAGCCGCTTGCGGCTCGCCGCCTCGGTCCTGGCATTGGCGTATGCGCCGGTGTGCAACTCAACGGCGTCGCAGCCGGTCTCGACCGAGGCGAGGATCTGCTCGGCCTGCGGCACGATGAACGTGCTGACCAGAATCCCCTTCTTGTGCATTCGCCGGACCACCTGGGCCAGGCGCCGCCTGTAACGGGCGCAGTCCAATCCGCCTTCGGTGGTCAGTTCGGCGCGGTTTTCCGGCACGAGCGTTACCTGGTCGGGCCGGACCTGCTCGGCGATCTTGACGATCGGCTCGGCCATGGACATCTCCAGGTTGAACTTGCAGGCCACCGTCTCCTTGAGCACGCGCACATCCCGTTCGTTGATGTGCCGGCGGTCCTGCCGCAGGTGCACGGTGATACCGTTGGCTCCGGCCAACTCACACTGGACGGCCGCCCAGACCGGGTCTGGCTCGTCCGCCAGGCGGGCCTGACGCACCGTCGCCACGTGATCGATATTGACATTCAGAACTGCCATGACTGCACCCTTTTTCACTGACGGGGCAATTGTATCAGTGAGAGCATTTGCATCAAGTCAATAAGCTCACAAAATGCACCCGCCCGAGCAAGGCAGGGGCGCGAGGCAAAACCTGGTAGTGCCGGCGTCAGAAGGCGGGCAAGCCGCCGTAGATCTGGCCCCATATCCTGAAGATCATATAGATGACGACGATGGCGACAACGGCGTAGATGGCCGCCGGCTGCCACCGTGCGAACTCGCCGAACAGAAGCTCAGCGCGGTCGGCAGAAATCTCGGCGATCTTCTCGGCGGTCTTGTCCAGTTCGCCTGTCTCCTCGCCGATCTGAAAGAGGTGCAGGTACTGCGCCGGCAGACGCTTGGAGTACCCTTCCCAGGCCAGTCCGCCGGCGCGGACGCTGTCTCGACCTCCGTCAAACAACCGGGCGACGATCGCGTTGCCCGTGGCCCGCGTGGCCCGGTCCGTCACCTCGGTGATGGGGACGCCGGCTCTGTACATCATGGCGAACGCCCTGGCATAGCGACTGATCGACATGTGGTAGACCGCCCGACCCAGCAGCGGAATCCGCAACAGGATGAAATCCAGCGGCAGTGCGACGAGGGGCAATCGCTCTCGCAGACGCATGCACGCGACCACCAGGACCGTTGGAATGTACAAGACCATGAGGATTCCCAGGACACCCAGCAGGTACTGGCCCGTGGTGGTCCTGCCTGCGACGAGGCCGGGAAGCCCGAAAACGAAGGCGGCCACATGGAGTGTGAGGAAGGGACGGATCAAGCCGACCTGGAGTCGCCGGGTGATCCGGTGGACGAATTCGTGCCACTGGGACAGCATCTTGAAAGACAGGCCCAGCGACCCCGCGGTCTCGGCCGCCTCGATGAGCATGCGGTCCATCAGCGGAAACACGCTGTGGTGTTCCGAAAGGGCGGTGGAAAGATCCGACCCCTTGGATATCGAGTCGCGGATCTGCGTGAGAACGCGCTTGAGCCGGCCCTGACGTCCTTCGATGGCTACGTCCAGCGAGCGCAGGATCGGAACCCCTGCGTCCATCATGACCGACAAGTCGTAATAGGCCTGTCCCAGCCGCGTCTTCGAACTCATGGCGATCCGCTCCGCTGCCCGTTCCGCCATACCTGCGTCCCGTTCCCGATGTCCACCGGGATCGGGGTATTGCCAAGCTTATGGGCTTGGCGTAGTATACCATTTCAGCGAAAGAACGCAACGGGGTCGCACAGTGGGCCTCCGGAGGCCCGGATGAGGACAATGCGATGAAGCTCGACGGCTGGTTTCACTTCTTTCGCCTGTCACGGTCGGCCGAGCGATTCCGACTCAGTTGGGCGACGCGGATCACGCTCGTCCGCATCCTGCTGATCGTACCGTTCATCATCTGCCTGTTGAATATCAACGATCCGTCGATCGCCGAGCATATGCGACGCGCATTTCGATACGCCGCCATCGCCGTCTTCCTGTTCATGGCAGTCAGCGACGCACTGGACGGCTATTTGGCTCGCCACTACAGGCAGATCACCAAGCTGGGCACGTTTCTCGATCCCGTGGCGGACAAGCTGCTGATGACATCCGCCTGTCTGCTGCTCGCTTCGCAGAGGGGCCATATCGAGGGATTCACGCTGCCGACGACTGTCGTAGTGGCGATCGTGGGCAAGGACGTTCTGATCGTGCTGGGCTTCGCCATTGTGTACCTGGTCACGTCGCAAATCCACGTCGTGCCGGTGCTTCTGGGCAAGGCGGCCACGGCACTGCAACTGGTTATGGTTGCGTGTGTGCTGACGGCGCCGGAGTTCTCGCGGCTGATCCCGTATTACGCGGTGGGATTAAGTGTTCTGTGGTGGTCGGCGGCGGTCGTGGCCATTTTGGCCACTCTGGTTTACATTCGCAATGGAAGCCGCTATATTGAGCAGTTTGAGCGATCCGGCGCCAAGAACGTGGCAACCGGCTCGTCCGATACAGACAAGACACCCGTGCGTTAGGCAGTCCAGTGTGAGCATGAGTCAGTCTCCTTTGCAGCAGGAAACACCCGCTGTGACGTTCAGTGATGTGCCGGAGGTGCTGGAGGACCTTCGGCAGGGCAAGATGGCCGTCCTCGTGGATGCGGAAGATCGCGAGAACGAAGGGGACCTGATCTGCGCCGCGGAGAAGGTGACCCCGGAGATCATCAACTTCATGGCGAAGTACGGTCGCGGGCTGATCTGTCTGCCGCTGACGGCCGAGAAGTGCGACGCCCTGGCGTTGTACCCGCAGGCGCTCGAGAACACGGCCCGTTTCGGAACGGCTTTTACGGTTTCCATCGATGCCGCCGATGGCATCACAACGGGCATCAGCGCCGCGGACCGGGCGCATACGATCCAGGTGGCCATCGCCGATGGCGCCACGGCCCGCGATCTGGCGCGGCCGGGTCATGTCTTTCCCCTGCGCGCCCGAGATGGCGGGGTCCTCGTCCGCGCCGGACAGACCGAAGGGGCGGTTGATCTGGCTCGTCTGGCCGGCCTGAAGCCGGCCGCGGTCATCTGCGAGATCATGAACGAGGACGGGTCCATGGCCCGCGTTCCGGAACTGCTGGAGTTCTGCAAGCGCCACAACATGAAGGTGCTTTCGATTGCCAAACTCATCGAGTACCGGCTGCAGCGAGAGAGTCACATCAAACGGATCGTGTCGGTCAATCTGCCCACCGATTATGGCGATTTCAAACTCGTTGCCTATGAGAGCATGACCAGTCCCGAGCCGCACCTGGCCCTGTGCAAGGGCGGCGTCGGTGACCGCGACGGGGCCGGCAACGTCATCGAGCATCCCGAGCCGGTTCTCATTCGCGTGCATTCGGAATGCCTGACAGGCGATCTGTTCCATTCGCAGCGATGCGAGTGCGGCTACCAGCTCATCACCGCCATGCGGATGATCGAGAAGGAGGGCAAAGGGGCTCTGATCTACCTGCGCCAGGAAGGTCGAGGTATCGGCCTGTCCAACAAGCTCCGCGCCTATGAGCTGCAGGAGCAGGGGCTGGACACGGTGGACGCGAACCTGAAACTGGGCTTCAGTGCCGACCGTCGTGACTACGGCATCGGCGCGCAGATCTGCCGGGATTTGGGCCTTCGCAACGTGCGGATCCTGACCAACAATCCCAAGAAGGTCAGCCGGCTGGAGGTCTACGGCATCCAGATCTTCGAGCAGGTCCCCTTGCAGGCGGTCCCGAGCGAGCACAACATCAACTATCTGCGGACCAAGAAACACCGTCTCGGACACATGTTGGATGAGGACCTGTAGTTCATGGACGAACGAACCATCAGCCGACCGGGCCGTTCGGAACCTCTGGGCCGGCTCATGAAATGGGCCGCCCCGTGCTTACTGATGTGGGTGGTGTTCTGCCCCGGCTGCAGCGAGCCTCAGGCGGGGGGAAGCGGGGATTCGCTACCTCGTGATGCCCAGCCGCGGGTGGAGGCGGAGCCGAAACCCGCGCCGGTCGCCGAGCCACCGCCGCAGGGGCCCCCGAGCGGGTTCGGGCCGGCAGCAATCATCATTCTGCCTCTGACGGAGTTGAGCCAGCCGACAGGTGATCAGGGCCAGCAGTTGCATGTCTACGTTTCTCTGGCGGATGCGTACGGCTCCCAGATGAAGGCCCCTGGTGTATTCCGCCTCGAGCTATACGATTACGTTCAGCGGTCCGCCGAGCCCAAAGGCCCGAGGATCGCGATTTGGCCGGACATCGACTTGACTAACCCGGCCGAGAACCAGAAGTCCTGGCGTGACTTCCTGCGGGCCTATGAATTCACTGTCCCGGTCCATGTCTCTCCGGAGAAGACGTATGTGCTCGAGGTCACCTGTCTGATCCCCACCGGCAGGAGGCTTTCTGCCGAATGGCTGCTTCGGCCCGGGGATTGAACCTTGTGGGCGGACGGATCAACGTCGGCTCGGCCCATTGTAAGCCGGCCTGTCCAACGGGGGCGGGGGATGTGAATTTCGCTTGAAGTCACTGACCTCCATCTGGTATAAACGAATCCACGGGCATCTGCGATTTTCGCCACTGGCAGCCAAGCGTTGTCCTGCGGGCACGGGATGGAGCGGCGCGAGCGTGTTTCTGGTCCGAAACGACGCCGGGAGGTGGCAGTCTGCCTGATGGGGGGCCCGGGGCTCTTCGGACCGGCGCTCCGTCGGGTCGGGAACGGCGACGGACGAAGGCGGAAGCGTGTCGGTGCCCCGCGTGGCCGCACGGGGAAGTTCTTGAAACCTGCATCGTGCTGTGACCGGCTCCAACCTTACGGTTTGGAAGGTCGGGGCATTGCCAATCATCTTATCGCGGTAGGTCTATTGACCATTATTTCTCGAAGGAGGAACACCTGATGCACGCGAGAATCATTCTTGTCATGCTGCTGGGGCTTCTTCTGTGTCCCGCGTCCCGGGCAGCCAATATCATCTGGGTCTCGCAGACGTATGATACGGACGTCGACGGGGTCCAGGATGACCTGGAAGCCGAGAATTTCGTGCGGTCTCTGGGGCACGAGCTGGACGTTCAGCGTGGCAACTGGACCACGCTGGACGCGACGAAGATCGCGGCCCTCAACGCGGCCGACCTGATCATCGTCAGCCGCTCGACCAACAGCGGCGACTATGCCACCGACGCGGCTGAAGTCGGCCAGTGGAACAGTATCACGACGCCCATAATCAACATGACGAGCTATCTGGCCCGGAACAGCCGATGGCTGTGGGCCAATACCACCACCATCAACAACCTCGTTGGTCCGACGATGGATGTGCTGCTCCCGGAGCATCCCATCTTCACTGGCGTCAAGCTTGACGCCAACAATACGGTCCAGTTGGTCGACGGCACGACGGGCACGGGCCAGACGTCCTTCCTCGGCACGCTGTCCGTCGGCAGCGGGACGGTGATCGTCTCGACGGGCACCAGCGCATGCATCGTGGAATGGCCGGCCGGCACGCCGTACTATGCCGGGGCCGGCACGCCGGCCAGCAACCGCATGCTGTTCTGCATGGGGACGCAGGAATCGGGCGCCACGCCGCAGGGCAAATTCAACCTTACGGAGAAGGGCAAGGCCGTGTTCGCCAATGCGATCCTCTACATGATGGGTGAAGATATCGAGCCGGGACGCGCCGCCAGTCCGACACCGGATGACGGCGCGACTGACGTGCCGCGCGATGTGGTTCTCGGCTGGAAGCCGGGCGAGGGTGTGGCCACCCACGATGTGTACTTCGGAACCTCTGCCGACGACGTGGCCGCCGCCAGCAGGGCCAACCCGATGGGAGTCCTGGTCAGCCAGGGGCAGGCCGGGGACACCTACGATGCCGCCGACCTTCTGGAGTTCAGCCAGACATACTACTGGCGTGTGGACGGCTTTGCCGCCGACGGCGTGACCCAGTACGCCGGCAAGATATGGAGTTTCACCACGGAACCGATTGCCTATCCCGTCGAGAACATCGTAGCGACCACGAACGGCGTTTCCGAGGCGACGAGCGAACCGGAGAATACGGTTAATGGTTCCGGTCTCAACGATGCCGGTCAGCATTCGACCGAGGCGACCGACATGTGGCTGGTTTCCCCCGGCGAACAGACGCCCGTCTGGATTCAGTTCGAGTTCGAGAAGGTGTTCAAGCTCTATGAGCTTCGGGTCTGGAACTACAACGTGATGTTCGAGCCGGTGCTGGGCTTCGGGCTCAAGGATGTCACCATTGAGTACTCAACCGACGGCGCCGCGTGGACGGTTTTCGGCGACGTGCAGTTTGCCAAAGCGACCGCCAAGGCCGACTACGCCGCCAATACGGTCATCGATCTCGGCGGCATCGCCGCGAGGTTCGTCCGGTTCATCATCAACAGCGGGCACGGCGTGATGGGCCAGTACGGTCTGAGCGAAGTGCGATTCACGTATGTTCCCGTTCAGGCCCGTCAGCCACAGCCGGCCGACGGCGCTACCGGGGTCGAGCCGGACGCGCTCCTGAGCTGGCGTGCCGGGCGCGAGGCAACGTCCCATGAGGTCTATTTCGGTACGGATGCGGAGAATCTGACTCTTGCCGACAGCGTGACGGCGGCCAGTTTTTCGCCGGACACGCTCGATTTCGGGACCACGTATTACTGGCGGGTCGATGAGGCCGGGGCCGAACTGTGGCCGGGTGAGGTCTGGAGCTTCTCGACGCAGGAGTATGCGTTGATCGACGGCTTCGAGGACTACACCGACGACCTCGAGGCCGGCGAGGCCATCTTCGACACCTGGGTCGACGGCTGGGTCAATAACACCCGTTCAACGGTCGGCTATCTGACGGCCCCGTTTGCCGAGCAAACGATCGTCCGCACGGGCCGGCAGTCGATGCCCTTGCAGTATGACAATAGCAAGTCGCCGTTCTACTCCGAGACCACGCGGACCTTCGACTCTGCGCAGAACTGGAGCGGCAGCAGTGCCAACACGCTGGTGCTTTACTTCCGGGGTGTACCCGGGCCGTTCCTGGAGCTGGCCGACGGCAAGATCATCATGGGTGCGGCCGGCACGGACATCTGGAACACCGCCGACGAGTTCCGTTTCGCGTACAAGCCGCTCAGCGGCAACGGCTCGATCGTGGCGCTCATCGAGAGCGTATCGCGTGCGGTCGACTGGACCAAGGCGGGCGTGATGATCCGTGAGACGCTGGAGGCGGGCTCGGCGTTCGCGGCGGTGTATGCGACGCCGGACTACGGGTGCCGCTATCAGGCCCGTCTGACGACCGGCGCGGCGGCGGTCAGTGACAGCGGTGTGGTCACCGCCGAGCAGACCGCTCTGCGTCCTCCGTACTGGGTGAAGATCGAGCGGGTGGGCAGCAGCTTCAACGGCTACTACTCGACCGATGGGGCCAACTGGACGGCGATGGCGTGGAACCCGCAGACGATCGCGATGGGTGCGAACGTGTACATCGGCCTGGCGGTGACCAGCCACAGTGCGGGTGTTCTGGCCAGCGCGGAGTTCTCCGGGGTGGCGACCACGGGCAACGTCAACGGTGGGTGGCTTGTGGAGACGATCGGCGCCGCGCAGCCTGCGGGCAATGGTGCCGGGCAACTCTACGTGACGCTGGAAGATGCGTCGGGCAAGACGGCGACGGTGAGCCATCCGGCCGGGGCGGGGGCGGTGTTCCTGGCCGGCTGGAACGAGTGGGCGATCCCGTACAGCGCTCTGGCCGGTGTGAACCTCAGCCGGATCGAAGCGATGACGATCGGGGTCGGCAACCGGACCAGTCCGGCGGCCGGCGGTTCCGGCATCGTCTACATCGACGACATCGGTTTCGGAAGGCCAGCGGCGGCGAAGTGATCTGATACGTCCGTCGGGTTACCGACACCGAGACGAAGTCT
Source organism: Sedimentisphaerales bacterium (assembly GCA_035448545.1). Classification (GTDB taxonomy): domain Bacteria; phylum Planctomycetota; class Phycisphaerae; order Sedimentisphaerales; family Anaerobacaceae; genus Anaerobaca. The sequence goes on along the minus strand of DAOTJE010000013.1, from coordinate 53,779 downwards.
CTTATGCGGCCCTCGTGTCCACGGGATGCGAGGGCCGCTTTCGTTGGATCGGCACGCGGGCCGGCCGGAGAGCCGCCTTTTTCCGTAACACCTCGTCCGGATTTGAGATAGAATGCTCATCGTTTTCGGCCACGACCGACACCGCTTTTCTGTCGGCCGCAAGGAGAAGAGCCGGACATCGTTTGACAGGTGCTTATGACGGAAACCGGGCATTCGGACACGGCGGCGATGAGGAAGGCATTGCGTCCGATCTTCCTGGCATCCCCACGGGATGTCACCGAGCACGCGCCTTTTCTGCGGCGTCTGCTGGTTGGACTGGCGGACGAGTCCATTCCGGCTGCGTTGATCTGTCCGCCGGGCGGCAATGCAGAGTCTGTTGTGCCGGCGCCGGTCGAGGTCTTTACATATCCGGCCCTCAATCTCCCGTTCATGGAGCGCGTGGGCCTGGAATCGCTCGCCCTTCAGTTGGAGAGATTCAAGCCGACGGTTTTACACGGCCTGTGCGAGAGCCGGGCGGCTCTGGCCCGGCGGTTGGCCCGGAGGCTGAGCCTGCCGTATGTACTGGGTGTCAATTCCCTGATCGGCAAATCGCACCGACTCTCCGTCTCGCCGACCCGCTGTGCGAGAATCGTCGTCCCGTCGAAGACGATCGGTTCCAGTGTTGTTCGGTCCTGCGGCCGCTTTGCCGACCGGATCCGGCAGATCCATCCGGGGACGTTTGCCGGGACCGATCCCGTCTGCTTCGCGGACCCTTCGCATCTGAGCACGATTGTTGTGGCGCACCGGCTGGATCGCGTGTCGGATTTCACGGTCCTCCTGGAGGCGGCCAAAGTGCTCTTTGCGGAAGGTTATGAGTTTATGATCGCGATCATGGGAGGCGGCTGGGCGGAACGCCGATTGCGGACGAAGCTGGCCGAGTACGGTCTGACCCGCGTCGTGACCATCGTTCCGTTGCTCGATCCATGGCGATCCGTCCTGGCGGCAGGTGATATCTTCCTGCATCTCCAGCCGGTGCCGACCTTCAGTGGGTTTCTTCTGGAAGCCATGAGCCTTGGCGTTGCGGTGGTTGCCTGCAAGGGCGGCGTCGACGACCTGGTTGTCCCCGAGCAGACCGCTCTGATCTATGAGCGAAACAACGAAGCGAGTTTGCGACAGGCCCTCGTGCGGTTGTTGAAGGACCCTCAGAGTGCCCGCTGCCTGGCCGCTTCTGCGCAGGCGTACGTGAGACAGCGGCATTCGGTTGGCACGATGGTTTCGGCCATGCTGGACACCTACATCGAGGCGCTCCGCTTCAGTGGTTCGTAGAATGCCTCAGGGCGAGGGCCGAGCGTGTTGGTGAGCGTTCCGAGACCCTCGATGGAACATTCGATCACGTCGCCGCCCTGAAGGAAGTTGCCGGTTGCGATGGCCACGCCGGATGGGGTTCCGGTCGAGATAATGTCGCCCGGCTCGAGTGTCATCAGATGGCTGAGGAACGAGACCACGTCGGCCACCGGGTAGATCATCTGCGAAGTATTGGCGTTCTGGCGGACCTGGCCGTTGACCTTCAGGACCATATGCAGGTTCTGGACGTCAGCGATCTCGTCCTTCGTGACGAGGTATGGGCCGGTCGGGAGGAAACCATCCGCCCACTTGCCGTTGAGCCAGTCGTAGAACTCGTCCCAGGGTCGCTCGCTGCGGCCCTCCTTGAATGTCACACTCCGGGCCGAAACGTCGTTGGCGATCATGTAGCCGGCAACAGAGTCGAGGGCCTTGTCCGCGTTGACACCCTTGACGCGGCTTCCGATGACCACAGCCAGTTCGAGCTCGTAGTCGATTTGTTTGCTGTAGGCTGGCCACGGAATCGTGTCGCCCGGCCCGCTGATGACACTGGCTGGCATCAGGAACGGACGCGGTACGGTGGTCAGACGCGGTGAATCGGACAGCCCGAGTTGGAACCCTCGGCTTAGCGATGCCTCCTTGACGTGTTCGGCATAGTTGCCCGCCAGGGCCAGGAGCTTTCCCGGCTGGGGCAGGGGGGCCAGCAGGGTCACCGACCCCAGGGGAAGACATTCGCCGGATTCGTGGGGCAGAGAAGCGAGGACCCTGAGACAGGACGGGCCTCGTTGGAGGATTTCCATGACGCTGTGCGGGGCGTCGGAGCCGGGCCATGCGGACGGGATGTCCACCAAGCCGCGACTTGTCACGATCCCGCACGACGTCTTGTGGTTGTACCGATAGGTTGCCAGCTTCATGATCGTATGTCTCCCAATGACCAACAGTTGTGCACTTGCGGCGCATTGTACCGTCTTCGGCGACGCGCACAAGGGCCATCCGGCTACCCTTGTCACGTCCCAAAAAACAGCGCATCGCGATGGTGATAGCTCTTGCGGCGGCAGGACGGCCTTGGGTATGGCGGTTCGACGCCCCCAATGTGACATCTCGCAGGAAAACGTCCGAAAGAACCGACCACAGCGGCCTGGAAATCGGGGTTGCCCGGAATGGTCGATTGTGGTTCGGATATTCGCTCAAGAGAAACCGAACGCCCGTCCGATACGAAAACTCGCTGGTGGGCGAATTGCCAATCCTGACAGCGACACGGACATCGGTATCAGGGTAAGGAGTGTTGCGAATGACATTACGCGAGATTCTGACGGGCACGAGTAGTTGGCTGCGGTCCCATCGGTATGCAGAGGCCGGCCGGTGCGAGCCGACGCTGAACGATGACGGCCTGATCGCCTGCGGCTTCGACACCAGCGACGACTACGCGGACCCTCGGTCCGCCACGGTGTCGAGCGAACCGGTCGTGGTCAATGCCGTCACGTCGTTGGACCATCATGACCCGGCGGAGAAACTCTACGAAGGCATCAGTCGGCTGGTGAATCAGCTTCAGCAGATCAACGAACATCTCCATTGTCAGTTAGCCCAGCACGAGGAGCTCATGGATCGCGTGCGCGAGCTGCCGAAGGTGCTGGAGAGCCTCCCGTCGGCAGTGGAGAACCAGAAGCAACTGACGGGCCGGCTGCTCGAACAATTGCGCAGCACGTCTCTGAAGGACCAGCAGTTCATCGACGCGGTAGATCGGATTCCGCTGGAGACCGCGCGGCAGACCGACATGCTGACGTCGATCAATCATCAACTGGCGGCCGCGGCCGACACCGATGTTCAACTGGCCGAGAGCTTTGTCAAGTTCAAGGGTACGCTCGACCGGCTCAACGAGAACACGGTGAGCAATACCGAAGGCATCCTTCAGATGAGCCGGACGTTTGCCGCCAGTGACCGCTACCTCAAATACGTCATTTCGAAGATGAACCGGCGTTACGCGTGGACATTGGCCTTGGCCTTAAGTGTTTGTACGGGCGTCATTTCCGTGCTTGCCGCTCTGCTGTTCTATCTCGCGAGCTGACCGCGCCTGGACAGGGGCCGCCGCTGTCTGGGGACGGCCCTGTCCGACCCATCCGTTTTGCCCGCCTCCTGGTTCACGAAATCGACCTTGCCGCAGAGGCGATCTTATCCTCCGGATTCGGCTGGCCCGCGCTCAGTACCGGCGATGGTGACGTCCGTGGTGATACGGTCGCGGCGGGGGAGGCGGGACGACTTCGACCACCCTGACAGGCCGAGTGTGCATCATTCGAGGTCGGTGGTGGCTGTGGTGCTCTTCGTAGGCGAAGGACATGCAACCGCTCAGTGTCAAGGCGGCCATGCACATCAACGTGATGAGAAGCGTGCGTTTCATGGTTCGATCTCCCAAAAACGACGGTTCGTTACGCTCCTGCTCTATCCTGTAAAGGCGACGGCCGGATGTGCGGTAACGCCCGGTAATCGATGGCGAGGACATTCCGCCAGGTTGGTGCTGGTCGCGCGAACGACAATCTGCTAATCTCTCCGGCGTTTCTGAACGGGTCTCGTGTGTGAATGGCAGGAGACGGACGCATGAAGAAGGCATTACTGCTGCGAAGCGCGATCGTTGCGGCCCTGGGAGGGTTGCTGTTCGGTTTTGACACGGCTGTGATCTCGGGCGCCGAGCAAACGCTCCAGGATTTGTTCGCGGCCACGTACGAGTCGCTGGCGGCCGGAATGAGCGGCCTGGCGTTTCTGGGCAAGCCGGGCTTCTGGCATGGGTGCACCACCGCCAGTGCCTTGATTGGGACGATCCTGGGCGCCTGGCTGAGCAGCAAGCCGTCCGATGCCTTTGGTCGGCGAAAGACCCTGAGCCTGCTGGCGGTGCTGTATTTTGTCTCGGCGGTCGGCAGCGCCTTCGCCTGGGACTGGTGGTCGTTCGTGATCTCGCGTTTCATCGGTGGGTTGGCGGTCGGCGGCTCGTCGGTGGTCGGGCCCATCTACATCGCGGAGATCTCGCCGGCCAGGAGCCGGGGCCGTCTGGTGGCGCTGTTCCAGTTCAACATCGTCTTCGGCATCCTGCTGGCGTATCTGTCCAACTGGGTCATCGGCGCCCTGAACCTCGGTGACGTCGAATGGCGGTGGATGTTCGGCGTCGAGGCCTTTCCGGCAGCCGCCTTTTTCGTCCTGCTGATCGGCAACCCGCTCAGTCCTCGCTGGCTCATGGCACAAGGACGCGCCGAGGAGGCGCGTGACATCCTGGAGCGGCTGGGCGCCGAGGACGTGGCGCGGGAAATGCAGGAGATCCGGGAATCGATCGAGCTGGCCCACCACAGCATCGGCGAGCCTTTTTTCCGCCGGATGTATCTGAAGCCGATTCTGCTGGCCTTTCTCATCGCGGCCTTCAATCAGCTCTCGGGGATCAACGCGTTGCTCTACTACTCGACGCGGATCTTCGAGATGGCCGGGGCCAGTGCCGACTTCGCCCGCCTTCAGAGCGTGATCGTGGGCGCGACGAACCTGGTCTTCACGATGCTGGCGATCGCGATCATCGATCACTTCGGCCGCAAGAAGCTCATGCTCGTCGGCTCGCTCGGTTACATCATCAGTCTGGGCACCGTGGCCTGGGCCTTTCACACCGAGCGGGGCGGCGTCATCGTGCTGGGGTGTTTCCTGCTGTTCATTGCGTCCCACGCCTTCGGCCAGGGCGCGGTCATCTGGGTGTTCATCAGCGAGATTTTCCCGACCCAGGTTCGTGCCAAAGGGCAAGCGTTGGGTTCGTTCACGCACTGGTTCATGTGCGCAGCGATCTCATGGACCTTCCCCATGCTGGTGGGCAAAGCGGATGCCCCCGGCGCCAGCCAGGCGGGCGCCCGCGTTTTCGCCTTCTATGCGGGCATGATGGTGCTCCAGTTGATCTGGGTGATTCTGATGATGCCGGAGACCAAGGGCGTTCCGTTGGAAGAGATGCAGAAAGAGCTTGGCATCGAGTGACACGCGAGGTGCGAGAGATCACGACGGTCAACGTTGCGTGACATCGTAGCACGACAGTGTATCGTGATAGCGCAGGTAGAGCCGGCCGTCGAGCAGGACCGGATGGGCCCAAGCGTCGCGGACGTGTTCGGAAGTCAGGCGGAAGCGCCCGACGATCGTAAGGCCATCGGCGGTCGGCTTGACCAGTCCGACGTTGCCCTGCTCATCGAGGATGTAGAGTCGTCCATCGGCGTAGATGGCAGCGCCCGTGGTGAAATCCTTCATCTCGTACTTTGTCTGTCCCGTGTCCCAGTCGAAGCCAAACCACCACTTGGGTTTCGTATAGCCGGCGGCATACAGCACGTTGTCGACCAGAACCGCACAGCCGGTGACGGCGTCGATAAAGGTGTCCCATGTCAACGTGGCGTCCACGCCGGTTCCGTCGGCGGCCAGCCGATACTGACGACCGAGCGAGTCGTAGGGCGTCATGAAGAAGACCCGCCCCGAACCGTAGAGCGGCGTAGAAACGTTTGTGCCGTAGCGGTTCGTCACCGGTACGACCCAGAGCAGTCTGCCTGTGTCGGCATCGACGCCGAAGCCGTGAGCCGACGAGCAATTGACGATCTGCCTGTGTCCGGCGTACCGCAGCAGGATCGGCGAGCAGTGTGAGACGACGTCGTCCTCCAGTGGGGGCGTGGTCCAGAGCGTTTCGCCCGTTCGCTTGTCCAACGCGGCCATCAGCGCCTTCCTGCCTCCCGGCGTGACGATCACGCGCGGACCGTCGACCAGCAGGCACTCGCTCATGGCCCACGTGATGTTCTTTCCTTCGAATCGCTCCAGAGTGTCCACCGCCCAGAGTTCCTGGCCCGTGGCGGCGTCCAGGCACGCGACGCGCCCATGCGCGTTCATGTTATAGAGCCGACCCTCGGAGAACGCACAACACGCGCGGCTGCCGGGGTAGGGGTTCTTCCAGTAGGCGCCGTTTGTGGCGCGCCATACCGGCGTCCCGTCCAACGTGAAGGCGAAGATCACCAGGTCCTCACCCACGTCGCCCGTGATGTAGAGGCGGTCGCGCACGATGATCGGCGAGGACCAGCCCTTGCCGAGTCCGTCGATGGTCCAGAGACGCGGCGGACCATCCTCGGGCCACTGCGGGAGCAGACCTTTGTCGTCACAGATGCCGTCGCGTCGCGGCCCTCGCCACTGGGGCCAGCCCGGCTCCGGCGAGGCAATCAACCCGTCCTGTGCCGCGCCTGTCGCATCCGCCAGAAGGGCGAGGATGCCGAAGAGAAGCAACAGCGTAGCTCCTGCTGACCGCCGTGCAGATGACGGGATGTCTTGTGGCGATCCGTCTTTGTCTCTGCGGGTGATTCGTGGGCTTCTCATCGTGACAACTCCTTCCCGGCCTGTCGCGCGCCCCGCGACCTTATGCCTCATGATAGGACGTTCTCTTCTGTCCTGTCAACGCGCCGTGTGAACCGTCCGGACGATGTGGGGCCGGAAAGGCGGCCAGGGTGGCCACTTCCAGGTCCGGGACAATGCCCTCGCGCCGGGGGCTGCCGGTACGATTAACCCAGACCGCTTTCATGCCGACCGCCTGGGCGCCCTGGACATCCCTGTTCTGGCTGTCGCCGAGCATCACCGCTTCACTCGGCTTGACTCCCAGACGAGCGAGCAGGGTTTCAAAGATGCGAGGATGAGGCTTGGCGATACCGACATCGCCTGCGACGAGAATCTCTTCGAAGTAGCCGGCGATTCCGGCGCCGGCGATCTTCTCGCGCTGGAGGTCCGAAGCGCCGTTGGTCAGCAAGGCCAGGCGGTACGTTCTTCGAAGTCTTTCCAGTGCCGCGTGGACATCGTCGTAGACGACGTGTCGCTGACGGCGATGGACCGGATAGGTTTCCGCCAGTTCGTGGGCGAGGTCGCGATCCTGGATACCGTGTGTCTCCAAGGCGTGTCGCCAGGAGTCATGCCGATAATCGGGCACCCAGGCTCTCAGCACCACCAAGTTCTCGTTGTCGCCTTCGAAGCGTGACCAGAGGGCCTCCCAAGAACTGATGCCGATCTCGATGGCGTAGGCGCGAGCGGGACAATGGTGGTGCCAGAGCTCACGGCAGGTCTGGCGCACGGTGGCGTGCAGAGCCTGTGGATCGAGGTCGTGTCGCTGCGCCGCCAGTTTGCAGGTTGCCATGAAGGCATCGGCTGCTGCGGCCTTCTCCACAACCAGCGTATCGTCGAGGTCAAAGATCAATGCCTTCATGGACGGTCTCAACATCTACGATGTGGATCTCGTCAGCAAGGCGGCGTGCGCCGAGCGGATCAACAGGGCGCTGGTCATGATGAAGCCGTACTCGCGGGCCAGCGTGACGGTCTGTTCGACCTCTTTCGGTGTTACGTGTCCCGCCGGTTCCGCCAGCAGCAGATGAGCGCCGCTTTTGACGAGGCGGGACAGATCGCCCAGTATGCGCTGCGGGGCAGAGACCTCGTGTAGAACCGCGAACGCCAGGGCGAAGTCGAACCCGGCATCGTATCCCTTCAAGTCGATCGAGTCTTGCCGGCACACGTGACACTCGATGCGATTGAGCAGCCCGGCTCGCGCCGCACGCCGTTGCAGCACGTCGAGCATTCTGGGCTGAATATCGACGCAGACGACCTTGCCGTCGGAACCGACCGCCTCGGCCATCGGCAGGCTGAAGAAACCCATCGCGCAACCGAAGTCCAGGACGGTCATGTTCGGTCGGACGTACGGTCCGATGACCTTGGTCGGGTTCTGCAACAGCTTCCTGAACCGACTGGCCAGGAAGTAGCCGACCCAGAATGGACAGAGATGCGTTGCCATCGATTCATCTCATACGGGATGCCGCTGGATGCGATCTCGAAGCGGTTCTGCATCTTGTTCTGGTGACAGGACGCGGTGTGCACGCGACCGGTTGCGCCGCACGATCACGAGAACCACCGCCGCGCCGGCGGCCGCCCCCAGACAGGTGCGGTGCATCATGGTCGGCGATCCGATCCGTGCGTCATACGCCATGTCGCCTCGAAGAAGACCCGTCAACGCCCGTCCGATTGCGAAATGGAGGATGATCCCGCCGACATAGAAGATCGCATACGCCGGAACTGGTCCGATGAACGGGCACATGACTCCACGATATCACCGCAGGCCAGCCCTGTCATCCAGTTTTCCCGCCCGGAACTCGCGACGGCTTGCACGGACCGGGCGGGCCGGCTTGCCCTTCCAGCCGGGTCGCCCGATTCCGCGACCAATCTTGTCTCGAATGCCACTCAAATAGCCGGCGCGGCCAGCAACGTGACCGTGGCGACCTGTACGTCCTTTCCGGGCGGAAGCGAGCCGGTGTCCAGGTCGACGACCTCGATACAGAGTTCCGTGGTGACCGTGCCCGGGCCGAGGATGTCAGGATCGAGCGTGCCCGTCCAGGTTCCGCCCACGCCGGCAGCCGGGGTGATCCTAACGGACAGTTGTGCGTGGAAGTTCAACTCGACCGTGATGTTGGCGCATCCGGCGTAGCTCCCCGGAGACGAGGGTACCTGCTGAAGCAGCAGGGGATTGCCGGCAATGCTGATCAGGATGCTGTCCGGTTCCGGTTCCGGCTTGGGCTCGGGTTCCGGTTCCGGTTTGGGTTCCGGCTCGACATCCGCCGGCGAGCAGGGCGAGAGCGTTGGATGGAAAACATCCCCGTCCTGCTGGGGACAGAGCCGCAGCTCGTCCGGCCCGGGCGGGGTGGTGTTGAGCAGACCTCGCAGGCGGACGCGATCGTCGAACTGAATGGTGCCGCCGCCGTCCAGAGTGGAATACAGGCCCGGCCAGGCAATCACGTTGTAGGTCCTGCCGTCATCGGCTTCGAAGGAGATGCATCCTTCCAGGTCCTTTCGGATGGTGCCGCACTGGTTGAAGTGGCGTCCGAGGAGAACTCGATTGGGATTGATCCAGATCGCCGAATTCGGCGGGTAGAGGGTCTCGGCACCGTTGGCACACTCGATGGGTTCGAGCTTGCCGTCAGCCCAGAGGTCCCAGCTCACCAGGACGCTGCCGGAGCAGTCTTCGGAGTCGCAGCAGATCACCGTTCCGGCCTGTCCTGCGGCCAGTCCGAACCCTCCCGGCGGATCGGATTCCAGCAGCACGACGCGTTCACCCGGCGCGAACGAGTCCGACAGCGGACCTCCCGTCCCGGGGGTGACCGTCAGGGTGGTAACTTGTCTGTATGCGCCTGCCTCTTCGCAGTCCGTGGCGCGGATGAACACATCGTACGAGCCGGCCGACAGAGCCGGTATGGCGCCGTTCAGTTGCCAGGGCGTCAGTACCTGCAAGCACAACGGTGGCTCGCATTTGCCTTTCGAGTCCCATCCGGGCAGGAGCAGATCGATCCGGATACTGTCGCCCGGGACAACCTGCACCAGAAACGTCTGCGGGACACAGGCATTCGGCCATGTCCCCGAAAGCGTCAGGGTGAGCGTATCGGCCGACGTCGGTGACGACGGATTGAACTGGATCGTAATTGTCGGCAGGGTGGCCGGGACAGCTCCCTGGACCGACAAGGCCCACAGTGCGATGATTCCTGCCGCAAGTATGCTTCGTCGTTTCATTTCTGACCTCCTCGTTCAAGTCTGGATTATGAGGCTTACTCCTGCTGGCGCCACAACGGCGTTGCACGCCTGACAGGGCAGAATGACCTCAAGCATTGGAGATCGGGCTGCCACCCGACGTCATTCCATACCGATCTGATCCCTACGCGAAGCGATAATCCCGGTTCACCGAAAGCCCGACCGACGTCCCTGAGCGAGATATGCCTCCTTCACCTCCATCATACCGATTCCGTGTCGGACAGGCAATAAGGCCCGGAACAATAGGTGATTGTGGCAAGTCTGGTGGGGATGCCAAGGGGGACCACAAGGCCGAAGCCCCGTGATTGTGGCCCAGAACGGTGGACCTGCCGCCGACGAACAGGGTCTTCGATTCTTTCGAATTCGTCGTTTGAGGCCCGCCGCAGACGGGCACCGTATCGACCGGAATGTCAGTGGTCCCATGCATGTGTCGATACACGCATGGGACCACCGACGTCAAGCGATGATTGCCGTCACCAGTTCCCTGGCGAGTGATCTTCAGAATGCGGTTGGCCTACTCATCCTCGTCGGCCCGACGGACGAGACGGATGTCGCTGCATCGCATCCACCAGCCCGAGTCGGCCGGGTAAGGCACCACGGAAGAGTCGCAATAGTAGTCTGTGTTGGTGCCCCCCGTCCAACCGTCCCAACTCACATAGAGCGGCATCACGTCGTCTGTCGAATCGGTGCAGATCACCGTGCCCATCGTGCCGGCATACAGACCGACCGCGGGCCGGCTGTCGCCGCCGAGAGGCTGGTCAACCAGCAGTTGTACGCGGTCTCCGGGCATCAGATTGAGGTTGCAGGCTCCCGGTCCGGTGGGAGGCAGATCCCGACAGGCCGAAACGATCGGGTGGTAAATGTTGCCGTTCCACTGCGGACAGATTTGGATGGTGTCGGACCTGGGCTGGGTGTCGTTCAGCAGCCCTTGCAGACGAATGCGACCGTGGGGGCTCATGCCGGCGACTTCCTCCAGAATCTGATGGATGTTCCCCGCAGCGACGACATTGTACTGCGCGCCTCTGTCAGTAACGAACGTGAGACATCCCTCCAGACCCTTCTGGATGGTCCCGGTTCGGTCGAACGGTCGCCCGACGAGCACATGCTGGAGGTCCACCCACAGCCCGGAGGTGGAGGGGAACCCAAAAGGCGTGTCGGTGACACAGCCATCGACATTCTTGTTGCCTTCCGTCCAGAGGTCCCAACTGACGAGGAGCCTGCCGCAGCCGCTTGTGCAATCTCGGCAGATTACCGTTCCGACGTGTCCGGCCTTGAGTCCAAGGCCGCCGGGTGGATCATCACTCAACAGAACCACACGCCCGCCGACCGTGAACCGAGACGCCTGGCATCCGTCACAGGCCGTATCGCCTGGTTTGCCCTCGGCGACTTCGATGCTGGAGACGTATTCGTACCGGCCGCGACCTTCGCACGAGATGGCACGGGCGTAGATGTCGTACCGGCCGGCAGCCAGCTTGCCGATTGTGCCCTCGACCTCGAAGGGAGTCGGCTCCGGGTCGCATGAAAGGCTCGAGCACGCGGCGGGATCGTCCCAGCCGGGCAGCAACACATCGAGCCGGATGCTGTCACCGGCGAAGGTCGCCAATTGGATTTGTTCTGGAACGCATGTGTCCGGCCAAAGACCGGAAACGACGATGGCTACGTTATCGGCCGTTGTTGGCGTCACCGGTTCGACCGAGATATCTACGCTCGGCAGACTCGGCACGTCTCCTGCTTGGGCCGACATGGCCAGCCCCACGGCGATACAGACGGCACACAGGATTCTGGATTTCATCTTTGGACTCCTCGCTCTACAATCACACCAATGGTCTTCTTTGATGGGCACGCGGAACACCCCCTCGATCCCCCTTCCTGTCGGACGGGGCACTTGTATCTGGACGGTCGCACACATGGAGCGACCCTGTCGCATCTTCAGCCGTAGATGTGCGTCGCAGGCAGACAGGCCTTGGACCCGGTTCAGGCCACAGACCTCCCGTCGGCGGTCTGCTCCGGCGGTCCGCCGTCCCAGGAGGGAAGACCCTCTTATGCTGCGACTTCTCTGCTCCCAAAGAGCGTCTCTGATGCCAAAGATCAGGCCTGTCGGCAAGAGCTCGGCACAGAGATGCCAGACTATCCAGCTATTATAAGCAATTTGGCGGTCTTATTCAAGCATTTCCTTGTGAATTTGGGATACATGGTGTATATGGGGTTTGATGGGTCTATGGTCACATTCTCCGATAATTCGGTAGGATATATGTTTTTTTTCTTGGAGGGGCGGGGCTACAGCCTGGGTCTCTTGTCGGCGGAGCGGGCGCCGAAAACGACCTCTTTGAGCGTGGAGGGGCCGATTGTCCGGCGTGTCCAGACAGCCAAAGTGTGCGATTGACATGGGGTGTCTGACCCGCATATCATGAGCGGCCCGGCACAGGGTGGCTGGACGAATGGCTGTTCCCGTCGTGACGTCCATCGGGGCGGGGAGATTCAGTAGCTTGGCAAGACCAAAGGAGTTGGTTCTATGGATCCGCAGGTTTTCAAGGCGTATGACATCCGGGGCATCTACCCCGATCAGTTGAACGAGGAGGATGCGTGGAAGATCGGTTGCGCGACGGGCCGGTTTCTGCCGTCTCTGATGACCGGCTACGAGCGCGGCCAGGCCGGGGCCAACACCCTCTGCGTCGGCCGCGACATGCGCACCCACAGCGAACCCCTCGCCAAGGCGCTGATCGAAGGTATTCGCTCGGCCGGCGTCGGCGTGGTTGACATCGGGATGATCGATACGCCCCAGATGTACTTCGCCATTAACCATCTCAAGACGTGCGGTGGCGTGCAGGTGACCGCTTCACACAATCCGGCCAAGTACAACGGATTCAAGATTTCCGGCCGCGGAGCGATTCCGATCGGCGGCGATACCGGCCTGAAGGACATCCAACATCTGGCCCTGGCCATGCCACACACCAAGGGCAATCCTACCGGCTCCCTGCGCCAGCAGGACCTGAGCGAGGAGTACAAGCAGCATGTACTCCAGTTTCTGCGTCCGGGCCTGAAGGACAAGAAGATTGCGGTCGACGCCTCCAACGGGATGGCCGGCAAGACCCTGCCCTTGCTGTTCGGCGACGGTCCGATCGAGATTGTGGAGATCAACTTCGAGTGCAACGGCAAGTTCAAGCATGACCCGGACCCGCTGAAGGAAAAGAACCTCGCGCAGGTCCGCGCGACGGTCAAGCGGCAGAAGTGCGACTTCGGCCTTTGCTTCGACGGTGACGCCGACCGGATGATCCTGGTCGATGAGAAGGGCGATCCGGTCCGTTGCGATCTGCTCACCGCGTTGATGGTGCCGTATTTCCTTCAGAAGAAGCCTAAGTCGGCGGTCGTGTATGACCTTCGCAGCAGCCGCGTCGTGATGGAGGAGATCATCAAGTACGGCGGGACCCCTCGGCGCGAGCGGGTCGGCCACGCCTTTATGAAGAAGGCCATGCGGGATTCCCACGCCGTCTTCGGAGGGGAGCTGTCGGGGCACTTCTACTACGCCGACAACTTCTGCGCCGATTCGGCGGTGATCACGATGGTCCACCTGCTGAATGTGGTGAACGACGGCGGCAAGCCGATCAGCGAGTTGATCGCTCCCCTGCGGCGCTATGCCAACAGTGGGGAAATCAACTTCGAGGTCGAGGACAAAGAGGCCAAGATGGAGGAACTGGCCCGACGCTATGCAGACGGCCAGGTGGATCGCCTCGATGGTGTGACGGTCGTCTACAAGGAATGGTGGTTCAACTGCCGGCCGAGCAATACCGAGCCGCTGCTGCGTCTGAACGTCGAGGCGCGGACGCCGGAGATGCTGGCCGAGAAGCTGGCGGAGATCGAAGGGCTGCTCGGCAAACGGGATTGACGTTTGCCGTGGTCGCGCGGTTCCGGCGTCGGAGTTCCTTCAATACGGAGTTTCATCAACCAGAGGAGACACGTATGCCTGACCACCATCTCTCACGTCGGGATTTTGTGGCGACCTTGGGCCTGGCTGTGGGCGCCTCACTCGCAGGCAGGCGTGGCCTATGCATGGCGGCCGTGCAGCCGATTGCAGTCGGGCGCACCAGTCGCTTTCGATATTGCCTGAACACCAGCACGATCCGAGGGCAGAAACTGGGGCTGGCCAAGGAGGTGGATGTGGCCGCACAAGCCGGCTATGACGCCATCGAGCCCTGGGTCTCCAGCCTCCAGGAGTACGTCAAGGCAGGCGGACGGCTCCGTGACATCCGCAAACGCATCGAGGACCACGGGCTGACCGTGGAGAGCGCCATTTCCTTCCCGCGCTGGATTGTCGATGATGACGCCGTGCGGGCCGAAGCGGTGGAGCAGGTCAAGCGGGAGATGGACCTGCTGGCCCAGATCGGGGGCAAGCGCATCGCGGCCCCTCCGGCCGGCGCGACGGGCGAGCCGCTGCTCGATCTGTCGAAGGCGGCCGAACGATACAGGGCCCTGCTGGAGCTGGGCGACCAGACGGGAGTGGTGCCCCAGGTCGAAGTCTGGGGCAGCTCGAAGAACTTGCACCGGCTGGGCCAATCCATGTTTGTGGTGATCGAGAGCGGACACCCCAAGGCCTGTCTGCTGCCGGATGTGTATCATATCTACAAAGGGGGCTCGGATTTCCACGGGCTCAAGATGATCAGCAGCAGAACGATTCAGGTGTTCCATCTGAATGACTATCCGGCCGACCCGCCGCGCGAGACGATCCGCGACGCCGATCGCGTCATGCCGGGCGACGGCATCGCCCCTCTGACACAGATCTTGCGGGACCTGTGCGACAACGGCAGCGAAGCGGTCCTGTCGCTGGAGCTGTTCAGTCAGACCTACTGGGAGAAGGACCCCCTGGAGGTCGCGCGAGAAGGTTTGGCCAAGATGAAGACCGCCGTGCAGAACGCCGTCTCGACTCCGGTGTAGACCGATGGCGTGCGGCCTCGCCTCGCTCGACGAGGGGACTGGGCATGGTGGGCGGACCGAATACGAAAGGGAGAGACCATGACCATTCACATCTGTTGTCTGTTGGCGATGCTCCTGGCCAACCCGGCGGCGACCGCAAAGGCTGCTGACCCCGGGAGGCTGGATTCTGCGGAGCCTGGCGTCCTGATTTCTACGAACGAGGTTCTCGCCGACATTCGCCAAGTCTGCGTCGTGCTGGCGATGCACCAGCACGTGCCGAATGAATCTGCGGTGGATTACCAGCGGCTGCAGGCGCTGGTTGTCGAGAAGCTCAGGAGCGAAAGCATCGAGCATGTGGACTGCCGGACGGGATTGACGCCCCGATTGCACGTCTACATCGAGGTGGTTCCGCTGAAGGATTGCGGCCTCAGTGTCTATCGCGTGCAGACGGCCCTGAGTCGGATCGTCGCGTTCACCGATCATCGGGAACGGACGGTGCAGGCGGATGTCTGGCGTGTCAGGCCCGTCATGAAGGCGGTGTCCGATCCGAATCTCCGCGACGAGCTGGCCAGCGTAGTGCTTGCTCAGGCCGAGTTCTTCGCCGGAGCATGCCGCGCCGCCCGTCGCCCCCAGGAATCCACCCACGAAGGCGGCCGGGAACCTCCGGCTTCGCCGGTCTCCCTTGCGGAGAATGTGACGACCGTTTCCAATCCGGCGGCGACTGTGCCCGCTTTCGTCGGGTCGAAGAACAGTGCGGTCTTTCATCGGGCCGATTGTCCGTTGGCTCTGAAAATCGCCCAGCGGAATCTCGTGAGTTACGCGACGCGGGACGAGGCAATCGCAGCGGGCAAGCGGCCCTGCAAATCGTGTCAGCCGTGACATCTTCCTTCGCCTGTGGGGGCCAGAATGTGAATAACAGAGAGCGCGTCTTGATGGCCTTGTCGCACATCCGGCCCGACCGGGTGCCGTACGACATCCGATTCACCGTGCCCGCCCGCGAGAGAATGGCCGCGTACTGCGGCGACCCGGATTACGAGTCGAAGCTGGGCAACTGCTTCACGTGGCTGCGTCCGCACCTGCCCGATGCGCGGTTCGTGGAGGTGGCCCCGAACATCTGGCAGGACGAATTCGGTGTGCAATGGGACCGCCACATCGACAAGGACATCGGCGTCGTCTGCAATCGCCTCGTGAGCCCCGACAACGTTGCGGAGGTGAGATTCCCGGACCCGAACGACCGGCGGCGCTACGCGCGGTTCGATGAGGCAGTGAACGCCGATGGAGAGACGGCGGCGCTGGTCAGTCTGGGCTTTTCGCTCTTCGAGCGCGCCTGGACGCTGGCGGGCATGGAGAACGTTTTGATGGCGATGGCGGTCGGGGATCGTTGGGTGGACGTGCTGCTCGACCGGATTCTCGAATTCAACCTGGCGGTTATCGAAAACGCCTGCACCGAGAAGGTGGACATCTTTCGATTCGGCGATGACTGGGGTCACCAGCGGGGCGTTCTCATGGGGCCGGACCTGTGGCGCCGGTACATCAAGCCTCGGTTTGCCGCGATGTGCCGGGCGGTCAAGCAAAAGGGCAAGCTGACCATGCTCCATTGCTGTGGCAAGGTCGACGAGCTTTTCGGCGATCTGATCGAATGCGGGCTCGACGTCTTCAATCCCTTCCAGCCCGAGGTGATGGATGTCTTTGACATCAAGAGAACCTACGGTACCATGTTGAGCTTTTGCGGCGGCATCAGCATCCAGCGGACGCTGCCGTTCGGAACGGTCGGCCAGGTCCGGGACGAGGTCCGCCGGTTGATCGACGTGGTCGGCGAACAGGGGGGCTATATCGCCTCGCCCTCGCACGACATCCCGGGCGACGCGAAGCCGGAGAACATCGCGGCCATGATCGAGGTTCTTCAGAACCAATGACCGTCAAGGCCGGTAGCAAGGAGCCTCGAGTTCTGTGAAAGCCGGTCCGTGATCGGCGGAAGTGACATTGACATGATTCCCATGCGGCCCAACGAAGTGATTTCCATCACCATCTTCCTTCTGGTGCTGCTTGCTCTGTACGGATTCGAAATCGTCGTTCTGGTGCGGGCAGGCGTTGCTCGATTTCGCCGAAGGCCGGTTCGGCCGCTGCTGACGCGCAAGCCGGTCCTGGTGGTCCATATCCTTGCCGCCCTTGGTATCTTGTGCTTTCTCTATGCTCGTTTCATCGAGCCTTTCCGGGTCGAGGTCAACGTGATGACCGTGCGCACACCCAAGCTCAAGGACGTGTCGTTCCGGATCGTGCAGGTTTCCGATCTTCACTGCGACCGGACGCCGCGAAACGAGGAGGAGATGGTCCGGACGGTCAAAGGGCTCAAGCCCGACGTCATCGTCGCCACAGGCGACTACCTCAACGACACGGGCGGCATATCGCGACTGAAAGACGCCTTGCGCCGCCTGGAGGCGCCGCTCGGCAAGTTCGCGGTCACCGGGAACTTCGAGGTCTATCACTGGCGCAACCTCGATCTCATCGAGGGGACGGGTTTTGAGCTTCTGGATCGCCGGACCCGGCTGGTTGCTCAGGGCGAGGAGAGCATCGGCATCCACGGACGGGGAATGGTTCTGCCCGACGACGGAGGAGATGGTCTCCCGGACCTGCCTTCCGATCGGTTCAACGTCTTTTTATATCATACGCCGGACCTGATCGAGCGTGTGGCCGGTCCGCAGGTCGATCTGTACCTCTGCGGCCATACTCACGGCGGGCAGGTTGCTTTGCCCCTGTACGGCGCTTTGATCACGTTCTCCAAATATGGTAAGAAGTACGAATCCGGCGCCTATCGGGTAGGTGAAACGATGCTCTATGTCAACCGCGGCCTGGGTCTCGAACCCCGACCGGCGCCCCAGGTGAGGTTCTTCGCCCGGCCCGAGATCGCGGTCTTCGACATTGTCCCAGAACGTTAGTATGGCAGCCTCAATCCGCCGCCGGCGGATTGGGGAGGGCGCCCGATCGAGATCGCCTATGCATGTTGTCACCATCCTGTTTGTCGCACTCGGCCTGGCCATGGATGCGCTGGCGGTCTCTATCGTCACCGGCAGTGTGTATCGCGAACTCCACATCCGCCACGCGCTGCGCATGGCACTGTTTTTCGGGGCTTTCCAGGCGGTGATGCCTCTGGTCGGCTCGCTGGCGGGCCTCGGACTTAAAGCGTACATCAGCCCGTTCGACCATTGGATTGCGTTCGGCCTGCTCGCTTTCGTCGGGGGCAAGATGATCTACGAGGCCTTCGAGATCGAATCCGCCGAGAAGAACCTCGACCCATCCAACCTCATGGTTCTGCTGGCGCTGTCGATCGCGACGAGCATCGATGCGCTGGCGGTCGGTGTGACGCTGTCGCTGCTGACCAACTCGGTCGCGTTCGCCGTCTGCGTCATCGGCCTGGTCACGTTCGCGCTGTCGTATGCGGGCGTGGCCATCGGCAAGCGCTGCGGCCATTTCTTCGAGAGCAAGATCGAGATCCTCGGCGGCCTCGTCCTGATCGCCATCGGGGTGAGGATCCTCGTCGCCCATCTGGCTGCCTGATCTGTGGCGCGGGTCCGCGCAAGAAGAAAGCCGGAGCGACCTTGGGTAGGCCGCCCCGGCTTGGATACGCATCCGGAAGCGTTGCGGACTCAGTCCTTCAGCTCGCGAACCCAGATGTTGCGGTAGCGCACGGGATTGCCGTGGTCCTGAAGCTGGATCGGGCCTTTGTCGTCGTGCGCGACGTAGTCGGTAACGGCGTGGGCATTGATCCAGCCGGTGCCGCCGGTCAGCTCGACGTGATCGTGAATGAGGACGCCGTTGTGGAAGACGGTAAAGGTCGCCTTGCGTGTGACCTTGCCGTCCTTATCGAAGATCGGACGGTGGTAGATGATGTCGTAGCTCTGCCACTCGCCGGGCTTGCGGCAGGCGTTGACCAGCGGGACGGCCCGGCCGTAGAGCGCGCCGCATTGACCGTCGGGATAGGTCTTGTTGTCGTAGGAGTCGAGAACCTGGACTTCATACTGGCCCTGGAGGAACACGCCGCTGTTGCCGCGGCCCTGGCCCGAGCCGACGACGCGCTGCGGCGTGGCGAACTCCACGTGCAACTGGCACGACCCGAACTGCTGCTTGGTCTGGATATAGCCGGCGCCTTTGACGGACTCCATGTACCCGTCACCGACGATCCACTTCGAAGGATTGCCCTTGGTGTCGGTCCAGTTGGCCATCGATGCATCGGTCCCGTCGAAGAGCACGATCGCGTCGGCCGGAGCATCGCCGCAGCCTTCGCCCGGCGTGACGACGGGCGGAGCCGGCCGGGCCTCGTCATGCACCATCCACCGGCCCGTCGGCGTGTCCACATATTGTGTCAGCGGCGGCTTCTCCTTTGCCTGGTCGACTTCGGTCTTGACCTCCTTCTTGGCGGCGCCCTGTGTAGCGCATCCGGCCACCAGACCTGCCACTGCAACGACGACCCCCAACCACAACATCCTGTTCATAGCCACTCCTTTCTACCTTCTCTGCACGACAACTCAACTCTCACCTCGCCGGCTCATCTTCCATCTGCCGGGCCTGTGTTATACCCGACTCCTCACTCGGCGCCAATGCTTGTCCCAGTGCGTCAGTGGGTCTCTCTCATTTGCAGCGTCACGTCTTTGCGTTGCTGCGGAAGATGGTTCGGTCGAGGATGCCATAGGGGGTGAAGCTGGTCTTGGCGGTGAGCCACAGGCCCACAGCCAGGGTGATGGCAGTGCCGGAGAAGATGGAGATCATGATGGCGATCTGATACTTGATGGCGGTGGCGGGGCTGGCGCCGCCGAGAATGACACCCGTCATCATGCCGGGCAGGGACACCAGGCCGATGGTCGCCATCGAGGCCACCGTGGGCGCCAGCGCGGCCCGGCAGGCGTTTCGCACGAAGGGACGCGTCGCCTCGTGCAGCAGCGCCCCCTGGGCCAGGCTCTGGAGGAAGGCCTTTTCACTGGTCCGGATGCTCTCATAGAACGTTCGGATGCCGACGATGTCGGCCCGCAGACAGTTGCCGAGAATCATGCCCGCGATAGGGATAGCGTACTGTGCGTCGAGCAGATTGCTCCGTCGCAGGATCAGGCCGACGAACAGCAGCAGGGGGACGGTGGTGCCCGCCACCAGCGCGCCGAACAAGGGCAGCGCGATCCGGCGGAGCTTCAGCGAGCACGACCGCACGATCGACACGTCGGCCACCGACACCATGATCAGCAGCCACGCAGCGCTGAGCCACAGGTTGTTCAACCGGAAGACCACCTGGAGGTACAGACCGACGAAGACCAGTTGCACGGTCATGCGCACCAGCGACACGACGGTCTCGCCGATCAAGGGGACGCGGTACCACAGCATGATCGCCAAGGGGAAGGCCAGCAGCAGGTACGAGGCCGCCAGATGCCAGACACCGATCTCGACCACGTCGTTCATGCCGCCCCTCGCTTCCTCTTGTCATGCTGAGCGGAGCGCAGCGCAGTCGAAGCATCTGGCCAGAGACCGGGTGCGTTTCCGACCCGCAGCCAGATTCCTCGACTGCGCTCGGAATGACAGGGTCGTGATTCGGCGGTCGACGGAGAAGCCGCAGCAGAAGGATGACCAAACAGAACCGGCGACTCAGTCATAGCCGTGCTCTCCAGTCGATTGGCTCTGGTGCATCTGGACGACCTGGTCGACGAAGGGGAACCACTCCGGGTCGTGCGCGACGAAGAGCACGGTCGCATCGGTGCGGGATCGAAAATAGTCGCTGACAAGCTGCTTGCTGGCCGGGTCCAGGGCGCTGGTCACTTCGTCGAGCAGGAAGATCTTGCGATCGAGCAGCAGGGCACAGATCAGTGCGACCCGCTGCTTTTCGCCTCCCGAGAGATCGCCAACGCTCTTGTTGAGCAGTGTCCGGGCCAGTCCGAAGGCGTCGAACAGTTCTGGAACGCGGCGCAGGTTGTCTCGCAAGGCGGCATTGGCACGATAGTGAAACGGCTGCTGGAGGATGTCGCGAACGGCGCCACTCCCGAGGTCCGGCTCCTGTCCGACGTAGGCGAGCTGCCGTCGGACCCGCCAGACGGATTCGGCCGTCAGCCGCTCACCGGCGATATGGACCGACCCCGCCTGTGGTGTCACGAACCCGAGCAGGCAGCGCAGGACTGTCGACTTGCCGCAGCCTGAGGGGCCGGTCAGCAGAACCTTCTGCCCCGCCGGAACCGAAAGCGAGAAGTCCTTCAATACGGTCTGCCCGTCCATCCGGACGGTCAGATCGTCCATCGCGAGTGCTTCGGGTCCGTCCATTGATTTGCGGTCTACTGCGCAGCGCGTGCCAGGGCGTCGTCCAAAGCGCCGAAGCCTTCCTGCCATTCGTTGAGCCGGGTGACATTCTTCTTCCGGGCGATTTCCATGAAGCGGTCGCAGGCGCTGCGGATCGACTCCGGCATGGGCCACTCGGCGTTGGCGGCCTTCGCGGCCTCGCGCATCTCGCTCCAGCGCATCATGAAGCTGTACATCACCGGCAACTGGGCGACCTGGACGCGGAATTGCAGTTCGGGATTGTCCTTGACCTGCTCCTCGGCCGCCAGCAGATAGATCCGGCTCTTGGTCAGTGTCTCGAAGTTCAGGTACGCGGCGGTGTGCTTCTCGAAGCAACCCAGCCAATCACCCGTTTGTTCCACGGCGTCGTGCATGACCGCCAGGTATTTCTTGATATATGGGGCGGCCGGACCGTAGTATCCCTCCACGAACTCGTCGACGAGTTGGTCGCCGCTGCGCGTCGGGTCCCACAACAGTTTGGCCAGGACCCACGCCCGCAGTTCGGCCATCTCGGCGCCGTTGGTCGTGTAGGCGCCCTGTTCGAAGATGCCCTTGACGTTGTGATCGACGAAGAACTTCACGTTGGGTCCGAGCACGCGCAGATTCGGGTGTGGCATGATGTGGTGACGGAAGTTCGTCGTGTAGTCCCAGATGTAGAGCCGATTGCAGATCTGTGACCAGCCGATGATGTCGTCGCGGAAGGGCTTGTTCCGCTCATCGGCCAGCGGCTTGCTGAAGGAGCACTCGATGCTGCATAGTTGGACGATGACATTGGGACGCGGTTTGACGAGCTTGGGAGGCTTGCGGGTGTATTGATACGCCAGGGTGCTGATCGCGACTTTCGGGAACTCCTGCTCGATGTCGGCGGCGACCGCGTTGACAAAGCGCAGCATCGGGCCGGCGGGACTGCCTTCCTCCTCCTCGACGGCCTTGCACTTGGCGCACTGGCAGTTGCCGTACCAGTCGTTCTGCGAGACCGAGGCGATGGTGGCCTCCGGATTGCGGCGCAACCGCTCTTTAAGATTCTTGACGAGCTCGGCGCGCATCTCCTCGTTGGTCAGGCACAACTGGGCCCGTTCGGTGGTGCGCTTGCCGTCGATCTCACTGAACCACTCGGGATGGTCGGCAAAGTACTTCTCCGGCGGGATCAACGGGTAGAACGTGTGAACGAACCCTTCGTATTTGTGCTTTCCACCTCGCTCGACATCGATTCGATTGCCGTTGCCGTTGCACTTGTTCCGCACGGACCAGTCGCCGTCGAGCGCATCGAACCAGTAGGGCTCGCGATATTCGAGGACCGGGACGTAGCGGATGTCGATGTCGTTCAGTACGATCGTGGCCTTCGAGGGTATGGTGCTCTCGGTAGACGACCACCATCGGCAGCCGAGGTGATCCTCCAGGAAGGTGTAAACCGCATAGAGCGTCCCCCGTGGCCGGCCGCCGGCCAGGATCAGGCCGTTCGGGACCGTTCGGATGACGATTCCGTCCTCGCCCAGCCCATCGGCCGAGAAGTCATTCTGTGCGACCTTGGCCGCCTGCGGGCCGACGAAGACATTGACGCCGGCCTGGTTCGGCTCGCCGGCGATAGGGAACTGGGCACCTGTAATCTGTGCCAGAAATCCGGCCAGCTCCGCCGCGGCATGCCGCTCGGGCGCCGGCGCATCGGTCGCGACGACGATGACGGCCTTGGCTTGGCCGTTCTCCGACAGGGTCACGGCGCCGGCGCTCCAGGTCGCCGGCAGGCCGACCGCAACACACGTCCACAGAATCGATCTTGTCGTTAGCATCTCTCGAACCCTCCAAAACGTGCGTCTTCGCGCTTGGGTACCTTCATGTCGCGTAACTGTGCAGCCCTGGGAACAATTCCGAGAGGTTGACCCAGAGCAACGTGATGACGATGGCGGCCATCCCCGCGATCGCCCAAAGACTATTGATCCTCGCATATTGCGCGCCGAACATATAACGCCAGTGGAGATACCCCACATAGACCAGCCAGGAGGCCAGCGACCAGAGCTCTTTCGGGTCCCAGCCCCAATAGTCGCCCCACGCCTGCTTGCCCCAGATGCTGCCCAGGATCAGGCCCAGCGTCAGCAGGGGAAAGCCGATGGCGATCAGGGTGTATGTCGCCTGCTCGGGCGGCAGAATCGCATCCGAAACGGCGGTTCGCTTCGTCGTGCAAAGTTGGGTGGCCGCGCGGAAGGCGGCCATCGCCATGAAGATGTAACTGAGCGTGTAAACTCCCACATGCGGAACGAACAGCCAGCTTTGCAGAGCCGGAGGCAAGTGTTGCGGCTCGGCGTGGAATCTGAAGCCGGCGGGAAACAGAACGATCGCCGCGATGAGCATATCCGCCCACTGGCCCCCGATTCGCAGGACTCTGCGCCCGACCACCGAGATCGGATAGCAGACCATGCCCAGGCAGAGGAACACCTCAAAGAGGTTTTGCAGCGGGACGTGCCGGACGTCGATCCAGCGGTAGACGTACGCCAGGAGGCTGGCGCAGAAGCCAGCCATAAAGAGCCACTGCCCGGCCTTCCTGCGTCCTGCCACCGCGGCGATGAACGCCGACAGGAAGGCGCCCATCGCCAGGTAGATCAGCAGCCCTTGAAGTGTATATTTGATTGCCATCCGCGTCGCTGTTACCCCATTCCGTTCGGTACCTCGCCCGACACGCCGACGGGCGTGCAGGCGGCTTGGCGGCTCCTCAGCGCGGGCCAGAGACGCCGGCCCCAGAAGTGCCAGAAGACGCCGACGAGGAGCATGGCATAGCCGGCATAGACGATATTGAGCCCGGCGTCCGAAACCACCATCAGGATCGTGTATTCGCCCATCTGGTTCTGTCCGTACGAATGTTGATAGAAATGGTACCCGCCATGGTGCAGAGGGTGATTGACTTCGATGTCCTTGCTTGCGACGACGGTGTTGTCGTGGATGACCTCGAGCTCGCTGACATAGTCGCGGGGACTCTGCTCGTAGCTCATGACCAGCGGATCGTTGGGGTTGCCGTGTCCGGCCCGGTGGAGGAACACGTATCGCCTCGCGGTCGATCCGTCGGGCTTCTGTATCATCACCTCCAGGGCCGGATTCAGTCCGCCGGGGGCATCGTAGGCGATCCGCTCGTCGCCGGAGATGTCCATCTTGAAGTTCCGGAACGCCCGCTGGATCGTCACCGTGCCGAGGTCCTTGCCAAGCGCCTGGCTCCGGCCCGCCTCGGCAGGCAGCTTCCAGCGCCGGCCGTCGCGGCTCTGGATGTACAGGTCGCCCGGCTCGTAGTACTCGATGCGAAAGTCGCGCAGCCGGATGGAAAAAGGCAATTCCTTCGTATCGTTGCTGTCGGCGACCATCACCCGGTTCTCCGGGGTGCCTTCCAGGACCGGCATCTGCCCCTTGCGAATCCTCTCGGTCCCGAAGAGCCGCTTCTGGAGGTCCTGTCCCAGTGGCGAGCCCCACATCCCGCCGGCCAGAATGAAAATGCAGCCCAGATGCATAGACAGCAGTGATGGAACCCACAGGAGCCGGCGAAAGACGGCGATGCCTGCGGCCAGAAGGACGCCGAACGCCCCCCAATAGATCACGACGGGTAAGCTGTTGAAGAACGCCTGCGCCCGGTCGGCCCCCAGGAACGCCCCGTAGACCGACAAGACCGTCAGCGCCGCAATCACTAAAAGACAGGCCCACAGAATGGACCGCTTCAATCGAACCATGTGCTCTCCTTGGATTACGATAAGTATTATCAGGCTCGATAGATAGGTTCGCAAGCTATTTATCTTGCAGTCCGTCAGACGGTTCTTCCTGGCCTTGGGGAAACTTCAGAAAAAGCGCAGAAATGGAGTCACGCCTCCCCCGACTGGTGTCGAGCAGGCTGCTGTCAGTCTCCCTGTGCCGGCCGACCGTAAAGGCTTTTCCCGCAGCGAAATATGGCGCGTTGACTTCTGTATTAGGGATGTGTTAGAATGCTGTTCATAACGGACCATCAGAGATTCGGCGGAGCGATGCCTGCATCTTCCGGAGGGGCCGTGGCGGTGCGAACGAACCAGCCCGCCCAGGTCGGGCAGTAGTGCGTTCGCGGGCAGTGAAAAGGCACGTACAAAGGCGGAAGGCGATATGATCGGTTACTTGAAGCCCCTCGTGCTGGTGCTGGCGCTGGCACCGGCCGGCGTGATGCAGGCCCAATCCTCGATCGTCATTAACGAACTGCTGGCCTCCAACAGCCGGGGCGCCAAGGACCCGCAGGGCCAATACGACGACTGGATCGAGTTGCACAACATCTCCGATGCGACCGCCGACGTCGGTGGGATGTATCTGACGGACGATGTCGAAAACCCCACCCGTTGGCAGATTCCCTCGGGCACGACCATCGCCGCGAAGGGATATCTGCTGATCTGGGCCGATGGCGACACAGACCAGACAGGGCTTCACGCCGGCTTTCGGCTCAGCGCCTCCGGTGATGAGGTTGTCTTGTTCGACGCCGACGGACGCACGCAGCTCGACTACGTCTCCTACGGTCCGCAGACGGCGGACGTCTCGTTCGGCCGCTACCCCGACGGCACCGGGGGTTTTCGCCTGATGGGATATCCGACGCCGGGACAGAAGAACGTCGTGGTCTATGAAGGCTTTGTTTCCACGCCCAAGGTGTCTCATGAGCGAGGGTTCTACACCTCGCCGTTCGAGGTGACTATCACCTGCGATACGCCGGGGGCGGTCATATACTACACCCGTGACGGCAGCGAGCCCTTCTCACAGGTCCGCGACCTTCCGAGCGGCACTGTATATACCGAGCCCATCCTCGTCCTGCGAACCACGTGCCTTCGCGTTATGGCGTTCAAGGAGGGGTGGAAACCCTCTGAGATCGTTACGTGCAGCTACATCTTTCTCGATGACGTCCTCAACCAGCCGCCGTATCCGCCGGGCTTCCCGACGACGTGGGGTTCGACCCGCGTTGACTACGAGATGGACCCGGAGGTTGTCAACGACCCGGCGTATGCGCCCACGATCAAGGACGATCTTCTGAGCGTTCCTTCGGTGAGCGTGGTGATCGACAAAGAAGACTTCTTCGGGGCCCAGCGCGGCATCTACTCCAACCTGTCGGGGCACGGCGTCGAGTGGGAGAGACCTGCTTCGATCGAATGGATCGATCCAATTGAAGGGGAGGACTTCCAGGTCAACGTCGGCTTGCGCGTTCACGGCAGCCAGTACGGGCGGAGCACGAGCGTCGGGAAACACTCGCTTCGCATGCTGTTCAAGAACGAATACGGCCCGTCGCAACTGGAGTATCCGCTTTTTCCCGACAGTGGCGTGGAAACCTTCGAGTCCCTGATCCTGCGATCCATCTGGAACTACTCCTGGTTCGGCGACAGCACCGCCTGTGGCGGCCTGGGGACGAATCATGCCGATTACCTCCGCGACCAGTTCTGCCGCGACACGGTCCGCGACATGGGCGGATTGGCCCCGCACAGCCGCGCGGTCCATGCCTATGTCGACGGACTTTACTGGGGGATGTTCATTTTCGTCGAGCGGCCCGACGATGGTTTTACGCCCAACACCTGGGCGGCGAGAAGGAAGACTACGATGTCTTGTATGCCGACGGCAGCATGGAGGTCAAGACCGGAGACCTCGATGCGTGGAACACCCTGTCTCGCCTGGCCGGCGGCGACCTGAGCACAACCGCGGCCTACCAGGAGATCCAGCAGTATGTGGACATTTCCGCCATGATCGACTACATGCTGATGATCTACTTCGTGGGCAGCCGCGATGCACCGGTGTTGCTGTGTAACGACCGGGTGCCTCGCAACTTCTACGCCGTACGTCGCCGCGAGCCCGCCGGTCCGTTCCTGTTCGTGCCGTGGGACGTCGAGTGGAGCCTGGAATCACCCACCGTCAATCGCGTCAACATCGTCGGCCAGTCCAATCCACACTACCTGGTGGACCGGCTGATGGCCAACGAGGACTTCCGCGTACAGATGGCCGACCGCATCTATAAGCGGTTCTTCAACGACGGAGCCCTCACGCCGGGCGCGGCGATCGATCGCTACATGGCCCGCGCCAACGAGATCGACCGCGCCATCGTCGGCGAGTCTGCCCGATGGGGCGACAGCCTGAGGTCGCGTCCATACACGCGCAACGTCGAATGGGTCGCCGAGCGGGATCGCCTGGTCAACGAGTACTTCTCTGTCCGCACGGACATCGTGCTGAATCAGCTCCGCCAGGCGGGCTTCTATCCATCGATCTCGCCGCCGCAGTTCTATATCGCCGGGCGGTTTCAGCACGGGGGCCCGGTCGACGACGGCGCCCTCCTGACAATGACCGCCGGCACGGGGGAGATCTGGTACACCACCGACGGCAGCGACCCGCGCCTGGCCGGTGCAGGGGGCGGGCCGGGCGATTGGCAGACGCTGGTACCGGAGGATGCGTCGAAACGTGTGCTGGTTCCGGGAAGCCCGGTGGACGACGCCTGGCGGGGTGGGGCGGACTTCGACGACTCGCATTGGATCAGCGGCACCGGCGGCGTCGGCTACGAGCGCAGCACCGGGTATGAATCGTTCTTCAACATCGACGTGCAGAACGCCATGTACGGGCGCAACGAAAGCTGCTATATCCGAATTCCCTTCGACGTAGACCCCGAGGAGCATGCCGCGCTGACCTCGCTGATGCTCAAGGTGCGATACGACGATGGTTTCATCGCTTATCTCAACGGCGTGGAAGTCTTTCGTGTGATGTTCGAGGGGCAGCCCGCCTGGAACTCCGGCGCCACGGACAACCACTCGGACCTGGACGCCATCGAGTTCGAGACGTTCAACATCTCGGGGGCCGTTGCGGCCCTTCGTCCGGGCCTGAACATCCTCGCTATCCAGGGGCTCAACGCCGGCTCGACCAGTTCGGACTTCCTGATCTCGGTGGAGTTGGTTGCCGGCAAGGGTGCGGTTGGCGGTTCGGAGAAGGGCGTTTCGCCGACCGCCATCCGCTACGCCGATGCGTTGACGTTGGACCGGAGCACGCAGATCAAGGCCCGTCTGCTCAGCGGCACCGCCTGGAGTGCGCTGGCCGATGTGGTCTTTGCGGTCGGGCCGGTGGCGGAGAATCTGCGGATCAGCGAGATCATGTATCATCCGACCGATCCGAATGCGGAGTATGTCGAGCTGACCAACGTCGGTGACCAGACGATCAATCTGAATTTTGTTCGCTTCGCCAAAGGCATCGATTTCACGTTCCCCAGCGTCGAGCTGGCGCCCGGCGGCCACGTGGTGGTGGTCCGAGACCTCGCCGCGTTTGAGGCCGAGTATGGTGCCACGGCATCCGTGGTCGGTGAATACTCGGGCAATCTCGCCAATGCGGGCGAACGCATCGAGTTGCAGGACGCTTGCGGCCGGACCATCTGCGATTTCCGTTTCCAGGACGACTGGTTCGACCTTACCGACGGTTTGGGTTTCTCGCTGACCGTCCGAGATCCGTCCTCTGCCGATCCGATGGAACTCGGCGACAAGGGGCTCTGGCGGCCCAGCGTCCGCGCCGGCGGTTCACCCGGCTACGATGACGCGGCCGAGGCGATCCCCTTCGGTTCGGTGGTCATCAACGAGGTGCTGACGAACTCAAGTGCGGGCACGCCGGACTGGATCGAACTGCACAACACGACGGACCAGGCCATTGACATCGGCGGCTGGTTCCTCAGCGACGATGCACAGAGCCGGAGGAAGTTTGAAATCCCCGAGGGCACCGTGGTCGCGCCCCATGGATTTGTGGTGTTCTACGAAGACCGGCACTTTGGCAACGCCGACGCGCCTGGCTGTCACGTGCCTTTTGCGCTGAGCCGCAACGGGGAAACGGTGTACCTGCACTCCGGCGCAGGTGGCGAGCTGACCGGATACCTCGCACAGGAAAAGTTCGATGCCTCCGAGCCGGGCGTATCGCAGGGACGTCACCTCAAGAGCACCGGCGCCGCCAACTTCGTCGCGCTGGACGCCCCGACACCCGGTGCCGCCAATGCGGCGCCAAAGGTCGAATCGATCGTCATCAATGAGATCATGTACAATCCGGCCGCTCCGGATCAAGCCGAGTACGTCGAACTGCTCAACGCCGGTGACGATGCGATTACGCTCTACGACGGAAGGCTGAAGGCGCCGTGGCGGTTTGCCGACGATCCCGATAGCCCGGCCATCGATGTGTTGTTCCCCGCCGGTGAACCGGTGACCTTGGCGCCGGGACAGTGCCTGCTGCTGGTCAAGGACCGGCTCAGCTTCGGCGTGGTCCACACCGTTCCAGACGACGTTCCTGTGCTCACCTGGGGGCCGGGTCGGCTGTCCAATGGCAGCGACAGGCTCCAGGTCAGCCGGCCGGGCAACGCCGATGACGGTACACCGACAAGCTGGATTCGCGTCGACCGCGTGGTGTACAGCGACGGTTCGCATCCGGAGGACTTTCCGACCGGCGTGGATCCCTGGCCCGTGGAGGCCGATGGGCAGGGCCTGTCGCTGCACCGGATCGATCCATCGGCTTATGGAAACGATCCGATCAACTGGAAAGCCGCCGCACCCACGCCGGGAGTTCGGTGACTTGGCGGAGGATGGGTTCCCACGGCGAAGAAAACGACCGCCGGAGGCACGCACGGTCTTCGGAATTTGGAGCGAACATGGTGGATAGTATCAGGTCCTTCGCAATGGCGGTGCTGGTGGTGTTGGCGGCGGCTTCGACGCCGGCCTTATCGTCGGTTGTTCTGAACGAGTTTCTGGCCTCGAATGAACAGGGGGCCACGGACCCGCAGGGCGAGCACGAAGACTGGATCGAGTTGCACAATCCGGCGGCAGTATCCGTAACTGTCGGGGGCATGTACCTGACGGATGACGCGAGCGATCCGACGCGCTGGCGGATTCCCAACGGCACCTCGATCGCGGCAAAGGGGCATCTGCTGATCTGGGTCGACGACGATGTCGCCGACGCCGGTCTTCACGCTTCCTTCTCGCTCCGCGCGTCGGGTGAAGAAATTGCGCTCTATGATACCGACGGCGTGACCCTTCTGGATTCCGTCCGATTCGAGCGGCAGACCGTCGACGTCTCGTACGGTCGGTTTCCCGATGGCACGGGCGACTGGCTGCCCATGGCTTACCCGACGCCCGGTCAGGCGAATCGTCGCAGCTACGAGGGGGCGGTGGCCCGACCGCAGTTCAGCCGGACCCGCGGGTTCTACGACATGCCGACTTATGTGAGCATCACGTGTTCAACCGAACAGGCCGAGATTTATTACACCACGGACGGCAGCGATCCGTACGGTAGCGACCATAGGTCGGTCGGCGCTACGGCGATACGCTATCGCGAACCGATCCGAGTCAGCAAGACCACCTGCCTGCGGGCGGCGGCGATGCGGTCCGGGTGGATGGCCTCGCCCATCGAGACGCACACCTATCTGTTCGTCGACGACATCATCAGGCAATCGCCCAATCACGAGCAACCGACTCCGAAGTGGCCGGCCGGCAGCGTGAACGGTCAGGTGATCGACTATGGAATGGACCCGGATGTGGTCAATCATCCGCAGTATAAGGACCTGATGGACGATGCGCTGCTGGCGATTCCCTCGATTTCTCTGGTGACCGATCTGGCGAACCTGTTCAGCGCGCAGAGCGGCATCTATGTCAACGCGGACCGCGAAGGACGGCAATGGGAGCGTCCCGTTTCGGTGGAGCTGCTGCGTCCCGATGGGGCGAAAGGGTTTCAGATCGACTCGGGGCTGCGCATTCGAGGTGGATTCAGCCGCAGCGGCAGCTACCCGAAGCACTCGTTCCGGCTGTTCTTCCGCTCCGATTACGGCGTCTCGAAGCTGGAGTATCCGCTCTTCGACGACGAGGGCGTCGCACAGTTCGACAACCTCGACCTGCGTACGGCGCAGAACTATGCCTGGAGTCTCGATTCGAGCAATCCCGGCTCCAAGAACACCTTTTTGCGCGAAGTGTTTTGCCGGGACATCCAGGGGGCGATGGGCCAGCCGTACACCCGCAGCCGGTTCTATCATCTCTACCTGAACGGCCAGTACTGGGGCCTGTACCAGAGCCAGGAACGCTCCGAAGCCTCCTATGCCGAGTCCTACTTCGGCGGCGACAGCGCCGACTACGACGTCATCATGACCGACGGCTACCAGACCTCGTTCACGGACGGCTCCATCGACATGTGGAATCACCTGTGGGACCTTTGTGAGGCTGGTTTTGCGACGGACGAGCAGTACTACGCCGTCCAGGGCAAACGACCCGATGGGACGGACGACCCGACGCTGCCGGTTCATGTGGACCTGAAGAATCTGATCGACTACATGCTTGGGATCTTCTACACCGGCAACGATGATGCGCCCGTCACGCTGGGCGGCGATCGGGCCAACAACTTCTTCGCCATCCGCAACCGCCGGCCAGAGGCGCGGGACGGCTGGAAATTCTTCGCCTACGACAACGAGCACTCCCTGGGTGTCTCGCGCGGTCTGTATGACGACCGCACGGCGCCTGTGCGCGCCGGCCAGTCCCGATCGCACTTCAATCCGCAGTGGCTGCATCAGAAGCTGATGGCCCACCCGGAATACCTCATGCAGTTCGCCGATCACGCGCACCGGCACTTCTTTCATGATGGCGTGATGACGCCGGAAAACGCCGCGGCCCTCTGCCGATCCCGCGCGCAGCAGATCGACCTGGCGATCATCGCCGAGTCGGCGCGGTGGGGCGACCAGCGGCCGGACCGGACGAACAACCCCTACACCAAGGCCGATTGGTGGGCGGAAGTGAACGGCTACCTGCTCGAAACGTACTTTCCCGCGCGGACGCAGATCGTGGTCAATCAGCTCCGCGCCCGAGGACTGTACCCTCGAACGGACGCACCGGAGTTCCGCGTGAACGGCGTGGCTCAGTACGGCGGCGGGATCGAGAAAACCGATCTGGTCTCCATGAGCGCGACCGGCGAGATCTGGTACACGACCGACGGGAGCGACCCGCGCGTGCCGGGCACGGCCGGCGGCTCCGCCATCGAAGTGCCCTTGGTTGCCGAGGAGGCGTCCAAACGGGTGTTGGTTCCCACAGGACCGGTTGCAGACGCCTGGCGGGGCGGAGCGGACTTCGACGATTCCGGCTGGATCAGCGGCAGCGGAGGCGTCGGGTACGAACGCAGCACGGGGTATGAGCCGTTCTTTGAGATTGACCTTCAGGACGCCATGTACGGCGTCAACACAACCTGTTATATCCGGATTCCGTTCGAGGTCGCCGAAGACGACCTTAGCGAGGTGTCGGGCCTGGTTCTCCGTGCCCGGTACGACGACGGGTTCATCGCGTACATCAACGGCGTGGAGGCCTGCCGCGTCATGTTCAACGGCGCGCCCGCCTGGAACTCCCGCGCCACCGACAACCATTCGGACCTCGACGCGATCGAGATGGAATCGTTCAATGCCTCTCAGGCCGTCGCAGCGCTTCGCCCTGGGCAGAATGTCCTGGCCATTCAGGGACTCAATTCGAGCACGACCAGCTCCGATTTTCTGATCTCGGTGGAGCTGGTCGGCAGCAAGGGCGCTGTCGGCGGCGCGATTCGCTACAGTGAGCCGGTAAGCTTCGACGTAAGCACACCTGTCAAGGCCCGCACGCTTAGCGGGACCACCTGGAGCGCCCTGGCCGATGTGGTCTTCGCGGTCGGACCCGTGGTCGAGTCACTGCGGATCAGCGAAATCATGTACCACCCGGTCGACCCGAACGCCGAGTATGTGGAACTGACCAACGTCGGCAACGAAACGGTCAATCTGAACCTCGTGAAGTTCGTCAGGGGAATCGAGTTCACATTCCCCAGCATCGAGCTGGAGCCGGGCGGGCATATCCTGGTGGTCAGAGACCTCGCGGCCTTCGAAGCGGCCTACGGCGCCCGCCTTGCCGTTGCAGGGCAATATACAGGCAGTCTCGACAACGCGGGCGAGCGGATCGAGTTGCAGGATGCCGCCGGACAGGTCATCCACAGCTTCGAGTACCGCGACGGCTGGTACGAGATCACCGACGGGCAGGGCTTTTCGCTGACGGTCAGGACGTCTGCCATCTCGGATGCGGATACGCTTGGCGACAAGAGTTCCTGGCGGCCCAGTGCCGAGGTTGGCGGCTCGCCCGGCTTTGACGATACGGGTGTGGTTCCTGATTTGGGGGCAGTGGTCATAAATGAGATACTGGCGAATCCTGCCGGCGGGGCCTCGGACTGGATCGAGCTGCACAACACGGCGGATCAGGCCATCGAGGTGGGCGGCTGGTTCCTCAGCGACGACGCGGACGATCTGAGCAAGTACGAAATTGCCGCCGGCACGGTCATCGCCCCCCATGGCTATCTGGTGTTGCACGAAGAAGAGACGTTCGGCAATACGAACGACCCCGGCTGCCGGGTCCCGTTCGGGCTCAGTCGCGACGGCGAAACACTCTACCTGCATTCGGGCGACCGCGGCGTCCTGACGGGCTACAGCGAGCAGGAGGAATTCGATGCCTCAGAGGGCGGGGTCTCTCTGGGCAGGCACCGCAAGAGCACGGGAAGCTACAACTTCGTGGCGATGAGCGTTCCGACGCCCGGAGCCGCCAACGCCGTGCCCAAGGTCGGGCCGGTCGTCATCAACGAGATCATGTACAGCCCGACGGCGCTGCCGGAGGCCGAATACGTCGAGTTGCTCAACATCAGCGAGGCCCCCGTGACCCTGTACGATAGCGTTGTCGGGGCCCCCTGGCGGTTCACCGATGGTCCCGCCAACCCGCCGATCCAGTGCTTTCTGCCCAGCGACAAGCCGGTGACGCTCCTGCCGGGCGAGTGCCTGGTGCTGATCAAAGACCTGATCCGGTTCACGGTCGCCTACGGGTACTTGTCCGACGTGCCGACGGTGGCGTGGGGCGCCGGCGGGATGTCCGACGGCGGCGAGAAGATCGAGCTGGCCAGGCCGGGCCGGGCCGACGCGGGGGGAGAGCCGACCTGGATTCGTGTCGATCGCGTGGTCTACAGCGATGGCTCGCACCCGGAGGGATTCCGCGACCGGATCGATCCTTGGCCCGTCGAGGCCGCCGGCAAGGGGCTTTCCCTGCACCGGATCGATCCGGAAGCCTACGGCAACGATCCGGCCAACTGGCGGGCCGCGCCGCCCAGCCCGGGGCAGGTGGACTGAAAACGCCATCCCTGGCCGCCGTACGAAAGCTATGTCCTGCCTCGCGTTCTGCAACCCGGGCAGCGGCAGAAGAACCGGCCGGTAACTCCGCCCAAGGACGCGCCATTGGGGCTGTTCTTCGGAGTCCTTCCGAAATTCACTTGACAGAGGCCGAAACCTTTGATAAATCTAACGTTATATCGCACGTGTGATATCGAACGCAGACAAGGGATCGGGCGCCCCAGGAACTTCGGTCTGTCCAGGCAAAGCGTTTTCATCTGACAGCTCAACGAGCGTTTGGCTCCCGGTGCCCGGTCCACTTGCCGATCAGATCATCGCCGGGCCGCAGGGAACAGGGGGTACGGAAGCAGCATCTAAGAGGGTGTGGCAACTGGTGAACGAACGTCCAAGGACCTGACGAGGAACCGACGTATGCATCGATGGAGATCCGACATGAGAACGAGAGCCTTCACCTTGATCGAACTGCTGGTGGTGATCGCCATCATCGCCGTATTGATGGCCATCCTGATGCCGTCGTTGCGTCTGGCCCGGGACCAGGCTCGGCGCGTCCATTGTGTCAGCAACGTCAAGACGCTTGCTCTGGCGTGGTTTATGTACAAGGATGAAAACGACGACAAACTGGTTGGCGGCCATACCGACCCCGGCAACTGGGTCCTGCGTCCTCCTTCGAATGCCACGCTCGAACAGCAATGGGACGCCATTCGAGGCGGGTTGTTGTTCCCTTACGTCAAAGAAGTGGACATCTACCACTGTCCGGCCGATGTCAGAAAGCAGGGTCTCAACGTTGCCTACCTGACTTTCTCCATCCCCGGCGGTGCGAATGGAGAGACTTGGTCTGGATACACCAAGGCCAAGATCTACAGCGACCTGAAGCGCCCGGCCACCAAATACGTCTTCGTCGAGGAAATGGACACCCGAGGGACCAACATCGGTTCCTGGCAGATGAACCCAGGCCCGAAGACTTGGGTGGACCCGCTGGCCATGTGGCACAAATACAGGACCACGATCGGTTTCGCCGATGGTCACGCCGAAATGCGCCAGTGGCATGACAAAAGCCTGATCGCGTGGCTGGAGCAAGCGATGTACACGCCCAGTTCGTTCTCGTTCAGCATGACTCCTCCGGCCGATGAATGGGAAGATGTTACCTACATGGCCGAAGGCTTCCCCTGCAAGTCGATTCCGTGATCGCCTGCGTTGACGCTCAGCACCAGGCATGTTTTACCGGCCTCAGGACAGTCTCCTGAGGCCGGTTTTGTTCTTGGAGGCTGTTCCTTGTCGGCCTGGTGCCGGCCGTCTACAATGCGGACTGCAAATGTGAGACTGCCGGGCCGAGCGGCGCTGGTGGTCCGCAGGGTATCCAAGGGAAGGCGAGAGGATGTTTGACTTCTTCGAGCAACCGTGGACGCTGCTGGGAGCGGCGGTTCTGGTTCTGTTCGGTTTTCTGACTTACCGCAGCCTGTTTCCGGAGAAACGCCGCTGGTGGCATTGGCTGGTTCCCCTGGCCGTGGCAGGGATCGGGGTCGGGCTCGATTTCCTGGTGGCGACCGACCTGGAGAAGGTGCATGCGACCGTCGGCGCGGTCCTGAAGGCGGTTGAGGCCGAGGACAGCCGGGCCGTCGCGTCGCTGATCGCACCAGACTACAGCGACTCGCACCACGCAACCCGGGAGCAGTTGCTGGAGCGCTGCCGGCAGGAGCTGGACGGGCCGACCGTACAGCGGGTCAAGTCACGCGGCGCCGAGGTCGCGCTGACGGATTCCGAGGCGACCGTGACGCTGAATCTGTTCTTTCGGTTCGAACAGACCAGCCGGGTGGCCAAACAGTACAAGGCGGTTGCTCTGGTCAAGGTCCGCCTGTACCTGAAGGAGCAGCCGGATGGCAGGTGGTTGATCGAGCGGGCCGAACCGCTGGAGGTCGACACGTTCCCGGTCTCGTGGCGGAGCGTCTGATGTGACGTCACGGCCCCGGATGGGCATGGCCCGCGTCTCGGGCGTAGGGGCGAGAGATTGTTCGCCCCTGCAACTCCCACCCACGTCTTCCTTTGGCATCAGAAATCCGTGCGGTTTCATCGGTTTTTGCTGGCGTTTACGGCCTGTCTAATCTAACCTGTTGGCCGTGCAACATGCTGGTGCGGCAGGTCAGTGAGTGGGCTTGGTTCTGCCATAGGGAGCAGGGAGGCCGATTCAGGACGGTGGTGTGCGGCTTGCGGAATCCTCACGATTGACAGGGCTGGAGCTCTCTATGGGCAGATGGATGCCTCTTGTAGTTATCTTGAGCGGATGGCTGTGCGTGATGGCACCGGCGGCCTGGCGGGACTACCCGAATCCGCCGCTGGCAACCGATTCCCAGCAGGCCGTGACCGTTGGGGACATCCGGATGGGCTCCGGCCAGACGCTGGGCGACGTTCCCGGCCTGACGGTGACCACGCCGCCGCCGAATTGGATCACGCCGGGCCTGCGACTGACCTACTACATGATCTCAGGGTTCCTGCCCAACGGGCCTCACGAGTACACGCCCGACCCCGAGGGCGGATGGGAAGACCAGCACGGCAACCGCTACACGCAGCATAAGCTCGAAGGCACCGGCTCGCATGGCTTGCTCCAGTTCAACGTCGTGGCTATGGATCGGCAGCAGGTCGCCGTCCAGACGCTCTTCTACCTCTACGACGGCATGGACACATCCAGCCCGACGCAGAAGCTCGAAACCGGCTACGTGGGCCAGGCCGGCAACGGCGGCGATCTCTGGCTGCACCCCGACGCCTTGAAGGCTCTGTTGCAGACGTACGGCAACCGACCTCCGCCGCAGCGCGGGCAGGCGGGCATGTGGGTCGCCGCGACGCGAAAGCAGATCGAGCAGGCCACCTATGACGCCGTGTTGATTGCCCTGGTGGGCGAGAGCGGCAGCCGCAAGGTCTGGATTTACGACCTGGCCAGCGGCATTCTGCTCTATTCGAGCGAGCTCGCCAAGGCCGACAGGAAGGTCGTGCAGGGGGCCCAGGTTCATCCCGGCGGGTCCATGACCAGGAGTACAACCTTCAAAGGCTCCCGGACCTTGTTGCTGCCTTGGGCTGGCCAGGCGGCGCCCTCCTGGCTGGGCCAGGCCCGGACATTCCGCTACAGCGGGACCTTCCAGGTCAACATTCCGTGCAGTCCGCCCTCGCCGCTGGCGGTCAATGCGACGGCCTCGATCACCGGCCGCGGCCCCGACTGGGTGAAGTTCGACATCTCCACCGGCGGCCAAGCCCCTGGAATCAGCTCGGAGCTGACGACGCGCGTCAGCGGCAGCCACATGCTCTGCGGCAGTTGGATTCCGCCGGTGGCGATGGGCCATCTTCAGACCGGCCAGGTCCTCGATACCGATCCCTTCACCTACGTCACCACACAGGTCAGTTCCGTGGACCCGCAGTACGTGACGCTGGTTCACAACAACCCCCGCCAGCAGATTCAGTACACCTATCGTCGCCAGGACGGGCTGCTCGCGCGGACGCTTTTGAACGATCGTCTCAACCAGTTGAACATGAGTAATCAACTGGAGCTGTCGCTTGTATCGATGGAGTGACTCGACGTGTGCCACGCCGTCGCCAACCCTGACTACTTCGGAGGTCCCGGGATATGAAGAAGGTCGCCTGTTGCAGTGCCATCCTTTTGTCGTGCGTGTTTCTGTCGTCGGCCCTCGGCCAGCCGGTTCAGCCGAGCAATCCCAGTCCGCAGGTCATGCCTGTGCCGCAATCGCAGCCGGCCGCCCAAGTGCAGCGGCAGGGGCTTCAACCGCGAAAGGTCAAGCCGATTCGCGAGCTGCCCCAGAACGATCAGATGGAGCAGGCCCGGCAATTGCTGCGCAATCGCGACTATCAGGGCGCGCGGCCCATACTGATGAATCTGGCTCAGCAGGGGCACGCGGAGGCGATGTTCTTCCTGGCGCTGATGTACGATCGTGGCAACGGCGTTCAGCAGGATGTCCGCGAATCGGTGCGCTGGTACACGCGGTCGTCGCTGGGCGGCTGGTCCGACTCCATGTTCAATCTGGGCCAGAAATACCACAAGGGCGAAGGCGTGGAGGCCGATCAGGTCAAGGCGGCCGATTTGTTCTTCCTGGTCGCGACGACCGGCGACCCCGACGGCCAGTGGGTTTTCGGCGTCTTCGTCGCGGAGGGCACCGGGCGGCCCAAGGACCTGATCGAAGGCTGTGCCTGGTTGCTGATGGCCGCCAGTCAGGGGCATGAGAAGGCGAAGAAGGAACTCCAGACGTACCGGGAGCAGTTGACGGATCAGCAGAGGAGCGACGCCGAGGCGGTGGCTGATACGCTCAACGAGTTGGTCCGGACCGATGGCTTCGCGCCGGAGAAGATGCCGGAAGTCCCGGTGCCGCCTTTCATGGCAGGCGATGAGGACGCTCCGGCTCCGACGGACCAAAGCCCGACGCAGAATCAGGCGGCGGAAGGACAGGAGCAGGAGGTGATTGCCCGGGTAAACCTGAGCGGGCGCATCACGCCCACCGGCGATCTGGTCGGCCGGGGAATCTTCACGTTCGACCCGCAGGTTTATGCGACGATCAAGGGCGTCGTTCAGGACCCGGTGTACTTCCTTCGTGAGCTTTCGTCGAACCGCGCGGACACCGAATTGGCCCCGGACGCGTCTGCTGCATACGACGACGCCGGCTCCGCGGTGGTGCTCGACGTCCACATGCTCGGCGTGGTGCACAACCGCGGCAACGAGCGATGGGAATGGCAGGCGGAAGATCAGGAATTCGTCGAGACGACCACGAACGACAACGGCGAGACGGTTGCGGCCTTCCTCTACAAGGGTTCGCCGAGCGACGAGGTCAAGTTCGAAGGACGTGCGTCGTACACACTTCCGCCCGGCGCGACCCGCGTTGCGTTCGACAAGGGCAGGAATCTGCTGAGCTATTCGCTGGCCCATAAGGACGCCGGGGGCAAGGGACAGCTCGACATCGAGTTCAAAGCGCGCGACCGGATCATGAGCTGCCTGTACAAGGTGTACGGCATGGAAACTGATTTCCCCGCCCAGTGGGTGGCCAAGGCCCGCGTGACGAACGTCGGGACCGGCCGCGTTACGGACCTGCGCCTCCGCTACCGCGTGGAAGGCTACTCCGAGTGGAGCATCTGGCAGAAGTATCCCGAGGTCCTGCCGGGCCAGACGGTGGTCGGCGTGTACAAGCCTGTGCTCGACAGGAGCATCGCCTCGCTGACGAGCACGACGCCAGCCAATGTGCTCGTCGAATGGCGCTACATCGACAGCGATGGGCAGCGGCAGGATGACAGTGACGGCAAACGCGTGTCGATTCTGGGCCGTCACGAGTTCATCTTCTCGAACTACACAAAAGAAGAGAGCATGGGCAGTTGGTACGATTTGTTCAGCAACTCGGAGATGATCGCCGCCTGGGTGACGCGTGACGATCCGGTGGTCAAGCAGTTCGCCGCGATGGCGAATAAGGCCGCCGGAGGCAGGGGCGCCCCGTACAGCGACGAGGCCGCCTACGCCGTGCTCAAGGCCTGCTACGAACTCTGGCAGGGCAACGACTTCACGTATCAGGGACCGGTCGGACTGTCGGACCCCACGCTGAGTTTCGACAACACGATCGTGCAGAACATCAAGTTCCCGCGCGACGTGATCCGCGACAAGTCGGGCACCTGCATTGAGCTGGCGGCGCTCTACTGCTCGATGGCGCATTCGGTGGGGCTCAAGCCCTACATGGTGCTCATCCCGGGCCACGCGTTTGCCCTCATCCGTCTGCCCTCGGGCAACCTCCTGCCCGTCGAGACCACCGGCGTGGGCGGCGGCAGAACGCACGGCTCGACGCCGTTCGACGGCGTCGTCCAGAGCGCCGGCGAGACGTACAAGAAGGCCGCCGCAGAGGGCCGCGTCATCGAGATCGACATCGAGGATTGCTGGACGAGAGGCGTTTCGTCTCCGGAATTGGAGGCCCTTCCGGCCGATATCCTCCAACGCTGGAACATCGTCGCCGTTGCCAGCGCTCCCGCCCCTCATACCGCCCCCGGTCCGACCCAGCCGACTCAGCCCAGGCAGCCGACTCAGCCGCAGCCCATGCCGCAGCCGCAGGCCCAGTGGTCGCCTGTGGGGCTCTGGGCGGGAACGGCCACGAACGATTATCCTGCGCTGAGCTATCCCATGCAGGTGCAGGTGGCGATGGGGCAGAACGGGCAATTCACGGCTCAATGGTACGGGGAAGCGATGGTCTCCGACATGTACGGCCAGCAGATGTTCTACAAGATCACGGAGATCTTCGTCGGACAGATGCAGGGCAACCAGCTCGTCATGCAGGGCCAGAGCAAGACCATCGTCGTCAACGGCATGCCGCAGCAGGCGCCGACCGACAGCATGACCGTCCACCTGGAAGGGGCCGAGCTTGTCGGCGACGTCAGCGTCGCCACCGGCGGCCGCTGCATCTGGCGGGCCCGACGCCAGCAGTAAACCGGCGGTCAGATGATGACAGTGGTCTGGCCCTTGGGCAGGTCGAAGCAGAGGGTTGCGCCGGGTCGGCCTGGTGCCAGGCGCCGCCCTTGAGCTGGAGGGGCTGAGCGACCTTCTCCAGTGGCGATGCCGCCGGTCTCGATACGCGGCAGGCTGCCCAGCCGCCGCGTTGCAGGTCCTCGGTGGCGAACTGGTCGGCCGAGTCCGCCTCCAGGCCGTCCCAGCCGCCGAACCAGTCGCCCACGCAGCCGACGATGAGGCTTATGACGCGGCGATTCCTACGTGTCCGGACAAAAAAAGCGGTTTGCGAATCTTTTTTTCTTGTGCAACGTGGTATAATAGGAGTGGTTGGCTGTCTTTGGCATTTCCAATCGCATCTTTTGGCCTGCACCTTGAGAAGCCGTCATTGTCCCGCATCGGGAGGATGAGAGTATGGCTTGGGTATGGGTGCTGCTGTGGGTTCTTTCGGCCGTGCTGGCGTACTTCTGCACGGAAGGCGCGGCGCTGTGCTGCGCCAAAGGCTCGTGGGACCGGCCGACGCGGGAGTTTGCCATCGTGTGCAGTCTCCTGCTCGGGCCGATCTACCTGCTGATCGCGGCGGAATTGCTGCTGCTTTCGGCAATGGGCAAGGGGCTCAGTTCGGACATCCCGCAGCGCTACAAACACTGACAGGCCTGTCCTGTAGGCCGGTTGACTTCCGCAGAACTGTCTGAGCGGTACGGCAGACAGAAGGGTCAGTTCAAACTCTTTTTGCTCCCCTGTTCCCGGTGCGCAAGACCGATCCTGGCGCATAAGAAAAAGGGGTCCGTATCCGGGTGGGTACGGACCCCGCGAGGAACTTTGTGAGTCAGACCGCTTGGGCGGCCTTTCTCGATCTTACTCTACAACCACCGGCTCGGGCTCGGGAGCAGGCTCCGGCTCGGGCTCAGGTTCCGGAGCGGCCGTCGGGCCCTCCAGACGAACGTTGTCCAGCCCGATCCACGTGGCACCGCTGCTGACGTTCTGGAACTCAATACCGATCGTCTTTCCGACCGCCTCGGGTGCCAGGTAAGCGTTGAGTTCCAGCGTGTACTCCTGCATCTGGCCGGTCAGCGCCACGTCGGCGGTTGCCGCCGGGACGCGGACACCGTCCGCCAGATAGTACAGGGTCATCCGCAGCGTTGTGGCGGCCCAGGTGATCCGTGCATCCACCTTCAGTGTGAACAGGTCGCCCTCGCCCAGAGTCAAAGGCGTCATCTGCCAGACGGAAGGATCGCCGCTCATCAGGTAGGCGGTCCAGAGGCCATCGGTAGGCGTCCAGCCTGTCTCGACGCCGGAATCCACGACTTCGGCGTCCGTGGCCCAGCCGGGTACGGCGTCGAAGCCTTTCTGCTTCTCCGTCCCGGGCAGCTCGAAGCTGGCGTTCTCGATCACCGGTACCGGCAGCAGCACCGCGTCAATGACGTGGATAACACCATTGGACGCAATCACGTCGGTCGCGACAAGCGCCACCTGCCGTCCGGCGGCATCGATCAGAACGCCGCCGGCCTGCTTCAACGTGCCGCCATTGAGCATCGTAAGCTCTTCGGCCGCGAGCACATCCGCCGCCCGCAGCGAGCCGGCTGCGATGTGGTAGAGGAACAGATTCTCATCGGCGGCCAGCCGCAGAGCGGCGATCGCCGCATCCGTCGGCGCGAAGACGGTGTATTCGTCTGCGCCGGTTAGCAACGCCACCAGCGACGGATTGCTCTGAACGACGCCGAGCAGGCTGTTGAGCTGGCCGGCCAGACTGCCGGCACTGTTTGTGGCGATCAGCATTTCGACGAGGTTGCGGATCTCGAACGGCAGCATCATCGCGTCCACGACGTGCATCAGACCGTTCGAGGCGACGCCGTCAACGGCCAGCAGATTGGCCTGACGTCCGACGCCGTCGATCAGCACGCCGCCCGCCTGCCGGATCGCCGTGCCCTGGACCGTCGCAATCTGGCTGGCGGCCAGAACGTCCGCCGACGCCAGTTTGCCGGCTACCACATGGTACAGCAGGATCTCGTTCAAAATCCCCATATCCAGGCTGCCGACGTTGCTGGCGTTGATTCCCATCGCAGCGAACGCGTCATCGGTCGGCGCGAATACGGTGTAGTCCTCTTCACTCGACAGGGCCTCGAGGATCGCCGGATCGGCCTTGCTCATCGCTGCCAGGAGGGTATCGAACTGGCCTTTGAAATCGCCGCTGCTGTTGACCGCCAGCGCGGCGTCCACGATGGTCGGCACGGAGGGAGCGGTCCGATACAGGCGGATGTCATCGATCCAAATCTTCCCCTTGCGGCCGGTTGTCGGCTTTGTGACGTCGCCCACGCCTACCGCCAGGAGTCGGACATCACGCACGTTGATGCCCATCGAGTTCAGGTCAATGCTCCAGCTTCTCCACCACGGCTTGGACAGGTCGCCGTCATAGGTGGCGGTCTTGCCGTTGATCGTCACATAGAGCTTGTCGTTGGGCTTGTTGCCCGGATCGCCGTGGAAGAACAGCACGAGTTTCTGCACACCGTTGTTGGTCCAGTTGGTCCGCCCGGAGATCGTCCGCTCGATCTCGATGTGGTACGGAGACTTCGTGTTGTCATAGGCCAGGAACACCGACTGGCTGCCGCTGTTGGCGATCTCCTGATCGATCACCGGATTGACGTTCGAGGCATTGCGCACGCCCGTCGACTTCTTCCAGCCATCGACCCAGGTGTTCTTGATATTCTCGCTGGTGTAGCTTTCGAAGTCATCGACCGCGAAGAAATTCTGCGTGGTGAAGCTCCAGACGTCGCCGTTGAGGCTCTTGGGCGAGAGGACGTCGTTGACCTCGTTAACCTTCCAATAGTATGTGGTCCCGATGTTCAACCCGAGAGACTCAAGGTTGAAGCTGTTGGTGTTCAGGACCTTCACGGGGGCCGTGCCGTTCTCGACAGCGGCCTTGTTGCTGCTGATGTACAACTGGTGTGAGCCGACCAGCAAGCCGGACCGCCAGCTCAAGGTTCCGTTGACAGGCACTTCGACCTGTCCCGACGCCGGCTGCGGCTCCCGGGCGAGGACGGGGATCGCGAAGAAGCGGACCTCACTCAGGCCATACCGGGGCCCGCCGCCCCAGTTGCTGTTGGCGACGAATCGGACGTACTTGGCGGCGGTGGCGGCCATATCCACGGTGTCATGGGCGTAGCCGTAGTCGCCGGGAGCCTGGGCGAATTCGACGTCGCCGAAGGTCGTCCAGGTACTGCCGTCCATCGAGGTCTCGATGGTCACGTCTTTGAGGCCGTAGCCATACATTGCCTCGATGCCGGTATTGGAGTTCCAGACCCAGACCATGTCGAGACGGTAGGGCTTGTCGAACGCGTACTCGATATAGACCACCTCGTCCCGT
Organism: Sedimentisphaerales bacterium; assembly: GCA_035448545.1. Taxonomy (GTDB): domain Bacteria; phylum Planctomycetota; class Phycisphaerae; order Sedimentisphaerales; family Anaerobacaceae; genus Anaerobaca. The sequence continues at coordinate 9,688 of DAOTJE010000013.1, read as the reverse complement.
TCACCGGAACTGAGCCACATGGTGGTGCCGTTGGCCGAATGCAGGTCGTTCTCGTCCAGGCCGGACCCATCGACGGTCTTCTCCGGTCCGAAGAGGTTGCCTGCTGAACTGGAGGCCGTCGCGATCACATTCGTGATGGGAATGCTGTACGGCTCCACAGTGAAACTCCAGACGTCACCCTTGTAGACCTTGTAACCGGGAGCCGGTCCCACTTCGTCGACACGCCAGTAATAGGTTTGGCCGAATTCGAGCCGGCCGGGATCAAAGCTGTTGCCCGTCTGGCTTGCGCTGACCAGCGCGCCCGTCGTATCGTTGCTGTCGGTGCTGGCACTGGCGACAGCCTCCCGGCTGGTGCCCAGATAGACGTCATGCGTCGCGGCGGTGGTGCCGGCCGTCCACCTCAGCGTCACTTCGTCGCGCAGCAGATCGCTGGCGCCGTCGGCCGGACTCGGTGCCGATGCGTAGCGAGACGGAATGCTCAGCAGGTAATTGATTGCGTTGGCGAACATGATTTCGCCTTCGGCCGTGAGGTTCCAGGCGCCCTGGGGGGTAGCGCCCGATTCCTGGGTGCCGGCGGCGAAGAACATGCGCGGCCCGCCGGCAAACTGACCGGCGCCGGCGTAGAACTCCACGCCCTTGTCCCATTCGACGATCCAGGCCGTGTTGGAAACCGGCGCGGTGGCCAGAAGGGTCCCGTTACCCGGGTCGAGGGTGTCCATGAAGGAAGTGATGCCGGTGCCCACACTGGGGTCAACGGCCTGAACCCGGTTCCCTACGGTGTTCGGGTCGTTGGGATCGGCAACACTGAGCGCTACGCCCGCAAACACCTCGTGGGTCGGGTCCAGCACTTCCATCACGGTGTCGGTGGTGTTACCGGTCGCCGTCCCGGAGTTCATCCATTTCCAGCGGTTGTTGCGGACGAGATAGGCGCTCATCTGGAGCATCGGCGCGGTGATTGAGTTCCACTGCGTCACCTCGGCACCGTCATCGTAGTTGCCGCTGTTGGACAGGCGGCTGACGATAATCAAATCGGCGGCGTTCAGGGCCGCGATCTTGGCGTCGTCGAGCGTCCACCAGTAGTCACGTCTTACGTCGACCGTGTGCCCCTGGGCCACGAGCCAGTCGATCAATCCCTGGTCGTCGACGACTCCGTCCGGCTCGCGGTCCACATTCTCTGTGACGACCGTGATGTTGGCGGCTTGGGCCGCCGAGCTCAGCACGAGCCCCAACACGGCCAGAAGAATCAACGTTCTCTTACACATGACGGTCCTCCTTCAACTGAACAAAACTTCATCGTGCCGGGGCAACGCGCCCTTTCGTTCCCCCCCGATGGCACGCGGGAATCTTCCCATTGCTGTATGCCGTGCCCAGACGTGTAGATTTCTGTCGCTGCATCTCGCCGGAGAGACCATCGCACCGCCCGCTCGATCACCTCCTTCCTTACTCTCTCTCAGCGTGACCCCGGTATCCTGACGCGACGTGCTGTTCCGGAACAGGCGGAACACAGTCTCCCAGGGTGTTGCAGCACCCGTACCTGCCCTTGTCTTCTCATCGCCGGCGGCCCCAAGAGGATCGCCGCAGGCTGCCTGGTACCCAATTTACCAAGTCCAATAACGTGACGTCAAGGATAAATACCCCATAATCTCCATATCCACGTTCGTCAGGTTGTGGTGGGCATGCAGATGTTCAGAGTCTAACCATTCCGGCCGCATCGGGACAGCAAGGTCGGGCACAGCCGGATTTCGCGGTGTGTACGGGAGAGAAGCCCCATCGCAGGCGGTTGAGCGTCGACGCACTCGACGCGCCACGGCCATCAGTTCCGCATCCTGCATCGGTACCTCCTGCCCGGTACACCGATTCAAGCTCAAAAGCTTCCTTGTTCTGTATTATGCAGTCTTTCGCCGTTGCCGTCAAGGGAATTCGCGTCGCGTCCGGCCCGCAGGGACCCTCCTGGGGCCCTCGTGGAGCCGAAGAATGGATACGGTGCGATGTGGCCGAAACCTGAGCCGAATAGGGAAAACAAAGGTCGTTTGTCCTGCGAATGCGATGGAAATGGGGAGGCTGGGAAAGGGGTTTTTTGTTGACAGAGAGCCGTTCTGGCTTTAGAATCAAGAGATTAAGGCCGAAGATCACGACGGCTTGTTGCTTGTAACTGCCTTCGAAAAGGGACGGACCGCCCGACGGGGGAGACCGCGGGGTAAGGGTATTCACCACAGTCCTTCGCGTTCTCCGCAGTCGGGCCGGTCCCATAACTGGACACAAAGGGGTATTGGAGACATCTCGATGTTGAACGGACGAGCCGTTGCCGTGGTTCTTTGTCTGGCAGGTTTGATCGTTGGGAGCGGTCTGTCGCAGCAGCGTACGCTTGCCAACGATTGGAACGATTTCTTGCACTACGTTAAGATCGGGCGGTTTGATTTGGCCAAGGGCTACGGCCAGGCCATCTTGCAGAGCAATCCCGACCCGGTGGCGCTGCTCGAACTGACGCAGGCCAATCCGCAAGGCTACGAGCTGGCGATGAAGGTGGTCGAGACCTCAAAGGACGCAGAGTTGGCCTCCGTGGCCAAGCAACTTCTGGCGGTGATCGAACAGGGGCGTTTTGAGCTGCGGTCCGATCCCCAGGTTATCGTCGACGAGATCAAGCGGCTGAGCACCACGATCCGCGGCAAGATCAATGCGATCGGGCGTCTGAAGAACTCGGGCGAGTACGCGATTCCGTTCATGCTCGATGCGATCGCCGACCCCGCCCGGCGCAGCGAGCTGGACAACATCCTCGAAGCGCTGCCGCAAATCGGTCGCCACGCGATCCGTCCTCTGGCGGCTTCCCTTCAGATGAACAACGACGCGGTCAAGGCGGAGGTCATCCGCGCGCTGGGTCAGATCGGCTATCCCCAGTCACTGCCGTATCTGAAGTACGTCGTGGAGAAGGACGCCTCGACCGAGCTTCGCAGCCTCGCCGCCCAGAGCATCCAGAAGATCGACCCGCAGATGAGCAATGCACCGGCGGCCGCCATGTTCTTCCAACTGGCGGAGAAGTACTATTACCATGACGAGTCGCTGGCCCCCCAGGAAGGCCCGTCCTTCGCCAACATCTGGTTCTGGGACGCCGACGCCAACCGGCTGGTCCGCGAGGAAGTGGACCGGGCGTACTTCAACGAGCTGATGGCGATGCGTTGCTGCGAGTGGTCGCTCAAGGCCGACGATCAGTTCGGTCTGTCGATCGGACTGTGGCTGGCGGCGTTCTTCAAGGCGGAGGCGACGGGCATCGCCATGCCGGAATACTTCGGCGCCCAGCACGCCTCGGCGCTGACCTATGCCAAGACCGCCGGCCCCGAGTATCTCCAGCAGACGCTGCTTCGCGGGCTCAACGACAAGAACGCGGCGGTCGCTCTGGGTGCGGCTGAGGCCCTGGCGACCAACGCCGGCGAGAACTCGCTGCTCTATACCGTCGGCCCCGCCCAGCCCATGCTCCAGGCCCTGTCCTTCTCGGATCGCGCGGTGCGCTACACTGCCGCCATCGCCATCGCCAACGCCGGACCCCGGCAGCCCTTCAATGAGAGCCGTCTGGTCGTCCAGAATCTGGCCCAGGCGCTGGCCCTGGACCCCCAGGCCGTCGGCGGGGATTGGACCGCCGAACGGGCCGAAGATTACGCCCTGCGGGCCGTCCAGGCCCTGCTGAAGCTGGGCGTCAGCCGCAATCCGGTCATCGACCTTTCCCTGGCCCAGGCGGCCCTGGTCGGTGCGACGCGGGGCGAGCAGCAGGACCTCCAGGTCCTCGCCGGCCAGACGCTGGCCTACCTCAACAGCCCCGATGCCCAACGGGCGATTGCCGAGATGGCGCTGAGCGACGCCTATGACATGGCGGTGCGGATCGACGCGTTCGCGTCCCTGGCCAATTCGGCCAAGCTCAACGGCAACCTTCTGCCCGATGCGACGGTCGACCAGATCTACGGCCTGACCGGTTCCGACGAGACCGAGCCCGATCTGCGAGCGGCCGCGGCCGCCGCCTACGGCGCGCTCAACCTGCCCAGCCAGAAGGTCAAGGAACTTATCCTCGACCAGTCCAGGACCTGAGCCCGTTCGTAGTGTGTTCGTAAGAGCATACCGTTCGTAGTGTGCCCGTAAGGGCATACATGAAACAGGAGCAGCGTCTCACGACGCCACTACAAACGGCAAGAGGTTTGTAGTGTGCTCGTAAGAGCCGGCCCTGCTCGAAATCCGAAGCACGAAACACGAAGCCCGAAACAAAGCCCAATGACCGAAATCCCAGTGTCCGAGGCCGAGCCACCAAAAGGGCTGTTTCGAATTTGGGGAATTTGGACCTTTGTGCTTGTATCGGATTTCGAGATTCGGATTTCGAGATTCACGCCGCGTACCCTTGCCGCAAACATCAGTCACAGCCTTCATGCCATACGCGTACGGATATAGCGACGCACGCGCTGCATGGCGTGCTCATCGCTTGAAATCCTCCGGGAAGTTCAGATAGGCGTACTCGCCGTGCAGTTCGTAGGCCTTGCGGTCGCGCGCCTTGGCGGCCTCCACCTCATCGTCGAAAATCCCGACGTAGTAGTACTTCCCGCGACGCGTGACATGCGCGACCCATTTGTCCCTCCTGCGGTAGATGCCCACGAACTGCGACGAGCCGCCACGCGGGGCCTTGTTGGCCAGGTTCTGCGCGGGCGTGCAGACCCGCAGGTTGCAGCGCCGGTTGTCCAGGCCATTGCCGTCGATGTGGTCGACGACGTAGCCTTTTCGCGGTTTCATCAGCAGGCGGTGCATGGTGACCGCTCGTCCATCGACATAGGCGAGGGCATAGATGTTGGGCCCATGAACCGACGCGTACCAGCGATACTTGCTGAGACGGTCGTAGTCGGCGGCGTCGACGAGGGCGAAGAGGCCTTTGCCGACGGGGATGCGGCGGACGTCGGGGTCGGACTCGGTCGGGGTGGCGGAGGCGCGGCGCTTCGGCGGATTGGTGCAGATCCTGCCCCAAGGTTTGGGTTTGAAGTTGCGGCAGGTCTCGATGGGCAGGACCTCGCGCAGCTCGCCCGGGCAGTCCGGGTGGTTCGTGCACAGCAGCAGGCGGGACTGGCCGTGGTATTTGTCCAGCAACTGGCGCCACTTCGACAGGGGACAGGAGTACGCGCACAACTGGCAGCGCCCCGCGAACAGGATCGCGTAGACGGGCTTCCAGTTCTTGCCGCGATACTGCTCCGGCCAGACAGTGCTGTCCGGCGGCGGCACCCGCGGCGGCTTCCACTGGCGAACCCGCTGGCTCCTGCCCCGCGTGCCCTTGGCGCCCTTGCTGCTCTTCGCCGTCTTTGCGGCCTTGTCCCGCTCTTTCCGCTTGGCCATGTTTTTCTCCTTCCGTATCACACGTCTCTGGTGGCCCGTGACCCGTGGCCCGTGCCTCGTGAATCGGGCCCTCTTTGGGACCCCACGTCCTGTCCGCTTCCCGCTTCACGCACGACGCGTCAAGAGAAGCCCGACGGGCTGCTCTATGGTAGTACGACCATACATCCGCGTCAAGTACAAAATACAACAAAATATTTCTGTTGTCCGCACGACAAACCCATTGCCCACCATGCCCGGCAGGCGGAGCGGATTCCCAGCCCCCGCGTCAAGTCGGCCGAGATACGAACGACGAGAGGCTGCCCGGGAGGGCTGTAGATGCGTAGAAGCGTACATGCGTAGAAGCGTGGGGTGGCCAGCGCTTCACGCTTCACGTACGACGCTTCACGCACGAATGTGTGAAGATATCCTGTCAGTTGTGTGGCAGCCTCAAAGCGCAGTGAAACGGAGCTTTGGGGATGGCGAGGTGGGTTGGCAGATGTGGTGCGCCAGGCCCTTACCCATCAAACCATCCCCAAACGCCAAGGCGTTTGAGGCTGCCACCCAGACACTTCACGCACGCCATCGTTGGGGTTTTCCTTGTTTTCCGGTCACGTCCGGCCTAAGATAGGAGTATGTAAGGAGCGATCCGTTGGACGAACAGAGGAAACAAGTTGAAGCGAATCTGTCGGCCGATCTGGTCAGGCACCTGCAATCGCAGGGGATGACGCTCCGGCAGATCGGCGAGAGCATGGGACTGAGCGAGTCGTTCATCAGCCGGGTCGCGCACCGCAAGCGCAGTCTGACCATCGAGCACCTGCTTCGGCTCCAGGAGGCGACGGGTACGCCGCCGCCCCTGTTGCTGCTGGAGGCCATCACGCACGACTCCGTCCCCGAGTCCCTGGCCCCCTTATACGAAAAAGCCCGCGAGGTCCTCACCGCCGGCGCGGAGGTGCCGCGCTCCGCCCGAAAGCGACACCGAAAGACCGCATGATCCGTAGGGTGGGCACCGCCCACCATCCTTCCGCCGCGAGCGGAATCGCCCGCGTTCTCCCTGTTCTTGAGTCTCGGCCCGCCGTAGAATGAGCATGATTCTGAGGCGCGGAGGCGTGCGTCAACTCCGAGGCGGAGACGAGCGGTGTGCGGTGCACACTACGAGACTGTCGCTATTATGTCTATTATGTCACCCATTGTGTCAGACACGCTCGGGAGAAGTCGGCGAGGAAACTCCTGACAATATCATCCTTGTTAACCTTGTCGCCGGACAAAAGCTCGCCGGACAGAAGGACGCCACCCGGTCGCTCTATCTTGACCTTATGCGCTGGTACGTCCGTCCCGCTGGCCTCTACCTGAATTCCCGATGCTGTCGAGGTAGGTTCTACCGTTACCGTCCACTCAAAGGCCCCAGTTCTCGTTGGCAGGCCTCCTGGTTTGGCAACATGGATAGTAATTGATGAACCTTTGGGCACCGTCTGGCAGGTCATGCCTCGCCCGTGAAGCTCTTTCTCTATTTCGCCGAACGCCGGCTGGGCAATGTTACTCACGAACTCAATTGTCTTCCTCTTATTCTCGTCCATATTCGCCTTCTTCTCTTGCTCTGCTCTCTCTCGCTCCTGTTGCCGCTGCTGGGCCTGGTGGAACGTCTCGTCGAATTGTCTCCAGTCGTCCATGTTTTGCCTCCTGATTCAAAGACGGTCTCTTGCGTCGCCTGTCATTGCTAATCTACATAACGAGGTACATAACGAGGTGCAGCCACCTATTATCTGGAGCCGTATTATCTCCAAATGGGTGACTGTCCTTATTATTCTCTGTCACTGCTTCGCCTCGATTGGATTGGCCTTGAGGAACTCACGGGCGAAGTAGTCTATCATTTCGTCAAGGCCATTGCGTTCATCTTCCGCGAAATTGGCCAGCGCACCACAAATACTCAAGCGATATTCCCAACAGCTTACGAAGGTCCACTGCCTGATCGGCTTTCTTGGGGGGCGACCATCTATGAAATCCCGCTCGACCTGCTTCACGGCCTGAACCCATTTTGCACGCAGGTCGACAACTTTATTCAGGGCCGCGTCCTCTGCCTTGAGAGCCTGTTCTTTTGCGTCCCCCTCTTTCCCCTTTGTGTCTTCAAAGGGTCTATCCATCGCGTCAACAGCTTTAGACAACTCCCTCGCGGCCTTCGCGACTTCTGGCGAGCCGCCGTCGTTGTCCAGGCCCGCCCCCGTACGTTTCCGCATGGACACCCCCAGGTATCCGATGTATGTTGCGCCTCGTGGTGCAAACTCGACTCCAACTTCAAGGCGTGGATGGAGGGACGGGGTAGCCGATACCGTGCGCAAATCCTCAGCGTTCGCCGACGATAATCCCTCATCAAACGTGACAGCCCTAATGCCGTGAGTTCGCAACCGAGCCTTTACGGCGTCAATGATGTTCTTGTTAGAAAGGCCGTAGCGGACAGCTTCAAGAGGCAAGTCTTTCACCTCGATGACGATTAGCTTCATGTTCTTGAGGGCAGTGTGCAGACCGGGGAAATCAGACCTGTCTTCCATCCTGAGACTATCCAACTCCTTCTCCAATTCCGCAATGCGCTGCTGCCCTGCCTTGAGTTGGTTTGCCGGTTGCGTTGCTTCTACGCGAGGGTTCGTCTGCGATTCGGGCGCAGTAGGTTCGGATGCGCTCACCCAGAGGCGAGTCGAGAAGTACGTCACGGCCGCGACAAGAACGAGCGCGACCGCGACCACAATGAAACGCTCTCTCTTCTTCATAAGGTCTCACCTTTCCTGTGAAGTTCCTCAGACAGCCCCACGCACTTCGACAATCCTCATATCGGCAGGATTTCTCGGCGGATTGACAAAGAAGCGCCCCCCGTCCGGCCCCCCTGAGAGAGTCCGAGAAGATAGCTCAAAGGGCTCAGGCGTTTTGAAATGCCCCGGAGATTCAAGCCGAGCCCTGTTCAACCCGCCCCCTTGCCGATCTGATGATAACAGAATCCGGGCAATTCCGGGGTCGTCTTACGCAATTCGCGATGGCTTCTGGTGGCGTGAGGATGGCTGGGGGGCGGTTGGGTCTGTGGGGGTGGTGACGGGGAGGGAGGGGTGCAAGGGCGGGACGCCCTCGGCACGCGCGGGCAGGATGCCTGCGACACGGGGAGGAACGCCGGGGCGGGTTGAATAGACACCGTTGCGTTCGGCGGTCCATTGACGCTTCCGGCATTGCGCCGTACAATGTGCGTTGGTTGCTTTGCGCTATGTGCCTATTACCGGCAGAAAGAGATGCGATGATAACCGAAGCCCAGAGACAGATCATTCTGCACTATGCCCGGGAATACCAGGTCGATGAGGTGGTCCTGTTCGGTTCGTCTCTGGACCCCGCTCAGACACCCCATGATGTGGATTTGGCGGTCAAAGGGATCGAGCCGGCGCGGTTCTTCCGGTTCTATGCCGACCTTGTGAAGCACCTGTCACAGCCGGTCGACCTCGTGGATTTGTCCCGCAAGTCGCTGTTCAATGATCTCGTCGAAGAAACCGGATTGAGGATCTATCGTGGATCTGATCAGGAAGATCGCGGCTGAGAGGCAGAACGTAGAGCAAGCCCTTCGCTATCTCGGTGAGGCCAGGGCGAGGGAGCTTCGGTCGCCTGTCGAGCTGGCGGCGATGGCTACGTTTCTTCACAACATCTACAACGGGATCGAGAACATCCTAAACCAGATTCTGAAGGCCAAAGGTGTCCGCGTCGCGCGCTCGGAGATATGGCATAAGGACGTGCTGGAAGCCGCCGTTCACCATGGGCTCATATCGGAAACGCTGGCCGACCGCCTCTATGAGTACCTGACCTTCAGGCATTTCTTTATTCATGGCTACGGATTCATGCTTGACGATGCCCAATTGCGCCCGCTGGCCGACGACATTGGGGGAATCTGGGAGCAGTTCGTCGGCGCGATAGAGAGGTGTGACGCCGACCACGCGTAGCCCGCGGCCGCGATGGCCGCGACACGGGGAGGCGCGCCGGGGCGGGTGGGGCGGGAAGGAATTCGGGGGGCGGAAGCTCGCAGGGTTTGATCCGCGTGTACGTTAGGACAGCCTGCGCCTGAGGCGCAGTGGCCGCGTCCGCGTTGTCATTCCGACCGGAGCAAAGCGGAGCGGAGGAATCTGGCCGCGAATGGGGTACGTGCCTGGTCTCTGGCCAAGTGCTTCGATCCCGATGTGCATCGGGACTCAGCATGACAAATGCGGGGAGCTGTCTGGACGCGTAGATGGCCGAGGGCCAGCCAAGCCGGTCTTCTTTCCCCCTTGCGGGCGGTGATCGCAGGGCAAACGCAAAGTCGACAGGGGTTAATCGTAAAGGATTGAATTGGCCGATG